>JAXDFZ010000018.1:0-340713 GCA_034665305.1 Blastocatellia bacterium | reverse complement strand
CGCCCCCTTGTGATCGTCGCGGCACCTTGAGAAGTAAGGACAAAAGGGGGCGGCCACGGAGTGCCGCCCCTACAAGCCGATAATCGAGAAGTCACTTGGTTGTAATGAGCACACTCGTAACAGAAGCCGTGGAGTTGGAGGATATCGAAATCGACCTGCTACTCGAAGGCATCTACCGGGTCCACGGTTTTGATTTCCGGGAATACTCGCGCGCCTCGATAAAGCGCCGCATAGTGGAATTAATGCGCGCCGAGGGATGTGAAACTGTCTCGACGTACCAGAACAAAACGTTACGCGACCCGGCAGCACTTGATCGAATGTTGTTGGGCTTGTCGGTGCACGCCACGTCGATGTTTCGCGATCCCAGCTTTTACTTAACATTTCGCGAACGGGTCGTACCTTTGCTGCGAACCTACCCCACGGTACAGATTTGGATCGCGGGTTGCTCCACGGGAGAAGAGGTTTACTCCCTGGCGATTCTCTTGGAGGAAGAACGGTTATCACCGAGGTGCCGCATTTATGCGACGGACATCAGTCCGGCCGTGTTGCGCCGGGCGCGCGATGGCATTTTTCCGCTCGCAGCAATGAGGGAATATACGGCGAATTATCACCAAGCCGGCGGCACACACGAATTTTCGGATTACTACACCGCGCAATACGATAGCGTGATTTTCAGCACGGCGCTCAAGAGCAATGTGGTTTTTTCCCAGCACAACCTGGCAACGGATGGTTCGTTCAACGAATTCCAGGTGATCCTGTGCCGCAACGTTATGATTTATTTCAATAAGGAGTTGCAGGCCCGGGTGCACAATTTGCTTTACGACAGCCTGAGCATGTTTGGAGTCTTCGGCTTGGGCAACAAAGAGAGTTTGAAGTTTACGCCGCGCGCCGCGGCCTACCAGCATTTGAACGAACACGACAAACTGTATCGGAAGGTGGCTTAAGAAAGTTTCGGGTTTCGAGTTTCGGGTTTCGAGTTCGGTTAGTGGTGGTTGAATCTGAGACTTGAGACTTGCAACTTTTCCGAACTCGAAACTCGAAACTCGAAACTTCTCCCCCCATGGATTTTGACATCGTAGTTGTGGGTACTTCCACCGGCGGCTTGAAGGCGTTGCAGGTCTTGCTGTCTGGCCTGCCGGCGGATTTTCCTTTGCCGGTTGTGATTGTGCAACACCGCGCGAAAGGATCTGACATTGGTTTGCGTGACTATTTACAACAGTCCAGCCACATGCCTGTGATTGAACCCGACGACAAAGAAGCTCTGTTGCCGGGCCGCGTTTATCTGGCGCCGCGCGACTATCACCTGCTGATCGAAAATGGCGCGTTGGCGTTGTCGACTGCGCCGCCGCTGGCCCATGCGCGGCCTTCGATTGATATGCTGTTCGAAACCGCCGCCGACAATTATGCTGAGCGGGTGATTGGTGTGATCCTGACGGGCGCCAATTACGACGGCGCGCAAGGCTTGAGCAGGATAAAAGCGCGCGGCGGCTTAACCCTGGTGCAGGATCCATTGTCTGCTGCTTGTCCGCAAATGCCGGCCGCGGCGCTGGAAGCCACCAGAGCTGACGCGGTATTGCCGCTCGACCAGATGGCTGCTCGGCTGCAGGAGTTAACTAACCCAAGCCGCGCCCAGATCGCTTTCGAGACCGTTTATCCAGGCGGAAACGCACGAAACTAAACACCAGATGGACACTGAGAAGCCGATTAACATTTTGATGGTTGATGACAGCCCCACGAATCTGTTGGCGCTGCAATCCGTTCTGGCCGCTCCGGATCGCAACCTCGTTAGCGCTTCTTCGGGAGATGATGCCCTGCGTTACCTCCTGGACAACGAGGTGGCGGTAATTCTGATGGACGTTTACATGCCGGAGCTCGATGGCCTGGAGACGGCCGAAATGATCAGGGGCCGCGACCGCTCGCGAGACATTCCTATCATTTTTCTGACGGCGGATAGCACCGGCGGTCGCCACCTCAGCCGCGGGTATTCATTGGGGGCTGTGGACTATATCGTCAAACCGATTGAGCCCGACATCCTGCGATCGAAGGTTGCCGTCTTCGTCGAACTATTCAAAAAAACCCGGGAGATTAAACGCCAGGCCCAACTGCTGCAGGAAAAAAACCTGGAGTTGGAAAACACGAATCTGGCGCGTTTGAAAATGCTGATCGACCTGGGACACGAACTGACGGCCGAACAAAATCCCGGCCGGGTGTTGGAAAGCTTTTGCCAATCCGCCACCAAAATCGTTGAAGCCCAAGAGGCCGCCGCCGGAGTCTTCGACAGTGACGGTAAAACGTTGCGCTACTTTTTCCATTGCGGACCAAACGGTGAAACCAGCACGACCAATGGCATTCCCGCGGTTGCCCGACATGCAGTGAAGCGCATGGTCGCCCGGCGGCGGCCTCTGCGGCTTAATGACGCTGACGACCTGTTGCGTGAAAAAGGAAAGACTTCTGAGCTGGTCCACTCGTTTCTCGGCGCGCCCCTGCTTTCTTCATCGAAAGTGCGTGGTTGGTTTTACCTGGTTAACAAGGTCAATGCCGACGAGTTCACCGAAGCGGATGAGCGTTTGGCGGCGACGCTCGCGACCCAGGTGTCGATCGCTTATGAAAACGCTACGCTGCACAGCAAAGCTCAACTACATGCCAATGAGCTGCAGTTGGAGATAGCCGAGCGCAAGCAGGCTGAGGAAGAGCGCGCGCAGATGTTGCTGCGGGAAAGATCGGCGCGGGCCGAAGCGGAACGGGCCAATCGCACCAAAGACGAATTCCTGGCGACACTTTCCCACGAGTTGCGCACGCCGTTGACGGCTATTCTGGGTTGGAGCCATCTGGTGCGCACCGGAAATCTCGACGGCACGCAATTGTCGCGGGCGTTGGAGACGATCGAACGGAATGCTCGTTCGCAGTCGCAGCTGATCGACGATCTGCTGGATGTTTCGCGCATCATCACCGGCAAGCTGGAGATCGATCTGGTTTCCACCGATTTGCGCAGCGTGATGGAAGCCGCCATCGAATCAGTTCGTCCGGCATTCGAGACCAAGAACATTCAGTTTGAAACTGTTCTGGACAATGACGGTTGTTCCGTCCCCGGCGACGCGAACCGTTTACAACAGGTCTTATGGAACCTGTTCAGTAACGCCATCAAGTTCACGCCTTCAGACGGCAAGGTGCAGGTCCACATCTCACGAACTGACGAACAGGTCAGAATTTCGGTCAGCGATTCCGGCATCGGCATCTCAGCGGAATTCCTGCCCTTCATTTTCGATCGCTTCCGCCAGGCGGACGGTTCAACCACACGCGTGCACGGCGGTCTGGGGCTGGGGCTGTCGATCGTGAAGCATCTGGTCCAACTGCATAACGGCAAAGTCGAAGTGGAAAGCGCCGGGGCTAATCAAGGCTCAACTTTTACTGTGACGCTGCCGGTTTCGGCGGTGGTGCCGCAACCACAGAACCTGGCCGGTACTGAATCGGACTCGGATAACGGTTTGCCGGATGGTTTCTCCGAAATCTTGAAAGGTCTGCGGATCCTCGTGGTCGACGATGAAGCCGATTCGCGCGAACTGCTTAGCACGATCCTGACGCGGTGCGGCAGCGAGGTGACCTGCAGACAATCGGCGGCCGAAGCGATAAAGGCCTTCCGCGATTGGAAGCCTGATTTGCTGGTGAGCGATATCGGCATGCCCAATGAAGATGGTTACAGCCTCATCAAGAAACTCAGAAAAATACGCTCAAAGCGGGCCCGGGAATTACCGGCGGTGGCGCTGACGGCGTATGCCACCAATGACGATCGATTGCGCTCGCTGGCCGCGGGATTTCAAATGCACGTCGCCAAACCCGTGGACGCTGAAGCGCTGATAATCTCAATCGCGACCGCGCTCGGCCGCCGCTCGTAGTTGCCTCGGCGGCTTGCAGTCGGGCCCGCCTACACCACAGACAATTGGATCCGCCAAGGCTCAAGGAAAAATTGGTGTACTCTGTAGCCAGGACATGCATCTTTGGAATGCGCCGGCAGAGCGCAGCGGCGACGGCGCTTTGGATTGCCGCCAACTAAAGTCTGGATCAATCATCCAAAGCGGGGTCGCGCGTGCCACCGCACTCCAAATAGGAACCTATCCCATGCCTCTTTTACTTCCAAGAGAGCATAAATTCGTCGACAACGAAACACCGGCGGCCGGTCTTCCTCCTATGCCGGTAATCGTCGGTGCACCCAGATCCGGAACCACGTTACTTCGGGTGATGCTGGACGCGCACCCCGAATTGGCAATCCCACCGGAAACAGGTTTCCTCACTCTCGGCGCTAAGTTTAGAGGAACGGGGGATGTACTTCGCCAACAGTTCTTTCGCGGCGTCACAAACTTTCCCAGCGAGGCTTCGGCCTGGCCTGACTTTCAATTGTCGGAAGAATCATTTTGGTTAACCCTTTCGCAGATAGATCCATTCACAGTCTCCGCAGGCTACCGGACTTTCTACCGGATGTACGCGGCCCGCTTTGACAAACGAAGGTGGGGCGACAAGACGCCGCTCTATTGCATGGACATTGAGCCGATTAGGAACTTGCTACCCGAAGCTCGCTTCATCCACCTGATCCGGGATGGACGCGACGTCGTACTTTCTTTGCGCCGAATGTGGTTCGCGCCGGGTCAGGACATCGAGACCCTGGCGGGCTACTGGCGCAAGTGCGTTTTGACCGCGCGAAAAGCTGGTCTCAATCATTCCGACTACCTCGAAGTTCGTTACGAAGATCTCATCCTGAATACGCCGGAAATACTGAAGCAGATTTCGCAGTTTGTGGATCTAAACTACGACGAAAAAATGTTGCGCTATTACACCCGCTCGGAGTCACGCCTGAAAGAACACCAAGCGCGCTTCCGGGCCGATGGCTCGGTGCTGATTACTCAGGAAGACCGGCTCAACCAACAAAGGCGTACCATCCAGCCGCCTGATCCGGCTTGCATCGGCGCGTGGAAATCTGAGATGACTCCAGACGAACAGAGCCGTTTTTGGCGTGTTGCCGGCGGCCTGTTAGAAGAGTTGGGCTATAAAGCGTGAGTGAAATCATTCATCAGCGGGACGACTCCGAAAAGCGGACGCCGACGATACTGGTAGTTGAGGATTTCGAAGATACTCGACTGCTGATGAAAGTGTGGTTGGAAAAACGCGGCTACCGGGTGATTGAAGCAGAAGATGGCGAACGCGCGGTGGACTTGGCGTTGAGTGAGGTTCCCGATCTGATCATCATGGACGTCGAGATGCCGGGGGTTGACGGGCTGACGGCAACCCGCCGCATTCGCCTCCATGATTCGCTTCGGACCATCCCAATTATTACTGTGTCTGCTTACACCGCCGACGAATATCGCGGGCCCGCCATCGAAGCCGGCAGCAACGAATATGTTTCCACGCCCTTTGAGCCCGAGGTGCTGGGCAATCTGATAGACAATTTTCTCTCCGCGAAATAATATGCGCTCATCTATTTCGACCGGCGCGGCGGAGATAATTTGCATGAAGACTTTTTTCTTCTTAATCGTTCTTGCCGGCCTCTGCCCTCTGATTGTACGGGCGCAGGATAAATGCGTCATTACTTCCGACAAGCTGCCGGCGGCGGCGGAGTTGCACGGCTTTCGCCTCGGCATGACTATGGAAGAAGTCAGATCGCGGGTCCCACCGATAGTGTTTGGACGCCTGGATCCGTACGGTATTTCGAAGACGAGCATCAATCCATCTTTTGACTCTCGCTTTGATCAAACCAGTTTCGCCGGTGTGCGCACGGTTTCGCTCACATTTCTTGATGGGCGCTTGATGGAACTTTGGATTGGTTACGACGGTGCGTTCAAGTGGCAGAAGTTCGACGAGTTTGTGGGCGGCATAAGCAAGTCGCTGAACCTGCCGAATGCCTGGCAAGCGAAAGCTCGCGGCCAGCAAATAAGCTGTGACGGATTACAAATCGCGGCGTCGATGCTGGCCGGCAGCCCCAGCCTGCGCCTCACCGATACCGCAGGCGAGAAAACCTTAATCAGCCGGCGGCAAGCGGCGGCGGATGCCGCAGAAGAGACCGAGGCCCTGCCAACCAAAGTATCGGCCGATAAACATAGCAAACTTTTTTATCCGGCAAACTGTGCGGGCGCTGACGGGATCGGCGCGGAAAATCTCGTAATCTTCAATGATGCAGCCGAAGCTTTAAAGGCCGGGTATAAACTGGCCAAGAATTGTCAGTGAGTTAATTCGCCGGAATTCAATTCCACCCGTCAAAGAGAGTCTTTGAGACCTAAGCGCCAACGGCGCGAAATGTAATAGCCCAGGCCAACGGCCTGGGAGACGGCGAGCAATTTCGGCTAAGCGCTGAAAGCGCGCAATCGGATCTATTTCGCGCTTTCAGCGCTTACTCTTTGATTCGCGACTGTCCCTGGGCCGCTGGCCCAGGCTGTTACATTTCGCGCCGTTAGCGCTTTAAGAAACGAAGCAGACCAAACTGTTTCACACAACGAGGTCGGCCAGCCGCCAAAGCGACAAACGCTTGTCCCGGTAGATTCCTCCCGAGTGCTCGCACTGCTCATCGATTACCTGCAAAGGCTCAGGAAAGCGGAATGGCGGAATCTGCAGGTTTATCCGACGCCAGCTTCCGGTCACTATCTCAGTATTTTTACCCAGCGCCACAAACGTAGTCGCCAACAAATACGTTGCCTTACTACGTTTGAAGTTTTGGATCGCGCTGCTTATCTCGGCCAGCGAAAAATGCACGAGCGCGTCGCGGCAAAGAATGACGTCGGCCTGCGGCAGCGAGTCGGTCGTCATGTCGCGCTTCAGGAAGGTGCGCGTGTCGCTGCCGAATGCTTGTTGATTGCGGGCAATCAGTTTCGGGACAACGTCCACTCCAACATATCGTATCGCCCCCAGTTGCGTTTCTTTCAGCCAATTGAAATCACCGCAACCGGCATCCAGCAAAGTTTTCGTGCCCAGGGCTTCCAGCAGCAGTGCGATTTCATCTCTAAACGTCGCTGTGCGCGCGAGGGTCGAGCCAGGACCCGAGACCGATTCGTCATCGCCCCACGTTCGCTTCTCAAAAATCTCGGAGAAGACCGCATCCATCGGAGTTGAGAACGACGCGCGCCTGCGGATGAAGGATTTGACTCGCAACGGCCAACTCATCACTTAATCTTTATCGCGCGCGACGCTTCCCTGCTTTCGCTCTGCGTGCGTGATCTGACCATGTTCCGCATTGACTGGATCGGACTTTGCAGCTTGCGCCTAATTGCCCCGTAGCTCCGCAGCAGGCGCCCGCCTCGGGAATTGAACAGACGGTCGATCTCGCCATCCCTGGCGTTTAGTCCGACTGAAAGTTCCCGCAAGTAACCGGCCGCCGCATGTTGTTCTGCGCTCATCGAATTTGAATCGGCGTTCCGCGCATGCTCATCGATAACGTCTTGATACATTCCGATCAGTTCATCGATCACCAGTTCTCGACCCGCACTCTCGCGGATTTGATGGGACACCTGGAGCGCATCGATAGGATCGTAGTTCGCCATCTCTCGCGCTAACGCATCAACATGCACGGGATTTCGCAAACTCCGAATCCCGAAATTCAAAGGCCGCAGCCGCTCGATATTAGCGGTTGTAACCATCGGCCCCAGGCCCGCCACATCACAGAGGACGACGGCCGTGCCCACGGCCATCGCTTCTAAAGCCGCTCGCCCTTTCGCGAATACCAGATCGTAATTGCCCAACATTGCTTCCGGTTCCGCACATGCATTCCCGGCGCAACGCCCCAGCACGTCGAGCTCAATGCCGGCACGGGCACAAGCTTCCTGCACCGCGCCCAACGAATTCTGTTCGCTCAGGTTGTTGCTCAGGACCAGGGCCCGTTGCGGGCGTTCAGGCAGCGGGCCGCGTGATTTGAAGCGCTCAAGATCAGCGAAGTTCAGCAATACACAGGTGCGTTCTTCCGGAATGCCCGCTTCGAAAATCAGACGATCGCGACAAGTGTAATCCACTGCGGCATAGCGCAGAATGCGAGGAAACTTCGGCGGCCTCTCTTCCCACGGCGCCCAACCATGACAGAAATAGATCGCCGGAGTTTGAGGAAAGTGTAAGAGGGCGGTCATCGTGCTCAGGTGATGCTGGCCGTGAATCACATCCGGAGGTGATCCCATTGCATCAAGGTTATCGATAACCGGGACCGTTGCGGCCCGGATTTCCGTGGCAACGTCGCCCAGCTTTGTGCTGTAAGCAATTGGCGTGTGGCCGCGTTTGAGTAGTCCCAGCGCCAGATCCCTTACGTAAAGCTCGGTGCCGGCGCGCGCTGCCAGACTGTTGTTTGTTATTAATATGCGCAAGTTGTTTCAGAGCTGAAAGACCGGACATACTCAGTGAGTGCGCGGGCGATGGGAACCACGTGTTCGCGGTAGCAAATTGATTGCTGGTAATGGCCGGCTTTGACCTGGCGTTCACCATATTGTTCGTAATAAGGACTCCAGGTCTCGGGACGCGGACTGTCACTGGCCGCACGGCGCAGACATTCAGTTTCCAGTCCGTTTCTGCCGACGGTTTTCAGGATGCGGTTTACCTCTTCCGACATCTCTGCATAACTGAGCGCCACCTCGATCTTTTTTGATACCGCCGTACTGTCGAGATTTAGCCAAACTGCGCCTTCGAGTGTCGCAGCGGGGTGATCGCCGGGCTCACTGATTAGTAAGACATCAAAATTGGCAATCAGCCGATCCTGTAAACAACTTGCAATGGCTGTCGCGGCATCGATGATCAACCGGCAAACATCGTGCGCAGGATTATAACCCTCGGTGGCGTCACCAACGACATAGTCAATCCGCTGATCCACGAAGGCTCCGGCAAGTTGTTTGGCAAGACGAATAAACAGATGTGCGTCGCGATCCATTAACGCCGAGTATAAATCGCGATCAGTCAGCGAGCCATAAATGCAGCCCGGCATCGCCCTGAGTGGTTCGAGGACCCTTGTTGTAGAATGCAGCCGCGATTCACCAGAGCGACCGGAGCCGTCGGTAAGCACAAACACAGAGGGACGGGCCAGACTTAGCCAGTGATGGACACGCAATTCATGTCCTGGATGGGCGACTACCAGGGCGGCTTGGCCGCTTATCGCCGCTTCAAGAACGGCAGAGAAAGTTACCACGTAGACAATGCTACCACGTTCGAGTAATCACGTCTTGGTCCATAACGGCGCCGGCGAAAGTTATTAGCCGGTGCACCTTAACCCTGGAGATCAAAACATGCTTAAGGAGTTCAAAGAGTTCATTGCCCGCGGCAATGTGATGGATCTTGCAGTCGCAGTCATCATCGGCGCTGCCTTTGGCAAAATTGTCAGCACGCTGGTGGACGGCATCATCATGCCTCCGATTGGCCTGTTGTTGGGGCGCGTTGATTTCGCCAACCTGATGTACGTCCTCGATCAATCGAAGGGCATGCCGGTGTCGGTTGATGACGCGAAAGCGAAAGGAATTCCGGTCATCAGCTACGGCGCCTTCATCAATGACGTGATCATGTTTCTCATCATCGCGTTTGTTGTTTTTCTGATCGTGAAGGCCGTGAACCGGATGAAGAGCAAACAGGAAGGCGAGGCCCCGACAACCAAGGACTGTCCGCGTTGTTTGGCCACCATTCCCCTGAAAGCTACCCGGTGCAGTCAGTGTTGTGTTGATCTTGGATAGAGCCTAGAGGCTGGAGGCTAGGGCAGGATGAAAGCTCTCGACTGGCCCCCCCCGCGCGTGCGGTCCGCCTCGATTGATAAGGGATGCGTCAGCCAATTGCAAAAAGCGGGCGCGATACGCCCGCGCTCCCACTGAAGACTTATGCGGCCCTCTGCCTCCTGCCGTCTGCTCCTGCCGTCTACTTAGCCTCCTGCCCGAGTCTCTAGTCTCTAGCCTCTCCCCCAATGGCATTGCGGTTGCAGCTATCCTTCCGGAAGCCGGAATTGCGTATCGATTACGTTCAGACTCCGGCAACGACCCGAACAACGACAATACGGAGGGATTATCATGAACGCTTTTCAACTACTGAAAGAAGACCACAAAAAGGTCGCAGGGATTTTCGAAAAACTCGAGCCCACCACCGAGCGCGGCGTTAAAACGCGCGAAGAACTGTTTTCACAGTTGAAGGCCGAGCTCGACGTGCACGCACAAATTGAGGAAACGATTTTCTATCCGGCCCTCAAAGAAGCTGATGAAACGCACGACATTATTTTGGAAGGCTACGAAGAGCATAAGGTAGTCAAAACGCTTCTGGCCGAACTCGACGCCTTGCCAAAAGACGAAGAAGAGTGGGGCGCCAAGCTGAAGGTGCTGCAGGAGAATGTCGAACATCATGTGGAAGAAGAAGAAGGCGAAATGTTCACGAACGCGCGCAAGGTCTTGAGTAAAGAACAAGCCGAGGAATTAGGCGCGCGCATGGAAGCAGCCAAAAAGGAACAATCAAGAACAGCTCGAGCTTAACTAGCTCACTAGTAGGACAGGCATTCCTGCCTGTCCCACTTTGCATAAGCTAAACCCACAGCGAAGGCGGTGGCGGTCCGGCGTTTCATTGACGCGGGATTGCCGCCGCCTTATTCTTTCGGCTTAATAAGGTCTCAAGTCTCAAGCAAGGTCTCAAGTCTCAGGTCTCAAGGCTCATAGCGTTACGACTTAAGTTTTGAGACCCTGAGACTTGAGACCTGAGACTTGAGACCTGAGACCTGAGACCTGAGACTAGAGTCCGTATGAAAAGCTGCCCCAACTGTAATCGCACCTACACCGACGAGGCATTGAGTTTCTGTCTGCACGATGGAACTCCTTTAACGGAAGTTCCAACCGCTCCGGTCGCTTACAACGCATCGGCGCCGCCGGTTCAGGCGCCCGGTTCTCGTTACGCCAACCCTCCGCTTGGGACCAGTCCGCCAGCGACACCGATGGTCAATCAAATGCGTTCCGCCCCACAGTGGTCGCCCATGGCGGGACCGCCACCGGCGCGGCGCAGCGTTTGGCCATGGATCATCGGCATCGTTGCCATCCTTGGTTTTATGGGATTCGGAGTCCTGATTCTGATTTTCGCCCTGGCCGGAATGAACAGCCGGAACGCAAATGCGAACACTCGTCCGCCGGTGGCAAACCGCAACTCCAATTGGAATGCCAATGCAAATCCGGGGGGATCTATTCGAGACGACTTCAGAACTGAGGATTGGACTACCGGGACTTATGCCTATGGCAGTGCCATGTACGTCAACGACGAGTATCACATGCATGCCAACAAAGGCGGTTACATTGCGATGTATGCGCCCAGCCAGAAGTACCAGACCGAAAACGCCACAGTGCGCGTGACCATGCGCAGCGTTGACGGCAGTTCGCCTACGGCGGGATATGGATTGCTAGTTCACAGCGAGCGATCGAAACAATCAAAGGCAATCGGCAATTACGCGTTTTTGATTCGGACGGGAAGCACGCCGGCCTATCAGGTGGTTCAGAATAGAGAAGGCAAACCCTATCCCGTGGTGGCCTGGACGACAACTCCCTTTCTACGCGGCGGCAGCAATCCAAACCAGGTCGAGGTAGTCTCGCGAGATGGCCAGCTCACTTTCTCCGTTAACGGTCACCAACTAACGAGCTTTGCCGGACTGCCAAATGCCATGCGCGGGATAGCAGGCTTCTATACGACCGACGCCAACGAAATCGCCTTTGACGATCTGGAAATAATTCGCTGAGCCCATCGCCGGTGGTTGTGTCGACGAGCTCTCGACGCAACCCGATCTTTCAGAATCTGAACCGTTACCCCTAGTCCCTCGAGTTCGAACAACCCGGCCGCCGTGCCGGCTGTATCCTGACCACCCGCAGCGATCTGTTTGACTGAGTTGCCCGCGCGCAGTTCGACCGAACCCTTCTTCACCGCAACGAATGTGCAGCTCGCTGTTTGTTTCGCACTCCCTGGTGCCTGTTATTTGCTAAGGCTAAGGATCGCAGCACAAACTATCGTGAACCCGGCTTTTAGCCCCTAAAAAGTCTTTACTTCCGGCCTGCCCGAACCGCATAATACCCGCCCATTCACCGGCCAAAGAGCCGGTGCTACTATTTAGAACCGAGACTTTTCTCGCTAACCTTCAGCAAGCACCTGCTTGCCGGACACTATCTGAGAGGCCCCTTTATGCGATCTATCTGGAAAGGCCACATTCGCTTCCTGCTGGTTGCCATTCCCGTGCGCGTTTACAACGCCCTGGAAACCTCGGAAAAGATTCAGTTCAACCAGTTGCACCGCGACGATTTCGGCCCCATCGGCTATGACAAACGCTGCAAGAAGTGCGATCAGGTTGTCACCGGCGATCAGATTACGAAGGGTTATCAATACGAAAAGGATCGCTATGCGATTGTTGAGCCGGAAGAGATTGCCAAGGTCAAGATCAAGACCAACCGCGCGGTCGACATCGTGGGCTTCGTCGATGCCGCGCAGATTCCTACAACTTTCTACGATGCGCCTTACTTTGCCGGACCGGACGGGCCCGTGGCGGAGAAACCTTATGCGCTTTTGCGCGAGGTAATGAAGCAAACCGGCAAGATTGGTTTGGGCAAGGTCGTGCTACGCGATCGTGAGGATTTGGTCGCCATCTTTCCCCATGAGAACGGTTTGGTGTTGCAGAAACTGCACTATCCCAATGAGATTAGAAAGATGGGAGACGTGCCGGAGCTGGACGGCGACGCCAAACTGGACAAACGTGAATTGCAAATGGCTACTATGCTGGTCGAGCAGATGGCCACCGACATTTCCGAGATCGAGATGGTGGACCACTATCACGAAGCCTTGCAGAAATTGATCGAATCGAAGATCAAGGGCAAGAAGGTTGTCGAGTACGAAGAGGTTGAAGAAATCCCCAGACTTGATATCATGACGGCGCTGAAGAAGAGTTTGCAGAAATCGTCTCGGAAGCCAATGGTAAAGTCTGTCAGCAAGACGGCGAAAAAGAAAGCCGCGCCGCTCACGCTGGTTAAGTCCAAAGCGGTCGCACCGCGCAAGCGCAAAGCGTCCTGAGGGCAAGGGGCAAAGAGCGAAAGCGATTCTCCATTCCTGGCGCTCAGCTCTTAGCTCATGGCCCTTAGCTCTTAGCGCTTAGCCCTTGGCTCCTGACTTTGCACGTAGTTATTAATGACTGAGAAAAGTAATAAAGTCCTCTCCTTCCCTGCTCCTGCTCCCGCCAAGGCAGATTATCAACGCGTCAAATCAAGTTACTCGATTCACGAGATCAAGCAATTGTTTGGCTTGACCGAGCGTACGATTCGCCGCTGGACTGAACAGGGTATTATTCGCGCGGCCGCGGTCAGCGGCGACCGCGATTTCACTTACGACTTTCATGCCCTCACTCAGTTTCGCCACGTGCGCCAACTGCGTTCGCAGGGCCTGAGCATTAAGCAAATCGAGTTTGAGTTGCAGGGACAGCTCAGTCTGTTTCGCAAGGAACCGGCGCCGCTCGCGCGTCTGCTGTCACCGTTTGAGGAAGCACTCGCCCTGGACGAGCAGGGCGATCCGAAGGCCGCTGAGTTTTACGCCGACGCTATCAGCGAAGGGGACAACATCGCCGAAGCCTATTGCAACCTGGGCATCGTTGAGCTGGGCAAAGGCGACGCCACCCGGGCGCTGGATAGTTTCACTCTCGCTTTGAAGCATGAGCCGCGCCATCTGGAAGGTCATTACAATCTTGGCAGCCTTTACTACGACAATGGCGATCTCCGCCTGGCGCTCCTGCATTACGAAGCCGCCGTGCTGATTGAGCCGGCGTTCTCGCGCGCGCACTACAACCTCGCACTGGTCTATCACAAACTGAACGACTGGGATAAGGCTCTGGCCGCGCTGCAGAAATACCTGGAACTGGAACCAGACGATCCGGAGATGATTGAGTTTGAGGAGCTCCTCAAACTTCTGGATATTTCCAGGCGTGGAAAGTGAGATGAGCTGTTTTGAGTTTGCCCCAGCTAAATCTTTTTTTTGAAGTCCGTTAGGATCTAGATTCGCAGCTTAGTCGCTTACTTCAAGGAGGTTCCCCGATGAGTGATAGATGCCGCATCCTCTATGTTGACGATCATGAAGATTCAGCGATCATGTTCGAACAATTGCTGAGTCTGTCAGATTATGAAGTAACTACCGCCGCGACCGTGGAACAAGCTGTCGCTCTTGCCCGAAGCAAGGAATTCGATTTGTACGTGCTGGATCGACGACTGCCGGATGGCATGGGCGCAGATTTATGCCGCGAGCTCAAACAGTTGACTCCACATGTCCCCGTGATCCTGTATTCCGGTGACGCGTATGAGATGCATCGTCTGGAAGGGCTAAAAGCCGGGGCCGACGCGTACGTCCCCAAGCCTCACATCGATAAATTAATAGACGCAGTCCATCAAATACTTTTTCAGAACGCCTGCGCCGCTACCGCCTAAGTAGCGCCGGAAAGCAAGGTCGATTAGCACAGCGCGGGGTGAGAGAAATCGAGTTCGCCGGCATTGAAGTTGTAGGGGCGTCCCTCCGTGGGCGCCCCATTTCTTCCTTGCAAGCGGGGGCGGCCACGGAGGTCCGCCCCTACAAATCGATTCCGTCACTCGCTTGACACCGCAAGGTAGCCACGTATAATTTCCCCTCCGCTTAATGGGCCGATAGCTCAGTTGGTAGAGCAGCTGACTCTTAATCAGCGGGTCGCAGGTTCGAGCCCTGCTCGGCTCACCATTTTACGAATAGGAAACGGGCGACAATCGAGTCGCCCGTTTTCTTTTTGCACTATTCGCTCACCAGTTTGCGTTGGGGATCTAAAAGTTGTGCGGCGTGGCTCTTGAGTCGCTTGCCGGATCGCAGTAATATTCCCGACCAAATCATAGGTTTGCAATCGAATGTTGGACAGGCATTCCTGCCTGTCAATTTGCTTTCCCGAAATCTGCAGCACCATTAATCCGGGGACAGACAGGAATGTCTGTCCTACTCAGAAAGGAATAAGCCATGCGACCCGTACGACTTCTCCCCATGATCGTCGCTCTCGGCTCGACGATGATCGGGTTTCAACAGTTCACTTTGGGCCAGTCCCAGGCGCCCGGTCCGAATCACGTTCATTACAAAGAATCAGCGGAATACGATCGCCCGTCGCCAACCGGGGCGTTGGCGCCGCGGTTGCAGAATCTCGGCAAGCATCAGTTCCCTGTCACCACGAAGAACCGGCAGGCGCAACGCTTTATCAACCAGGGAGTCAACCTGGCGTATGCCTTTAATCATGCCGAAGCCGGCAGAGCGTTCCGTGAGGCCGCGCGGTTGGATCCGAATGCGGCGATGGCCTACTGGGGCGAAGCGCTTGTCCTGGGACCAAACATCAATGCGTCGATGGATCCGAACAATGAAGCGAAGGCACTGGAGTTAAGCAGGAAAGCGCTGGCGCTTAAATCGCGGGCGTCGCGGCGAGAGCGTGCGTACATCGACGCGCTGGCTGAGCGGTACTCCGGCAATGCTGCCGACCGCGTCGCGCGCGACCACGCTTACGCGATGGCTATGCGCAAAGTGCATGAACGATTCCCTAATGATTTAGATGCGGCGGTGATGTACGCCGAAGCGATGATGGACCTGCGACCGTGGGGATACTGGAGCCGCGATGGCCAACCCTACGAAGGGATGGCCGACGTGGTCGCCGTTGTCGAAAAAGTAATCGAGCGCAACCCGGTACATCCGGGCGCGCTGCACCTCTATATCCATCTGCTCGAAGCGACGGACAAGGTCGACAAAGCCGAAGTGGCAGCCGACCGTTTGATCACATTGATGCCGGCCGCCGGCCATATGGTCCACATGCCCGCGCACATCTATCAACGCGTGGGTCGCTACGCCGATGCGGCGCGCAGTAATGAACTGGCGATTGCGGCTGACGAGGATTACATCTCGCAGTGCCAGGCCCAGGGTCTCTATCCGATGGGTTACTACCCGCACAACATTCACTTCCTCTGGTTCGCCGCCACGTTTGACGGCCGCAGCCAACTGGCGATTGAGTCCGCGCGCAAAACCGCATCGAAAGTTGATGATGCAACTTTAAAGCAGATTCCTCTCTTGGCGGTATTCCGCGGCGTTCCCTACTACGCGCTGACTCGTTTCGGTAAGTGGGACGAAATGTTGCGCGAACCGGAGCCGCCCGCCTTCAGTCCGTATCTGAGCGGGCTCTGGCACTATGCGCGCGGCATCGCCTACGTAGGCAAGGGCGAAGTCGATGCAGCAGAAAAAGAACTCAAGAAACTAAACGAGCTGGTCAAGGACGGCGCGCTTGATCACGCACTCTTTTCGCCGAACAAGGCACGCGCTGTGCTCTCAATCGCACCCGAAGTTCTAGCCGGTGAGATTGCCGCGGCGAAGAAAAACTACGATACAGCGATTGCCCATCTGGAGCGGGCGGTGAGGCTTGAGGATGCGCTCATTTATACCGAACCCGCTGAGTGGCATTACCCACCGCGGCACGCGCTCGGCGCTGTGTTGTTGGAAGCGAAGCGCGCGCCGGAAGCGGAGACAGTTTATTGGGCTGACCTGAAGCAGAATCGAAACAACGGTTGGGCCCTGTTCGGATTGGTCCAGGCGTTGCGAGCGCAGGGCAAGAACGCCGAAGCCGAGCTCGTCGAAGCGCGTTTAAAGAAAGCCTGGGCGCGCGCTGATTTTGTACTAACTGGTTCTCGCGTTGGTAGGCAGTCAAACGTCGCGCAAACGATGCTTGAATCGCCGGCGAAGTGAACCGCTAAAACCGTAATCATAAACAGAGCCCATGTGTGACGGAGCAGGGTATTTGCAACTCGTAGGGTGGTGAGAGAGTAGCCGGCGGTCGAAGCGAACGGCAGACCTCCGTTAGCGTGTAGCTCGGAGCGCACCTGAAGCGGTGCCAGGTTTTGTGCCGTGTGAGCGACCCGTCCTCGCACCCTTTCAGGGTACTGATTGATTTGGATTGTCTGGACCACCGGCTACTGTCTTGCAGCCCTTCAGGCTGCCGCCATCCGGCTTCAGCCGGCGGGTTGTAATTCGTGAGGATGAAACGAAACTGGTGCGCTACCAAAACCCGCGCGGCCTTTCCAACGTATTACCCTGTCTCGGTCCCTAATTTCTCAGTTCCCTGATTATCTAAGCCAAGGAGAACCCTATGCGCCGCATACTTATTCTCAGCACTGTCTTCGCGTTGTTCGCGCTGCCCGCTTCCGCGCAAACCGTGGATGAAATTCTGGCGCGCTACGTAAAGAGCCTCGGCGGCATGGAAAAGATTCAGGCGGTCCAGACCCTGCGCCGCACTGGCAAGTACATCGGCGGCGGCGGCTTTGAGGCCCTGATGATGCAGGAAAACAAACGCCGCAGTTTCATTCGCGGCGAATTCACTCTCCAGGGTATGACCGCGATCAGCGCCTATGACGGAAAGACCGGCTGGAAAATCGAGCCCTGGAACGGAAAGAAAGATCCCGAGGCCCTGGGCGAAGAAGAGATGAAAGGGATACTGGATGACGCAGATTTCGATGGCCCATTAATCAACTACAAAGAAAAAGGCTACAAGGTCGAGTTTATCGGCAAGGACACGTTCGAGGGTACCGAGACGTTTAAACTGAAAGCCACCAAACCGAACGGTGACGTTTACATCTACTACCTCGATACCGACTACTACGTACCGATTAAGATTGATACCAAACGGATCGTCCGCGGCGCCGAACGCGAGTACGAAACCGCTCTGGCCGACTACAAGGAAGTAGCCGGCTGGTACCTACCGCACTCCATTGAAAGCAACGTCAAAGGCAGTCAGAACAAATCCCAGGTCGTCTATGAAAAGATCGAGGCCAACGTACCCCTCGACGACAGTCGCTTCCACATGCCCGTTGCGAAGCAGCCGTAGTCAAACAATTTCAACCGCCGTTTAGCGGTTGGCTACTGCCCGCCGACTCCTGAATGCCGCGACGACGGGCGGTAGCCCGCCGCTAAACAGAAGAAGACCCCAGAGGATGATCCAATGACACGAGGACTAATCACTTTGCTATTGGCCGCTGCATTTTGCTGCCTCCTGACGAACACGGCGCTCGCGCAAACATCCGCAGTCAAAGTTGATTCGGATACAATCTCCGGCCTTGGCGCTCGCAATATTGGTTCGGCGACTATGAGCGGGCGCATCGCGGCGATCGACGCAGTGCGCGAGGGACAGCGCCTGACAGTCTTTATTGGCTCCGCTAGTGGCGGCGTTTGGAAATCGGTAAATGGTGGCTCAACTTACAAACCCGTTTTCGACAAACAGCCAGTGCAGTCGATCGGCGCAGTGACTATCGATCCTAAAAACCCGAAGGTCGTCTGGGTCGGCACGGGCGAGACCTGGACACGAAACAGCGTTTCCGTCGGCGACGGAGTTTATAAGTCCACCGATGGGGGCGAAAACTGGACCAACGTCGGTCTGAAGAACTCTGAGCGCATCGCCAAAATTCTGGTCGATCCGTCGAACACGAATAACGTTTACGCTTGTGCCACCGGAAAATTGTGGAGCGATGGGGATGAACGTGGCGTCTACAAAACCGCTGATGGCGGAAAGACCTGGGCCAGGATCCTGAAAGGAACGAATGCTTCCACCGGCTGTTCTATGATCTCCATGGACTCGAAAAATCCCCGCACAATCTACGCGGGCCTGTGGGACTTTCGGCGCAAGGGATGGACTTTTCGCTCCGGCGGTGAAGGACCCAATGCTGTCAGTGGCAGCGGTCTCTTCAAAAGCACCGACGGCGGCGTTAACTGGATTGAGTTAGATCAAGCCGGCGCCACCGGCTTGCCGTCAAAACCGTGGGGCCGCATCGCAGTAGCCGTTGCGCCGTCGAAGCCCAACGTCGTCTACGCAGTGATCGAAGCAGAGATTCCGAAGGATGGCCTCTATCGCTCTGACGATAGCGGCAAGACCTGGACGCAACTCGATCGCAGTCAGAACATGATCTGGCGTCCGTTTTACTTTTCCAACTTAATCGTCGATCCGAAAGACGAGGACAAACTGTACAAGCCGGGCGGGCCGCTGATTGCCAGCAACGATGGCGGCCGCAGTTTCAGCAACATCTCCGGCGGCGCGCACGGCGACTTTCACGACCTTTGGATCAATCCGGAAAACACCGATCACGTGATCGTCGGCGACGACGGCGGCGTTTGGTATTCGTTCGATGGCGGCAATCGGTGGTGGAAGGGCAACAACCTGCCGGTCTCGCAGTTCTATCACGTCAGCCTCGACATGGACATGCCATACCATGTCTACGGCGGTTTGCAGGACAACAGCTCATGGATTGGCGATTCCGCCTACCCCGGCGGCATCACCAACGACCGCTGGCAAAATATTTATGGCGGCGACGGTTTCTGGGTCTTCGCCGATCCTTCCGACAACGACTACGTGTACGCCGAATCCCAGGGCGGTTACATCGGCCGCATCAATCGCCGCACGCTCGAATCGCGCGGCATTCAGCCCCTCCCGCAATACAAAGAGGGCAAGCTGCGCTTTAACTGGAACACTCCGATTCATGTCAGTCCGAACCAAAAAGGCACTATCTATCTCGGCTCGCAATTCCTGTTTCGATCTCGCGATCACGGTCAGACCTGGGAACGCATTTCTCCTGATCTGACGACGAACGATCCTGAAAAACAGAAGCAGGAACAGTCGGGCGGAATCACGGTCGACAACTCGTCTGCGGAAATGCACACGACGATCTTTTCGATCTGCGAGTCGCCAAAGAACCCGAGAGTGATCTGGGTGGGCACTGACGACGGCAACGTGCAGGTAACTCGCGACGGCGCTCGCACCTGGGACAACGTCACTGCGAACATCAAAGGTTTGCCGCGGAACGCGTGGGTATCATCCATTGACGCCGGACATTTCAATGACGGCACGGCCTACGCAACTTTTGACCTGCATACGTTTGGTGACATGGGCTCGTATGTCTACAAAACCGCCGACTTTGGGAAAACCTGGACACCGGTCATCTCGCCCGGTCGCAATGTGCGCGGCTACGCTCACGTCGTGAAGGAAGATCTGGTCAATCCGGATCTCCTGTTTGTAGGTACTGAATTTGGTTTGTGGATTTCGCTAGATGGCGGTAAGGAGTGGGCGCAATACGAAGGCGGCGACTTTCCCAATGTGGCAGTGCGCGATTTGGCAATTCATCCGCGCGACAAGGATCTGGTCATCGCCACGCACGGACGAGGCATTTGGATCATTGACGACATTACGCCGCTACGCGCGTTAACGCCGCAAATGCTGGCACAGGAAGCGGCATTCATTGACGCGCGACCGACGGTGCAGCGCGTGCCGGCCAACGGCGGCTGGGTCAACGGCGACGCCGTATTCGTCGGCGCGAACCCCACCGACGAAGCCGTCATTACCTACTATCAGCAAAAGCGTCACATTTTCGGTGACTTGAAGATCGAGATTTTCGATCCCCAGGGAAAGTTTGTCACCACCGTTCCCAGCAGCAAGCGACGCGGTCTGAACCGCGCGACGTGGAGCATGCGTCTGAAAGCTCCGCGCGTGCCCACGGCGGCGACTGCGGCGTTCGGGGCATCCGTTGGGCCGCGGGTTCTGCCCGGCACTTACACCGTGAAGATGACGAAGAACAAGAACGTCTACACGACGAAGTTGCAGGTGCTTCCGGATCCGCGCGCCACCCACACCGCGATCGATCGCAAGGCGCAGTTTGATTTGGCTATGAAGCTGTACGGATTGCTCGGCGACATGACCTTTGCCGTCGATCGCATTAACGGCGTGCGGCTGGCGCTGACAGCGCGCGCCGGGCAACTTCCGGCCGGCGATCCGCTCGCTGAACGCCTGCGCGCGGCCTCGGCGCAACTCGACGAGTTGCGCAAGAAAATCGTAGCCACTAAAGAGGGCGGCGCGATTACCGGCGAAGAGCGTTTGCGCGAAAACCTCGCCGATTTGTACGGCAACGTCACCGGCTACGAAGGCCGCCCGGCGCAAACTCAAGTCGATCGCACCGACGCCATAAGCCGGGAACTGTCCGACGTTGTCAAAGATTTCGACGGTTGGCTGGCAAAGGAAATGTCAGGACTAAACGCAGCGCTCGCGGAAAAGGGTCAGCCGCCGATTACCCCGCTAACGCGCGCAGACTGGGAAAAAGAATAGGTCAGAACCGCCTGCGGAAGCGGGCGGGCCAGCCGATTGCTGAGTGCAGAATGTGGATGCGGATTGAGACGAAGCTAATCGTCCAACTCAGCAATCCTCAAGCCGAAATCCGCGTTCTGAATTCGCCGGGCCCGCCCGGTACCGCAGGCGGTTCTGACATTAATGGGGCTCACGGTATAAAATAGGGCGCATGAGGCGAATTCGTTTTAAAGCGCTCCTGATCTTACTGGCTGCCACCCTAGGGCCAGGGCTTAGCAGCGCCACCGCGCAAACGGCTGCGGACCTGCATGAGTCCGAGCGTTCCGACAAGTTTACCGGCGGCCGGATCGAAGTGGCGGAGTTTCAGCCGGGCTTCCCGGATATTCGCATCACCCTCAACGTTCCGACTTTTCGCCTCACCCTCTGGCAGGACGGAAAAGAAGTAAAGTCCTACTACATTGGCGTCGGCCGCAAAGAGTTTCCTATCTACATCGGCGACCGTTCCGCAACCCAGATCATCTGGAACCCGGATTGGATTCCACCAACGAGCGATTGGGTTCGCGAGATGAGCGGCGTTACTCCCGGAGAGGTCATTAAGGCGAGTGACGCACGCAATCCTTTAGGCAAACTTAAGATTCCACTCGGCGACAGCTACCTCATCCACCAGGCGGCAAAGGCCAGTGACGTCGGCAACCTCGTATCGCACGGATGCGTGCGCATGCCGCTGCCGCTGCTTTACGATCTGGCGGACAAGATCATTGCAGCCCGAAATGCGCCGGTTTCACCTAAGCGAATTGCGGCGGCGAAGCGCAGCAAGCGCATGCTGGTAGTGAATCTCGACGAGCCGATACCCGTCGATATCAATTACGACACACTCGTGGTCGAAGGCGGCGTCCTGCACCTTTATCCGGATGTGTATGGCCGAGGAACCAATAAGCTTGCAAAGTTGCGTGCTGAACTCGAGTCATCGCACGTAAATGCTTCAGGGGTTTCCGACGCTACCTTGAAGAGGATGCTGGCAATGGTCGGGAGGCGCACGCAATTTGTGGTTGAGACGAGCAGCATTGAGCAGGGACGCGCCCTCGAAGATGGGAAAGTGCTTCCCTTAATTCCGCGGCCGGCGGCTAGAGTAAGGAAGTAGCTTGGAAGAAAAGGGGATTTTCCATTTTTCATTTTCCATTTGTCATTGCTCATCGATAGGACCGTAAGATTTGAACCTGTCATATGGAGTGCGCCGGCAGAGCGCAGCGGCGACGGCGCTTTGGATTCTTTGTTACCCCGGTCGAACCCAAAGCAGTGTCGCGCTTCGCTTGCCACCGCACTCCAAATAGTCGAGTGAGTCTCTGAGCGGCTTCCCGTCCTACCGATGACAAATGAGAAATGGAAAATGATATATGGGAAATTCCGTCCGCCGCACCCTAATCCATAAATCAAACTATCTCCCAACAAATTCCCAGTGCCAGGGCTCATAGCAGTACGGCACAAACCCAAACCGTGATGCGTTATTCACCAGCCAACGATAGAGCGGTGTGCGGACCTGCAGCGCCCGGTTGGAGTCTTTCGTATCCACCGGATCACCACCCACATAAAGATCCAGAGCGCGCCCGGTGAAGTGCGGACTGTTGACAGCCAGGCCGGCACTGCCGGAAGTCGGGGATTCGCGGCGTAGCTTCTCCTGGTACTCACGCGAGCGAAACGAGGAAACGATCTTTAGAAACTTTTCCGATGCAGCGAGTTCGTTTTTCGCGCCCCGCGCGAGACCCAGCGATTTTTCTTTCAGGGCCGCGCGCACCATCGCTTTGTACGCAGCGTAAGTTTGTTTTTCTACCTGTCGCAATTCCTCAGCCCGTGTGGGATCGTAAAAGTCAGAGATCGGCGCCATTAGCAACTGGTCCGGGCGCGCCGGTGTGCGATCCTTCAAACGATTCCCTTGCCACTCCGCAATCATCTTGTAAAGCGTTTCTTCATCCAGCACGCCGTCTGCCCGTAGATCCCGTTTCTGTTGCCACTTTGAGAGCGTCTTCGCAAAGCGTTCGGAATCCGGCGCTGCATTCGTATCCAGCAGCCGATTGATTAGCAGCGTGTAGAGATACCAACCCCGTTGCGGCTTGCTGCCAAAGGTCCAGGTGAGTTCGTCGCGCAACAAGCCGTTGCGTTTGGCAGCCGACGCGAACGAGGACAGGCCCGCTGGATCATAGGTAGTTAATCCACGGCGAATGAGCGTACGGTCACTCCCGGTGTTCACGGTGCTCTGCGCCGCGATGTGCGCCAGTGACGCCAGCACAGATATCGCGACCAAAGCGGCGAGAAATAACCATCGGGAATTGATAGTTCGAAAGCGGGTCATCATATTTCAGCCGGCACCCAGTGGTAGATAACAAGATTATCAGATGACCGGCTAGCGAGCACGGTTCGACGGCGGGCCTGTCGATTGCGGATTTTTGAATGCGGAGTGCGACGCCTGTCACGTGCGACTACTTAAAGAAACCGCCTGCCATGCGTTCTTGTTTGAAGGCGAGATTTTGCACTCTCGAATGCCGGAGTTACGCGAGTTGAGATTGGAGAAGTTATCTGAGGTCGTCAAGCACGAGTCCGAGCGGAGCTGCACCTGAACCTTTGACACCGTCGACCACGCGGGCAACCTCGCCATAGCTCATCGAGCGCGGCGCTTTGATAAAGACCGTGCGTTCAATCCGCAAATCTTCGGGCACATCCGGGCGCCCGATCATTTCCGCGCTGTAGGCATGGTGCTCGCGGCGCTTCGCAAAGAGATCGGCGAGCGTATCGCTCAATTTTGTCGTGTCACCAACCGTGCCCATATCGTCCAGGCTGTTGAGCATCAAACTGCGATCGTCTTTTATGGTCACCACCAACGTATGTGGGTCCGGATCTAAGATCTTTGTTCTGTCCGGTTTCGATGAGACTTTGGCTTCAATCTTCGCCGGCCGCAGCGGCGTAACCACCATGAAAATGATGAGCAAAACCAGCAACACATCGATCAAGGGAGTGACATTGATGAAGGGCTTGGCGTTGTGGTCCTGGTTGTTCATGGCGGAACCTCTCCTGCGATCTCGAAAGTCTAAAGGCTTAGACAAACGAATCCGCTGAAAGTTCCCATCCGTTCGCAATTCAGTGACCGGTTCGGCGACAGCCCGGAGGGCTGCAAGATAGTAGCCGGTGGTCGCAGACCACCGGAACGCAATCCAAGTGATCGTCAGCACCCTGAAAGGGCGAGACGTTCCCGTTCGGTTGGCAAGATATCTGGCACCCCTTCACGGTGCGATGGATGGGCTCGCTACCGGAGGTCTTCGCTTCGCTGCGACCTCCGGCTACTCTCGGACAACCCTACGGATTGGAAATCATTTGACTTACCGAGCCATGTTTTATGAGCACTTCAAAATGAAGTACGAGCTACCGGCTTACTTACCAGAGCCCTTTTTCTTTTTCCGCTCATTCTTATGGCTTTCGGCATCATGAATCTTTTTGAATTGCTTGTGCAGATCTTCCAACTCCTCGTCGGAGAGTTCTTCTAAATCTATTAACTCGGTACGCGCGCCTTTCACACCTTTAAGTAACTCATCCAGCTTTAGATGGAAAGCAGTCGCGTCCCGGTTCTGCGTGTTTTGAATGAGGAAAACCATAAGGAAAGTCACGATCGTCGTGCCGGTATTGATCACGAGTTGCCACGTGTCTGAGTAACCAAAGAGCGGACCGGTCGCGGCCCAAACAATAATTACCAGCGCGGCAAGCATAAATGACCATGAAGTCCCCATGGCGTGGGCGGTCTTTTGGGCAAACCTGCGAAACATCTCGTTCATTGGGATCCTCCGTCGGATTTCAGCGCATATTGCTCTTCGGAAAGAGAACGCGATCAGGCGAGGCGTTCAACTGTTGCAGCAATTCCTTGATCAGCCGCGTCTTCACCCGGCCGGCCTGCTTCGGATGGACCAGGTAACGCAGGATCGCATCCAACCAGGTGTTGCTGTTAACGCGAAACAGGACCACCGGGCGCTCCTGCACTTGCAACTCGTCAACCGGCGTCTGCGCCAGGATTTCACGAAACACTTTCACTCGCTCCATCATCGCTTCGCCCAGTTCCTTCTCCGCGACTTGCTGCATGGTCTGCGAAACGAATTCCAGGTCACTTTCATACGCGATGCTGAATTTGATCTCATTCCAAACATACGGAAACAGCGGCCAGGTGTAATTATAGATTTCTGTGTTCAGTACTTTGGAATTGGGAAACTTAATCACCCGCCCGGTGGGATGATCGGTGGACAGGTAGTCACCGCCAAACTCCCACAAGGTAGTATCGATGTAGCTGACGTCAATTACATCGCCCGTTGCGCTGCCCATCTTGATCCGGTCTCCGACGCGGTATGGCGCTTTCACCAGAATGTAGATCCAGCCGATGAAACTTGTGATCGGCGTCTGCAGCGCGAAGCCGAGAATCAGCGAAATCAGCCCGAAAGAAAACACCGCCGTATACCAATTCTGAAAAAGAATTGAGATAACGACAAAGGCCATCACCAGTCCCACCGCCAGGCGCAGAATCCTTTTCAGGTTGTAACGAGAAACCGCGCTGCCGACGCGCCCGATGAAATAGACTTCAACGATTTTTGCGATCGCCAGCACCAGGATAATGGCCATCGCGCTCAAGGTCAGTTTTTGCAAAAGCGGAATTATCCGCGCCGCAAACCCGAGGATTCGAAAGCCCAGCGAGTAGTAAAAACCTGCCAGGCCCAACAGCAGAAAAATGTGCGTGCCCAGCCACAGCTTGTCCCTTGTTTCCGCGGTGGGCGTCGTTTCCTCTTTGCCACCGGCCGTTTGCTTCAGCGCTGCCTGGACGTCTTCCCGCTGCTTAATCTGTTCGACTTCGGTGCGCACTTCGTCCGCCATGCTTACAGACCTCGACTGTCGTGACGGTCCGCATCCCGAACAAGTTGGGGCTAACCACTTGTTCTGCGAAGGTTACCGCCGGTGCTGTTCGTGACGAGTTAAGGATAGGCATCCGCTATGCCGTACGGCGCGTATAAAAGCCGCTCATGGAATGAATAACAAAGGAAAAACCGGCCCTGAAGTTTTTGTCCGGACGGAATGCGAGGACTACCCTTCTGTACACCGGCAGGGTCGGATGCTCAATCCACGCTCCAGATGTATAGAGTACAAACTTTAGTTTGCGTCTTATCTCAGATCTTTCACTTCGCTTTCTTGATGCCGTCCATCACCACCTTGGCCACCGTCGGAATAATTTCCCGCTCGTTTGCGTGATCGGTGGTGAACGTGACCAGCACGAATTTCGATCCATCCGGCAACTCGAGGTAGGCCGCATCATGCCGCGTAGTGCTGGTCCATCCAGCCTTAGACCACAAACGCACCCCGTCCATCCCCTGCAACGCGAGGCCGGTAAAGCCGTGACCCTGATCGTCATTGTCCTTGCTGGTGCCTGCATAGTCGCGCTTCAAGAGCTCCATCATTTTCTGCGCGCGCGCGGGCGTCACCGCGCGACCAGTAACGACCTCCGCCAGCAATCGCGCGGTGGCATCGGTGGTCAGTTTATTGCGATTCTCTCCATTCGGTCCGCGCGAAACCTTTTCGCGTCCGTACGCGTCCTCGCAAAAAGTCTTCTGGTTGACGTTGATGTTGCTGTAGCCGAGCGCGCCGTAGTAACGATTCACCGCGTTTCGTTTCTCCTGCCACTGCTTCATCTCATCGGGCGGTAACTCGTAACCCGCGGTCGTCTGTGTCAGCACGTCAACCACGTACTGCGTGGCCTCGTTGGAGGAATCAACAATCATGTCGCGCACGGCCCGCTTTAGTTCATCGGTGTCTTTGATCTTCCCGTCTTCCAGCCAGCGATGCACTGCGACCAGGTAAAAAAGCTTCACTACACTCGCAGGATAGAAGCGCTCGTTCCCGCGAAAGCTCGCCTGTCGCGGATGCTGCGGGTCAGTGAGATCGATTAACGTGATCGACAACTGGCTTTCACTGAGCTTCTTATCCGCGAATTTTTCCAAAGTTGTGCGCGCAGCTGCATTAACCAGAGTTTGCAAAGCCGGTGCGGGCGCGTTCGTTTGCGCGTGGGCCAAAACCGGCATCTGCGCAATCAGTATCCCGAGGCAAAAGAGTGATAACCAGAAGTTGTTTAGATGATTTTTCATGTGGTGGTCCAAGCGAAAGATTGTGTCAGCGAGCGATTTAGATTATAAGCCAACGCAATGAAAAACTTACCAGCAAGAACCACGGGCGAGGGATTGGCCAGAGGCATCCGTCGCTGGGACCTGGTGGCCATCGCGGTCAACGGCATTATCGGCGCCGGGATCTTCGGCTTACCGGCGAAAGTTTTTGCCCTAATCGGTTCCTACAGTTTGATAGCCTTCGTGGTTTGCGCTCTGGTGGTTGCCATGATCATCCTGTGCTTCGCGGAGGTCGGAAGCCGCTTTGAAGAAACAGGTGGCCCATACGTATATGCGCGCGAGGCGTTTGGCCCTACGGTGGCCTTTGAGATTGGTTGGTTGATCTGGCTCGCGCGTTTGACGGCTTTCGCGGCCAACTGCAATCTGCTGATCAACTATCTGGGATTTTTCGCGCCCGGCGCGACCGCCCCAATCTGGCGAGCAACAATCATCGTCCTGGTTGTCGCCGCGCTCACCGCAGTCAACGTTCTGGGGGTCAGGCAAGCCGCGATTGTCAGTAATTGCTTCACAGTCGGCAAGTTGATTCCGATACTGATCTTCATCGCGATAGGCTTGTTCTTTCTTAATCCTCAGGCTTTCGCACTCGGCGCGCGCCCGACCACCGGGGCCTTTTCGCAATCAGTGCTGCTGCTGATTTATGCTTTTACCGGGTTCGAGATGGCGGCGATTCCGGCGGGCGAGATTCGCGACCCGAAAAAGCATCTGCCACGAGCGCTGATTATCGCGATCGCGGTCGTTGCCTTCTGCTACATACTGATTCAGGTGGTTTGCGTTGGCACGCTGCCGGAGTTGGCGCAATCTACCAAGCCTTTGGCCGATGCTGCCACGCACTTCATGGGAACAGCCGGAGGCGTCATTATTTCAGCAGGGGCGATCATTTCAATCACCGGCAACCTGAACATCCTCTTACTGTCGGGTTCGCGGGTTCCGTTCGCGATGGCCGAACAAAGACAGTTGCCACAGTTGATCGCAAAAGTGCACTCGCGCTTCCTGACGCCGCACGTTGCCATTCTTATGACGGCGGCACTGATGTTAATCCTGACGCTGAAAACTTCATTCGTCGCCGCCTTAACGATCAGCGCGATTGCGAGGCTGGTTACTTACGGCGCCACGTGCCTTTCGCTTCCCGTGTTCCGTCGACGCACAGATGTTCCTGCGGCAGTCTTTCGACTCTGGGGCGGCAACGTGATTGCGATTCTCTCTTTGCTGCTGGCGATTTGGTTGCTAACGAACAGCACGCTGAATGAAGCGAAGGCCGCAGCCGCTGCAGCAGCGGTCGGGTTGGTGATTTACTTTGCCTACCGGTTATGGGGGAGAGCGAGCGTGACTTCGTAGGGGCGGCACTCCGTGGCCGCCCCCTTTGCATCGGCGCTGTGGTAAGTGGCAGTAGCCCTACCGTGCGGGAGGGCTCCGATTGACTCTACTTTGCCTACCCGTTATGGGGAAGACGCGAGCCCACCGAAACAAGTGACCGTTGAAAAGCGCCGAGGCGCGAAATGTAATAGCCTGGGCCAACGGCCCAGGAAGAAGTTAGTGACCCCAAAATATAGAAAGCGCTGAAAGCGCGAAATAGTGTTGAGGTAAAACCTATTTCGCGCTTCCAGCGCTATGACTTTTGGTTACGAGTTCGTGACCGGGGCCGCTGGCCCAGGCTATTACATTACGCGCCTTCGGCGCTTTAAGACGTTCACCGCCGCGATCTATTACGCGAGATGCTACGCAGTTGCGCAATCCGGTCCATCACGCCCTCTGTCAGCAATGAAATATCTTCCTCGTTGTAGTTCCCTGCCCTGAACGCGTCCCTGATTTGGTCCTGGCTGAGTTGCGAGAGCAAGCTTCCAATCCACTTCGCGTGGGCCACTGTGATGTTGTCAAAAATCTCGCGCTTCTTACCGCCGTAACGGAAATTGACCACATGGTTCGATCTTACTCCTTCGATGAAGCTTGCTTTCTCATAGTCCTCAGGATTGTTGCGACTACGAGTGATGCGCCAGAAGAGCGGCAGGCTTCCCGTCTTGCCAAAGGTGGCTCCCAAATCGCTGATGATATAGCGCAGCCGCTTCGTCTCCTTTACAGTAACGATTTCGTTGTTGGAGTCCTTGATGTCCCAATTTCCCAGCAGCAACATCATCACCTTCAGTCCCTGGAACTCGCGCTTGCCGGTGAAGGGATTTTGCGTCCACTTCCATTCGCCGGCGCGTTTTTCTGACTTTGGTCTCGCTTCCAGCCGGATGTCCTCGAATGTTCCGCGGCCGGGAATAGTCAAACGCGGCACAAGGTAATTGACTTCGGTCTCGTAGCCCGCCGCCCACAGCAATCGCACGGCCGCAGTCTCGGCTTGTGCTTCCTTGCCCACCTTGGCAACCCATTCGCGTCCCGATCCGTCGCGGATACGGAACTTGGTTGAGTAACCTCCCTTTTCGTCTTCGAGAAACTTGATGTCACGCAGATCAGGTTTCATCGCCGTGCCGCCTGGGCCAAGGAAGAGATCGCGCGAGCGGATGTTTGTCGGCGCGCGCCATAGAACCGGTACACCGCGCGGGGCCGGCTTGGGCTTTTTAGCGACTGCCACCGCGCCCGATAAGGACATCAGAACGCCGCACGTAACTGAAAACGCCAGGGTCCTAAACAGTCTTGGGTTCAACATTTCATCACCTATTCGAGTTAAATGGGGGGCAATTGAGGGGGTTCAGGGGGCGTAACGCTGGGAGAGAAAGGCTAATTCGAACCGTATGTTATCGCCAGACCCTGACCGTAGCAACCCGCAGCGCACCGATTGAGCTGGGTCAGTTTGAGAATCTCATTAGCACCGCACTTCAGTGCGGTGATCGAGATGGGCGATATTTGGTTAACCGTTTCAATGGTTTTCGCAGTAAACCGTTAAAACGGTTAGAAGATGAATGCAGTGCCCCTGATCACCTGACTGAAGTCAGGTGGCCAAGGAGGAGATGAAACTGACCCAGTAATGCACCCTTTGAGATGGTGAGAGCGAAAACCGGGCGTTTGGCATCGTTGCGCGCCGGGTTGGAGTTCTAAAGTACGGTGCCAAATCCACTGCGCACGGCGTCGGATCGGCTGCGCGCGGCGCGGGATCAATTGCGCGTGGGGTTGGTTTCTTCGTACTGGTCATCATCCGCTTTGATAACACGTGGTGTATCATTGCGGCTTCAGCTCGCTAAGGAAGGCCCGTCAGACTCGCCGTGGATACACTCGTAAATCAGCTGGGCGCAATTGTCGGCAGTGAAAATGTACTGTCTGAACCTGACGAGCTGATCGTTTACGAATGCGATGGTCTGCCGCAGCACAAGCATGCCCCGCGCGCCGTAGTCTTTCCCGAAACCACCGAACAAGTGTCCGAGGTGTTGCAGTTGCTGGTCCGCGAGCGCGTCTCGTTTGCGCCGCGGGGCGCCGGCACTGGTTTATCCGGCGGTGCACTCTCCATCGATCGCGGCGTAGTAATTGAACTGGCGCGCATGCGCCGCATCCTAAGCATTGACACCGAAAATCGTATTGCCGTAGTGCAAACCGGTTTAGTAAACGCACAGTTGTCGCGCGCAATTTCGCCGCATGGTCTTTACTACGTGCCCGATCCCTCCAGCCAGCCCGCCTGCACCATTGGCGGCAACATCGCGGAGAACGCCGGCGGCATTCACTGTTTGAAGTACGGCACCACAACCGATCATGTGTTGGCCGCGCGCGTAGTCCTCTCCGACGGTCAGATCATTGATCTGGGCGGAGGCGGCGTGGATAAGCCCGGCTACGATCTGCTCGGTGTATTTGTCGGATCGGAAGGCACGTTCGGAATTGCCACTGAAGCTACTGTCAGGCTCTCGCCGATTCCGCCGGCAGTGCGTACTCTGCTGGCCGACTTTACCGACGTCAACGCTGCCAGTCGCGCCGTGTCAGCAATCATCGCGGCTGGTCTGATACCGGCCGCGCTCGAGATGCTTGATGGTGCAATCATTCGCGCCGTGGAAGCCAGTGTTTTCGCCGCGGGCTTGCCGCAGGACGCCGCTGCGGCGTTGCTAATTGAACTGGATGGAATTGAAGCCGGCTTGGATGACGAAGCAGAAAGAGTTGCGGCAATTTGCACCGAACATGGCGCGCGTCATGTCAGCTTGGCGGAAGATGATCAGCAGCGCAAGAAACTTTGGGCGGCACGCAAAGGTGCGTTCGGCGCGGTGGGACGTTTGTCTCCCGACGTCATGATTCAGGATGCCGTCGTGCCGCGTTCGCGACTACCAGAAGTGCTGGCGGAGACTTATCGCATCAGCGCGCAATACAATCTGCTACTGGCCAACGTTTTTCACGCCGGCGACGGCAATCTGCATCCCTTGATTTGCTTTGACGCCCGTCGCGGCGACGATCTGGAACGTGTGCGGCAAGCCGGCCGCGAGATCATGGAAGCGTGCGTGCGGGCCGGCGGCTCAATCACCGGCGAACACGGCGTTGGCCTGGACAAGAGCAGTTACCTGCCTTTGATCTTTTCTGATGACGACATGGCTGCGATGTTGCAAGTGCGGGCCGCGTTCGATCCTACCGGTTTGTGCAACCCGGGCAAGATCATTCCCGCGCCTCGCGGCTGCGGCGAAGGCCGGGCCGTAGCAAACACAGCTCTGTCAGCCTCGGCAGTCGCGGAAACTCAGACAACGGCGATTGCGAACCCAGGGAATGGATCGGGCGCAACGCCGCCGCAGCCCCATGGCGTAGCGAGTTCAAGAGAAGTTGATTTGTCCGGCAGGAACTCCTTCTCGACACAGGTTGCGAGCAGAGGCGCTGACTTGCGGGCGCGACTTTCGCCGCGGGCAAGAATCAATCAAGTCGAAACTCGCGCGCGAGTAGCGACGAAGTTTAACGAAGATCGCGTTATGCGCGAGGTCGCAGCCATCGTCGGAGCGCAAAACGTCGAGCGCGTTTCGCCCGAGACTCCCGTCGGAAAACCCGGTGGCGACCAGACGATCGTGGCGTCTCCGGCTTCCGAAGAAGCAGCGGCGGAACTGCTAAGACTGGCGGCGCGCGATAGTTTGACCGTGGTGCCGATGGGCGCTGGAACCTGGCTGAATGCAGGAAACGCAAAACCTCGGGCGGACATCATGATCAGCACCAGGTTGTTGACGCGCTTCGTCGCGCATGAGCCCGCGGACCTGGTGGCCAGTGCACAAGCGGGAGCTACGCTCGCTGACTGTCAAAAACAATTTGCGGTTGCGGGCCAATGGTTGCCGCTCGATCCGCCGGATGACGGTCGCGCTACCCTCGGCGGCGTCATCGCCACGGGCGTGGGCGGCGTGCAAAGTTTTACCCTCGGCCGGCCTCGCACCTTCGTAATTGGGATGCGAATTGTGCTGGCCGACGGCCGCATCATAAAAGCCGGCGGAAACGTTGTGAAGAATGTGGCCGGTTACGACCTTTGCAAACTATTCACCGGAAGTTACGGCACGCTTGGTTTGATCACGCAATTGACCTTCAAGCTTCGTCCTTTGCCTGCAACCACCAGGACCATCGTCGCGTCCGGCGCGCTGAAAACTCTTTTGACTACCGCACGCAACCTGTGCGGTGGGAACATCCCGCCGCAGGCAATGGAGATCGTTTCGCCGCGACTGGCCGCGCAACTCGATACCGGAGCATCGGCTGGCCACCACCAGATGCTGCTCAAGTTTGCCGGAGCTTCGCAGGCGGTCATTTATCAAACTGCGCAGGCGCTGGGAACGCTGCGCCGTGCAGGTTTGAACTGTGCAACTTTTGCCGGTGACGAAAGCGCTTTGTGGCAGGACCTGACAGCGTTGCCGTTGCGGTTCACGGAGCACTTGATCTCCCGTGCCAGCGTTCTTCCGAACACGCTCGCCGAATACCTTGAAGAAGTCCTTAAACTAGACGAAGCTTCCCATCCGGAATTGATGTGGCACGCCGGCGCGGGTGATGGCCGCGTGCGCGTGTTTGCCAAGCCTCCCTTGTATTATCGTGAAGCCGTGCGTGCACTTGAGCATCTGCGTAGCACCGCTGAAGATCTGGGAGGATCGCTGATCGTGGAAAACGCGTCACCGGAGATCAAATCGGAGTTTGATTCGTGGGCCGTGAGTAATGCATCGTTGGGCCTGATGAAGCGGGTAAAGGACAAGCTCGATCCGAAGCAAACGTTTTCGCCCGGGAGATTTGCGGGAGTCTAATTGCGAAGTCAGCACTCGAGATTTTCAACCGCCAGGAACGAAAAATGAAAACCAAAACTGCTTTTGTAGTTCGCGCGCTTTTCGTCGTCGCCATCGCGTTCGCTGTAACCTCCACCCAAACCGGGCTGTTCTTATCTACCCACAGTGGGACGACAGCCCTCGCGGCATCGCGCGATCCTATTCGCGCGCCGCACGGCCTGGTCGCTTCCACGAACCAGGTCGCGTCGCAAGTCGGCGTCGACGTTATGAAACGCGGCGGTAACGCAGTCGACGCTGCAATCGCCGTGGCGTTTGCCCTCGCAGTGACGCATCCCGCAGCCGGCAACCTTGGCGGCGGCGGCTTCATGATGATCCGTTTGAAGAATGGCAAGACGACCGCGATCGATTATCGCGAGATGGCGCCGGCGGCTGCAACCCGCAACACGTACCTCGACCAGAACGGCGATCTGATTAAAGGCGAAGGCGGCTCGCTCGTCGGTTATCGGGCGGCCGGCGTTCCCGGAACCGTGCGGGGGATGGAGCTGGCTTTGCGAAAATACGGTTCCGGCAAACTCAACTGGTCCCAGTTGATCGAACCGGCGCGCCGACTCGCCGCTAATGGCTTCGCAGTGACTTATGCCTTGGAGCGATCGTTGCGCGGCAATGATGAATATCTTTCGCAATATCCGGATACGAAGCGCATCTATCTGAACAACGGCAAGTTCTACGACGAAGGCAATATCTTTCGCCAACCCGAGCTTGCGGCTACGTTCGCGCGCCTGCAGAGGGGCGGGCCGAACGAGTTCTACGTGGGCGAAACTGCGCGCCTGATCGTCGACGATGTGCAGCGACACAAGGGCCTGATTACGCAGGCCGACATGAGCGGTTACGTGGCCAGAGAACGGGCGCCGTTGCGCGGGACCTATCGCGGTTATGAAGTCATTTCGATGCCGCCGCCATCTTCGGGCGGCGCCGTACTGATCGAAATGCTCAACATTCTCGAAGGGTTTGACCTGAAGAAAACCGACTCAGGTTCGTCCGAACGCTATCACCTGATGACTGAATCGATGCGGCGCGCGTTTGCCGATCGCGCTGAGTACATGGGCGATACGGACTTTGTAAACGTGCCGGTCGCTGGCTTGGTGGATAAGGACTATGCGGCGCGTTTGCGACGGACCATCAGTGCGGAGCGCGCGTCCACCAGTGAAGAAGTGCGCGCGGGACGGCCCAAGGGATATGAATCGGAAGAGACCACGCACTTCACCGTCGTCGATGCCGAGGGCAACGCCGTCGCGAACACATATACACTTAACAACTCGTACGGCTCAGCGGCGGTGGCTAAGGGGACGGGAATAATTCTGAACGATGAGATGGACGACTTCGCCGCGAAACCGGGCACGCCGAATATGTATGGATTGATCCAGGGCGAACGGAATGCGGTGGCGCCCCGCAAGCGCCCGCTTTCCGCCATGACGCCGACCTTCGTACTCCGCAAAGATGGCAGCCTGTGGTTCACCGTCGGCAGTCCGGGTGGCCCGACCATCATCAATACGGCGTTCTGCGTAATCACTAACGTCATAGATTTCAGCATGAACATGCAACAGGCGATTGACGCACCGCGCATTCACCATCAATGGTTGCCGGATGAACTGGTCTTCGAACCTTACGGATTGTCCGGGGACACGCAGCAGGCATTACTCGCGCGCGGTCACAAACTGGCCAAACCGCGTTACCTGGGCGAGGCCGAAGGAATCATGATCGAAGAGAAGACGGGCATGCGTTTGGGCGCGACCGATCCGCGCCGCAGCGATGGGGTGGCGGTTGGGTATTGAGCTAAGCGGCGTTATGGATCAAGGAGCCTGCAAAGCAGGCAAAATATTCGTAGCCCACAGCGCCAGCTGTGGGTAGTCAAGTTTCCGACCACGCCGGGCCCTGAAAAGGCGTCATATTATTGAGCCAAGCTATTGGAGCTAAAAAACTTTGACCACGAAGGATCGTCTTATGTCACTCGCTTCGCGAGCTTCCTTCTATATTGCCGGCCTGAACCCACCGCTCGCGCTGTGGGCTACTGATATTCCGCCTGCTCCGCAGGCTGGTTGAGAAATCACTTGGCGTCGTCCCAACTCACATCGATCCTCGCGGCCCAGGAAGATAAGATCCTTGCCTGTGTGCATTGCGGCTTGTGCCTGGAAGCCTGTCCCACTTACGTCGTTACCGGCGATGAGAACGACAGCCCGCGCGGCCGCATTTACCTGATGCGCGCGGTCGAAGAAGGCCGCCTGCCGAAAACTTCCCCTGCGTTTCAGCGCCACATCGATCGCTGCCTTGGTTGCCGCGCGTGCGAAACCGTTTGCCCGGCGGGCGTGCAGTATGGTGAGTTGCTGGAAGCCGCCCGCTCAGAAATTCTGTCAGCGCCGGCGCGTCGCGGCCCGAGATATTCGTTGATGCGCTTCGTGCTGCGCCATGTTTGGTTGCAGCCGGCGCGTTTACGCGCGGCCTTTGGCGCCGGCCGTATGATGCGGCAAAGCGGTCTCGCATCGTTGTTGTTGCGGACAGGACTAGCGAAACTTGTCTCGCCGCGCTTTGAGTTTGCCTTGTTACTGCTGCAAAGCTCTACGCCGGCGTTCGCCATCATGGAAGCCAACCGTGGCGTGTCCGCCAATGGAAACGAGCAGGGTGACGCAAACACAAATACCGGCGCTCAGCTATTCCGGGGCTGCGTTACCGATGGGTTGTTCGTACGTGTGAACCGGGCCACGGAACGCGTACTAGGCGTAAATGGTTGTGCCGTGACCAGTCCACCAGGTCAGGTTTGCTGTGGCGCACTGCATGCTCATGCGGGAGACCTCGAAGGCGCGCGCCGTTTGGCTCGTCAAAATATCGACGCATTCGATCAGATTTCAGGGCCAGACGGCAGCAGCAGTACCGGCGGCGAAGTAGGACAGGCATTCCTGCCTGTCTCCTCCTCCAATCAGGCACTGGCCGACCCAGAAACCACGCCGGTGCCAATCATCACAACCGCCGGTGGTTGCGGCGCCATGCTGGTTTCCTATGCTCACTTGCTCGGCGACGATGAATCCTATGGGGACCGGGCTCGAGCGTTCAGCGCGCGCGTGCGGGATATTGGCCAACAATTGGAAGCGACCGGTTGTCGTGACGGCGCTGCGATTGGCTCAACACCGGTTACCTACGACGGTTCCTGCCACCTGCTGCATGGACAACACGGCGGTGACGCTTCACTTGCGATGCTCGGCGCAGTGCCTAACCTGAAGTTTGTGCCGTTGGCTGGGAGCGATGTTTGCTGTGGCGGAGCAGGCGTCTATAACTTATTGGAAGAAGACTTATCCGGGAGAGTCCTGGCGCAGAAACTCAAACACATCGAAGAGTCCGGCGCGTCAGTGTTAGCGACCGGGAATGCAGGATGCCACATGCAGATCGGAGCCGGAGCCAAACTGGCAGGTCTGGATTTACGGGTTTGTCACCCGGTCGAATTGTTAGATAAGTCCTACGGCTTGGCCGGGTTTTATGACGGGTCAGAACCGCCTGCGGTAGCGGGCGGTTGATCTGGCGCAGGACAAAGCAAGTTTTTTCGAGAGATCAATCGCCCGCTACCGCAGGCGGTTCTGACATGAACGCCACCTCTCCGCCAATTATCGTGAGCCGCACGTTACCTTGTTGGTCCAACGCGACCAGATCGGCGCGTTTGCCCTCGGCAATCGATCCACATTCATCCTCGATTTTCAGCAACCGCGCCGGGTTCGTCGCGGCCATCCGGGCTACCTCAACCTCCGGCACGCCGAGCGAAAGCATCAAGCGAACTGCGTCCAGCATGGTGATTACCGATCCCGCAATACTGCCGCGGGCATTGCTCGTGCGGCCGTCCTTTACGTTAATTGTTTCACCCCAAATAGCGTAATCACCATCGCCTAAACCGGCGGCGGCGATCGAGTCGCTGATTAAAGCGAGCGCGGTGGTTCCCTTTAACTTCACCAGCAGCTGCAGCATGAGTGGATCGATGTGTTCGCCATCCGCGATGATGTCGCAGCTCACATCGTCATGCAGCAGGCCCCACGCGATCGGACCCGGCGCGCGCTGATGCAGCGGCGCCATCGCATTCATGAAATGCGTCATGTGGGAGGCGCCGGCGGCCAGGGCCTGGTCCAGCACGGCAGGCGTCGCCCGCGTGTGACCCAGCGAAACGATCCAGTCTTGCTGCGTCATCGTCCCGATCAATGCAATTCCGCCCTCAATCTCCGGCGCGACCGTGCTCAAATGGACAGCGCCCGGGAATGCAAGCCGCGGCAACGTTTCCAGATCCCCAACGTTGTCGAAGTTCTTGAAGAACTGCGAACGCAGCGCGCCGCATTGCTGGTCGCTAACAAAGGGGCCTTCGTAATGAACTCCCAACACACGCGCGCCCACCACTACCTCTTCGCGGTTCGGCTCGCGTTGCGCGCGCATCACGTCCTCGATGGTCTGGATCGCTTTGCGATAATTATCCGCGGAATCCGGCACGAGAGTCGGCAGCCATCCGGTAACGCCGTTGCTCGCCAGAAAGCGGGAAACCTGGTGCAAGCCTTCGGCCTCGCTATTATTCGCATCAATCCCCACCGCGCCGTGAATATGAGCATCGATAAACCCGGCGAAAAGAGTAAAGCCACTCAGATCCAAAGCCTGATCAGCATCAATAGTTTCTTCTGAGCAAGTCACTATTCTGCCGTTGTTGATCAAGACCGAATGCCCGGCCGCCTTTCGATCCGGTAACACGACCTGCGCGTTTCTTAGGGCCACCGTTGTCATTTAACTGTTATGCGGGAAACAATTCGCACACTGGGATCAGCATTATGCTCCACCCCGTGCGCCTTGGAAATGCGCAAACGCCAAATGAGTTTGACGGCTGCAAAACTTAGCACTATATTGAGCCGACATTCGCTTCTTTAGGAATCGCACCTGCACCACAGGTTCCTCGCCCCTCCGTTACACCCTCTTACCTGGTGATAGGACTCTCATAGCGGTCACCAACTCAAGGAGAGATCATGAAACTACTTCGAATGCTTGCGATGGCAACGTGTCTTTTCGCGTTACTATGCGCTTCTCAACAACCCGTGCATGTTCATGCCGATGCCTGCGAGGATGCATGCAACTATAACCTTAATGCTTGCACAGAGGATGCGGACCAGGCTTATGACTGGTGCTACAGCGACGCCGAAAACGAATACTCTTACTGTGAAGGCGATGCCTGGACTTCGTATAACACCTGCCTTAATGGTGCGGGTGGTTTCCCCGCTTTGGAGCATGTGTGCGATATGGCGTATTACGATGCCCAGGATCGGTGCTGGCAAAGTTTCGTCAGCGCGGCGGACAATTGTCAGTCCCAACAATTTACTGCGGAAGCACAGTGTCAGGAGGCCCACACAAATTGCGTCGCCGCATGTCCCTAGGCTGCGATTCCAGTAAGCTGTAATGAACGACGCCCGCAATGTATTTCACATTGCGGGCGTCGGACTGTTAAGTCTAGCGACGGTCTTTAGAAAAGCAACTTAATCCCGAACTGCATGATACGTGGATCACGGAATGAGGTTACTGTGCCAAATCCCGAACATGCAACCAAAGTCCCGGGCGTTAGACAGCTCGTTTCACTAGTGATCGCGCGACTCACGCTTAGACCTCTAAAGTTGGTGTGATTGAAGACGTTGAAAGCCTCCGCCCTAAGTTGCAGCGCAACGTTTTCGCCAAAGCGGAGGTTCTTGGCCATAGTAAAGTCGACCCGTTTGGTGGGGGGCCCATCGACGGCCCCGCGCGAAGCGGTTCCCGGTATATTAAGGACCCCGGTCACGCCAGATGCGGTCTGCTTGGCGAAACAGGCGCCGTTGAACCATTGGTCGACGGTATGCGGAGCGCCCGAATTCGGATCACATAGAAGTAATGGCCGGCCACCGGCCACGATGGACGGAATGAAACCAATACCCGCAGTATCGTAAGAGGAGCTGGCCACGGTGAAAGGCAAGCCGGTGTTGTAAGTCATGATCCCTGAAGCCTGCCAGCCGCCGAGCACTTTTCCGACAAAGCCGCGCTGCGCGCGATGGAAGGGGAGCTCGTAGATATAGTTAATACTCATCACATGACGCCGATCCAGAAGAGCCCGGCCATACTCCGCCCTGATATTGTTGGCATCCTGCGGCGCAGTGTTCGCGGAAGATGTCTGGTTGTCAGTGAGATTATGCGACCAGGTGTATGCGAAATTCGCCTGCGAGGCGCCCGAAAAACGGCGCTGGGCAAAGACCTGCATGCTGTGGTAATTGGAGTTATACCTGGTTTCGAGCACGTTGATGGATCGATAACCACGATATGGCCGAACTTGGTCAAAATTCGCCGGCGTGGCAACCAGTGCTGTGCCTGCCACCATGCAAACACTCGTAGTCACTCCGGGATCCTGCAGCGCGGCTGTACCAGCCGCACATTGAAGACTCAGTGCTCTTCCCGGTGCGAGATTGTTGTATTCGGTGTTGCCTACCAAATGCGTACCCTTGGATCCGTAGTAGCCGATTGTCACTACAGTCTTGCTGCCAAACTGGTGCTGTAGATCGAACGACCAATGCTGCATGTACGGCGTCAGGAAGTTTGGTTGAATCGCTCGTATCGAGGGCGGTGTTGCCGAAGCCACGACCGGAATTGCCGCCCCAGTCGGTATCGGTTGATCCAGGGACGTAATTGTCTGGGTCGCCGTCTCCTGATAAGGCGGATTGAGTGAGAGCAATTCCGCGGCGCTTAAGGAAACCTGCTCATGATACATGCCGTAACCCATTCGCACTGATGTGGTTCCCTTGCCAAACGGATCCCAAGCCAGGCCAACACGGGGTGCAAAATCGTGCTTTTGAGCCTCGTAGATATACTTCCCGAAAGGCGAAACATTCGGCCGGCAATTGAACGCCGCCGGACCCGTTTGGTAGTTCTGGGCATTGACAATCATTCCGTTGCAGAAATTGCCCGTGGCCGCTCGCCGGTTTCCCGCGCCGGTCACTATCGGAGCATCCGCAGGGTTCCAAAGCGAGGGAATAAAGTTGGAGAGCAGTCCGTTTTTATCCCAGGGCGCTCCAAAATAGGAATGGCGCACGCCAAAATTCAAAGTCAGATTCTTCTTGACTCGCCATTCGTCCTGGGCAAACGACTCAATTGATTTCTGACGGAAATCAACCATCAAATCGAGCTTTGACTGGGTGAAGGTGACGTTTTTACCCATCATAAAACATGCCCAATTCTGGTAGAGCGTGTTGAGTGCAGTAGACGCCACGCTGGGATCTCGCACACAGCCCGGGGTAGCAACAGACGCGATGGTATTACTGAAGGCGCTAAACGCCCCTTGATTCGTGCCCGATAACGCGTTTTCCGTTTTCGTGTTTCGCGAGAGCATGCCCCCGAATTTCATCGTGTGGGAGCCGTGTACCCATGTCATGGCCCCACTGAAGTTCTCTTTCGAGGAAGGGTCGATATAGTTGCTGAATCCGGAAAGACTATTGAACCCGGAGACTGTCAGGCCTGGTACAACGTCACGAGCACTGACGTAAGGAAGGGGGACATTGATCGTCGACTGCTCTTTGGAAAGCAGTCCAATGGTGTCAATGTAAATGGCTCCATAACCATAGGTGTACCGGCCCTCGAAAATCATGTTCGGAGTAGGCAGGAAGGTAACCTGGAAACTGTGTGTTTTGCCGGGAGAATTTGATGCTGTCCGATTGACAAAGGGAATGCCGGAGCGGCCGCCGATAGTGCCATCCGCATCAAAAGTCGGAATCTTGTCGTTCTCAAACCGGTAGAAGAAATTCAACTTGCTGCTATAGGAGTGATCCAGTCTGAGTATTTCCTGTCGAAACTTTGTGATGTTCAAGGTGGGAAAATCCAAACCCAGCGTCGCGAGATTGGTGGGGCCAGGCACCTTATTCCAGATTTGGTTTATGTATTGCTGCGCCACACCACTGACCGGGACCAGGCTGCTTATCGGTGTTCCGGCCGGCAGGCTTGAGGTGCAGCCAGACCCAGCCGCAACGTTCGTCGTTGAACTCAAACAAATCGGGATCGGAAAGACACCTTGCTTCAGTTGTTGCGTTGGGACCACCGAAGTGAGGTTCGGGTAGCGAGTATCGCGCCGCTGTTCTTCCGAGAAGAAGAAAAAGGTCCGCTTTATCTTCCTGGCAATGGGTCCGTTCCCTTCGCCAAAATTGAAGAACGCGACCGGGCCCCCCGATCGTGAAGCCATAATTGTTATAGCGGAATGGTCTTTTCTTCGCCCTTCCCTGAGAGTCGACGCCCGCGGTCTTATTACGGTTAGTAAGAAAATCGTTCGCATTGAAGGCCTCATTGCGAATAAATTCGAAGGCGCTGCCGTGCAGTTTTTCACCACCTGAACGCGTTACAATGTTTATCTGCCCGCCTCCGCTACGTCCTGATTCGGCGGGATAGAGGCTTCGCAAGACCTTGAACTCGCCGATGGAGTCGACGCTGGGATAAGCCTGAATCGTCAAATTCGAGCCACGGTCAGTTACGTCCGCCCCATCTACTGTGAAGGTGTTCGAAGTGTTCCTGGCGCCATTGACCGATATGAGACCGCGAACCACAACCTGAGTTTCGGGATTGTTGGTTCCGGTCGGCATGAAGTCTTCGAGATCATTCGTCACCCCGGGAGCAAGCGCTACCAGCTGTATGAAATTGCGATTATTGATTGAAAGCTGGCGTACCTGATCACCGTTGATGGTCGTGGAGACCGCAGGCGTCGTTAATTCCACAGTGACCGGCGAAGCGTCCACCGTTACGACTTCCGCGATGTTACCAGCTTCCAGCGAAACGTTGACCGGGTGGTGCTCACCGACATCCAATTTCACTCGGCTCTCAAGATGCTTCTTGAAGCCCGGCGCTTCCACTGTCACGTCATAAAAGCCGGAACTCAGATTAGGGACCGAGTATTCCCCGGCATCGTTAGTCTGGATCGTGCGGACTACGACTTTCTTATCGGCATCCGTGATCGTCACCGTTGCACCCTGAACGGCGGCGCCGGTCGAATCCTTGACCGATCCGACGATACTGGCGGTCACTTCCTGGGCTGAGGCGATGGCACTCAGGGCCAGCAACAACGCGGTCAGAGACAGAAGTCGGAGCGCGATGCGGAGATGGTGCTTCATAGGGGTGTCCTCTCGTTATTCAAGAAAATGGAAAGCGGTCAAAGATTGGGTTAAGACTTTCGGTGCCGGATGCAGAAGTAAGCTTATACACCCGCGCCCGCGTATCGAACAAGAGTTTTATTCCAACCGCGGCTGAAAAGGATAACGGCACAACCCGCATCCCGCAGGCGGTCCTGGGAAATGTTTTGGTAGCGCGCCGAAGGGAACTCGACGCCATGCAAGATCACTTGAACGGCGATATTATACGGATTCAGCGAAATAAAGAAAGCTAAAGATTCTTATTGTAAGGATAATCAGCGCTGATGCCGCAGATCGCTAGGCTTACCGCGAACTGGAGTCGACAGCTTCGCGATCCGTGGTTATTCGGCGCTTGCCCTGACGGACGTCTTTTTCTTGACTAGCTCACCGCTATTGGGTGTAATCACGAGTCCTGCAACTCAGGAGGTCTTCATGAAAGCTAAAAGACTCAACGGCGCTTGGTTTCTGACAGCCATTCTTATCTCGTGCTTCGCCATTCAGACGAAAGGTCAGGGCGAGAGTCAGGGTCAGTATCCGGCTTTCATTGGAAGCACCATCACCGGATTCGTGTTTGATCCGGAACGCCGCCCCCTGGCCGAGGTTCGCGTGGAACTCATCGGCGACGTCGAAGGCGTCCTGCAGCGTATTAAGACCGACGGATCCGGGAGATTTGTTTTCAGAGCAGTTACGCAGGGTAGATTTCAAATCAAAGTCCTGCCACTGGGAACTAACTACGAAGAGCAAACGCAGGATGTCGAACTGTCCGGCATGAGCGCCTCCGGCAGACCAATCAGAGACACGGTACAAAGGGATTTCTTGCTTCGCCCCAGAAAATCTCCTGCGATTGCAGGCGGCGGTGCAATCTTCGTGCAGGAGATTCCTGAGGAAGCACAAACAGTTTATAAAAAGGCTGTTTCCGATATTGAGCGTAGCAATCTGGCGGATGGAGTTGCGGGACTGGAGAGCGCTCTCAGATTATTTCCCAATTACTACTTAGCATTGGAAAGACTGGGCCTCATCTATACGACGCAGCAGAAGTTCGAGAAAGCCCTCGCCGTTTTTGATAAAGCTGTCATAGTTAATCCCCGCAGTTTTAATGGATGGTATGGATTGAGCTGTGCCCACTACGCCTTGAACCAATCAGAGGTTGCGATTGAAGCGGCAAAGAAAGCCGTCAACCTCAACTCAAGCTCCGATGATGCCTTCCTTGTTCTGGGTCTTTCACTGCGACAAGCAAAGAGGTATGAAGAAGCTGAAAAACCGCTTAAACAAGCGGACAAGCTTACGAGAGGGCTCTCTCCCGATGTCCATTGGCATCTGGCATTGCTTTACGCAAAAAATCTTAACCGCCCGCGCGAAGCTGCCGACGAGCTCGAGCTTTATCTAAAGACAACGCCGGACACTTCCCAAACAGACAATATTAAGAAGCTCATAAAGAAGTACCGTGAGACTCCGCCTCCCAAGTAAACGATCGCTTCTAAGCCCCTCCTGCGTAATCACCAAAAAGAAAACTCGCCTAAATTTCTTTAGGCGAGTTTTAGGAGTTTAGCTTTTGGGTTCCCTTAGAAAAGGAACCTCACTCCAAATCGTACCGTACGCGGTGATTGATACAAGTACGGCAACTTGTAGCGCACGTCGCTCCGGTCCGGCTGTGAACCTATGCGAGCCAGGATTGGGTTCAACAACGTCCCGCCAGTGTAGCCATTCGCATATGCCACGTTGCTTAATCCCAGAGCAGCGGCGTTAACCGGAGCGCTGCTGGGATTCATCACAGTGTAGATAGCCGTCACCGTTTTTTGATCGAAGAAATTCAAAAAGTTGATATCGATCGCCATGGTGTAACGATTATCTCCGCCGAACCTATACCGGTGAGTCAGGTTCAGATCCGTCTGAGTGTACATCGGGCTGCGGCCCAAATCGCCGCGTCCCAGGAATATCTGGGGCGTCACGGTCGAGGCGCCGTAAATAGTTGTAGTTTGCGGTTGTCCCGAAGTGATGGTCTGGAAGCCGGATATTTCGGTTGAGTTCTTCTTGCTTCCCATCCAATTATAGATGTAGGCGCCGAAGAGGTTGAAAACGTGCGGACGATCGGTCTGCAAGCGTCCGTTATCAGGAACGCCGTTGGCCGTAAAGCCAATGAACGGCAAGTCAAACGCGCGACTAACGCCAGGCGCCAGCCGTCCATCAATCAAATGTGGTTCATCGGAGCTGGCCAGTCCGGAATAGTTACCGTACAAACGGCTGAGAGTGTAGTTGGCATTGAAATACCAGTTATTCGACAAGCGCTTGTCGAGCACAAACTCCAAACCGTCATAGCGGCGCTGTGGTCTGGTCGATTTCAGATACCCGAGACTTTGCAGCGTCTGCAGGTGCAGCCCGCTGCCGGGGTTGCCGATGATGTAGGCCTCGCTGCCTGCAGCGTTAATGATGCCCGCGTCTTCTACTGCTTCATCGACATTCTTATAGGTGTAACGAACGCGCAAAACGTAATCGCGGTTTATCTGGTGTTCGCCACCAACCGTGAACTCCGTCTGGCGGAAGGGCTTAAGATTGGGATCTACAGCTCCATTAAGAAATGCGGAGGCACCTGGTTCGTTTGCATTTACCCGCAGGTTCTTCTGACACCTGCTGCGCGCGCCGGCAGCGATAAAGCCTGTGGTCGGACAAATACTCGGTCCGGTAAAACTGCCCACGATATTTGTGATATTGAAACTCGTCGCAGTATCGCCGGGGAAGAGTTCAAAGTAATCTTCGAGGAAAACATCGCCACCGAACAAACCGCGCGGTAACGCGAATTTGACGCGGTCAAAGAACCTGCCGTAGCTAGCAAAAATCTTCGACCGGCCATCGCCGGTAACATCGTAAGCAAATCCCAGGCGGGGAGCGATTTTGTCGCCCCAGCCAAAGTTCACCGCACTCGGGTACTGGTTAAAGGAAGGCAGGTCCTCTTTCTCGAAACGAATGCCGAGATTAAGAGTTAGCCGTTTGAAGGGCTGATACTTGTCCTGGAAAAAGACGCCCTGGCTTAAATTCGAGCCTTGCCCGTTCGTTCCCGTGCGTCGGAAAGTGGCTGAGCCGACCGCGCCCGGCGTCGCAGTTACATTTCCGCCGATGAGTGTGGTTATGGAAGTTCCATAAGTATAGGAGATGCGTCCAATCGCATTATTCCCAGACTGCACGTCGTTGAAGATCGTGTATCGCTGATACCCGCTCTTAAATTCGTGCCGGCCACCGGCGTTGAAAATATACGAACCGGTAAAATCGTAGGAGGTCCGAAGCGAGATGTCCTTTAAGGTAATGGTATTGGCACCAGTCGTGGTACACGGAAAAGCGACGTTCGGGGTTCCGCAGCTAAAGATCTGAACGCCTTGAGGGATGAAGTAGTTACCATTCTTCTCGTTGAGAAATCCCCTGCTATAACGACCATCGAAAACGAGGTTGCTGGTAGCGGTGTACACGCCGGCCAGGGTAACCAGATTCGAGGTCTGGCGGCCGCCCTGCTGGTCTGTAAACTGATGTCCGGTCAACGTGCCAATGCTGCCGCCGAAGCCGGCGGTCGGTACATTGCCAAAACCTATCGCGGCGGAAGTGTTGTTTGTGAAGCTGGTGGTCGGGATGGCGCCCTCGTCAATAACGGGATTCCAAAGGAACGTGCTGGTGAGCCTCAATCTGCTAAACGGATTTGCGTCCAGCCTCGCAAACGCGTACTCGTACGTCCTCTTGCGGTGGTACGGCTCCGTGGCAATCAATGACCTTTGTGACGCCGGGAGATTGGTGTAGTAGTTCGTTTCAACGTCGGTGTTGAATATCTGAGGCGTGTAGCTGGTGAAAAACCAGAGTCGATCCTTGATGATTCTGCCACCCAGATTGGCAGTAGGAAAGTAGTTTGTCCCGCTGGCCTTGAGCGGGAAGAAGTACTCCGCAGATTGTGTGAAGTTATTGCTCGCCACCGAACCGGTAGTGAAGCGGGTCAGCAGTTTGCGCGCTTTGCCATTCATAGCCGGGTCTTCAAGCTGTATGCCAAACTCGCCATGAAAATCATTTCCGCCGCCACGCGTGACAACACTAACCACGCCGCCGGTCGCACCGCCGTAAAGAGCGTCGAACCCGCTCGACTTAACTTGAACCTCCTGGACCAGCTGGGTTGGAATGTTGTAGGTTTCGTTGAGAGCGCCCGTGCGATAATTGGTTACTTCCTGACCGTCGATAACAAAAACATTTTCGGCGCCTGACGCGCCGTCGACCGAAAATCCACCCGTCCGGCTTTCGGGTCGCGTGCCCGGTATGGTCTTCAACAGACCGGTGAAGCCGGTACTCTTCGGTATCAACTCAATCTTCTGCGCGCTGATAGTTGTCTGAATTGCGTTGTTCGTCGTGTCAACCGGCGCCACATCCGTAGCCACAATATCAACGGTCGTCACACTGCTTCCGGGCGTGACCGTTATCGCCAACTGGGTAGTTTGACCGATAGCGATGGTAACGTTTTCGTATCTGGCTTCGCCAAAGCCGCTGGAGGCGGTAGTAATCACGTCATAAGTTCCAGGAGGAACCTGCACGAGTCGGAAAAACCCTTCGTCATTCGTCGTCGCGGTGCGCTTAAAACCACTACCCGATCCGGTAGTTGTAGTGCCGCTCGCCGTAGCGCCTGCGCTCGTAATCGTGATGGTGATGTGCGGCACGAGAGCGCCCGATGGATCCTTAACAGAGCCTTCAATGCTGCCGGTTGTTTCTTGCGCGAAAGCAAACGAGCAGACTGCCAACACGATTGCGGCAACCTGAAACGCCCTTTGGAAGTTAATCTTGTGCATGGAGGCACTCCTTTTGAGAACGACGTAGACGTTGGGTGAATGAAGGGAAAGCTCGATCGCTTGAAGCCTTATCCTTCGGAATCGCGAGGCCGAAATGGACCTTAGACCTCGCCGGTCTAAAGATCCCGAGTTGTTATTGATTTGCGTCCCAGGAATTTGGACGCCCCGCTGGTCGTTGAAACGGCCGCATTATACGTCGCTTCGTGAATAAGAAAAGCTAAAGATTCTTATTGTTGGGATAACGATCGCTGATACCAATAACGACCGACAGGTTACGGCCGCATGATGCCTGCAGCCGGTCACCGGTCGCCCAAGTTGCGGCAGTTTATCTATGCGGTTGCCGCCGTTGGCAGAGAGCAATCGATTGCCGCCGGCAGATAAGCTTCGGCTACACCATCGAGAAATCCCCAAAGAGCCTTGGCGCCTTCGGCTGCGGCAGCGATTGCCGCAGACTGTTCCTCAGCGGTTTTGCAGGCTCCGTTTAGAATTTGCATCGCTACATCCTGGTGCAGGAGGTCGATGCTCTCGTGGACGCGGAAAAACGAAACGGCGCGCTCGTCGGTCATACCATAGAAGTCTTTCAACCCGGCGCGCTTGGTGCGGGCCACTTCGGGAATCTGTGACTCGTACGCGTAGAGAGCGGCCAGACCTTCGCGGTAGTCTTCGCTGCGCGTGATCGCCTTCAAACGGTCCACCGATGAGGCGGTGGCGGGCAGCAACTCTGCGTTGGTGACTTCAGCCCGCGGCACACCCAGCCCTTCGGCAAAACGCAACCAAAGCTCAGGATGGTTCTCTGCGCCTCGTTCTTCTTCAATCAAATTTTCCAGCAGCTCTTGCCGGGTTTCGAGATTGTCGCAGTGGGAATGCACGGCGCTCACGTAAGTGGGGAACGCACGAACGTGTGCATAGTATTGCTTGGCGTACTCGGCCAAAACACTTTGGCTCAGGCGGCCTTCGCTCCAAGCCCGATAAAACGGATGCCTGAGCATCGAATATTCCATCACCGCTGCGTTCATTTTGCTTTCGAACTGATGCTGATTTAATGGTTCGTTCCCGTTCTTCATAACACCTCCAGATGGTCCGGCCGTACTGTTGAAATCGAGCGCGGGGATTATAACCGCTGCATCTCCGCCGTGCCTAGAAAATAACGTAGGACAGGTCCTTCCTGCCTGTCCATCTCGCTGACAAAGACTCGCTTCGAAGAAACAGACAGGCAGGAATGCCTGTCCTACTTTAATAAATGAGCACGCGCGCGCGGACGCGGCGAAACTCTTCCAAAGAAGTAGCCCAGGAGCGCGCAATCTCACTCGCGTCAGCGCCCTGCTTCAGCTGCGCCAGCGCGTCAGCATTCGCCAGCAGGCGCAGATAACTGTCAACTTTCCAATCCGACGGATAGAGTTTCCGCAAAGCGACAGCTATCTCCAGTCCATTGATAAGCGGTCGGAACCTGCCGCGATCCGTAACGATGACGTTCACGCCGCGGCACTCTTCGCCTTTGAAGACTGAGGTTGTGGGCGTAAAGCGTACCGGGACAAAGCGCGCGCCGGGAATCTTTCGCTGATTCAGATAAGATGATAACTGCTGTTCATCAATCCATGGCGCGCCGACTAATTCGAACGGCGTGTCTGTTCCCCGCCCCACGGAAACATTCGTGGTCTCCAACAAACCAATACCCGGATACAGAGTCGCTTCATTCAGGCTACGCATGTTTGGCGAAGGATTTTTCCAGGTAAGACTTGTCTCATCAAACCACATGGACCGCTGCCATCCGTCCATTTGAATGACTCTTAGGTCGCAGCCGATCTTGCGTTCTTCGTTATAGAGCCGGCCGAGCTCGCCGATGGTCATCCCATGCCGAACGGGAATTCGGTGATAGGCAGTGAAAGAAAGTTTGTCAGCGTCAGCAATCGGACCCTCGACCTCGACACCACCGATCGGGTTCGGCCGGTCGAGCACATACAGCGGCAGTTTGGCCCTGGCCGCCTCTTCCATCGCATAGCCAAGCGTCGAGATGTAGGTGTAAAAGCGCACCCCGACATCCTGGATGTCATAGACGAGAGCGTCGACATTTTTCAACTGCTCAGCCTGGGGCCGTCGCGTCTCTCCGTAAAGCGAATAGATCGGCAAGCCAGTCTGTTCATCTTTGGAGTCTGAAATTTTTTCATCGGCCGCGCCCCGAATGCCGTGTTCCGGTGAAAACAACGCTACGAGTTTCACGCCTGTCGCATTATGCAGCACATCGATGGTTGACTTTCCCGCACGATCCCGCCCGGTATGATTTGTAATCAGACCCACGCGCATTCCGGCCAGTTGCTTGAACCCATCACGCTCCAGCACGTCAATTCCGGTGAGCACTTTTGCATCAATCGGAACTGTGGGAGCCGGAACAGTGGCGAGCGCGGCATCTCGCGAAGCGGTAAAGCGGGCCAGGTCGGCGGTCAGCGTTTCAAAGTAGCGCGACACTTCGATATGGGCGCTCGCCACCGCCGCCAAATCAGTTACGGCTCCGGCGGCTATCGACGCCACGCGGCCGCGCAAAGGACCAACATCGCCTTTGCCGTCCGGATGAACGCGATTGCTAAGAAAGATCACAAACATGTTCGACGCCGGATCGATCCACATCGACGTGCCTGTGAAGCCGGTGTGACCGAACGAGCCCAGCGGAAAAAACTCGCCGCGGTTGGTTGAGAAACTTGTATTGATGTCCCAACCCAAACCACGGGCCCAGCGATTCTCGGCCACCAGACGCGGACGGGTCATCTCAGCAACTGTCAGCGGCCCGAGAATTCGCACTCCGCGATAGATACCGCCGTTCAGGATCATCTGCGCGTAGATCGCCAAATCATCAGCCGTTGAAAACAGCCCCGCGTGCCCGGCGACTCCGTTCATGCGGTAAGACGTAGGATCGTGCACTTCACCGCGCAGCCATTGGTCGCCTTCGGCCCCGGCATTTTGGGCCGAATCGCCGAGATAACTCAGTTGACCGCGGCGCTTTTCCGTCGGCGCGATGCGCGCACGTAAGCGCGCCGCCGGACGGAACCCCGTTTCCCGCATCCCGAGGGGCACGAAAATGTTTCGGCGCGCAAACTCATCGAGGGGCAGGCCGCTGACGCGCCGCACCACTTCGCCAAGCGCGATGTAGTTAATGTCGCTGTAAACAAACCGGGCGCCGGCGGGATTTCGCAAGGGCTCTTTGATCAGCCGTTTGATCGCTTCGTCATAACCCGTCCAGCGCTCTTTCAAATCAAAGTCCGGCGCGTAGCCTGCACGATGCGTTAACAGCAGTTCAATGGTGATGCGCTCGCGGCCTTCGCCTTTGATTTCCGGAATGTAATTCGACAACGGGTCGGCAAGACGGATCTTGCCGCGCTCGACCAGGATCATGATGCTGGTGGCAGTCGCAATTACTTTGGTGAGACTCGCCAGGTCGAAGATCGTATCGGTGGTCATCGCTTCGCGTACCGGCTCGACTGCCCGCGCGCCGTAGGCCTTACGCCAAACAACCTGGCCCTTACGCGCGACGAGGACTACGGCGCCAGGCAGATGATGTTGCGCGATCTCCGCCTGAATGACGGGATCCATCTGCGCAAGTTTTTCAAGCGAAATGCCGGCCCCAGAAACTTTATTTTTCGGTAAAGCTCGAGCGTTTTGCGTTGTCAGCGCAAAGCACGGGATCGCCATCGCCATCACGAGCAGAACAGCAACAAGATGTGTTTCTGGTCTTAGCGGGCGGAAGAGTGACTGAATTAAGGGCAAGGTGGTTAGTAGGAAACTTAGAAAACTGAATCTTCGGTATTTAATGTTATTGAGACTGCCCGTTCCGACCTTCCCTGATGATATCTATAAGGGCGTCCAGCCGGCGATCCGTGTGCGTTTGAGATTCAGCTAGTTTTGCGAAGCGCTCCTCGTTCTTCACTTGTGCATCGATTATGATATCGATTTTCTCGTTTTGCTCCCGAATTTGCCGGTGGCTGCGCAGCCCCGCACGCGTCATCAGCCGCGCAATTCTTTCCAGTCGATCAAGCCTTTGTCCCGGTGTCATTTCTTGCCAATCCTCAACTCGGAACGCAATCATAGCACTTGTTACGGCGCCTTCTTAAGCTGAATCCCTGAACCCCTCGGATACAGGCCTGGCAAAGAAATTGGCAACTTACCCGTGATGTCGATTTGCCCAAGTAACGCGCGCGCAGCCGCTTGCTGCAGGCTGGGCATGTCGCCATATGCAACGACGTACGTTCGCAGTTTCGGAAAGCTCTGCAGCAGATACGGGTTGCCAAAACTGATACCAACTACCGGTGCTTTGGCGGCGATCAATGCCGACAGAGCTTTAGCCCCCGGGTCGGGCAAGCCGACGCTGCGCGCCTGTCCACTTCTCACCCTCCCGTAAAGCGAAGCGATGACCAGATCGGCGCGATTTGCTCGTTCCAAAGCTTTCCGGACTTCCGCTTCCGAAGAGCGATCGTCGATTACTACCGTCTCCATCTTTCGGCCCGCCGCCGACATCGTCGTCGCAAATGCGCCGGCGATCGTCAAACGATCATCGCCGTTCGTAATGGCCAGATTGAAAATCCGAGCATCAGGTTTCAGGGCTGTCAGGGGAACGAGTTTGTCCTCATTGCGAACGAGGGTGATCGCATGCTCAGCAATCTCGCGTGCCAACTCAACCGATTCCCTTCCCGCCACGTTGATATCGATCGCATCGATCGGAGTGAGTCGCCGTTTCACTAATCCCAAATCATACTTCGCGGCCAGCACCCGCCGCACCGACTGATCGATGCGCTTCTCCGGCAAACGTCCGCCGGTAACAGCGTTGCGCACGCCCCGAAAGGCCGCATCAACATCGGCGGGTTTTAGCAGCAAATCCGCGCCCGCTTCCAGAGCGCGTACCGAAGCCTCTTCCTGTGTGAAGTATTGCGTCAAGCCGCTCATGCTCATCGCGTCGGTGACGATCAATCCCTCAAAGCCCAGATCGCGACGCAAGATATTGTTGAGCGCCGGCGAAAGCGTCGCGGGCATCGTTCCTTTCTCCACGACTACCTCGCCGCCTTCATCGGTGTCAGTCGGCTTCAGTTTGATGTCGCGTGGCAGTGGCACGACCGCCGTCGGATCAACCTGGGGGATGGCGATGTGCCCGGTCATTACGGCACCCACGCCGGAGTTAACGGCGAAGCGAAACGGCACCAACTCCACCGCGTTAAGCCGTTCGCGGCTGACATCAATTTCCGGCAAGCCGCGGTGCGAATCCACGGCAGTATCACCATGGCCGGGAAAATGTTTGGCCGTTGCAATCACGCCATCGTTCTGTGCCCCTGCTATGAAACTGGCTACGAAAAGACCGACGGCAGCAGGATCCTCGCCGTAGGACCGTACATTGATCACAGGGTTCGCCGCATTGTTGTTAACGTCCGCGACCGGCGCATAGATCTGCTGGATGCCAAGAGCCCTCGCTTCCCTTGCTGTTAAGGAGCCCTGGAGCCAGGCATATTCCGGATGACCCGTCGCGCCGACTGCCATGTTCCACGGCAAATTTACGGTGTCATCGAAACGCATCCCGGAGCCCGCTTCCAGATCCGCCGAAACCAGTAACGGGAAGCGAGCGATTTGCTGCATGCGATTTACCAGCACAACCGACTCATACACTGGACTACGAAACAAAATAATGCCGCCGACGTGGTTGTCCACCACATGATGCCGCAGCGATTTGAAAGCTTCGCTGTCTTGATTAAGAAAGGTCGCATTGATACCAACACTGATCAGTTGGCCGACTTTTTCGTCCAGGGACATTTGTCGCAACTGCTTGTCGGCCCACTTGAGCGCTTCCGGCGACGCTTTCACTGAATAAGGCTTTAGCCGCGGGACTGATCGAGGCGTTTTGCCGGCTGCAGCATTTTGCGGAGACGCGGTGGCTGTAACTCGTCGCGCGATTGGTGCCATTGGCGCAACCAACACGGCGGCGAGAAGCAATGAAGAACTGAACCCTCGCATCTGTTTCATCAAAATAATGTCTAGAACTAATTCATGCCGTAGGCGACAATTCGTCACGTTTTTCGCGCGACGCCGGCGCGAACATGTATCCGGCTGCCCACGCCACAACGAATGTTATCAAGCTGCCGATTAGCACGTACCAGGTCCAGGCGATCGGCGTAAAGAAGCGTATATAAAGCATGACCACGATGCTGGTGACCATCCCGATCAGGGCAGGAGGCTCACTAACGCGCCGCAGGAAAGTACCGACCAGGAACACACCAAGCACCGGACCGTTAATCAAAGACGCCACTGAAAGCGCCTGGTCCAATGCCGATCGATTCTGTCGCATCGCGATCAAGGCCACGCCGATTTGAACTAATCCCCAAAGTAGCGTCAGCCAGTGAGACACCCGCAGGTAGTGCCGGTCATCACGCCTTGGTCTGAATGGCTTATACAGATCGTTTACCGCCGTTGCCGCAATGGAGTTGAGCGACGAAGAGAGCGCTGCCGCAAAAATCGCCGCCACTACCAGCCCGGACAATCCTGAGGGCATGTATTTCGTAATGAAGTCCGGAAACACCCGGTCGCCGCCAACAACCTGAAACGTCCCGGCCACCGGTAAAGTCGCCGCGCCGTTGGCGAGCGTTCCATAACCCGCATCCGCATGTGGCGCGTAAAACGCAAACAGCAAAACTCCGATGAAGAGAAAACCGATGAATTGACCCAGGACCACGGCGCCACTGGACAGCAGCGCTGCGGCCGCGCGTCGCGGCTTGTCCGTGCACAGGTAACGCTGGACCAGATACTGATCGGTTCCATGCGTGCTCATCGTCAAAAAACACCCGCCCAGGATTCCCGCCCAGAACGTGTAAGTTTTCGTCAGGTCGATGGGAAGCGAAAAGTGAAAAGCGCTATTCGTAAATGGAGCTGTAAACGCATAGCTGGTCGGCCGGATGCCGAAATCAAGAAAGTTGAACTTTCCGTACTGTTCTCCCAGGGCAAAGGCCTGGCCCCAACCGCCCTTGATGGCGCTTCCCAGCACGATCGCTGCCGCAGCCGCTCCGGCCAGGTAGATTCCCAGTTGGACCACCTCTACCCAAATCACAGCTTCCATACCACCAAAGTAAGTGAAGATGATCATCACCACGCCCAGCAAAACAATGGAGCCAATCACAATCGCCTGTTGGTTGGTTTGTGGTTGAAAGGCTGAGTAGACCGCGGCCAGCACAAACGCCGTCAGCAACAGTCGAATACCGTCGGCAATGTTTCGCATCACTACAAAAAGTGACGCCGCCAGCATCTTGATCCGGTTGCCGAACCGCCGCTCCAGCAACTGGTAGACGGTCATCAGCTCGCCGCGGAAGTACGAGGGAATGAACAGGAACGAAATCACGATTCGTCCCAGCATGTAACCTAAGACCAGTTGCAGAAACTGAAAGTTTCCGCCGCGTGCAAACGCAATCCCGGGGACTGAGATAAAGGTAATGGTGGAAGTTTCGGTTGCGACAATAGAGGCAGCGATGGCCCACCAGGGGACCGTGCGGTCGCCCAGAAAATAGTCGCGCGTCGTCTCTTGCTTCTTTGAAAACCAGATGCCGAACAGCGTGATTCCGATCAGGTAACCAAAGATGATGACGAGGTCGATTAGTTTCATGGATTCTCGAGTAACGTTACCGCACGATTTACTACGCCATTGCTCGCAGCCAGCGCGCGCTTGGCATCCTGCAGTTCGCGGCCTGACTTTGCCATCACTAACGCAACCGGTAATTCACCGGCGGCGCTTCTAAGAAGTTCAGCCGCAGCTTCTGCGCCCAGGCCGGTCTCCGTCATAAGGATCCGGGCCGCTCGCACCCTGAGCTTGGAATTGCGCGCCTGGACGTTCGACATGCGGTTGCCGCTGACGTAGCCAAGCCGAATCATAGTCGCCGTCGAAAGCATGTTCAGTACAAGCTTTTGCGCCGTGCCTGCCTTCAAGCGCGTTGAACCGGCGAGGACTTCGGGCCCAACTACCGGAACAATACCAAGTTCCGCTGCCGTCACGATTGGTGATTCCGGCGCGCACGTCAGCGCGACAGTAAAGCACCCAAGGGTTCTGGCGTACTGCACGGCGCCGACCGTGTATGGCGTTCGTCCCGACGCTGCGATTCCCACGAGGGCGTCTTTTTCAGTTAAGCCGCGCGTCTTTAGATCGTTGATACCCGCGTCGGTGTCATCTTCTGAAGCTTCGACTGCACGATAACATGCTTCGTAACCACCCGCGATTACCGCCTGAACTAAATCCGGTGAAACGCCGAACGTTGGCGGACACTCCGCAGCGTCGAGAACTCCGAGGCGTCCTGACGTGCCGGTGCCAATGTAAAAAAGACGGCCGCCGCCCTGAAGCCTGGCGACGATGGCATCAACCGCAAACGCGACCTGCGTCAAAACTTCGGACACCGCACCTGCAACCAATGCGTCTTCAGCGTTCATCAACCGCACCACTTCAGCGGTCGGCAGCGAACTGATATTGGCGGTCCTTGGATTCTCCTCTTCAGTAACGATGAGGGGTTCCGAGATCGGCGATTCCATAAAAAGTTTTGTATGAGCGCGGTCGGGAGAGAGAACCACGGATTGCGCTAGACCGCAAGAGCCAAATCGTTCAGCAGCACTCGCGCCATGCGCGCCGCCGCCATTGCCGGCGGATAGGCGGGCGGAGCAATAAAAGCTTTCTTGGCCACGCGCGCAACCCCCTGCCTCAGGGGCTTCAGAATCAGCTCGCCGGCCAGGAAGACTCCGCCGACATATGCCACCTGGAACCGCTCGTCTTCCAGGCGCAGTTTATGAATCACGGCAACTGCAGAACGGCCTAGCTCGCGGCCGGCGTCGGTGACGATCTCCAGCGCCACCGGATCGCCAGTCCGCGCCACTTCGATAACCTGTTTCCCAAACCCCGCGATGCGTTCGTTAGTGATCGTGGGCGCATAGATCGCGGTTGATAGATCGTCTGCCACGGTCACATGGAAATAGGCGCAAGCTGCTTCGGTCAAAGCGGTGCGCGGCCCGCGTTCATCAGACTCGTGCGCGACCGCCTGCAACGCGCGCCGCGCGATCCACGATCCGCCGCCTTCGTCTCCGACCATCGGCCCCCAACCGCCGGCGCAAACGCGTCTGCCCCGCGCATTGATGCCACAACAAATGGAGCCGGTACCGGCAATCACAACCACGCCGGGCTTTCCGTCGGTCGCGCCGGCGAGGGCAATATCGCCGTCACTAACTAATTCGATTTGCTTCACGCCAAGTGTAGCAATCAGCACTTCGCGCATCCGGGTGCGAATGTCTTTTCTTCTGACACCGGCCAGGCCTACGCCCATCGCCGCGATCTCATCACGCTTGACCGAAGCCGCGGCGCAGGCGCGATCGAGCGCGTCTCGGACGCCGGCGGCTGCATTAGTTACACCCACCCGCAAAGGATTCGAGGGACCTGCGAGTCCTTCTCCCAGAACTGTTTCGTTGTTATCGATTATTACTGCCCGCGTCTTGGTGCCCCCGCCGTCAACGCCTGCGACCAGATCGCGGGTCCCCAAGGGGCGCCGCGCCGGCTCGTGGGTTCGGGTTGATTTTGCAGTCATTTGCATCGGGGCGTCGCACGTGGCGGGGCTGCGGGCCAGTCGGTGTGCCTTCCTGCCAAGCTGATGCGAAGAGTACAATTTTAGGGTCTCACCAGCTATAATGGAAACTAAAAGATCTTATCCGCGTAACAATGGTTGCTAATAGAGGCCTGCCATGGAAATCAGACAACTAAAAGCCTTCGTGGCGATTGCGGAAGCGGGCACTTTTACGGCCGGCGCCCGGCGCGTTCACGTAACCCAGGCCGCCATTAGCATGCAGATCCGGCAACTGGAGACAGAACTGGACGCGCGGGTCTTTGTGCGCGCGCCGCGTCGCGTCATGCTTACCGAAGCCGGCGAAAAACTACTGGAACGCGCCCGCATCATCCTGCGGGAACACAATGCCGCCGTCGAAGAAATCAGCGCCCTGGCCGGAGCGGAGCGCGGACGTTTGCGCATCGGCAGCGCATCCGCGATGGTAAATGCGGACCAACTGCCGCAACTGCTGGAACAGTTAAAGTCACTGCATCCCGGTGCGGAAATCTCGGTGACTTCGGGGACCAGCGATGCCCTGGTCCAACAAATCCTCGCGGGCGAACTCGACCTGGCGTTTGTCTCTCTGCCGGTAGAAGCACGCGGCATCCAAACTGAAAAACTGAGTCAGGACGAGTTGGTGGCGATTGCCTGCCCCCGCCACAAACTGGCCAAACAAAAAGTAGTCAGTGCTTATGATCTTGCGGGAGAGAAGTTGATTCTGGGCGAGCGCGGCGGCAACACCCGCCGGTTAATCGACAACTTCTTTTCTCAAGCCGGAGTTTCGCTAACCGTAGGCATGGAGTTGAGCCGCCTGGCTGCCATTAAGCGCATGGTCGAAGCGGACCTGGGTGTGGGCATCGTTCCGTTGGGATCAGCGCTCGAGGAAATCGCCGCGGGTAGACTGGTTTCCTGGTGGATTGAAGGAGCGCAAATTAATTGGGAGATGGGACTGGCCCGTTTGGTCGGAGGATATGAGGCTCCGATCAGTAAAGCGTTCCTCAAGATTTGCCGCGAACACTTTGACAAGCCGTCGCCAAAAACACCGCGCAAGATGAAGCCTATGAAGCGCCGAAAATCTTCACGATAACGAAGCATTGCAGGGGCGGCTACAGCGATTGCGGAACGCAGATTTCAGATTGTGGATTAAGTTAAAAGAGGAAACCTGTATTCTAATCTGCAATCCGAAATCTGCATTCCGCAATCGCTAACGCTTCTACAGTTCCTTGAGCGCTGCGATCAATCGATCAATATCTTCTCCGTTATTGAAGAAGTGCGTCGCGACGCGAAATCCTTCCGGCTTCTCAGTAACGATTACACCGCGTTGCATTAGTTGCGAGACAACGCGCTTCGGACGTTCAGCCGCTACCAGCGTTTCCGCGGAACGCGCCCCAACATTCGTTAAAGGCGACAGTACCTGCCAACCGATTTCAGTCAAACGATCGGTGAGAAGCTGGTTCAGGGTCAGGACTCGCGTCTGAATCGCAGCCGGGCCCACTTCCAGAATCATTTGCGTACTCGCTCCCAAAGCGAACATGCCGGCAAAGTGTGGACAGCCGAGTTCGACGCGCGCCGCTGCATCTTGGCGCAAGCGGATCTCGCGATTGCGCATCTCAAACGGCTCTTCGACGCTGAGCCAACTGATTGAACGAGGGCGGGAGCGCTGCTGCAGTGCCCGACTCAAATAAACAAAGCCCGAACCATAACCCGCGCACATCCACTTGTGGCCCGTCGCACAAAGCGCGTCAATCCGCAGGCGCTTAACGTCAATATCGAAGGCGCCGACCGACTGGCTCGCGTTAACCACCAGAGCGTGTTCTGCCTTGATACTGCCTAATCTCTCCAGGTCCATGCGAAAGCCATTCGAGAACTGCACATGACTGACGGCAACCACACCGGTAGCGGCGGTCATTGCGTGCGCTATGTCTTCGCCGCGGAGTTCGCCCGCGACGGGTGAAACAAAGGTCACCTCGATGCCGCGTTGCATCCAGGGAATCGTGGTTACGGGAAATTCAAGATCGCAGGAGATAACGCTGCCGCGTCCTTCGAGGGCATCGATGATGGCGATCATTCCCGACGAGGTGTTCGTCGTGAAGGCAATCTCATCAGGCTCGGCGTTGATTAGACTGGCTAAGCGGGACCTGACCGCTTCGCGTTCGGCGAGCCAGCGCATCCAATGCACGTCGCCGTCACGCATCATCGTTTCGTAATAGTCCGCCGCGGCTGTGCAAGCTGCGCGAGAGACCGGCCCCGCCGCCGCACTATTTAAGTAAGCGACTTTTTCCGTCGCCGGAAACTCCCGGCGAATCTCATCCCAGTTGATCATATTGATAAGCGAAAGATACACGATCGCCGCACACTAAGAAAACCGCCCTTTCCAAATCACTGTCACGCCGGCGTTCTGCCGCCGGACGCCAAAATCGTTTCCATTTGGACGGATTGAGTATAGGATCGGCGTGCAAAAACCCCTTACCTACCGGAGGCCCTCATGCTTCTTTTTCAATCAAAACAGTTTTGGCGTTTGGTGTTTTGCTTCAAGTCCGTCTGGAACTGCGTTATCTGCGTGGTGTTCTTTTTTTTGGACGATGCCGTGCGGGATTGGCTGCACGCGCCGCATTCCGATCCCATAAACCGTTCGTTGTTTCTTTCCCTCGCTTTCGCGTTCGGCCTCGGCTACTGGTGGGTCTCTCGCGATCCGGAAAGGAACCGTGACATTCTGCGGATGGCCGTCTTCGGCCAGACCTCGGTATTCGTCATTTCGCTCTACGCAGTAGCGTTCGCGCCGCAGCCACTGCCCTGGCCCCTCATCCTGCCGGGTGTGGTTGACCTCATATTTGCGCTCCTCTTTTCTATATTCCTTTTCATGCATCCGCGCGAAAAAACCGCAAGGCAATAAATCCACCTCCGGCGTGCGGGTGAACGCCCTCATTGCCAGACGCACTCGGCGCGTTTATTCTGGCGCGATGAAAAAGAAACTGGGCAAAGATCCGTTGGGGGTCTTTCGCGAACTCGGAATTCTGGTTGAGAGCCGCTGGCGGGCACAAAACTATGACGATGCCCTGTTTCCCGAAATCGCCGCCGAAGCTTTAGCCGAAGTCTCGCCCGCTACGCGCGTCGATGCCTGGGAAATCGTAACCGCCTTCACCTCGGAATATGCTTTGCCGGCCCAACAGGATATCGAAGGCAGCTTTGGCAATCCGCCGATTACCGTTTTTTCCGGTAACAGGTTTTACATCGACGTTTATTTTTGGCTCGACGGCACCACCGCGAAACACCAGCACGCGTTCGCGGGTGCCTTTCAAGTGCTGCTCGGCTCCAGCCTGCACAGCCATTACACGTATGCCGACGAAAAGCGCATCAACCCGCAGTTCTCAATCGGACGGCTGAAGCTGAATGAAGTCCAACTCCTCTCAGTTGGCGACATCAAACAAATAATTCCCGGCCGCAGCTATATCCACTCGTTATTTCACCTGGATCGACCGTCGGCAACGATCACGGTGCGGACCGTGAGCCTGCCGAATTTTCAGCCGCAATTCAATTACTTGCCACCGGGGATTGCTTTCGATCCGTTTTTTAGAGAATCAGGCTTAATAAAAAAGAGGCAGATCGCAAACCTCTTGCTGGGTATGCAACATGCCAGGGCCGACGAGATGATCGCGGACATTCTTTCGTCTTCCGATTTACACACCGATTTCATGGTGCTGGAAGTGGTTTACCAGAACTTGCAAAGCGGATTGCAAAAGTTTTTGGGCATCTCGCACAACGCCGAGCGATTCGAAAAGACTTTGGCTCTAGTACGGCGCAAACATGGCCCGCTCGTCGATTCCTTCCGGCCTGCGTTCATAGAGAACGACCGCATCAATGACCTGGTGCGCCGGAGAAATTATGTTCATAGCGCGGAGCACCGGTTCTTCTTTGCGCTCTTGATGAATGTCACCGGCCGCAAGCGGATACTCGATCTGGTGCGCCAGCGTTTTCCCGACCAGGAGCCCGAGGAGACAATAGTGGACTGGGTCGATGAGCTGGCCCAAACGAAAAAATTTGCTTCAAACGAGCCGAATGCGTTGGGTATTGAAGAGTTTGGCGACGAACATCTGATGGTGTTTGAGGCACTGGTAAAGAACCGGACGCTCCGTCAGACGCAAAAGGAAATGCGAGCGATATTCAAAGGGATGAAGTCGCAGGAAGCCGACAGCAGGACCAGCAGTCTTTATGAAGCGCTGCGGAATGTGGAAATCTTCAAGCCGTTATTCGCTCAAGACTAGCGTAGGACAGGCATTCCTGCCTGTCCTGCTTTTCCAGAGGATGACCTCCCGGCGTGCGACCTGAAGCAAGAAAGTCGTGAATGGCCGTCTTTGGAGTTTGGACAGGCAGGATGCCTGTCCTACTTAAGGAGATTGCGAACAAAGTCGCGCGTGAACTTCGGTAAACGCTTCAGACCGGCGGCGAGTTGCAGCGGAGCCCGCGGTCGCTCATCGAAGGCCGCACTTAACTCGACCGTAGCCTGAATCGGATTGCGCCAATGCTCCCGCCAGGCAGTCATCAATCCTTGCGGGCGCAACCCGCCGGTGTGAACAGTCAGGGCGGCTTTGTCCGCATAGCTCATGCCCGCGCCCGCTGCCCATTGCTGCAACACCGCCGGAACCAACCAGCGCGGCAGATTTCTTGCCCGGCCCGCGACGGGCACCCCAGAGATATCCGCGTCCAACAAGTGATGGGCCAACCCGATCGCGCAGGCGATCCAATCCGCATATCTCGGTGTCGCCCCGAGGCACCGCGCCCAATCGAAATCGCCGGGCCGCGATTCCACAATCAGGGCAATGTCGCAAAGCCACAGTGGCCGCCACGCGCCATGCGTCAAAAAGTGCAGACATAAATATCGCAAGTGGTCCTCGACACGCGGAACACGTATCTCAACACCATCAAGCTGCGCCAACTGCGATTGCGCGAGTATGTCAGAAACAGTGCGTTCGTACTGCCTGTAAAAGTTTGCATGCAGATCCACCCAGTAGCGCAGATCGCCGCCGGCTTCGAGCAACGCATTGGCCTGCTGGAATTCCGCCGGTTGCACCCAAATATCTATATCGCCGGATGGTCGCAATCCTGTTTCGGGATACCAACGCGCCACGGCCCAACCCTTCAACAACAAAGGTTCGACACCGCCGGAGCGCAACAGACTGAAAACATCCTTTACTTTGTTTTCCCGGACAGCTGAATGGATTGAATGTAAGCGGTAGGCTTCTTCCAGTTTCTGAAAGAAAGGATTGGACTCGAATGGGAGCGGGGAAAGTTTGTGCCAGGCCAGCGCCGCTGTGCCGGTGGCAAGCAGCAGTGGTGCAGCCCTCGCGAGATCGCTCTCGGAGATCCCTTCCGGATCAGGCTGCGCTCGCCAGGCTCCGGAAAGTATTTGGAGCAGCGGGATGGTCCCGCTGCTCCCGGAATGCAGCGCCATTTTGATTAGCGCGACCTGTTACCGTCTACGCGCATTTACACGTGTTGCCCGGCCCGTTGATGCAGGTCGAACCGATTGGCGGAGCGCAGGGATTGCCGCCACAACCACCGGGATCCGACTGGTGCCGGCCGGTGCAAATGACGTCGCTGATCGGAGTTCCCGCAGCCTGGGCAGTCGGCGCCGAAATAGCCACGACCAGCGGCAGCGCGATAGCGGCCGCGATGCCGTTGCGGATCAAGTCACGTCGTGACAAGCGTGGAAAAGCAGCCGGGCGAGCTACTGCGCCCTGCATCAGGTTGGATTTACCCAACTGATCAAGAGCGAGCCAAACCACCTGGTCGTCCACCGGAGTTTTCAAATCCATTTCCAATTGACGGCTGATCTCCGAAACCGATCGCTTTCCGTCACAATTCTTCCAGACCCTTGCCGCCGTATCGTTCAAACAATGCGCCTTGTAGGTCTTTAAGTCATAAATCAAAACTTCGTCTCTTACTTCTTTAACGATGAGTTGATCTTTGCGGGCCCGCGGGGCCTGGGTACCTGCTTCTTTCATTCGTGATCTCCTGGTAACTGAACTGGGCCGAAACTTGAGCGGCCATATTAGATTAGAAACCTGCTAACGAGAAGTTAATTCTTCAAGAATTGCGCTTGCCGTCTCTTTCGCATCGCCTCGGACACTTTTCAAAACAGTCGCACGAGCGACTAATGACTCCAACGTAGCCAGGGCAACCTCCGGGCGGCGGCGTGCTGAAACTGTGTTTGCCAACAATGTTAATACCGCCTGACCCGGCGATAGCTCGCGCGCTCGCCAATGTGCGCCGGCGCGGTATTCGCTCGCAACTACAAGGCTTACTGGCAGTGGCTTGATGGCATCAGTGCCACCCAGCTCGGCGGCGGTCGTCTTGATTCGGCGGCCCATTCGTTCGGAATAAATCGCCAGCGGTCTGGGATATGGATGCACTCTGCCGCGCGCGTCCAATACCGCATGATCGTCCGAATAATAAATGGCGCCCTGCCGCACGAGTTCTGCCACCAACGTTGTCTTTCCCGTATTGCGTCGCCCCGGAATGATTAACGCCTTACCGCCCAGCGCGACCGCGCCCGCATGCACGAAGACCCGTGTACGCGCTTCTGCGGAAACATAAAAGTCCAGCGCCTGCTCCAGCGACTCAAGCGCCCCATCGAGTTCCAGCGAACGCGCAAGGCGGCCAGAATCGAAATAGACCAGGTTGAATCTCCGTACCCTTGTCCCCTGCGCGGATCCACCGACCAGCAGCGAGAACATCATGTCAACGTAGGGACCATCCAACGGCGTCCAACCGGGCGGCAACCTTGCCAGGACCAGAGGCAAAACCGCCGGGTCATTCACGCGGACGCCCAGACGCAACCCGCACACTCGAAATGAGATTCCTGCCGTCCATCCCAGACGGTCGACTTTCTCCATTCAAGCGGAACTGCGACGGTAACGGGGTAACTGGAACACTACCAAAAATCTCCGACTTAGTTCGCACCTAAGTCATATTGTTCGTATCGGCTTCGGTCCGGGCGTAATAGCTCGAGTAGTATCCGGAATAATAATCATCCGACTGCAAATCGACATGATTCAAAACTATTCCGTAGATATGAGCGCCCAACTCCTGCAGACGCTGCTTCACCCGTTGAACTACTACCCGTGAACTGCGCTCGCTATGCACCACGATCATCACGCCATCGACCAAAGTCGACAGGATGCCGGCATCGGCAAAGGAACTTGCGGGCGGCGAATCGATGATGATGTAAGCAAACCGTTCCCGGAGTTCCTCCAGCAACTGGCGCATTTCAGCTGAGCCGAGAAAGTCCGCGGGATTTGCAGGCATCGGTCCGGCCGTCAGCACTTTCAGAGTTGGATAATCTGACGGCGAATGCCACAGCGAATCGATGTCATTCTGGCCTGACAGATAACTGGTCAAACCTTTGGCGTTCGAGATGTCAAAATGGAAATGCACTCGCGGCCGGCGCAGATCGCAGTCTAACAACAAAACTTCAGCGCCACTCTGCGCAAATGTAATCGCGGTATTGACGGCAGTCGTGGTCTTGCCTTCAAACGGTCTACCGGACGTCACCAAAATGCTCTTGGGCGCCTGTCCCGTCGAGGTAAACAACAACGACGTGCGCAGGTGCCGGTAAGCTTCGGCGCTGGGCGAACGCACGTCCCGGGTCAGGGCCAGCGCGGTGCCTTCCGATTCCCGGCTCTTAAACAAATTACGGCCGCGTAATGACAAACGATTACTGCCCACCGCGGGAATCAATGCCAACGTCGGCAGGTAAGTGTAATTCGAAATATCATCGACGGACTTGAGCGTGTTATCCAGTTGATGCAGGAGAATCGCCAAACCAAGTCCGGCAAACAATGAGATCAGAAAGGCAATGGCCACTTTGCTCAGGCGCGGCGGACCAATGGGCGCAGTCGGCAGCGCCGCCGGCGTCGCGATGCTCACGCGATCCGATTTGTCAGTGGAGTTGATCTCCATCTCCTTCTGACGTTGAAACAAAGTCAGGTAGAGCTGCTTGCTGGTTTCGATCTGCTGCGTCAGGTTGGAGATGGCGATTTGATCCTGACTCTGCCCGTTCGCCGCACCCTGTTCCTTAAAGTAAGCTTCGCGTAACTTGCTCTCGCGTCCGCGCGCAGTATCGAGACTCGCTTTCATCGAAGAAACTGTTTCCCTGGCACTGCGATCGATACTCGCTTTCAACTCGCCAATTTCGGAATCAATCTTTTTCACTTCGGGCCACTCCGAAGTGTAAATCTGAAGCAAGGCCGCGCGCTTCTGTTCCAGCTCGCGGATCACCTTGCGCGTCTCCTGGATGTCTTTGCTCTCCCTAACCTGGGGCACTGACCAGATGTCCTTCGCAGCGCGAGCGGATTCGTAGTTTGCTTCGATAAGCTTTCGTTCGTTCTCTGCGGCCAGCAGTTGCGCACTGATAGTTCCCAATCGATCGGCAGTCAGGTTACGGCCCTGTCCTTCGCCCAACGGCAGGTTATGGGTCTTCAGATAATTGAGACGTTCCTCTTCCTGTTGTCGGATCTTAATCTGCAGATCGGCGACCTGCTTTGAGAGTGTTTCCGAAGCCGTCTGCGATCCCTTCGTTTCATATTGGTTTTCGTTGGCGATGAAAATTCTTTGCAGCGTATCGACGACCTGGCGCGCCAACTCAGGGTTTGTGTGCGTGAAGCTAACGGAGACCAGACTCGTCTCCTCCTGAGGCAGCACCCTGAGGTTCGACAGCAACACCGCTACGTAAGGCTCTAATTCGGCAGACTGGTCCGGAGTCAAATCGCTGATCTTGTCTTCGACTTTGATTAGCGGAGCCGGCTTCGCTTCCACCGGAGCAGCTCCGCGTCGCGTGAAGACCCGGCGAAGATTGGTCAGCAGGTCCGTCGCTTTTTGGTCACCGAAGAAATCAGGATTGTGTTTGAGATCCAGAGCCAGGACCGCCTGCCGCATTAGTTGCGGATTACTTAATAATTTGACCTCTGTATTGGTGTAATCGGCGTTGTTGTAGGCCTGATATATCGAACCCTTGCCATCTTGAAGAAACGTGCTGGACTTCGGCTCCAAACGAAGCACGCCGGTAGCTTCATAAATCGAGGGCAAGCTATACACGTGCACTGCCACGGCCGTAGTCACCACGATGACAATGGCTGCGATCAGCCACTTGCGGCGAAGGATGGCCTTGAGCACATCGTTGAACTCCCCGGTACGCGCGCCTCCTGACGGGGCCATTGGCGGCGGCGCGGTAACGCTGTGCAGCGGCCGGTCCAGACTGGTAGAAGACGTCGGAGTAAGACGTGTATCCTGAGAGATCATTTAGCGGTATTCCTCAAACAAAAACACCCCGTCCAATTTCGCCAGAAGACGAGGTAAAACGGCGAGACCCTGGTTATGACAGTGCATAATATGCGTGAAAGCCAAGTCTGGCAAGCCCTTGGTCCCGCAAACTGCTCCTCTAACCAACTAAAAGGCAATGTGGGCTAGACGCCTGGCGCAGAGTCCAGGTTGTAGATCTCAACCGGTTCGAGCGTCTCAGCAGTAACAAACCCGAAAACTCGCGCGTAAAAGTAGAGCTCGCCATCCTGCGCCCGGCGAATGTTTGCCGCGCGGCGAAAGCCATGTTGCTCTCCGGGAAATGCAACATACGCGACCGGGATGCCTTTTTGCCGCAGCGCTTCGACCATCATCTCGGCCTGATTAGGAGGAACTACCTTGTCCTCCAGCCCCTGGAAGAAAATCACCGGACAGGAAAGTTGTTCAGTGAAATTTACCGGCGAGCGCTCGCGATACAAGTCAGCGCGTTCCGGATAAGGACCGATTAGCCCATCGAGGTATCGCGACTCAAACTTATGAGTTTCTTTGGCGAGTGCTTCCGCGTCGCTGACGCCATAATGGCTGGCGCCGGCTTTGAATGTGTCGCGAAAAGTCAGGGCGCAAAGTGTCGTATAACCTCCGGCGCTGCCGCCGTCTATCATGAGCCGCTTCGAATCCACGGCGCGGTTCGCTACCAGATGGAGAGCACCGTTGACGCAGTCATCGACATCAACAACTCCCCACTGGCCACGCAGTCGCCGCCGGTACTCGCGTCCATAGCCCGAACTGCCGCCGTAATTAACGTCGAGCACGGCGATACCGCGGCTGGTCCAATACTGCAGATTCAGACTCAGCGTGGCGACGGCAGCCGAAGTGGGTCCGCCATGACTCTTAACCAGCAATAACGGGAGTTCGTTTTGCGGCGCCGCGTAATCATCGTTGCGCGCGGGATAAAAGAATGCATGCGCTGTCCGCTCTGCAGTGGTGGGAAACTCCAACGGTTGCGGGACAGAAATATAACGCGAATCAACCTCCAGATTGTTCGAAAGGCGCAGCACCCTGGTCACACGCGTCGTCAGATCTAGTGCGACAATTGACGCAACCTGAGTTGGCGAGCCGCCGCGAAAAATCGCGCGTCCCGTCGTGGCCCTCAGGAACGAAATGTCAGTGTAAGGAGTGTCAATCGCTTCCATCACTCCCCTGTTGGTATCGACTAGTCCAAGACGCCAAATCCCGCGTTCCGCATAGGTGCAGACGATTGTGTGGTCATCTGCAAAAGCGTAAGTCGACATGCCAAACACCCATTGCGGGGCTCCAAACTCTGCTTCTTTCGCCAACACCAATTCAATCGATCCGCCGGCCGTTTCCCGATGGATGTTCCACCAACCGGAACGGTCTGAAACGAAGAACAACTCACCTGCTGGCGACCACTGCGGTTGAAATATGGATTCGTCATTTCCGCCCGCCACGCGCCGCGCATTTACGAGCGCGCCGCCAGTTTCAACGTTTGCGACCCATAACTCGCTCTCGTCCCAGGGCATGTTCGGATGGTTCCAACTCAACCAGGCGAGCCGCGAACCATCCGGACTGACCCGCGGAGATGAATAGAAGTCCTTGCCGGAAACCAACACTTGCCCCGGATCGTCCTTCGCGTCCAGCGCAATGGCAACCAGGGTGTTGAAGGCTTCACGGTTGGTATCGGAATGGTCTTCACGCACGCAGATCAAGCGCCGGCGGGTCGGGTCGGCGACAGCATCGGCGTAACGGAAATGGGTTTTTGCCCTCACTTCACCATGACGGTTTTCCGGCGTGATTGGCTCCGGCAATTCACCCGGAGACTGGCGATAGAGGCGCTGATCGCCGAAGTTGGAGAAATAGACCTTACCGTCATGAACCAGATAATCGCCGCCGCCATATTCGTGCACGCGTGTGCGCGCATTGAATCCGGGTGGCGTTACATCGGCAGGAATTCCCTCGGTCCCGGATCGCACAATGACGCTGCGGCCCTCTTCCGAAGGCCGCATTTCGATCCAGTAACTGTCGGTGCCCGCGCACGTAACCTGATTAAGTCCAACCGTTTCTTTCACGATCGACTCGGACGTAATCGGCGATTTCCACGATCCATAAGGAGCAGTTTTGACTGTCATATTTTCTCTGGTTCTTCCTACACGCACCGCACTTCAAAGCAGGTGTTTAGCCCTTTTCACAAAAAAGTCGACGATCCTGGCCTAGGTAGTGGCCCACACAGCATTCTGAGTTACCACTAATAACGCGGAAATCTCTCATTAACACCGCGGCTTCAGCCGGTGACCAAGGTCGTTGATGATGTGTATCTGACCGTTTCAATGGTTTCCTTCCGTCCCGGTAAACCGTTAAAACGGTTAAGGAAATTGGCGCTATCCTGGATCACCGGGCTGAAGCCGCGGTGTTAATGAGAGCGCTCCGCGGTAACCCGAGACCGAACTCCTTTGCAACCCAGCCCTTAGCGTAAGCGTCGACTTCATCAGAACATCGCAAAGTCATTGCAAGATAACTGCAACCCCATGCCGCAAACCGCCAGCTAATATCCCTTCATCATTGGATCTCCTTGTGAGAGCCTGAGACTTAAGGCGCCGTGCTTGGGGGAGTACGGCGCCTTTTTTGTATTCATTTGCGCACGTCGACCTTCTGTACGCCCTGGTTTTCCTTCCTGACATTCACTTCTTTCGTGATTAAGGCCTTTCCGGAATCCAGAGTCACAAAGTATTTTCCCGGAGCCACGCGTTCCAAAGCCTCGCGTTCGGAAATTGTTTCGACCCCTGCCTGCTTCGCTTGCTCGTCGGTAAGTTTCTCCTGCCGCTTCAAGTCCCAATTGAGCCGGTGGATTCCCCGAGTTCCGGGACCGGTTAAGGTACGCACGGTCTTACCCGCCGAATCTTTAACGCTAAGCTTAACGTCGCGGCCCGCGCTTTCAGGAAGATAGTAAGTAATTACGGTACCGTACGGCGGATTCTCGGCCCGGAAAAACATGTCGCCATTTAGTTCTTCAATCGTAGCGCCGTAAGTGTACCGGGTCTTAAATAAAGTACCCGGCTTGATATCGAAGAGATAAGCCGGTTGCGTCAGCTCTCGCTGGGTCATCTCCTCAAACGGCGCGATGTCGATGACCCAAATCGCGCGCCCAAAAGTCCCTGCCACCAATTCGCGCTCGCGTTCCTGAATCGCCATCGCCCGCACGGCCACCGTCGGCAGATTATTTTTTAGTTGGGTCCAATGCTGCCCGCGATCAAGCGTCAGGAAAACTCCGAACTCCGTGCCCACAAACAGCAGGTTCGGGTTTACCGGATCTTCCCGGATCACGTAACTCGATCCGTTAAGCGGCAAGTCGCCGGCAATACTGGACCATGTCTTGCCGTAGTCCGTCGTTAAGTAAACGTAAGGCTTGTGATCTTCACGGGTGTGGTTGTCGTAAACGATATACGCGGTGCCTTTGTCATAACGCGAAGCTTCAATCTCGCCGACCACGGCGAACGTCGGCGCGTTGGCCGGCATGTTCTTGCTGACCTCGGTCCATGATTTGCCGCCGTCCTTTGTCACATAGATCGGGCCGTCATCTGACCCGGTCCAGATCACGTCCTCGTCACGCGGTGATTCCGCAATTGAGAACAGCGCGCCATAACTGTGATAACCGGTATACATCACGTGCGGCACGCTGTCGCCGACATCCGTTTTACTTCCCTTCCAATCATTTCCCTGCTGCGCGGTCAGGTCCGGGCTGATGATTTCCCATTTCGCGCCCCGGTCCGTGTACTTGAAGAGATAGTTGCTACCGAAGTAGAGCCTCTTCGAGTCGTGCTGCGAGATGATCATCGGCGGAGTCCAGTCATAACGAAAAGGATGCAGACCTCGCTTCTTCGCCTCGTCGGCATTCGGCTGCAACTCTTTGCGGTCCCACGTGCGCAGGTCGAGCCGGGAAAAATTTCCAAACTCCTGCACCATATAAATGATGTTCGGATCGGTGGGATCGGCATGAATCGGCATGCCATCGCCGTTGAAACGCAATTTGATCCAATCATGGTTCGTGATGCCTTCGTTATCGTACGTCTGACTGGGCCCAAGCCAGTGACCCGTGTCCTGCATGCCGCCATAGACGTAGTAAGGATCCTGGTTATCGACGGCCACTTCATAGAACTGTCCGATTGGTAAAACCGCCTGTTGCCAGGTGACGCCGCGGTTGTAAGAGATGTTCACCCCACCATCCCCTCCCATGATCAAGTGCTGCGGGTCGCGCGGATCGATCCAGATGCCGTGCTGATCGTTGTGCACGTGTTTCAGGTTTGACTTCACCAGGGTCTTGCCGCCATCGGTGGACACCATCAGATCGAATACCGGCATCCAGATTCGATTATCATCGCCGGGATCGACGTTGATGCGATCGTAGTAATAACTGGTCATCGCCGGGTTCATGCGTTGCCACGTTCGTCCGGCATCCAGAGAACGAAACACGCCGCCCGTGTCGATCGTCCGTTTCCCGTCCGCCGCGGGTTCGCCGGTTAGAATCGCCGCGTAAACTATCCGCGAGTTGTTGCGTGCCACGGCGAGCGTGATTTTGCTCATGTCTTCGACGGGCAAGCCATTCGTTAGTTTCTCCCACTTCTTGCCGCCATCGATTGTTTTGTAAATACCACTTCCCGGGCCCGACTCTGCCATGTCGCCGCTGCCGAAACGAAAGCGCTGCCAGGCGGCCGCATAAAGGACATCGGGATTTTTGGGATCTACCTGCAGATCGATAAAGCCGGTGGTGTCATTTATGAACAAAACTTTGGTCCAGGTACGACCCCCATTAGTAGTTTTGAAGATGCCGCGCTCGGCGTTGCTGCCCCATTCGTAACCCATCGCCGCTACGTAAACCGTATCGGGCCGCACGGGATGGATAACTATCGAACTGATCTGGCGGCTCTCCGGCAGGCCCATGTGCGCCCACGTCTTGCCGCCATCGAGTGATTTGTAGACGCCGTCGCCCCACGAATTTGCGCGCGTGTTTGCGGGCTCGCCGGTGCCGACCCAGACCAGGTTCGAATTCGATTTGGCAATTGCGACTGCGCCGGTGGAGGCACTGGTTTGGTTATCGAAGATAGGAACTAAGGTCGTGCCGTTGTCCGTGCTCTTCCAGAGTCCGCCTCCGGCGGTGCACACATAGAACGTCCGCGGATCGTTTTCGTCGCCGACGACTTGCCATACGCGACCGGCCGGGCTGGATGGGCCAAGCAGCCGCCATTTGAATTCAGAGAGCATGCCGCGGCTGAGCGTGCTTCCCGATTGGGCTTGAACCAGCAGACTCGCTAGCAACAGAAATAAAGGTGCTAGTGACTTTAGGAGACGGACTGGGGATTTTATCGAAGTCATTGGTTCCTCGTTGGGTTGACGAGTTTGCGACTCGTCGATTTCAGAGCGGCCGAGTTCAATTCCCCTCTCCGCTTCGCGGAGAGGGGTGAAGGGAGAGGCAAGAGCGCAGTCCACCCCACCCTTAATCCCTCCCCACTTGTGGGGAGGGAAAGAAACCTTCGACGGACCATATGCAATCTTCACCGGGAAAAAGAAGTCGCGCCGAAGATAATCGACATGGCTGCCAAGTTCAATGCCCCATATGTATCATTCCAATCTGTGTAATCCGAGTAATCTGCGGATTGCTTTCCGATGACCGTTGACTCAAAGCTCAAACGGGATAACAATTCGCCACCATTCGATACCGATTCATTTCTTCGAGGTAGCCCTGATGCGCCGATTCAGTTCTGTTCTGGTGCTCTTTATGATCACCGCGCTATTTGAAGTAGCTCTTCCTCTGCAGACTTCCCGCGCCCAAACTTTCCGGCCTGTGGTGCGCGGCCGGCGTGGCGTAGTTGCCGGCGGTCACCCGCTGTCTGTGGCGGCAGGCCTGCGAATCCTGCAACAGGGCGGCAACGCAGTCGATGCCGGAGTAGCGACAATTCTGGCAGCTTCAGTAATCGAGTTTTCGCATTTCTCTTTTGGCGGGGAAGTTCCCATCCTGATTAAACTTCGGGACCCCAAAAGAACTCCCGAGGTAGTTGTGATCGAGGGCATGGGCCAGGCGCCGATGAAGGCGACGCGCGAGTTCTTCGTCAATCGCGCAGGCAAGCCCGGCAGTGGCATGGCAACGATGGCCGGCGCCAAGTCCGGAATTATCCCCTCGACTGGCCCACTGCCGGCGACAGTTCCCGCGGTGCTTGATGCGTGCGCGACGGCGCTCGATCAGTTTGGAACTAAAACACTTGCCGAAGTCATGCAACCGGCTATCGAGCTTGCCGATGGTTTTCCGATCGATGAACTGCGCGTGCAGTACATCAAGACCCGTTCGCCGGTCTTCTCACAATGGCCGGACGCAAAACGCATCTTTCTGCCGCACGACGCGGTGCCGCAGGTTGGCGACATCTTCGTGCAGGTCGATCTCGCCCGTACGCTCCGCGCCATCGTCGCGGCTGAGAGGCGGGCCGCAAACCGTGGCCGGCACGCCGGCATCGTGGCGGCGCGCAATTATTTTTACCAGGGCCCGATTGCGGAACGCATCGGTGATTATATGCAGCAACACGGAGGGCTACTGGCCGCCGCAGACCTCAGGCGTTTTCACGCGCGCGTGGGTAAACCGGTCAAGGCCGACTATCACGGCTACGAGATTTACAAGGCCGGCTTCTGGACCCAGGGGCCGGCGCTCGTCGAAACGCTCAACCTGCTTGGCGGTTATGACCTGAAAGCGTTGGGCCACAACTCTTCCGCCTACGTTCACACTGTGACGGAAGCCCTGAAGTTGGGATTAGCGGATCGCGATCGTTACTACGGCGATCCTGATTTCGTGAAGATTCCAACCACGGAACTGCTTTCCAAAAACTACGCGGCGCTCCGGCGTTCCCTGATCGAAAAAGAGCGCGCTTCCCTTTCGCAACAACCCGGCGATCCTTTGAACATGCGCGCAGTGCTCGCCAGCACCGCGACCACTGTCGGCCGCGCGTCGACGATTCCCGACATCGAACGCGCGAATGATACGACCTGCGTCAATGTTATTGACAAGGACGGCAATCTTTTCAGTGCCACACCGAGTGGCGCGTGGTTGCCCGCGGTAGTGGCCGGCGACACGGGCGTGTTGATGGGCCAACGCCTGCAATCGGCGCTCACTGACCCGAACAGCCCCAACGTGGTGGCGCCCGGAAAGCGGCCGCGCATTACGCTCACGCCGACTTTGGTTTTGAAAGATGGTCAGCCGTTCATGGTCCTGAGCACGCCGGGCGGCGACAATCAGGATCAGGCCCTGTTGCAGGTGTTGCTGAACATCATAGAGTTCGGCATGAACCCGCAGGAAGCAGTTGAAGCACCGCGCTTTGACACACAGCACTACGTCAGTTCATTCGACGATCACGAGTTTCTGCCCGGCTCCCTAAATATCGAATCCCGCATCCCTGAGAAAACGATTGCGGAGTTACAACAGCGCGGGCATAAGGTGAAGGTGCAATCCGCGTGGGGCACGCTTTCTGCGCCGACGGTCATCGTCTACAACCCCGGCAACGGCGTGTCGTCCGCCGGCGCCGACCCGCGGCGTGGCCGTTACGCGGTCGCTTGGTGAAGCTGTCCTTTTTTGCATTTAACAGAAGCAGGGGCAAGTAAGGAGGAGCGTTCGTATGGCGGACAAATTGTTTCGCATAATCCTGCAAGTCGCCGATCTCGATCAGGCTGCGGAGTTTTATGGAAAACTACTCGACGATCCCGGGCGCCGGATTCCCCGCGCCTCGCGCCATTACATCGACTGCGGTCCGGTGATCCTGGCGCTGGTTGATGTCACTGCCGCTGGCGAAGCAGCAAAACCACTTCCCGACAAGATTTATTTTGCGGTGGGAAATCTGGAGCAGGTCCACGCGCGCGCCGTCGAACTCGGATGCCTTTCCCACGAGGACGTGCACGGCGCCAGTGCCGGCGAGATCGTGGTTCGTCCCTGGGGCGAGCGCTCTTTTTATGTTCACGATCCCTGGGGGAACGGACTCTGTTTCGTCGACGAGAACACAGTCTTCACCGGCCGTTAGCTGCCAACCCTCGGAGTGCGGCGGCCTGGCGCCGCTTTGGCCAACCGCAAAGGCACTGATTCAAGGGGATGGACTAAAAAGTGTAGCGCAACGTTTTTGCTTTTACGCCGACGGCGTTGCTTAACTCAGCCCAGGGTAACACCCTGGGGAAACATGCCCCCCCCAAACTCATTATCAACCCTGAAAGGGTGAAATAATCGAGAATGTCAAACGCATATTCAACCCTTTCAGGGTAGCAACGGTGGTCTGGGTTTTCCCCCAGGGTGTTACCCTGGGCTGAGTTATGCAACGCCTTCGGCGTAATCGAATCTAGTCCTGCATTGATCCATCCCGACGCATGACCCCTGATCTTAATCTCCAACAACTATTTGGCGGCATCGACATCTACCTGTTCGATCAACTACTGAAAGGGCAGCTCAATCCGCCAATGACGGTGCTGGATGCCGGCTGCGGCGGTGGCCGCAATCTGACTTACTTTCTGAGAAGTGGTTATGAGGTTTGCGGCGTGGACCAGTCGCCGGAAGCCATCACCGCAATTCAGACTTTGGCTGCCCGGTTGTCACCTGACCTGCCCGCTAATAATTTTCGCGTCGAGCCCGTGGAACGAATGTCATTTGCCGCGGCGCAATTTGATGTGGTGATCAGCAGCGCGGTCCTGCACTTTGCCCGAGATGAAGCGCACTGGCTGGCGATGGTTCGCGAGATGTGGCGAGTGCTGAAGCCGGGCGGAATTCTCTTCGCTCGCCTGGCTTCCACCATCGGTATTGAATCTGAGGTGGAACACATCGAGGGTAGACGCTATCATCTGCCCGACGGCAGCACGCGTTTTCTGGTTGATGAACAAATGTTACTCGCCGCCACTGATTCGCTGGGGGCGCAGTGGCTGGAGCCATTGAAAACCGTAGTCGTGCAGCACATGCGTTCAATGTCGAACTGGTGTCTGCGGAAAAATTTGTAGGGGTGGCACTCCGTGGCCAACCCCTTTGTTAACCATCAGCCCTTGTCCGCAGATTGCTCAGATTACACAGAGACAGAACCCCAACTAAACTGATCTAAGTAGCTAGTGGGCTTCTCGAAGTTTCTGCGTAATCAGCGTAATCGGCGGATTCTTCAAAGGGGGATGCCACGGGTGCCTCCCCTACAGCTTTCGTTCACTAACGCCTTTCGTTGAAAGGACCAGAGGGACCGTTATGAAACTTAGACGCATTGGTTTCGTCATATTGTTGCTGGCACTACTGTCATCCGGGATCTCCTCCTTATTCTCAGCGCCGGCCGCGGCTCAAACACCGACCCTCGCAAACGAGACGCCGGAAAAGTTTGTCCAAACCAACGACGGCTTCGACTACGAGCGGCGCGACGTGATGATTCCGATGCGCGATGGCGTGAAGCTGCACACTGTCATCCTGGTACCGAAAGGCGCCAAACATGCGCCCATTCTCCTGACGCGTACGCCCTACAACGCCACCGGCCTGACGACCCAGACCGAGAGTTCGCATCTCGGACCGAGTCTCTACGGCTATGACAATGCCACCGATGTCATTGTCGAAGGCGGCTACATTCGCGCGGTTCAGGACATTCGCGGCAAGTATGGTTCCGAGGGCGAATACGTGATGAACCGCCCCTTGCATGGACCGCAAAATCCCACGCCCGTCGATCACGCGACCGATACTTACGACACCATCGACTGGCTCGTAAAAAACATTCCCGAAACAAATGGCAAAGTCGGCATCCTCGGTATTTCCTACGATGGCTTCCTGCCATTGATGGCCCTGGTGAATCCGCACCCCGCGCTGAAGGTTTCAGTTCCCATGAATCCCATGGTCGACGGATGGCGCGGCGACGACTGGTTTCACAACGGCGCCTTTCGCCAGCAGGGCATGTCGTACATTTACGATCAGCAAGCAACGCGCGCTAATGAGATCAAGTGGTGGACCAGTCACTTCGATGACTACGACATGTTTATGGAAGCAGGTTCAGCAGGCGAGCTGGGACGCCGGCGCGGTCTGGAGCAAGTGGGCTTCTGGAGAAAACTGCTCGAGCATCCGGCTTACGACGCTTACTGGCAGGACCAGGCCGTCGACAAGATCTTAGCGGCTCAACCACTGAAGGTACCGGTGATGCTGGTCCATAGCCTTTGGGATCAGGAAGACATTTACGGCGACATCGCGGTCTACAAAGCGATCGAACCCAAAGACACGAACAACAACAGAGTCTTCCTGGTGCTGGGGCCATGGCATCACGGTCAGGAGATCAGAGACGGTAGCGCGCTCGGCGCAGTCAAATTCAACAGTGACACGGCACTGACTTTCCGGCAGGAAGTCCTGCGCCCGTTCCTCGATCAGTATTTGAAGGATGGCGCGCCGAAAGCCGACATCGCTCCTGTTACCGCATTTGAAACCGGCACCAACAAGTGGCGCCGGCTTTCCAGTTGGCCGTCAGGCTGTACCAGCGGCTGCAAAGTCCGGCCCACGCCCCTCTATCTCACTGCTGGTTTGAAAGCAGGTTTTACCGCGCCGAAAGCCGGCGACGCAGGCTTCGGCGAATACATTTCCGATCCCGCTAAACCCGTCCCCTATCGCGCCCGTCCGATCGACGGCACGAGTTGGTCGCGCTGGCTGGTAGACGATCAGCGCGAGATGTCGGGACGCACAGATGTCCTCGCGTTTACTTCAGAAGTTCTGGATGAGCCGGTGAAAATCAGTGGCGAGCCAATCGTGAACCTGATCGCTTCAACCACGGGAACGGATTCGGATTGGGTAGTGAAGTTGATCGATCTCTATCCCGCCGAGGTTGCGGGACAGCCAAACATGGGCGGCTATCAGTTGATGATCTCGGCGGATGTCCTGCGCGGCCGTTATCGCGAGAGTTTCGAAACCGCAAAGCCGATCACGGCAAATGCACCTTTGCTCTATCGTTTCGCGATCCCCACGGCCAACCACGTCTTCTTGCCCGGCCACCGCATCATGGTGCAAATACAATCGAGCTGGTTCCCGCTCTACGATCGCAACCCGCAAACGTTTGTCCCAAACATCTTCTGGGCCAAGCCGGGCGACTATCGCAAAGCAACCCAGCGCGTCTATCACACCCCCGGCGATCGCAAACTCGCGAGTTTTATTGAGCTGCCACTAGTAACGATGCCGTGAGCGCATTTCGAATGGCGGATGCCGCAATTGATACCGGCCGAGATTTGTAGCTTCTCTAATCTCCAAACAGGGCTTCGATATCACGTCGTCCGTGTGCGACGCGAAGAATCAATACGTCTTCGTGGTCGACAGAGTACACGATGACATACTCGCCAACGGCAAAGCTCCGCGAGCTAATACCAAAGTCTTCGTCGCGAGCACGTCCTACGTACGGGTGGTTGGAAAGGAGAAAGAACCGCGCGGTGATGGAGTCAATTAACCGGTCAGCAACTTCGACGCTGCCACTTTCGCTTGCGATGTGATACCAGATGTCATCCAAGTCGGCCTCAGCTCGGGATGCGATGCGGTGGGCCATTACCGGGCTACTGGCTTCTCAGCCACAAGGCGGGCGCGACCACGCTCTTTTACTTCCTCGGCCAGCTCCAGCACTGATTGTTGCGTTATGCTGCGGCCATCGCCACTGGCGAGAGAGGCTCGGGCATCATCCAGAGTTGCTAGGAATTCTAAGCGCCGACGCTCACGTTCTTCCCACAGTGACAAGGCTTCATGCACGGCATCTTCCGCGCGGTGAAAACGGCCGGTTTCAATTGCCTGCTTGATGAAGGCTTTTTGATCGTGGGTAAGCTGTACTTCCATCGGCATCAGGTTAAGGAGAACCAAAACCGGTGTCAAGCCTGAGAATTGCCCTCCTTCGCTGATGCAATACTAAACAACTTCACAAGGTGACTATCTCCTTGACGGGGGAATAAGGCAAGAATTAGGCTGGCGTTCGATGGCGGCCGACATCGTTAAACTTCCGGTAAATGGCTGGCTCAAAACACGATTCAGGAAGCCTATCAAGTTCTTGGGGGGGTGGCTGTGATTGCAGCTCTCACCGCACTCCTGACGTTTCTCAAGGGACTGCCGCTTCAACGGGCCATAGCGTTCGGATAGTCCGGTAATCACCTTCTTAGCGGCCGCGTCGAGTTGATAGTGGTGATCGCGCTGAAGACGTTCAGCTACTATATGCCTCAGCAAAAAAATATCTCTGCTTCACACAATCTCAAACTGCACAAACTGAATACTACTCTTCCGTTTCCCTGACGCCAGATTGTCGGTGACGATGATTTGCAGGATGTATTCGCCGGGCTGCATTTGTTTGTCCAACGCCAGCGCGCCGAAGGATGTGACTTTCTGCCAATCGGCTTGGCCTATTAGGTCGATTGCTGACGGCTTGCCCTCCATCACGAGTTTTCCGTCGCGATAAACGTTCACCTGCGTCGTCAGTCGCGGTTTGTGCGCGCTATCAAGTTTCGCGTTGTAAACCTCAAAACCGTAACGCAAGATAGTGGGCCGCTGGAAATGTCTCAGCGAGGTAGCGTTCAGCATATTGGTGTAGCTGCGATTCTCGATTCTGCTCACGCTGAGTTGGCTTTGCGCGGCGCGCTCTCTTTGCAATTCTTCGTCGGAGAGAGTCTCAAGCACGACGCCGGAAAGCGTTAGTCCGTCTTTCTTCAAATCCGGAACTTCGAGGAACTGGCTGGCTGAGCCAATCCTTTCCGATTGCTTGTCGCGGATCGCCACCCGAAAACTGTATGGACCAGGCTGCTTAACCGGGAAGGTAAAGTAATAGACGAAGCCCTCCGCCAGAAACTTCTGATACTCCTTCGGCGGCAAAGTGAGCACGTAATTCCTGACAATCCTATCGACGGCAATGCCTTCGTTATTGAAACTCATCGCTAAAACATCAAAGTCGGCTTTCCTGACACCGCCGGGCTCTTCGGTGAACTCCAAATCTTTGGCGTTGATGTGCAGCAGAGAACGGATGAAGGAACCTTGTTGGCTATCATTCCCAAACAGCGTATTTAGATTTACGGCAATATCACTGACGGCGAATGGCGAAGTGAGCGCTTCTGTCATTCGCTCCTTAGGCTTCGAAGCTATTTGTATCTCATCTTCTTTGCTGTTGCTCACGCCGAAAAATCCGCTCCGATAAGCCACGGTTGCGCCTTCGCGCTTTACCTTAACCGTTAGTTTATTGAAACGACTCTTCCCCGCATTGAAGGTTTCAGGATCGGGCGTGTAGCCAATCAGGTAATAACCTTTTTGGCTGTCGAGAATTCTTTCAATGGAGAGATTGAAATCATTCCGCTTCAGGATCGCCATCCCGCCGGTTTGCTGGGCCAGATAAACCATTCCGTCTTGAGCATCCTTAGCCGCGTCGATTACAGCCAGTTCATCTGCCTGTAAACCCCGCGAATCAATCGTGTAAATAACCACTGAGGACCGGGCTGCCAAATCAACTAGTTTTTCCAACGCCGCCTGAATTCGCGGATCGCGCCGGGGACCGACGAGCTCAGTCGCGTTAAGTTTGAAACCTTCGGTAAACATTATCGCCGATTTGCGTCCGGGCAATCGCTTCATACCCGAAACCAGTTCGCGCAAACCAGTGATCATTTGCGAAGCCAGCATGCTGGCCCGGTGATTGTCACCTTCCTGATCCGGGTCGTGCAGTCCAATGCCGTCATGGCCCCCAACCGCTCCTCCCGCGGATGCCGAGATTTTCTTCGCGAGGGGATTCCATTTTATCTTTTCAATCGCCGCATACAGTTGTCGCCGGTCGGAAGTGAATTGCTCAAGTATGCCGATGCTGCCACCAGTGCGTGCGATCGCCACCAGATCGCCATCGCGCATTTGCTCGGCAACGAATCTTCGCATTGACCGGCGCAGCAGAGGGAGATCGTAAATGTCGAGGGTTAGATCATCGACGATCAGCGCGATCGTGCGGCGCACCTGTTCCGGTCTAAGCGAAGCAGTTGGTAGCGCCGGGTTCGCATTTTCGCTCCTCAACTTACCCGGAGTTGCCGAACCAACCGGGACGAACGAAAAGAAGGTGATTGGCCGTTTTTCATTGTTCTCGAAAATCTCAAAGTCCTCGGCCTTCAAATCAGTAATAATTTTTCCGTTCTTATCGGTGACCGTAGTATCGACTTGAATCACCGTGGTCGAGATCTTCACCACCTCATCCTCGGAGGCAGTCGGCGTTTGCGGCGGCCGTACGTTCTGACCGAGGCACGACAGGACCAGGAGGAGGCCGAGACACGTGGGCTTAATAATCGACATCGTTTTTTTCATGAGTTACAAGTTCGAACCGCTCTTCAAAGTACCGGTAATTCTGAGGCATGAAACGTGGATATACAACACGGGGGGAGTGCTGGTTGTAGCGCTGGAGTGTGTGGCAATTGATGGCACAAGGCAATGAGGTCAGTACCACCACGCGGTAGCGGGTGGGTCGCTCGTTGCAGATTGAGGATTGAGGAAAGAGATTAGATTCTTTAACGCGCATTGCCGAAACCCGCATTCCCCAAACGAGCGACCCACCCGCTACCGCGTGGTGGTACTGATCTCATTACGACGCAGTAACTCGGCCCGTGCGGGATCCGGCAATGAATGGTTCCTGCTGCAGCTAACCACCGACGTGCCGGAACGCCTGCACCATTGAAAAGAACTGCGAACAGCAATTCTCCGCCCAAACATCGCGGCCCAGCACCCAAAGGTAAAACAGCGTGCCGATCCAACCGTGGACCACACCGAGCGGGAGTACGTTGCGATCTCTCAAAAACAGCGGAACGTACAAAAGCGCGAGCGCTGTAGTTCCGACTGTCAGAATTGGATCGGGTAGATGAATGCCGCCAAATACAAGCGTCCCAATCAACACCAGAACAACCGGTCGTCTGTTCAGAGATTCAATCTTCCCGAGATTCCCGACCACGATCCCGAGCACGAGAAACTGCTGAATCACGGCCCACAACGGGTAAATGAGAAAGAGTGGCAACACATGAAGGGGAAACTGAAACCGGTGTGTGGCGAGGGCATAGGCCGCGAAGGCGAGGGCCGCAACGATGAAAACCGCTACCGGAATGAGCGCTGCCTTGCGTAAGTTGTCGGTGCGGAATCCCCAGCGTTCCAACGTGTCGCGATCGCGTCGCACGCGGACTGCAATGAAGATTATCCAGAAGCAGAACGCGCCCAGAGTGAAATAAATATTCGGCCCGTGCGCGGTTGCGAAGAGGAAAATCACTCCGGTCGCAACCGCAGCCATCACGGCGGTCCAATCAAAATCGTCCGCGGTTTTCTGCAATCAGTTCACCTCGAGCGGGGGTCAGCCCTCACTCGCAGCGGCTGCGTGTACGTCTTTCCGCCGACGGTCAGCTTCACCGTATAGGCGCCGGGAAGTACCGGTGGAACTCCGCCGCGACCGCCACCGCCGCCGCCACCTGCGGGCCGCGGTGGCGGCGTGGGACGTAGATCCCAAATCCAGCGATGCATGCCGGGCGCCGTCGAAAGTACCTGCGGCGGTCGCACCCAGGACGCGGGGATGCTTAACGTGTTCGGATCAACTGGAGTTGGTTTGTCTTCGCTTGAGTAAACCCTGACCAGATCGCCGGCCGGATCGAAAATCTCCAGTACCAGCGGCCCACTAATATTCGCTCTTACGTAGTAATCGAGCATCGCGCCGTACGGCGGATTCTCAGCCAGTGGCTCATCGCGCGGCATCGGCGTGCCGTTGTCGCTGCCAGGGGTTATTTCAAACGCGTCGGCAGGGCGGAAGAGATACGCGCGCGCTTTCGTCATGTCGTCGTCGATCTGCCGCAGCGCGGTGATGTCATCGAGCACCCAGAAACCGCGCCCATGCGTCGCCACAATCAGATCGTCACGATGAATGGCTAAGTCACGCATCGACGCGGCCGGCAAATTCAACTGCAGCGACTGCCAATGATCGCCATCGTCAAAGGAAACAAAGACCGCGCGCTCAGTTCCCGCAAACAACAACCCGCGCCGCTCCGGATCTTCTTTGACCGTTTGCACGTAAACGCCCTTGGGCAAACCCCTCGTGATTTCGGTCCAGGTCTTTCCGGCGTCGCGCGTGCGATAAATGTGCGGTTCGTAATCTTCCAGTTGATGCCGTTCAACCGCAGCATAGGCTTCATCCGCATTCGAGTGCGAGGCCTCGATCATCGAGACCTTGCTCCACGAGGTCATCGTTGGCGGCGTCACGTTTTCCCAGGTCTTGCCGTCGTCCTTGGTTAACTGAATCAAACCGTCGTCGGTGCCAATCCAGATCATCGGCGCGCGCAGTGGCGAAGGCGCAATCGAGTAAATCACTCCCCGCCGTTTATCGGCCGGCGCGTCGGCCGCGGCGGCTTCGTTCAGATTTGCCGGCACGCCGGGATCTTCTCGTGTTAGATCCTGACTGATCTGCGCCCAGCTCTCGCCGCCGTTCGTCGTCTTATAAAGAAACTGATTAGCGAAGTAGAGCGCATGCGGGTCGGCATGCGAAAAGACCAGCGGTTGCGTCCATGCGTGACGAAACTGTCCCGTAGCGCCGCCGCGTTCCGGCGACACACTCTTTGTTTCGCCGGTCATGACGTTGCAGCGCGAAACAGTGCCGCCAAAAAGAATCTCCGGGTGCAACGGATCGGGTGCGGTGTAACCTGACTCGCCGCCGGAGCACAGACCTTCCCAATCGCGATTGGAAATTTCGGAGTGCCGGCTGCGCGAAGGCGTACCGACCGCGCCGCTGTCTTGCTGCGCACCTGTGATCCAGTACGGAAAACGATAGTCCGCCGCGACGTGATAAATCTGCGCGGTCGGCTGGTTGTACCAGGAACTCCAGGTCTCGGCGCCGTCGACGGAAACGATCCCTCCCTGATCGCTGGCCAGCACCATTCGCTTGGGATCGTCAGGATTAATCCAAAGTTGATGATAGTCGTCGCCGCCGGGCGCGCCTTTGATCGCCGTCCAGGTCTTACCCGCGTCGAGCGAGCGATACATCGAAGTATTCATCACGTAAACAATGTCCGCGTTCTTTGGATCGACCGTGACTTTTCCAAAGTACCAACCGCGGTCCCACAAGCGCTTGTCAGCGGAAAGCCTGATCCACGTCGCGCCCGCATCGTCTGAGCGAAACACGCCGCCTTCTTTCGCGTCCACTGCAGCGTAGATGCGGTTACGATTGGCCGGCGCGACGGCAATCCCGATATGGCCGCGGCCTTCCTCGGGAATGCCGGCAGAAATTTCTTTCCAGGTGGTCCCGCCGTCGGTCGATTTGAAAATCCCCGCGCCCGGTCCGTTTGCGGGAGTGTAAATGAACCAGGGTGGCCGGCGGACGTTCCACAAAGTCGCATAAAGGATTTGCGAGCTCGTGGGATCGAAAGCGAGATCGATCGCGCCTAGGTCATCGTTCTTGAAGAGGACTTTCTGCCAGGTCAAACCGCCATCGCGCGTGCGATAGACTCCGCGTTCAGAATTGGGCCCGTAGGCGTGGCCCAGCGCCGCGACCAAAACGATATTCGGATTCTTAGGATCGACGATCACTCGTCCAATCTGGCGCGTGTTTTCTAGTCCAATATGCTTCCATGTTTTCCCGGCATCGGCAGACTTGTACATGCCGTCGCCGAACTGAATCGAGTCGCGCATGTCTGGTTCGCCGGCGCCGACATAAACAATGTTCGGATTTGACGGAGCCACTCCGATCGCGCCGATTGAGGCGACGCCGGTCGCATCTGAGATCGGCAACCAGGTGCGACCGGCGTTAGTAGTCTTCCATACGCCCCCGCCGACTGAGCCGAAATAAAAAGTGTCGGGCTGTCCCACGACCCCACTGACGGCATTGACTCGGCCGGCGCGAAACGGACCGATCATCCGCCAGCGCAAACCGGAATAAAAATTCGCATCATACTGTTGCGCGGTGACAGATGCCGGCAGGAAAGCGACGGCGAGTAAGGCAACTAAGGCAAACTTGTGTACGATGAATCGACGATTACCAGACATGAACCAGTTGTCCCCCAGTTTTGAGTCTTAGAGTTTTAGAATTTTCGAAACAGTATTAGATTCGGGCCCGAAAGGAAAGAGCGGGGGCAAGCCGCCCTTCCCGACTGCGAGATTGAATGTTGAGTCTGGTTGCAAGAGTTGAATAATCAAAATTCAACTTGAACCCCTGCAGTCAGGAAGGGCGGCCTGCCCCCGCTCTTAGCAGCGGCTCAATCCAAAAAAGACAACAGTTCCACTGAGTCCTATTCATGGCAGAAAGCGATGTCATCGTAATTGGCGGAGGCGCTGCCGGGCTCTTTTGCGCAATCGAAGCGGGCAAGCGCGGGCGCAGTGTCCTGCTGCTGGAACATCAGGATCGCGTCGGCAAAAAGATTGCCATCTCCGGTGGCGGGCGTTGTAACTTCACCAATACTAATACGACGGCCGAGAATTTCATCTCTGCTAATCCACACTTTTGTAAGTCCGCCCTCGCCCGGTTCACGCCGGCAGGCTTTATTTCTCTCGTGGAAAAATACGGCATCGCTTATCACGAAAAGAACCTGGGCCAGTTATTTTGCGATGGCAGCGCGCAACAGATAATCGACATGCTGCTGAGCGAGTGCGCCGCCGCTGGAGTGCAGATCCGTTGTGGCTGCCGCGTGTTGGGTGTTGCGCACGGCAATCAACATCCCGATGCGATCGAGGTAGGACAGGCATTCCTGCCTGTCCCATCGTCGCAAAACGACTCCGCGCATTCAGAAGTTGACCGCGAACCAAAGCACCGTCGCCGCTCTGCTCTGCCGGCACACTCCAAAGAGTTCCTCGTGCAAACTGACCAAGGAGCCTTCGCCTGTTCGTCGCTGGTGATTGCGACCGGCGGGTTGTCGATTGCACCGCTGGGCGCAACGGACTTTGGCTATCGTTTGGCTCGCCAGTTCGGTCTTGAAATTGAGGAGCCGCGCCCCGGCCTCGTGCCGTTCACCTTATCTTCGGAAGTTCTAAGAGAGCTCACTCCCATTAGCGGTGTGTCAATCGACGCGTTGGTTAGCGCCGGGGGCAAACACGCGCGCCGCTCGACCGTGCCGTCAGCCGAGTTTCGCGAAAACATACTCATCACGCATCGTGGCTTGAGCGGTCCCGCGATCCTACAAGTGTCAAACTACTGGCATCCCGGCGATTCGATTACGATTGATCTTCTGCCCGACGAAGAGGTGCTCGACATCCTGATGGCCCAACAGGAGTCCGGCGTCGACCTGGCCACCGTTCTTTCCCAATACTTGCCAAAGCGTTTTGCCAACGCGTGGTGCGCGCTGTATGCGCCGTCGCGGCCGCTGAAACAATACAACCCTTCGGAGTTGCAACGCGTGGCTGAGTTGGTTCACAACCTGCAGATCGTTCCGTCGGGAACGGAAGGTTTTAAAAAAGCGGAAGTGACAACCGGCGGGGTGGCAACTAAAGAATTGTCATCGCAAACAATGGAAGCCCGTCGCGTTCCGGGGCTGTATTTTATTGGCGAGGTCGTGGACGTGACGGGTCAACTGGGTGGCTACAATTTTCAATGGGCGTGGGCTTCTGGTTATGCTGCCGGCCAGGCTGTTTAGCTAACGGGCTACTGCCCCGCTCCGCGTTCCCCAAGCTGTGCCGAAGCCGCATCGAGTCTTGGCCGGCTAACCTAGCGACGCTCCAAAACCGTGTACGTACCCGTCGCGATCACGAAGCTAACCGTCTGCCCGCTTGCGGCTTATCCCAAATAGCGCTCAAGTTTGAACCGGCCCCGCGCTGCCAGCAGCGGCTTCCATAAATCGCCCAGCTTCGCGATGCGCGCGCGAACGTTGTCGAGGCGGAAGTTTTCGATCTTGATACCCTTTTCAATTTCTTTCCAGGTCACCGGCGTAGACACACCCGCCCAGGGCGTTGGCCGCACGGAATAAATCGACGCCAACGTCCGTCCCCACGCGTTTTGATTGTAATCAACCAGGACCCTGCCCTTCGGCCTTTTGGCGATGCGATACTCCGCAGTTATGAGTTTTGGATTTGCCTGCTCCAGCACTCGGGCCATTTCTTTGGCGAAAGTCCAGACCTGTTTCTGCGTCGGACCGCGAATGATCGGCACGTAAATATGAATTCCCTTCGATCCGGTCGTCTTGGCCAGCGACGGCATCTTCAATGACGTCAGCGCCTCGTAAACTTTCATCGCCGTCTCGCGAACATTGTCGAACGATGCGCCCGGGCCCGGATCCAAATCGAAATGCAGGTAGTCGGGACGGTCGACATCATCACAGCGCGCGTACCATTGATTAAGATCGATGCAGCCAAGATTCACGACCCATAACAACGACGCCAAATCCTGAATGACCGGGAAATCCACGATGTTTCCCGAAGAATGATCGATCGAGCAGATTTCAATCCACGCCGGCCGCGGCGTGGGCGCATGCTTCATGAAAAAGAAATCGCCCGCAGCGCCGTTCGGATAACGCTTCATCACCATCGCGCGATCCTTGATGTGCGGCAGCAACACCGGCGCCACATCAGCGTAATACTGAAGCAGATCGCCCTTGGTGATTCCCAGCTCAGGCCAGAAAGGTTTCTTAAGATTGGTGAGTTTGACGATCCGATCGCCGACGTTCGCCTCCAATTCAGTCGCACCCTTGGGAATCTGGAAATTCTTTGGCTGCCGTTTGGCCGGACCTGTAGAGGACTTCGTGAAGGTGGCCGGATGGTAATCGCGTGTCGCTTCTTTCATCTTAAGAGAATCCTATCATGCTCGCTCAAGCTCTTCACTGGGACCGCGGGCGTCCCGCCCGCTTACTATCCTTAACGGCATCCATCGAGGAAAGCTGGTTTTCAAGAAGTGCGGGCGGGACGCCCGCGGTCCCAGTGAAGAGCTGGAGTGGATTGGCCCGTGATAAACTATCGGTCATACCCTTGACAGAAAAATAAAACGGCGTAGTCTCTTGCGTGAAACACAATTTCATACATGGCCACCCGCGAATAAGTTAGCAATCATGAGTAGTCTGCAGAGCTTTCATCCGGCAGTTGCGCGCTGGTTTACCAAGACTTTTCCGGCGCCGACCGAAGCGCAGGAACTGGCTTGGCCGGCAATCAAGCAACACCGCAATACGCTGATCGCCGCTCCCACCGGTTCGGGTAAAACCCTCGCGGCGTTCTTCGCCGCTATCGATGAATTGGTGCGTCTCAGTATCGACGGGCAATTGGAAGACACGACGCATGTCGTCTACGTGTCCCCGCTGAAAGCGCTCAGCAATGATATCCAGCGCAATCTGCAGGTGCCTCTCGCCGGCATTCAACAGGAACTGCGGGAAATGGGTTTGCCGGAAATTGATATTCGCACCATGGTCCGGACCGGTGACACGCCGGCTGCCGAACGGACGGCGATGGTGAAACGCCCGCCGCACATAATCGTGACGACGCCGGAGTCTTTGTACATTCTGCTGACCAGCGAAGGTGGCCGGCGCATGCTGCAAACGACGCGCACTCTGATTCTTGACGAAATTCACGCGGTCGTCAGTGACAAAAGAGGATCGCATCTCGCCCTCTCGATCGAACGCCTGGAACAGCTCGTAGCTCTGCATCAAACTGAAACAGCGCAACTCGAAAACTCGAAACCCGAAACTCGAAACTCGAAACTTGTACGCATCGGCTTGTCGGCGACCCAACGTCCGATCGAAGAAGTGGCGCGCTTCCTGGTCGGCACGGCGAACATCAGTAGCGACGGCACGCCCGATTGCGCCATCGTCGATAGTGGACACGTGCGGCGCCTGGATTTGGCGATCGAACTGCCGGAGTCGCCGCTGCAGGCCGTGATGTCCGGCGAAGTGTGGGATGAAGTTTACGACCGTCTGGCGCAGATGATTCGCCAGCACAAAACGACTCTGGTCTTCGTCAACACGCGACGTTTGGCTGAGCGGGTGGCGCGACATCTCGGCGAACGAATCGGTGATGAAAACATCGCGGCGCATCACGGCAGTCTGGCGCGCGAACAACGTTTGGCAGCCGAACAGAGATTGAAAGCAGGCGAACTCAGCGCGTTGGTGGCCACTGCATCGCTCGAGCTCGGCATCGACATCGGCGACGTCAATCTGGTTTGCCAACTCGGCTCGACTCGCTCAATTGCGAGTTTCCTGCAGCGCGTCGGCCGTTCGAATCACACTGTGGAAGGCTTTCCCAAAGGACGCATCTTCCCGCTTTCGCGCGACGAGTTGGTGGAATGCGCGGCGATCGTCGATGCCGTGCGACGCGGCGAGCTGGATCAACTCGAGATTCCGGAAAAACCGCTCGACATTCTGGCCCAGCAAATCGTAGCCGCTTCGGCGCCGCAGGAATGGACCGAGGATGAGTTGTTCGCAATGGTGCAGGGCGCCTATCCCTATCGCAATCTGGAGCGAAAGAGTTTTGACGACGTGGTGCGCATGCTCGCGGAAGGTTTTTCCACCAAGCGCGGGCGCCGCTCTGCATATTTGCATCACGACGCAGTGAATCATCGCCTGCGGGGACGGCGCGGCGCGCGGCTCGCGGCGATCACCTCCGGCGGCGCAATTCCCGATACGGCTGACTATGCGGTCGTGCTTGAACCCAGTGATTTAGTGATCGGCAGTGTCAACGAAGACTTTGCGATTGAGAGTCTGCAAGGCGACATCTTCCAACTCGGGAACACTTCATGGCGCGTGCTGCGCGTCGAACAGGGCAAGGTCCGTGTGGAAGACGCCCACGGCCAGCCCCCGTCAATTCCCTTCTGGCTCGGCGAAGCGCCGTCACGCACGCACGAATTGTCGGTATCGGTCTCCCGTCTGCGTGACGAGGTGGCGCGCCTGGTGGAAGTCCACGAAAGCGCCGGTGACGATGCTGTTGAAAGTTCAATCGATCTTGCCGACCACGAAACGGACAAGTCAGCCGGTAACGGTTGGATTAGCGGCAAGCGCATCAATGCAGAGCCGGCGGCCAAATATCTGACCGACGAAGTTGGCATCTCACGCGCCGCCGCTGAACAGATCGTCGAGTACCTCGCCGGCGCTAAGATTGTGCTCGGTGTCATGCCTTCGCAGGACAACCTGGTGCTCGAGCGATTTTTTGATGATAGCGGCAGCATGCAGTTAGTGTTGCACTCGCCGTTTGGCAGTCGCCTCAATCGCGCGTGGGGGCTGGCGCTGCGAAAACGTTTTTGCCGCAAGTTCAATTTCGAGTTACAGGCGGCGGCGACCGAAGATGCGATTGTCCTCTCGCTTGGTCCAACTCATAGTTTCCCCCTCGCCGACGTTTTTCACTATTTGAACTCCAAAACCGTGCGCCAGCTTCTATGTCAGGCGCTGCTGGACGCGCCCATGTGGAACATACGCTGGCGCTGGAACGTGACCAGATCGTTAGCGGTGCTGCGCCGTCGCGGCGGCAAAAAAATTCCGGCGCAGTTGCAGCGCATGGACGCGGAAGATCTCCTGACCGCCATCTTCCCCGATCAAGTTGCATGTGCGGAAAACCTCGGCGGCGGCGAACGTGAGATCCCGGTACATCCTTTGGTTGACCAGACGGTGCACGACTGTTTGGAAGAAGCGATGGACGTGCAAGCGCTGGAAAAACTGCTGGCTGCGATTGAGCGGAACGAAAAGAACTTGTTTGCTCGCGACGTGATTGAGGCTTCGCCGCTCGCCCAGGAAATTCTCAACGCCCGGCCTTACGCCTATCTCGACGACGCGCCGCTGGAAGAACGCCGCACGCGCGCCGTGTTTCAACGCCGGTGGCTCGATCCGGAAACGGCCGGCGACATGGGCCGGCTTGATCAAGCGGCAATCGATCGCGTTCGCGAAGAAGCCTGGCCGGAACCACAGAATGCCGACGAGCTGCACGACGCGCTGTTTGAACTGGGTTTCCTGACTGCGGCCGAGGGCGCCGAATGGGAATCGTTTTTTGCAGAGTTGAAAAACGATCGCCGCGCCGCCGTGCTTACCTCCCTCTCCGCAGGCGGAGAGGGGCGCGCATCAGATATCTGGATCGCGGCCGAACGATTGCCGCAATTCAATGCCGTTTATCCGGGAGCAAATCTGGAACCTCCCATCACCGCGCCACAGAGTTTCGCCCAAACGCCGTGGGACTTTGATCGCGCTCTCGTGGAAATCCTTCGCGGAAGACTGGAGGGCCTCGGGCCGGTTACCGCTGAACAACTGGCGCGCTCCAGTGGTTTGCCAGTTCCTGATATCGACGGCGGTTTGCTGAGACTCGAGGCTGAAGGCTTTGTAATTCGCGGACAATTCACACCGGGCACAGGGGACACTGAGTGGTGCGCGCGTCGTTTGCTGGCTCGGATTCACCGATACACGCTGAATCGCCTGCGACAGGAAATTGAGCCTGTCTCCAGCGCTGATTTCATTCGCTTCCTGTTGGCATGGCAAAAGGTCGCGCCCGATTACCAGATGGAAGGTCCCGAGAGCGTGCGCGCGATCATTGAACAGCTGGAAGGTTTCGAAGCCCCTGCCGCTGCGTGGGAAGGCGAGATACTGCCGAGCCGTTTGATTGAATACGATCCTGCCTGGCTGGATGCGCTGTGCCTTTCGGGCGAAGTCGTTTGGGCCCGGTTGACACCGGCGGCGACGAACCGGTCAAGTGCCGCTGAGAATGGCGTGGAGAAAGCCCGCGGCTCAGCGCCGGTGCGCAATACTCCGATCGCTCTCCTGCAGCGAAAGGACTTCAGCATCTGGAGTTCGGCCTTCCCGCAACCTGCCGCGAAAGAGATCGAGTTTTCAACTACGACTCGCGCAGTGCACGATTACCTGGAAACGCGCGGCGCATCATTCTTCAACGACATCGTCGAAGGTACGAAACTGTTGCGCAGTCAGGTGGAAGAATCGTTGGGCGAGCTGGTCGCGTTTGGCCTCGTCGTTTCCGACAGTTTCGCGGGGCTGCGAGCCCTGCTGACGCCGTCGCATCGAAAGACCCATGCGGGTGCGCGGCGCAAACACCGAGAGGCCGTCTACGATATGGCGAGCGCCGGTCGCTGGTCATTGTTACAACGAGTAGGACAGGCATTCCTGCCTGTCCCCGGCAATGGATCAAAACTCTCGCCTGCGTCTGATCCCGAAACCGTTGAAGAGGTCGCTCGTGCTTTACTGAAACGCTACGGTGTGGTTTTCAAAAAGCTGCTCGAACGCGAAGGCATCGTTGTGCCGTGGCGAGTGCTCCTGCGGCTTTACCATCGATTGGAAGCTCGCGGTGAAATTCGCGGCGGCCGTTTCGTGGCGGGGATTTCCGGCGAACAATTTGCGCTGCCCGATGCCGTAGGGATGCTGCGCTCGGTACGGCGCGCGCGCACGGCGACGCCGGATCTGTTTGGCGCCGGCTCTCGCCCGCAAGTCAGTGGTGACGACAATCAGGCAGACGCCGGTCGGCATTCAACTGAGGAGAGTCTTATCTCTATCAGCGCTGCCGATCCGTTGAACCTCGCCGGCATAATTACGCCCGGCGGCCGTGTTACCGCGCATACTTCCAATCGCATCCTCTATCGCGACGGCACGCCCATCGCGAGCCTGGAAGCTGGCGAAACCAAATTCCTCGTGGAATTAAGTCGCACGCTGGAATGGAAAGCCAAGGCCGCCTTGCTCCGTAAAATCACGCCACCGCAACTTCGCTCGTACCTGCGTCGCCCCGCCTAGCTTTGCCGAAGCAGATAATCCGCGAAAAGCGTCTATGGGTGCGCCGGCAGAGCGAAGCGGCGACGGCGCTTTGGATCGGCCTCGACCTCTCAAACTTTCTGGCGGAGCCCAAAGCGATGTCGCGCTGCACTTGCCACCGCACTCCCAAAGACGCTCGCCGTCCCCAGCACGAATACGGAATCTGCCCCTCCCCGCGCGCGGGGAGGGGTTGGGGTGGGGAACGAAAGTGTCGCCTCCTCTCCCCCAACCCCCTTCCGCTTGCGGAGAGGGGGCAATCCTAAGTGGATCGATACACCATTGTTGCCTAACGCCGCACACAACAGAGTTGACGCCCGCTACCGCACGCACTGCTGACAGCACACGCCGCGGCATCATCCTTGCTACTTCCATATTTGGTCGTGATCCAGTGTGAATTGTGGATCATAGCAAGACAGTTTTCTGTCGACTGTACGTCAAAACTACAGGCGTGATTGCTGCGCCGATTAACAAGGGAGATTGAGATGCCTAAAGCAGAGCGCAAACGAGAGTTGATCGATACCGGTACGGATAAACGATATGTCCGACGGGATGAACAGGGTCGTTTCGAGGAAAGTGATGACGTCGGCCGGTCGCTGGCACAGGATGTTCGCAAACATGCTAAGACGACCGTGAAGCCCGGGCAGGGCGATAAGGGCGATCAAAAGCGGAAGAGTAAGTCTTAAGCGATCTGACTAGCCGGAGGTCGCCGAATTTCTGCGCGGCTTCCCTTCACAAGGAGTACGAAAATGCCAAGAGGCGATAAAGGCGCTTACACCGACAAACAAAAACGCCAGGCGGAACACATTGAGGAAGGCTACGAGAAAAAGGGCGTCTCCGAAAAAGAGGCCGAGAGCCGTGCCTGGGCCACCGTAAATAAAGAATCAGGCGGCGGCAAGAAGAGTGGATCGGGTAAGAAAAAGAGCTCGGGCGGCAAGAAGAAAAGTTCCGGAGGCAAGAAAAAGGCTTCCGGAGGCAAAAAGAAGAGTTCCAGCAAGAAGAGCCGCAAGTGATTATGCGAGAGTTAGCTTCCCAACGCACTCATAAGATTCGCAAGAAGAGCTTGCGTGCGTGGTACTTCAAACAAATGCGACGCCTGGTGTGTGCCAGACGAGGGCACAAGTGGCGCGTGACCAACTACACTTCCTTCTGCGCCCGTTGCCATATCGCGTGAGGCAAAAACCCACCTGGTCACCCTAGCTAGAGGTGCGACGGCGTGACTTTGAGCGCGGGCGAGGGAGAGCCAAACCCTTGAACGGAAGATTGCAGCGGTCGCACATCAAATTCTGCACCAGAAACAAGCGCAGCAATATTGACGAGCGCTGATAACTCGGACCGATCCGAGAGCTGCCGCACTTGGGACATTTTCGTTTTATTAGGTCTTTGAGGGGCATCTAAAACATCAGGCCATCAGGGCCAGAGGACTAACGGGGATGCCCGCAAGGATACAACCTTCTGCTACATTTTTGCCAGCGTGCTGATGAGATTCTTCAACTGCCCTACTATCCATCTCTTCACCGAATCCAGGGCGAAAACTGCGATTGCGGTGTTGCTTCTAACTTTGACTATTTACCATTAACTATTTACCGGCCCCTCCGGCTCGCCATTCCGCTATAATCTCGCCAACTCAGACTTTACAATTTTAGACGTATAGAAACTCGGCGATGAAACAGTATCACGATCTGCTGCGACAAATTCTGGCCCAGGGAGCGCGTCACGAAGATCGCACCGGCGTCGGCACCATTTCCCGATTCGGCCATCAAATGCGTTTCGACTTGCGCGAAGGGTTTCCGCTACTGACAACCAAGCGAGTTCCCTTTCGCTGGGTGGCGGAAGAGTTGTTCTGGTTTCTTTCCGGAGATACCAACGAGACCAACCTGCGGGCGCGCGGAGTAGACATTTGGGCTGAGTGGGCCGACGAAGAACACACGCGCCGCTTCGGCCGCGGGGCCGGAGATCTGGGACCGGTTTACGGTTATCTCTGGCGCTCGTTCGGCGGAACGTATCCGCACAGAGACGGCATCGATCAGATTGCGCGGCTGATAAATGAGATTCAGGCGAATCCCAATTCACGACGCCTGATCGTCAGCGGCTGGGACCCGCGCGTGAGCGACGCGGTCGACCTGCCGCCCTGCCATACCTTGTTTCAATTCAAGGTTGAGCACAAAAGAACTCTTCATTGCCAACTTTACCAGCGTTCCGCCGATGCGTTCCTGGGAGTGCCATTCAATATAAGTTCCTACGCCCTGCTGACGCATTTGGTCGCCCATGTTTGCGGTTTGGAAGTCGGCGAGTTCATACACACTTTTGGCGACTGTCACATTTACCGTAATCACTTGGACCAGGTGGAAGAGTTGCTGGGGCGCGAGCCGTTGCCGCTGCCGCAACTTGAGATCGTCGATCCTAACGAGCCGCTGCGAGGACTGGAAGGGCTGTTGCGCGCGAAGTACGAAGACTTGAACTTAATTGGATACAAATCGCACGCCAAGATCGCCGCGCCGGTGGCGGTATAGGACTGGGTGTCAGGTTTCCAGGTTTCAGGTTTCAGGTTTGATGCATGGCAGTTACGGTCGATCTAAACTATTTGTTAAATTCGGGAACTTGAAACCTGAGATCTGAGACCTGAAACTGAGACCCTTTTCTAAAGACATGGCAATTATTGGCATCGTGGCAGTCGATCGGAATGGCGCCATCGGCAAGGGCGGAAAGTTGCCCTGGCACTACTCTCCCGATCTGAAGTTTTTCAAACAGACGACCACGGGCCACACGGTCGTGATGGGCCATCGCACCTGGCTGACGCTGCAAAAGCCTTTGCCGAACCGATTGAATGTTGTTTTGAGCCGGACTGGTGAGATTCCGCCGTCCGAGTCCCTCCTCGTGAAGCGCGATGTGGAATCAGTGCTGGCGATGGAAGAACGCGATCCTGCTTCGCACCTCTTCATTATTGGCGGCGCCACGATTTACGAAGCATTCATGCCCTTCATCGAAAGATGGATCGTTACGGAAGTGCCACTTGAGGTGGCGGTCGCCGACACTTTCGTGCCGGCTGGTTATTTGGATGGGTTTGAGCTTTACGAAGTGCGGCAACTCGATGATGAGTTGCGAGTAAAGTTCTACGAGAGATCGTAGACTTGGCTGAAAGCTAGAGCGGAGGAATCCCGCCCCCCGGTGCTAATGGGGAAGCCCGCATAACGGGCGGCCATATTCGTAGCTCACAGCGCAAGCTGTGGGTGCCCCGGAGCCAATTCCGATCAAGCTCACGAAGCGCGCGACATAAAATTCGCCGCGGGTACTACCTTATGTCGCCCCGATGGAGCTCCGGTTCGCTCGACGCGACTACCCACAGCTTGCCCTGTGGGCTACGGATATACCCGTTGGCTTCGCCAACTGGTTGAGCGGCACTCTCACCAATGTTCTGATCGAACAACAACTATCGTGGCTACCCACCCGCCGGCGCATCCAGCACATCGTGGCGCGTGATGATGCCGGTGATTCGCCCGTACTCCTCCACCAAAACCGCAGGATGCGTTTGCAACTCGCGCGTCACTTCGTTGATGCTCGCGTCAACGTCGACAGTAGGAAAACTTGCGTCCATCACTTCGCTCACTGTCGATTCCAGCAGTTCGCGGTTCCGCAGCACCTTTGAAAGCACGCGGCTCTCACGCATTGAGCCGACTGAGCGCCCGTCCTGAATCACCGGAATTTGCGTGACACTCATTTCGCTCATCGTCGCCAGGGCGTCGGCAATGCGCGTATCCGGGCTGACCGAAATCAGCTTCTCTGGTCCATGCGCGCTCTTGGTTTCGCTGATCAAGCCGGCCGTAATCTTTTGCGGCTCCAGCAGACGCTTTTCTTTCATCCATTCGTCGGAGTGGTGCTTCGTCAAATAATGCTCGCCGGTATCACAAACGATGAAGACCACCACGGCGTCCTCATCCAGGTCGCGAGCGATCTGCAATGCGGCCGCCAGATTAGTACCCGACGAGCCGCCGCAAAAAATTCCTTCCGTGCGGCCAAGTTGCCGGGAGTACTCAAAGGACTCGCGATCGCTGATGTTTACTACTTCATCGACGTATTCGAGTTGCGCGTTTGGCGGCAGGACCTCCTGGCCAATTCCCTCCACCAGGTACGGCGTGGTCTCCTGAATCTTGCCCGTGTCTTTGTAGGTCTTATAGATCGAGCCGTAGGGATCGGCCCCGACCACACGAATGTTCGGATTCTTCTCTTTTAAGAATCTGCCGGTGCCGGAGATCGTGCCGCCCGTACCGATGCCGGAAACGAAGTGCGTAATCTTCCCTTCCGTCTGCTCCCAAATCTCTGGGCCGGTAGTGCGATAGTGAGCTTCCGGATTTGCCGGATGCGAATATTGATCGGGATAGAAGGAGTTCGGCGTTTCCGCCGCGATGCGCCGGGCGGTCGTAACGTAGTGATCGCGCGTGCCTGGTTTCGCCGATACGGGAGTGATAACTACGTCCGCGCCGAGGGCTTTCAGGTAGCGCGACTTCTCCACCGACGCCTTGTCCGTCATCACAAAGATGCACTTGTAACCCTTGACCGCCGCCACCAGCGCCAGGCCGATACCGGTGTTTCCCGACGTCGCCTCGACAATCGTCCCGCCGGGCTTCAAAGTGCCGGCCTTCTCCGCGAATTCAATCATGGAAATGCCGATGCGATCTTTGACGGAGAAGCCGGGATTCAAGTTCTCCATCTTTGCCAGCACGGTGGCCTTCACGCCTTTGGTAAGCCGCGAGAGTTTGACGAGCGGAGTATGCCCGATCAAGCCCAGCACGTTTTCGTAGTAGTTCATTTGACCTGTTTAGCCTTCAAGATTTATCAGTGCGGACTGCCGCACAAATGTACCAGACGATTGCATATTGCGGAATGCCTGCCGATTGTGGAATTCAGATTGCCGATTGCGGATTGTGAAGAAGCGGAATTGTATTCATTCCGCATTCCGCCTTTCTCAGTCTAGAAGCGGGTGGCACATTTTTCGCACAATGATTTCCGCCGCCACTCGATGGCCCAACTGGTTCCAGTGACCGTAGCCCATGTTCCCCGGAAAGCCGTGCAGCATTACCTGGTTCTTGTCCGCGTACGATTGCATCTCCAGCGCCAATACGATCGAGTCTATTCCTTCGCGGCTGCAAAAATCACTAACTCGCCGATCCGGATAAAACAGGTCAGGCACGCCCAGTCGCTTTTGGAACCCGGCGCGCACTTCGGCGTTCGGATAAACTTGTATGCCGTTGCTCAAGGTCACTACGAGAAGTTTTGCGCCGTGCGCGCTGACGTCGTCGCGCATCGCGAGCAGCAATCCTTCCGTCACCCGCCAAGCATCGTGCCAAACGGCGTCGGCCGGTTCGCGATAAATTACGTTGTCGACTCCCAGCTCGTCCTCTGAAGCGACGGCCGTTGCCGGACGTTCGTTGTTGCCTTGAATGAAAGCGGCCGCTGCCTTTTTCGAAGTCAGCCAGATCTTAAGTTTAAGCTGCGCCCGCTCCACGGCCTGGACCAGCCGCAAATGATCTTCGAACCAGCGCCCCAAACGGGACACGGCTGATTGCCGCCATTGAAACGCCTTGGTTCGCTTGAATGAATCGTCCAGCGTCAACTGCCCATCCTGAAAAACGTAGTAAGGAATGCGGTTCGTCTTTTTCAAGGCGCGCACGTTGTCGCTGATGTCATTGTTCGTGGTAACCGTCAGCAGCACCAGGTCTGGCGAATATTTCCAAACCTCTTCCCGCAACGTAATCAATTCCTGCGCCGTGCCATAACCTGACACGCCGAAGTTGATAACTTCGATCGTCTTGCCGCGAAACGCGCCACACTGCGGCAACTGCTTTTCCAGCAGCACCCAAAAAGCGTCGGCCATTTCAACCGGAAAAGCTTCAGGGTACGAATCGCCCACCACCGCGATGCGGAATGTATTTGCTGGCTTCGCGTACAGATGCTCGCGATCACGCAACCCGGCACTGTTGATCTTCACGAAGGCTTTGCCCTCCTTCATGTACCAACCTTCCTTGCCGGGACGCAGCGCATAACCGCGCGTTTCGTCGGGCTGGTAGAATTCGGGATACGAAAAACCTGCCACCCGCAGCATGATCTCCGCCATTACTGCGCCGATCAGAAGTCCGAAGAGAATCAGCAGAAGTTTCCCGGCGAGAGCTTTGGCGCGGCCGCGCTTCTTTTTAAGAGGCGAGCTTTCACGCGAGTCTTTTGGCAAGTTGCTGTCGGCTGTTGTGTCCATGCTGCTTACGCGCGGTATTTATTGCGCACCGCTAACTAAATTGTAGGGCGTTCCCTCCGTGGGCGCCCCCTTCATTTCCCAGCAATGGGGCGGCCACGGAGTGCCGCCCCTACAGAGTGGAACGGTGCCGCTCTTCTCAGGTTAGGCAAGTCGAAACTGAGAGATTATATTTGATAAGCAGCTTATTCAAATTGCGAGCATGCCCGATAGTGCTGAACTTTGTAACGCAAACTGTTAGTTTGCGATGGTGAATGGCATTCAACGCGCGCCGCAAACTAACAGTTTGCGTTACAGAAAACTTAACCAGGGCACTAGCGTGTCGCTGCGATAGATTCAAAGTCACCTGACCCATGCGCATACTGATCGGCACTCCCCAGCAAGACGCCCAGGGCGGACCGGCCGCTTGCGAACCGCCATTCAATCGCGAGTTGCTGCGGCAGGGCGCCGAAGTTGACGAAGAGGTTTACACCTTCGCCGCTCCGTCGGGTCTCTTCTCGCGAACGCGCAGAGTCGTCCGCACCGCGAGTCGTTTTCGCCAGCGCGCCGCCGCCGGCGATTACGACATCATCCACCTCAACACTTCGTTCGACACGATGGCGCTGTTTCGCGACGACGCTGTCGTGCGCCGCCTGCCAAAAACGCGCGCCCGGCTTTTTCTAAAATTTCATGGCTCCGACGCGCGGCTGTTGCAAACTCGCAACCCGATACTGCGCACCATGGCAAATTATTTGTTGTCCCGGGCGGATGGCATCGGTGTCTTGTCCTCCGAAGAGCGCGATAACTTCCTGCGCGCCGGAGTGCCCGAGCGAAAACTTTTTCAGGTCAAGAACGTCGTGGAGCCAACGCTTCCTACGCCCAGCCAAAAAGACGGCCGAGCTTTGGGCGCGGAACAGAACACGCCGTTTCTGCTTTTCATCGGTCGCTTCATTCCCGCTAAGGGATTGCTGGACTGCATAAGGGCGTGCCGCTTAATCTCCGACAGCGGTCAACACTTCCATTTGTTCTGTGTCGGTGATGGTCCAGCGCGCGCCGAAGCCGAAGCTGAAGTGAAACGACTGGGCCTGGAATCGCAAGTAGGGTTCTTGGGGTATGTCCCGGAAACTAAGGCAGCCGGCTTCTACGCGAATAGCACGATGCTGGTCTTCCCGACCTATCATTACGAAGGCTTCCCGATGGTAATCTTCAACGCAGCCGCCCACGGCCTGCCGATTATCACCACACGCATTCGCGCCGCCGCAGACTTCCTCCGCGAACCCGACAACTGCCTCTGGGTCGAACCTCAACGCCCTGACTTGTTAGCCGAAAAGATCACCGCGCTGCTGCGCGATGCTGACCTACGAAAGACTATGGGCGCTAACAACCAGAAACTGGCCGCGCAGTTCTGCGCCGAAATCGTCACGAAGGAATACGTTGAGATATATCGGGCGCTAGGCGCGGGAGGGTAGCGACAGGCGGCACACAACTGGGCAGTCTGCAGGAGCGCGTGAACCGCAACGCGGTTGCGCTCTTCCTGCTGACCGTCATCCTCCTCCTGCCGACTGCTCCTGCCGACTGTTTCCCCGGTCTCAAGCCTCTAGACTCTCGGCCTCCTTGACCTCTGCGATCTCACTCTTATAATGAAACACTTCATCATGGCGGGGTAGCTCAGCTGGTTAGAGCGTGGGATTCATAACCCCAAGGTCGGGAGTTCGAGTCTCCCCCCCGCTACACCCTCGCCTCAGCTGTTTTACCCGGTAAGGACAGTTTGATATTTCCCGCTTAGGATAAGGAGAAGCTATGAAGAGGATCATACTGGCGTTAACCTTCTTGTTAGCGACTAGCGGCGTGGCATCGGCGCAACTCCCCTCGAGCACGGAAAGCTTGCGTGGACTAACGGGTGTCCGCCTTTTAGTCATGTTCCATGGCCGCACTCGTGAAGAAGCGTTTGATGAAATAAAACGACCGGGAGTTTTGAAGATGATCGAGGATGACACGGTGGCCAAACTTGAAAAAGCCGGCATACCGTATGCTCGGGGTCTATTCGCCGATAACATTACAAAGGATTATGCTCGACTTATCGTGAGAGTCAGATATAACGTTCCCAACGGTTTTGTTTACCCGCTTGAGCCTGAGGTGACGCTAATGCAAGACGTTCGTCTCGCGCGCGACCCGTCTATTCTATATGAGGCTGTGAGTTGGAATCTCGGGGGCGTTGGAAATAAGGATGAATTGCCGATGATGCGATGGCTAATCGCCGACTTAATTGACTCATTTATCCGGGATTACCTGTCCGTAAATCCGAAGCAAGCGGCTAGCTCAGGCAAGGACAAACCCAAGGACACCAAACACTAGGTTCCTCTGGCGGTTCCCGCGTTCTACTTGACGAATGCGAAGCGCCGACCGCCCCCGCTACCAACCACTCTCTCTCTCTCTCTAATAACTCCAGGCTCCGATAGCCCAAACTTCGCCCAAACCAAAATCGCGAAACTCAATGCAAAAATCTTTGCACTAGAAGATTCTTTGGTCGCTTCGCTCCGGATTGCCAATCGCTTTAGATTTCACGATAATGACCGAAAGACTCCGTCCACGAAGCGTGATCGTACTTGGCCGGGTTGGATCCCCAGACAACTATGCCGTTAGTCTGATCATCCTTTAGACGGAATCCCACAGTGTGTCGTAGTAGAAGATGGCCAGGGCACCTTCCTGGCCCGCCCAGATCTACCTTTTCTTCTACTCTCGGCCACGATATTGCCCAAGGGCTTGAACTCCTGATCCCAGAGGAGAGCAATGACCTCGGAACCGAGTCGCGTTCAGAAAGACACCATCTTGCTCGATGAGTTGTTCGAGCAGGCGCCGCAGGCCATTGCCTTAATGAGGGCCGACTACAAAGTTGTGCGCGTGAACCAGGAGTTCACCCGCATCTTTGGTTACACCTCCGCTGAGGCAGCCGGCCGGTACGTGCGCGACCTGATCATGCCGCCGGACTCACACGCCGAAGCACAACAAGTCACTGACATGCTGGCACGCGGAGAACGCGTGGAGATTGAGACTGTCCGCCGGCGCAAGGATGGCAGCCATTTTGCCGTTTCCATCGTGCATGTGCCCGTCTCGTTGCCGGGCGGCGAAATTGCGAGATACGCAATCTATCGCGACATCACCGAACGCAAGCAGGCTGAGGCTGAATTAAGAAGACAGAAGGAAATGCTGCAGACGATCATTGATAATATTCCGGTCATGATTCGTTTTTTTGGGCCGGACGGTTCCCTGCTCGTCAATCGCGCCTGGGAGGAAACGTTCGGTTGGTCGCACGCCGAGGTTCGCTCGCACAACCGGGATATCTTTAACCATGCGTTTCCTGATCCGGAGCAACGTCAGCGCGCGATCGACTTTATAAAGGAGTCGACGGGCAAGTGGGACGATTTCAAGATCAGGGCACGGGACGGCCGGGTAATCGACGCGACCGTTGCTAACATCCGCCTGTCCGATGGCACCAACATCGGCTTTGGCCGGAACATCACCGAGCGCAAGCAGGCCGAAGCGCAGCTCACAGAAACCACCGCACAGTTGCGGGCGCTCTCTGCCGGTCTGCAAGCCGCCAAAGAGGAAGAAGCGACTCGGATCGCGCGCGAGATTCATGACGAACTCGGCGGCGCCCTCACCGGTTTGAAATGGGATCTGGAGGCTTTCAATAAAGCGATGGCGCAAGGCGCGACGCAAACAGATGAGGAAGGGCGCCAGAAGCTCGCCTCGATGATTAGGCTGATCGACACAACGATCGATTCCGTCAGAAGGATCGCGTCGGAGCTGCGTCCCAGCGTGTTGGACGATCTCGGATTGGCGGAAGCGATCAAGTGGCAGACGCGGCAGTTTCGAACTCAGACAGGAATGGCATGTATTTGCGATTGCGACGCGGACAGCAGTGACTTAACCGGCGAGCAATCAACGGCGCTGTTCCGAATCTTCCAGGAGGCGCTGACCAATATTCTCCGGCACGCGCAAGCGAGCGCGATTCACATTCAACTACGCCGGGAGAGCGGCGAATTCCTCATGAGGATCAATGACAACGGCCGCGGCATCACCGCTGAAGAGAGCGCCGGCAAGCACACCCTTGGTCTGTTGGGCATGCGGGAACGCGCCCACCTCGTCGGTGCGCGAATCGAGATCACCGGCTCCGCCGGCGGCGGCACCGAAGTAATCGTGAAGGTCCAGTTTTGAACCGGACGGCAGTCGGTCTGCTTGGGGTCGGCAGGCGGTAGGGGATTTGGAGTAGTCGGCAGACGGCAGGGGCAGTCGGCAGGACCACTAGCGTTGGAGTAGATACAATCGGCAGGAGCACATGAACCGCTTGGCGGTTGCGCACGTCCTGCCTCCTGCTCCTGCCGGCTGCTGCCTGCCCTACCCGTCTCCCCTACCGTCGGCCCCTACCGGCGTCCCACCAAATACCCAATGTAGTAATAAGTCTCATGGACCAGCGACCCCATCTGACTGCGCCATCCCTGATACCTCGTCGTGGGAGTCGGTGAAGGATACGCTTCCAACCCGACATCCTGGGCCATCGTGATAGCTCTCCGCATGTGCATCGGATCGCTGACGATCAGCACTTTCTTCAAACCGTTCTGATCCGCCACCTGTTTAGCATTCACGACATTTTCAAAAGTCGTATGCGAAGTCTGCTCGGTCAGGATATCGTTTTCCGGAATCCCGTTCTTAACCGCATAGCGGCGGGCGGTCTCGGCTTCCGTCAACTCATCGCTGTTGCCCTGGCCTCCGGTGAAGATAATCTTTCTCACCTTGCCGGCGCGGTACAACTCCATCGCATGATTGATGCGCTCGCGAAACACGGGCGACACGTTATCGCCCCACACCGCCGCGCCCAGCACGATGGCCGCATCGGCATTAACATCGACCACATTGTTTCCAAAGGTATAGATCCTCACCGCGAGCAACACGACCAACACCACCGCCGGCGCGATGATGAACTTGGAAATAAAAATAAGCCTCTTCCGCACAGCGATCTGATTCTACATGCGCCGAGCGATCCTGTCAGAACCGCCTGCGGCAGCGGGCGGACCCTGAACCTACTCATTGCAACCCGAAGGGTTGGCAGAAAGTAGCCGGCGGTCGAAGCGAAGCGAAGACCTCCGGTAGCGCCCTCGATCCCATCGCACCCCGAAGGGGTGCAAGATCGATACGCCCGAACCGTGAAAGTCTCGCACCCTTCCAGGGTGCCTACGATCAACTCCCTTTCATCCCGGTGGTCTACGACCACCGGCTACTATCTCGCAGCCCTCCTGGCTGCCAACTAAACCCCCGTTGCGGTTGCACTCAAAATTTGGAGTGCGCCGACCCGTCGGCGCTTTGGCCCTTGTTACGTCGAATTAATTTATCCCGAAGCAGAGCCAAACCACCGCCGGCCAAAGCGGTGCCTGGCCACCGCACTCCAAAACAAACCCGCTGCCGGACGTGATCTTTATCGCGCCGGTGCCCACCCTCGCGGTGCGGATATCCATCCGCACTGCGCGGATCTCCACCTACACCGTGCGGATCTCCACCTACACCGCGCAGATCTCCACCTGCACCGTGCGGATCTCCGTCTGCACCGCGCGGATCACCACCTGCACCCCCCTTCCAGTTCATGAGCCTAAAGCTCATGAACAGCAGCGCGCGGCGGTGCGGTGGCAAAGCGGGATAGGGTAGTGAAGACCCTCCGCGCCTCGGCCCCCATCGCCGCGCACCCGCCACCACGCAGTCGGCAGTGGGCAGTGGGCAGTGGGCAGTGGGCAGTGGGCAGTCAGACGGTGTCAGCGAAAGAGTGAATTAGATCTGTTAAGTCTGTGGAATCTGCGAAATCTGCGGACAGCACCCTTCGCGCTTACCCCTTACCCCTTTGCTTGGTCGCCAAACTCGAAACCCGAAACTCGTAACTCGAAACTATTTCTTCGCGAAGGCTACCAAAACGAACCAGACTACCTCGCCGCCATCGACCTCGTGAAGAAATCCGCAAACGCGCCGGTCGAGAAGCAGTAACGCAACCCTCAACCCATACACAGAGAGCGGCGAGGGCAACCTCGCCGCTACCGCTGCCGTCTTCCCTGCCGCCTGCCCCTGCGGTCTGCAGTCTGACTTGGGACTCGCAACTCGTAACTCGAAATTGACCCCCGTCGAAGACGACTAACCCATAAACCAAAGAGAAAGCGGCGGGAGCGAATCATCCGATCGCCCCCGCCGCTTTTCTGTAGAACTCTGATCTCCGACCTCTGGCTTCTGATCTCTCAGCCCAGAGTCCCTAGTCTCTAGTCTCTAGTCTCTAGTCTCTAGCCTCTAGCCTCTAGCCTCTAGTCCTGAGTCCTATTTACCATTTACCGTTTACTATTCAATATTTACTCTTTCCTGAGTCCTACTCTTTATCGTAGACCGCGACCGTTCTGAATCGCTTGCCCTTCGCATCGAGTCCGCTCGTCGTGACCGTGCGGGTCTTTCCATTCGCCGACACCATTATCGTCCCGTTGACAGTAACCTTGCCGCCCTTCCTGCCAGTCAGCTTCAAAGTGCGCCAATTAATTACCTTGTACGACCGCTCGTCGGAAGTGGGATCGCCAGTGACGGGCTGGAACTTTCCGTTAAACTTTCCCGTCCACTCGTTGTGTGTGGCATTTCCTGATCCGTCCACGCCATCGACTGTAACTTTAATATCATCGCCCACAGCCTCATAGACCACCTTTGTGTTCTTGGCGGCGCCGGGGGCAAACTTCGACTTCGCCTCGTTGAGATTCCACGTACCCATGTGCGGGCTGGTCTTCGCCGACACCACCGCCGTTGCCGCGAAGCATAGAGCCAGCGCGAACAGAATCGTTTTTACTTTCATGTTTCTCCTCTGGGGTTAGTTGGGGGTTGAACTACGCGCGCATTCTATTGCGGCGTCGCCCATTCTGCAAACGAACGCACGCCGCGGAGCGCGGAGCGCGCAACTGGCACCTTCCCTGCCGACTGCCCCTCCGGTCTGCCCATTGGTTCCTAACTCGAACCCGAAACTCGAAACTATTTCCCCGCCGTCGGATTCGCACCCATGCGCGCAAACTTCTTCTCATCGTCCGTCATTTTGCGCTTCAGGTACTTCGCCAGTTTCTCAGCCGACGAGCGCAGCCCTCTATTAGCCGAGGCACGATCCGAAGAATCCGCGTAAGCAATCACACCTGTGTGCAGATTCGTCACGGTCAGAGACGCTGACGTCGAGCGACGGAAGTCACCCAGGAGCCACTTCTTGGCGAACCCTGCACCTTTCTTGTCGGCTGAGCCTTCAATTGCAAAGTCTGCCTGCGAGCGGTCTGCGACCATAATCACTGGGACGCCCTTCTTGCGAATAGCGGCCGCCATGTAGGTCTCAAAACCTTCCACCGGCTTGGTGGAGTCTTCACTCACAAAAGGAGCAATGTATACCTTCGAGTTCAGCGGGATGCGCATCGCCAAAAACGGATCTGTTGGCACGGGAGAGAGTGCCGGGGGTGCCTCTGTCGTCGCAGTTGAAATCGCTAAATTCACGGGGACGATAATAGGCGTTGCTGCTGATTTCTCCTGAGCGAAACAGAACGTGCTCGCGCATGCCAGTAGCAGGGCTGACAGAACAATTCTCATTACTAACCTTTCTGGGGGTGAGCTATTTACTTCAGGTGGTCTGGGGGATTCCAGAGGATCTGAGAAGGAGGAAGCCGGTCTCGATTCGCCGCGGACTCTATCACCCAAACCCTAGTTAACCTAAGAGACCGTGCCAAGTAATGCCGACCTCATCACCCGTCTCCTCTTAGCTGCTCGCTTGCTAGGAATTTTGCATGAAATAAGGCAGAATGCGCCTTCCGCTAACGGCTGTCGAACCCTCGCAAATCAAAGTGCAAATCGGCCAAGCTCTTTTCGGTCGGTCCCTTCACTTCCCAATTCCTGCGATGAGGCATCACTCGCCACTAAAGAGTTACTATGAAGACAAAGCGATTCCTTTACAGTTCGGCTCTTTCCCCTTGTTGTGGTCATAAAGCTCTGCTAGTCCAAAGCCGGGCAGGAGGTTCGTGGCTCGTGACTGTCTTAAGTGTGGTAGCTCTCATTATGTTAACGTCGCGCAATTGCCCGAGCTGGTTTGCGAGTTGTGCAACGGCAGCCTTCAGGTGCAGAAGTCAGATGGCGTGAATTACCACTACGTATGCCAACCATGTGATCGACGATGGCACCTCGCATCCATGTTGCCCAAGTGGAGCGAATTGTTCGAGTACTCAGGGCTCGCAGCTCATGGCGACGACCCTCTCTAACAACACGGTCTCAGTTTCAGCAATGATCTAATGAAAGACGCATTTGTAGGAGTCGATGTAGCTTTCGCTAAAGGCAAACGCCTGCCGGTAGTCGTATGTACAAAACAAGCGGGTCGCTTAGTCCCATTGCTACTTCGTACGCTCCCAGAAGCTTTTCCACCGCGTGGAAGAGGTAACCGCATCGCGCTCGACGATAAAGGCGTTCATTCCTTCGCACAGGAGACGCTCGGGTACCTTCGCGCGATCGAAAAGACTCATATGATTCGGATTGTCAGAGTAGCGATTGATGCACCAAGTTGTTACAAGCGAGAGGGCACCTCTCGAAGAGCTGCTGAGTTGGCAATGGATCAGCGTCGAATCAGTTGTTTTGCTACCCCGAGCCAGGCAGAATTTGAGAAGATCAGAAGCAAGGCCCAGCGACACTTGGATGAAGGTGGACCAGAGAGCCACATGCCGCACGCGAACCAACTATGGATGCTAGTTGGATTCGCTCTTTTTGAAGTCCTGAACAAACACTACGAGTGCATCGAAGTATTTCCCCAGGCCATAGCGCACGCGCTTCGAGCTCGAACGATCCATAAATCCTCAAGCGAAGGCATGGCTCTTCAGTTAGCGGCTGTTGCCAGGCACTCGGGATGGCCGCTCAAAGAAGAAAACCTGAGCTTAAGTAAAGTCGCTTTTGGATCGCTCCAGGACAAGCTCGACGCTTACTTATCCGCATGGGTAGCAAGTCTCTCGCGAAAAGAGTGCCACCCCTGTGGGGAACCACCTAGTGATGTAATTTGGATCCCACGCTGCCGCGGGAATTCACATCTAAACCTCAAGAACGCAAGTTGATGAATCCTCTAACAGTAAGTAAGATGCGCACCCAATGTCCTCTGACCTTACCTTCCTAACTAACGAGCCCGGCAAGTCGTTGCTTGATCGGTTTTACGCTTTGCTTGGCACCCACACTCAGTCCTTCGACTGCCTCGTCGGGTATTTCATGATAAGCGGGTTTTACAAACTCTATCCCGCTCTGGAACATGCCGAGAAAATTCGGATTCTGATTGGCCTAAAGACGGACCAAAGCACCTACAACTTTCTTCAACAAGCTAAAGAACAGCAGCAGCTTCTTCTAAGCTCTCACGCCGAAGCGAAGAGTCAGATTCCAGGCGATATTTTAGAAGAACTGGAGCAGGCAGAGGATTCCCCTGAGGTGGAGAATGGAGTCAACACGTTTATCAGTTGGGTTAAGTCCGGCAAGCTTGAGATTAAGGTCTATCCGTCCGAAAAGATTCACGCCAAGGTTTACATAATGACGTTTCCCGAAGGGCACTACGACAAGGGTCGAGTGATTACGGGTTCCAGCAATTTCTCGCAGTCCGGGTTAGTCGACAATCTCGAATTCAACGTTGAGCTAAAGAACAGGTCCGATTATGAGTTTGCAATTGCCAAGTTCAACGAGCTCTGGGCCGATTCGGTTGAGGTTTCCCAAGCGTACGTTAACACCATCACAAAATTTTCTCCCTATGCAGAATTCAAGCCTTACGAACTTTATTTGAAGTTTCTGTATGAATACTTCAAAGGTCGGTTGAACCTACCTGATGAACTCGAAGACATCTATCTCCCTGCCGGCTTCATGAAACTGAAGTATCAGGAGGAGGCCGTTCTAAGTGCGCGCGATACCCTGGAAACGTATGGCGGTGTGTTTCTGTCCGACGTTGTCGGCTTAGGCAAGACCTACATGTCCGCGCTTCTTGCGCAGCAACTTGAGGGACGAAGTCTTGTCATTGCTCCACCTGCCTTGATAGATGAGAACAATCCGGGTTCATGGAACAATGTCTTCCGAGAATTTGCCGTGCGGGGATTCAAGTGCGAGTCGCTTGGAAAACTCGACGAACTACTCAAGCGCGACTTGTCATTCTACAAGAACGTCTTCATTGATGAGTCTCACCGTTTTCGAACCGAGTCGACGCAGAGCTACGAAAAGCTGGCGCGGATATGCCGCGGCAAACGGGTTGTTCTCGTAAGCGCCACCCCACTAAACAATACGCCACGGGACATTCTCAGTCAGATAAAGCTTTTTCAGAACGGCAAGAAGAGCACGATCCCAAATCAGCCGAACCTTGAAGCATTCTTCGCTAATATGGAGAAGAAACTTCGAGGCTTGGATCGCAAAGACGATCGGGAAGAATACTTTGCCACGGTGCAGGCGAACGCGAAAGCCACTAGGGAAAGGGTTTTGAAGTACTTGATGGTTCGTCGAACACGAAGTGAGATCAAGAAATACTTCGGCGACGACCTAACAACCCAAGGCTTGAAGTTTCCGGAGGTCAAGGATCCGGAGCCGCTCTTCTACAAGTTTAATACCGCCGAGAGCAAAGTCTTCTTCGATACTCTCAAGCTAATTACAGACATCAAATATGCTCGGTACAAACCGCTCGTTTACTTCACCGGCAAACGTGATGATAGCGAACTTCAGGGTCAAAAGAACCTGGCCAAGTTTATGAAGATTCTGCTGGTCAAACGACTAGAGAGCAGCTTCTTTGCATTTAGAAACACGCTCTCGCGTTTCGTCGAATCCTATGAGCGGGTGATTAAGGAATACAACGGGGGTTTTGTCTACATCAGCAAGGATCATATAAGCAAGGTCTTTCAATTCCTGGATGAGGATAATCCGGAAGGAATTGAACGGCTGTTGGAACAGAAAAAAGCTGAACGCTTGGATGCAGACGATTTCTCCCCTGATTTTATTAGCGAGCTGAAAAGCGATCTCAAGGTACTCAAGAAGATCCAGGCCATGTGGGAGAGTATCATTCGTGATCCGAAGTGGAACTCTTTCCGAGACGAATTAAAGACAAAGCGCCCGTTCCGCAAGAACAAGCTAATTATCTTCACCGAGTCGAAAGAAACCGCAGAATACCTTGCGGACCGAATCGAAGTAGAGATTGATCCCAAGGTGATACTTTTTAGCGGCGCCTCGGGCCCGGCAGATCGCGAGAAGATTCTCGCCAATTTTGACCCAAGAGCGTTCCAGCCAAAGGATGACTACAGGATTTTGGTCACCACCGAGGTTCTTTCGGAGGGCGTGAATCTTCATCGCGCCAACATTGTCGTTAACTATGACATTCCGTGGAATCCAACGAGGATGATTCAACGAGTCGGACGAGTGAATCGAGTGGACACCGAATTCGATACGATTCACACGTATAACTTCTTCCCCACAGACGAGTCGGAGGATGTGATAAAGCTGAAAGCTGCCGCTGAAGCTAAAATTGAAGCATTCATTGAGATGCTGGGTGCCGATGCGCGGCTGTTAACCGAAGGCGAAGAAATCAAATCACACGACCTATTCATGCGACTGAATTCACGAAAAACAATCACAGGCGAAGATGAATCTGAAGAGAGCGAGCTTGAGTACCTCGCCGAGATTCGCGCGCTTAGGGACAACCGGCCGGATCTATTCGAACGGATCAAACGGTTGCCAAAGAAAGCGCGGTCCACCAGAAAAGCGCAAGAGCTGGCTTCATCTTTGGAAGAGTATCCGGCTCTGATTACATACTTCCGGCAAGGCAAGCTGGACAAGTTCTTTCTCGCCCAGGCAAGTACACAACCGAGTGCTGAGTTGGATTTCTTTGCGGCGGTGAAGTTACTAAAGCCAAAAGACGAAGACGAGAAGCGGCTGCCGATCACGCGGGAATTCTATTCATTGCTTGAAAGCAACAAGCGGGCTTTCCTGGAAACAACAGCGATCGAAGGCGGCGACGGCGTCCATCATCGTAATAGCCCAAACGACGCTTACATTCTCAAACGTCTCAAAGCGAAAGACATTCGCAAGTTTCAGGGCTTCACGGATGACGACGAAACGTATCTCAGCCGCGTAATCGGCTTGCTAGATGATGGCGCTCTGCCCAAACCTACAACAAAGAAGGTTGCCACCGCGCTGAAGAAGGAAGCAGCGCCGCTCAGAGTGCTTGGCATTCTTAAGCGTGATATTCCCCTGGAGTTCTTTCAAGCCACTCCCGCTGATGCCTCTCGCAACGCTTACAGCCCACGGGAAGTCATCCTCTCGTCATTCATCCCTGGGCCCGCAGACAGGGGTGAGCAGTAGAACCGATGGAAAAGACTCACGCCCGCTCTCTCATCCACCAAACGTTTACGCGGCCTTTCGAAAGGGGCGCGTTCCTTCACTTTATTAAGGAACTCCTCAACCGCATTGATGAATCGAAAGCCACTGTCTGGCACAAGACCTATGTTAAGGATGCCTTCAAGCTTGGGATCAACCGCTACGAACGTTTGGCTACTTACACCGACGCATCAGGCGAGAAGATCGACATTCTCGTTGTCTATCTCGAAAAAGAATCAAGCCTGGAACGTGCTCGCACATTCTTACGTAACTTTGTCGCGGATTATCTGGTGACGCGCGGGCAAAAGGAAGCCGCGCTCGTTGCGTTCGTATCACCTTCCGACTCTGACTGGCGCTTCTCGCTGGTGAAGATGGAGTACACGACCGAAGAGGCCGAATCAGGAAAAGTAAAGGTTAGTGAAAACCTCACCCTAGCACGACGCTATTCCTTTCTCGTCGGTGAAAATGAAGACAGCCATACCGCTCAAGCCCAGCTTCTCGACATCCTTACAGATTCAGACCATAACGCCACGTTGGAAGATCTCGAGCGAGCTTTTGGAGTCGAGCGCGTCACGAAAGAGTTCTTCGAGCAATACAAGTCCCTGTTCCTCGATCTCAATGACGAGCTGGATGAACTTATCGAGAAAGACTCGCGCGTTCTGCACGACTTTGAAAAAAAAGGTGTTAATACAGCCGACTTCGCTAAGAAGCTGCTGGGCCAAATCGTCTTTCTGTATTTCCTGCAAAAGAAAGGCTGGTTTGGCGTGGCGCGGGATGCAGAATGGGGTACCGGGCCAAAGAACTATTTGCGACTCCTCTTTGAAAGCCGCGCACAAATTGGAGCCTTTTCGAAGTCAGGCATTAGCGGGGTTAATTTCTTCAACGACGTGCTTGAGCCGCTCTTCTACGAGGCCCTGGCCAAAGGAGATCGCGAAGACGATTATTACGGCCACTTTCACTGCAAGATACCGTTTCTGAACGGCGGCCTTTTCGATCCGCTGAACGGCTACGACTGGGTACACACCGACATCATCTTGCCGGACGCGCTGTTTTCAAATGACGAGCGAACTGAGAAAGGCGACACGGGTACTGGCATCCTGGATGTCTTTGATCGCTACAACTTCACGGTTAACGAAGCGGAGCCGTTGGAGAAGGAAGTCGCGGTGGATCCGGAGATGCTGGGCAAGGTCTTCGAGAACCTGCTTGAAGTAAAGGAAAGGAAATCCAAGGGTTCGTTTTATACGCCACGCGAAATTGTCCATTACATGTGCCGTCAGAGCTTGGTGAGCTACCTTGAAAAGGAGCTCGCAGAAGTGAACGTGACGCGGTTGGATATTGAGACTCTGATGCGTGTCGGAGAGCAAGCGGCTGACTTTGAATTGGCCCGCCTGGATAAATCGACCGGATATAAGGCTCGACTGCCGAAATCGATTGAAACGAACGCGCCCCTGCTCGATCGCAAACTGGAGGAGATTGCCGTCTGCGATCCGGCGGTCGGGTCGGGGGCTTTCCTCGTCGGCATGATGAGCGAGATTGTTCGTGCTCGCAAAACTCTGACGCCGTATTTCTCGGATAAGTCGCGCCGTACTGCGTACGAATTTAAGCGACTTGCTATCCAGTCATCTCTCTATGGTGTGGACATCGATCCAGGCGCCGTTGAAATTGCGAAGCTGAGGCTCTGGCTCTCGTTGGTCGTTGATGAAGACGACATCAAAGAAATCAAGCCGCTTCCCAATCTCGATTACAAGATCATGCAGGGCGATTCGCTCGTCGAAGAGTTCGAAGGCATCAGGCTCTTCGATGAGCGCGTGGTTGAACAACCGTCGCTAGAGCTCAAAGCAAAGAAGTCCGCTCTGAATGCGCGCATCGCTGAGTTATCGCAACAGTTTTTCGATCTTCACGGACGTGGCAACCGCGACAAGCAAACACGGCGAGCCATTGAAAAGGATATCGGTAAGCTGAAGAAAGAAATGAAGGCGCTGGACGCGCTAGTCGTAGCGCCGGCGCTACCTGCGCAACGTGAAATCAATGACATATTCAGCGAGGCCCAGCGCAAGCTGCCACAACTGGAAGAGTTGCATCGCGAGTTGTTCGAGGCTTCATCGGGCACGCGGAAAAAAGAGATTCGGGAAAGGCTCACAGCGTTGGAATGGGAGATCATGGAAGCCAATGTGAGAGATGGAATTCGGGAAGTACAACAGGGCCTGGACCATCTCAAACAGGAGTTGGACAACAGTCGCCGTAAGAAAGAACCGCCAAAAAGCCTGCAGCGTCTGGAACGAAAACTGAACGACTTGAAAACCCAGAAGCAAGAAAGAGAAGCAGCGGCCAATCACTTAGGGAAACTAAGGAATTCCAGCGTCAAGCCCTTCTTTTTGTGGAGATTGCATTTCCTCGAAGTGTTTCAACGACGGGATGGATTCGATGTAGTCATTGGCAATCCGCCATACATTCGCGTGCAAACGCTCCAGGATTCCGCCCCAAAACAGGTTGAGTACTTGAAGTCACATTACGTCGCAGCCTCAAAAGGCAACTTTGACATCTACGTGGTATTTGTCGAACGTGGGCTCCGTCTGCTGCAAGCGCAGGGCAATCTTTCGTACATTCTGCCGCACAAGTTTTTCAACGCGCAGTATGGTCAGCCTCTGCGAAAGATGCTCGCGGATGGTAGGCACGTTTCGCACGTCGTCCACTTTGGTGACCACCAGATCTTTCCAGGCGCGACTAACTACATCTGTCTTCTATTTTTAGAAAGACCAGGCGCTCTAAACGTTCGCTTTGTTAAAGTTATTGACGTGGATAGTTGGTACGCCACGAGAGTGGGTCTGGAGGATGACCTTCCGGCCGCGAGTTTCTCTGACGCTGTATGGACTCTCAGCATAGGGCCTGAAGGCTCGCTCTTTGACAAGCTATCTCGGAAGGAAACGAAGATGGCTGATATAGCGGACCGCATTTTTCAAGGGATCATTCCCGGTGCTGACAAGGTCTATGCTTTGGAGCTTTTGAATTCGAAAGCAGGTCGCGCAACATGTTTCTCTCGCGCTCTTAACGCAGAAGTGGCTGTAGAGCCTGGCCTCCTGCGAAAGATTGTAAGTGGCACTGAAGTCCAGTCTTTCATATTCGCCCCGAGTTGTTTCTACGTCATTTATCCATATACCGTGGAGGATGGTCACGCTCGCTTGATCGAGCCTTCTAAGTTACGTCGAGAGTTTCCGTTAACGTACGACTATTTTAGCCGAACCCGGAAGCTTCTAAATCAAAGAGACCGAGGGTCAGCCAGGGGTGTTGATTGGTACAGATACATCCGAACTCAGAACATAGCCCTCCAGACAGAGCGTAAATTGGCCGTTCCTCGATTGGTCAGTCGTCTGCGGGCAAGTTACGACGATAAAGGAATTTACTGCCTTGATAATGTCGATGTGGGCGGGATTGTTTTGCGAAGTGAATCGGGCTGCTCATATCTCTATGTACTCGGCCTGTTGAATAGCAAGTTACTCAACTTCTTCTTTATCAGGAACTCAGTTCCATTTCGAGGAGGCTTCTTCTCCGCAAACCGTCAGTACATTGAAAATCTCCCGGTCGTGCTTGTCGCTCCTTCTGATAAGGAGAACCAAGCACGCCAGGATAGACTTGTGCACCTAGTTAAGCAGATCGTTGCTGCGAAGAAAGATCGGGCCGCGGGCGATGATGACTACGAGCAAGAGCGCTTCGACCAATTCTGCGCTGACCTGGAACGCGAGATCGACAGCCTAGTTTATCAGCTGTACGAATTGACGGAAGACGAAATCGCCCTCGTTGAGCGCAGCACATAGCGGTGGCTTCTCTCACCAGAAGGACTACAGATGACTAGTCAGCACTCTCAATCACGAGAAATCGATGGCAAGGGTAAGACCATTCGCGAGCTTCTAACAGCAAAACGCTATTCGATTGACTATTACCAAAGGGAATACAAGTGGCAGACTAAGCAGATATCGGAATTGCTCGATGACCTCGCCACCAAATTCCTGGATAGCTACAAGCCTGAACACGAACGAGCGGCCGTTGAGCGCTACGGGCATTATTTTCTGGGCTCCATCATCATTAGCGATAAAGACGGTCAGAAGTTCATTATCGACGGACAGCAACGACTTACAACTCTGACGCTCCTCCTAATCCACTTGCATCATTTGCTTCAAGAGCCTGAACACAAAGGGCAAATAGCCGAACTAATCTTCTCGCAGAGGTTTGGCACGAAATCATTCAACCTTGAAGTGCCCGAGCGGAACGCTTGCATGGAAGCTATTTTCAACGATGAGCCTTTAGACGAGACCGGCCAACCTGAGTCGGTACAAAACATTCTGGCCCGCTATTCAGACATCGAGGATCAGTTTCCAAAAGAACTAACCGAACATGCTCTTCCTTTTTTCGCTGATTGGCTGATCGAAAATGTCCACCTGGTAGAAATCACCGCGTATTCGGATGACGACGCTTACACTATTTTCGAGACAATGAACGATCGGGGACTATCTTTGTCCCCTACTGACATGCTGAAAGGCTATCTGCTTGCTAACATTACCGAAACACAAGATAGAAACCCTGCCAGCAATATCTGGAAATCCCAAGTTCAAAAGCTACAGGAGATCGGGAAAGAAGAGGATGCTGACGCAATCAAATCATGGCTCCGAAGCCAACACGCTGAAAGCATTCGCGAGCGCAAGGTAGGCGCCGTTCCTCTCGACTTTGACCTAATCGGCACCGAGTTTCATCGCTGGGTTAGGGATAACGAAGACCGCCTGAGCCTGAATGCCAGTTCTGACTTCCGCAATTTCATCGAGAAGGATTTCGCCTTTTACGCTAATCAATACCGACGCATTCGGTTGGCAGCCGACACTCTCACCGCCGGTTTGGAGTGTGTACACTACAATGCCCAACAGAACCTCACTCTTCAGTATCCGGTACTTCTGGCGCCGCTTCTTAAAGACGATTCCGAAGCCATTATCATAAAGAAGCTTCGCATTACAGCCAGCTTCCTGGATATTCTCACTGCCAGGAGGATCTGGAACTTCCGAGCCATCGATTACTCAAGTATCCAATACAGCATGTTTATCGTCATGAGAGACATTAGAGGCAAGAACCCTGAAGACCTTGTAGCCACTTTGCGCGATAAGCTAGCCGCTGAAGACGAAACATTCACTTCCAACGATCGCTTCCATCTTCATGGCATGAATGGTCGACAGATTCGCCGCCTCCTTGCTCGAATGACTGATCACGTTGAAGTGAGCTCTGGATTGCAATCGCGGTATTCGGAATACGTGAAGACTGGGAAGAACAAATACGAGATCGAGCACATTTGGGCAGCTCATCCCGAGCGTCACACAAACGAGTTCAGCCACCCAACGGATTTCGAAGAGTATCGCAACCGGATTGGAGGACTGCTGCTTCTCCCAAAGAGCTTCAACGCAAGTTACGGCGATTTGCCTTATGAACAAAAACTGGAGCACTACTTCGGACAGAACCTGTTGGCAAAGTCGCTACATCCAAAATGCTATGAACACAACCCGGGGTTTCTGCGGTACTTGGAACAGAGCGGCCTCCCATTTAGGCCGTACGAACATTTTGCAAAGTCCGATCTTGATGAGCGGCAGGAATTCTATAAGAAGTTGGCAGAAGAGATTTGGAATCCTAATCGCCTTCAGCGGGATTTGATTTCGTAACAAGACGCAAAGCGCATTTGCCACGTTGGCACATCTCACAGATGAAGGCCGCATTACCCATTGATGCAACTAGGCGCGGTGGACTGCTTTTGCCATTCGCCAACGAGGATGAAACGCAGGAGTTCGTCGAAGGGTACTTCGAAAGAGTCGGTCTTACCGTGATTGCGAGTAGCATGCGTCCTGGCCTTCGTCTGCTCGATATCGACATCCTCGCAGTAGACTATGCCAATACTTTCATAATCGAATGTAAGTGGAATCTGATCGACACCAAAACAATTCATCAGCTGGTGCGCTACAGAAATTTGCTCGAGAGCAACCAAGCATTACTCAGAAAGAGACTAGCTGATAATGGAGTTCAATTCTCAGACACCCATGGGAAGCCGGTCCTTGTAGCAATCGGATATCAATACCAACCTATTGCTCTGAGTGAGGCGCAGGCGGAATCAATAGTGTGTCTGACCTATACGTATCACGGTCTTTCTCATCAACCCTGCCCTCACGTGTCTCCGCCTTGTAAGACAGTTGAATCGCATCTTGAGGGCGAAGTTAGCATTCAAGTCGCGTCATTCATCGCAACGACTCCCCATCCAATCGTTTGCAAAAGGCGCATTCTCGCAGAGAGGGCAAAGGGTTTGCCGGGAGAATTGCAGAACGCGTTCTGGGTGTTAGATGACAAGATTCGAGAGCTAAGCACTGTAACGGCTGTGTATGGCAAGAATCCAGACGCGTACTACAGCGTTTCGGGACTTGTGTTTGCTGAGGCGAGAATGAATCGGAAAGCACAATTGATTAGATGGAATTCCGGACTGACCCCAAAGTGGAAAGGCCGCGGACAGGAGGGTAGTGTCGAAATGTTCGGTGTCCGCGACGTAGACAAAGTGTTCAAATTGGTGCGCAAGGCGTATGCGGGTGCAAGCGCCGGAGGAAAGTAATGCCCAAAAAGAAACGAGTAATCAAGAAGCATTCGGTGAAGGCGAACTTGCAGGTGTTAGAGCTAGCCCGGGCGGGGTCGTCCTTGCATCTGGAGATCTTTGCGGACAAGGAAAAGATCGGTACGATTGTACTTGGCAGTGGCTCAATGTTTTGGTATGGCGGTAAACGTCGCACGCCAAAACGTATTCCCTGGACTGAGTTTGCCCAGATGATGAATGAGCTGGCGGGGTACCGCTAACGCTGAGCGGTGGGTAGAGGTGCCGATGTTCGAATGCGGACTTTGAACAAAGGCGGGGCGAGAAAGACGTTTTAACTATGGACGATCAAGCTCTGTCGTTGTTGTTAGGTGAGCAGCAGCGAAGGCAGTTTTGGATTGTGCTTTGGGGCGATCCCGAACACTCGGCTGATGAAGACGCGCAGGTCTTTGATGAGCCTTTCTATGATCACGGCTTCCGTCGCAAACCGGAAGCGTTCGAGATTGGGGATATCTTGTTCGTGCACCGGATACATGTCTCCCAGATAATTTTCGTCGGTGAAGTGCTCGAACTGCCACGAGAGTCTTTGAAAGGGGACAGTGAGCAGGATTGGTGGCGCGAGCGGTGGTCATGGAGTGTTCGCCTCAGGAACCTCACGCCGGAGTACGGCGCCCATTGGCGTAATGCTCAGCGAACGTTTCCATTGAAAGATCAATACAATAGCCTCCATCCCAACGAACAAGTAAACATCGGGGGCTTACAACATGGGGTGCACGTCAGGATTCCGGAAAGCTTCGCGAAGTTCTTACTGGACGAAATAATGCAGGCTCGGGTAACTGCAACGGGGCAGGGCGAAGCTTTTCGCGCGTGGCTAAAAAACAACCGTGGCTACGGCGACGGCACGGTTTCGTCTCGGCTTTCAAACTGTAGAACCGTAGAACAGTACGAGGGTAGTCTCGATCAGCAGTTCGAGGAAGATCAGCTACGTGGGCTGCTTCAGCGCCTTGCTTATTCGAAGTACGACGAGCGCCAAAACCGCCCGCCGCGTCACCGAATTCCAATCCATGGGAACATCTACAATGGTACCGCAACGCTGCGGTCGGCCGTCTCACTGCATAAACAATTTCGGGAGAACCCGGATGACGGGTCGCGCACTTTACGGGCGGGGGCTAGGCGAACTCGCAGTGCTGTGAATTCTCATGCGATTCCTTACCAGGAACCGATCACGACAGAACTAGAGTCTGAGAGACACCGGCCTCCAGTGGCGCACTCAGCGCCGAGCACCGCTCCCACGATTTCGGCGACACAGCTGGCCGATTGGAGACGAAAGCTAATCAGTCTTTTGGTTGTGCTGGAAAAGAATATCGAGCCGTCCGAAAGGCTCGGCATTGGGGCACGGATATCCCGCTTACAGAGAGGCGGAATAATCCCCGGGGAGATCGGAGCAATGATGAAAGCTATCACTGAAATGCGTAACGCGACTGAATATGAGGCAAAAACACTTTCAGATGCGGAGAGCTCTGCGGTAAAGGCAACGTGGGCCGTGCTGCAGGAGTGGGCCCATGACCGTGGGATCGATTCGCTCGCCTAAGCCCTAGACTCGCCGATTTGTTACCTTCTTGGGGAACCGATCTCACCAAAGGAAAAGAATTCAGATGCCTGTGTTTTCCAATCTTGACGATGTGGATGCGCATCGGCGATACGTGAACTGGATTGACGCAAATCCGAATGGGTTCGTGCTCAACCGCAAGGGCCCGCAGGATATGGTTCTCCACACTGCTTCATGCGGACACTTCAAGCCATACAACTCGGCCAATCAAACGAACAACCTTAAGGCATGTTCATTAGATCGAATGAAGCTGGAACATTGGGCTGAGGTTGAGGGCGTCGATAAGCTTCAGCTATGTAACGACTGCATGTAACTCAACACCAGCCGTCGCTTGCGAAAACGGTACTTACCTTATCATCATGAATCGTTATGAAACTAATTCTCTTTCTCGGTGCAGGAGTCTCCGTGCCGTCGGATTTGCCGAAGGTAGATGATCTAACAGGTTTCATTTTCAGCAAGCCCTATCACCAGGTTAGCTACAACGAATTCCGCCCCGGGCCTCTGCCTGATTCCCCACCCTATACGACGGATGAAACCGTTCGTGTTCGCCGGCTCCTGGAGTTGTTGCGGGAACACGACGAACGCGACATCAAGCTGGCCGGCTATTCACCAGTAGATAAACGCAGTTCCGGCGCTATCTTTCGCGGCGTTGAGACAACGTACGAAGATCTTTTCTATCTCTGCCAACAGATCAGTCTGTGGGGCAACGGGCTGGTCGACAACTCCATGGTCACGCCATTGATGGAGATTCTGGAGCGACAGGCCGGGGGACTACTTGTCGGGGAAAACGTGATGGCAAGAATGAGCAACCTGGCGTCGCTTGCTCAACACGCATGTTTCTTTATCGAGTCAGTCGTGGCCGGAGAGCTGCAACCTAAACTCGCGCTCGGATTTGATCTGATCAACGAACTAGCGACGGCTAATGACGTCGAGCAATTGACGATCGTCACGCTCAACCACGACACACTGGTTGAGCAGTTTCTGACGGAAAAGGGGGTAGCTTTTGTGGATGGGTTTGGCGAACGCGACGGTGACGTACGCTGGTACGATGACCGTCTGTATGACACGCAGCACGCCAAAGTCAGGCTCATCAAGCTTCACGGCTCTGTGAATTGGTACGCCTTCCTGGTGAACGGACGATCCCAGCCAGCTATTTTTGTCGGAAACGATACTGCGCAGATCAAAGATCAGCACGCAAAGGAACTAAAGCCCGTGTTCCGCCGCCCCTCGTTCTTGTCAGGCATCAATAAGGCTGTGGCTTACCAGCGGGGAATTTATGCCGACATGCATTTCCGCTTTCACCAATTGCTTCGTGAGTGTGAGTCGATGGTGATGTCCGGTTATGGATGGGGTGATACGGCGATCAACTTCCGATTGGACACGTGGCTTGATCAAAGTCGAAAGAACAACATAGTGCTGCTTCACGAAAGACCGGAAGAACTCGTCGAAAGGTCTCTGGTCATGGCGAGCGGTTACGACGCTTGGGTTCGATGTGGCCAGTTGAAGCCCATACGAAAATGGCTCTGTGAAGTGAGGCTATCCGACCTAAAGACCTCGCTCGAATGAGTGTCAGCTAATACCGATAGGGAGACGGATTGTGGAAGCAGAAAGCACGGTTCTCACACTTGGCCGGAAGGCCGCTCACAAAGCGTTAAGAACTGCCAGATGGGCAAGGATTATGACGAAGTGGCTCATCAGCCACTCCAGCAAGGGCGGCGTGAAGTGGCAACTGGTGGATTTCAACGGGAAGAAGGGACAAGAATCCAAAGGCATTGTTGACCTGATGGCGATAAGGAAGGACCACAGGAAACCTCATAACCATGGCCAGCGAGGAGATCTATTTGAGATCGTGCTCGTTCAGGTGAAAGGTGGGAGTGCGGGCTTCCCATCAAACGCTGACATACGCCGACTGATGGATGTTAAGGAGCACCATCAGGCAGACAAGGTTGTTCTGGCTGAATGGAAGAAAGGAACCAAGTTGTGCCTCTATGTCTTGCCGAACATGACCGATCCGGTGGACGCAACAGAAATCTTCGGCAAGCTTCCTAAGATCACTAGAGTCAAAGTTAACGCAGCGGCGAGGTTAGCCGCAAAGAAGTCTGACTCGCCACAAGCGCTGACTCCCGGCCAGAAGGCAGCGGCAACCAGGAAAGCAAAGGCCGAAACCGCAAAACTCAAGTCTTAAAATGAAACACTGTTACCCGTGATGTAGATAATCCGGCCCCGGGGGCTGCGATAATGAAACGATTGTCAGCGCTTAGTATTCGTCAGCCTCATGTCGAGCAGATTCTGCGAGGCAAGAAGAAGATTGAATATCGGAGCAGGCCCACAAGTAAGCGCGGGCGCGTCTATGTCTACGCGAGCAAGTCACCTGCGGATCAGAAATGGTGGGATGAAATCGGAATGGATGCGGCCGAGCTTATGACCGGCGTAATTGTTGGAACCCTGGAATTGTAGATTGCCGTAAAGTGCGCGGTGAGTATGAATGGGATGTCGCAAAGCCGATTAGCCTGAAGCGCGCACTCAAGCCAAAGAACCATCCTCAACCTGCATGGTTCTTTCCGTTCTAGCCAACCAATCGTTCACCCTCGAAAACAATCGGCTTGAAATTTATGTTATCTAGGCCGGAACCAAGCTGGCTCGTGGCAGAACCGCCTGCAGTAGCGGACCTTACGATTGCAGAATGCGGATTGCGGATTGCCGATTAAGGCGCGATCAGGAATTTCTTTCATAATTCGCATTCTGCATTCTGCAATCGGAGGGCCCGCCCGCTACCGCAGGCGGTTCTGACAAGACGGTCCCGAGCGCCGGACAGGATACAAGGACTTGGGAAAGAGAGTTGAGAGACAAGGCGGCTGATTGTTGGCGCAGTTGGGGGCGATGATGGTCAGGTGAAACTTCTGGCGACCCACCCGCTACCGCGTGGTGGTACTGACTTCATCGGGACCGGATCAGACGCGGCGCAGTTAATCCGCAGATTACGCAGATTACACAGACTCCAACGGGAATGACGGCCGACCCTCATTTTTCGGCGTTGCTCTTTCAAAAACTGCTTTCCTCTGCGTAATCTGTGTAATCTGCGGATTCTTTTATGGAACCTTACGGTCAAAAACTCTCCTTAGAATTAATATCCCGCGTCTGTATGAGCCAAGTCGAGCGCCTCTGCATTCGCAGCTTTGATTCGGAAGAAGGGGGCGCCCCAATTGGAGCCACCCTTTGACCCCAGCGATCGCCAAGCCTCATCCGTTATCGGGTGTCCCTGTTGAGCCTCCACTTCGGCTCTCGTCATCATTATCGTGTAGATATCAGTTAAAAAATAAAGCGCCACTTCCTCAAGCCATGGCGGCAGCGTCGCTCCTTCAGGTAGCTTCCGAGGATCGAAATACGCGTCGTGCGGCATTGAAATCTCCTGAACCGAAAACTTTTTTTGAACTCAAGAACGGCGCGCAGTATACACCAAAGATTACCTTGTGCTTTTGGGAACAGAAAACCCGCCAATCACTTTGGACAAAAACAATAATGCCGCGAACGTGGGTTCGCGGCATTCTTTGTTTTGGTTTTAAGCTCCCGAAGTCATTCCGGGGTTACGGTCGGTTGATGATGCCGCCGAGGATGTTGCCCCAGGTGCCATTGTTATTGGTGCCGGTGCGGTTGCGCTGGTTGCCGTAGCCGCCGTATTGCTGGAAGCCCTGGTCATAACCCTGCACGAAGCCCTGGCGATAAGCCTGCGTCTGGGCGTCTTGGAAGAAGTGCGAACGCTGCGGGTTGTAGCTTTGGCCGCGCTGGCCGTCGCTGGCGCCGGTTTGCAGGCCCTGCTGGTATCCGCGATCCTGCTCTACCTGATTGTAGCCGCCGTTGTTGCCGTAGCCACCGTTGTTGCCGTAGCCACCGTTGTTGCCGTAGCCGCCGTTACCGTAGCCGCGATTGCCGTACTGATCGTTATTACCGTAACGACCGTTGTTGCGGTTTTGGTTGCGGTTGCGCTGCCAGTCGCCCTGGTTGTTGTTGTTCGCGCGCTCGGCGCGCTGACGGCGCCGTTGCTCCTGAAGTCTCCGGTCATGCTGATCGACGTCGCCATCACCATCGACGTCGCGCTGCGCGCGGCGATAGTTATCATTGTCTCGGCGGTTCTGCGCACTCGCGCTGCCGCTGGCGGCGATTGTCATTCCGAAAACAAAAGCGAGCGACAATAAAGTCCCGCTGATTCCTTTTAGAAAATTTTTCATGCTGGTAGTGATCCTTCCCGATTGCTGGTTGCTGATGTGATTGCCGATTCTCAGTGAGTGCTACTGCAACTATGTGGCCGTTAGGGGGATTGTTGTATTTGCTGGCATTTGCGGGCGGGCGGGTTTGCGTTGCGCTCATATGGTGTAGGCGTGGCGGAGATGGGCGGAATCCGGCTTGGAAAATTGGACAGGATTTATGGATTACAGGATGACATGAAAGAGCCTTTCCGTCCTGCAGGAACCAAGAACGCACCCGTTGCTGGCAGCGGTCTTATCACTGCTCCCCAATCCGCAGTCCGCAATCTGAAATCCGCAATCGGCTCACCGCCCGCCTTCTGATTTACAGAAGTCGATTGTGTTTTCGTAGGCCACTTTCCACTCCCCGTTCAAGCGGCGGTAGATGTGGTAGCCGGAAGCGCGGTCGTTGCTGAAGCTGGCGACAATCTCGGCAGTGCCATCGCGGTCGACATCGACATAGTCAACCAGAGTCTCTTCACCGATGTTGAAGATTTCGCTTTTCGAAAAATCGCGATAAGTAAGAACCGCCGGTTTGTAGTTTGCGCCTTCGCCTTCGGCAATCAGGAAGACGTAACGCGGCGGGTGCTCGGTGTCCGGCGACATTATCCTGAAGGTCCCGACCAGCTCGGCACGGTTGTCTCCATCGACATCAATCGCGGTGAGGTTCGCTATCTGCATCTTAGCGATCTGTGCAGCCGTCGCACCGTGGTTCGCAAAACCCGATTTAGCCAGGCCAGTAGCGGCAGCGCGCTCGGCCGCTGACGGCGCGCGTCGCCATATTTCACTGCGCGCGATCATGTCGGAATTGGTCGCCAGGCCCTGCACCTGACCGCGCAGGCGAGTGATCGCGAGGGCGCCGGGATTTAAAGGGGCACTGGCAAAAATCCGATCGTTGCAACCCAGCCAGGCTTCACTGAGATTAGCTGTCCCCGCAGCGCCGCCGCCAAAGACCACGTAAAGCTTTTGCCCCTTCGGCAAGAATTTTTTGATGAACGCGGCCGCTTCTTTATTGTCCACTCCACGGGGCGTTTGAAATTTGCCATGCTCAAAAACTGCAATCGGTTCCAGACGCGGTTCGGGCGATCCGTCCATCCGGATCGTCATTTCGACGGTCATCAGGATGATGGGGTTATGAGCCAATACGGAAGTGGAACTACAAATTAATAAGACAGCAAGTGTGAAGCGTCTCATTCGGTCCCTCCCCGGTTCGTGAAATCGCAAGCCGCGAAATGGTAAACCAAACCGGGGAAAGTTTCGAGTTGCGGCGGAGCCGGTTTCCAGTTGCGAGTTTCGGGTTTCGAGTTTGGGCAAAGCGCGAAGGGACAAGTGGCAAGGGTGGCGTAAGCAGAGTCCCGTAACGTTACTCGACCCTTTGCGCTTAGCCCTCGCCCTTGCATCCGTTCGAACTCGAAACTCGAAACTCGAAACCCGAAACTCGAAACCTCTTAGCTCTTTGCGTACAGGCGAATTCAAGTCAACGTATGAGAGAAGTACATTTCCACCTCGTTCAATCTAAGAATTAGTCCGTGTTGGTGATGGTACCCCAGTTGCTAAGGCGGGAGCGGCGGGGTAGTCGGCAGTGGGTTGAAAGTTCACGGTTCACGGTTCACGGTTCACGGTTTACGGTTTACGGTTAAAGGTACTAATCAAACAGAAGGAGAACGAGCAATGGGAGATTACAACAGCGGAAACTTGGGCGAGGGTGCGGCGCGCCAGCGCGAAGAGCGTCGCATGATGACTGGTCTTTTCAGAGACCGCGAGAGTGCCGAGGGCGCTTATCGTTCATTGAGTGATCGCGGCTATGGCAAAGACGACGTCAACCTACTGATGTCCGACGATACCCGCAAGAAATATTTCTCGGACACTACGACCGAGACCGAGTTGGGTACCAAGGCTTGGGAAGACGCCGGCAAAGGCGCGGCGATCGGCGGCGGCGTGGGGGCAACCCTCGCGGCGCTCGCGGCTATCGGGACGACACTCGCGCTTCCAGGGCTCGGCTTGTTGATTGCCGGTCCTCTCGCGGCAGCATTTGCCGGGGGCGGCGCCGGAGCTTTGACGGGCGGCCTGATCGGCGCACTGGTGGGCCATGGCATTCCGGAAGAGCATGCGAAACATTACGAGAAAGGCATCAAGGAAGGCGGCATCGTCATGGGCGTCAATCCGCGTACGCCGGAAGATGCTGACTATTTCGAGAACGAGTGGCGGAACAATCGCGCTGAATCGCTTTACCGCTAGGTAACGCAGGGTGCGAACGCTGGAGGCATGGAACAAGCGTTTTTCATGCGTCAGAACATGAGCCTACTTTCCGTTCGATTAATCGAGCGGTGCACGAGCAAGGGGAGGGATACGAATGCGACGCAATTTTGCGCTCGCGTTGGTAGTTGGGGCCGCCGCAGCCTTAGCGGGCTGCGGCGCCACCGACAATACCAACAGCGCAGCGAACACTAATAACGCCAACACTGCCGCAAATAACAATGCGGCGAGCACCAACACAGTAGGGAATCCACCGCGCGAAGGTGTAGTGGACACCAATGCCAACATTCCGAAGAATGCAAACAGCAAAACCGTGTCATCGAACACCGCTGTTCTGACGAATGATAATGGCAATGCGAATACTGCCGGAATCAGATCAACTAACAGCAACGACAACCGCAAAAGGAGAAACCGGCGACACTAACGAGAATGACAAGGGGGTTTGGGATTATGCCAGCAAGAACGGCGGCGCAACCAGGGGGTTTATTTGACTCTCCCTGGTGGGCGCGTTTAGTAACCATAACGGCGGGGACCGCGCCTCGGCCGCAACGACGGGCGAGTTGGATGAACAAGCTGCGACAGTTATTAGGGGGAGGTTAAAGGTTTCGAGTTTCGAGCTCAAAGGCCGAAGTCGCAGGCCAGTCGCGGCTTTTCAACACTTCTACGCTTACTGCTCACCGCCTAACTGCTCACTGCAACTGATCACTGCTCCCACCCACCGCTCACTATCTGCCTTCGGTTGGTGTTAACCGCTAACGACAGTATATTGGCACCTGGACAGGGTTAGAGGCTGGAGACGAGAAGCTGGGAAGACTGACATCCCAGGCGCTGTACGTTTACCCCTCCGCTATCGCCTTTGCTTTCTTCCGAACTCGAAACTTGAAACTTCCCTCCATGTTCTCGCCAACCTCAATTGCAAACTACCTTGCCTGTGCGCATCTCTTGACGCTCAATCGAGCAGAGGCAGCCGGCGATATCAAGAAACCCTACTTCCCTAACCCGGCGCTGGATTTACTTATTAAGCTCGGCTTAGCTCATGAAGAAGCTTACCTACGTCAGCTTATTGAAGAGGAGAAGCTCCACGTTGCGCAGATTGTCACTGAGAGCTGGCCGGATGCAGCCGCCCAGACGATTGCCGCGATGCGTAGCGGCGCCGAGGTTATCTATCAGGCCGCTTTTCTCACCGACGAGTGGCGCGGCCGCGCAGACTTTTTGATCCGGGTGGATAAACCGAGCGCGTTGGGCTTGTGGTCATATGAAGTCGTGGAAACCAAACTGGCCCGATCAACCAAAGCCAGAGCGATAATCCAACTATGTTTCTATTCGGATCTGCTGGCAACGATTCAAGGCGTGCTACCTGACTTTATGCACGTAGCGCTGGGAGGTGGGGCGCAACAAGAGAAATTTTTTGTTCATCGCTACCTTGCCTACTTTCGAAAGATAAAGCGCGATTTTCTCGCTGCCGGCGGCGCTGCTTCCGAAACTTATCCGGAGCCGGTCGAACACTGCCGCATCTGTGATTGGGCTACGGTCTGCGATAAACGTTGGCACCAGGATGATCATCTCTCACTGGTGGCTAACATCAGTCGCAACCAACGGCAAGCTCTAATTGATTACGGGATTGCGACCGTCGCAGGCCTGGCGCGTCTATCCTTACCGCTGCAACCAAAAATCGAGCGGATCAAGAATCAACCGCTGGCGAATATCCATCAACAAGCAAGGTTACAGTTGCAAGGCCGAGAAGAACGGCGCAACGTTCATGAGTTGTTACTGCCGCCCGAAACGGGAAAAGGTCTTTGTTCGCTTCCAGCTCCCTCAGCCGGTGATATTTTTCTGGACTTCGAAGGCGATCAGTTCGCGCTGGAGGGTGAACTGGAATACCTCTTCGGCGTCCTTACGCTCGCGCCCGGGAATGTTCACGAGACGGTCTACGCTCCAGTGTGGGCGATGAATGCCGCGGAAGAAAAACGGGCCTTTGAAACTTTCATGGATACGGTGATGGAACGCCGGCGCCAGTATCCCGATATGCACATTTATCACTATGGGTCTTATGAGGAGACGGCGATCAAGCGGATGGCGGGCCAACATTCCACGCGAGTTGAGGAAGTCGATGAGCTTCTGCGTGGAGAAGTGCTGGTGGATATGTTTCGCGTAGTCAGGCAGGGCCTGCGTGCTTCGGTTGAAAGTTATTCGATAAAAAAGCTCGAGCCTTTCTATCACTACCAGCGTGACGTCAAGCTGCCCGACGCGAACTTTGCCTTGCAGACCTTCCAGGCCGTCCTCGCCTTTGGCCCCGGCGAAGAGAATATCGCTGAACTACTGACGGCGATCGAAGGGTATAACCGTGATGACTGCGTATCGGCCTTGAAGTTACGAGGTTGGTTGGAGGATTTAAGACGAGACCTGGAGAATCAAGTTGGAAAGGCGTTGCCACGTCCTGAACCGAAGGAGGGTGAGCCGTCGAAGGGCCTGTCGGAATATCTGGAAAGAGTGCGAGTTGTCAGGGATCGCCTCATTGAGAATCTGCCTGAAGATCGAGCCAGCTGGACTGCGGAAGAAAAGACAACAGCGTTGCTCGCTGATTTATTGGAATGGCATCGCCGTGAAGACAAGTCCACGCACTGGGAGTATTTCAACCGTTCAAAGTTTTCTGACGAAGAATTCGTAGACGATAAGGTGACGTTGGGCGGGTTGGTCTACGTGGGCGAAGCGGAAAAGGTTAAGAAGTCCATTATTCATCGATACAGATTTCCCTTTCAGGACTCAACCATAGAGCGGGCGCTCACAATCCACGATCCCAAAACGGGAAAGAGCGCCGGGACGCTTCACGATGTGAACTACGAGGCGTTAACAATTGATATCAAGCGCGGGGTTGCCTCAGCGATACCACATCCGACCGCACTCATTCCTTACGACATCGTTCCATCGGACTTCCTTAAGGAGAGTGTGTTGAGTGTGGGCGCCTGGGTTGGCGAAAACGGTATTAATGCGGATGGCGCCCATGCGGCCGCGCGCGGGATGTTGCTCCGAAACGAGCCAAGGTTACAGGGCAGCACCTTGAAAGACTTTGCGGGGTGGGAATCAGTCGCAGCTGCAAAACAAATTGCTCTAAACCTGGATCGCACTGTGCTGCCGATTCAAGGGCCGCCTGGATCCGGCAAGACTTTCACCGGCGCACACATGATTGTCGAACTAATCAGGAACGGCAAAAAGGTAGGGGTGACCGCAGGAAGCCATAAAGTTATCACCAATCTATTGAAGGCCACGTGTAAGGCCGCTGCGCAAACTGAGACCATTATAAAGATCGTTCAAAGGTGTGATGGGGAAGATCATTGCCAGAATGAGATGGTGAAAATCGCGAAGAACAATGACGCCGTTTACCAGGCGCTCGCGGACGGTACCGCTCAAATTGTGGCAGGAACTGTTTGGCTTTGGTCACGCCCCGAGATGACGAATGTCGTCGACGTTCTATTTGTCGATGAGGCGGGCCAAATGTCGCTGGCCAATGTTCTGGCTGCCTCACCGTCTGCCAATAGCATTGTGCTGCTCGGAGATCCGCAACAACTCGATCAACCTCAACGCGGCGTGCATCCGTCGGGGGCGGAAGCATCGGCACTGGCCCACCTGCTGGACGGTCATGCGACGATTCCTCCCGATCGAGGATTGTTCCTGGCTGAGAGTTGGCGTTTACACCCTGATCTTTGTGCGTTCACCTCCGATGTCTTTTATGAGGGACGATTGGCTGCGCGACCGGAGAATGCGAGACAGCGATTGCATGGGGATGGTCGTCTGGACGGCACCGGATTGCGTTTTGTCGCAGTTGCTCACAATGGGAACCAGAGTGCTTCACCACAGGAAGTGGAGGAGGTTGCTAAGCTATTCGAGTTGCTTTTGAACGGCGCGACCTGGACGGACAAAGAAGGCAAGGACCAGCGAGTTACCATAGAGGACATACTGATCGTCGCGCCATATAACGCCCAGGTGTCTCTGCTGCTGCAACGATTGCCGCAGGGAGCTCGAGTCGGAACGGTGGATAAATTTCAAGGGCAAGAGGCGCCGGTCGTCTTTTACTGCATGGCCACCTCGACGCCTGAGGACGCGCCGCGCGGCATGGAGTTTCTCTACAGCTCAAACCGGCTGAACGTGGCCACCTCGCGGGCCCAATGCGTGACGATCCTGATCGCGAACCAGGCTTTGTTTGAAGTGCAGTGCAAGACGCCGCGACAGATTGAACTGGCGAATGCATTTTGCCGGTACCTGGAGTTGGCCCAGGTGGTTTAGCGAGCGCGGTAAACCAGTAAGCCCGAAAAGCGGGCGGCCATATCCGTAGCCCACAGCGCAGGCTATGGGTAAGCGATGGCGAATTTGGTTGAGACTCGCGAAGCGAGCGACATAATCGAAACGATTCGCGTGTCGGCAATTTATGTCGCCCCGCTGGGGCTCCGGTCTAATGGTGAGACTCTACCCACGGCTGGCGCCGTGGGCTACGTATATCGTCGTTGGCTTTGCCAACTGGTTGACTGATCAAATCGACTGTTGGATTAGCGCCCGTCTAGGAAGCGCTCGTCACTTCACGCGGGCCAATTCCGGCTCCCCGGCTTCCGTTTTTAGCGCTAACGAATGGGACTCTGCGGCAGATCGCCGGTCGAAGGTGATCTGGTGGCGCTCGATCATGCGGCCGAGAGTTTTGCGATCGACGTCTAACATTCGCGAGGCCGCCTGTTTATTGCCGCCGGTATGCGCCAGTACGCGCGCCACGTAGCGGCCTTCGATTTCGGAAAGCGGCGGCCATTCCTCCGGCGCTGTCGCTGAGTCGCTATCACCTTTTGCCAACAGGTCCTGCGCCGTTTCTGCTACTGCCTGATCGCGATGGTTACGTACGCGCTCCGGCAGATCGGGCACGCGAATGATGCCGTCGCACATCGCCGCCGCCCTCACGACCGCATTCTCCAGCTCGCGTATGTTGCCGGGCCACGAGTATTGCTGCAACAGTGTCAGTGCGTCGCCTGAGAATCTGACGGTCGGGCTCAGCGAATAAACGCGATTGGCAAAAGTCTGCGCCAGGGGTGGAATGTCTTCGCGCCGCTCGCGTAATGGCGGCAGCACAATCGACACGGCGTTCAGGCGGTAGAACAAATCGTTGCGAAATCTTCCTGCGTCAACTTCCGCCTCGACGTCCCGATTGCTCGCGGCCACAACTCGCACGTTTACTCGCTGCGTATGGTTCGAACCTACGCGACGAATCTCGCCTTCCTGCAGCACGCGCAGCAACTTCACTTGAAACAGCAGCGATGTTTCCGTGATCTCGTCAAGGAACACAGTGCCGCCATCGGCTTCTTCCCACAGGCCGCGCCGATCGCGATCCGCGCCGGTGAAACTTCCTTTCACATGTCCGAACAGTTCCGACTCTATGAGCTCGGCGGGAATCGCGCCGCAGTTTACGGCTACAAAAGTCTTGCCGGCACGTCCGCTACGATGATGAATCGCGGAAGCGACCAGCTCTTTGCCCGTTCCCGATTCCCCGGTCAGAAATACGGGAAGATTTGTGGCGGCGACGCGTCCCACCTGTTTCATTACTTCGATGAACGCCTGACTGCGACCGACCAGGTCAAGATCCGACTGGTAGTTGTTTGCGCTGCGTCGCGGCGACGCGGCCTTCGGCCGATCGAGTAACTGTTCACGCAGCGCCAGCGAAAGCGATTGCAGCTCTTCCGGGCCGAACGGTTTCAAAAGATAGTCGTAGGCGCCGAACGCAGTTGCATCGAGTGCGGCGGCCGCACTGCCATGGCCGGTCATCAGGACCACTTTGGTATCGGGCAGTTCCGCTTTGAAGCGATGCAACACGCTGAATCCGTCAGCGCCCCCCAGCATCACGTCGCAGAAAACGACCGACCAACTATTTTCGACCAGACGTTCGCAGGCGTCTTCGGCGGAATCAGACAGGCTGACTTCCCAGCCTTCGTCGCGCAGCACCGTCGCGACAAAATCGCGCACCTGCTTTTCGTCGTCAATAACCAGAGCATGTAAAGTTCTTTCCATTTTTCCCTATTCGTTTACGGCACTTGAAACGTGAATATGATCCCGCGGCCCGGGTGGCGGAAATTGCTTCAGCCGCGACTCAGAAACCATTAAGCCCTCGAAGATATTCGCCGGCACCGGTTTGCTAAAAAGATAGCCCTGACCTTCATCACACCTGAGCAGCCGCAGGAAATTCATTTGCTCTTCTGTCTCGACGCCTTCGGCGATCACTTTCAGCCGCAGGTTGTGGGCCAGGGTTACGACCGCCATCACAAGAGCGGCGTCGTCGGGATTCGTGGTGGCGTCATTAACGAAAGAACGATCCAGCTTCACCGTGTCGATCGGCAGTTGCTTCAAATAACTGAGCGAAGAATAGCCCGTCCCGAAATCATCGATTGCGACACTGACACCAAGTTTTCTTAGTTCGGTCAGCCGTTCTGCCGCCGACTCGGCATTTTCTATGATCGATGTTTCCGTCAGTTCCAATCCCAGACAATCGGAGTCCAATCCCGTCTCGTCCAGGACTTGTACGACCTGCTCCAGAAAACTCGCGTGCTGCAATTGGCGCGCTGAAACATTCACGGCGACGCGCAGACGGTTCAAACCGCGCGCTTGCCAGGCGCGCGTCTGCAGGCAGGCCGTGCGGAGGACGAGGGTACCAATGTCTACAACCAGGCCGGTGTCCTCCGCCAGGCCAATGAAATCCGCCGGACACACGATTCCTAACTCCGGATGCTGCCAACGCACGAGGGCTTCCATGCCAACGATGCGGCGCGTCGCCAGATTGACCACGGGCTGGTAATAAGTTATGAACTCGCGATGCTCGACTGCGCGGCGCAAGTCGCTCTCCAAAGCCAGGCGCTTGATTGATTGTGCATTCATTTCGGCCGCGTAAAACTGGTAGTTGTCGCCGCCCATTTTGCGCGCGCGAAAAAGCGCCGCCCCTGCATTGCGCAGCATCGTCGCAGTATCTTCGCCATTTGAAGGAGAGATTCCCACACCAATGCTCGCCGTCAGGTAAACGTCCTGCCCACCCAGCCGGAACGAAGGCTTCAGCGCGTCTCGAATCAATTGCGAAATTTCCGCGAGATCATCGGGAGTGTCGAGTTGGGTCAGCAGTATCGCGAACTCTTCGCCCTCGAAACGGGAAACGGTGTCGCCCTTCCGCACGCAACTCTGCAAACGTGACGCTGATTCAGCCAGCACGACATCGCCCGCGGAGTGTCCCAGCGTATCCGTGATCGTCTTGAACCGATCCAACGACACCAACAGAATCCCCACCGGCTGCTGCTCACGTTGCGCAGTGGTCAGCGCCTGGGTACAGCGATCGGCAAACAACGTCCGATTGGGAAGGTCGGTCAATTGATCGTAATAAGCCAGATGCTGGACTTCGGCTGTCCGTTCCTTTACCAGCTCTTCCAGATGAGTTTCATACTGGCGTTTTCCGATCAGCAGGTTGTGATGTGACAAAGCGCGACGCACAGCGGCCTGCACGTGCCGGAGTTCCAGCGGCTTGGTTATGTAATCGAAAGCGCCAACCCGCATCGCTTCTACCGCAGAATCGATTGTTTGTTGTCCGCTGATCATCACCACCACTGTGTCCGGCGCATGCTTCAGCACGCGCGGGACCATTTCCAGGCCGCTGATGCCGCCCATGTTTATGTCGCTGATTACGAGATCGAAGGTTTCCTCTGCCAGCACGAGCAGTGCGTCTTCCGCGGAACCTACCTCGCGGCAGTCATATTCCTCGCGGAAAATTTCAAGCAGCAAATGGCGGATCTGATCGTCGTCGTCGATCACAAGAATTTTGGCGCGAGTGGTTTGGTTTCGAATCATTGCTTCCATCTAAGACGGCTGATGCGCCGGCTGTGAATCCAATACTTCCCTGACTTTCCGGGCTACGCCGGCTGCGTCGAACGGTTTTTGAATAAAGTTCAACTTCTCATCAAGCAAGCCGTGACGCACGATTGCGTCGTCGGTGTAACCCGACATGAAAAGGACCGGTAGCATCGGACGAAGTTCCAGGACGCGCTCTGCCAGCTCGCGACCACTCATCTGCGGCATCACCACGTCGGTAATCATGAGCTCGATATCGCGCCCCAGGTCCTGAGAAATCACCAGTGCTTCTTCGCCATTTGAGGCTGAGAGCACGCAATAACCCAGGTCTTCGAGGATGTGTTTCAGGATCGCTCGCACTTGCTCTTCATCTTCGACCAATAAAACAGTTTCAGTTCCCTGCGGGACGGTCCGGGAAATTGGTGCGTCTTCGCTTTCCAAAGCTTCATCCACTCGCGGCAGATAGATCTTGAACGTCGTGCCGCGATCCACTTCGCTGTAGACCCAGATGTTTCCGCCGCTTTGTCTGACTATTCCGTAGACAGTCGCAAGGCCCAGCCCGGTTCCCTTGCCCGAACCCTTGGTGGTAAAGAAAGGCTCAAAGACGCGCGGCTTAACTTCCGGATCAATGCCACAGCCGGTGTCACTGACACCGAGCATGACGTATCGCCCGGGTGCGGTCGCATGGCGTTGCGCGTAGTCTTCAGAGATGACGACGTTACGGGTCTCGATGGTCAGCTTGCCGCCTTTCGGCATCGCGTCGCGCGCATTTACTATCAAGTTCATCAGGACCTGCTCGATCTGTCCGGGATCGGCTTTCACTTTTCCCAGCACCGGGTAGGTCACTGTGAGGAGATCGATGTCCTCGCCGATCAGGCGGCGCACCATCTTTTCCAAATCGGAAACTACCAGGTTTAGATCGAGTACTTTCGGTTGCAGGATTTGTTTACGACTGAAGGCGAGCAACTGACGGGTAAGGCTGCTGGCGCGGTCGCCGGCTTTCTTGATTTCCTCAATGCTGCTGCGGTACGGACTGTCCGGCGGCAGTTTCCCCAGCAGGATGCTCGAGTAGCCGCCAATGACAGTCAGCAGGTTGTTGAAGTCGTGGGCCACTCCTCCGGCCAGCTGGCCGATCGCTTCGAGCTTCTGCGACTGTCGTAACTGATCTTCACTGGCGCGCAGCGCCTCTTCCATCTGTTTGCGCTCAGTCACATCGCGGGCGATCCCCTGCACACCCACCGGCAATCCCTCGTGGAAAATCAGTTTGGTATTGGCTTCAACTGCTACTCGGTGACCGTCCTTTGCCAGAATCACCATCTCATAGGCAGTAACATCTTCGCCGGCCAACTTCCGGCGCGTCATGTCTTTCGCTTTTTCGATAAAGTCCGGGGCAACCGTGTTCGTCAGATTTAGCGCCAGAGCCTCGTCGCGCGTATATCCAGTAATCAATTGCCCCGCCTTGTTCATGGAGGTGTAGTTACCTTCGAGATCATGCGAATAGATGATGTCGTGCGCATTTTCTACCAGATCGCGATAGCGTTCTTCACTTTGCCGCAACTCCTGCTCAATCCGGCTGCGTTCGGTCACATCCTGGGCCGTGCCGAACAGACGAACCCGCTGTTGCTGTTCATCAGTTTCCACGCTGCCGGTGGATTGAAGAATCCGCTCTTCGCCGTTGGGTCTGATTATTCGGTAGTAGAAGTTGAATGCCTCGCCGGAGGCGATCGTCCTTTTTACCTCATTCTGTACGAGCGCCTGGTCCTCCGGATGAATCGCCTGCGCAACAATCGTGTCGTAATCGAGATTGGCATCGCCGCGCTGAATACCGAAAATTCGATAGTGCTCATCAGACCATGTCAGTTTTTGTTTGTTCAGGTCCCAATTCCAACTGCCGATATGGGCCAGCCGTTGCGCCTCAGCCAACTGACCCTCGCTTTGTCGCAAAGCTTCTTCCGCGCGTTTGCGCTCGGTAATGTCTGAAACCAGCACCCCAACGCCGAGCAGCTCGCCGCCCTGCATGCGGACTGGATAAAAACTAACCAGCCAGCAATCTTGTCGCTTATTGGTCAGGGACGTCTGGCCGTTAATCTCCAAGCCGATGATGGGTTCGCCCGTATCAATCACGCTTTGCAAGAGCGGCTCCAGCATCTCAGCCATCCTGGGGAGCATGTCGCGAGTGGTGCGACCGAGATGCTCCTCAATCGAAAACCCGTTAATGGCGGCGAGGGATTCATTGATCCGCTCGTAGACCAGATCGCGGTTGTAGAAAGCGAAACCAATTGGAGCACTGGAGAGCAGTGTATCGAGCAAAGCCAACGATTCCGCTTTGCTCCGCAGGGTTTCCTGGAGCGCTTCTTCCGCCCGTTTGCGTTCCATTGCCAGCGCTATCTGGTCCCCAACTAAGGAAAGGAACTCAAGGTCCCGTTGACTAAAAGCATCCCGATCTTCGTAATGCTGCACCACGACCACGCCGAGCGCTTTTTCTGAAAGCCGTAACGGTACGCCGAGCCAGGCCGCTGAGGTGCGGCCGCTCTTCTCGACCTCTCCGGTTGCATGAAGTCGGGCCCGCCCTTCTTCGGTCAGCAACAAAGGACGATTGGTGCGTAAGACGTAGCTGCTGAATCCTTTTCCCGGGGACTGGGGCGGTGGCAGGGAATCAAACTGGTCGGCCCAATACTCGAAGTGCACCAGCTGGGTAGTTTCGTCGTACAGTCCGACGAAGCAGTTCTCAGCGTACAGGACTTTTCCCAGCGACTCATGAATCAACTCCAGGAACTCATTCAGATTACGAGTGGTGATTGAGCCCTGAATGATCTCGAGCATGACCGAACGCTCCGCCTCCGCCCGTTTGCGTCGAGTGATATCGGTGCAGACGCCGCGCATTCCCAATGGTTGGCCCTCAAGGTCTCTAATCACTACAAAGTTGGCCTCAGTCCAGACGATGCGCCCGTCCTTTGCCAGCAAACGAAATTCCTGGGTGCCGCCAATGCCGTTGGCGAACGCCTTCTGAGCCGCGCGCGAGATCTCTTGTTTGTCGTCGGGATGCACAATGGTCAGCCAGAAATTTGGTGTGGAGATCCATTCGTCGACCGAGTACCCGAGCATCGTTTCAACGTAGTCGCTGACAAAATCGATCTTCTGTGCCGCCGCATCAGGGTTGGCCCACAGCTCCCAGACCATGCCCGGAACGCTCTTAACGATGCTGTCGAGACGCTGTCGTTGGCTTTCGATCTGTCCGGTCAGTTTTGCGCGGTCCCGCTCATCTTGTTTCCGCTGCGTGATATCTTCGAGCGTGCCTTCCCGGAAGATTTCCTTACCTGCTTCGTTCCGGATGACCCGGATATTCAGACACAACCAAATCTTAGAACGATCTTTGCGGTAGGCTTCAAACTCTAAGCCCTTTAAGACATCGCTCTCCGCCAGTGACTTCGTGACCTCCTGTTTGAGGATGGGATCGACAAAGAGCTGCTTGCCGATATCGGTGTAGCTCGCGATCAAATCCTCAGCCGAAGCAAAACCCAGAATGTCGACCAGCGCCGGATTCACCGTCAGAAATCGCCGATCCGTAGTCGACCTAAAAATCCCTTCGACGGCATTTTCAAAGATCGAACGGAAGCCTCGCTCAGCCTCTTTCACCTGCGTATGCAGCGACGCGCTCTCCAGGGCCGCAGCCGCGGTTCCGGCGAGGATGGTCAGCGCCTTCATCTGTCCCAGAGTGAAAGGGCGCCGGGCATTGGTCATGTTCAGATTGATGACCCCGACCAGTTTGTTGGCGACCTGCATGGGGATTGAAACTGCGGAGCGAATATCGGCTCTGGGCCAATGGGCGATAAAACGTTGGTCCTTAATTTTTCCGTTAAGGATCAGGGGCTGACGCTCGCGCGCCACCCAACTGGAAATGCTTTCCTGCAGCGGCACACGTTCGCCCAGCAACCGTTCGCGCTTTTCACCTCGCACAGCGGCGACATATAGCTCTTGGCTGCCAGTGGTGGGCAGGAGAATTGAGACTTCATCGGCGCCGCTTTGGTGCAGCGCGCCGTCAGCCAGTTTGCTTAAGACAGTTTGCAGGTCGAGCGTGAAGGCAATCGTTTCGCTCAACTCATGAATCGCCACCGCCTCGCGCAACTGCACGTTCTCTAAACGCAGATGGCGCGTATTCATTGCCCGGGTCAAGACCGGAAGCATGGTTTGCAACCGGAACGGCTTCAACACGTAATCGAAGGCGCCGATTCTCATGGCGTCGACTGCAGTCTGAATCGTGCCCTGGCCGGTCATCATGATTGGAACCAGGTTGCGATCGATTTCCAGGGCCTGGCGTACGAGGCTGATGCCGTCCAGGCTCGGCATCATGAGGTCCGTGAGCAACACGTCAAAGGGCTGCTCGCGCAACGCCGCGAGCGCCGCTTCACCGCAAGTGAACCCTACGGCTTCATAACCCTGCGACGTCAGCGATTCGACGAGAACATTCTTGAGCTCGACTTCATCGTCGACGACCAGGACTTTTCCGATATGGTTTTCAGTCATTCCAGGTTGTCGCGCATGCCGTTCGCAGTTGCGGGAAATAACATATGGACGGTCGTGCCGTGTCCCGTTTCACTTTCAATCTCGATCGTACCCCCATGTTCTTCGATTATTCGCCGGCAGATCGCGAGACCCAGCCCGGTTCCCCTACCTTCCGCTTTGGTTGTGAAAAAGGGTTCCCAAATCTTTTTTAGATTCTCGGGTGCGATGCCTTCGCCGGTATCGGCAAAATCAATTTGCACCGCGTCGTTTTGATTCAGCGACGAGTTGTTTGCGCGCACCGTCAACGTCCCGCCCTCCGGCATAGCATCACTGGCGTTAGTCAACAGATTCAAAAACAACTGGCGCAACTGCTGCCGGTCAGCTTGAATAGTGAACAGCGAATCGGACAGCTCCTGCACTACTTTGATCGCGCGCGTCCGTAGGTGGTAGTGAACGAATTCCACTGAGTTGGCAATTTCTTCGTGCACGTACACAGTGGATACCTGACGATGGTTACGGCGGCTGAACTGGAGCAGGTTGTCGACCAGGTTCGCCATCCGGTCGACTTCCTGCGAAATAATTTCCAGTGAGTGCCTTTGCCGATCGTCTGCGCCCATCTTCATCATCAGGTTTTCAACTCGCAGCGCCACGGTCGCCAGGGGATTATTCAGCTCGTGCGCGATGCTGGCGGAGAGTTCGCCCATCGTTGCCAGCTTCGACGCCTGCCAGAGTTGCTGCGTCATGGCAGCGAGTTCTTCGTTTTTTTCATGCACGGCGGAAAGCGCTTGCTCTAACTTGGTAATGTCCTGCTTGATGGCTACGAACTGCGTGATGCTTCCCACCGCATCGCGAATTGGCGTGATGGTCATGTCTTCGTGATTCAGCGTCCCGTCCTTGCGTCGATTTATCAGCGTACTGCGCCATACCTTCCCCGCCAGAATCGTGTCCCACATCTCCTTGTAGAAGGCATCGTCCTGCTTTCCCGATTTCAGCATCCGGGTGTTTCGGCCCAGCACTTCGTCTTTTGAATACCCGCTATTCGCGGTGAAGGCTTCGTTGACCCAAACTATCTTTCCGGCAGCATCGGTTATCAGGATCGCGTTGGCGGCGCCTTCGACCGCCGCGTTTTTGATACGTAACTGTTCTTCCGCACGGATTCGGGCGCGGCGGTTTTCTGATTCGTTCAGCTCGCGTTCAATGGCCGGGACCAGTCGCGCCAGGTTGTCCTTCATCAGGTAATCGTTAGCGCCCGCGCGCATTGCTTCGACGGCCAACGCTTCCCCGATTGTTCCGGAGATAATTATGAAAGGGATGTCCAGATTCAGTTCTTGTACTACCGCCAAGGCCTCCAGGGCGTTGAACTGAGGCATTGAATAATCACAAAGGACCAGATCCCATTCGCATGTTTCCAGCGCCGTGATCAGCGCCGCCGCCGTATCGACGCGATCGGCGATGAGTTCATAGCCGGTGCGTTTTAAATGACGCTGAAGCAAGGCCACGTCCCGCTCCGAATCTTCGACATGTAAGACGCGTAGTGTTTTGCTCGGCGTGGACATTATTGCTTTCGGTTGGCCCGCTTCAGTCATTGCGACTTCTACTGGCGTAGCGACCGGTGATGGCGTGCCGTTTTGCTCGTTAATGGTCGATGGGCCGGTCATGAACCGTAGCGTTTCTGACCGCCGGGGCTCTGGTCCGTTTGCGTGTTCGACTGCTCCCGGCGCGCGCGACTATGCTTCCATACCTGCACGGCCCATTCGCGCGCTCGCTCCTGTTCTTCCTGAAATCGTCTCGGGTTTTCCCGCATCATTCGTTCGTAATAACGGTAATAGTCGGCAATCCAGCCCCGGGGCCGGCGACCAAACCAATTCCACATAACGTGCTCCTCCCGTTGTTCCTTTTTCGTTAACTGGCAGTCGCTACCTGGTTCAATAGCAGCCAATAAAGACCCAGTTGCCTGGTGGCCTCGGCAAACTGTTCCGACTCCACCGGCTTGCGCACATAACTATTTGCGCCCAGGTCGTAACTCTTGATCATGTCTTCTTCCTCGCTCGACGAAGTGAAAACGACGACCGGCAAACGTCGGGTGCGCTCATCAGCGCGGATCCGGCGCAGCACTTCCAAACCATCGACTTTCGGCAGTTTGAGATCCAACAACACGAGCTGAGGAATCTCTTGCTGGTCTATCCCCGGCTCCGTTGGCGTGCCGAAGAAATAGTGCAGCGCCTCGACCCCGTCGCGCACCACCACGACCTCATTGATGATGTTGCTTTTCTTCAAAGCGCGAAGCGTCAGCGCCTCATCCCTGGGGTTGTCTTCGACCAGCAAAATCACTTTGTTGTCCATCTCTTGTCTCCTGGGAATTCGGCAGCGTGAAATAAAATGTCGCTCCCTTATTCACGGCGCCTTCCGCCCAAACCCGGCCGCCATGCCGGTGAACGATGCGCTGCACCGTCGCCAGTCCGATCCCGGTCCCCTCGAACTCGCCGGCCGTATGCAGACGTTGAAAGGCGCCGAATAGCTTTCCGAGATAAGCCATGTCAAAACCGGCGCCGTTATCGCTAATGAAATACGAGCTCTCGCCATTCTGCTGGTGGCGGCCGAAAGAGATCTCTGCCCGCTCTTCCCGGGAAGTGAATTTCCAGGCATTACCCAGCAGATTCGTGAGAATGATTTTCAGAAGGCGTTTATCGCCGTGCGTCGTCAGGCCGTCCTCGATGTTTACGGCAACCTGGCGATCCGGTTCGCGTTGGGTGAACTCTGACATCACGGCCCGCGCCGCGCCGCTGAGATTTACGAACTCGCGGCGCATCTCAGTCCGCGTCACGCGCGCGAGCTGCAACATATCGTCAATTAGTTGCGCCATTTCCTGACTCGCGCTGCGCACCTCCTGCAAATAAGTCTTGCCGGTGCTATCCAGCTTGTCGGAATAATCCTCGAGCAGAGCCTGACTGAAACCGTTGATATGCCGCAGTGGGGCTCGCAGATCGTGCGAGACTGAATACGAAAAAGCTTCCAGCTCCCTATTTGCGGTCTGGAGTTCCGCGGTGCGGTTCGCGACCCGCTGTTCGAGTTCTTCGTTCAGACGGCGAACTTCTCTTTCCGCATCTTTGCGTTCCGTGATGTCATTGTTTACTTCCAACACAGCTTTGGGCTTGCCCTCTTCGTCCCGGTGCAATACCCAGTGACTGGCAACTACCAGGCGCTCGCCATTTTTCCGCGTGTGGACCAGCTCGCCTTCCCAATAACCTCGCGCGAGTAGACGCGCTTTGATTTCCTCCATCGGCTGGGGAAACTCAGTCTTCATGAGGTTGTAGGAGATCTTTTCCAGCGCCTCTTCCGCGGTCCAGCCGTACATCAGCTCAGCGCCGGTATTCCAAAAGACGATGCGGGAGCTGATATCGCGGATCAGGACCGGCGCCAGATCCAGGATGCGCGTTTGTTCCTTCAACGCTTCCTCAGCCCGCTTGCGCTCGGTAACGTCGCGCAGAATTACGGTGAAAAGTTTTTGCCCGTCCGCTTCGATTTGAGAAATCGACGCTTCCAGCGGAAACTCCTCGCCATCGGCACGTAGTCCGTAAAGCGCGCCTAGAGTCCCCATGGAACGCCGCGTCACATGCGTGCTCGCAAAGGCCTGCACGTGTCCTTTGTGCGCGGAACGAAAACGCTCAGGAATGAAGCGATCCAGAGGTTGGCCGATAGCGTCGTCAGCGGGAAACAGAAACATCCGCTCGGCGGCGCCATTAAAAAGAATGATGCGCTGTTCGTGGTCCACGGTGATGATCGCGTCCATGGCCGAACCGATGACGCCGGCAAGCTGCTGCTGGCTGCGGCGCACTGTTTCTTCCGCCTGTTTGCGTTCGGTGATGTCAACGATCGTGCCCAGGACCATCACGCCCTGTTCAGTCTCAATGGGGTTCAACCCGATCTCGACCGGAAACTCGGTGCCGTCTTTCCGTAGTCCAAACAGGTCTCGGCCGGCGCCCATTGCGCGCGTCGAAGGACTTTGAAAAAACCCGGCCCGATGAGCGGGATGCGCCCGGCGATACCGTTCCGGAACCAGTATCTCAACCGCTTGATCCAATAATTCGGACCTTGGATAACCGAAGAGTTGTTCAGTCTGAGTATTAATAAAACTAATGCGGCCGCGATCGTCGACCATAACGATCGCGCTGGGCGAAGCCTCTACCACCAGCCGAAAACGTTCCTCGGCAAGTTTTCTTTCCGTGACCTCATTCGCAGAGTTGATCCAGGCGCCGATTGTCGTCCCATCGCCTTCCCAAATCGGCACGCCCCGCAGCAGGTAATGAAGATAGTCCCCGTTTCCCTGGCGAATGCGGCTTTCGTTTTCAAAAGATTGGCGCGCGCCGGCTGCATTTGCTCGCGCTGTTTTGAATTGCTCCAAATCATCAGGATGCAGCGCTGAGAGCCAGCCGGTCCCTTTCGCGGCTGCAAAACCTTGCCCGGTGATCTTGCTCCAGTCGGGAATCTCGGAAAGCACCTGGCCATCAGCGTCGGTGTTCCAAACTGCTTCCGAGGTGGCGGTCGCGAGCGACCGGTACATGCCCTCGCTGCGCTGGCTGGCTTCCAGGTTCCCTTCCGCCAGCCGGCGCGCCCTGAGCATGAGTTCGCTCAAGACGGTTATCGCTGAACCAACAAGCGTAAAGACGATTAGGTATGCGACCTCCACCCCCGAAGGTGGACCAAAGGAGAAGTAAGGCAGGATGAAGAGATAATCAGCCAGCAGAAATGAGATAAGCAGAGCGAGCAGCCCTGGGCCGAGACCGCCATACCAGGCACTGATCGTCACTGCGATAAAAAAGGGCGAGACCGGTGACGTTTGAAAAAAGGGCCAGGTAGTTTGCAATACTCCAGCCACGATCAAGGGCGTTACCACGCCGACGATGTAACGAATTATTCCGGTCTTTCTTTTTCGCGTCTGGTCCATCATGGCTGAAGGGCGGTCGGCCACAAAGAGTTGGAAGAAGGACGCCGCTTTCGCCCCAAGGCGACGTCCCTCTTGCCAGCGCGTGGGCCTCTCACGTTGAGGCATCACGCGAACTCAAAATCCTTCCGGTTCTAATCTTTTCCGATCAACCGACGCCGTGAACATTCGCCGTGAAGGTGGAAGGGGCAAACAGTTTTTCGATTGCTTCTCCACTTAAACCGGCGGCGTTGAACTCATTCAACACGACCTGTGTCAGGTCACCGGCAAGTTTGGCGGCCTCCGCTGTGGGCGGAATCGCATCCGCCTGCAACAGTTGCTTCTTGATGGCGGCGGTAATTCTTTCGTTCGCATAATTGGTGGTCATGATCAGTTCCTCTGCTAACCCCTTTATCCGCCCGCAATCCTTAACTAAACCCGGTCGTCGCGGGAAAGGCGACCGCCCGTCACAACTGATTCCCTTTCTCGCTCTGATAAATACGGGGAAGAGACGCCGTCTTCGCCCCAGGGCGGCGTCCTTCCCCGCCACGCGCACCGTCCTCGATGAGCGCGCGAATGTCTATGACTCGGTAAGGGTTTCCCGTTGGCGCCTGCTCAGGCGGCGGCAGTATTCGCCCGGATGAAGCGACCCCGTACCAGGTTCAAAACGTCCTGGCCCAGAAAAGGCTTGTAGAGCACCGGGAAATCCTGTCGCTCGCAAAGGCCCATCAGGTCGTCAGAAAATCCGCCGCCGGTCATCAATACAATGTGCGTCAGCGGCGCTTGCCGTTGAAACTCCAGCGCGAGATCCAGACCGTCGTCCTCACCCAGCATGTAATCGAGCAGGACAATTTCCGGCCGGCGCTGGTAGAAGGCGAGCCGGGCCTGGGCGCCGTTCTCGGCGATCAGAATTTCCCAGCCATGCTCTTTCAGTTCAGCGGCCAGCAGGATCAACAGCTCGTGGTTGTCGTCGGCAATCAGTATGGTCTGGGCCTGGATCGCGATCAGTTCTTTTCCGCCGCGGAACTTTATGGACAGACCTTCATCGCTGCCATTGGCGGATACCGTGACGTAGGCGCCGGGCAGGATCTCGCCGCGAGCCACCATGGTTGCCAGGGGTTGGGTCAACTGGCGATGAATCGTGCGCTTCAATTCCCGAGCGCCATATTCCTGGCTGATCCCGTTGCGCAACAAATAGTCTTTGCCGTCCCGGGTAATCTCAATCGAAAAACCACGATCGCCCAATCGCAGGTTTACGTGCTCCTGCAGCGCGCGCAGGTCATGATCCAGGATGGCTTCCATCGCTTCGGCGTCGAGCGGGTTGTAGGTGACGACTGCATCGATGCGATTGACAAACTCCGGGGAAAAGCGCCGGCGCACTGCACCCAGGGCGATGCTTTCCAGGCGCGTTTCCAGCTCATCCTTCGATTTGGCATTGGCTGATTGGAATCCGATGTGAGGGTTCAGCGCTTTCATCATCTCGCGCGCCCCGAGATTGCTGGTGAAAAAAATCAGACTCTTTTCGAAATTTACGACCGTGTTATCCCCCAGGTGCAATAGGCCCTTATCGAGTATACCCAGCAGCAGCCGGGTAACTGACTGTGCTGACTTTTCGATTTCGTCGAACAGGACCAGGGACAGATCGCAATTCTCGCTGGTCGCATCAGTCAATTGCTGTTGCGTAAAGAGGGGCACGGTTTCCCGGTGGCCCAGGTAACCCGGCGGCGCGCCGACCAGCTTGGCTGTCTCGTGCTCCATCTGAAATTCGCCACAATCGATCTTTAGAATCTTTTTCTCACTGCCGTGCAATAACTCCGCGATCGCTTCGACCGTCTTTGTTTTGCCGGTGCCGGTTGGGCCCAGCAGGAGAAAGACGCCCGCCGGCCGGCCCGTTGGCGCCAGTCCGGACTGGTACATATAGACATAGGGAACAATCGCCCTGGTCGCCGCCGATTGGCCCACGATCTTTTGTGAGAGCAGCGTGACTAAATCGGACGGCTGTGTCCTGTCGGGCAATGTTTCTATCAGGGGTGAACTAGTCATAACGACCTGACTGGCAACTCAGACATGTGACTTAGCAAGATTTCATCTGCGCTCCCCGCTGCGGAAGATCACAAACCTACTCGTATGAAAAGCAATGAAAATGAAATCATTCGATATCCGGTGATCGTAAATTTCGAAATCGTTTGAGGCGATTCCTGGGATGGCCGGGTACTTGACTCCTGTCGGGAGTGCTTGGGGGCAAATAAGGGGTGATCCGTATCTAGTAGGGTAGAGGTAAGTGCGGGACCGCACAATAAGGAAGAACCTTAGATCATGAGAGGGAAAGCCTTAGTAGTTTGCAGGTGGGATTAACGACAGGTGTAGCTAGCTCGAAGGGTTCGATCGTCCACCGGTTTTCTTTTTAGGCTCGCCTTCTTCCATTGAAACGATGCCTTTCTTGATCGCGAATCTGACCAAAGCGGCGATGCTGTGAATGTTCAGCCGGTTCATCACCTGAGTGCGGTGTGCTTCCACCGTCTTAATACTGAGCTTCAACATCCTGGCGATGTCCTTGGTGGAATGTCCTTCGCCAACCAGAACCAGAACTTCGCGCTGGCGCGGCGTAAGCTGCAGCAGCCGCATTTCAGCCTCTTCCAGGTTCGGTAAATCCAGTAACGGCTCTGCCGGTGCGATGCTTGGCGAGAGATACCTCCGGCCACTTAACACCACTTCAATCGCTAGTTTCAGCTCAGTACTGGCCGCACTCTTGGGAAGGTAACCATAGGCGCCGGAGCGTAGCGCTCGAGTCGCATAATCCTCAATGTCGTGCACCGTAAGAACGATCACCCGGACTGACGGGAACTCGGTTGTTACTTGTGCCAGGACTTCGAAACCACTCGGGCCCGGCATGGTGAGATCCAGCAGCACCAGATCAGGTTTCAGCTCTCTAACCAGGCGCAGGGTCTCGTCGCCGCTGCCGGCTTCGGCGACGACGTCAACGCCTTCAATTCGTCCGATCAGTTCCCGAATACCCGCACGTACTAGGGCATGATCGTCTGCGAGTAACACGCGCTGCGGTTTCACAAGTTATTTATCAGTTAGCTGTCGGCGTGAGCGCACCCAGTCGGGGGAGTCGGCCGTGAGGACCGCGCTCACTATCGATCCAAGGATCAAAGTGTAATCCAGTAAGAGAATCGCGCCGGCCAGTACCGTAAAGCACTAAACTGATCCAAGCTCCTTAGCTGTCAATTGTGCGAACTTTACCCGACGCGCGACGGTTCTACAATTAGGAAAAACCTTATAGGTTCACTAGGGTTTTCCTTAGGGCATGATCAACGTTTTTGATCAAGCAGACCCATTCTGACCGCTTGGCGTACCAAGCCGGCCACATCTTTAACACCCAAACGCGCCATTAACGCGGTCCGGTGAGTTTCGACAGTCTTAATGTTGATTTCTAATTGGAGGGCGACCTGCTTGGTAGTCTTTCCCGCTGCAATCAGTGCCAGGATTTCACTTTGACGCGGCGAAAGTCTTTCCACCGGCGCCGGCCCGGCATTCGTGCGCCGGATGTATTCCATGATCACCGGTTTACTAACCGGGGGACTCAGATAACTCTCACCTTGCGCCACGGCCCTGATGGCCAGCTCCAACTCTTCAGTTGCCGCTCCTTTCAACAAATAGCCCGCTGCTCCTGAACGCAACGCCTGATATACGTGCTCTTCGTCGGCGTAAATCGACAGAATGATTATTCCGATCTCAGGGTATGCGGCAGTCAGTTCTTTGGTCGCTTCCAAGCCGTTCAGCACGGGCATGGCAATGTCCATCAGCACGATGTCCGGCCGGTGCTGCGATACCAACTCCAGCACTTGTTGCCCGTCGCTGGCTTCGGCCATCACTATGATGCCCGGCAACTTGTCCAACAGCGCTCTAATGCCCGCGCGAACCAGAGCGTGATCGTCAGCAATTAAGACTTTGATCTCATCCACTAGTTCCCCCTTTTTCCCGAACAAACCCGCCCCGAATTTCCTATAGTGGCAACGGCTTAATAGGTAGCCGGGCTTGGACCTCTGTTCCCTTTGCCGGCCGAGAATGAATGTCTATGGCTCCGCCGATGGCTTGTGCTCGCTCCATCATCCCGCGCAGCCCCAACGCTGAGGCGCCGTGCTGGTCAAAACCGTTGACATCGAATCCCACTCCGTTGTCGGCCACCGTCAACAACAACATCGCGTGGCTGCGCTCAAATCGAATCGACGCTTTTGTTGCCTGCGCGTGCCGGGCGATATTCGTCAGGGCTTCCTGCGCGATTCTGAAACACGCGGTCTCAAGTTCGCGTGGCAATCGTTCGCCATCAAAGTCGCTTAGTAACTCAGTCTGCATACCGGTGCGCTGGCCGTAGCGATCCAGATACCAGCGCAGCGCTGCGGTCAGCCCCAAATCGTCGAGCAGCGCCGGCCGCAGGTTAAAGGATAATTCACGGACATGGGCCAGCGCCTCTTCAACTATGCCCAGTCCTTCTTCGATGCGCGGCATGCATTCCAAGGTTCCGGCGCTCTTTTGGATACTGTGGAGGTTGATCTTTACCGCCGTCAGCACCTGGCCTACCTCATCGTGCAATTCACGCGCGACACTTTGCCGTTCCGCTTCCTGAGCTTCGATCAAACGCTGCGAATAAATGCGCAACGCTTTTTGGGCTCGCTTGCGGTCCGTGATGTCGCGCGCGGTTCCCTGAATACCTACCGCAATCCCGTGCTCGTAAATGAGCCGGCTGCTGACTTCGACCGGGGTGCGGCGCCCGTCTTTGGTAATGGTTTCAACTTCGTAACTCGTTTCGCCTTCTCTCTCTAACTTTCGACACAGGTTTTCGCGCACGTCCGGCAGATGTTGCGGCGCAATAAACTCCGCAAAGTTTCTGCCGATGATCTCGGCGCGACTATAACCGCTGAGTTCTTCCGCGGCCCGGTTGACTGAAATGTACTTCCCTGACAAATCGTGAACATACAAAGCGTCTCTGGAATTTTCGAACAGCGCGCGATAGCGTTCTTCGCTTTCCTGAAGCGCGGCCCGGGCCTCTTTGCGCCTGGTGATGTCCTGGACCGTGCCTTCGTAATAAACGACCTTGCCTGCCTCATTCCGCACGGCCCGGGCATTGACTGAAACCCAAATCTTGCTGCCGTCCCGGCGGAAGATCTGGTGTTCAAAGCCACGAACCGAGCCCTGTTCCTCCAGCAGCTTTTTGAATACATCGCGCAGTCCGGGATCGACGTAGACGTCACGGCTGATGTCTTTGCAGCCCAGTAATTCCTTTTGCGAATCGACGCCGTGCATGCGTGCCAGCGCGGGATTCACCACCAGGTATTGTCCCTGCGGTGTGGATTGAAATATCCCCTCTTCGGCATTTTCGAAAATGTCGCGGTACTTTTCTTCTACTTCACGAAGTTCCTGGGCTGCCTTCTTACCCTCGGTGATGTTGGTCGCGAAAACCGCCAGGCCTTCAGCCGCCGGGAAAAACCGACTAACCCACCAGGTGTCGGTGGTCTGATAGTGATATTCGCAAGTCACCGGCACGCGTTCATCCATCGCCAGGCGATACGCTTTTTCCAGTTCAGTCCCGATGACATCCGGGAAAACCTGCCAGAGTGTTTGCTTCAGGATTTCTTCGCGCGATCGTCCGATGGCCCGCACCCCCGCGTCGTTGGCGTAGACATAGCGCCACTGTCGATCAATTACAATGTGGCAATCCGCAACGCTGGCTAATACCGACTCGGTACGCGCCTGGGCCTCACGAAGGGCTTCCTCAGCTCGCCGCGTGACAACCAAGTTAAGTTCCGCCCGCCGTCTCATTCGATGTGTGAGTTCGCTCATGACACCGAAACAGAGGCCCACGCCTGCGACCACCAGCAGGAGAACTACATCGCCCCATGACGCGATGCGTAACGAATGGTAAGGCTCCACAAAAAAATAATCGCTCAGCAGGCAGGACATGAAAGTGGCCAACAGTCCGGGTCGAAGTCCTCCGCGCCAGGCGGCGATCATGACCATCAGGAGAAAAATCGAAACCAGGTTTTTTTGGAAGAATGGCCAGGTAGCATGCGTCAGGCCCGCCACCAATGCAGGCGCGATTATGGCAAAGAGATAAAGGGAGAGCTGCGAGTGCTCTTTCTGCTGGTTCAATGCGCCTCCGAAAATCTACGTAGTGGCAGCACGACCAAAAGCGCGAAATTCAAAGGAACGAACGCGCGCCAAATGGTTAACTGGTATCGACGGCTTAGCTGGACCATGACGAACATCGACGAACGCTGTCACGGGCGGAATCAGTTCCCTTAAAAGGCGAGAGGTTGCTCGGTGCGTGAGAAAGGAGCCCAACCCCGGAGTTCGATAAAACGCATCGTATCCTCAAGTCTTGCGAGGGATTCTAATGCGGGTCCGCTTCCGGTGCAACTAATGGAGGAGAAGTGCAGATTGACCTTGCGGATTTTCAGAGACAACATCGTGACTCCTCCGCCTTCCACCTTCGGCGATCGCTGTCCCCGCCGGCTACGGCAGGCGGTTCTGCCGGCTAGGCCGCGGGACGGAGAGCAGCGTCGTCGCTGGAGTTGAGTAATAGTTTTCGGCTGCGCTTGTTGTCGTACATCGCCTGATCTGCCTGGCCGATCAATTCATCGATAGTCTGATCGGTATCATGCGCGATCCAAACCGCGCCGGTGCTCAACGATAACCGATAGCCCAGCTTTTCTTGTTCGTTCTGCAGGTGCAGGTTTGCTTCCAGACGGGCGATCACCGTGCGCACTTCGTCCCGCGCAACATCTTGCGCAATGACGACAAACTCATCGCCACCCAGGCGCGACACGATGTCGGAAGTGCGAAATGTATTTCTTAAGACCTCTGCAGTTTTTATGATTGCAGCGGAACCTGCGCTGTGTCCCAGCGAATCGTTGATCTGCTTTAGCCCATCCAGATCCGCGTAAATCAGCAGAGAACTCTGGCGGGCGCGGCGCGCAATCTCCAGGTGATGCTCGGCCAGATTCAAGAAGCCGCGCCGGTTGTATAGATCAGTTAGATCATCCTTCAGCGTCAGATTTCGCAACGCCTCCTCCGCCTGTTTGCGCTCCACAATTGCCGATTCTAATTCCACAACTCGTTGGGCCAGACTGGTCTGTAGTTCTACGATTCGCGCTCCCGTCTGCAATCGCACGCGTAACTCGTGACGGTCGACAGGCTTTGTCAGGTAATCGTCGGCGCCAGCCTCCAGACCGGCGATCATTTGGTCTTTTTGGGAAAGGGCGGTTAACAGGATGAGATAAATCGAGGCCGTTCCACTGTCTTGACGGATCCGCCGGCAAACTTCGGGACCTTCGATTCCGGGCATCATCCAATCCAGGATTGCCAGGCGCGGCGCACCGTCTTTCTGCAAACCAGCCAACGCGTCGAAGCCGTTCTCCGTCGCAATCACCTCGTGGCCCAACTTAGTAAGCGTCGTCACCAGAACCCGGCGGGAGACAGGATCATCTTCGGCAATTAGGATCTTCATGGGAGGCGCCTCTGCCGTTCATTGGCGAGAAGGGAGCGGGTCTGTGCCCAAGCCCGCTCCAGACGGTCCATGAAAATTTCTGTTTCCCGATTGTGTTCAGATACGGTCCTTTCCACCTCTTCGCAAATTGCGGCCATTCCCACGGCGCCGAGATTACCGCTGCTGCCTCGCAGGTTGTGGGCTTCCCTTTTCACTTGCAACCAATTTCGTTGGCGCAGCGCCTCGCGCATCTTTGTCATGCGCAAAGGAACGTCGGCCAGGTACAGATCGATTAACTCGACGATAAGATCAGGATCGCCATCAGCTTGCAGCCTTTCGTAACCCGACATGACAGTCGGGTCCACGCCTGCGAGAAAGCGCGGGCAAACGTCTGACGTAAGCGCATGGGAGTCGATTTGTTTAAGCTGCAACATGGCCATTTGGTTGGGACCTTCGCGGAATTCTGGTCGGCGTTAGCAGAATTCTCAGCGTGCTTTCAATCTGCTCAGCGCTGCAGGGCTTAGAGAGAAAAACAGTTACTCCGGCAACAAAACTCCTGGCCATCAACTGCAGGTCCTGTTCAGCAGTGATCATCATTACGGGTATCCGCTGCAACCGTTTCTCGGTCCTCATATAGCGGATAAGGTCCAGGCCCTCAAGGTGCGGCATCATCATGTCAAAGATTCCGGCCCTGAAGTTAGCGTCTGATTGCAGCAGGCGGAAAGCCTCACGCCCATCATCGACTGCTACCGCTTCATAGCCTTCTTTTTTGACTATGGACACGAGCAAATGTCTCATTACCGGATCGTCGTCCGCGATCAAAATTCGTTTGGAATGTTGGCGAGTTTGTAGTGTCATAAGGTGCGACTTCTTTCTCTAAACCGTGACCGGTTGCAAGTTTTCTCGCAGAAAGGTCCGGGCACGTTGGAACTCAACAGCCAGCAAGTCGGCCAGCTCGCGGGCGCCGGCGAGCGAACTCTGATGAACCAACTCTTCCAATCTGCGCAACGCCGGCATGACAGAAACTATGCCGCAGTTGGCACTGGTGCCGGCGCAGTTGTGTACGATTAAACCGACTTCGCTAATGTTGTCATGCTCTATCGCGATTGCTAGCTTTTCGATGTTTTCCGACATCTGCAGGAGATAGGCCGCGGCTATCTCATCGACTTCGTCGCCCATCGCCTCATGCAGCCGCACGAGATCCACGGGGCAAGGCGAAGCCGCCGTCGAGGTCCTGACATCTTTAATCGGCGCGCCGCTGAAGACCCGCTGCAGTACCAATGCCAGATCTTCAAACTTCACCGGCTTCGAAATATAATCATCCATGCCCGCCTCCAGGCATTTCTGCCGATCTCCCTGCAGCGCATTGGCCGTCATTGCCACGATGGTCGTATGTTTTGTAGTTCCTTCGCGGCGTCTGATTTCCGCCGTCGCTGCATAGCCATCCATTTCCGGCATCTGACAATCCATCAGCACCAGTTCGTAGGGGATCCGCGCCAGCGCCGCGACTGCTTCACGTCCATTGGCCACTGCGTCCGCGCGATAACCCAGCTTTTGTAACTGACGGACGGCAACTTTCTGGTTAACGATATTGTCTTCCGCAATCAGGATCAGTTTGCTTGACGTCATAGTTTTCTCTTTCAAAACATGGCGGGTAATCAATGGCGCCACTTCCGCCGGCGAACTGGCGGGACCAACAATGTCACGGAGGACTACAGTTGTGAGACAGTCAAACAACTGTGATTGCCTGACCGGCTTTGTGATATAGGCCGCAACTCCCGCTTCGCGCGCGGCAGCGCCGTCGCCGCGCTGGCCGTAAGACGTCAGCAGCACCAGATGCGTTCCGGCAATCAGTGGATCGGACTTGATGCGCCGGGCTAATTCAAAACCATCCATTCCGGGCATCATCAAATCCAGCATGGCCAAGTCGTAAGGATTGTCTTGCGCTGTCTCTAACAAAAGTGCTTCCAGTGCGCGCTCGCCTGAGTCGGCCTCCTGATGAATCATTCCCCACGAGCTCAGTTGATGGGACAGAATCTTCCGATTAGTAGCATTGTCATCGACTATCAGCACACGCAGATCAGCCAGACTCGGTGTGCCCGGATTTACCCCGCGGGCTTCGCCGGATTGTTTTCCAAAGGCGGCTGTAAACCAGAAAGACGAACCGCCGCCCGGCACACTGTCCACGCCGATCTGCCCGCCCATCAATTCAACCAATTGCTTTGAGATCGCCAGCCCCAGACCCGTCCCACCGTATTTCCGCGTGGTGGAGCCATCTGCCTGAGTGAATGCCTGAAACAAGGTCTGCTGCGTCTCCTGATCGATTCCGATACCGGTGTCCGTGATGGCGAAGCGAATCACAATGTCGTCGGCAGTTTCACTTTCCTTCATTGCGCGCACGAACACCTCACCTTCCTCGGTAAACTTTACGGCATTGCCGAGAAGGTTTGTCAGCACCTGCCGCAGACGTCCCGGGTCTCCGCGCAATTGCCGCGTTACATCAGAATGGATCAATGATCCCAGTTCGATATTCTTAGCGCCCGCGCGTTCCGCCATCAATTCAACTGTGCCCTCGACCGCGTTCACGAGATCGAAATCAAGCGTTTCAAATTGCAGCTTTCCAGCTTCAATCTTCGAAAAGTCAAGAATGTCGTTAATTATCGTCAACAGCGCGTCGCCGCTGGTCCGAATGGTTTCGGCAAAGTCGCGCTGCTCCTCGTCCAATTCCGTGTCCATGAGCAGGCCGGTCATTCCGATGACGCCATTCATCGGCGTCCGGATTTCATGGCTCATGTTTGCGAGAAATTCGGACTTGAGCCGCGCCGATTCGAGTGCGGTATCGCGGGCCTGCTTCAACTCGTTCTCCATGTGGATACGGTCAGTAATGTCCTGCGCAGTACCGAAGAGCTTGACGGGCTCACCATTCTCATTGAGCGCGACTTTTAAATTCACATTATGGTGACGGACCTCTCCACCGGGCTGAACGATGCGGTGCTCATAGGAGCAACTCTCCTTCCTTACCAATACGTTCTCTATCGTTTGGGAGATGCGCTCGCGGTCGTCAGGATGAATCAATTCCAAATAGCCATCATAACTGGAGGTGTGTTTCTGCAGGTCGAGACCGTAGAGATGGAAAAGCGCATCCGACCAGCTGGTGGTGTTGGTTTTGACGTCCCATTCCCAGCTACCGAGCAAAGCAATGTGCTGTGATTCAACCAGTTCCTGCTCTCGCTTCTTAAGCTCCGCTTCGACTCTTTTGCGCTCCGTGATGTCTTCGCCGATGCTCGCAGTCCCGATGACCTCGCCGGAGCCCGAGCGCAGCACCGAGTTGTTCCACCTGATCAGGTTTCTGCCGCCGGTCCGGGTTAAGATTTCATTCTCGTGATGCCAGGCAATCGGTGAGTCAGTCAGCAATTGCTGATGCACGGTTGTCAATTGATCTCGGCGCTCGGGCGGCGTGAATAGTTTCATCCAATCGCGGCCCAACACCTCGTCACGGCGCCAGCCCGTTAGCCGCAGGAAATAATCATTGCAGTAGGTGATCTTCGCGTCGCGATCCAGCATCACCGAGATCAGCTCGATGTTTGCCAGCATATCGCTTAAGCGTCTTTCGCTTTCTCGCAACTCACTGGCTGCCCGCTTGCGCTCAGTAATATCGCGGGCCATGCCCTGCACGCCGTTGGGTTTCCCGTCAACATAGGTCAAGCGCGAATTAACCTCAATCGTAATTCGCTGGCCGTCTTTGGCAACTATTTCCAGTTCGTAGGCTGAAGGAGTTCTCTCACTGGTCTTCTGCGCCAGCAATTTTTTCGCATGTTCGAGATACTCGGGAGCGATCACACCTTCAATGTTCATGTGGAGCGCTTCAACTTTTGAGTAGCCGGTTATTCTTTCGCACGCTTTGTTGGTTGAGGTGTAGTTACCCGCCAGATCGTGCGTGTAGATGATATCGTTGGCATTCTCAAAAAGGTCGCGGTGTTTTTCTTCACTTTCACGCAAAGCCGACTCGATGCCTTTGCGCTCGAGTAATTCCGCATGCAGCTCTGCCAGGAAGCCTTCTTTTTCTCTGGTGCCAGTTTCGATTTGTTTTTTTATCTTGCGGCCGTACGCGACAGCGGCAGCGACCATTAACAAAATAAAGAGGGCGAGGAACTGCTCAAGTTTGCTGAGCATATCGGCGGATTCAGTTTCTTTTGCGAAGAGTTTTGCCTGGATTTCACTGATGCGCGCCCGCGCGCGCGCGAAGGATGCAGATACCCGCGCATACTTTCGGTCCATCGTAGCCAGGCGCCTTCCGGCGTCTTCGGGCCTTTTCTTTTCGAAGTAGAAAAAGATCAGCTCGGCTTCCGCGGTCATGTCGCCCATGGCCGCTTTGATTTGGTTTAGATCCTCCGGCAGCTTTTCAGCATCGGCCTGAATTGAGATGTCGTTATTTCGTCGACTTTCGATGTGTGTCAGTAGAGCTTTCTCCACCCAGGCCATGCGCTCGTCGAAAGCGCGCAGCGCCACAGCGGTCCTGGCCCGCTCGCCTTTCACATTGTACGAAGCGAAAATATCATTTCCCGGTGCGTTGACTGCACCGGCCAATGTGCCGAGTTCGGCGACCTGATTACGTTGCTCAACCCACTTCTGATTTACTTCAACTGAATGGTGGTAAATATTCAGTATCTGGTGACTGAGAAAAAGACTTAGCAGCACCACGAGCACATCAAACGCCGCCAGCAAGTAATAGATGCGGTGCCAAAGGGGCGACACTGATCGTTGCGCGGCAACGGGCTTAGCAGAATCCCCGTCCGTTAGGTCTGGTATTGGATCAGTCATATCAACATTGATGGCGAAGGCTTTTGGCGGCTCACTCCACGCTTATTACAACTCCGCCCGCATGATCACTCCAGGCAGATTTGAGTCGAGTTGCTCAACGGGCAATAAAGTTTCGAGGAGTGGCAAGATGGCCGACGGCACGTGGGTGGCACCTGCTTCGGCAAGTAACAATTGGATCTCTTCCAGCTCTGCTTGAGCGACGTTCAGGAAACGAATTCCGAAACCGAGGCGCGGAAAATGATGGGTCACCTGCCCGCACAATTCAAACCATTGATTGTCGGGTTTCAGGATTCTGATTAACAGAATTTCGTCGATCATCACCTCGGCAATCGTATCCACGTAACATCCACCCGCCGACAAGTCGGCAATCCGAAACTCGTATCCCCGCGCAGCCCCGGGCAGTTGGGCGGTTAGGGACACTTCAAATCTGGAATGAACTCTCTTCTCGCTCATTTGGCTGAGGGGGTCTGCATCAGGGGAGAAACGGGCTGGTCAGGGTAAACCGCTCCGGCACAAATACCCCCTATTGATTTTTCAGCGCGCGAAATGCGCAACCTAACCAATGCATGGCACAACCTGTGCCAGCTTAAGAAAAGCGCGACTATCGCTTATCATGAAACGCATCTTCCACAATTGAACTGACCAATTCACGAACGCAGGGAGGAAACTATGGGCAGGACATCAGTGACCGACAAAGCTGCAAAGGAACCCAGCAAAGAGCAACTGCAGCGTCACCTGAAAGAGACGCGTGACTCTCTTTCGCAAACAGTCGAACAACTGAAAGATACCGTCGCGGTCCAGGTCGAGTCAGTGAAGGACACTGTCGGCGGCGTCTTGGACTACCGCGACAATTTTCAGAAGGAACCGCTGCTATGGAGTTTAGGAACTCTGTCGGCCGGCTTTGCCCTGGGTTACACGTTGGGCTATGCGCATAAGAACACGCGCGGCGCGAAACACAAGTCCCAGATCGCCGCCTTTGCTGACGGCATTGTCGACGAACTATCCTCCGTCGGCCACAGCCTGGTTATGCCGGCGCTGAGCTCCCGGATTCATGAGTTGTTCGGCTTCGATTTCGCGGAAGTGCTTGGGGAACTGGCGGGCGCGAAAAAGAAAGCGCCGAAACGGATTACGCAGGGAACGAAAGCGAAAAAGAAGAGCGCCAAAAAGCGGGCTCGCTAAGTCGTCAGCATTAACACGATTAAGCGAACGACTGGCAAGCGAGAAGGAGAGGAATAAGCGCCGCTGAACTGCCGCTTCTCTATCCTGTTAATTCTGTCAATCCTGTCATATTTCTTTGAGAAACTCTTCTTCACCAATCCGCAACCGGCAGGCCCGGCCGATTGCCTTCCTCAAGGCCCGTCTTTCTCCGGAAGGTTACCTGGGACTCCATCTGACGATTGGCGCTTTGATTCTGATTTCGTCCACGTTGCTCTTCGCCGCGATCGCCGAAGACGTCGTTACCGCGGATCGACTCACCGTCATCGACCGGGACTTCTCATCATGGCTACACGCGCACACAACCCCGACGGTCACCGCGCTGCTGATTATCATTACCCGGATCCACGCGACGCTGGGCGTCACCATCCTGACTCTTGGGGTGTTGTCTTACCTGATGCGTCGCGGGTACCGCGCGCATTCAGTGGCCCTGGCGGCCAGCGTGTTTGGCGGCATGCTATTGAATGTAATTCTGAAGAATCTCTTTTTGCGCGCTCGCCCGCACTTTACCGATCCGATTCTGACGTTGACCAGTTATGGATTTCCCAGCGGCCACACCATGATGGCTACTTGTTTTTACGGCGCGTTGGGCGCATTTGCGATAGCGAATTTTAAGAGGTGGAGTTGGCGAGCGTTGGCGGGTTTGGGCGCCGGCTTCATGATCTTACTGGTTGGCTTCAGCCGCATCTATCTTGGCGCTCATTACCTGAGCGACGTGCTGGGCGCTTTCGCCGAAGGAGCCGTGTGGCTCGCATTCTGTCTGACCGCCGTAAATGTTCTGCACCGCTGGCGCCGCGCTGGAAGTCAACGTCGTCTCTAACGTATGCGGGTGGTGAGGCTCACGCTACCGGCGTTGTTGGGTAAAGTTTGACTGAGGCTGGCGCCAAAACTCCACCGAACATCTGTGACAATGCGGTCATAACCCGACGGCGCGCCACCGCCCGCACTGACCGGCGTGTAAGTCCAGGACGCTCCATGATCATTTGAATAAGCCAGCGTCGGCGTCAGGCCGGTCGTACCGAGACTGGTAGTCGCGGAGCCCACTTTGAAGTCGGTGTTTGCCGGAATCGGATCAGTAATTACAAAAGCTAAAGCTGCGCCCACGCCGTTATTGCTGAAACTGATGGTGTAGACGAGATCGGTGCGGGGTCGCACAAAACCTGTCGGACTAACACTTGCCGTCAGCGTGACGTTGGGGATGGATGCGGTGGCGCCAATCTGAAAATCGCTAAAGGATGTCAGTCCCGTTACCTGGGTCGAGGTGGATGTTCTCGTGCCGACTGTTGGGTACGTCCAGGACCCGCCACTGTACTTGCCAACTATGAAGGCGCTGGTACTCGCACCGGCATCAATGTCCCCGGCGACAAAATTGAAGGTGGCGCTGTAATTCGTGAAGACAATTCCGCTGTTCGTCAGGGTCCAAGTTCGATTCACACTTTTCGTCGCGTTGATCGTCGAGGCGCTGATACTTGCGTGATCACCGGAGACGGCACTGGCGGTCAGATCCCCCGCCGTCGTCACGCCGGTAAACGCTACCGTGACCGGCGTGTAGTTATTAGGACCACCCACCTCGAAGGTCTTGCTCGTCGTTCCCGTCGCGATGGTTTTCTGCAGTTGGCCATTGACCCAACCCGTACTCTGGGATGCCCCCGTCACCGTTCCGGACGACGGCTGTATCAGCGATTTGGTATCTGTTTGTATTTTTCCGGAAACAAAATTCAACACACCGTTCACCGTTGCATTTGCAGATAGCGTGGCTGAACCTCCGGAATTATTGATCGTAAGATTATTAAAAGCCGACGCAGAATTGACATCTTGAGTACCGGTTCCGTTAAGCGTAAAGGTTGACGTCCCGCTGTTAATCGTTCCGCTGTTAGATATATTGTGAGCCACTGAATAGGAGTGATTACCGGCATTCAGAATGGAGCCGCTGGCTACTGTCAAATCTTTCGTAAGGATCCAGTCGGATGAAGGAGTTATTCCTGCGGCGTTGGTATTAGTGATGTTTACATTGCGGAAAGAGACGGGAGTTCCGAGCAGGGTCAGTGCATTGGCGCCACCAAAGTAAACTCTGTCAGTACTTGAAAAATTACTGCCGAGATTTACGGTTGCTGCCGCTGAAGGTAGGAAGCTCACAATTCCGTTGGAAGTAATCGTGCCATTGTTGGTTAGATATCCCAATATATTATGTGAAGAAGTACCGCCATTGAATGAGGCGCCACTGCCCACTGTGAGGCCGTACAATATGTTCCATCCTACGCTCGGATTTACACCGCCGGTATTATTGATGTTGATATAGCCAAATTGCGGCGCCGCAGTCGAGTTTAGTACCGGTGAAACAGAGCCATTAAAGTTGACTGTCAAAGCAACCGTCGTCGTAGCATTTATTAGGCTCAAGGTTTGCAAAGCCGCACCTGAAAATGTCGTTGTTCCGAGCGCAGACAAGACGCCACTATTTAATAAATCTCCATTAAGTGTAGTGTTAACTGTTCCCCCGCCGCTCAAGGATCCGGTACTGGTAATGTTGAGCAAGCCGTTGAAGTTATTGTCACCCAGAATGGTGTAACTTCCTGAAACCACTGCCTGGTTGAAAGTGGTATTGCCGGAAATGCTTTTTATGGTGCCGGCAAATATGGCGGTACTGTTTGAGGGGGTGAAGGTTCCGTTATTGATCCAGTTGCCATTCAGAGTAATGGCGTAAGAGGAGGCGTCGAGAGTAGCGCCACTATCGATTGTTAACGTTCCATTTACTGCGAGCGGAGTGACCAGGGTTTTGGTTCCGGCGTTACGGAAAATGAGATTGCCAAAGTTGATCCCCTCTGATGATATGAATTGCGGATCAGTGCCGTTGTATATGACTGTACTGGCAGCGCCCAATGTGTACGAGGCAAAACCGGAAGGGCCGTTGTTGCCTCCAATTATTCCGGTCGCGCCATCTGCGATACTGGCAAAGCCGCCGATGGAGTTTCTGGTAATAGAATAGGTTTGAAGATCCAGTGTGCCGGAGGTAATGATGAGGTTTCCACCTACCGTTAATTCTCCGGTAAGGATTGCCGTGCCCGATGGCTTATTAATATTCAAAGTGCCGAAGGCGGATGCTGAAATATTTTGCGTCCCGCTCCCTTCAAAGAAAACACCGAAACCCTCCGCTAGGTACGTGCCGCTATTAGCCCAATTACCGCCGACATGAATTGCACCGTTATTCTCAAAAGTGCTACCCGAATTAATAGTGACATTCCCTGAAATAGTAGTAGTTGAAAGATTATTCAATTCACCGGACGCAATCAGAAGATTGCCCAGGAGGCTCACGGCATTGTTTATGGAGGCTAACCCCGAAGCTTTATTAACTGTAAGATTGTTATAACTAACGCCACCAACACCCTGGTTGGTTGTACCAATATAAGTAACGGTGCCGGTTCCCGCGGTAAATGTTCCGCTAACGTAATTGTAATCTTCAGCGATGTTTAGGTTTCCCGCCGCGCTGAAAACAATATTTGCTCCGCCCGATTGAGTCAGGGAGCCTGCCACATTTACGGTCCCAGAACCAATATTAAGATTAATTGCGTGACCGCTTACCCCATCACTCAGGGAGAGGTCGCCGTTGACAGTTATTGATTGATTATTCGCATTAATAGTATGAGTGACACTACTGCTCCACGTTCCACCTATGTCATTTGAAGTGAGCGAACCACCGCTTGCCAGTGACAGCGTTAGCGCCTGTACACTTCCGAAGTTTATATTTTTGACGCTTACGGTATTGCTGATGGTTGGATTGTAGGTAAAGCTCACGGTTGCTAACACTACAATGTCCGTAGCTGAAGGAGGCCTTGATGGTGCGCCTTGCAGAACGGTCCAATTGGCCGCGGTGTTCCAATCTGTACTTACACTTCCATTCCACTGTACGACATTTGAACCGGTTGAATTTGAAAGCGTCCAGCGATTGGCGATGCTTGTCAATCCACTTTGCTCGACGTAATTTGAGGTGACGTCGTTAGCGGTTTTCCCGGCATTTACCCAGACTGAACCGTTGTAACGCCACAACGTCATCGTTGATTCGTCATTGCCATTCAGCTCATCACTTTCATAATGCAGGCGCAGGGTTGCATTGTATGTTCCTGAAGGAACGGCAATGTTGTAAACCCTGGTGACCGAAGACCCAAAAGGGAAGTCACTGATCGATCCTTCCGCAACTGATACCGTGATACTGGTAACCGACGAAACAGAAGTAAAACTGATCGTATTATTCGGGCCCTCGAAAGCGTAGGCTACCCCGGTTATAAAAGCATGGGTTCGCTGGATATTACCCCTGATTATTCCATTGCCAGTTCTGGTGGAAGTAATGTTAATTGTGTTTGCACCGGTAAGTACGGTGCCCGATATCATGTTTACCGTTGCCGCAGAGATATTGCTTTGCAGAATGATACCTGTGGTCGCAGTTGTACTATTAACTGTAAGAATGTTGAAGGTGGTGGCGCCGTTGATGTTCGTATTGTGATTTCCCAGAAATTGAATAGTGCTTGAGCCTGCCGTAAAACTGCCCGAGTTATTCCAATCCTCATAGATGGAATGCGTGAAAGCCCCTGGAATAAAAGTGGTGCCGGTCGCAATAGTAATGTTGTTATTTACCGTTATTCCGGCAGTGGCTGTCTTGCTATTTCCGTTGGACAGCCCAAGCTTGTCATAGGTTATGGCATTTATACTTTGGGCGCCCGTGCCGTTAAAATTTACGGTATTGGGCGCTGATGAGGTTACATTCAAAGTGCCGGCGCTTATTGTCAACAGATTGGCAATCCCCAAAGTTGAATTGGCGGATAATTGCAATGACGTTCCGTTGATGGTGGTATTGAAAAGATTGGCGGTGCCGCTTAAGGTGGAGGTTCCGGTAAAAGTTGCGACTCCGGCTGATGAAGATAAACTCCCGCTGATTGTAAGACCTGATGAAATGGAAAAATCGGCGTCAGTGGCGAGGGAGCCTGTTACAGAGAGCACAGCAAAGTTTTTCGTGCCCGCACCGGAAATAGTTTTTGCTGTACCACTCATGGAGATGGTGCCTGCGCTTGCGCTAAAGCTTCCACTCACAGACAAACTACCCGTCAGGATTAACGACGTGGCAGTGGTTACGGAACCACTAACGGTCAGGCTATCAAGTGAAATCCCCGAACCAGTGATGGTCGTGCTTGAACCCGTCATTGATAGCGTTCCACCGGACGCTTGCGTGAGCGAACCGGATCCGGCGGTCGCAAGATTACCGCTCAAGGTTACGCTGCCGCTGGAAAAAGTAACCGCCGAGGCAGCAACGGTAAGATTATTGAAATTCTGAGTACCCGCTCCGCTGATAGCGGCCCCTGACCCAGTAAAGGTAATCGTACCGGTGTTCCCGTTAAAGGTGCCACTGTTGGCCCAGTTCCCGCCGACGCTGTGTGCATAACTGCTGCCATTGAAAGTGGTGGAAGCACCAAGTGAAACGTTGCCGTTTACCGTAATAATTGCGGCGGCGGTAAATGAGACTGACGTGCCGGCGCCCACTACACTGCTAAGGTTCCCAATCACCGCCAATGCTGTTCCGGGAAATGTTTTCACCGCCGCACCACTTGAGCTGCTTAGTTTTAAGTTTCCATAAGTTTGGTTCGCTACGGTTTGATTGGTTCCTGAATACTCGACCGTACTTGCTACAACTAATGTGTTCGTAGCGTAGTTGGTGGGAAAACTGTTAGTGCCGCCGATCTTCAACGTCGTGGCATTAGAGACGGTAAGCGTACCCCCGGAGGTGGCTCGATTGGCTGTGAAGCCCGCCAGATCGAAGGTTCCAGTGGATATTGAAAGGTTACCGGCAATGATGGCATTTGCACCTAACGTAACAGTGCTCGCTGTGTTCGCAATAGTGAGATTATTAAAGGCGGTTCCAAACGTGCCGCCGATTGCCTGGGCAGCCGCGCCATTGAACGTCACCGTGGAGGTTCCGGCGGTAAATGCCGAGGTTGCAGAATTATTAGTCCAGTTCCCGTGCACAAAAGAGTTCAGATTGTTTGCGCTTAGCGTTCCAGCGTTAACAGTGAGATTCCCGTTTATTGTCGGTGCAGTTGCGAACGTGACCGTGCCGCTCGGTACATTAACGGTTAGATTATTGTAAGTAGATATAAATGAGAGCAGCGTTGTAGTACCGGTAACATCTATTGAGCCACTGCCAGGAATCAGAAACCCGTTAGATCCGAGGAACCCTTTGACATGCACCGTTCCGCCCAGCGCCATATCTATCGTGCCAGAATTAGTGGCGGACAACCCCAGGGTCAGAGTACCGGATGCACCTGAAAGCGTAAGGACTGATCCGGCGTTAAACTTGAGCGTCCCAGGTCCCGCAGAGCCCCCACCTGCCCCCATTGAAATCGTATTCGCGACGGCATTGCTTACATCAACCGTTACGGTGGCGGTGTTTTTGATAATCATGGCCTCAGTTGCATCAGGGACCGGTGAGAGGGCGCTCCAGTTGATACTAGTAGTAATAGTCCGCGCACTACCTTGAACACTGAAAAGGCAAATGAATACCAGAGACAGAAAGGAACCCACCAGAACACGGCGCACGGACGTCCACGCGCGACTTCCCCGTACTCCACGGGCGAAGCAATTGGTTTGCGCACGTGAATGGTGATTTCTGATCTTTTTCACTTGGCCTCGATTGCTTTCCCGGCGCCGCTCGCGGTCATGTCGTTTCTCGATGTGCCAAAGAGGTTGAAGAGATTGGAGAGTTTCGTCGAGATGTTGAAATAGAAGCCGCGTCTGGTGCCGCCGATAATGTTGCCCTGCGGTTCGGTCGCCAATGCGAAGTTGTAGCCTGCGCCCAGTCTCAGATCCGGCAACGGCCAAAAACCAAGTTCCCCCGCATACGACTTCTTTGCCGTCCCGGAGTTTGCCTGAATCAACGCCCTCATCTCGGCTGCCAGGTCGAACTGTTTGGCAAACCGGTATTGCATGCGCCCCTGCGTCAAATAGGTCAGTGTCGCAACCGGAGTCTGTTGCTGTTGGTCGGAATTGAGTCTGGCAGCCAGACGTCCCGACAACTCGAGGCGCTGCGTCAATTGGAAAAAAGCGTCCGTGGTTAAACTATCGAGCCGATCCCGCGTGGCACCCAGGTTTGTCGTTCCGCTAAGCTCGCGAGCGCGGCGCGTATAACTGAAGAGCAGCCCCATGCGATCGCTCGTCGCCGGTCGAATTGCCACTGCTGCCATGCCCTCGGCAAAGCTGCTTTGCTGTCCGCCCGATCTGGTGCGCGCAACCTGAAAGCGCGAGAGCGCTGTGATGCTCTGGTTGACGCGCCCCGCGGCGCCGATTACGAACAAGTGCTCCAACCCGTTGCGATCGCGTAATTCATAGCGAACGTTCGCGGTAAAATTCTCCCGAGGCTGCCAGCCCGCGCCCAACGTGACGCTGTTAAAGTTCTTTCCCTCGCCCTGCAGATGAAAACCGCGCTCATAACCGAGTTCGAGCGAGAACTCTTTGCTGATCGGAAACCGGTTGACGAGGCCGATCACTGCAAAGCTGTCCGCCGTGCCGGCGCCGTTATCAATCTGATAGCGCCCAGTCATGGAAGTGAAGCGGCTGAGCTTGGTTTCCACTCCAAAAGCCATTTCGTTGCGAGCTGACGAGAGTGCGAAGCCGGTGCCGGTGGTGTCGGCAATCGGAACAATGGGAGCGGACGCGATGCGCTGGGTGAAGAACAGCTTCGCCCAATCGTTGAGCTGGTAGTTTGCTCCGATCGTGGTCTGGTTGGGATAAGTGGGATCCGAACTACCCAGGTTCTGTTCCCGCTTGGCGGTCAGCTGCAGCTTTTTCGTCGCCTGCCATTCAGCGCCGATAGTAAACAGGTTGGAAGCAACATCGCCGTCGCCATGGTTATCCGAAAACCTGCGGTAGTCGTAACCGAGGTTCAGCCTCAAGTCTTCGCTGATAGATTCCGCCCAGAGGACGGAAAATGTCGAGCGCGAGTTATCAACGCGCTCGGTCTGGTTTCGCTCATTGACGAAGCTCAACCTCGCTGTCGACGACGGCCGCAGTTTGAAGCCGAAAGCAATTTCCCCGCGCCGCGAGCCTGGCGTGATCGTGGCGCCAAAGGGATTGAGGAATCCGGCCGAAGCCGCTGCGAGCCTGCCGTTAACTACGCCCTCGAGAAAGGTCACGGGCTGGTTGTAGTCAATGTCATAAGCGAAGCCATTGTGGTCGGCGCCGGCACCCGCAACGCTCGCTGAGGCGCCGCTGCCAATCCCATCAATCGCTCCCTGACTCCAAACCGCGGCCAACTTAAGTACGCCGGCGCGCGGCAACCGCTGGATCGCGTCGAGACCGCCAAGGTGAAAGGCGCTGCCTTTATCCTGTCGTTGACTGATACCGCTGAGACCGATTTGCAAACCGAGACCGCTAAACTTTTTGACTGCCCGTCCGGTCAACACCATGGAGTTGAACCCGTTCGCGCGATGCTCGTAAGTGACTACAATTTGAGTGAGGTTCAACGAATAGTCGAAGGTGGAAATAAATCGCAGAAAAAAGAGCTGGCCGGTTATGGCATCGAGGTTGTAGTCAACCGATCGGATGAGGACTTCGCTCGAGAGAATGATTTCCGGATTGCGGCGGTCGCGGACTTCCAGCGTCACGTTTTCCGAACCCGCTAAGATGTCGCTGAAGCTGAGCTGCACGAGCGAGAGGGCGCCTCCGGGAATCACGTCGCGCGCGAAGGCCGTGCCGGGACGCGCGCCGGTCAGAGTGATAAAACTCCCGCCGCGATCCTCCAGATGCAGCTTCACGCCGGTTAACTTCCGCGAGTAGCCGGCCAGCGCCAATCCGTTCAGATCGGCATCGAAATCACCGAACATCGCATACGAGCGCCCGCGGTCAAGTCTCGCGTAGAGCCTGGAATTTGATTGTGCTTCTTCAAAGCGCGTCGAGGAATCACCGAAGATTGGATAAGCGCGCTCCAGTGGATCAAGTTGAAAGAGGCGATCCTCGCCGGCGGTGCGATTAAGTGGGCGCAGGCTGTCATAAGAGAGCGTCAGAATATTCTTTTCCCGAATTGTGCCGCGAAAGAAGAATGCCAGGCGATTGCGATCTCTGCTGGTTTCTGCGGATCCGAAGCCGGGCACGTTGCCAAAGGCAGCCTCCGCTAATCCGACCAGTAAGGTGGGCCGCTTCTCCGTCACAATGCGGAGGTCCAGTTCGCCCACCGTCTGGAGCATGATCACTTTGAGATGGGCGGCCGTGGCCACGCCCGGGGCTACCAGTTTGATTTGCGCTTCACCATCTTTGAGCGCGATTCCCATTTGGCTTCTCAGGTCATTCACCTGTCTGGCATTGGCCGGCAAAGGACGTTCAAAGTCAGTTCCCTTTCGATCGAGCGAGGGCAGAACTGAGCTGCTCTGAGCAGTGAACAATTCCGGGCGCACCGCGCTATCGGCGGACATGACCAGGACGTTCGTACCCTCAATGGCGACGAAGCCGTCAAGAGCTGGGTTGTCCCACTGGTCCCAGGCGCGAATCGTGGCGAGCAACGAATCCTTGCCACCAGAGGTCAGCTCTTTTACCTCTGTAAGAATTTCGATCCGGCGCACCGGACCGCGGCCCATCACCTTGAGCTCGACTGGCGTACCGCGTTCGTTAGCGGGACCGATCGGAGTCACCCGAAGTTTGTTTAGGCCGGGGGGAAGGGTTAGACCAGCGAACGTGTAGGTCGTGACCTGATTGGCATGGTCCACGCGCGTCTCGCCGATATTTTTGTCGGAGACCGGCTTGTCATTGATTTCAAGTAAGACCTTCCAATCGATGGCGACGCGAGCCTGAATTTCTGAACCAGTGGATACCACGGCGGAGTCGGACGTCGGACTCACAATCAGAGCTGTGCCCGGTTTTACCGGAGCGATTTTTTCGGTAGCAGCAGTCTCATACGTGCCAGGCGCCAGAGATTTACGCCTATCGTCATTCGTCCCGTCGGATTTGATGGGGGCGACCGCAGCGGGAGCCGACTTTGCCTTCGTAAGGGCTACCGCCGCTCCCGCAATCTCTCCGGACACGTTGCCGCCCACCAGCACAAAGTCCTGCTGTAACAGCGAACCTCCGCCCAAGGGAGTGCGCAGCATTCGCGCCCAACTACGTCCGGAGACGTGTCCTTCATCGCGCAAGGTCAAACCCGCGGCGATACTGATTGGATCTAGCGCGATAACGACTGCACCGTCGCCGACCGTGGGAAAGTTGTAGAGCCCGGCGATGTCGGTGAGCACATATTGCCCATTCATTAGATAGACACGCGCACCGGCTATTGCCCGGTCCTTGTTATCGAAACGGCCGTTGCGATTGAGGTCTTCGTATACCCGGCCCAGAATAATCTGCCGGGTAGAAAACGTTCCGGCGCCGACGTAGACCGAAACACGAGCAGCGTCGGTTCGCACTAACTCGCCGTCCGGAAACTGCCCGGTGGCGAACGCTTGGTTGAACTGCTCGCCTTCGTGAGCGTTGGCGCCGATGCGAACGCGATACTGGACTTGCACCTGGCTTGCTGGTGACAGCTCGCCCAGATTCATCGTCAACTCGTTGTCGCGCATCGTGGGTTGCTGGGCCGGCGCTAACCATCCTGCGCCGGTGACAGCACTCGCCTGCAGAATTCGGAACGTGCCCGCGGCATATTGAAATGAACGAGGCAGCGTGTCTTTCAGAATCAACTTAGCGATTGTCGTAGGCGTGGGGTTGTTGATGTTGATCGTGTAAGTGAGCGCATCGCCTATCTCCGCGCGCTGCTTGTCTACCGTCTTATCGATCGTGAGACTGTGAGTTTCAAACATCGGAATATTTCGCGACAGCGATGCGAGATCCTCGACCGTGACCGTTGTGCGGACCAAATCGAAACCGTTCGCGCCCGCGATGGCCTGTCCGTCCACGGCAACGAACGTGGCCCGGAACAAACCCGAGTGAGTCGCGCTCAGCGTCGCCTTTAACATCCGGTTTGTGAAACCCGGGGCCGTTAAGCGCAGGTAATAAACGGCGGGGGCCGCTAAGGAACCAAGTTGTTCAGGCCCGAGGGTAAAGTTGAAGCGGCCCTGGGCATCGGCGATCACTGGATTAAGGTTCCGAATATTGGGAGGAATCCCCACGCCGGGAGCGATACTCAAAGGGAGGGTGCCGGAGGTGTCGATTAAAAGAGTGATGCTGGCGCCCGGAATGGGAGAGAGCGCCCCTCCATGGGCGGCGAACACTATGCCGAAAGGATCGATGACGACTACTGCGTCGTGAGTCTTTACCGCTGCGAAGTTCTGGCCGGATATGATCCCGAAGTTCACCAAACCGCGGCCGGGCGCAACGCCCTCGCTGACTCTCACTTGATATTCAAGCCGCATTAGCTGACCGGGCGCAAACGAGGGCAAGGTGGCTTCAACGACTGAGGTGGAAACAGTTTCGCCGCCGCCTGGGTCTGTGTCTCTCAAAAGTTCGCCATCGACGCGGAAAGTCCCGGGGACGTACTCGAGCCCTTCCGGCAGGTGGTCCAGGTAGACGACGCCTTGCGCCGGGCCGTCACCGCTGTTGCTCATAGCCACGCTGTAAGCGAGTACCTCGTGCGCAGACGCCACTGTCTGCAGCAAGCCGTTTACCAGAAGCGTCGGCGCCAACCCGTCCAGGCCTGTAATGCGCGGTCCGTCGCTAACGGCATTGACGATCTGGCCGGTGGCTTCCTGGATCCCGTTGGCGGCTACGGCATTGGTTGAGCGCGCCGTTAAGCGAACTACCAAATTTGTCTGCGCGGGAAAACTCTCCGAGTTAAGGAGGACCAGAACGCCAGTGCAGGCGCCGGGCCCAAGACTCGGAGAGAGAGTTTCCGCAACGTGTATTTCGAGATCGGTAGCAGAGAGTGCGCCATTACCATCGAGATCGAAGGAGAGACCGACCACCCGTGCGGGCGACGAGATTTCAATCTTGCTGACCATCACCTGCTCGGCGTCATTGCCAACGTTACAGATATGGAAGAGCCGGGTGAATTCCTGATGGCGTTGAACCTGGGCGGAGGGCGCAGTCTCGTTTGGCGTGACAGAAAGAAGCGTTACCGTCTGAAGAAATATCCTAACGATGTCCGAGGTGGTGCGGTGTTCGCGCCCCTCATCGTCCTTGTAAAGGCCATATCCCTGCGTCTGGATGATCGTGCCACCGGGCGTGCTGGCTTGCTGGGCAATTGAATCGACGACGAAAAACAAAGACGCGGCAACAATCATCGCAAGAACCAGATATTCAAATCTTCTTCCGATCATCTTTGCCGCCCGTTGGTTTTGAGGAGCTACGCGGCGCGGGTGGTGAGGCGCGCCGCGTAGCTGTGTAAGCCAGTTTGTAAGACTGGGAAGGGGCGTTACTTGATCAAGCGTGCGAACGAGAAGGTCCCGCTCTGGCCTGCAGGCAACGACGTCAGGGTGTCAGTCAGTACTGTCGAGCCGGTGTCGGCATCGCCGGTGATTGAGCCGCTGCGCGAATCAACTGCGGACTCGACCACGTGAGTGGTGTACGTGGCCCAGTTGTTTGTTCCGGCAGTGCCGTCTTCTGTAATGACCAGGTTAAGAGCATTCAGAGTTACGCAATTTGTCCCGCCGGTTGAGGCGAGATTCTCATACGAAACACTAAACGTGATTACCGCGCCGGGAACCGCATCGGTCGCCGCTCCCTTGGCCAGATTGCCGTTCAGCACAACCGCCGTCTTAGTCAGGCGAATGAAGCCTGTGTAAAGCCGGTCGATGGTGTCATTGGTATTGGCACTGGTGATGCCGGAGGCGGCGTGGATGACGGTGGTGAAACCGGTGAGCACTGCATTGCCTTCGGGTTCGGTAATCCGAACCAGAATGTTGGCAGTGCTGTTGTAGGCGATCGCCACAGTGACCAAATCGTCGCCGGATCCGTCGCTCACGTTCTCGTAGCTCGTGCCGCCGTCGGTCGAGATCTCGACGGTGAAATTGGAACCCGAGGGCTTGGTCGCGGTAATGGTGAAGACATCATCGGCATTGCCGGTGTTCTTCAACGTGTTGCTGTAAACAAGGGTGCCGTCGGCCGTGGTGTTGCTGCCGTACACAACTCCGGCAATACCGGTGTTGACACTCTTGTTGGTGTAATCAAGGTTAGTCGTCCCGTTGATCGCATCGTGGTGTCCGTTGGGGCCTATTTGAACATTTCCTGTTTGCGTGACTGACGTGACTACCGGCGCACCGGCAGAGGCGGCTACGTTGTCGCCGGCCCGGTCGGTCAGAGGATTGCCTACATAGTCCGTAGCATAGGCATCAGCAATGGCGCGAATGCCGAGGGTCGTGTCAAACGGACCAGCATCAATGGTAACGACATAGGTGAAGTCGCCGCTGGTGGTTGTGGCTGCCAGGGACGAGCCAACCTTGAAAGCCACCCGGGTGACGGTGCTGGCGGTCGGCTGAGTACTCGAGTAAGTCGCGCTCAAATTACTGGTTGTCAGCGCGTCTGCTGTGAACAGTGTGCCCGCGGGCCAGCTCTGTCCCGCCTTGAGGTCCGTGTCACCAGGAATGGTGGCCACGATATAAACGCCTGCATTACCGGACAAGGAAACCGTGCTCGCTGCGCGCGAACCCAGGTTCTCTAAGTTTGTCGTGTAGGTAATGTCGGCACTGTAGGCGAGAGGTCCAGCGGACGACGCGGATAGCATCACTCTAATTGAAGCATCAGCATCGACGGTGGCATTCAACGTACCTCGCGCTTCAGACTCGCCGTTAACGGGAGCCGGCGAAATACCGGTTGAATTGGTTCTGACTTCGTGCGCGGAACTGTCGGCTGCCTGTTCGTCAAAGGGTGTCGAACCGGCGGCATCGCCGAGCTGAACAATGACTGTCTGCGCGGCGGTAGCAGAACTGCTGACCGTCACGATGACCATCACGTTCACGGATGCGTCTTTGGCGATCGCGGATGTATCAACCGCCGCGCCGTTCCCGAAGATATCCAGATCCGTTCCGGAGTCGAAGCTGCCGTTTCCGCCGTAGTCGACGAAGGCCGCTGTTACGGTACCGCGGGTTGTCTGGATGGACGCACCGGCGGCAAGAAAGTGAATTAACGCTGCGTTGTTGGAGGTGTTGGTGATGGTGAAGGGGAACTGAACACCTGTCTGCCCCGGCACTACCGTGGCGATGGAGGTGCCATCCGGCGTGATTGCCAAACCGGAGACGTTAGCGACCGTGACGGTTATGGTGTTTGAAACAGTGCTGTATGGGGTCGCCGCGTCGTCCTCATAAGCTGCACTGGCTTGATTGGAGATGACTGTTCCGCCCGCGGTGTTCTGTGCTACTGCCAATGACGGCAACAGAAAAAGCGCGACCAGAGCAGCCACTGTTGTGAATGCTTTTGGTATCTGAAGTCGAAATTTATTGGTTGTCATTATTTTTCCTAAGTGTGGGATTGCTAGCAATCGCAATCGTGGTTATTTCACGCGGACCTGGTATGAAGTCACAAGCTTGCCGCCGGCTGCCAGAGGATCAGCCCATTCAAAGCGCACCTGGGTGTACATCGAAACGGGCGCGGCAACTCTCTTGATGGTGCCGTCAGCCTGCTTCTCTTCAATCATCGGGGTCGCAGAAAACATTTGACCGTTATCGATTGAGTAGCTGACCTGGGTATCTCGTTCCGCCAGGGCACTACCGGCAACGAACGTTGCGCCACTGGGAATCTGGCCGATGGCCCGGTATTCCCGTGCCGGCGCTCCGCCTTCGTTCACGGAATTCATCGTAAAGCTCACTACTTCACCAGGGGTGACCGGGCCAGCCTGTTCGATGGGAATGCTCTTGCTGTCGCGTTGGATAGCTCCAGTCAGAAAGAGCTTTACAAGCGGACGATTATTCGCGAGCTGTTGCTGCGCAGGCTTTGGTTGCACCGCCGCCACAACTGCGTGTACCGGGCCGGTAAGAATCCGGACCAGCGCATTGTTATGTTGAGCGAGTGCAACCGCACCGCCAACAAGTAGCAGCCCCGTCACTGCCAGAAACACCCGGCTTGTTCTCTTAAGTAATGTGGACATTTTTTATCTCCTTAAAGAAAGTTCGTCTAACGCGGTCGGCCGGCTGCGCAGTTCCTGCTGCGACGCATGGCAAAACCTGCGCTCTGTTTGGCGTTTGGATTTCCGGGAAGGATTAGATCTTCCGTGGGAGTGGCAGGACGCCTAATCTGTTGATAGGCTGCCGACCTACACTTCGCCCTTGCCTACTCTTGAGGCGAAGGCAATAGTCGGCCCGCACGATATCCCAGCAAAGAAGTATCGATAGGGTGTGGTGAGGTCTGAATCGCCCCGCAGCTAAGGGTCACATCTCCGCAGGTACGCCTTTTCCGGGGCGGGGAAAAAGCCTTGGAAAGCGGAGCTGAATAACGCAAGAAAGGCTGTGACTTTCCGCCTATGCGGAGAGCCACAGCCCTTTTAGCTTAAGTTGAAAAACTTCGTCCTCGTCGTGTGAGCCAGGACGAAAAGTGCGCCGGCCTTTAGTTCAACAGCTTCGCTGTCAGGACGACGATCAAGGCGCGATCCCGCATCGTGGCGGTTCCAACCACAACCTTCTCACCATCCCGGATATTGAGAGTTGTTTGTACTTGGGCGCGATCTTTGTCGTTCAGTGTAGTAAACGAGAACTGGCCAATCTGCACCGAAGCAGCTCCCGTGGGATTCTGTATCAGCTGGACCGAAAAAATGACGTATTCGTAAGGCATGCCGGTGTCAGGATTCCCGAGGGTATTGCCAACCTCGGCCGTTCCCTTGCCGCGAAAGTCGCTTCTCGATTCCGTCAAGCGCTGAATGACTGACGTCGCCAGCTCATATTTTTGATAGTTAAAAGTCCCGCGCAACTGCGTCAAAACGTCTTTCAATTCAGCTGGAACTTCCCTGGTCGGGCCAGACGCATTGGACGCAATGAGCACGTGCATGTGCAGTTCAATGTTTGGCCGCGAAGGTGACGGCACGTCCAGCCGTTTCAGCGCCTCTTCAATAGTTGCTACATTCTCGGGAAAGTCGCGCACCGTGATCGTTTTGAATTCAGAACTCGGAGAGACAGCCGCGCCCCTGAAGCCGCTGCCAAGCTGCCGCAGCACGTTGGCCAAACTCGAAGCATCGCGATATTTGACCTCGAGCACTTTGCTCTTGAAACCCTTCTCGGTAACAAAATCGTCGCCAGACGCGGCGGGCTTGGCGGTTCCCTGCGCGGATGACGCAGAGATAGCCATCAACATTATTAATGCAACTGCCAGCGAGTTCTTTATCATTTTAAGCATCAGACCTTGCCTCCTGCGTTTGTTTGGAAGATTTCCCTGGAGAGTTTTGTTTAATGGGCTGAGCGAACCAGATGATCCTTATGTTTTGATCGCGCGTTTGAATTTCCACTCGCAGAGGCTCCTCTGCGGTCGCGGGGTTGGTATTGGGCGCCGCGAGTTTATTAACTTCCCGGGTCGAGCCTGCAGAGATTGAAGCGAGGTCAGGAGACTTCGCCACGCCCTCGATCAGATTGGGCCTGGCCTCAGGATTCCTTCGCCGTTCCGTGTGCGGATGAGCAACTCCTGCGTCATTCGTGCTGCGACCCGAACCTTCATTACTTGACGGAGATGTTCCGGTATCCGGTTTCGCCGGCAAAGGCGTCGGCGGCGAAACTTCCCGCGCGCTCTTTCCAGGTTCAGCACCCGTTCTGGAGATCAGCGGCTGTTCGCTCGTTCGCTTCGCGATGAAGTAGTACGAGAATCCAGCGACTGCCAGTAACAGGGCCGTTGCGAAAGCTAACCGCAGTCGTGGCTGGAACCGTTTTCCGAAAAGTGCGGATCCGGACGCCGCACTTCCTCTGCCGATCTCACGCAACACGCTCTGACGCATTCCGTCGTAGAGGTCTTCGCTGAATTGCGGCGGCGCAAAATGTTGCAGCAGTTGCCGGCTGGCCCGGTATTCTTCTACCGCGACGCCGCACTCATGACAGGTTTCGACATGCGAAGTAACGTGGGCCTTCCGCTTGTCATCAAGGTCATGCCCGACAAACAGTGGCAGCAATTCCCTGATGTTTTTACAATTCATTTTGTTCCTCGTAGGACAGGCATTCCTGCCTGTCCATTTCTTTACCTTTGCGAACCTTCTCGAAAACTGAAGGGACAGACAGGAATGTCTGTCCTACTTCTTCAGATACTGCTCGCAGTAAGTCTTAATCTTCCTGCGCGCCGAACTAATCTGCGAGCGCACCGTGGTCGCGCTGGAATTCAGAATCCGGGCCACTTCCTCCGTCGGCAATCCTTCTATGTCGCGCAACACAATCGCCGCGCGCTCTTTCTGCGGCAACATGGCCATGGCGCGGGTGATCAAATCCCGCTGTTGCGTCTGTAGCAAAGCGGCCTCGGCATCGTCTTGATCAGTTGGAACTTGAAAAGCATCCGCGTCGCCGGGAGCATCGAACGACGTGAACCGGTCGCCATGTTTTTGTCGTTGCTTCGAAATATCGCGGCAGACGTTGACGGTAATCTGATAGAGCCAGCCGAAGAAATCCTGGTCCTGCTTAAACCGCCGCAGGTACTTGTAGACGCGCAGAAAAACTTCCTGTGAAGCATCGCGGGCGTCGGCTTCGTTGCCCAACATCCGCCACGTCATGGCCATAACTCTTTGCTGCGAATGAATCATGATCTGCTCAAAGGCCGCGGTATCGCCCGCGGCGGCGCGCTCAATCAGACGAGCAAATGAAGGCTGATTCTGAGTCAGGGCATTCACCGGCAACTGAATTTCCACGGCCAAAGCCATGTCGTGGGCCCCGCTCGGCATCCTTATGAATTCTCGACTTCCCACTGACATATACTTCCGCTAACTGAAAACCGTTGAGACGAAGTTATCCGCAGATTTCACAGATTTCACAGATTCAAAGAAAACAGCAGACGCGCATCACTCACACGCTTACACATGAGCAAGGTTTCTTTTCCTGTAAGTTATTTGAGGGCCGGAATCTGTGTAATCTGCTTAATCTGTGGATAGTGTGTTTGCTACAAACCCGACATCATGCCTGACGAGCCTGAACTCGTTCCCAGCAGAACCCGCAGGATAACCGGTGAATTGGCCAGCAGCATCGTTAGCCACGTGCGCGTACGGTTGATGTCTTCCGCCAGGTAAAACATTCGCGGCGGAAAGTAAATCAGCAAGGCGATAAAACATAAGAAGAACAGTCTGCCGCCAAATTCCAGCAAACTTCCGGGAGGACCCAAGGGCGCAAAGGTCAGAAGGTTCCACGCTACCTGAAACAGAATCATGTTTAGAAAAATGCAGACATCGCCGAGCGCTTCGCTTTGCGGGCTGAGGAGGAACTTCGATTTCGGTGGTTTTTTCGGCGGCGAGAAATAACGATAGATCAAAAAGGTCTGAATGACGGTCAGGAGAAATCCCGCTAAGACGAGCGACGTAAAAAGCCCGCCGTTGTTGAGTAAACGCTTTCCGAAAAAGACATCACCCAACCCCGTCAGAATCGCCGACATAATCACCAGGTTCAGGCAGAAGTAGAAGATGGGATTGAATAGACATCCGGCCAGCACACCTGAAGGCTCTCCGGTCAGACCTCCGGTAAGCCCGCCGCTTGGCTTTGCTTTTTCTTTCGACCATGGCGTCGCCGTGATTTCTGCCGGCTTGTCATTTGATCCTTGCCCTCTGATTCTCTGGTGGTAATGCCAGCGCTTCAACACCGCGCCCGCGGCCGGCAAGAACCACATACACACACATAAAAGTCCGAGTGCGAATTTGGCTGTTGGGTTGTCTACTGAGACCTGACTAAAGAGGTCAATCAACAACCCCGTCAGCAATCGCATTAGAAAAACGTTAGCGACGAAGATCGAAATATCCAGCAGCAGCCCGCGGTTTTCTTCGGCGAAGAGGGTGCGCTTTGTTTTGGCTAAGAGCTCAGTGCGAATGCCTGCCTCCCGTGAGTAGCTTTACCTAAAGGCCCTCGGCTTGTGCGGTTTCGGCTTCGCCGTCGGATGTGAGGCGGTGGCTATGCCCCGCCGTCAGCGCTCAACTTTATTCCAGGGCTGCGCCCCTGGTCCGGGCTTCGCCCTTTGGATTAGGGGGCCAAAGGCCGCACCAGGGCAAGCCCAAAGGGTATTACCCATCCCTACGGCGGGGCATAGCCGCCGCCTCACATCCGGCGGCAAAGCGGAATTTCACAAACTGACCTCAGGTCACTGCGGATCACGCTGCGGGTGTCGCAGCTTCGCCTACAGCAACAACACATCCACGCGGTGCCCATGGACCATCTGTTCGCACGGTGACCACGCAAACACGGTGAAGCGGCCGTCTTGCGAGGCCACCAACGCGAGGGCATCACGCTGATCGTATATGAACTGGGCCGCCGACAAGTGGCGTGTGCCACCGTGCTGCACCGGGGGAACCACCATCGCTTCATTGCCGACAATGGCTTCAGTCAACATCACCTGCTCAACTGGTTCGTTGCCGGCGGCGCGTCTAATCTTCGCGCCAAACGCCAAGACCTCGTATTGGTTCGTAATCACAGTCGCGCCGTCGACCGCGGTCAAACCGGCGATCACTTCGGTCGCGTTCCGCAGTGACACTTGCCACTCAGCCTCAGTTGCAGCGGTGGGAACCTTTGTAAGTAAGTTGGCGAGCTTTGAATAAGCAGGCTCCACTGTGTAAGTGACCGGATGCACGATGGACTCGCGCCACTTTCCGTCGCCCGCGGATACGATTAGTAGAGTGCCTCCGTGCCCGTGCGCACGCATTGAGGCCGCCAGTTGCACCGGCACGTTTACCGAATCGTCCCATGTCGCCGGAGCCGTGAAGGCGCTCAGCGACTCCAGCAGATCGGGACAGGCGGGCAAACTCGCGCCCTGCTCATCCACTATTTTCACTTGCTCACCCTTCAAGACGGCGACGTTGGCGAACTTCCCAAAGCCATCGATGCGCCGGTGTTTGATCACCAGCAAGCCGGGCTCGACATCTTCCAGTACGAATCCCAGGCTGCGGACCACACGCGTCGCACCCCAGATATAGACTTCGGTCTCGTCACGCCAAACCCCGAGATGAATTCCCGGACGTTCAACTATCGGAGCGAGTTTGGTCAGATTTGCCGGCGTAAGCGGCAGGCGTTGTTCCAGCATCAACGGCTGCCCGGCCTCTTCAGGCGGAAGGAAGGAAAGCGAAATTTTCGGAAAGCGACCTTCCTCCGGGCGAAAGCTGGCCCAGAAAGTTGCGTCGATGATCGTTTCGATCGTAGGCGCATCGGGCGTATGGGCCAGCCCTTGCTCGCCGCGCCCGCGTGCTTCCACATGATGCCGGGCAAAATGTGCTTCCACGGTCGCGGCCACAGTGCGGGCCGCCTGGTAAGTTGGTTCGCGGGTCATATGATTTCAGCGCCAGACGTTTCTCTATAGCTTCGGCTGCGCATAGGCTTGGTCAGCAAGTTGTCTGGCTTTGAGATTGGCGTTCGGTGTTCCCTGCTTCACTGTTGCGTCGATGTGCTCATAGCCTTTCAGCCCTTTGATGATTAAAGACTCGCCGGTGATCTTACCGCCGTCGGCGCATTGGTCGTCGCCCGCGTATTCGTAGACCCGCATGATCACTGCGAAGGGTTTACCGTTCGCCATGCGCCATTCCACGGTTTTCTGTTTCCAGTCCACTGCCTGAGTAGCCAATGGCACCGTCTCGTCTCCACGATCAAGCGTGATGATTGAGGAACAGGCCGAGTAATAGATGTAAACATCGTAGCCGCCAAAGCCTTTGCAACGGGTCGGAATATCAGAGCCGTGCTCCTCGGCTTCCTTCTCTTCTTTCTTTGTCAGGCCGCTGCCGCATTTTGTAAGGGGGGTGTATCGACTGGAAAACCGGGATCGTGCCTTCTGGCTTTGGGTAAAGAGCAAAGCGAAGGGCCCGCCCGCTACCGCAGGCGGTTCTGACAAGAGAGGCCCGGGCTTTTTCGCAGCAGACGGAATGTTATTGCCGATCAGCGAGAGCCCAACCATCGTGAGTAGCAGAACTCGTTTTCGCATCCGAACCATCTCCTGAGTGAGCTAGAGCGTGTGTAAAAACTTACGCCGAAGGCGTTGAATAACTCAGCCCAGGGTAGCACCCTGGGAACAGATCACATTAAATGAGCCATCACCCTGAAAGGGTGAAACCGATGAACCTCGTCGACTGATTTATTCAACCCTTTCAGGGCTGAGTTATTCAACGCTTCGGCGTAAAGCTTGATCTTGCTCACTCGGTTGTGGTTTCAACTAACGTCACAGGGGCTTGTAACACGGCCTGAGTAAGCGTGTCGAGGAACTGCTCCCCGGCGTCCTTTGAAACAGGCCAACTAAGGGCTGGACAAAGCCATCTTCAGGATTTAGGCTCGCCCAAATGGTTCACTGGAAACTCTTCCTGCTGGTTCTCATTTTTGCACTCGCGCCCGCGCGCGCAGCGGCGCAGAAGATCTCTAAAGAAACGATTATCTCCGACGGCAAGAAGCGCACTTTTTACCTCTACGTTCCGAAAAGTGTAACTCCGGCGACGCCCGTGCCGTTGCTGGTACTGCTGCACGGCTCAAACCATATCGGCCTCTCGCTAGCGGAGAAGTGGAATGACCTCGCGGAAAAGGAAGGCGTCATCATCGTTGCTCCCGACTCCGCGGATTCCTCTGTTTGGTCGGTGCCTAACGATGGTCCTGTTTTTATCCATGAACTCGTTGAATCAATCAAGGGCCGGTATCCGATCAACGCAAAGCGGGTCTACCTATTTGGCCATTCAGGCGGGGCGGTCTTTGCGCTCCTGATGTCGCTATATGAATCCGAATATTTTGCGGCCGCGGCGATTCACGCGGGCGCCCTTCCTCCTGAAGCTAATTCTCTGGTCGACGAGGCAAAACGGAAAACGCCGATCCACATTCAGATAGGGACGGTTGACGAATCCTTTCCGCTGAAATCCGTGAAAGAGACGCGCGATCTGCTTACGACTCATGGGTTCCCGGTGGAGCTGGTTGAGATGCGGGGACATAACCACTGGTACTACGATCTTGCGCCCAGGATTAATCAGGCTGCCTGGGAATTCCTGAAGGCCCAGGAGCTGCCGGGCGAACCGCGTTTCGTTGAGTACCAATTCAAGTCCGAAGCCCGAGAGCCTGACAAGGCCGCCGAACTATTTAGCAAAGCAAGGGACCATGAAAAGGCAGGAGATATGGTGGCAGCCATCGCCGCTTATACCCGCGACATAGAACTCGATCGAAACTACGCCGACGCCTACAACAATCGCGCCGTCGTTTACCTGGTCCAGAAAGATTATCCGGCGGCGCTGGCCGACCTTAACCGCAGTATCGAACTCGCGCCCTCCGATGCGGCCTACTACAACCGAGCCGGTATTCTTTTCTCGCAGCAAAAAATCGACGAGGCAATAGCCGACTACACCGCCGGAATCCATCTAAAACCTTCGGCAGACGGGTACGCGAATCGAGGCGTTGCTTACGAACACACCAAGCGCGACGAGTTGGCGCGGGCCGACTATGATCGCGCCATCGAATTGAATCCGAAATTTGCGCGGGCTTATCTTTTACGCGGTCTGCTGCTGTTGAAGGCCGGCCAGGATGCGGCTGCCCAGAAGGATCTTGACAAGGGTTTTCAACTTGACGCGAGTCTACATGGGGAGTTCGATCCACTAATCAAACAGTTCCGCCCCAACCAGTGACTACGCCTTCTTGCCCTTTCGCAGTGGCACATTAATCCCGACAGAGACGATGTTCACTACGCGGTTTCGCTGTTCGTTCAGCGCTCGACGGCGAAGAGGCGCCACTCGCCGGGAACGCCGGTCAGCTGATGTGCGCCGCGTTCCGCGAATTGAATACCGGAGCCCGCCACCAGATCCTTTACCGTACTGGAAACAAGGACTTCATCGGGTGCGGCCTGGTTTGCCACCTGCACTCCGATCTCTGCAGCAATGCCGCCGACCTTGCCGTCGACCATGTCACATTCGCCGGTGTGCAGCCCGATGCGCATTTGAACTCCCAAGCGCGCCGCGTACTGGCGAATCGCGCTGGCGCAACGAATCGCTCGCGCCGGCCCGTCGAAGATCGCAAGCGGACGATCGCCGACCATATCGATATCACGCCCTCTGAACCACTCAATCTCTTTGCGGACGTGCGCGCGCAACTTGTCGAGCAGCGCTTCCCAACGCATCTCCCCGAGCCGTTGCGCGTGTTCCTGGGAATCCACGATCTGCGTGAATAGCACGGTCGCCAGCACGCGATCCGGCTCCAGCGTGTGCCGCACGCCAGTCAGGAATTCTTCAACTTCATCGAGAATTGCATCCTGATCGCCGACGAACGGCAGATGATCGCGGCCCGGTAATTCCACATACTTCGCCCCCGGTATTTTCCCGGCGACGTAACGGCCTTCCTCGACTTTCAGACACTGGTCCTCGCTACGATGAATCACGAGCGTCGGCACGCGAATCGACGGCAGCACGTGTCGCACATCGATCTCGGCATTCATCTGCGTCAGCGCCAGCGCGGCGCCGGGACTCGCGCCCATGCGCAAATAAGTGGCCCACCACTGGCGAAACTGCGGATCGTTTGCAACGCTGGGCGCACGTTCTTCCAAACCGACCGGGCCGCCCCACTGCTCGCTCATCTCTTCGAAAAATTCCTGCCGGTGTTCCGGTGTCGGCGCCCAGGGGTAATCATCGTCGCGAATGCGCTTCGCATAAGTTCCAATCATGACGAGGGCCAGCGTCTTCTCCGGATACGTGGCGGCAAAGAGGCTGCACATTGGCCCACCTTCGGAAACTCCGCACAGCGCGGCGCGCTCCGATCCCACCGCATCCATCACTGCGCGCACGTCGTCCATACGCTGCTCCAGCGTCGGCAGCTCGTTGATTGGAACGCGATCAGAAAGTCCGGTGCCTCTTTTGTCGAAAAGAATCAAACGCGCAAACGAGGCCAGGCGTAGCAGGAAACGCGCGAAGCTTGGCTCGCGCCAGAAGTATTCCAAATGTGAAACCCACCCCATCACAAAGACCAGATCAAGCGGCGCGTCACCGATCACTTGATAAGCGATATTCACGTCGCCGCTCCTCGCATACATCGTCTCCGGCGGGTTCTCTAATCCGTATTGCAACAGAGAGGACGGCCCGAGCACCCGGCTCGCCGGCAGGTCAGGGGGGCGGGCAATGCTTTGCTCCAACGGCGGCGCGACCAATTCGTCATCGATGCTTTCTTCGATAACAATCCTTGAACGCGTGCGCTCGCGAATTACCAGGGCCGGCACTTCATCCTCAATTTCGTTGACTGTCGCGGCGAATCGATAGCCGCGCCGGGGAACAGTCTCAATGAACTTCTCTCCGCCTGCTTCCAACGCTTTCCGCAAGGTCGAAATGTTCTGCGCCAGATTGTTCTCTTCCACGAAACTGTCGGGCCAAACCTGCTGCATCAACTCATCCTTAGCCAGAATGTGGCCGCTGTTTTCCACCAGGCACAGCAACAGGTCGAAAGCCTTGGGCGTCAGCGAAACCGGCCCCTGTTCGCCCAGCAAAACACGTTCGGTGACGTCTATCCGAAAGACGCCGAATACGTAAAAGCGTTTGGGCTGGCCCTTTCTCATCGGCTTTCAGAACTCTTTAAAAAGAATCTCAGCAGAACTTCAGAGCTTTCTAAGTACGCCGCCTCTGGGGTGCGGGTATTGTCCATCGCGGTAGGCAAGAACGGCGCAGTCGGGTCGAGAAAAACACGATTGCAAAATCAGTCCGGCGGCGCCCCATATCTTAGTACGAAATCAGTCAGCAGGAAACAAAAGGAAGCCGGGACCCATGCAAAAGAGAACCGAGATCACAATTGAAACTGAAAGCTTCCGGGTCGTCAGCCGGCGTCGCAAAGGGACGCTGCGCTGGTGCACACAGTGCGCCAGGAACGTGGTGACGCTGACTGTCGATGAGGCGGCCGCAATTGGTTTGGTAGAACCCAGCCTGCTGCACTTCGTAGTAACGCCGGCCGGCCGGCTACTGATTTGTTCCAACTCTCTCGCAATCGAGAGAACCGAAACATGCTCCTGACAAGAGCACTCCATCAATCAACCTTTTAGTTCTGAAATAAAGGAGTTCGTTCAATGAAGACCATAGCATGTGCCGCAATTCTTGCGTTGTTCGTGATAGGCATCGCAATTCCACCGTCAGCGTCAGCGCGGGTAAGCGGGCCGACCGCAAACGGCATTTACAGATTCGTAGTGTCTGACGACAATCTGTCAAAAACCGTCGAGTTCAACGCCACCGGGGACGAACGAGGCGCTACCGGACAGATGACTTACAGAGATACATCGGGGTCCCCCGAATACGATCCCGACGGTGGCGACCGTCCCAAGGACGCGCCGGAGTTTTATATGACTGCCGACCTGGACAGTCTAAAGATAGAAAACAACCGCGCCGTCATGGGTGGAACCATCCGCGATTCCAGCATCCGGAGCTACATCGGCCGGTGGGTGCAACTGGTTGTCGAAGACAACGGTGATGGCCGCGAACGCGCGGACCGGCTGGCTTGGTGTTTTTGTGAGCCAGAGCCCGGCGGATGGGTACCGGTGGACGCCGAAGATCCTCATGATGACGGGGCCTTCATGCACTGGTGGGCCACTGACGCCGAAGTAAGAGAAGACGTAGGAATCGACTCCCCAAACATCATTCCCGGGACCCGGCGAGGCTGTCCGGCCTTTGTCCTGTCCTCCTATGAGTTTGCAGAAGTAACCGGCGAAGGCCAAATCGTGGTCCAGCCGTAAGAGAGTCAAAAACCGGATTTGGTTAACAACCACATCAACGACGCAGCAGTGGCCGGAACGATCCGAGTTCTACTGGTGCCAACCCAATAACCCAAAATTAAGAAGGAGACTCCAAATGAACAAGTTTCGTTTCACCTTGATGGCCTTAGGAATTATGGCCTTTACCCTACTTTTAACTGCCGGCGCTCAGGCGCAGGCGACGCGCACCTGGATATCCGGCGTGGGCGACGATCTGAATCCCTGCAGTCGCACAGCGCCATGCAAAACATTTGCCGGTGCCATTTCCAAAACCGCCAAGGACGGCGAGATTGACGCCCTTGACCCCACGCCGGGCGGAACCGTTACGATTACCAAGTCAATTTATCTTAATGGCACCACCGGCGCGGGCTTTGGTTCCATTCTCAACGTCTTGAGCACTGGCGTGATCATAAACATCACTGACGCAACCGATGTTCGCAAAGCGGTGCGGCTGCGGAACCTCGACATCAACGGGGGCTCCACCGGCGTGAACGGCGTCCGCATACTGGCGGCAAACAACGTTTGGATCGAAGACTGTGTGATCGACGGCAACACCGGAAACGGCGACGGCGTCACTCAGGGTATCGGCGTTGTCGTTGCTGAATCAAATGGCGTCAACCTGTTCCTGAGCAACACGGCGATTCACAAAAATGTTACCGGCGTGCGTTTATCTACAACGACCGGCTTCGTAGCTGCCAACATCAAGAACTGCAACATTGAAGGTAATACCACCGGCGTAGATGCCGCGACGGGCGCCTTCGTCACAATCCAGAGTTCACGCATTTCGGGAAACACTGGCGACGCTTTGAGAGTAACCGCTGGCGGCTCCACGCTTAATGTTACCGACTCGGTGATGGCTCATAACATCGGGGCTGCGGCAAACGCCGCGGTGAGCGGCGCCACCATCCAAGCCACCTCGAACCGGATTTTCAATAACGGCAACAGTTTCTTGATTGCGGCGGGCGGAACCGTAAGGTCCGATGGCGAAAACCGAGTAGTAGCCAATGGTGGTGGAGTTGCACCCAATGGCGTGGCTATCCCCAAGCAGTAACCGACCAGGATCAGCAACCCTACTTCACTCCCCGCAGCTCGCCGCAAGGCGAACTCTGCGGGGAGTCTTTTCATTTTGAGGTAAACGTTTCATCGAACAGATGTCCCATCAACGCGAACGAAATGATCGGCTGAACTGCAGTCTCCGTGAACTTGCCGCTGGCTCGCTATTGCGTGTTGTCTAGCGCACAATGCGCGCATGAAGACATTGCTGTTGCTGTTCCTCCTACTCCTCGCTTTTTCGCCGTCCTCGATCACCGCTCAGGATCAATCAACTCAGTCGCAAAAGGTTGTGACGCTGCGAGGCCGGGTGGTCGACGCCCGCACCGGCGAACCCTTCGCCAAGGTCAGGGTCATCGCCAGTGGTACGGATCAAACGGCCACCACCGATGACAACGGCGCTTTTACGCTGGAGAAACTTCCCGTCGGCCAGATTGATCTTTACATCACGACCGTGAACTCAGCGCTGGTAAAGAAAACCATTACCGTCAAAGAAGGCGAGAACACCGAGACTGTCATCGCGCTCAGCGCCGATGCCGCAATGCTGACCGAGCAAGTGAGCGTGACCAGTGATGCATACGAACCGGCTGAGACGAACGCCGCCTCGGGCCAAACTCTGAACAAACGCGAGCTGCAGGCCCTCTCCAGCGTGTTGTTGGGCGATCCCATTCGCGCGGCCCAAGCGCTTCCCGGCGCCACCACCAATGACGACTTTCGCAGCGAGTTTGCCATTCGCGGAGCCGGCTTTGATCGCGTGGGCCTTTTCATCGACGGTGTCCTGACGGATAACTTCGTGCATACGATCCAGGGCGGCTATCCCGACACTGGCTCGCTTTCGGTCATAAATTCCGACACGGTAAATTCAGTGTCCCTGCTGAGCGGAGCGTTTCCTTCGAAGTATGGAAATCGCAGCGCGGCGGTGTTGGATGTGGAAACACGCGACGGCAACCGCGTGAAACCAACGGGACGCGTCGTCGCCAGTTTGAGCGGCCTGTCCGGCGTCGTCGATGGCCCGATCGCAAATGGTCGCGGCGCCTACTTGTTCGCGGCGCGCAAGAGTTACGTCGGCTACCTGATTAGAAAGATCAACGACACGAACCAATTCACGAACAACCCACCGGTACTCGAGTTCGCCGATATCCAGGGAAAGGGCCTTTACGATGTCACTACGCACAATCAGATCGGCTTCTCAATTATTTACGGTGAACTGAAATTCGATCGCAACCAGGATCGCGACTTGTTGGGAGTTAACAACGTCTTCCGTGGCAACTCCGCCAACCTGCTGGTCAATGGCCACTGGGCCTACACTCCCGATCCGAATCTGTTCTGGCAAACGCGCGTGTTTGGCCTCCGGACGACCTTTAAGAATACAAATCGCGACGACGCGTTTTTGGAGGATGGCACTAGAACGCAATACGGCGTGCGAACCGACGTGGCCTACCTGACTCACAACTCGCACCGCCTGGAGGCGGGCGTCTACCTGCGCTCAATTCAGGTCGACAGTTTGAGCCAGCGCTTTTTCTTTTTTGGCGGGCTGTTGGATTTTGGCAGTTACAAAGAAAGCGGAAAGGAACAGGGTTACTACGCGCAGGACACATGGACGAGCGAAAGACTGGGACTCTCCTTAACCGGCGGCGGCCGCGTCGAACACAGTGGCGTTACCGGAGAAACAGTTTTTTCTCCTCGCGGATCGGTGGCCTGGGCCATCAACAAAGACTGGAAGATTCGCGCCGGCGCCGGACGCTATTATCAATTCCCCGACTTCGAACAAGTGTTTGGTCGCCTCGGCAATTTAGCGCTGAAATCCGAACGCGCCACGCATTACAACGCCAGCGTGGAAAGATTATTCGGCGATCGCATACGCTTGTTAGCTGAGGTCTATGATCGCGAAGATAGGAACCTCTTCTTCACGCTGTCGGAGCCCCGCTTTACTGGCAACTTCCTCGACTTCAGGGAGTTCCCTTTTCAGAATGTCAACGGGCACGCGCGCGGCATCGAGCTGACGCTGCAACGCCGCAGCGCCAACCGGTTCGCGGGCTGGTTCTCTTACGCTTACTCGCGCACGCAATTGACTGACGCTCGCGACGGCCTGAGTTTTGTGAGTGACACGGATCAGCGACACACTGTCAACGCTTACGGCGGTTACCGTTTCAACGAGTCGTGGAACCTGAGTGGCGCATGGCGGTACGGCAGCGGTCCGCCGGTGCCGGGATTCTACCGGCAAGTCGGGAATGATTTCTTTCTCACGACCCAGCGCAACCTCACGCGACTCCCTTACTACAGCCGGCTTGATGTACGTTTGAGCAAAGCCTTCCTGTTTCGGAGTTGGAAACTCACGGTCACTGGCGAAGTCATCAATGTGCTTAATCGCGAAAACCTGCGCTACGCCGGGTTCTTCAATTTCGCCGCCGATGGACACGCTTTTGGAGGACTCGATCGCGTACTGCCAATCCTGCCCTCGGCCGGCGTAGTTATCGAATTCTAACCAACGGCCGCGGGTTCATCTCTTCAATAAGTCGCCAGTCGCAATAGCACTCACCTCCTAAAAAATTAGTTGACAGCCCTCACGGATCGCGCTTATAGTCCTAAGCCTTTAGGAGCAAACGGACCAATGGCGCGAAAAAAATCCGAGCAACTGACACCGCTGGAGCTGGAAATTATGCACGTACTCTGGGAGACCGGACCGGCAAACGTGCAGATTGTCCAGCAAAAACTGCCCCGCGAGCTGGCCTATACCACCGTGCAAACCATGCTCAATATTTTGCAGCGGAAAGGGAAAGTGAAGCGCGCCTTGAAAGATCGGGCCTACTTTTACAAACCTGTTGTCAGTCGCAGCCAGGTGGTCGGCCAGCACATGGGCGACATCGTCGACCGTCTGTTCGGTGGCTCCGCGGAGAGCCTGGTGATGAGCCTGGTCGAGGCCAAACACCTGACGCCGGAAAAATTGGCGCGGTTGCGCAAGCTGCTGGATGAAGAAAGCGGGGAGAAGAAATGAGAAGCATTGCTCAATTCCTGCTGGCCGTCCTCTTGAATGCTTCGTGGCAAATTGTTTTGGTTGTGATGTTCGCTTCGCTCTGCGCGATGGTCCTTCGGGGCGCCTCAGCGTGGCAAAGACATGCAGTATGGGTCGCAGCACTAGTCCTCGCTTTTTTGCTGCCGGTTCTGAGTTCCGCCAAATTATTTCCACAAGCCACGACTGAAGTGGCCGACACGCCGGCCGTTGCAATACAGCGGGCAACAACGTCGTCTTCTGCTGAGACCGGGACTGCTGCATTTGAAAATACTTCTGCGACGTTTGGCGAACTGCCGGCAGAGATTCCGGCGGCGCCGGTGTCACGCAAAGCCTCTGCGGGCGCAGTTCACATCGACGAAAAACTAGCACTCAGCCTGCTGGCAGCCTACCTGCTGTTTGGACTCTATCGCGCGTTCAAATTGTTTCGCGCATGGCGCCGCACCAAAGCGATTGTCAGGAGCGCTTCCCCTCTTCCGATTCCTGATCAGGTTCAGTCGATTCTGGCAATGTGCCAGAAAGTCCTCGGTGTAACACGGCTCCGCATACTGTTTTCCGAAACAGTGCCGGTGCCGGTTACGGCGGGTGTTTTTCATCCCGCGATCATTTTGCCGGAACAATTGCTCTGCGAGCAGGACGCCGACGTCTTGTGTTCCGCTCTGGGCCATGAACTCGTCCACGTCGCCAGGCACGACTACTTGTTGAACTTGCTTTACGAACTTCTTTATTTGCCGTTGGCGTTTCATCCTGCCGCGGCGCTGTTACGACGTCGAGTGCGGGAATCGCGTGAGCTTTGCTGTGACGAGATGGTCGCCGGCAAATTGATGCGGCCCGAAGTGTATGCCCGCTCACTGGTGCGGTTGATTGGCTCTGCCCCGCTGGCGGGCCGGTTGGCTGCGGACACAACCATAGGCATCACGGATGCCAACATCCTGGAGGTACGAATCATGTCTTTGCTAAAACAATCAAAGCTCAGCGCTCGCCGGCGCGGCTGGTTGCTGGTCGCTGCTTCTCTTTTGTTAGCTATACCCTGTCTCGCCGCTGCCTCGTTTGCGTTTAATTTCGAGCTGGCCGAGCGCGCATCGGCTGCGACTCAGAACCAGGAGCCGCAAGCGCAGGCGAACCAGGATCTGCAACGCGCGCGGCAAGACCTGGAGAAGAAAGCGCAGGAATTAAGGGAGCGCGTACAAAAGAACCCGAACCCACAGGGCGAGGAACGCGAACAACTCCATCGCATGGAGGTAGAGCTGAAGGCGGCCGCCGCGAAACTCGGCGCAGCCGGCCGCGAACTTCAGGTCAGCGAGGTCGAACAGAAAGTTCGCGAGGCGCAGGAGCGCCTCGCCCAGGTTGAAAGGATGTATCCGCAAAATCAGACGCACATGCGCGAAGCCCAGGAGAAGCTCGCCGAATTGCAACGGCTGTTCCCTGAAAACGATAAGGCCCACCGCGAGATTCAGGCGCGGCTCAATGAGCTGGTAACCAAGTATCCGAACACGACTGTGACGGCCGAAGTTCGTGAGTCATTGCAGCGTTACATGCAGGAAGTAGATCAAGCCAAGCGCGAGGTAACGAAGACACAGGAGAAGAAGGAAGAAAAGCTCAAGGAAAAAGAACTAAAAGAAGAGATGAAAGAGCGTTCGCTTGAGGCCAAAGAAGAGCGCGAGAAGATGATGGAGGAAAAGGAGGCCCGCGGTAAGACTAGTGAGCTGGAGCTGCGCCAGCGCAAGCAGCCTTTCGAGAACCGCGAGGAACGCTCCCGCAAGCAACTCGAGCTAACGCGCGGAGCCTCAATCTCGATGGATCGCGCAATCCAGGTCGCTACCAGTCAGTATCCCGGCAAAGTCCTGGCGTGCAGCCTGGGACGTGACTCCGACGGTCGCGTCTTTTATCACGTAGTAATAATTACCGGCGATGGTGAAAAAGGGTCTGCCCGTTACGTTTGGGTCAGCGCGGTTGATGGCCAGATAATGAAGACTGAACAAGAATGACCGGTGGTTCACTGAAAAGATGAAGGCGGCCGCTCTGGCCGCCTTTTTCGTTTAGGACTGAACCGTACCTTAAAAATTCGGGACATTGATTCGTTATGTGCGTTCGCGCACAGACCAACTTCAACTGGTCCAATTATCCTGCCTCTTCCTTCGACTTGACTAGGTTTTCGCGATCACACCTGGACCTTCTGGTGTTGATTCAGGGACAGTTTCGCGTTGCTTAAACAGCTTGAAGGCTCGCCCGCGACGGATGAGAACGACCCGCCCCCTTGGTTACTCCATGCTCGGCTCCGCCGTTTTGAACTGATTAGCTTGGTGCGTTCACAGGATCCAGAAAGGCAATACCATGTCAGTCAACCCGGAAAGCGGAATTCTGTACGACTTTAATCAGGCCCGGATGGCCCACGGGCGGGCTGCTTCCCACCATCCCACGGTCCTCTTAGTTGAAGATCAGGATGAGATCCGCCGTGACTTGAGGCAGATCATGGTGATGAATGGATATCGCCTTATCGATACCGATAATGGGCGAGATGCGGTCAAACGCGCGCACGACGCGCACCCGGATCTGCTCATGGTCGACCTCGACGTGCCGCTATTGTACGGACTGGTGGCAGCGCGCCAGATCATCAAACAAGCGCAGTTGGAACCGCTTCCGGTCGTAATTGTGACCCATGAGGACACAGTCGATCCGTATCCCATGATGGAGATGGGCGTGCGGCGCAACGAGTATGTTACGAGGCTCGACGATTATGAGCAGTTGGGGAATCTGCTGAATTACTTGCTGCCAATCCGGCCCGACGCTGCCTGAAACAAGAGGAGGTTGGCCAAACCTCACTGCCCTAAGTCGATTCGTCGCACTGGTTAGCTATGTGTATGCCCGTTGCGGGTCATTTGACCTTGCAACCATGCGAGTTCGTAGTGCATCATACGCACTGTTAATCCTTCTCTCGCGCATCGACGGTGATGCGCCCAGCGAGTAAAAGTAAGCGCTGGCGTTTTGGATAGTTCGAGAAAAGGCTAGTTTTCAACTCAGAAGCCGCTCACTTATTAGAGCATCCGAAACCCGGCTCTTCGCTCCTACCGTTCGACCGAAGCCAATCCGATTCGCAGCTTCTTTCAAATCCCCCCGAGGGGAAAGGTACATCTGTATATGACAAACAAACTTTACGTAGGAAATCTCGCGTTTACGACTTCCAGCCAGGATTTGCAGGAGCTTTTTGCAGCTGCCGGCACAGTCGAATCCGCGAGCGTCGTGGAAGACCGCGACACTGGCCGTTCGCGCGGCTTCGGCTTCGTCGAAATGTCCAGCCAGGAAGAGGCCACTAAGGCCATCGAACAGTTCAATGGCAAAGAAGTCAATGGACGCAGTCTGACCGTTAACGAAGCCAAGCCGCGTGAGAACCGCGCTGGCGGCGGCGGCGGTCGCGGTGGTTTTGGCGGCGGCGGTGGCGGTCGTGGCGGCGGCGGTGGTTACGGTGGTAATCGCAGCGGCGGCGGCGGTGGCGGCTACAGCGGCAATCGCGAACCCAGGTGGTAAGCGATTCTCTTTGAGTCTCGCGTGATCTCTGTGGCTCTGCAAAGGGCCACAGAGACACGAGATCTCAGAGTTTTAGAAACAATGCGATGGACTCGTTTGCGAGACCGTCGCGCAACTTAAGGAGTCTATGAACTTTTCTCAACTGGGACTGGCGCCGGCGCAAGTGCGAAGCTGCGAGTCTCTCGGATACACCGAACCAACCCCGATCCAGGAACAGGCGATCCCTGTTGTCCTTCGCGGCGAAGATCTGATCGGCTGTGCTGAAACCGGCACAGGCAAAACTGCCGCGTTTTTACTCCCCATCATTCAACGAATCACCAGCTCGGGTGAACGAACCGGAACCGCAGCCAAAGTCGCAGCGCGACCTGGCGTGCGTGTGCTGGTACTCGCGCCGACGCGTGAACTCGCGTCGCAAATCGAAAAGAATTATCGGGAACTTAACCCGGTGAAAAGCAATCGCAGCGTCATCCTGATTGGCGGCGCAAACATTCGCACGCAAATCACCGACTTGCACCGGCGTCCGACCGTCGTCATCGCGACCCCTGGTCGTTTACTGGATTTAACCGAACGTGGCGCCGCGGATCTTTCCACTGTCGAAGTGCTGGTATTGGACGAAGCGGACCGCATGTTGGATATGGGATTTCTACCGGCTATTCGCCGCGTCCTTTCCCTTATTCCGGCCAAACGGCAAACACTTCTCTTCTCTGCCACGATGTCGTCGGAGATCGAGAAGTTGGCGCGCACCACAATGAAGGCGCCAAAGTTTATTGAAGTCAGCACGCGAGGTCAGGCCCCCGCACTGGTTCAACAGACTGCTTATCCTGTGGCCCAGGAATCGAAAACTGCTTTGCTGCTCGATTTGCTGGAGCGCGAACGTTTTGAACGAGTGCTGGTCTTTACCCGCACCCGCCGGAGCGCCGAGCGTCTGTCGCATATCCTCGAAGCGCGCGATCATAGTGTTAATCGGATTCATGCTGACCGGACGCAGCCGCAACGCGAAGCCGCCCTGCGCGGATTTCGTGACGGCCGCACTCGCGTGTTAGTCGCCACGGACATTGCCGCTCGCGGCATTGACGTGGATGCTGTTTCGCACGTTATCAATTATGATGTGCCGGCAGCGCCGGAAGATTACGTGCATCGCATTGGTCGTACCGGCCGGGCCGGCAACCAGGGACGGGCTATTACAATCGTCACCCCGGTTGATGAGTTATCAATGCGGGCCATCGAACGCCTGACGGGTCAGCCCGTTGAACGCGTCGTGTTGCCGGGCTTTGGCGGAAACAGAACTGTCGCCCCAACCGGGGGCAAGCCTTTCAACCAGTTTCGGCGCAGTAGCAGTTCAACCCGCTCATTTCGACCGCGCCGGGCCAGCAGATAATTAGTCTCAGGTTTCAAGTCTAAAGTCTCAGGTTAGGTCCCATAAACCAACCTGCAACTTGAAACCTGAAACCTGAAACCAAACAATAAGGAGAAACTAATTGGCTAGAGACGACTTGATTCCAGCTGAGGGCACCATCATCGACAAGCAGCCCAACGCATTTTTTAAGGTACAACTCGATAATACCGAGCACGTCGTGCTGGCGGCGATCTCCGGCAAGATGCGAAAGAATCGAATCAGGATTCTGGTAGGCGACCGGGTCAGTGTGGAAATGTCGCCTTATGACTTAAGTCGCGGTCGCATAACGTACCGCTATAAATAAGTGCAAACGCAGGACAGGCTTTCTCGCCTGTCCTTTCCATTTGTGGTGCCGCCGACGCCCAGCCGCGGCACCAACTTTCATTTAGTCCCGCCTAGACGCCAAGCGCGCGGCGTGCTCAATCTCCGAGTTTATTTCCCCGCCAATCAGGATCGCGGCGCCAGTCAGATAAAACCACAACATCAGAATTATCAACGCGCCCAGCGAGCCATACGTCGCGCTATACGAGTTGAAGTAATGGAGATAGAGTCTGAGTGCGAGTGATATCAGTAACCAGAGCACCACCGCTGCCGCTGAGCCTGGAGTTATCCAGCGCCATTTCGGATTGCGCAGATCAGGCGCAAAGTAATAGATAAGGCTGAACGTCGTAAACAGAAAGCCCAGCGCGATCGGCCACTGCAGGATCTTCCAGCCTATTCGAAACACGTTGCCGAAGCCGCTGGCCGCTGTCACAAAATCAGCCAGCTTGCCGCCGTACAATACGATCACGAGCGCGGAAAGAATCATTAGCGCCAGGCTAATGGTTAGGCCAACTGAGACCAGACGCACTTTCCACCAGGCGCGACGTTCCTTCACGTCGTAGGCGATGTTCAGCGTTTCGCTGATCGCCCCCATTCCATTTGAAGCCGCCCACAGCGCCGCCAGTATTCCAAACGACAACTTGCCGCCGCCGCGCGATTTGCTGACTTCGTCGAGCGTGGTATGGACCAACTGCAGCGCGGCCGAGGGCATTACCGTGCTCAGATAGCGAATCAGGGAATCGCGCAGTTGCGAGCCTGCATCGGCGAAATAGCCGAGCAGGGTCATCAGGAAAAGCAGCAAAGGAAACAGCGAGAGCAGAAAATAGTAGGAGAGTTGCGCCGAGCGCCCAAATACGTCGTCTTCGCTAATTTGCGACCCGACGCGCTTTGCCAGGTCTTTTAACTTCAGTCCGCCCAGGTTCCACATCGCCGGCATGATCCCATCCTTGCGTTCGCTTATACAACAGGAAGTCGATATCAGCGGACGAAAAGCAAATGGAAGGCCACGGAGGATAAATGCGACTCAAAGCTCTTTCCTGGAAACAGCGGGCAAACTATCTGAGCGGAACAATGGAGCTTTACTTGACCATCGTACCGGTGCGGCTCCAGCGGGTGTTATAGATGAAATCCATCAGGACGTTGCCTTGTGAAGGCGCGCTTTCATCGTACGACCAATAGACGAACATGGCGCGGCCGATAATCAGGTCGCGAGGAACATATCCCCAACGGCGGCTGTCCAGGCTATTGTCGCGATTGTCTCCCATAACGAAGTAAGAGTTTGCCGGAACCGTAACCGGCACACCGTTCACGCCGTAATGAAACCCCGAATAGGTGTGACTGACGACACCTTCCTCAGCCGCCAGCCGCGTTTCCGGATCGTAATAAGCGTTGTGAGGTCCATCGCCCTTGGCGGGAGGGTCTCCCAGAATATTTAGCGGGGCCTCATGACGCGGGTCGCCTTCCGGCTGGCCCTTGCCCGGATCCAGGGCACTCACAATTCGCTCTGGCAAAGGTTGTCCGTTGATGAGCACTGTGGTCCCGCGAATTTCGACACGCTCGCCTGGTAGTCCAATCACACGCTTAACGTAATTCGTTTTGAAGGGAGTGTTATCGGGACGTTGATCGTCGGCGGGATCGTTGGGATTGCCCGGGTATTTGAAAACTATGATGTCTCCGCGCCTGATTTCCCTTTGCGGCAGAAACGGAAGCCGCGGCCCTGGTGCAAAGATGAATTTGTTTACCAGCAAATGATCACCGATGGTGATCGTGTTCTGCATTGAACCGGTGGGAACTTTTACCGCCTGAACCACGAAGGTCATGCCAAACAGCGCCATGATGACGGTGACTACAGCGGACTCGAAGTACTCGCGCATCCACGTCTTTCGCGGGCCGCGTACTTCGTCCACCTGCAGGTCGCGCTCGCGCCCATTCCGGCTGGCGGGCCGGTTGTCGATCTCAGATTTCTCTCGCGGGCTCGTTTCCGTTGCCGTTCCACTGGGACTTGTCGTCATTAATTCACCCTTCCCGATTAATAAGAAGCATCGTAGATGCTGGCGCGCATGGCGGTCAAGTTACTCGTTCTGCGAGCTCACCGCCGAAACGTTCACGTGATCGCTGTTAGCGGCGGAATCATTCTGCATCTGCTCCAGTGCCAGTCGGGCCGCGACAGATTCTGCCGCTTTTATTGATTTGCCTGACCCCAGCACTTTGCCGCCGTGCCACCTCACCTCGACATGAAAAACTCGCTGATGCGGCGGACCGAGCGTTTCGACGACGGTGTACTGTGGCGCTGGTTGCTTCGCGGCCTGAAGAGTTTCTTGCAGCAGCGTCTTGTGATCGGCTGCAGCCGCTGATTCGGGATCTGAATGCGCCAGCTCTTCCGAAAGGGAGCGCTTAACGAAGCTCGTGGCAGCGTCCAGGCCCCCCTCCAAAAAAATAGCGCCGGTTAAGGCTTCAAAGATGTCCGCCAGCAAGGCGCGTTTGCGACTGCCGCCGCTGCGCTCTTCGCCTTTGCCGAACCGCACAAAATCACCAAGGCCCAGGCGCAAGGAAACCTTCGACAGGGTGGCGGCGCTTACCAGCCGGTGCTTCATGCGGGACAACTCGCCTTCGCTGGCATCCGGATTGGACAGGTACAGATGGTTTGCAACAATCAGCCCCAGCACTGAATCGCCCAGAAACTCGAACGCTTCGTTGTGCAGCCGGCGCGCCTCTTCCTGAGAAGCGGGAGCCACTTGTTCATGGGCCCAGGAACGGTGCGTGATGGCCCGCTCCAGCAGGCTCCGATCGGCAAACTTATATTGCAGAATTTCCTCGAGGGAATCGAGGCTCGACACTTGATTGTTCACGACGGTTTGGATTGTAACAAAACGCCGGAGGCATCGTCGAAATACGACAGCGCCTCCGGCGTTGGGAAGTGAACCAGGAATTACGAACTATGGACGACGAGCATGGTTCGCTTTGGGTTTTGGCTTTGCTGCCTGCGTTGGCGTCGGCGTGGTGGCCTTTGCAGGAGTTGGTGTCACAACTGCCGGTTTAGCCGGTTGAGTCGTAACCGCTGCGCTGGGCGCCGTTCCCGCCGGAGCGCCTGTTGCTCCGGTAGCCGGTGGCGTGGGCAAGCTGGTGATTGGCTTGGGCATTTCCGGCAAAGGCTTTGCCAGGATACCAGCCACCAATTCGTTCACTCCCGCTCCATCAGTCTTGGTGCGGTATTTATAGAGCTCGGTAAGCCGCTCCAGCCACTCTTTCTTTTTCTGCTTACTCGTGTCGTCAGTGGCCGTCGACAGAGCCACGGCACGAGCATATGCATCAATCACGCGATCAATCAACTGATTGATGTTTTCAGAAGCTAGTTTGCTCTCCGGCGTTTCTGGCTTGTCTTTATACTTCGCCGTGTAGTCTGCTTCCTGTTTTGCATAAAGCGCCTCATAACCTTCGGCGATGTAGAAATATGGAGCTGGCTTCTTCTTGAGATCGCTTTCAACCTTCGTCGCCTTCATGAAGTACGGGATCGCTTCAGTTGGGGCAGTGTCCTTGAGCATGTACCCCAGAGAGAAATCGAGCCACGCCAGCGTGTCCTCTTTATTTACGAAAGGTCTCCAATCGTCTGGCACCTTTCCAGATTCCAGTAACGCCATTGCCTGCTTCGCGTAATTCGCAGACTCAGTGTTAAGCGCAGTGTTCTTGTTCAAGGTTGCAAGATACCCGATATGGCCGAGCAAGATGTACGCTCTGACATAATTGGGATCGTCGACAAGGACCTGCTTGCCCACCGTCATCATGTCCGGATAGTTCTTCTTATCGAAATCCAAGAGGAACTGGGCTTTGCGCGAGCCGACTTCATACGAGGCAATCCACTTCTTCATGTACTGGGCCTGAGCCGAATCGTCAGTGGGACAGACGGTCATGTATTTCTTCGCCGCCGCGAAGGCCACGTCCTGATCACCGTTTGGGTTCTCCGCTGTCTTGCCCTTGCGGTTATTAAGAAACTCCGTATACATGGCGCTCTTGGCTTCGTCAGTGCACTCTCCGGCAGCGGGCGTCTGTGCCCGCGTTAGCAAGGGCGCTGCGAGCGCCAACACCACGGCAACCATCACCAGTCTGATAATTTGTTTCATTGGTGGTTTCAATCCTCCACAACCTTCTTCTTCAAACGTAGTAAGGCGACTGGATTACAACGCGGGAGAGCGCCGCAAATCTAAGATGCCTTTTCTGTCCCGGCCGTTGCCGATACGTGGCCACGGCTGAGAGCAGCCCGGAAACAGCGAATTTGTAAAAACGCGGGCAATAATCCTGCAATCAAGACCGCAGTGTCAAGTTGCTAACGTCTAAACACAGCGCGGGGAGAAAAAGAACGACTAATGCAAAAACTTCGAAACCAAATCTTAACCGGAAAGCGTCGGCTGTTTAGCAATGCAAAAAAGAAAAACGCCGAGCGCTCGCAGGATAAATTACGAAAGCTCGGCGTTTGGTGGATTGCCACCGCGACTCAACTACGGTTGGCCTGGAGCCGCACGTCGCGGACGATCGTCGCCTTGCGGTTTCGCGGTTACCGGAGTTCCAGCCTTTGCCGGTGCCGGAGCGGTTTCGACTTTCTTGCTCGGGTAAGTCATCACGGTGGGCTTAACGGTCCGGCGTTGTACGTCAGCGGCTGAACCGGGATTGCTGTTCGTACTTTCTTCCGCGGCCACGTTGCTTTCGTTAACCGCTGTCGTCTGGCCGTTCTCTTCCGCTTCAGCGGCGGCTGCTTCGGCATCTTCTTCGTTCAGGGCATTCTTGCCTTTGCCACCGGCCTCAGGTGACGTTGCGATCTGCAAATTGATCGGCGTGCCGAAACGACCGCTCAGCGCCCGATAGATACTGCCGGCAACGGCGGCGGGCAAATGTTTCCGCCCATCCGATCCTTGGGCGACTACGACCACCGCGAGGCGCGGATTCGCAACCGGAGCGTATGACGTGAACAAGCCCAGCCAAGCCCGGTTCTGCTGCGAAATACAGGTACCGGTTTTGCCCGCAACGGTTTGTTCCGGACGATAAGCCTTTTTGCCGGAACCGTAGTTAACAGCGCCCACCATGCCCGGAAGCATTCGCTGCCAGGTGGCGTTATCAACATTGATCTGACGCCGCGTGGTGGCCTTGAAGCGCACGTCCTCTTGCGGGGTTCGCGGGACATGCGGGACCAGCAACTTGCCGCCATTACTCATCGCTGAAACCAGCGTAGCTAACTGAATCGGCGTCACTTCAAAATCGTCGCCGTGCGAGCACATGCGCATTGCCGCAAAACCCGACTTGAACAACGGCACGCGTCCCGGAGATTCGTTGGCGTAGTTAATGCCGGTGCGCTCTCCCAAGCCCAACTCGCGGGCATAGGAAATGATCTTTTCAAAGCCGACCTGTCCGCCGACCTGCTGGAAATACGTATTGTTTGAATAGGCAAGAGCGTCCGTAAGATCCATCCGGTACCGGCCGCCATCACTGACCGGGGCAACGGGCTGAATGATTTTTTCGCAAATGCCAGCCACGCCGGTCACCAACTTGATAGTTGAGCAAGGCTTGAAGCCGCGTCGCAAGGCCCACTCCTGATTCACGACGGTGTAAACGCGACCGGTCTTGGGATCCATAACCACTACCGTGCCGGCGTGGTGGCCCAGAGCTTCAACGGCTGCTTTGCGAACTTCCATGTCTTCGCCCACCGTGCTGTCGTTGGCGATGTTGGCCATGGCTTCATTGCGCAAGCCTTCGTCGATCGCGCGCTGACGCGCGATGGCAGCCTGGCGAGCTGCTTCAGCCCGACGTCTTGCTTCCTCGATTTCGCGCCGGCGAATCGCCGCCATGCGCCGTGACTCTGCTACGCGCTCACGTCGCGAGAGCGGACGGCCACGTCTTCGTTCCAAACTCTTTACGAGTGCGGCCTCTTCGCGGGCCGAGCGGCGCCGGTCGGCGCGAGTTGCTTTCGCGGATTGATGGCCACGACGGTCAGTCTTCCGTGATGACGACTTGGCCAGTTGCCTTTTCTCAGCGCGCGAAAGTTTACCTCCGCGCTTAGCCGTCGTTGCGGTACGCGCATCACGTTTGCGATCGGCGCGCGAGTTGTGCGCAGAACGGGCTGCCGGCTTGGCGCCGCGCTTGTCTTTTGCGGTTACGTTGGTGTTAAGGGAGAAAGTCGCCAGGAACAGGAAGCTCAATGCCATCAGCATTGCGCCAGGGGAACGTCGTGTCAGGGTCATCAGCAACTCCTTGGTAAAAACTGTTACGGAAAACAAAAAGTGGCTCAATCAGATTCAAACACCTGATGAGCCTACTTTTCCGATTACGATTTTGGTTCAGGCGCGCAAGGTGATGCCGGGCGCCAGAGCCCTTTCCCGTCAACCAAAAATTGAAGTAACCAAATCGTCAAAACTACTCACACACTTTCTACTTGTGCTTCAACCTTCAGTCAACCATGGTGAGGAGGGAAGAATTCCCAATAGGCGGTCTCGGGGAATTTGCCTTGAGACCGCGGCAAACTATAACATCACAAATAAGAGGCGGCAACCCAAATTACCAGCATTTCAGGCACTGCGAGCATCATGACTGCAGTGGACGGTATTGGTTCATCTGGCAAACAAGCGGGCCTCGGGTTGGTGACAGCAAAATGAGACTACCGATGCTCTTCAACAGTTTCCGGGTCCGGCTATTGGTCCTGCTGGCCGCACTGCTCGTCCTGACGCTGGGCGTGCAGTATTACGTGAACCTGCGCGCGGTGCGCCGGAACGCCCAACTAATTGTCGAACAGCAGCAAGCGATCATGGCCGGTGTCGCCCTCGGGGTACACAGCGTTTCAAATGGCGAGTACCTGGCAGACATGCGCAAGGAAGGCAAAGTAACCTTCCTCGACAAAGAAGCCGGACGCGTGGAGGATGTCTTGCTGGTCGACGACCACGGCAACATTCGCGATAGTCTGAACAACGACAACTACACACCGCGGGAGAATCCGGACCGCACCGTGCACTACGTTCACGTGCGCGACATTCACTTGCCTCCGCTGAATAGCGCGGTTGAGATAACGGAAGCTTACTCGGATCTCCCTCCCGGCATGTCCCTGGCAAGGAACGTCAGGCCTGGAGATGCCGGGGCTTTTTACTTTCCGGTGGAAACTAACAAAGGTCGTTGGTACGTGATCGTGGTGCTCGGATCTGCCAGCAGTCTGACCAGTTTGTTGGAGCGTCAGGCGCGCCAGTCGATGCTCTACACACTCGCTGTTCTGCTCATAACTACCTTCCTTACGGCAATCGTAGTCTGGCGCTTTACCCGGCCAATTAAGTACCTCTCAACCGCTGCGCGACGAATAGCCCTCGGTGACTTCAGTTTTCGTGTGCCGCCCGCAAACCGGCATGACGAGATGGGAGAACTGACGGATCTCTTCAACGAGATGACGAATAAACTGAGCCGCACGCGCCAACTGGAAACTCAACTTCACGAAGCAGAAAAAGCGGCCGTCGTCGGGCGCCTGGCTTCGGCAATTGCTCATGAAATCCGCAACCCGCTGAATTACATCAATCTGACGCTGGACTATTTGCGCACCAGCTTTGCTCCCGCTGAGCCGGAGCGGCGCGAAACATTTTCGCGGCTGGCAGGCCAGCTCAAAACTGAAGTTGCGCGCATCAACACGCGGATTTCAGAATTCCTCAATTACTCGCGGCCGTCGGAACTGGATTTGGAACCGCTCGATCTATACGCCATTTGCCAGGACGCCCTGCGCATTGTGGAAGCCCAGGCGGCGGAGAGTGGCATTATGACAAGCGTGCAAAGAGAAGGCAAACTGCCACGCGTGATGGGAGATTCTGAAGCCATACGCTCTGTTGTCACCAACCTGGTCATCAACGGCATGCAGGCGATAGATGGCAGCGGCGACCTTTCGATTGTCCTGGCTCCCGACAATAGCGGGCAACGCGCGCGCATCGAAGTCTCGGATACCGGGCGCGGCATTGCGCCGGAGGACATTTCGAAAGTATTCGAGCCATACTACTCAACGAAGGATACCGGGACCGGCCTGGGACTCGCGATAGTGAAAAAAGCGGTTGACGATCACGAGGGAACGATCAGCGTTGCCTCCAAGCTTGGCGGCGGTACCACCTTTACGATTACACTGCCCGCAGAAGGAAATGGAGAAAAAATAACGAATGGCACGCAAGAGCATTCTGGTAGTTGACGACGAAAAGTCGCAGCGCGAAATTCTGGAGATGATCCTTTCCAGCGAAGGTTACGACGTGACTACGGCCGCGTCGGGCGAAGCGGCGATCAAGTTCGCCAAGGATCGCAGCTTCGATTTAGCGTTGACCGATCTGAAGATGACGGGCATGGATGGGATTGAGCTGTTGCAGCATTTGCTGGGGCTCGACTCTTCGATCATCGTCATCCTCTTGACGGCCCATGGCTCAATCGATTCCGCCAAAGAAGCGTTACGACGCGGAGCTTTTGACTATTTGCAGAAGCCCTACGATCGGGAGGCGCTTCTGCAAACGATTAACCGCGCCCTGGACAAACTCGAAGCGCTGGACGCCGAGATCGTTTCCGCTTCCGCCGAAATGGAAGCTGTCAAGAAGATGATCCTGAAAGTCGCGCGTTCGAATTCCACCGTGCTGATTCGCGGCGAGTCAGGCACCGGCAAGGAACTGATCGCTCGTGCCATTCACAACCAAAGCCCGCGTGCGACTGAGATGTTTCAGGCGGTGAACTGCGCCGCCATCAACGAGAACTTGCTGGAGTCAGAACTGTTCGGCCACGAGAAAGGCTCGTTCACCGGCGCGCATGCGGAAAAGAAAGGCCTGTTTGAAGTGGCTGATCGCGGATCGCTGTTCCTGGATGAGATTGCCGAGCTGGATGTCGGCATCCAGGCAAAGCTCCTGCGGGCCTTGCAGGAGCACAAGATCCGGCGCGTGGGCGGCACGCGCGAGATTGCGGTGGATGTCCGCGTGATCGCCGCGACCAATCGTGACCTGCGCGCAATGGTCGGCGACGGCAGGTTCCGCGACGATCTTTATTATCGAATCAATGTTCTGTCCGTCGATGTACCGCCGTTGCGCGAGCGTCGCGATGATATTCCGGTGTTGATTGATTACTTCCTGAAGAAACATACCCGTAACACTTCGCGCCTGGTTCGTGGTCTGACGCCGGAAACCAAACGGATGATGCAGGACTATAGTTGGCCCGGTAATGTCCGTCAGTTGGAATCGGCGATCGAGCGGGCCATCCTGTTGTGCGAGGGCGACATGATCACGCCCGAGGACATGCCGCTCGAGGTGCGGCAGGAATCAAGACCGACATCGGAGGGCCAGTTCAAGTTGCCTCCGCAAGGGATCGCATTCGAAGAAGTGGAACGGGATCTGATTATGCAGGCCATGCAGCAGACTGACCACAACATCACTAAGGCGGCAAAGCTGCTCGGGCTGACATTTCGGACCTTGCAATATCGCCTGGAGAAATTTGGGATTAAGAAATCCGAAGGCAAAGAATCCGAATCAACCGAAGGATAAATGGTGTCTATGAATGCAAGCGGGTAACGCTCAGAGCGTTCAAGAACTATATCAATCGGAGGAAAATGTCATGCGATCAACTCTCCCACTTCTCATAATTGCCGTGCTCTGCAGCCTTTCCGGCTGCTCGACGATGAGTTCGCGGCCTTACTCAGCTAAGCGCTCTGATCAGATAGCCGGAATCGCGCCCTCAGATTCAAAAGCCTCCCTGTCGCTGGAGCAGGAAAAGTTTTCGGACACTTCAAACGCAACCGCGCAACCAGGCGAGCGCAAGATCATTAAGAACGCGGCGTTGACGGTCGAGGTTGCGTCTCCCACTGATAGCCAACCTAAGATCGTTTCGATCGCTGAATCACACCAGGGCTTTGTCATAACGTCCGAGGTGACCCAGCGCTCGACGGAAGACAAATCGCAGCCGGATGTAGCTGTTAATCTCGTGGTGCGCGTTCCCGCCGCGCAGTTCGACCAGGTACTGAAAGAGATTCGGGCCGTTGGGATTCGCGTAAGCCAGGAAAAGATTACCGGTGAGGACGTCACCCAGGAATTCATTGACCTGGAAGCACGGATCAAGAACCAGAAAGCCTTGGAAGGTCAGTTTATTGAAATCATGAAACGGGCGGCCAAGGTCGAGGACGCCTTGCAAGTGCAGAGAGAACTTGCGAATGTTCGAACTGAAATCGAAAAACTGGAAGGCCGGCGTCGCTTTCTGGAGAATCAAGCCAGCTTATCAACGATCAACGTAACCCTGCAGACTCCCACGCAAATGGTTGTTAACGCGGCCGGCTTCTGGTTTAGCCTCAAGTCGGCTTTTCGGGATGGCTTTGATGTGGCGCTGGCGATAATCATCTTCCTGATTAGAGCGATCATCGCGTTGTTGCCCATCGTGATTCTTATTATTCTACCGCTGGGATTGCTGACCAGGTTTGTTCTGAAGCGTGTGCGCCGCAGATTGGCGAAACGGTCCAGAGAGAATCTGAAATCAGAAGGATGAAACTATAGTGATGAAGATACCGAAGACGATCTTACCGGGCTTATTACTCATTTGCGCCGCCTGCGGAGATAAGCCGCCGGCGAAACCGGCTATCGCACCGGCTGCCAGTCCTTCGCCGATGCCCGCGATCTCGCGCCCGGTTTCATCGGCGGACGTCGTTAAGGCTTCAGTAGCCGACATTGAAGTCGGGGCCGGCAAAGCTGGTGAGGCGCAAGTGCAACTTTCGATCTCAACGGGTTACCACGTTAACGCCAACCCGGCGACCTTTCCGTATCTAATCGCAACCGCGGTAGAAGCCGGAGCGAGTAACGGCATCACCATGGGAAAACCAATCTACCCGGCAGCCGCGATGAAAACATTCAGTTTTGAGAAGCAGCAGCCGCTGGCAGTGTATGAAGGCGTGGCTGGCATCAAGCTTCCAGTACAAGCTGCAGCCGATGCAGCGAAAGGCCAGCGCACCGTGCCGCTAAAAGTGCGAGTACAAGCCTGCGACGACGCTGCGTGTTATGCGCCGGCGACGCTCGAAATTCCTTTGCGCTTGACGGTGAAATGACGGAGTACGTTTGGACACACTCTGCACTACCCTCGCCTTCGTTTTCCTATTCATAGCCGCCGGTGCCTTTTTGTTTGGCAAGACGGACGCGGCGTTCGTGCTCGGCACGTTTGGTGCGGTGGCCTGGTTTGTAGGTTTTCGTTTCCGGCTAAGACAAACACATTCTGAGCCCCAGACAACCGAAGGTCTGGCTGACGACTCTGATGATAGTCATGAAGATTAAGAACCTGATTTCAATACTTGTGATCGCTCTGGCTCTCACTTGTTTGCCGGGAGCAAGCGGCGCAATGACTATGGCCTCCGCCGAAGGCGACGTTCGCACGGTTGTGCAACAGGTCTTCGAGCAATTGAAGGCCGGCCAATACAGTTCGCTGTACGACAGTTTGCCGGCGGCTTCGCGCGGCAGGCTCTCGCGCCAACAGTTCGATTCCATGTTGCAAAAGACCCGCAGCATGTACCAACTTGATCGCCTGGAAGTCGGAAACGTGCGCGTCGCGAATAATCTTGCGGTGGTGGATACCGTAATGTTCGGCCGGGTGCTACGGCCCATCACGGCGGAAGGCAAGATCGTGGTCCAACAGTATCTTGTGCGCGAGGACGGACGCTGGCGCGTCGCTACCGGCGATAATCAAACGATCCGGCGCTTCCTGGCCGCCAACCCTGCCTTCGGTAAATCATTTGCCCTGCGACCGGCGCGTGTTTACATGAAACAAAATGGTAGTTGGGTTTTAGTGAATATGTCCCGCCTGCCTAAACGCACATAAGTCAGAACCGCCTGCGTTAGCGGGCGGGCCGGTCGATTGCGGATCGCGGAATTCGGATTGCCGATTAAAGACTCCGCGTTTTCTTCTTCCAATCTGAAATCTGAAATCCGCAGTCCGCAATCGGCCGGCCCGCCCGCTAACGCAGGAGGTTCTGACAATCAATTGAACATCAGATCTTCGAACGACATTTGCGAGTCATCCACTCGCTCATCGGAGGGCACACGAACGCGCGGCACTTCCAGCGCTTCGCGAACGGCGTCCAGATGAAAACGAATAAGACGTGGGGTAAGACGGACGGAAGGAATGCGGCGCTTTTGCGCCAGGCGGCGCACCGTTGACTCACTTACCTGAAGGACTTCGGCAAGTTGCCGCGCAGTCAGAAACTCTTCACGCTCAGACATAGACGGAGTGCTCGCGCTTTCACTTGCGCTTAATCGTAAGTGCTTTGCGATAGACTGCGGCGCCATCGACAGCGATGTCGGTGCTCGCCGGCTCCGCGCCGTCCGCTTTCAGACTCAGGCGATAGGTGGCCACATCCGGCGGCATGCGGAACACGAATTGGCCGGTCGCATCGCTAACGCGCGCATCGAGCTTTTTCAGCGAACCGTCGCCGAGCACCTGGGCCAGTTCGACCCTGATACCCGGGGCGCTTAATCCGTCAACCGTAAACACGCTCCCGCGTATGTAGGCGAGCGAGCCCTGATCCAGCGGCAGGATTAACCTGTCCCCGAGCACTCGCGTCTTGCCGGCCCGCACTTCGATATTGTCGATTGCCCCGACGCTCAACCCAGGCTTCCGAAAGCTCACGCCGTAGACGCCCGGCGGTACGCGCGAGATAACGAAGTCGCCTTTCTTACTTGCCGTCGTACGACTGACCTCACGTTCGCCTTGCCGCAGGACAACTACAATTCCTTCCGGCGTTCCCCGCTCCACACGTACTTTGCCTTTAATGGTGCCGGTTGCGCCGTCCTGGCCCAGGGCAGTAATCGTGCCCAGACAAATCAATGCGCACGAGATCACGAAAGTTCTGGTTTTCATAAAGTCCTTTTGCAGTGTTGTCACCATCGCGGGCAACCGCTCGGTTTCAACAGTATCACTAGTGTCGAAGTACAATTTACGGTTTCAGGCTTTCAACTCTTTGGAGTGCGGCGGCCTGACGCCGCTTTAACCCACCTAATCTCGGCACTCTTCGAAGAAATCATAAAGATGGCCAAAGCGCCGTCAGGGCGGCGCACTCCATAAGTTGACCGTTACAGCCCTCTGCACATTTCCGATCCCCACGGCGTACGCAGCGCGCTGGCATACGTTAAGCGCACCTCGTTGAAGTTCCAGTCCTTGCGCTGCCAGATTGAACCGTCAGCATACTCTATGCGATTGATAACCGCCTTCTCCACAAAAGGATTTGACGATTTTCGCGCGAGCGTTTCGACCTTTATCACATCGGTCGGACCCGAAGCGCTGAAAGCGTGGATCTCCATTTCCTTGCCGCCCTTGATCTTCACGCCACAGAGAAACTGGCGCCGCGCTTTAGTCTGCGGATCAATCGGATCGATGAATTCGTATTCCCAAAACAAAATATCGACTGTCTTCGCTCCCGGATTCTGGACTTTGACCTTGTATACAAAGCCCTCGACATCCCGCGGCGCGCGCGACTGCTGCACCATTTTCTCGAGTTCAGCACTGCGACCGTCAAGCGTGTCAGCGTTAGGATCGCGTTCCCCGGCCTGCGCGTTGCCCCGCCTTTGTCTTTCAAAGTTTTTATTGGCGGCAATCATGGCCGGAGCAGGTGGCAGCAGCGCAGAGTTTGCCTGCTCGACAGTCATTCGACTGCGGGCCCACTTTTGGTTTACTACCACTAGCGGAGTGTCGTTCTGAGCAGGAGCTGGATTCTGCCCGAGCGCATTCGGGACTAACAAAATTGGAATCAGAAAAAAGATCTTCATGACTTGCCTCCACCGACCATCGCGATAACGTTGATGCCAACAGTAATGGAGCTCCCTGCGCTTCAGGGAGGTTTTGGAGCGGGCGACGAGGCTCGAACTCGCAACTTTCAGCTTGGGAAGCTGACACTCTACCATTGAGTTACGCCCGCGCGAGAGATGCCGGAAGACTAATGAATCCCACCCGCAGTGTCAAAGTTGCAACGAATGCGCGTTGTTCAGGCGATCGCTCCCAGGAAATCGGGACAGGCAGGAATGCCTGTCCTACTTTTACTGCGGCGGATCGCCGGGCCCGGCAGGCAGCGTTGAGTTCGACCTGATCACCCCGTCTGCTGAGTCCAGAAAAAAGTGCCGCCCGCCAACGGCCGCTTGCTTCTCGGTAGCTTCCGGATCCACGTTGATAGTAAAGCTGGTCGCGCTCGGGCTCATCGTAAAGCGATAGCCTTTCAGGTTAGGGGCTTCGCCGGCAAAACGAGCATCCAGCACGCCCGCTTTCGTCAGGGCGTCGAAACTTCCGTATTCATCATGCGTCGCCCGGTATATCTCCTGCGCCGTGATGATGCTCCGGATTGTTTGAATCGCCATCCCTTCATCAGCCGCGCTGACTGCCTTCGTATACGATTCCAGTCCCGCCGATCCGCACGACGTTCCAAGCATCGCGAAAAAGATAACGGCGACCAGCCAACCATGGCCGATCTCATTAGAACGACGTTGCGGGGAAGAAACGGTGCTCTTGGTTCTTAAGCGAAACATGTGTGCGGCCTCCTGTTTTGAGGAACTCAGCAGAGCGGGCAAATGATTGCACACAGTATGCGAGCGGCACAATCAACTTTCGCCGGACTACCTCGCGAAGTAACCGCGGCGCGCGCGAATCGCCAGGTCGGGACGGGCCGGCACCTGGACCGCGATAGTCCGCCATGCGCCGTCGCGAACCTTATTCGCCGGATGATAGCCAAGGCTGTAAACGGTTCCCAGGTCACTGATCACCTGGCGATAAACCTTCTCCAGATCTTTTAGTTCGCGCGCAGGATAGACCACGTTGCCGCTGTCATCGGCCAGCAGGGCCAATTGTTGCCGCGCCCAAACATACGCGGTCGCCGGTATGCGCTTACTCTTCACTTCCCTTTCCTCAGTATCCAGGTAAACCGGCAGCACGATTGCGTCCGAAGCTCGCAATACTCCGAGCAATTGCTGGAAAGTAGTCTGCGAACCATCGCCAATGACTTCGGGTAGGGCGTTGTCCACACCATCAGTCATGACCACGACTGCGGAGCGCCGCTGGGAATTGGGTAGATCGTGTGGCAACACGGATTCCAAAACATAGCGCAGCGCGTCCCAGAAATTCGTGCCACCTTTCGGTTTGCGAATTTTCCTGATGGCCTGTTGCAAAAACTTACGATCTGAAGAGAGGGGCGCCTCCACTCGCACCTCGCTGGTAAAGGTCACTATGGCAACGCGATTTGCCGGGGGCACTACTTCGACAAATCGCCGTGCCGACTCTTTGATCAAATCCAGCTTGTGCGCCGTCGAACCCGAAAGATCCAGCAACAAGACCAAATCGAAGGGGGTCTCTGCCGACGCAAAGAATGAGATCTCCTGGGCGGATCCGTTTTCCAAAATCATGAAGTCTTTCAGGGAAAGATTGCCAGGCGGGCGAGTCGGATCGCGACTTATTACACTGACGTTGACGTCCACCAGATCCGTTTCGATGCGGATTGCTTCGTCGGGATCAACCTCCGCCGACTGTGCGCGGGCAGAGTACTGTGAACCGTAAAGCGCGAAGAGCAGACCGATGAGAGAGAGACTCTGGCAAAGCGCCACCGAGCGCCTTATGGATGGTGAGCGTCGAAAACAATAAACGATTCTCAAGCGCAGCGGACTCTTCGGCTGAACTCTATTGCAATTAGCGTCAGACATCGCGTCACTCACTGAAACAAAACTGCCCCGCGCCCATATTCCCTACCGCGCATAGTACCCGCGCTTGCCGCGCGCGACCGTGTTAGGACGGTTAACGCTGATCGTAACCGAGCGCCATTTCCCATCACGCGCCTTGTTCGAGGGGCGATAGGCCAAAGTGTAAACCGTGCCTAAATCAGCCACCACGCGATCGTAAACTCCCGCCAGATCGTCGAGCTTGGCCACTTCATAGAAAACGCCGCCGCCAGCGGTAGCCAGATCTTCCATCCGATAGGCGGCCAGATCATAAGTATCGTTTTGAATTTCGTTGGGATTGGTCGGTTCCCAAATCTGTGTGTCCACCCAGATAGTGTAGAGCACGCCATCGAACTCCTGCGCCGCCCGCAGCACGTCATTGTAGGGCTGCACTGAACCTTCGCCCTCGACGTGGGGCAAAGTGCTGTCCAGGCCATCGCTCAAAAGCACAATGGCGTTGCGGCCCGAAACCTTCAAGTCTTTGAATCCCTGTTCAATCACAAACGAGACGGCGTCGTAGAGTTTGGTTCCGCCTTTTGCCGGAGCGATGCCATTGATTCGCTCGCGCAATGCCACTCGGTCCGTTGTAAACGGCGAAACCACGACCGGATTTCCCGCAAAAGTTATCACTGAGATTCGATCGAAAGGCCGGGCCGCCTCAACGAAATGATTTGCCGCAGTACGAATCAGATCTATGACATCGGAAGTCGATCCCGATAGATCGATCAGCAGCACCAAATTGAAAGGCGCTGCCGAGGACTCAAACTGCGCGATCTTCTGTTCAGCGCCATCCTCAAAGAGCCGGAAGTCCTGACGCTTTAAACCGAGGATTCCACGATTGGTGCCGCGATCGATTACGCTCACGTTAACGCTGGCCAATTGAGCATCAACCCGAATCACATCGCCGTCAGAGATCTCCTCCGGCGTCGCAGCCGGCGTCGCACTCGCCTGCGATGGAGCGTCTCGGCCGTTTCCACCGACCAGCCGCGGCGGCCGCTTTTCAGTAATATCATCCGGCGCTGTTCTCACGTTCTTCCCGGCCGGAATCGGACGCTCTGCGAGCATTCGCTTTTCACTCAGGATAATCGCGCCGCTTTCAGAACTCAGCCGGACAGAGCGAACACCATTTCCCAGACGAGTGCGCAGAACGCCGCTTTCAGCCGGGGCAGACAATGTCGGGAGCGAAGACGTGATGGCGCCGCGGCTGGACGTGGCCGTTAGGTTTGCGTCGGTGTTCGGTGAAAACTCTGCGTGGATAGGGCCGGATTTTGTCTGCGCCAGGAGTGCGGCCGGCACATCACGGATGTTGACGGTTCCGCTGGAAGTGATGATTGCCGCGTGGGTACGCGTCGGAATTTTGACTGTAAGCAGCACGCCTTCGGTGCTACTCAGGGCTGGAGCCACACGCACGGAGAGCAGCATATCGGTGCGCTCAATGATCGCCGCTTTCTGACTTAGCTGCCCGTTGGAGATCGCTGTGAGGGAAACGTAACTTTCGTTCCAAACCTCCAGGTTGATACCGCCGCGCAGGTTTTCGACGCGCAGATTCCCGTTCTCCGGAAGCTCAGTTCGAATTCCTGAATCCTGGGCACTTGCGATTCTGAATCCACCACAGGCAACCAGCACCAGAAGACCAAATAGGGAGCAAATGAAGTGATGGCGATTTGCCCTGCGCATATTACTTCCTCAGAAAGACTGTTTGATTGGTCAGGATTCGCGCACCGCCGGGCGACTATTCAGCACTTTTTGCCCGGACTCCAGCGCAATGGTTGGGGAGATCGATATCGTCCATAGGGTACGCCACCTGGGCGCATCCGCAAAGCGCTGTGCTGCCCCGAGGTAGCAGTTCCCCATCGCCTCTCATTAGCACCTGACTTCAGTCAGGTGGGGCAGGCGGGTCCTACTCGTGCGCCGAACCGTTTTAACGGTTTACCGAGGACCCCGTTGAAACGGTTATCGTTCATAGCGCTTCGTCGGATCACCGCACTGAAGTGCGGTGCTAACGAGAAGTTTAACGTGATCCCACGGTAAGCCTTCCTTCACTCGCTCGCGCCACGCTACTCCCTAGACCCCTCAGCGCTCAATCAGATCCAGCATCGAATCTTCTGCCGGCGTGGGTTGCGCCGGCGGCTGGTTCTTCCCGCCAAAGTCTGCGAGGCGAAGCAGCAAGTTGCCCTGGTTTGACGCGTACGATAGACCAACTTCCCGGCTCACGATGCCGCTCTTGATCATTGTTTCCAGCACGCCGTCGAAGGTTTGCATGCCGTCCTGATCACCCTGCTCCATCGCATCGATGAGCGACTTCCCTTCCGACTCGCCCCGCTCCACATATTCCTTGGTGCGCGATGTCGCTTTCAGGATTTCGATCGCCGCCACGCGGCCCTTGTTATCGGCGCGCGGCAACAAGCGTTGGGAAACAATGTAACGGAAAGATTGCGCCAGGCGCGTGCGAATTACCTTCTCTTCATTCTTGGGAAAGACGCCGATGATGCGATCTACGGTCTTGGCCGCGTCAATCGTGTGTAGCGTTGACAGCACGAGGTGCCCGGTCTCCGCAGCTTCCAGCGCGACCTCGATGGTCTCGCGATCGCGCATTTCCCCAACCAGGATCACCTTCGGCGCCTGGCGCAACGCAGCGCGCAAGGCGTTCGCAAAATCCGACGTGTCAGTGTAAAGCTCGCGCTGGTGAATGGTGCAGTTTTTGTGTTGGTGCAGGAACTCAATCGGATCCTCGATTGTTACCACGTGGTAGTACTTGGTTTCGTTGATCAGGTCGATGATGGCAGCCAGGGTGGAACTCTTTCCCGAACCTGTCGGTCCCGTCACCAGCACGATACCGTTTTTCAATTCCACGATGTTCTTCAATTGGTCGGGCAGCTCCAAATCTTCAAAACGCGGCGGCGCGAAAGGAATCACGCGCATCACGATCGCGTGCGTGCCTCGCTGCATGAAGATGTTCACGCGAAACCGCGCCAGTCCCGGGGCGCCGAAGGAAAGATCAGTCGAGCCGTGCTTTTCCAAATTGCGCGCCGCGCCCACGTCCTGACCGGAACGCAAGTGGCTGCCGATTATTAGTTTGGCAATTCCGGCGGTGTGGGCGGGCGTCAGTTTTTCCAAACCGGGAATGTTAACGCCCTGCAATTTGCCCAAAAGTTCGATTTGCGGTGGCCGCCCGGGCGAGAAGAGTAAATCGCTGACTTTGCTGGAAACTGCCAGCATGCTGCGCAGGATCGATTCAAAGTTTGGTACCGAGCCGCCGCCGGTCGTGTCTGCTGCTGCTTCGGGTCTTTCTGGTGTGCTCATAAGGTTAGAGGAAACGCTTTGGCGAAATAAAAAGGTAGCGCTGGCGAGCCTTCACCTAAATAAAATTACGGGTGAACGAACGGCAACTCCGTTGCGTACATCATAGTAAGTGTTATGCTGGACGCGTTGTTTAGCATTCAGCTTCACAAATCGAAAGAAAGGCGCTGGAAACCATGGCAACTTATCGAGATCCGATACGATGTTTTGCTCCGCTGGAAGTGGTCGAGCGCCTGCTGGAGATTCGCGCCGAAGCGGGATACCTGCCCGCCATCTTTCTCCTTTCGCCCGATGATTTGGCAGCGTCGCTTGATGCCTGCGGATTTGACGTCTACTCCTTTATTGGTCCGGAAACGGAAATCCATTTTGGAGACTATCGCGGGCCGCTGGCTCCCGGTGGTGATCGCGCGCATTGCCGGCCGCGGACCCATTAATCGGCGTCGGGGTGAAACGACGTACGCTTAGGTCGCCTTGACGATAAAAAACGTTATGTCGTCAGTGGCCCCCAGACCACCCGTCCATTCAATCATGTCGTCGTGAATGAAATCGATCAAAGCGCGGGCCGGCAAGTGCCGGCCGTTCTTTGCCGCTTCCACTAATCGTTTGGTCCCGTATTCTTCACCCGCGGAATTGAACGCCTCCGTTACTCCGTCCGTGTATAACAACAAGAGTTGGCCCGGATAAATCGTCAGGTAGTGTTCGTAATAACGCGTGTCTCGAAACATGCCCAGGGGCACTCCGCCGCTGTCGATGAATTTAGTGTTGCCCTCGGCGTCTATCAACAGCGGCGGATTATGTCCCGCATTCGTGTACGTCAACGTGCGATTGGTGGCGTCCAGCAAACCATAGAAGGCAGTTACAAACTGATTGCGCTCAATCGATTCCCATAGCAGGTAGTTCACCTTTGACATCGAAACGTGCGGCGAATAACCGATGTGCGTGGCAGCTCTCAAGCTCGCGCGCAGAAAGGCCATCAATAAAGCTGCCGGAACTCCCTTGCCCGAAACGTCGGCAATCACCAGGCCAATCTGGTCATCATAGATTCGCACCCAATCGTAATAGTCACCGGACACTTCCTCGGTGGGAAAATTGTAGGCGCTGATGTCAAAACCTTCGAGCACGGGATCGTGGGCGGGCAATAGCTCCAATTGCACCTGGCGCGCGACCTCGAGTTGGCCCTCCAGCCTTTTCTTCTCAATGAGCTGCTCGTGCAGCATCACTTTCTCAATGATGATCGCAACCTGCGAAGCCAGCATCATCAAAACTTCCAGATCGTCGGCGGCATAGGCATTCAACTGATCGCTTTCGAGATCGAAAACTCCAATCACCTCGTCGTTAGAGACAATCGGGGCCACCATTTCGGATCGGGTGCGCTCCCGCGCGTTGATGTAGATAGGATCGTTGCGCACATCGAGAGAAATCACCGGTTCGCCGCTCAAGGCCACGTGCCCGATAATCCCCTCGCCCATCTTCAACCGCAGCTCGGTCAGTTCCGCGATGTCATAACCGCGCACCGCTTCCGTGGTGAAAACAAAATTGTCATCGGTAGTGGAAGGCGCAGTTTTCTGCGGGCTTCGCAAAAGGTAGATGCCCGCCGCGTCGTAAGGAATCAGCGAGTCCAGCGTGTCCATGACTAGATTCAGGACCTCGGCCAGATCGAGCGAACGGCTAATGCGCTTCGTAATGTCCAGCAGCATGCGCAGTTTGTCCGTGACCGTCAGGCCCGGCGCCACTGCAACTGCTTCGTCGAAAGATTTAGCCATAAGAAATACCGGGCGATTATACGTGGTAGTCCGACGAAGCGTGAAGCCTGAGTTTTGAGTGAGGATTTGTTGAGTTCGGTTTCACGGTCACCAGTTGGCAAAGCCAACGGGATATCCGTAGCCCACAGCGCGAGCTGTGGGTAAGGTGCCATCATCAAAATCGCAGCCCCCGAGGGCGACATAAGACCTAGTTGCGCTAGACGAATTATGTCGCTCGCTTCGCGAGCCTATCATCATCGCCTATCTGAACCCACAGCTCGCGCTGTGGGCTACGAATATGCCCGCCCGCTTTGCGGGCTCCGGCGAATGCCGCACGCACACGACCAATCCCACGGTTGCACCGCACTATTACAGATTTGCGCGAGAAATGTTTTTGTAGCTACTCCAAAGCCGCGTCACTTTGATCCGGTACTCGACCAGTTCCCGGCTGGTACCGAAATGCCGGCCGATTTCGCCGGCGCTTTTGCCGCTCAAAACGAAGCTGCGCAAGACGCCATATGGAACCAGGGCTGCGGCGCCAATCGAATAAGCCGCCTCTTCGTCGGCATGATTGTATTCGCGAGCAACCGTACGGCCGCGCTCGTTCTGCGCCACAATGGCCAACCGGTTAGGCTTATGACCGAGAAATACGTGACAGATCTCTTCCATCAGCGTCGCGCAGTTGCGCCTCCGTCCGTGAGTCGGATTCAGAATTACCAGGCGCCAACCGTCGGGTAGCGGATTCGCACATGCGCCGCCCGACCACTTCTCCGCTCCTTCTCCCAATAGGTGTTCCCGCGTCTCCTTTGTCAGTCCCTGGATTTGTTCAAAGTCCACGACCAGCAGTCGCGCATAGCGGGCGAGAGCAAACGGATCCATCGCGTCGCGATCGCGCAGTCGCGCGAAATCCCTTAGACCGAGGGCCCGCAACTCATAATCGCGTCGTTTCTGCGTCGGCGGTAGAACGAGGCCGTTCATGGCTTCATTAGTGGGTGCGCGAGCGCGCGGGGTTAGAGGCGACTAGCGGCGCTGGCGTGAGGGTTTCTCACCAGTGCGGCTGAATTGGGTATAAGCGACGCGAAATAACTCCGAGAGCGCGCTGGCCGTTTCCGGGGAAAGGTTGCGATCTGCGCGCAGATGCGCCTCAACGATCTCGGGCGTAGATTCATGAGGAAAGTAAACGACTGCCTCAGCCCCGTCATGGTTATGTTGCCGCGCGGCCATCACTCGATCCAGCGGCATATCGAGCCAGGCGGTCAGCCGGGCAATATTCTCGGCATCGGGTTTACCAGTACCGTTTTCAATTCGCGAAAGCGTGGACGCAGAGACGCCGGTTTGATCGGCAACGTCGCGCAGGCTCAAACCCTGTTCTTCGCGCCGGCGCTTGACCGCGCGACCCAATTCGCTGGTGTTCACCAGATTCTTGTGCGGCATCGCAATTCTCCTCTCGCCAAAGACGGCCTCAATGATGCGAACCATATCACGTTCAGGGTTTTAGTGGCAAGACTCTGTTTTATCCCTGCAACAAGAGTGGCGTGGTAAACTTCTGAAAAATTGGGAGAACAAGGAAGGTGTTTATGGCTGTCAAAAACGAAGACCTGCATGGCAACGCCCCTGACAAATCTGCGGTCGCGCTGCTCTTGATCGACGTCATCAACGACATGGAATTTGAAGGCGGGGCGCAGCTGCTGGAGCATGCCTTGCCAATGGCCGATAACATTGCCGCGTTGAAAAAGCGGGCGCAGAAACATGCCATTCCGGTTGTGTACATCAACGACAATTTTGGCAAGTGGCAATCGGATTTCAAGAAGACCTTGGAGCACGTTTTGCAGGACGGTTGCCGCGGTAAGCCGGTTGCCGAAAAATTGCAGCCGGCAAAGGACGACTATTTCGTGCTGAAGCCCAAACACTCCGGATTCTTTTCTACGACCCTCGAAATTCTGCTGGAGTATCTTGAGGTTAAGACATTGATCCTAACCGGCATCGCGGGAAACAACTGCGTCTTATTCACGGCGAATGACGCTTACATGCGAGACTTCCATCTGGTTGTGCCGGCCGATTGCGTAGTCTCGATCGAAGTTGAAGAAAACGAATATGCGCTCAAGCAAATCCAGAAGGTGCTCAAGGCCGATATCTCGCCTGCGACTGAAATTGATTTTGAACGTTTGAAGTTAGAAGCGGCGGGGAAATAGGAAATTAGCCGCAGATTTACACGGATCAGAAATGCGGAATGATAGAAGTCAGCGCAGTAAAGTATTGATCTGATCTGCGTTTATCTGTAAATCCGCGGCTAAAGCTGCAAAGCAAAAAGGCCGCTTCCATTTCGGAAGCGGCCTTTTTTTGTTCTACTTTGCCTGATGCAGCTACGGCTGGGTGCGCGCGCGATTGGCGCTCATGGCCAATTCACGAGCGCGCGGAACTACTTCCACCGCCTTTGCAACTTGCGGATCTTCCTTCGTCAACACCTGCAGGGCGGTGACGCTGCCGTAAGCTACGGTGACGATGTCCCAGCGCAACTGGCTTTCCACGAATGATCGGTTTCGATCCAGCTGCGGCACCAAACTCTTCCACGTAGCATCCTTTGCCACAAACTCCTTGAAGGCGCTGAAGAGTGCGCTAGTGACCGGAAAATCCGTCGGCAGCAGGTTGTGATCGAATTCGATTCCGCGATCCACGTGGTATTTATCGAAACCGGGCACCCGGCCGTTCACCAGTTCCCGGGTAAAGAAAAACATCGGATGCCGCAAACGGTTTTGCGTTAGCGTCAGGTTAGTTTGTTTGACTGCTTCATCCGGCGTAATGCCGCCGCCGCCATAAACCGGCCGGCCGGTATCGGTGCGGCTCTCCGGACCGGAAGGCTTCACCTCGGTTTCCTTCTGATCCAGTCGGATAGTGCCACCACGCGTGTAGTAGTCGTAAAAGCCGCCGTTGGAATAGTCGCGCTGAATCAGGCGTCCCGAAGGCGTGTAATATTTTGCCGAAGTCAGTGTCAACCCGGAGCCGTATTCCAGCGGGATGATGCTTTGGACCAGGCCCTTGCCGAAACTCGTTTGTCCCACAATCAAAGCCCGGTCGTGATCCTGCATGGCGCCGGCAACAATCTCCGATGCCGAGGCGGTGTTCTCGTTCACCAGGATTACGAGCGGCGTCATATCCGGATTGCTGTTCTGCGACGGGTACACGCGATCGTTGCGCGAGTCGCGGGCCTTTTGCGTCAGGATCAATTTGCCGCTGGGCAGGAAAGCCTGCGCCACCTTGATAGCCTGATCGAGAAAACCGCCGGGATTGTTGCGCAGATCCAGCACCAGCGAAGACATGCCCTGCGAATGCAGCCACTGCAGTTTGTCCAGCAGTTCATCCGAGGTCGTGTAATTGAAGCCGTGCGTCATGTCGATATAGCCGACGCCCGGACGAATCATGTACGCATCCGGCACCGACGGCTGCGAGACGGCATCGCGAGTAATGGATACCGTTTCCAACCTGCCGGTGGCCGCACGGGTCACAGTCACCTTTACTACCGTTCCTCTGGGGCCGCGTATTTTGTCGCGCACTTCGAGGGAACCCTTGCCACGCATCTTCACGCCATCAACTTCTTCGATGCGATCGCCAAACCGCAAACCAGCGCGGGCTGCCGGCGCATTCTCGAAGGTCGCCGCCACGTAAGTGTCGGTTTGATCCCCGATGGTGTAATTCTGAATGGACGCGCCGATGCCGTAGTACTCCGAGCGCTGGTCGGTTTTCATCTCGTCGAACTCTTCCTTGTCGTAGTAGTTCGAATGAGGATCAAGCGACCGCAGCATGCCGATGATCGAAGACTTGAAAACGTTGTTGTAGTCGAGTTTCTTACCGTCGATGTAGTTTTCCTGAATTACCGTGAGCGCTTCGCTAAAATCCTGCTCTACGGCCTCGGTCGCGTCCGCCGGCGGTCGCGTTGCCGTGCGGCGCGGTGCGGGAACTGGTATCGGCCTGGCGGGAGTGGTCGTTCTACCGGTTTGGCCTGCGGGTCTTTGCTGGGCAATCACAAACGCCGGCAGTGAAATTGCTACGAGAAGTAACGCCAGGAGTGCCGAAGAGAATCTGTTCTTCACAAGGAAACCTCTTTTAGAAATGCCGAAGTTAATTTGTTGCCGCGCCCGGGGAGCCTTCGCACGGCCAAACGCCGAGTTTGGTAATACTAACGGATGCTGCCTTTGCGGGCAAGGTTGCAGATGGAAAGAAAAAGAGCGCGACGCTTAACGACTTTTTGGGAAAAGGTAGATTATTTGAGAGTTCCAATCCCCTACCGAGTGGCGCCGTCATTTAATATAGCGGGCCATTAATTCGTGCCAGCGTCCCTGCGCCTTCAGAATGAGTTCCGCCACCTCCCGCACCGCGCCGTATCCGCCGGGAAGGCTGGTGATCCAGTGAGCGGCATGGCGGGTTTCTTCGGTGGCATCGGCAACGGCCACGGCCAGTTCGGCCCGCTGCATCAATGGAATGTCCGTGACATCGTCACCAACGAACGCAATGTCCGACTCGGTAATATCGATTGAGGCCAATAGCTCTTCAAAGTCTCTGATCTTGTTGAGTGAATTCTGGATTACGTAGCTGATGCCCAGATCCTGTGCGCGACGCTCAGTGGAGGTGGATTTTCGTCCGGAGATTATTCCAGTCTTCAGGCCGGCGCGGTGCAGCAGGACAATGCCGTGTCCGTCCCGCACGTTGAAAGTCTTCTGTTCGTCACCGTTTTCCAACAGGGTCAGCCGGCCATCGGTCAGGACTCCGTCGCAATCCATTAGCAGAAGCTTTATGCGCGCCGCGCGCCGTTCGATGTCGTTAAGATCAGTCATTGCGTCAAGTCGTCTTAGGTCTCAGGTCTCAGGTCTCAGGTCTCAGGTTCCGGCAAGATGATACTTACTCACCTGAGAGTTGAGACCTGAGAGGTGAGACCGTTCTTATCGGACTTCAAAAAATTCGATCCCACTCAGTTTCCAGCTCCCGCCCACGCGCGCGAGAATCAGGACCGCAGTTCCGGCGCGATCTTTTCCTAACTCGCGGGCTACGATGCTCACGTCCGCGGCCAGGCGATTGGCGTCGAGTTGTTCGGTACGCAGCACAGTCGTTTGCCAAATGTCAGGTTTGGTTCCCACAATCCCGCGCGTGAACCGGACCAGCTCTCCGGGAACTATTACCGCATCCAGTTCCCCCTGTCGCCCGTTCCTGATGGTTTGATCCATTTGCGCCAGGAAAGTGCGCGCCGACTCGTCGATAGGCGGCGCAGTTTTCGCAGCCGCTTCCGCTTTGATCCTCCCGGCGCGCGCTGCCAAGGTCGACCCGTAAAGCGCATCGGCGCGAACGGCTTCACCAAAAAGTTGCGCTGCTTCTGCAGCCTGACCACGACGCAGATTAATCTCTGCCAACCCAATGTTGGCCCAAGCCAGACTGGAAGGCAGCGGCAGCGGATCATCCAGGACAGAACGGAATCCTTTCTCGGCTTCGCCGACCTTTTCCTGGGCCAGCTGCGCGCGGGCCAGCAGAATTCGCGCCTCTTGCATCGTCGGCATCAATGCCAGCGTGTCCTGTGCGGCGGCTTCGGCGCGCGCGTAGTTTTGCGCGTCGAATAAACGCGTGGCATCCGCCAGCGGGTTATCGGTAGTCACCCGCCGCGGCGCAATATCATTAGTGAAGTCCAATTGCGGATAGAGTTTGTTGGGATCTACTTCCACCCGCACAATCCGCGAGGCGGATTTGAACACCGCCTCAGAGAAATTTCGCGCCGGAATCGTGGTCTCCACATTCAGTCGCTCGCCTCGTTCATTCGTGGCAGTCACTGTAACCATGGCGTCGGCAGAGCCGATGTTTCGCAAGGCAACGGCCCAGTCGGCGCCGCGCGGCTGCGGAATCCCCACCAGCAGATCCGAGTCCGTCGGTTGGTCAAATTGTTGATCGAGAATGTTCTTGACCGTAGCGCCGCCGCTCTCGCCAACTGCGGCGCGCATTGCCGGGAGCGTTAGGCCACCGGCATCGTCCTTCGCGGCTTGCATTTGCGCCTTGATGATTTTTTGAAAAGCCTCGCGCCCCAGCAGATGGTCCACCAGTCTCCAAATCATCGCGCCTTTGTTGGAGACGGAACTGAAATAGGTGTCGTCCAGCGGTGTCGTCCGCGCGAGGGGCGCATCGCGTTTGGCTACGAGGGCATAAGCCAATCTTTGGCGCGTGCGCTCGGCTTCACCGGTCGGTGGGCCAAACTGCTTTTCCAGAAACTGCGTCGCCAGAAAACGCGTCAGGCCATCGCGCAGCACGCCGCCGCCTTCACCCCGTACTGCAACCGCGCCACCAATCCACAGGCGCGCCACTGATTCCGCCACCAAAAGTGCGGTAGCCGAATCGATCTTGCTTCGGCGCAGGGCGCTGGCGTCCAACAGAATTGTGCCGCTGTCATTGAAACCCGCTCCCCGCGTCACGGTTACCAGACGCACGGGCACGTCCGGAGCTGGCCCCAGAAATGCGGAATAGAATGTGCGCGCGTTGGCCGCAAACGTGATGATTGCCTGGGCTTGCTGGCGCTCTTCGGCGCCGGCGCCCTTTGCAATCAAAGCGCTCACGCCACGACTTTCAGCCGAGCCGGCAATTGTTTCCCAGTTCCCTGTCAAGAAAAACGGCGACGCGTTCAGCGTCTGCTCGAAAACGCCAGGAGATTTTTCCACCCCGGAAGAGACTACGTTCTCTCCGCTGATTGAAAGACGGAACGGCGCATAGTCCGCGCCCCGAACCGCGAACAACGTGTTCGGCGCGGGATACCAAAACGAAAGCGGAAGAAACTGCGATCCGGCCGGCGAAATAGCAGCCAGGCCCGAGTTCTCTTCCACCGGCAAACGGTAATCAATGACGACACTAGTCGTTCCGTTCGGCGCTATCGCCGATGGCAGCGTCACCGTGGGACGGAGTAAATTCCGCTCCGGCGAAATGCGAAAGTTCGCAGTCGCGCCGTTGACCGTCACCGCCTTGATTTCGGCTTTGGGGTTAATCCGAAAACTAACGGTCGAGCCCGATCCTCTGCCCACGTTTTTCAGCGCCACCGTCGCCCGCGCGTTAAGAAACCGATCGTTCCCCAACGGGCTGACGCTGATGTCAAAGTTCGTAACTTGCCACGCCGCCCGCAGCTCTTCCTGCGCCGGCGCGGTCGCATAAAAGAGAACCAAACACGAGACAGTCAAAAGAAAATAGCGGAGGGCTTTCATAGAGTTAACTCGGATTCGCAAGTGCCAAAGGCGCGAAATTTAAAAGCCCAGGGCAACGCCCTGGGGGGCAGACAGTTATTCCATCATTCTTTGGAGCGCTGAAAGTGCGAAATAAGCAAGAGCACCGAACATCATAGGATTTGTTTTGCGCCAAAATTATTTCCCGCTTTCAGCGCTGGCTCCCGTTTAGACTGACTTTCCCTGGGCCCGTTGGCCCAGGCTATTACATTTCGCGCCTTTGGCGCTTAGAACCATTCAGCGTTCCAGATCAAAGCGTCAAATTTCCTGGTCGAACCTGTTCATCGATTCACCAGCGCATGTACGTCGCGCAACATCTTAAGCAGCGGCCTCATGCGTTCCAACGGCAGCATATTCGGACCATCCGAGGGTGCGCGTTCCGGATGATCGTGCACTTCCATAAAAACGGCGTCGACGCCACACGCCACGCCGGCGCGCGCCAGCGGTTCGATATACTGCGACAAACCACCGGTTGCATGACCCAGCCCGCCGGGTAACTGCAACGAGTGCGTCACGTCAAAAACGATCGGCACGCCGAACTCTCGCATAATCGGAAACGAACGCATGTCGACTACGAGATTATTATAGCCAAAGCTAACGCCGCGCTCAGTCAGCATGAACTTTTCGCAGCCCGCGCTTTGCGCTTTCTCCATGATATTGCGCGCGTCCTCGGGCGCCAGAAATTGGCCCTTCTTCACGTTGACGGCGCATCCCGACTGCGCCGCGGCCGTAATCAAATCCGTCTGGCGGCATAGGAACGCGGGGATTTGCAAGATATCAACGACCGCCGCCGTGGCTTCGATCTGCGCCGCATCGTGGACGTCAGTCAGGACCGGCACGTTCAATTCAGACTTGATGTTACGCAGGACTTCGAGCCCCGCCGCCATTCCCATTCCGCGAAAGCTCTTTAGCGACGATCGATTTGCTTTGTCGAAGGACGATTTGAAGACGAAGTCCAACCCGGCGTCGCTCGCCCGCGCCGCACACTCGCGCGCCATCATCGTCGCATGCTCCGCAGACTCAATGACGCAAGGGCCGGCGATTACCGTCAAGCGCCCATCGCCAAACGTCGCGTTGCCAACCTGAAAGCTTTTCATCTGTTCGCAGTGGGCCTCTCTGCCGTTAGTGCAGGAAGGAATTACGCTAAAACGGATTCTTAAAAATGCGTTTGACCTTCCCGAAAGCTGAGCCAATCTTCGACTGCTTCTTTTTCGGAGGCGGTTCGTTTCGTTTTGTTTCGCGCGCCGGCGTTCGTGTCGGCGTCGCAGTAGGAGAAGGTGACGGCGACGCCTCTGGCGAAGGCGTGGCGTTAACCGCCTCACTCGCAGCATTCAAAGGCGCGGCGCTATCGCCCGGACGACTAAGCACGAGGGCCAATCCTATCAGCAGAAGCACGGCCAGCGCAGCGCCAATCACCGTCGCTTGTTTTCGGGAACTGAATTTCGTCAGCGCTTCCCGGCTAACAGGCACATTTACGCGGGGAAACTCGTAGCTCTTCACAACAATGGGTGATGGCCCATCGTCCGCTAACTTTTCGGGTGTTGGAGGATGGGCGCTGGCCTCCGCGGCTCGCATGACGGTAATGTCGTTCATGCCGTTGGAGGTTGCCCTGTTTTGCCGCAGCCGTTCCAAATCCACCACTAGTCGCCCCGAAGGACTCTCCGTGCCCGCGCTGCGCAACGTTTCCAGACTCAGGACGCTTGGTATGCCAGAATGTTCCAAGCCCAAACGCTCGGCAGTCGCATAAAGCTCACTGCGAAACTCATCGGCGTTCCCGGGACGATCGGCGGGATTCTTTTCCAACGCGTGAAGCACGACCTGCTCAATCGGGCGCGGAATCGTGGCCACAATTTCAGTGGGCGGCAACGGCGGCGATGTCGAATGTTTCATCGCTACCGCGAGCGGAGTTGAACCCGTGAACGGCGTCATTCCGGTCAACATCTCGTAGAGAATTATCCCCAGACTGTAAACGTCGGATGCGGGCTTGAGCTGAGCTCCGTCGCATTGTTCCGGCGACATGTAACGCGGCGTGCCAATCATCACCCCCACCTGCGTCAACGTCATGGGATCGTCGTCTTCCAACGCTTCCGCAGCCAACTTCGCGATTCCAAAGTCCAGTACCTTTACTGCAGCCGGAGTATCTGAACGCTGCACGATGAAAATGTTTGCCGGCTTCAGGTCGCGATGAATTATGCCCGCGTGGTGCGCGGCGCCAACGGCCGCCGAGATTTGCAGCATCACCGAGACGGCGCGCGCAGTATCCAGGGGCGCTTCCCGGGCCAAGACTTCGCGGAGCGTTCGTCCCTCCAGCAACTCCATGACGATGTAAACAAAACCGTCGTTGGTCGTGCCAAAGTCAGTGACCGTTACCGCGTTCGCATGCCGCAGGCGACCGGCGGCGCGGGCCTCGCGACGAAAACGAATTTGGGCCGCTTCGTCTTCGACAAAACGAGAATTCAGAACTTTGATCGCCACCGGACGATCGATGAGCAGATGGGTCGCCCGGTAGACTGTGCCCATTCCGCCGACGCCTAACTTTTCATCCAGCCGATATTTTTCGTCGAAGGTGCGTCCGATCATGGGATCGACCGGCACCGCGGCCGCAACGGTCGAATCCGCCTGCAAAGGCGACTGATCGACCGGGCAAACCTGCTCGCCGTGCGCGTACTGCCGTCCGCATTGAGGACAATGAAGCATAAGAAACTGATTACTAAAGGGAGCGCAGGCATTATCGCTTAAACAGAAGCGTGAGCGTTAGCGGAGGGAGGACAACCTCTGAATTTTAACTACCAAATACCCCATAACGCTTTTGCACTCGTAAGTGGCGACAGTCTGTGCAACCCGTAGGGTTGCAAGACAGTAGCCGGTGGTCGCAGCGCAGCGAAGACCACCGGAAGCGATTCATAAGAACGGCACGCACCCCGCGAGGGGTGCCAGATTTTCGGCATCTCTGCGATCCAGGCGAGAACCGTAAACGCTGCGATAAACCTTATGGTTAGAACTAATCTGCCTGCGACCCGCAAAGGATCGTGCACCCGGGTGCTTATTATTTCTTTTGACCCTGTCCGGTGGTCTACGCGAGGCTTCGACCACCGGCTACTATCTGGCAGCCTCCGGCTGCGGGAGATCCGAATGGGCTCAACCTTCTTCAGCCTGCATTACCACATCATCTTTTCGACCAAGGAACGAAGGCCACTTATACGGAGAGAGTGGCAGCCACGCCTCCATTCATATTTGGGAGGCATCATTCGCGGAATGAATGGCGTGGCCCAATCCGTCGGAGGGGTTTCGGATCATGTGCACCTGTTGGTTAGTCTAGGGACAACGCATCGCATCTCCGACGTCCTGCGAGATTTGAAAAAGGACTCAACCAACTGGGTAAAAGAGAATTTCGATAATGCGTTTAGATGGCAAGAGGGATACGCGGCGTTCACCGTTAGCCCCTCGGGAACCAATTCGGTGAGACGATACATCGAGAATCAGGAAGAGCATCACCGCAAGAAATCATTTGTTGATGAGTTGAAGGAACTCCTGGAGAAAGCGGGCATCGCCTATGATGAAAAGTTCCTTTTGTGAGGACTCTTTGTCAGCCGGGGCTTTTATTCAGCTCTCGCTCGCGACCGATGCTCGTTCGTGGGCCACGAATTCGCCTTCGGTCACCTTTTCCATCATCGTTTCGTTGCGCAGGCGGTTCTCGAAAGCGGCCCGCACGAACGAAGCAAAGATTGGATGGGCGTCGAGCGGTCTTGATTTGTATTCCGGGTGGAACTGGCAGGCCAGGAACCAGGGATGAACGTCGCGCGGCAACTCGATCATTTCCACAAACTTTCCGTCGGGCGATACGCCGCTGAACACCAAACCTTCCCGCTCCAGCGTCTCGCGAAATTCGGGATTGAACTCATAACGGTGGCGGTGGCGCTCGCTGATTTCATCGGCGTCGGCATACACTTCACGCGCCAGGGAACCCGGCGCCAGGACACAGGGACACGCGCCCAGGCGCATGGTGCCGCCAAACTCTTCCACATCGACCAGGTCGCGGAGTTTGAAGATTATGGGATGCGGCGTCTCCAGATCGAATTCTGTCGAATCGGCTTCCTTTAATCCGGCAACATTCCGGGCATACTCAACACACGCGGTCTGCATGCCAAGACAAATTCCAAAGTACGGCGTATGGGTTCGACGAGCGTAAGAGATTGCTCGAATCATTCCTTCCACGCCCCGTTTGCCAAAACCTCCGGGAACGAGAATGGCGTCAAAATCACGCAAGCGCGATTCGTAATCGTCGTTCATCAACTCTTCCGATTCGATCCATTTCACATTTACGCGCAGATCGTTTTGGACGCCTCCGTGAGTCAGCGCTTCGCGCAAAGACTTATACGAGTCCTCGAGTTCGACGTATTTTCCGACAATGGCAATGGAGGTTTCGCCCGCCGACGGTTCGCGAATCGTGGCCACCAGCTTGCGCCATTGCGACAGGTCTCTCTCCGGAGCCTGTTCGGTCATCTCCAGGGCGGCAACAATCAGTTGGTCCAGTCCCTGTTCGTGAAAAGCCAGCGGCACCTCGTAGATTGTGTCCACATCCTGCGCTGTTACTACTGCTGATTCTTTGACGTTACAAAACAGGGCAATCTTTGAACGCAGATCCTGCGGCAGCGGCCGATCACAGCGGCAAAGCAAAATGTCAGGAGCAATACCGATCTCGCGTAATTCGCGAACCGAATGCTGCGTGGGTTTTGTTTTCAGTTCCCCCGCCGCGGCGACATAAGGCACGAGGGTGACATGCACAAACAACACGTTGCCCGCGCCTTCTTCGTTTCCCATTTGCCGGATCGCTTCCAGGAAAGGCAGGGATTCAATATCGCCCACCGTGCCGCCAATCTCGACGATAATTACGTCAACATCATTGTTATCAGCGACGCCGCGCACTGCATCTTTGATTTCGTTGGTGATGTGCGGAATTACCTGAATGGTTTTTCCCAAATAGGTCCCGCGGCGTTCTTTATCGATCACGGAAAGGTAAATCCGCCCGGTCGTCCAGTTGTTTGCCTGCGACAGATGGGCGTGCGTGAAGCGTTCATAGTGGCCCAGATCGAGATCAGTTTCAGCGCCATCATCGGTGACAAAGACTTCGCCATGTTGAAACGGAGACATCGTGCCTGGATCGACATTGATGTACGGGTCGAGCTTGATCAGCGTGACTCGCAGGCCGCGCGCTTCCAGCAGGCAGCCAATTGATGAAGCCGCCAGGCCTTTGCCGAGACTGGAAACCACACCGCCGGTAACGAAAATGTATTTAGGCATCGCTGTCCTCCGCGGAAAAAGATAAAGGGGAAGGGTGGGAACGAGTCTGTTTAGGCCTCGTCCTTTTCCTTTTCACTCTTGCCATCAACTCCAGGTTCCGGTGGCTCGCCAGAACCCTGCTCACCATCGTAGCGTCCCTGTCTTAAATCCTGCTGCGTCTCGACTGCCTTGGCTACGGACGGCTGCAGGATTTTTTGCAGTCCGATAAAGCCGGCGCTCAGCATGCTCGGTTCTTCGCGCGCGCGCCTTTCAAATTCTTCCGGCGTGACATCGTAAGGCTTACTCAAAAATCTTATTGCCAGCAGGGCCAGCAACACCAACGACACCAGCACGCCCAAGCCAATCCAGTCGCTCGTTTTTCCCAACAGCGAAAGCATCATCTTGCGATCACCGTCGCCTCTCGCACCAGAATGGCGCGCACTCGTTCCAAATCATCAACCGTATCCACGCCAATCGAAGCCGAAGCTGCCGGTACTACCCGAATTCGCACGCCCCGCTCGAGGGCTCGCAATTGTTCAAGTTTCTCTGCCTGCTCCAGAGCGCTCGGCGGCCACGACGCAAATTCCAGCAGAAACTCGCGCCGGTAGACATATAGCCCGGTATGTTTCTTGAATTGGGCCAGCATCTGCGGTTCATTCACCAGCGCCGCGGCCAGGCTGCCGTGACGCCTGACCGACGCTTCCGGAAAAGGGACCGGTGAACGTGAAAAGTAGAGCGCGCGGCCATCGGTGTCGGTGACAACTTTAACTACATTCGGGTCGGTAACTTCGGCGGGATTAATTATCGGCTCGCACGCAGTTGCGATCTGCACTTCGTCTGAATTCGTTAGCGCCTCAACGGCGGCATCGATCGTTTGCGGCGAAATCAACGGCTCATCACCCTGCACGTTGACTATGATCTGATCGCGCGCCAGCGACTGTGCCACTTCCGCAACACGGTCTGTGCCGCTCGGATGATCGCCGCGCGTCATTACCGCTTCGTATCCGGCGGCGGTGACGGCCGCAAAAATGCGCTCGTCATCCGTAGCCACGATGGCGCGGACCACATGCCGGGCGGCCAGGGCGCGTTCTACGACCCACAAAACCAAAGACTTACCCGCTAGCGGCAATAAAGGTTTGCCGGGGAGACGTGTTGATTCGTACCGAGCGGGGATGATTGCGATTGCGTTTGTGGAGGGATTCGCGCCCGTGTGATTCACGGGACAACACCATAACTCCCAACTGCCAGAGTGTCAATCAAATGGCTGAATGAATGAGAATGGTAACGCAAACTGTTAGTTTGCGCTCCCTAATAACTTTGAGTAAGAAGCAAAACTTGCAGCCGCGATACAAGAAAGTTACAAAAGAAAAAGGCCACCGCAAGGTGACCTTTTTCGTTTACAGCTGCAACAGCGGCTTATTGAATTACAAAGATATCGTCACCTACAGGCTGATTAACAGTGACCTTCTTAACCTTAAACTCGGCGATGTAAGTGCCTCTTGACGTTTCAAAGCTCTGGGCGATTTTATACGGAACCAGGACCCCTTCGATCTCTTTCTGGTTGTCGTGCTCCACAATGAATGAACCACCGTTGAACGGCACCGTGTACTTAACCACTCGTCCCGTGATCGCATCGATAACAAAATCAGTCGCACTCCCATCGGGGCCGGTTACCCGAAACGCACGCTGCTTTTTCTTGTCCGGCAACGCGGTGATGGTGTAACCGCTCTGATCCAGCTTCGTAAGGACGCCCAAGCCGACCTTGGAAAGATCAGGCAAACTGAACATCCCTACCGAACTGGTGGTGCGCTCTCCATTGAATGCCATTTTGAACGCAAAGACTGAGGCCACTTCGAGCCGATAGCGATCGCCTGACGCCTGAACAATTTCAAACTTGCCCGGTACCGATTGCGCTGAGCCGGGTGCATATAGATCGACGTCTCCCAGAAGTACCAGGCTCCTCAGGTTTTTGAATTTATCTCCACCCTGTGCCGCCAGCGCAGCTCGTGCCAAATCCATCGGGCTACTCGCCGGAGTGATGACCACGGCAGAGCCGCCTGACGTCGTCCCCGCTGGCGCTGCGCCATTAGCTTTCGCTGCAGAGTCCTGAGAATTAGCAACTGCCGCGCTGCCAATCAGGCAGAACGCGAGGCTGAGGATCGTAACAATCTTTCTCATAGCTGGGACCTTTCTCTACGCAAACGTCTGAGTTTGCCTTAGAAGTTAAAGCGAACCTGCGCAGTTAATTTACGATTGCCCGCGCCGGCACCGCCGCCACCGCCGCCACCACCACCACCGGGCCCGAATCCGCCAAAGCCTCCGCTGATGAACGTTGATTGGCCAAAGAAGGGCGAAGAGAGATTGCCGGTCGGCTGTCCATAGTTAACGTTGTTCAAAAGGTTCTGGAAGTTCAGCGAAAGGGTCAAACTGTATTTCTTCTCCGCCGAATTACCACCACCGCCCAGCCCCTGTCCCGGACCACCACCACCGCGTTGCATGCCGCCCATGGCGCCAACGCCAGATATTCCGCCGCCGCCGCCGCGGGTAGCGCCCCCGCCACCGCCACCACCGCGATTGCCACCGGCTGCCGCCGCACCGCGACGGTTAGCGCCGCCGGCTGCCGCGTTACCCGCACGATGAACATCGCCAAAAGCCCAGGTGCGACTGACGCGCATGTTTACCGAAAGAAATCCAGGCCCTTGCCCGTAGTTTCGCGGAATGATCTGCTCCCCGGCTAACGGAGTCAGGTTGAAGTTTCCAAACCGCGTGCAGCGAATGTTCGCGGCGGCACAGTTGGCATTGGCTGCGGCGAAGCTCGGCCGCTCAGTCAAGATCCGATCAAGATTGGAATCGAAGCCGGTAACGATGTTAAAGGGCGCACCGGACGACGCGATGATAAAAGGGTTGAATACTAATTTGCCCCAGGGCGAATTGATCGTGCCGGCAACCGTGAAGCGATGGCGCACATCGCCGCCGCCGCGGCCGTATTCTCCCGTCAAATCGTACGAGTTGGCCGGGAAACCGCCACCGCCGTCAGTGTCATTCATAGTTCGGCTATACACGTAATTTCCATTGAGCGAAATGGAAGGATTTAGCCGGTTGTTGAAGCCGACGAAAAACTGGCTTTGGCGGAAACGACCGCTGGACTCGTACTGGTAAATGTCGCCGACGCTCGGATCCGGACGAATGCCCTGCGGCGTCGCTGAAGTGATCGTGCCCGGGAGCGGAGCATTGATGTCGCGCGCGCGAATCACATGTTGAATGTTTATGGAAAAGACGCCAACGAACATCGTAATTCTGTAGGGCAACTGATGTTCGACCTGGAGACCGCCCAGGTAGAGAACGGGCGCCTGAAGATCAGGGGAAACGCGGTAGGTCGTGACTCGACCGGAAGCAGCCAGGGCGCTGGTCGGGGGCAAAGTTGGATAAAGATCCAGTGCCGAAAGTGCAGGAGTCACAAACACCCCGTTGGCGACTATCGGTTGTTCCGATAGCTGGAACTGCTGCTGGCTGGTCCCGTCAAAACGATTTGCGGTAAGCGTGAAATTCTCGCCGAAGCGATTGAAGAACACGCCGGTGCCGCCGCGGATCACTGTCTTCGGCGGCTTGGCGCTATTTCCCGCCCCCGGCGACCAGGAAAATGCCAGCCGCGGAGCAAAATTGAACTTGCTCCCGATGTTGGTCTGACCTTCGTAACGTAGTCCAAAGCTCAGTGTAAGATTTGGTTTGACGCGCCAGTCGTCCTGAGCATAGACACCGATGTCTGTCTGGCTGACTGAGGCCTCGGTATCCCCGGCGTTGATACTAAACTGTGAAGCGCCGCCACCCCGCAAGCGCAATTGCAACGGAGTCAGAAAGTTCGGATCGCCGGGTGCCAGACGAGTTCTGGGAAGAAGCACCTGAGTGCGGCGATAACGTTCGATGCTGGAAATGAAAATTGGCGGCAACGGATTGCCACTACCATCTACCGCGATGTTGTTATTGGCATCCAACTGCGGTCCAAACCCACCATTGAAAACCCATGTCCCGCCGAAGTTGTTCGGGTTGCTCTCCGCTATGTTCACGCCCCGAACCCGCCCGCCGAATTTGATCGCGTGCATGCCCTTTTGCCAGGACGTAAAGTTGTTCAGCTCCCAGCGAGTTTCATCGTTGAGCACGTGTCCCACTTGAGATCCGCCACCAGTGAAGGCCGAGCTGACGACGGTCGTCGGGGTAGTGTTGTTGCCCAGGCTCTCTGATTTCTGGCTCGTAAACTGAAAGCGCGTTTCGTTCACCATGGTCGCGCTGAGCACGGCCGTTTCCGTCAACTGTAAGGTGTGCTGCGTGAACGAGGAATCGTAAGCCCTTTCGGGCAGGGAGAATCCGCCCACGCCGCCGTTTTGCGTCTTTGACCGGTTGTAACTATAACGAGCGATTAACGTGTTCCTGTCGTTGATCGCATAGTCGAGTCGCGGACTAAACGTCAGCACGCGCCGCGGCACCACCAGACCCTGGCCGTACCCTATGATGTTGAAGTTGGAATCCAGAATGGTCGCCTTAACCAGTTCATTGTCGTCGGTCTCGCGGCGTTCAATATCGAAGAAGAAGGAAGCCTTGTTCTTGATGACCGGGCCGCTCAGATTGCCACCAAACTGGCGCACCTGATACGGAGACCGTTTCGGTGAATTGGTCGCAAACGGGTTGCGCGAATTCAGACTCTCATCCTGAAAATTGAAGAACCCGCTGCCGCGAAACTTGTCAGTTCCCGGCTTCGTCAGAATGTTGATACCGCCCGAAGGTCGATCGTTTTCCGCGGCGAAGGGATTCTGGTTGATGCGGATTTCACGAATGGATTCCTTCGGCGGCATGCGTCCGCCACCAAAGCCATCGATGGTAATTGTTCCGCCGTTGGGACCCATTGATGGTCCGGCCAAAGCCTGGAGCGCCGCCGCCAACTCATCCGGGTCGTCGGGGAGCGCGTCGAGATCTTTGCCTGAAAGCACTTGCTGATTTGCGTTGTTCGCCGGATCGGTACTGACCGGTTGCTCTGAGGCGACGGTTACCTGCTGCTGCTCGATCGTGACCTTCAACGACAGATTCAACGTCTGGCGGGGAGCGGCGGTAATCTCCACTTCGGCGGCATCTGAAAGAGCGAAGCCGGTGGCGACCGCAATGATCGTGTATTTGCCCGGCGCCAGGCCGGCGAACGTATAGATACCTTCATTGTTCGTGGTCGCAGTCTTGGCAGTACCAGCTGCATCCATCAACGTCACCGTAGCGCCAACGATCGCCGCTCCAAACTCATCGGCCACCAGACCGCGCAGGTTGCCACGTCCCTGGCCAAAACTGGCCGACACACAGAACGCGATCACTAGCGCGACGCAGAGACTTCTGAAAAAAGAATTCGCAATTAGTTTCATAATGATTCCTGAACCTGACCTGCAATCAAAAGGGGGCCAAAAAAAAACTGAAAGTATTCGCCTGGAAGTTAACGATTAACCAGCCCCAACCCTTCCACCAATAATTTCATCACGGCCCGATGCCGCCAAAGAATCCGATACCGCCGCCGCCACCGGCGCCGCCGCCGCCGCCCGCGCCACCTCCTGGCTGGGCTCCCTGTGGCTGCCGCGCCGCCAGCAGATTCAGCAGCGTGTCCGCGCCGGATACCAGCGTGATCGCGGTCAGGCGCATCGGGTCAGCACCAGTGGTGCTGGAAACAATGATTGTGTCGCCAACCTTTAAATCAACGATTGCGATGGTGGGCAACTGTTCCAGCATCGCCTGAATATTCATTCCGCCGCCGCCCGGACCCTGCGCACCACCCGGCCTTTGACCGCCACTCGGCGGACCGCCAGCTCCCGGCGCTCCTCCGGTTCCGCCCGGACGCGGACCACCCATTGCCATCATGGCACCGATATCGGCAGGGAAACGACGCAGCACCGCGTCGTTCTTGATCACGACGGTAAGAGGCTGTTTGGTTTGCAGGTCATTGATTTTGACCTCACCCGTAGCGGGATCGATTGCGGTTACAACTCCGCCAACGGTGCGGAACGATCCGGTGACAATTTTCTCAGCCGTAAAGTGCGTTCCGTCAGCGCTCCGATCACCCAGCGCACGCAGCTGGTCACCGACCTTGAGTTCAGTCAAGGAGCTTGGCTTGGCATCGCTAAACCGAATTGAGTCGGGAGCGTAACGCAGCATTTTGGTTTTATCAGCGACCGGTATGATTACCGGCTGCGGGCCCATCATTGAACGGAAGCTGATGGTGATTTCTTTGGATGTCGGGTTGATAGCGCTGATGGCGCCAAGGATTCCACGCTGCCGCCATTCCAGCCGCTCTCGCTCCTGCTTCTTTGCAATGTCAGACTGGCTGACGACCACGATTTTCTGGGCGGGAACGGACTTGCGATCCTCCGCTACGTAACCACGCGCGTAGACGCCATCCCCGGCGGTGATGTCCGCGAGCGTAATCTTGACCGCTTTTGTGGTATCGGTTTCGCCCGGCGGCATTCGCTCGTAAGTCGTCTTCTCACTTACTTTCACCAATACCAGAGATCCGGCATCGGTCTTGACAATCATCATGGCGCTCGGCCCGTTAATTTCAGTGACCTTGCCATAGACTTTGGTGGCGGTGATGGCCGGATCGGCCGTGGCGCCCGCTTGCGCGATTCCTGCGATCGCGGCAACGAGTAGAACAAGCACGGAAATAATTACTCTGGTCATTTGTCCTCTGTTCCCTTTTAGTTCGTCGGAGTTGGAGCCGAGCGTTGCTCAGGGGCGATTATGTTTTAGTAAAACTAACAGAACGGTCGTTGATTGTTACGAAGGGGCCGCCCAGAATGTTCTCAATAAACTCAATAAATCCAGCGGCTTCACCGCGCAGGCTAAGATAGATTCAAAATCCGGCCGCGTGGTTGCAAGGACCGATGCACTCCCGGACGTTATCTCAGAAAAAAGGCAGCGAGGGCGTTGTTTTCACGCTGGTTAGCGGAAAAAGTTCCCCAAGCTGCTGGCAATTTTCTTAGCACGCCGGATTCGCTGACCGAAAACGTCCTAACCTGATTAGACGTACGGCAGGCGGGTTTCGTTACAAGTTTTTGCGGAGGTTGCTGAATCGCCGGATTATTGGGTTTCCTGGCGCTGCCAAACGATGCGGTAACGCGCCGTTAGCGCTAATCCCAGGCTTACAATTAACAGGCCGCCAAAAACGAAAGGCCAAACGTAAGGCAAAGAGGAAAGTACGATCCAGAAGCTGACGCCCAGCAGGAGCGCGATCGATTCCGATTGGGCGCGGTTAGCAAAAAACCGCCGCTGCAGCCAGCGACCCGTGGCAGCAAAGACAACGACCCGGCCAAAGAGCGTGGCCACGATCAATAGAAGCAGCGCCAGTAATCCCACCAGAACGCTAACCGGCGTGGGCAATAACCAGAGGCAGAGCAGGCATCCCGGCACGATGATTACAGCCCCCAGCAGTCCAATAAACGCCACTCGCAAACTCGTCAGTTGCAAGCGCGCCATGGCGCGGCTGATCGTGCTGGGCATCGTGGCCGTAACGGCCAGGGAAACTACAAACCAGAAAAGAATTACCAACAGGCGCCAGCCGAGAAAGCTAGCCGAGAGTTTAGGCGTCAAAAGTGACGTTGGCTGGCGCATCATTTGGCGGAGTTGCTCTTCATAGCCCGCGTACATGATCGTCGCCTTCTGCGGATCGCGTCCTGGCGGCGTCTTGCCGTGATGGTAAGTGCCGCCGATAACGATCACATCGCCATCGATTCGCGAACCTTCACGCTGCACCACTGAGCCGCCGACCGCGGCCACATCACCGGCGATTACTCCTTCGACGAACACGTCGCCGCCGAATGCAATCGCGCCGTGGACCGTGCCCGTAATCTTTAGCGATCGCCCCATGCCGAACACCGTGGTGTCAGTGTTATCGGCAATCACCAGTGCCGAGGGATCGTCGGGGTGCTCCTTCATGTTGTCCTGCGCGTGGATCGTAGCCATCGTCAGCAGCGACAAAAGAATTGCAGCGACTAATTTCAGGAAGAACTCAGCTGGTAGGACAGACATTCTTGTCTGTCCAGATCCTGGCAGTGATCGACTGGACAGGCAGGAATGCCCGTCCCACGACTGAGGGGAAAAGAGATTGGGGCGTGACTTGAAGGATGCTTCAGCAGAAGCTTCACCCACGATCGTTGACGGCAGCAAGCGGATGACGCGTGACCTCTATTCAGCGATTTCAGCGCGATGGTATCGGGCAATAAGACGCTGAAGGACAGCGAGGGCGGCTCCCATAAGCAGGAGGATCAGAAAACCCAGCAGACGTGATTCAAAAACGAAGCCGCGCGTTACTATTCGCAGGATAATCGCCAATCCTGCGGCGGCCTGATAGATAGCGTCCCACAAAAAACCAGCGAAGCCGCGGAACAGATGTCCCAGGGTCCGGGCCGGACCCGAAATCGCCTCGCCGGACGCGCTGCCGAGTAAAGCGAAGGCGGCCACCGCCAGGATAAGAACGACGCGCAAGGCCTGACGCCTTTCGAAACCATCACGCATGCCGCGCATGTCAGTTTCGGCGTGGGCTGCTACGACGCGGGCGAAGTTTTGCGGCAAGTGCAGATCCTGCCCGAGGAAAGCAGCATCCAGCGTACACAGCAATTGCTTCTGTCGCAGCAATTCCGCCGCACAGAAATCACACTGCGGAACATGCAACTCAAACGAATCGCGCGCCTGAACGTCGAGTTCACCGTCAAGATATGCGGCGACATCCTCGGCCAGGCACTGCTGTGTTTCTAGGTTTGCAAGGGTCATGATGTAGTGATGGCGCGAGGATCAGTTCCCGGTGATACCGCGCTGCAGAAATTGCTGGCGCATGACTTCGCGCGCGCGAAAGAGACGGTTCTTTACAGTTCCCAATGGCAACCCGGTCACTTCAACTATTTCGTCGTAACTCAGATCGTGAGAATGTCGCAGCAGAATCAGTTCGCGATAGGGAGTGGGCAGCTTTTGCACAACCGCTTCGATCTCGGTACGGCGCTCTTTCTTTTCGCTTTCCTGCTCCGGCGTCAGGCGGCCGCTATCGATGGGGATCTCGCGCTGGTCCGAATCACCACTGACCAGCGCCTGTTCGCGCACGGCGTGCCGGCGCAGATGGTCCACCGCCGCGTTATGTGCGATTTTGTAAATCCAGGTGGAAAACTTGAACTCCGGACGGTAGCGGGCCAGCGATCGGTAGACTTTAATAAAAACTTCCTGAGTCAGGTCCAGCGCAACTTCATAGTTGCCGACCATGCGATAGACATAGGCGCTAATCGGCCGTTGGTAGCGGCGCACCAATTCTTCAAAACCGTCCTCGCGTCCAGCGATAGCGCTGGTGACCAGTTCGCTGTCGGCCACCGCACTGAAATTCTTCAATGAAATTGGGGGTGCAATCATTTCCATCATGCTGTGGTGGTACGCCACCGGTTTAGCAAAAGTTTCAGTGTGGGACAGGCATTCCTGCCTGTCCATTTTCAGTTTGACCGTTCAATCCGCGGGGACAGGCAGGAATGCCTGTCCTACTAAGCCCACGCAAGCGTGGCGAGGCCAGCGGGCGCCGCAATCCGGTCGAAACTGAGTTCGCCCTCGGGCAACGTCAATCCCAGGTCAGCGGGATTCAGGGGCCGAATGTTCGTACCCAGGGTTTCGTTAACAATATCGGCGACGCGGGTCTTACTCAGACTCTCACCCACCACCAGCAGCCGATTAATCGCGGCGGCGTCCTCACCCGCACCGGCGCCGCGGTCGCGATAGAAAAGCAGCACGCGATAAAGTTCGTCGTCGCAATCTTCCGGTTCGCATAAAACTGATCGCAGGAGCAGCGGTTGATTGTCCCGCAACAACACGCTGGTGAATCCCTGATCGTGGGAAGTTAACAGCAGCGAATCGCCCTGATGCCCGTTTCGAATCAGCCAGCGCTCTTCGCCGACGTGCCGCGGAAGGACCAGACCGGCACTCCAGCCAAGCGCATTGAAGACGGCCTCGTATTCATGCAACACCGACAAGCGTACTCCGGTCGCCACATAGCGCGCCCGGCCATTCGCATCCGGCGTCAGTGGTCTGCGCGCCACGCGCAGTTCGCCGGCAGGCACGCCGAAGCCGCGTTCAACTTTCCACTCCAGAACTTCTTCCAACTCACGCCGCGAGCCGACGGCGCTCTCTAAACTTATAATGACGGTGCGTGCGGCAGACTCTGGCAGCGCGACCGACCAGCGGCGCTGTCGCAACAGCCCGGCGTTGGTAACCAGATCCGATAAAGCCTCAACCAACGCCGCCGGATCAGTGATATTCGATTCGTCGAAACTGGGAATGATCAGATCAGGCGGCAGCGTCATCGTCGCCGCCCGGCGCAACGCGAAACCGTCGCGGCCGCGTTCGAGCTGGACCACCGAAGCTGAACTGCTTTCGAGCCCCAGCGCCACCACGGGAAATCTCGGCGTCAGTAGTTTGCTGATTGATGATGGCATCGGAATCGAGCTGAGTCAGGCTGTTTTTGAGATCCCTTAAGTCTGCGTTGCGCCAGCCGAACAATGCGGTGTTGATGCAGGACGATCGGCAGGTTCAAACTTCTACCATTCGCTGTAGGGTCTTCCGTCCGTGCCAGTGTCCGGCGCTTTGCTATGTACGTCGGTGATCCCGCTGCCGCCGTCACTTGAATAGGGATCTTCGCCCGACACCACATCCCACTCTTTCTCATGAGTGATCGGGTCCTCAGGAATCTCGCGCAGGTAATGACCGGAGACCAGTTCGTCGAGCGATTGCGGCAGCTTCCCTTTGTCTGCCGCGTACTGGTCGATCATTTTTCGCATTTGAAAAAGATCGTCGCGCAAAACTGTTTCCCGCGCATGCAGCATCACTCTCTGATACTGCGGCAAGGCCACCGCCGCCAGAATGATTATGATCGTGATGACGATCATCAACTCCAGCAGGGTAAAACCGTTCGGCTGCGGATTGCGGATTGCGGATTGCAGATTGCGACCAAGACGCGACGGCACTGCGACCTTCTTCAAATCCGCATTCTGCAATCCGAAATCTGCAATCGCGTCACCAGTCACTATATTTCTCCCCGTTTAATGCCGTGCCTTTGGACTTGGAATGCACGTCAAAAACATTGATCCCATCCCACGAAGTGTCATCTGGCGACTGGTAACAGGAACGGATTTCCCAGGCTGCCTCACCGGTTATCGGATCGATTGGTATCGCCCGCAGATAGAATTTTTTCTTCGCCACCGGCGCCTGCTGTTCAGATAAAGGCTTGGACCCACCCAAACCCTGGCCGCCCAGCAGCTGCTGCGGTGTGGCAAACGGCAAAACGTCAACTCCCTCGCTCAGCAATTCAAGGGTAGGTGGGTAGCGATCGCTATTGTCCACCGTGAATATTGTCTGGTCACTCACATAGACCCGTACGCGCGGATCCAGCGCTAGAGGATTTTGCAGAGGATTGGGTGGCCCGGTTTGCTGTTGTTGTTGCTGACCGTTAGTCGTCGGGGGAGTCAACGGCGCAGCGATCGCCTCCCGATGAAATTGATCGATGGCGATGCGCATTTCGCGCAGCGTCTCGCGCAGTTGTTGTTCTTTCTGCCGCTGGACTCCGGTTCTGGCCAATGGCACCGCCCCGAGCGTCAGGATGGTCAGAACCGTTATGGTGATCACGAGCTCGAGTAACGTAAAACCATTAACGGCTACGCGCTCGAACTTCGATGGCGACAACGATCGAATCTTTTCCGCATGTGCCGGCGATGTGCTTCGCAAATCAATCATCTAATTACTGCTTCACTGTCAGAACACTCTGTCCTAACTGCAACACCAGGCTGCGGCCGTCCGCGGCAATCAGATGCACGTTGCCGGTATCGAAGCTTACGGCGCCGTCGCCGGCACCCACCGCTTCAAAGTCGATTTTCAGAAGAGGCCCCTGTCCGATCATCGAGCCGGAACCCGGTCCCGCTGTTATTGAAACTACCAGCATGCCTTTTTCATCAATCGACTTTGTGATGGTTGGCAACGTCGTCGCTCCCGCAAACAAAGCGCCGGGCGAGATGTTCGTAATCTTAAGCACCCGCGGGTCAAATCTCAGCGCAATAACGGCCAGGCCGAGCGGCGCATCGGAGACCATTCCAATGGAGGTACTCGACTTCTCTCCGAGCCGCAGTTCCTGAACTTGCGGCGTGACTGTCAGTTCCACAATGCGCTTCGCGGCTTCATTGTCAGGGCTGGGTTTAGTGTTTGTCCCGGCGTTCGGGGCGAGGTTCTCGGCCACCGGAACCAGCGCTGCATTCGTTGCGGCGCTCGTGGTTGGCGAGACACTTCCATTCCCACCGCTGAGGTTCTTGATCGCAGACGGAAGATCGGTCGGGCGCTGAACGTACGCTGGTGTCGCACTGGTATCGATCGGCGACGGCGCGTTGGCCGCGATGTCTTTCTTCTCTGCGGGCACGACTGCGGGAACGGTGGCAGTCTTAGTTGCGCCGTTCTGCGTGACAGTCGCCGGAGTATTGTTGGCCGCCACAGTAGTATTCGGTGCCAGCGCTTTCGGCGCCGCGATATACGCCGGCGGCGGTTCGACATCAGGTAATTGGACCACCGCATTGGTAGGAATCTTTCGCGCTTCGACGCGGGCGGCGGCGATTTCCGCTAAGCGGTCCTCAGTCTCCGTCTCGCGCAGCATCGCTTCCAATGATCCGGTCGTCGGCGATTGCAGAGTTCCACTCGGTCTCATTTGTTCATCGCGCGGTGTGACCGCGGGTGCGCGCAGCACGCGCGGCGTGACTGCAATTACGATATCCACGCGGCGATTGTCCTTAGTCGGGGCCGTGAACAACCGGCCCAGCACTGGAATCAGACCGAGCAACGGAAAGCCCTTGCGGCCGTTTGCCTGAACATCCTGGGACACGCTGGCCAAGAGCATCGTGCGATTGTTCTGCACCCGTGCGGTGCCGGTGATCGTGCGCTCCGTGAATGTCGGGGTTAGTGTGCTCGCGCCCAGCACGTCCTTGGACTCGATCTTCATCTTGACCTGGACGTCGAGGTTAGGAAATACCTGCGGCGTGAAACTCAGGGTCAGGCCAGTAGGTTCGTAGTTAATTACCGGGAAGCCGCCGGAAGGAAAGCCGCCGGTAGTCTGCGGAGTTCCTGTTTGTACGCCAAAAGGATAAGCCTGTGCGGTTTGCACCGGCACGCGCTGTCCGATGCGAGCGGTGGATTCCTCGCCCGTGAACGCATGTACCTGAGTTGAAGCGATCAGCCTGGTGTTGTTCTTGGTCTGCAATGCTTGCAGGCTGGAAGCCGGCAGAATCAACGCTGCGCCCAATGAAGCGGGCACGAACACGGAACTCGCGCCCGTACCAAGAATGACATGCTCCAAACGCGTACCCAGCGTCGTCGCCTGTGATCGCACCCCACCCAAAGTGACCAAGCTCGTTTCGTCCCCGAGCTGGTTCCCAAACTGCAGGAAGTCACTACTGGAAACTTCGTAGATGTTCACATCCATCACGACTTCCGCGCGGTCTTTATCAATGCTGGTCAGCAGTTCGCCGATCAGCCTGACGTTCTCTGCCGTGTCGCGCACCGTCAAACTGTTCGTCGCCTCGTCCGGCACCACGATCGTTTGTGGCCGACCAACTGATGCGGGGATAGCGGCCGTCAAAATGCGCTGCGCATCCGTCGGCTTCATGTTGGCCAAATAGAAAGTGCGCAGAACCAATTGCTGGTATTGAGCCCGGCGTGTCTGCTCTGCTACCAGCACGGTGCGCCGGCTGAGTTTCTGAAAGAACAATCCCTCCTGCAGAAAAACGTAGTCAAGGGCCTGGGCCGTAGTGACATCGCGCAACGTGATATCGATCGTGCGCGACTGCGCGAAGGATTGTCGATCAAAAATAACGTTCAGATTCAACTGCTCGGCCATCGTGCGAATGAAGGCCTTAAGATCGCCGCTGTAAATTACCGAGCGGAGTACTTCCGTTCGGGTTGACGGCGGGATTGGTTCCTGGCCGGCGGTCGTGGCCGTGGATCCCGAAGACGGAGTGCCGCCCGCCTCATCGGCCATCGCCGGTGTCGCAGGTCCGCCATCTTTAATGCTCTGCAAACGCAGCATGCGTTCCATCTCTGAAACAGCCAGCTGATTCACCGGATCATAGGCAAACGCCTGGCGAAATGCGTTGTAGCCTCCGAGATAGTCCTGTCTTTCGGCGAGCGCGCGGCCCTGGGTCATAAAGCTCTGCGACGCATTGAACATGGCCCGCCGGTAATGGAGTTGATATTCGACGTTTGAAGGATTGGCCGCCACGGCGAGGGTGAACTCCTGTGCTGCCTGCTCCCATTGTTGCGCCTTTTCGAATTCCAGACCCTTTTTGAAATGGTCGTCGCCTTTCTTGCCCAACGCCACTGCCGGCATTGATAAGAGGCAAACCACCATCAACAAAGAAAGGAACGCGCGAAGATTAAGTCGTGATCTCATATCAAACTCCCTAGGATAACTAACGTGCGATCCATGCGGACCGATGCGGTCGAACTGTCTGCTTACACGCAATTCTATCGGAACGGTTCCGGCAAAGCCAAACGAGGCAAATCGCGCAGCACCCTATTTTGTTTCAGTAACGCAACCGTTAGTTCGCGACCCCGGTGTCTTCATCGCAAACCAGCAGTTCGTGCTAACAGTTTCGGGAGCAGGAACGCCGCGGGCAATTAAGCCGTCAGACTGACCTCTTCAACAAACGTCACCCGATTAATTTCGTGAAGCGTGGAAATACCGGCGAAAACTTTTTGCAGTGCTGACTCGCGCAGGCTGGTTAGACCTTCAGCCGCGGCGGCCCGTCGCACTTCAGAGCCGGGCCGGCGTTCCACAATCATCTCGCGTATGTTGTCGCTTAAATCCAGCAACTCATGAATCGCGGTGCGCCCGCGATAGCCGGTGTGATTGCAGGTGTCGCAACCGACGTTGTTAAAAAAGATGCGGCCCTTCTGCTCTTCCGGGCGCAGGCCGGACTCAGCTAACTCGACATCCGTCGGCCGGTAGCCGCGCTTACAGATAGGACACAACATGCGAATCAAGCGCTGCGCCAGGACGCAATTCAAACTGGAAACGAAGTTGTAAGGCTCCACGCCCATGTTCAGGAAACGCCCGATTACGTCAATGACGTTGTTGGCGTGGACGGTGGTGAAAACCAGATGGCCGGTGAGCGCCGATTGAATGGCGATTTGCGCCGTCTCAGTGTCGCGAATTTCACCGACCATGATCTTGTCCGGATCGTGCCGCAGGATCGAACGCAGACCGCGCGCGAAGGTAAGTCCCTTCTTCTCGTTGACCGGAATCTGGGTGATACCGTGTAACTGGTATTCAACCGGGTCCTCAATTGTCAGAATCTTATCTTCCTCGTTGCGAATCTCGTTCAGGGCCGCATACAAGGTTGTCGTCTTGCCGGAGCCGGTTGGTCCGGTCACCAGGACCATGCCGTAAGGCTCTGCGATGTAACGGCGAAACTTGCGCAAGTCGTCGTCGTTAAAGCCCACCACGTCCAAGCGCAGTTCTTTGAACGCGTCATTGATCTGTTCCTTATCAAGGATACGAATGACCGCATCCTCGCCGTGCACAGTCGGCATGATGGACACGCGAAAGTCCACATTGCGTCCTTTATAACGAACGCGGAACCGGCCGTCCTGCGGAACGCGGCGTTCGGCAATGTCCAGTTCCGACATGACCTTGATACGAGAAATAAGTCGCTGGTGATACGCAAGGTCAATCGGATCGACCTTCGCGTAAAGCGCGCCGTCGATGCGGAATTTGACCTGGACTTCGGTGTCCCTCGTCTCGATGTGAATATCGGAAGCCCGCGACTCCATCGCGTTGAAAATGATCGTGTCGACGAGTTTGATGATCGGCGACATCTCGGAATCCGCGGCCGCCAGCCGATCGAGGTCGAGCACTTCCTCACCTTGCTCTGTTTCGCGCACCAGCGAAATACGAAAACCCGAAGTCGCTTCCTGTAACACTCGCTGGGTCGCGTCACCCTTGTGCAGCACCACGTCGATCGCACCTGCGGTGGCAATATGCGGAACGAGTCGCGCGTGAAGTGCGTGGGCCAGTTCGTCCAACCGCTCCAGGTCGGTGGGATCGGCCATCGCGATATGTAACCGCTTGCCTTCACGCCGCAGTGGGACGAACTGATGGCGCAGCATCAGGTCGACCGGCAGCTCGCTCAGTAGCGTGTAATCGATTGGCGAATCGCCGTTGTGTGGCAGGAGATCGACGTAAGGAAGGCGATAACGCCGGGCCAAATCACGCGCCGCTGAGACCTCCGGCGGCTCCTGGTTCTCCGGCAACGAGAAATCACTTTCGGCCGCTAGAGACGACCCGCCGGTGGAGGCGGAGATAACTTCTTCTTCCGTCATTTGCTTCATCAGATAACTGAAACGGTCTCGTTCAAATGCACCATCGGGTTTGTTGAGATGCAGCGAGTGAAAAGATCGTCATCACGGAAAACCAAATTCGTAGACAAACGGTTAACGACCCATAGCCGGTCCGCCCGAAATCGATTGAATGATAGGCAGGTAAATCGCTAGTAACACGATAATTACGACCCCGCCCATGACGACTAGGATCGCAGGCTCAAGCGTGGTCGTCAACTGCTCCAGCTTCACCTCTGCCTCAGCATCGTAGAAGATTGCCACCTCGTCGAGCATCTCCCTTAAGCTGCCTGAACGTTCGCCAATTCCGATCATATCTGACGCCAAAGCCGGGAGCCATCCGGCGGATTCCAAGCTTTCAGTAAATGACTGGCCCTCGCGAATCATCGGCAGGATTGCGGAGCTGCGGCGTCGCAACTCCAGATTGGTTATCGACTCCGCCGCGATTTCCCACGATTCCACGAGAGTGATGCCACCGGCCAACAACGTAGCCAACGAACGCGTGGCCTGGGCCACAGACAATTGGACCAGCAACTTTCCGGCAAGCGGCACTTTTAGCATGGTGCGATCCACTGCCAGCCGGCCGGCCGGGGTTCGTGACCAAAGAAATCCCACCACTGACGACACGATCACCAACGGACCAAACCAGATTACGTTGGCCGAGAGCCATGCTGAGAGTCCGACTACGATCTTTGTCACCGTCGGCAGTTCATTGCCAAAGCCGGAAAACAAATCCTTCATGCGCGGAACCACGTAAACTGTCAGGAACGTAACCATGCCCGCCGACGCTAGCAGAAGAAAGATGGGATACGCGAGAGCTCCGCGAATTCGCCGCCGCAATCCCACACTGCGCCGCATGTAGGTCACGTAACGCGTCAGCACTTCATCAAGTGCTCCGGAGCGCTCGCCCGCCAGAATGGATGCCGTATAGATTCGGGGAAAGATTGAGCCCTGCGCGGCGAATGCCGCCGACAGCGCCGAGCCTCCGCGAATCGCTTCTTCGACATCCCCCAACACCGCACGCACGCGCCCGGAGGTCGCGCGCTTACCGAGCATCGAGATCGCCTGAAGGATGGGAATACCGGCGCGGATCAATGCCGCGAGTTGTTGATTGAATAGCAGGAAGTCATTAGCTTTGACTTTGGCCTGGCCGCCCGGCCGCCCCATCTTCGTGAGGGCAGCGACACCGGTGGCTTTGGGAGGGGTAACGTTAAAGACCTTAAAGCCTTCACGCTCGAGCCGGCCGCGCGCCTCGTTAACGCCCTCGGCTTCCACCGTGCGTGTTATGACTTCGCCAGCCGGCGTTCCCAAACGACAAATAAACTCAGCCATCAATCACCGCGCAATCTAATTGGGCCTAAACCCCAGTCCCTGATGCGTATTAGCCAATGAAACAGCAGCGAAAACAGAACCCCGAGTATACCATGCGGCTCTCCCGTTCATCCGTTCGTGCTGCTAGCAATGGCCTTACACGCGCGACAGCCGCCGCAGTTCTATTCAATATTAATAAGGAGTGGATTGATTCGGACCCGCCGCTTCCAAACTCTTAATCTTGAATCGACGTTCTCTCGTGTGTTAGATTCCTTACTGGCATTCGTCGCCCTTGCCAGAGGCACTCACCTTTTTGAAGCTCCCGGAAGTCCCTTAGCCCAGTTCGTTCTCGGACCGGTTTCCCATGTCTACCAGAACAAGTCGCTTCGCCCTCGATTGGTGGGCGGTACAGAAGCGCCTCATTTATGTCGTAATCCTCGTGCTCACGCTGGGTGTGATGGCCGCAGGTGCGGCGCTTTATGTCTGGAAGTATGGCAATCCGCTGCGCAATGTAGGCGCTGTCACGAACCTGACCGGGGCCCGCTTTATCTCTTTCGAAGGTGACGTGCGCGTGCTTCGCGCAACGACGCGCGAAGTAGTTTTCGCCAACAGCAATACCCAACTCTTTCCGGGCGACACGGTACAGACGCAAGCGGATGGCCGCGCGCGCATCGGTATGGCCGATGGTTCAACTGTCGTGGTGCGACCTAACAGCACCATCATCGTGCGCGACAATGCCAGCGGCGATGATGGCAAACGGACCAACGTCCACGTCGTTGTCGACAGCGGCCAAATGTATGTTCGCACCGAACAGCAATCCCAAGGCAACAACGTCGTCGAAACTCCCAAGACGATGAATAAGATCGGCCAGGAAGCAGGTGCGAGTTTTGGTGTGAACGCCGACGGCACCGAAGAAATCCGCGTGAACGCAGGAGCGGTGCAAAGTACAAACGATAGCGGCGAACGTATAGATGTAAAAGCCGGCGAGTATGTTCAGGTAAATTCGGCCGGCACGCTTTCCACTCCACAGCGCTTGCTGGACGTTCCCACGCCGACCGAGCCGCGCGATCTGGAAAAAGTAATCGCCTCAGCGAGTGGCGCGGCGACGCTCGCACTGCGCTGGCAAAGGCCGCAATCCGGAACTGCGGCTTACTATCGCGTTGAGGTTGCTACATCGCCTTTCTTCGTTCCCGAAGGTCGCGTTATTGAGCGCGACCAACTCGTGGCCACCGAGTTCAATGCCAGCGACTTACGTTCCGGTGTTTATTTCTGGCGCGTTCGCGCGAGGGCCGTGTCCGGCCAGACCAGTGACTGGAGTGAACCACGAAAGTTCATAGTCGCGCCGCGTGGTGTCGGGTCACCAGTTTCCGTCACCAACCTGTCTTCCGATTATGTTGGTGGCGAAATTTATCTCGTCCGCGGCTCCGCCCAGCCGGGCACCACGCTCCGAGTTGCAGGACGCGAAACGACTGCCACCGGCGACGGGTCTTTCCAAATCCAGATAACAGCCGGACCCGGCACGCGCAGCGTTACGCTGGAAGCCCAGGATTCACAGGGAAACAGCAGCCAGTATCGGGTTCCAATTGGGTCCGGCCGCTCAAGGAAATAGGACGATTGCTGTAATGGACGGACATGTAATTCTGTTGACTGACGCGCACGAAGCGCCCGCGCTCGAACTTATCGAGATCCTGCGCGACGCTGGAGTTTCAGTGTGGGTTGAAGGTCTGCGCGAAGCTGAACTGGAAGCCAGCATGACCCGGGAGCATCAGCCGGGCGCCGATGACGCAGCGGAAAACCCAAGACCGCTGGCCGTGCTCTACGAGGTCTTTCCCGGCGCCGACGTTACCGACCTGCATGTGGCCATTGAACACGCAGCAAGTATGTGGCCCGAAGTACCCACGGTGGCCTGTCGTCATCATATCCGTGGGGCGGCGGGCTTGAACCTGCGGGTCTTTGACGGCGCGACCCTGAAACGGATTGGCTTCCACGCCATTGCCGACAAAGCGGCGCAGTTGCCCGCCTTGTTGCGACAAATCGAAGAGCGCGGTACGACCGGTGAGTTGCGCCTGCCAGAGTCTGTCCGCGATGTTCCCGAACCCACATCTCTGGTTCTCCCAAAATCGTTGCGATCGTCGGAACTGCGTGCTGCGTTTGAGTTGATCTCGCAGTTGCATTTCGCGACGGACCAACGCTCCGCGGGCCACGCTGTCATCTCCGGATTGTCCTCCCTGGTGCAAGCCGATCGTTGGGCCATCCATTTGATCGCCGAGTCGGGATCGACGATCGGCGTCGGTTTGGAACCACTCGTCATTTGCGATCTCGATCGCAGTCAACCCACGCTTGCCGAGGACGATTGGCGCCGTACGTTGCTGGACGATTCCGTCCTGCCCCCGGGTTCGGAATCGAAAGCGGCCAGAGAGGCGGTTACGCAATTGATCACCGTCCGCCGGATTGAAAATGGTCGTCGCATAATTGCGCTTCCGTTGATTAGTGGCGAGCGAGTTCTCGGTGTGCTGGAGGCAGCTCGCCGATCACAAGGGACTCGTTCGTTCCGAAAGTCGGAAGCCGCATTGTTGGAAGCGCTGGCTGCACCCATCGGATCGGCGCTCGCAAATGCTGCGCGTATCGCCGACGCCGAGCGTTTGTCACAGACCGATGATCTTACAAAGCTGCATAATGCGCGCTACCTGCGCCAGTACCTTTCAAATGAGATTCGGCGCGCGCGGCGCTACGGATCGAGTGTTTCGGCACTGTTTTTTGATCTCGATGACTTCAAACGCGTGAACGACGCGCATGGACATCTGGTGGGATCACACGTGCTGATGGAGATGGCTGCCGTAATTCTCTCCTCAGTGCGCGACACCGATTCGGTCGCGCGCTATGGCGGTGATGAGTTCGTAGTCATTCTTCCCGAGACCGGCCTTCAGCCCGCGGCCCTCGTGGCCGAAAGGATTCGCGCCACCATTGAACGGCATCCGTTCACCGGCGGCAGACGTTTGCGACTGATGCTTACCGCCAGTTTTGGCGTGGCAGTCTTTCCGCAGCACGCGTCTTCGCCCCAGCAACTGATCGCCTGTGCAGACTCGGCAATGTATGAAGCCAAAGCAGCCAGCAAGAACTGCGTCCGCTTCAGCAATGACGCGCCGCGCGCCGCGCGCAAAGACGAACCCGACATCCCCCCACATTTTCTTCGTGTCGAAGACAAAAAGTCGATTTCCTGATAGCGCACCAGAAACAATAAGTGTATCTTGTGTTGTTGGTCCTGTTTGGTGAGTTGTCTGCACTGTCGGCGGCGGCCCCGCTGGCGTGCTTCGCTGCAAAGATCGTCTCAGACCCCCCGGTCGCGTGGCCTGCAGTTGCCGCTCAGCTCTCCCAGGTTCAATCATTCTACATAGTGCGGAAAGAATCCTAATGGCCTTCAAATCCATTTTCAGTTTGTTCTCAAGCGACCTCGCAATTGATCTCGGTACTGCCAATACGCTGGTTTACGCCAAGGGGCGGGGTATCGTCGTTTCCGAACCATCAATTGTCGCAATCAACAAAGTCACCAACGCCGTTGAGGCCGTAGGCCGCGATGCCAAGGAAATGCTGGGTCGAACGCCCGGCAACATCGTCGCCATTCGTCCCATGAAAGACGGCGTGATCGCGAATTTTGAAGTGACGGAAAAAATGCTCCAGCACTTCATTCGCAAAGCCCACAACGGTAAAACCTGGGTCAGTCCGCGAGTAGTCATCGGGATCCCTTCGGAGATTACTCAGGTCGAGCGCCGCGCGGTCGAAGATTCAGCGTATCGCGCCAAGGCATCAGAGGTTTACCTGGTTGAAGAAGCTATGGCCGCAGCCATCGGCGCCGGCCTGCCAATCACTGAACCACACGGCAACATGGTCGTCGACATTGGCGGCGGCACAACCGACATCGCCGTCATCAGTTTGAGCGGCATTGTCTACTCCAGATCCGTGCGCGTGGCCGGCAACGAGATGGACGAAGCAATCACGCAATACATCAAACGCAAATACAATCTCCTGATTGGTGAACGCACCGCTGAAGCGATCAAGATTGAATTGGGATCAGCGTTTCCGCTGGACGAGCCGCTTTCGTTTGAAGTCCGCGGCCGAAACTTAATCGAAGGCATCCCCAAGACAATTACGATGAGCGACGAGGAGGTGCGTGAAGCATTGGCCGATTCCGTGTCGACAATTATCAACGCCGTCCGGATCGCGTTGGAACGTACACCGCCGGAACTCTCTGCAGACATCGTCGAACGCGGCATTGTCCTAACTGGCGGAGGCGCGCTGCTGAAGAACCTGGATCGGCGTCTCTCGATCGAAACCGGACTGCCAGTGTCCCTCGCCGACGATCCTCTGGCATCGGTCGTGCTGGGGACCGGCAAGATGCTTTCCGACTTCAATCTTCTGAAACGGGTCAAGTGGGACAACAGCCTTACCAGCGGAACGTAGGATTCGTGAACCGTTAACCGTGAACCGTAAACGGTGCATGGCTTCGGACGGTTCACTGTTCACGGCTTACAAAGATGGCAACGATTCGATCTCAGAAAGAGATTCGCCAGCGAGCCCCCTGGTGGCTGGCTGGCCTTTTGTTTGCCAATTTCGCCCTGATGTCTTATGACGCCCGGGAAAACTCCACAAAACAACGGATGATTCGCGTATGGGCGCAAACTCTGGCCTATCCGGTGCAGCGTGTGACATCCGGGGCCGGCGGCGCTGGTCTGGGGTTCTTTCAACGGCTGGGAAACCTGCGCGGCGCGGCCTCTGAAAACGAGCAACTAAAGGTTCGACTGGCCCAGATGGAGACGGAAGCCCGGGACGCGCGCACGAACGCGGCTGAAAATGAACAACTCCGCAGCCTGTTGAGCCTGAGAGAAAAAAGCAACTACAAGACATTAGGCGCCAGTGTGATTGCGCGCGACCCTTCGCTCTGGTTCGATACCGTCACCATCGATCGCGGACGATCGGCCGGCGTCGAAAACAATATGCCGGTAGTCAATGCAGATGGCATCGTCGGGCGCGTTATCTCGACCAGTCTCTGGAGCGCACAGGTGATGCTGATCACTAACGAGAAGTCCGGCGCCGGCGCGGTCGTGGGCCAACTGGGACAATCCAGCGCGCTCGGATCAATCAGAGGTCTAGGTGAGAAAGGCCTGCTCGAGATGCGTTACGTCTCAGGTCTTGAGAAGGTCGCGCCCGGTGATTACGTCGTGACGACAGGACAGGATGGAGTTTTCCCGGCCGGCTACAAGATTGGTGACGTTGTCGAAGTGAAATCGGGATCAGCGACGCAGGCCCACGTGATTCACTTGCGAGCCAGCGCCCGCATGGACCTGCTCAAAGATGTTTTAGTGCTTCAGTATCACCCCCCGGAACGAAGTGCATCCGATCAGTCTTTACCAAATGCGGAAAAGAAACCGGGCGGCCAGCAATAGTTCAATGACTAGCCGCGTCTGCCGGAGACAGTTTTTGCTGAACTTTCCTGTTGGTGCGTTCCGCGCAAAACTTTCGGCTCGCCATCCTTCGAAATGCGTCAACTGAAAATAGTGGGGGTGCTGGCCCTTGCCATTGCTTTGCAGTCAGTGTTTGCCCGTTGGCCGCCACTCGCCTATATCGACTTGCCGCTGATCGTTGTAGTTTATTTCGCTTTGCAGCGGGATGTGCTGCAGGCATTGATCGTGGCCGCCGCCACCGGATTCGCAACCGACGCCCTGGGCGGAGGATTACTGGGTGCCGGCGGTTTTTCGAAGACGCTGACCGCGTATTTGATTTACATCGCCGCCGCCAGGGTCATGCTCGACACTACGCTCTTGCGCATCCCGGTATTGGCCGCTGCTATCCTGTTTAATGAGTCGATCTATGTCGGCATGCACCGGATGCTGGGTCAATCGCTGGCGCTGCCTTTTGTGCAAGGCCTGTTATATAAACTAGTAGCCACGACGATCGTCGGTACGCTCGTGCTTTACGTATTCGAAATCTTCTTCAGTGAACGCGCCCGCCAGCGCCGGCAGTTTGCGGGCAGACGCCGCGTCGCCCGGCGGGGTCCGAGTTTCCTGAAGCGAAGATAGAACCGCGACCGCATCAGATTTTGCGACTTGAGTCCCGATCAAACCAATAACCAGAAGTTAGCAACTAACCACTCAACTGAAGGCTGACGGCGCTTATGAAATTTGCCGATCAATCACAAAACGTAGGCATGCGGCTGAGGATGATTCAGGCGCTCGTGCTGTTGCTGCTGGCAATCCTGGGGGTCAGGCTTTACGTCCTGCAGGTGATCAACGGGCATCACTACGCGGAAATTGCCGAGAATCAGCGGGTGCGCCTGCTGCCGATTCCGGCGCCGCGCGGTGCGATTTTTGATCGCAATGGCCGCCAGCTCGTTGATTCCCGGCCGATCTACAGCGTCATCCTGTCGCGTGAAGATACAAAGAACAAAAACCTCAGCCAGTTGATCAAACCTTTATCGCAGGGTTTGGTTATTGACAGCGACATTTTGAAGGAACGGTTCGATCAGATTAAGTCTCAACCGGCGTTCGAATCGATCACAATCAAGGAAGGTGCGACCCTCGACGACATCGCCTGGGTGGACGCACACCAACTCGAGTATCCCGAGTTGCGCATTGAACAATTGCCACAGCGACGGTATCCGGAAAACGGTTTCCTGGCGCACGCCCTCGGATACGTCGGCGAAATCAGCCCCGATCAGTTGGAGCAGCCGCAATATAAAAGCAAAGGCTTGAAACCGGGTGATGTGATCGGTCAGGACGGCCTGGAGAAGACCTACGACGATTACCTCCGCGGCAAGGATGGCTATCGTCGAGTGATCGTGGATAGTGGTGGTCACATTCAGCGGGAAGTCGAACGGGTTGAACCACAGCCGGGTCAGGATCTGGTTACTACGATCGATGTGGACCTGCAGGAGGCCGCCGAGGATCAATTGCGCAAATCACCGCAAGGCCGCGGCGTCATCATTGCCATGGATCCTAACAACGGCGAAGTGTTCGCGCTCGCCTCATATCCAACCTTCGATCCGAATCTCTTTTCGCAGAGGCTGGCCAGCAAAGAAGGGCGAGCCGAATATGCGAACTTGCTTGCCGATCCGAAAAAACCCTTAATCAATCGCGCGATCCAGGGGCGCTTTCCTCCGGGCTCGACCTGGAAACCCCTCATGGCGACGGCCGGACTCCAACAGGGCGCTATCACCATCGATCATTCAAACATGGTTTGTGGCGGCGGCATCACCGTGGGGAACAAGTTCACGCGCTGCATGGGCGGTAACCATGGTTCGCCGGATGTGCATGTCGCGATCAGACAATCATGCGATGGCTATTTCTATCGTCTGGGTCTGAAGATGAAACTCGAAGGCATACAACAGATGGTCGAAGAGTTTGATCTGAACAAACGCACCGGCATCGATCTGCCGCATGAAGTAATCAGTATCACGCCTTCACGAGAACTTAAGGCGAAGCTGTATCCCACTGATCCTGAATGGAAAGATATCGACACCGTTTATTCGTCGTTCGGCCAGGGTCAGGATGTCCTGACGCCCATTTCCCTCTTGCGGGCACACTCGGCCATAAGCATGGACGGCAAGATGTATGTTCCACACCTGATGAAGGAAATTCGGGAGATTGCCGCGGTCGGAGATCCTGCCAGTCCGGACTACCGTGCGGTGCGACCGGCAAAGACTTTTGAACACCCGGAACCGAAGATCCTTGGTATCCCAAAAGATCAGAGCGAAGTGGTAATCAAAGGCATGTGGGCCGTCGTAAATGAAGGCGGAACCGGTGGCGGGATACGCATGGCTGATTTCGAGATCGCCGGCAAGACTGGAACAGCCCAGGTGGTCAGCCTCGGCAAAGACGTGGGCGCCAACAAGGACCACTCATGGTTTGTCTCATACGCACCCGCCTTCAAACCGGAGATTTCGTGTGTGGCATTAATTGAAAATGCCGGGCTTGGCTCTCGCTTCGGAGCGCCCTCGGTGCGCGCCGTTTACGACGTCTACTACAAGAAGACTCGGCCGAATGCTGCGCCGGCAGCGGCAAGCCAAATCGCAATGCGCTTCCGGTAAAGAAATTCGTTCACTCTATTGTCTTACTGCCCACTGCCCACTGCTAACTGAAACATGGTCGCCATTCTTGAACATCGCAGTCTGAGAGATTTCGACTGGCTGCTGGCCTTGTTGGCCACGATCATTGTGTGTTTCGGCGCGTGGGAAATTCACAATGCGCAACCGACTGAAACGTATTGGCAAAAGCAGCTACTCGGCCTCGGAGTCGCCATCGTCGCGATGTTGGCGATTGCGTTCACTGACTATCGCCGCCTCGTCGAACTGGCGCCCGCGCTCTATATCCTCGGACTGGTGTTGCTGGTGCTCGTGTTGATTCCCGGCATCGGAGTGAAAGTGCATGGCCAACGCTGCTGGATCAAACTACCCGGGCTGGGCCAGTTCCAACCGTCTGAGTTCGTAAAGATTCCGGTGGTTCTGATGCTGGCAAAGTATTTCGGCAAACACCGGCAAGGCAATCTGGCGTGGAAAGAGATCCTCATCGGGGCGGGCATACTGGGACTGCCGCTCGCACTGATCATGTTGGAACCTGACCTGGGCCAGAGTCTGACCTACCTGCCCTTGTTGGCAGTCGTGCTGTTTCTGTCGTCGATTCGCATGTGGGTGGTCGCCAGCGTTCTAATGTTAGCGATAATCGCCGCACCAGCGAGTTACATGATCGGCGTCAAAACCGGATTGCTTCACGGCTACAAGCTGGAGCGCGTCAACGTCATTCTCGATCCTGAGAATGCCGACAAGCGCGGCTTCGGTTATCACACGTGGCAATCAATGATCACGGTAGGCGAAGGTGGACTAACCGGCACGCGCGCCTCATCGGAGTATTCGCAGAGCCGCCTGAAGTTCCTGCCTACGCCGCACACTGATTTTATCTTCGCGGTGGTTGCCGAAACGACGGGGTTCCTGGGATGCATGTTGCTGCTCGCCTCTTACGCGCTGCTTCTGTTGCGACTGGTAACTGACGCGCGCCGTTCCAGAGATCGCACCGGCATGCTCGTAATTATGGCGATAGTTGGAGGTTTGATCTTTCAGATCTTCATCAACGTCGGCATGGCCCTGGGTTTCCTCCCTGTGATCGGCGTACCGCTGCCGCTTATGAGCGCCGGCCTCTCGTCAGTGCTCGCGACCTTCATCGCTATTGGTTTCGCCATCAGCGTACAGCTGCGCCGTTTCGTCAACTGACCTGCCCGTGACGACGCCCAATCTGCTGCTACCGGATTTGGCAGTGGTTCATTTTCAATGTGGAAACGCGAGTCGAGCCTTATCGTTTTAGATACTCATGGATCGTTGCTGCAACTAATGAGGCGAGCAGTCCCAACGTAAAGCCAAGTAAGCGCTCTTTCCATGCATTTTTCGCGGTTCGGGTTGAATGAGCGGCGAGGATTGCCTCTATGACTTCCTTCTGAGTTTGCACTAAGGGCTCAAGCTTGGACTGTTCCTCACTTAGCTTTCTAATCGTAGCTTCAGTGTTTAAGACTCGTGCCTGCTCCTTCTCTAAGAACCGGTTTAGGTCCGTAAGATCCTTGCCCATCCCTCTAATTCTTTCGATAATCACCTCATAATCCTTCAAGGTGGAATGAGGGTCGTCACCTCGATCTTGGAAGACATATACATTTAACAGCCATAAGACGGTGGCAAGAGCGAATGTCCCGGATATTATTGTTGTCCGGATGTAATCTCGCGGTACATATAGAATAAAAAACGCAGTCGCCATTGCGCAAAAGACTGCCACACCAAGACCGAGACGGTCGCCGGTACTCTTGGGAATGAGAGAACGCTTCATTGGATTGTAAGGAGTGTCTGAGGGCTAATCGAGCAAGGGCCTTATATCACTGATTAAGAAGCTTCCACAATATCGAGACCACAACTTTGCTCACTTTCTCAGCGATTACGGCAGTACATCTTAGGCCCTTGTGAACTTTGTAGATGGCCCACCACCGAGTTTGATTCTTGCAGTCTCCTCCGGTTAGGAGTTAAATACGCGCACCAATGGTCGGGCAAACTCTCGGCAACTACAAAATCACGCAAAAGATCGGCGCGGGTGGTCAGGGCGCAGTTTATAAAGCGACCGACAACAAACTAGGCCGCACCGTCGTTGTCAAAGTTCTGCCCGCGGAACTCACCGTCAAAGAAACCAACCTCAAACGCTTTGAACGCGAGGCGCGTCTGGCTTCGACCCTGGACCATCCCAACATCTGCACCATTTTTGATCTGGATCAGGCCAACGGACTGCACTTCATCACCATGCAGTACGTCGAAGGACGCAACGTGCGCCAACTGGTGGGCGGGCGGCCGTTGGAATTGAATAGCGCGTTGCGCATCGCCATTCAAACCGCAGACGCGTTAGCCGCGGCCCATGCTCGCGGAATTATTCATCGCGATATCAAGTCCGGCAATGTGATGGTCACCGATTCGGGGCAGGTAAAAATTCTGGACTTCGGCCTGGCAAAGTTATTGGACGAGAACGAAGCCGCCGCGAAACAAATTCATCAAACCGAGTTGACCGAAGTCGGAGTTCCGTACGGCACGGCAACCTACGCCGCGCCGGAACAGGCCCGCGGTGACCGCGTCGACGCGAGGGCGGATATTTTTTCCACCGGCGTCTTGCTTTACGAGATGTTAACGGGGACGTGGCCCTTCCGCGGCAAGTCGAGTGTTGACGTGCGGCATGCCGTAATTCACGACGCGCCAAAGCCGGTCGCTGAGATTCGGAAAGAACCCATTCCGCCGCGGCTGCAACAGATTCTGGATCGGTCGATGGCCAAAGAGCCGCGCGATCGTTATCAAAAAATTACTGAACTGCGCGACGAACTGCGCAGCGTGTTGCACGAAATATCGACGCCGGGCGAAGCTGCGGAGTCGGTAATGCCGGCGCCGCCGCGACACGTCGCCGGAGCGAATCCGGTTTCGCGGGCAATGCGCTGGCTACGGACGAAGACCAGCGCTCCATCGCATACCAGCGCCCCGGGCGTCTCTCAAACGCCGGCTGGCAGGTTACATGAAACTCCCTTTACCACCGTTGCGGATCGTGAAAAGAAAAGCATCGCCATCCTGCCATTCAAGAACCTGAACAACGATCCGGCCTCAAGCTTCTATGAGTTTTCCCTGGCCGATGCGGTCATTACCGAACTGGCGCGCATCCGTTCCCTCGTCGTTCGACCTTCATCGGTGATCGCCAAGTACCAGGGACAGAACGTGGACCCGCGCGACGTCGGTCGTGAGCTAAACGTCACCGCCGTGTTGGCTACCGGGTTTCTCCGCGTGGGCGAGCGCTTTCGCGTCACGGCGCAACTGCTGGACGTTGCCACGGGTGACATGCTTTGGAGCGACCGCATTGACGCTGCGGCCGCGGACATCATCGCCGTGCAGGACACCATCGCACAGCGCATCGTCGACGGGCTGCGTTTGGAACTAAGTCCCGACGAACAGGCCGCCCTGGCCCAACCGACAACTGTGAACGCCGCGGCTTACGAAGAATACCTGCGAGGTCGCGACTTGTTCTCGCGATTCATTTTCCGTTCGGTGGCTTCGGAAGATTGTGATGCAGCGATTAGCCACTTCAACCGCGCCATCGAGCTGGATCCGGAATTTGCCCTCGCCTATGACGGGCTGGGTGCGAGCTACGTGAACCGCGTGCACAAGGGCCTGGGCGGAGCTGAGGATTATGAACGCGCCGAAATTGCTTTCAACAAAGCGCTGGAACTAGATCCCGATCTGATCGAAGCGCGCATGCTGATGGTTTTCGTCTACCTCTGGCGCGGCGAAAAACAAAAAGCGCGAGATGAAGTTTCGCAAATGCGCCGGCAAGCGCCCAACGAAGCGGTAGTGCATTTCGTCAAGGCAACTTTGCATCGCCTGGATGGCGAATACGATCGCGCGCTGCGAAGTTACGACAAGCTGGTGCGATTGGATCCCGCAGCCCACGTCGTTGTTAGTTACAACCGCGCGTTGATTTTCATCTTCAAGGGTCAGCCCGATGAAGCCATGCGCGAGTTGGACCAGGCGACTGCGATCGAGCCAAACAATCCTCTGCTGAAGACGTTTCGCGCCCTCACGCTTTACTATCAGGGCGAAACTGATCAAGCAACCGCAATCCTGCGCGATGTGGTCCAGCGCAATCCGACCATGCACGGCGTGCGTCCTTTTTTGGCGATGTGCCTCAGCGCTCAGGGTCATCATGACCAGGCCCGCGCTGAGATCACAGATGCAGTCAAACGGAACGCCGAGGTCGACGCCGATATTGCTTACTCGGTCGGTTCAGTCTATGCGTTGGAGAACGAGCCGGATACCGCATTCGAATGGCTGCAGCGCTCAGTTTCCCTGGGCAATCAAAACCGGCCCTGCTTCGAACACGATCCCAACCTCGCCTCCTTACGTGAAGACTCCAGATTCAAAGAACTCATCGTTCGCATTACCCGCTGAACGGCTTGTTCCACTCGGCCTTGTCCAAAAAGAGCAGTAAAGGCTCAACTCCTTGGAGTCCGACGGCCTGGCGTCGCTGCACTCCAAGGGACTGACGCATTCCGACTGCGCGCTGACTCCATTCTCGACGCTACGCGTTAGCGGGGCAGTAGCCCGACCGTCAGGGAGGGCTCCGGTTTGAGTGTAAGCGAGAGGGAGCCCTCCCTTACGGTCGGGCTACTGCCCCGCTTTGTTCGTCGCCAGTGGCAGCTTGCACTTGGCAGGTCCGAGTTCGCACCTGGCAGGTCCGAGTTCGCACTTGGCGAGTTCGCACTTCGCAGGTCCGAGTTCGCACTTTGCGGGTCGCAGTTCGCCTCGGCGCGTCGCAGTTTGCACTCTGCGGGTGGGAGAGTTGCTCCTTTAACTCCTTGGAGTGCGGCGACCTGACGCCGCTTTGGCCAAGGTTTTAGTCACCGACCTCGTAAGATTTAAGGAGCAAGGGGCCAAGGCGGCGTCAGGCCGCCGCACTCCAAGGAGTTGACGCGTTCCGACTAGCTCGCTGATCACTCGCGACGCTACGCGTGAGCGGGGCAGTAGCCCGACCGTAAGGGAGGGCTCCGGTTGAGGGCAAGCGAGCGGGGGCCCTCCCTTACGGTCGGGCTACTGCCCCGCTTCGCGTCGGTGTCGATGTGAATCAATACCCGGTGCCCACCTGCTGAAGTCAGGTGCTAATGAGAATACGAAACTAACCCCGCACCCTTTGCCCCTTGCACTTTGCCCCCTTTCGCCTTTTCCGTTATACTCCGCCTGCTCGTCCTTCCCGACGCAACGAATGCCTACCAGAGTTTTTTCAGACATTCAGCACAGGCTAGCAACTTTCCGGTGCGCGCCAGGCGAGACAAGAATTTGCGGTCGTTAAGCAACGGCCAGTTTTTCCACACACTTGAAAAAGTAACGCAGACGATTCACAGGGCCGCCTCGGATTGAGCTCGAGGGCGCGATTTGAACAGCCCGGATCGCAGCGAATTGACAGGGCGCAGTACCAGGTTCCGAGCACGTTTATTGGTGCTCCCTGAACTGCGACGTCGCCCGGCAGAAAGCGGGCGGCGCCACGGAGCTTTAATTTGGATCTTATCCTTTGCCTTCGCGCAGACGAGATTCGTCCGTCCCGGATGAATCCCGCGCAGAAGTCCCCAAACTATTCCGCTACAAAACGATCGCGCATCTCGAGTCGACGGCCCGAGCAATATCAGTCTGTCGGCCGCTGTCGAAATGCCGGGCCCGCTTCGGTGTGGCAAAACAGCGTTTGGGTAACAACCTCTTTCGAACAGATTTCTAACCGCGAATCCATTTCCGGGTTCGCTTCCCGTGCATGCAGCGCACGCCCCACCTTCGGGTTGGGAGAATGTAACGCCGCACCACTTCACAACATTTACGCGACGACTCCAACTGATTCGATCAGCGTGAGAGTGCCAGGCCACTGTTCCAACGAACGGCTGTGCCGTGGCGCGCTCCCTGGTTTAATCGAGTTCGAGATCTCGCAGCAGGAGACACAAAGATCACAATGGCAAGAGAACTGATTGTCAGCGTCAATGGACGCGAAAAGAAAATTGCAATCGTCGAGGACGAACGGGTTACCGAGTTTTATATCGAACGCGGCGAAGAGAACCAGGGCATAGTCGGAAATATTTACAAGGGCCGCGTGATGCGCGTGCTTCCCGGCATGCAGTCGGCGTTCGTTGACGTCGGCCTCGATCGCGACGCCTTTCTTTACGTTTCGGATTTCTTCGATGAAGAAGAAGAGTTCGAGCGCATCGTGGTGGATAAATCGAAGAAGGTTGATCCGGAAACTGCGGCGCGCGATGCCGCAGAACAGATTCACCTGGCGCGGGTCGAACGCGAGCGTGTCATCGAAGCCACGCATGAGCGCGCCGAACCACTCCGCGAAGTTGACCCCAGCGCAGCACCTATTGAGGCTGCGCCAGTGGCCGTTCAAGATGAGCCGGAAGCCGAAGTTGTTGCTCCCGAAGCTGAATCCGGCGAAACCGGCACGCGACGGCGCGGACGGCGCGGACGCCGACGTGGGCGCGGCGCGGATGAACCGCGCGAGGCGTCGGAGAGCGGCGAGACTTCGCATACTTCCCTTCCCGAAACCGAGGGCATCGAGACGCCTTTCATAGTTCCGGACTCTTCGTTCGAACGGGTGGTGGACGATGAAGCCGCCGAAAACGGAGCCATGTTCAAGGATGCTCGACTACAGGAACGCATCTTCGATCAAATCCATGCGGTCGAATTCGATATGGAAGAAGCGCCCAGCGCCGAAGTCGGCACCATCCTCCCGGCTACCGACATTACGAGCGGTTCTTTCCAGCGAGTCGACGACAGCGATTTGCCGGGCGATGAAGTCGCCCCACTGCGACGCGGCGAGGTGCGCGAAGAGGCGCACGTCGCGACCTTCGTCGACGATGTTATTGAGACGAACGCGAGCCAATCGTCATTCGAGCGAGTAAGCGACGACGAGCCGGCAGCGAGCGAAGCGGCGGAACCCGTCGAAACGCCAGCCGCTCCTCCCGCAAAACGCAAATCGCGCTCAGGAGTAACGAAAAAAGTAGCGTCGGCTTTGTCCCGCATCACTAAAAAGCCTGCGGCTAAAAAAGACAAAGAGCCGGAAACGATCGCTACTGAAGAAGATGCCGAGGTTCCGGCTGCTGCGGAGTTCAGTGACGGTGAGGCTTATCCGGACGGCGACGCCAGCATCACCACGGGCAGAATCCACGAGGAATTTGCCACGCGGCGCGGCGGCCGCCGGCGGCGCAAACCGCAGCGCGCTGCGGTCGCGGGAGAAGAAACCGGCGCCAATGGTCAGGATGAAACTGCTGAAGTCGCGACTGAGGTTGAGGAACTGCCGGACGAGATTGAGGCCGTGGAAGAAATCCCAGTGGAAAAAGCTGCACCGGAAAGTGCCGCTCCGGCACGCGCTCCGCGCGGCGCAGGTCGCGATGAACGGCCCAGCCGGGGACGCAGCCAGCACCGGAATTCGCGCCGCGATCATCAACAGCCGGCCATCACCGACCTATTGCGCGAAGGCCAGGAGATCCTGGTCCAAATCGCCAAAGAACCTATCGCTAAGAAAGGCGCCCGCATTACTTCGCACATCGCCTTGCCCGGCAGGTTTCTGGTTTACATGCCGACCGTCGAACATGTCGGCGTCTCGCGAAAGATCGAATCGGACAGTGAACGCGCGCGGCTGCGCAAACTGATTCAGATCATTCGAGCTGAAGAGGACGTGCCTTCGGGTGGATTCATCGTCCGCACCGCGGGTATCGGAATCAGCGAAGCCGATCTGCGCGAAGACGCGCGCTACCTGGTGCGCACGTGGTTGGAAATTCGCAAGAACGCGGAAAAGGCTAAACCCGCGTCAATCGTCCATAAGGACCTCGATTTGGTGCAACGCATCCTGCGCGACCAACTCTCTGAGGACTTCACCGCGATTCGCGTGGATGACCAGGGGGAATACGAACGCATCGTCGAGTTCGTTAACCGCGTGCAACCGCGCATGGTGAAGCGCGTGAAACTCTATACCCGCGACGAACCGATTCTGGAAGCTTTCAATGTTCAGGGCGAAATCGACAAAGCGATCAAGCCGCGCGTGTGGCTGAAGTCCGGTGGCTATCTGGTCATCAATCAGACGGAAGCGCTCGTCGCCATCGACGTCAACACCGGAAAATTTGTCGGCCGCGGCGGCAGTCGTTTGGAAGACACGATCACGCGCACCAACCTTGAAGCCGTGGATGAGATTGTCAGACAAATTCGTTTGCGCGATCTGGGCGGCATCATCGTGCTCGACTTGATCGACATGGAAGAGCGCCGCAACCGCACGCGGGTCATGCAGGTTCTGCAGGACGCGCTGCAAGGCGATAAGTCGCCAACCAAGGTTCTGTCTTTCAACGACTTTGGTTTGGTGATCATGACGCGCAAGCGCGTGAAGCAGTCGCTGGAACGCACGCTGTGCTCGCCCTGCGACTATTGTCAGGGCGCCGGCCTTGTAAAATCACCGCAAACGATTTGTTATGAGATTCTGGAACAGGCACGCCGGTTGGGCAAAGAACCGGATGCGAAGGGCGCTAAAGGAACGACGCTGCGAGTTAACCCGGAAGTTTACCGCTCGCTGCACGGACCCGAGAAGGATGTCTTGACTGAAATCGAGGAATACCTCGGTGCGGTTGACGTCACCAGTGACCCGCGCGTCCATCAGGAGCAATTCGACTTCGCGATCGTGTAAAGTCTTAGCGTCGCGATGTCGGCGTTTTCTTGAAGATAAAGAGTTCGGCTTTCAAACGGCCGGACTCTTTTGTCTTGGGGGAAGACTTCCGGCTCAAATCTAGTATCGAATATCGCGGACCCGGAAATCATCAACACGAACTGGCGGAGTTACCTTAGTCGACAACGAGTCAGTCGGGGCCAAAATCCCCTGCGCAATCTTCTCCTGGGCCATCAGGCGTAGCTCGGAACGCTGCAATTGATTAGTCAGGGCCACAGAGCGATCAAAATCAATTCTGGCAAAGTACTCGGCGTTCTGGGCCAACCCGACGAGTATCCCGCCGACAATGCCTTCACTGCTCATATTCCATTCGCCCTGGCGGACGTAATTCAGCTCCAAACCATCAAGCTGAATCGACGCCGCAACCAGTTCATTAAGTCTTGGCATTAGCGCTTCAAGAATGGGAAACCCGCGATCACTCTTTAGCATGCCGTACAAAAGGGCCAGTCCCGCTTGGCCGACAAGCCGCGCCCGTGGGGACTTGGCGCGCTCAACCATCTGACCCGCCTGGTCCATCAAACCCAGGGCCGCCTTTCGATCGTTTTCAGCAAGGTTACGCACCACTTCAAAAATATATGACGTTCGCTGCTCGTCGTTGGGCAACTCACTGAGCGTTTGTTGTAGCGCGGTTAACTTCTCGGCATTGATTGACTCCCACCTGTGTAGCTCTTCCACCCGAGCCAGCATTGAACGACGGGAAGCCTCAGCGGGCTGGCTCTCTGCGATTTTTCGAGCGGCTGCCAAATCACCTGCTGTTTCAGCCTTCTGCATGGCAGCCCAATTGAGATGATCTCTCAGGTCGGGATATTTTGCCGCGAGCGTCAGCATTTCATCGATTGTGCCCGTCTCCTCGACTTCACGAACTCGTTCCCAGCCTTCCATGCGGTCCACTTCTGTGGCGCTCAGCTCCCATTGTTTTAAAGAGGCGGTTTGGGAGCCATAGTATTTCTCCAAAGCCGGCAACAAATAACCGATCTGGTAGCAGTCCTGAGTTGGCGGCGCATCCCCCTGGTTGTCGCAGTGGCTTCTGATCGCCGCAGCCAACACCATGCCGAGCAAACTGCGATAAACCTGTTCGTCGACAGCAGGTGGGCGAACGGCTCGCGCTAATTCGAAGGAGAGAGCAGTTGCCGGGGTTTCTGGGTCGCGAGGCGTCTCCCGTAACTGCTCGACGATCATTTTGTAGAAAGTATTAGCCATTGCCGCGTCCCTGTGACGCAGTTCTGAAAGCAGGGGCAATAAGTCGGGCGAGAGATTTTTCATAATTAACTCGCGCCCTAGCTGCAAAGAAAATTTCGGGTTCTTTCCAGCCGCTTGTTGCGCCAACTGCAATTCCAGCCTGTTATCCAGCTCTTCCGGCTTAAAGAATTGATCGGCGCCGCGCCGCTGCTTGCCTGCTAGATCAACCGGTGCCGGAAGTCGAGTCGCACGCAAGAAATCCAATGCGGCTTCGAGATCTCGCTTGGCCAGCCGGCCAATAATGTCGCTTCGCAGCTTGACCAGGGTGCCTAGCTCGCGCATGTCTTCTACATCATCGGGTTCAATCTCGCTCGCCCATGTCCTCAGATCCTGTGCTACTGATTGCATCAGGTCGCGCGAGAGCTTTTCATCCTCCTCCCACAGCAGATCCGCTACATTAGAAGCAATGCGAGCGCGGTTTTCAGACGATTGCAAGCTGCCCACCTGTTCGGCAATCGAACCCAACAACTTAAACGCTTTCTTACGAAGCACCGCCGCGCTCTCGTCCGCGTTGGCCTTTGGAGTCGTCACTTGGGAGCGGATAGTCAGCGGCGAGATCGCGGCTACGAGTGTAACCGCCAAAAAGAGTGCTGGATGTTTCATAGCCTAATTCTCGGATGTAGTAGTGAGAAGAAAACTAAGTAACCATAGCGACGGCAGGCGCCGGGCTCTCTCTACGCGAGCCGCCTTTGTTTCGATCGAGGTGGCGGTAGAGAATATCGCGCTGTTGTGGGATGAAGCCGGCGTCGGCGATCAGGCGGCGCAGCATTTTTTCGTCGGCTTCGTTGTGGGCGCCGGCGGCGGACACGACGTTCTCTTCGATCATGATTGAGCCCATGTCGTTAGCGCCGAAGCGCAACGCCACCTGGCCCAATTTCAATCCCTGCGTCAACCACGACGACTGAAAGTTTTCAATGTTGTCGAGGAAGAGTCGCGAGACCGCGAGCATCTTCAAATAATCGATGCCGGTGGGTTCTTCCTTGATGCGCCGGCCGAGCGCGGTGTTCTCGCGTTGAAAAGTCCATGGGATAAAGGCCGTGAACCCGCCCGTTTCGTCCTGCACATCGCGTATGCGTTGCAAGTGACGAACGCGATGAACAATGGTGTCGCCAATGCCGAACATCATCGTCGCAGTTGACCGTAAACCAACCCGGTGGGTTGCACGCATTACGTCCAACCACTCGTCGGTGGTGCATTTGGTAGAGACGCGTTTGCGGACTTCGTCATCCAGAATCTCGCCACCACCGCCCGGCATGCTGTAAAGACCGGCATCTTTCAAACGCCCCATGATCGTTTCGTAGTCAAGACCAGAGATCAGATGAATGTTGTGAATCTCCGGTGGCGAAAAACAATGCAGTTGAAACTCAGGATATTTTGCGTGCAAGGTGCGTAGCAGGTCTTCGTACCACTCAATGCCGAAGTCCGGATGTAGTCCGCCCTGCATCAACACGCCGGTGCCGCCCAGTGCAATCGTCTCGTCAATCTTCTGGCAAATCTCGTCAAAGGTACGGACGTAAGTATCAGGCGCACCCGGCCGGCGGTAGAAGGCACAAAAGGTGCAAACCACATTGCATACGTTCGTATAATTGATATTCCGGTCGATGATGTAGGTGACGACGTTGTCAGGATGCCGGCGCTGGCGAACCTCGTCAGCCGCCAGGCCCATGGGAACAAAGTCATTCGACTCGAGCAGAGTCGCGCATTCCGCGCTGGTTAAGCGATCCCCGGCCAGCACGCGATCAAGAATTGATTGGATAGTTTCTGCCATATTTAGTACCGGGCTGTCTTAAGATTCATTATCCGCTTAATACTCCAGCATTTTCAAACGCGAGTCAGCGGAAAGGAAACGATGCTTACGGGCAAAGGTCAGAAACAATTCCAAACCTTTCTTTAGATCATCATCCATGTTGAAACAGATGTTCTCTCGCAGGTAAGAGACAAGCTCGCCCTGCGGCAGGCCCAGCACGTTCACGTTTTGTTGCGCGATTTCATCGACGTGCTGAAGACCTTCATCACGCGCGCCGGCAAAGTCGATCTGCCTATTCTCCCCGGCAGTCTGACGCGTCATCCACATGGCAAATACAAAACCCGTTCCGGTAAACCTATGCCAAAGCGTGGCGAGATCGAAAACGTGATGGTCGGTTGACGAGATGGTCATCGCCGGATCGCCAATCAGTAACGCCGCATCGTTCGACTTGAGCATTTGATCGAGGTCGGGAGTGAATGATTGCCATTGCGGCTCACCCTCTAAAAACTCGCGGAAGATTATCTTGATCAACGCTTGTGACGTGCGCGATTCTTCGTCGAGTGCTACGTGACGAATCTGATTCAAGTCATCGTATTTGCTGACCAGGACGACACTTCGCACCGCTGAACGCGAACCGACGCATACGTCAGGGACTGCGCGACCATCCGGGATTCGTTCGTATTCAATTACAGGTACGAGCGCCGCCTCGACTTCTCCGCGGGCCAACAGATCGGCACATCGGACCGGCGCCGTGTCCGTAATCATGGCGACATCTTGTTGCCGGCTACCGTGCAGGAAACTCCAGATCAATGGCGCGGTGTTCAGATAACTAGAAGCGGCAATGCGCGGCAAGTGGTCGCTGGGGGGTTGAATGGTGCTCTCGGGCATTGGTTCGCAGAATGGAATGGGCTATTGCGCCAGCGGCGCCGCGAGCCAGGATTGATAGACCCGATTCTGTGCGGCCGATGGTTTTTCCAGAGACACGATGCGAAAAGTAGCGTCGACCTTTCCACCGAGTTTGATGGGCAGCATGCTTAAATCGTCAGCACGAAAGATGCTGAGCGTAATCAGATCGCCGGGCTTCTTCTCGGCCAACCGGGCATCCAGGAAATCTTTCGTGGCGCGCATGTTGTTAATGGCCACTATCTGATCTCCCGTATTCAAGCCTTGTTCATAAGCCGGCGACCCGGCATAAACGCGTTTGACCATTAGCCGATCTGACTCCTCGGCCAGATCTGCGCCGAGGTACGGTTTCAGCACAGCGCTTCCGCTGTTCCCAGTTTCCAAACGTAGGCCGGCCGCTGCCAACGCGAGATCGTAATTGAGTTCTTCTCGACCGCGTACATACTTTGCGAAAAACTCTTCCAAACTTGAGCCGGCCATTGTCTCAGCAACACGCTGAAAATCTGCCGGAGTGTAGTTGCGATCCTTTTTGTAAAAATCGGTAGAGAGATGCCGCATCACATCATCCAGACTTCGGGCGCCGGCGCTGCGTTTGCGAATTTCAAGATCCAACAGCAACCCAATGATCGCGCCCTTGTCGTAGTAAGAAATTTGCGAGTTGATGGAATTTTCGTCCTGACGGTAATACTTGATCCAGGTGTCGAAGCTGGATTCTTCCGCACTCATCACCAGCCGGCCGGGTGTATTCTGCAAATCCTGAAAGGCGCTGGCGGCGTCGTCCAAAAATTCCTTTTCCGAAACCAATCCTGCTCTTCGTAAGGCGATGCCGGCGTAGTAGTCAGTGATACCTTCGGCCACCCACAACAACTTGGTGTAATTCTCTTTGGTGTAATCAAAAGGTCCTAACGCGTCCGGCCGAATGCGCTTGACGTTCCACAGGTGAAAGAACTCATGCGCCACCAGCGATAGGAAACCCTTGTAAGTTCGCTGCGACGCAGACGCCGGCCCGGCTGAAGTCGAACCCTGACCACGCTGCGTTTGAAATGCAAAGCGCGGGTAACCTAACGCCGTGGAATTCAGATGCTCGAGTCCGCCACCCGTATTCGATCGCAGGTGCAAAATGAAAGTGTAGTCTTTATAGGGAATTTCGCCGCCCATTATCTGAACTTCGGTCTCCACGATTTTCTGCACGTCCGCGCGCATTCTCTCCGGGTCATAGTTGCCGTCGCCGTCGATGACGATGCGATGCGGCACGCCCTTTACTTCAAAGGCAAGCGTCTTAAAGTTGCCGACTTCAACCGGAGAATCGTAAAGAATGTCGAAGTTCTCTGCGCGAAAAGTGTTCTTCATGCCCGGCGCGCGAGGCAGGCCGGTGGCGACCTTCCATGGATCCGGCGCGAGTACGCGTAACGTCGAGGCCTGATTCAGAGAGCCTTCCGGGTACATGAGCACGGTCGCGTTGTTCAAGAAGGCATGCTCGGAATTTAGCTCGCTGGTTCTTACCGAAAGCTCGTTGGCATAAACGCGGTAGGTCGCGCGCCAATCAGCTGCGCCATTCGTGATTACGCGCCATGAATTCTTGTTGATCTTCTCCCAATTCAGTGGATGACCGGCCGCGTCGAATGCGGCGAAGTCCTGGACATGGCGCGCAAATTCGCGAATCAAATATGATCCCGGAGTCCAAACTGGCATTACCAACACCTGTTCGGATTTTGCTGGTCCACTGTTTGAATTGAGCCGCACCTCAACTTCCAACATGTGTGTATGTCGCTTGGGCATCGCGACAGTAAACGCGATTTGTGGAGCGCCGGATTGAGGAGATGGTTGCTGAGCCATCGCTGCCGGCGAGGCGAAACAAAAGAGCACCAGCAGCGTCGGTATTAATGCGGAACGGTGTTTTCGCGCCATCGTTATTTATTAATCAGCACAATCGAACCGGGGATGGAATATGTTACTACGAACCGGTACCTGCGCCTAAAAGCCCACGGCCTCCGTGTGTCCCACGTGAACAGCTGGAATGGTTGCTCGTGAATTAGCTTCCCGATTGATCCTTTTGGATTTATATTTGGCGCTGCTAATAATCCTGGTAGAAGATTCTGATGCGCATATACGACGTTAGTGTTCCCCTCTCAGGCCGTACGCCAATCTATCCGGGCGATCCCGGCCTTGAAGTCCAGCCTTGGAAATCCCTGGCCAAAGGTGATTCAGCCAACGTGTCCTTTTTGCATTTCGGCGCGCACACTGCCACTCACGTGGATGCCCCGGCGCATTTCATTGATGGCGGCAAAAAGGTTTCTGACCTACCGCTCGAGGTCCTCATCGGCCAAGCCCGCGTAATTGAGGCGCCGCCTGAGTTGATCGAAATCGATGAAGCCTTCGTCAGGACTCAGAGTCTCGACAAGGTGACGCGGGTGCTTTTTAAAACGCGCAATTCAGATTTCTGGTTAGAGTCGCAGGAAGCGTTTCGCAAAGATTTCACCTGTCTCACTCACAACGCGGCCCTCTTGCTGATCGATAAGGGCATTCGGCTCGTAGGGATCGATTATCTATCGGTGGAAAAATTCAAGTCCGCTAAACATGAGACGCACCTCAGCTTGCTGGAAAATGGCGTGGTGATTCTCGAAGGTTTGAATTTAAGTGAAGTTCCGGCCGGCGATTATGAACTGCTTTGCTTGCCGCTGCTGATTGCGGAAGGGACCGGCGACGGCGCGCCAGCCCGGACTGTGCTAAGGACGATCTAAGTTTGCCAAGCAAAAATACTAAAACCGAGTCGGTCGACAGTGCCGCTTATCGCGAACGCGTGTACGCATTGGTGCGTCAAATACCAGTGGGTCGGGTAATGACTTACGGGCAGATAGCTTACTTGCTCGGGGATCATTACACCCCGCGAACAGTGGGATTCGTCATGCATGGCGCGAATGAAGAAAATACTCCGTGGCACCGAGTGATCAATGCCCAGGGCGCTTGCTCGACAGGCCGGGTGGTAATTCCCGCCGACAAGCAGCAGCGAATGTTGGAGTCGGAAGGAATTGAATTCAACTCGGGCGGACGGTGTTCGCTGGAGCGGTACCAATGGTCTACCGGCGCCGAAAAGATAAAAACTCCAGAAGAGACCGACTTCCAAAGTACGTTATTCAAAAACTAACTCCCAGGAACACATCATGAATAATGATCCCCTACAATCGCGCACCCCTTATCAAGTAAGTACCCCTCGTTACTCAGTAGCTCACCACATGGTGACTACGGCTTTCGAGTTACCAAACTTTCGCGTTACGCAGAACCTGGGAGTCGTTCGCGGCATCGTCGTACGTTCGCGCAACGTGTTTGCCACCCTTGGTGCAACGATGCAAACCCTCGTCGGCGGGAACATCACTGTGTGGACCACGTTGTGCGAACAAACCCGCGCTGACGCCTTTGAGATCATGATTCAACATGCATCGGAACTCGGAGCGAACGCAATTATCGGCGCCCGTTATGACACGACCGAAATCTCTACCGGAGTCACTGAAGTTATTTGTTATGGCACCGCCGTGATAGTCGAACCCACCGAAGAGGCCGGCTATCGCACATGACCAAAACGGATTTGACTGAGGCCGAGCTGGCCCACGTGCAGGAACTTTTTGCGCGAGTCCGCTACGCGAAGTTCCTGGGGATTGAGATCAGTGAGGTGTCGCGGGGCCAGGTGACAATGCACTTGGAGGCCCGCGAGGAGCTAAGGCAGGTAAACGATATCCTTCACGGAGGTAGCATAGCCTCACTGATCGACACGGCAGCCGCGTTCGCAGTCATAACCGTTCTCGACGTGGGCCAGAGCGCCACCACGTCCGATCTCACCATTCATTTTCTTCGGCCAGTCGATTCCGGACGCATAACCGCCACCGCGAAGGTACTGCGTTCAGGACGGCGCTTGGTAGTAGTTACGGTAGATGTTTTGGATCATGCCCAATCTCTTATATCTACAGCAGTTACCACATATCTAAGGCTTTCCCTTAGTGGCTGAGCACCGACCAAAAAAGCCGAAATACCCATGGACAACAACGTTTATCTATGTCAAAATGCGTCTGCCTCGCTAACCCGCTACGAGGATCCCTTTACTAGCCAGCTTACCCGATCCGAACCCTCCGATGTACTCCCTGTACCACGCCATTCTCGCGCACCATTCGCGCCAAGTCATCCCGCTTCGTTGCGCTGAGCAGACGATTGCCCAGCTGCATCGATACTTTGAGGATGTGGTGTTGGAAAACAATCTCGCGGCCTTGGTCGTTGAGAGTCTCCCGCTCTCGGCGCAGCGTCCTATGCGTGATCGCACGCGCGTTCGCGTCATAGCTTCCGCGGCCAGCAGAGCCTTCTTTTTCGTCAAACCGGGTGATGCGCTAAACAACCTTGCCATCAAGGCGCAGTATCCCAACCTGGAACCGGTATTGTTGCAACGTGCTGCGACCGACAAGGTGAATGAACGCTTCGTGGTTATCGCAGACTCCAGGTTTTCGGCGCTATTGGCGTCGGTTCGCAATCCTGAAACCGAGGACTCAGGGTCCGGCGATGAAGTAATTTGGACTTTCGAACCCGATATCGTTTACTCGGCCCTCGAGTATTTGATGGCTCGAATCACTGCTGAGCATCCGTATCACGCGGCGGCTTTCTCTACCGCTGTGCGAACCTCGATGCCTAAAGCCACGTCGCTGCAACTCACTGTGAGCGTGACTACAAAACTTGCTCGCTTGCTGCAGGTACAGGCTGGCCGTGAAGTTGCCATAAATCGCGTAGCTACCGCTATTCGCAATTCCCTGGAACTCGACAGCATTCTACAAACTACAGTCGATGAAGTTGGTCGGGCTCTGAATGCGCGCCACTGCGCATTGCGCGTGGAAGGTGAAGCCATCGGCCAGACGCTGACCCATTGCTACTTTCGCGCGGACAGCAATGCCGATGAAGCGGCGAAAACGAAGTTGCTCGAAGAGATCGCAACCTACAATCAACGTCTGGCTGTAAGCCTCAAGAGCCATGTGCAGGACGGTGAGGAAGAGGGAGACGCAGAACCGGGCGCCGACTCCGCCAGTCCTCTTGCCGTCGTACCGCTGATTTTTCACGGGCGCTTCATGGGGACCCTGTTGGTCAGTTCAGACGATGAAGCCAGAACCTGGGAAGAGAATGAGCTATTGCTGCTGCATACCGTTGCCGATCAGGTAACGGTTGCGGTAAACCAGGCGCACCTGTTTGCGCAGATTCAGCAGCAGGCCCTGACTGACGCGTTGACCGGGTGCTACAACCGGCGTTCCTTTGAAATGCAGCTCGAGCGCGATCTACATCTGGCGACCCGCCTACGTCAACCGCTGTCGCTGATAATGCTGGACGTGGATAACTTCAAGCGCGTGAATGATAGCTCGGGACACGATGCCGGAGATTTGGCATTGCGCAAACTGGCCGATTGCCTGCGTGAAGAACTCCGCGGCGTCGACTCGGCGGCCCGTTTCGGCGGCGATGAGTTTGCCGTCATACTGCCTCAAGCCGATCTTGAAGGCGCGATCCTGGTTGCGGAACGTTTACGAACGCGAATCTCCGAAACTGACGTTGAGGGGTTCGGATTCATCAGCGCGTCTTTTGGCATTGCCACGTTTCCCGACCACGCATCCTCGCGCGACACGTTGGTAGTGGCGGCTGACCGAGCGCTCTACAGCGCCAAGCATGGCGGGCGCAACCGGGTCTGCCTGCCGCCCATGGATCCTTCAGACGAAGCCAGCGACTGCGCGCCGGCGGAGAGTCTCTACGATTTAAGGGAAAGTGCCACGGCACCTGGAGCGCAACAGTAAAGCTGTCTGCGCCGTTCCGTGACGCGCGGTTTCGCCGCTGACGTTATCCCTTCCGCTCCCAAGATTCTCAAAAGCTTAACCTGTTAAGATCGATGCTCGCTGCCTCGTGGATGGCATCGTGCGCAGAAATGCAGCATGATAGTCGCTCGCGGTAGAATAGATACGTTCAAATATTCAGGCATCATACTGTTTTAGTTCATGAATGAATTACGCAGGCTGACAAGGTACTTCCGACCTTACAAGTTCTCATTAGCTGCCGGCATCTTCTGCATCTTGGCGGGCGTCCTCTTCAACATTGCCATTCCCATCATTGTGGGCCGGGCGATCGACGTCAACTGGACCCACGTCAACTGGTCAAACATTACGATAGCAGCGCTGAAGGTGCTGGGCGCCAGCGTCATGAGCGGGGTCTTTCTCTATCTACAGCGACGCATCCTCATTGGAATCTCCCGCCACGTCGAATACGATCTACGTCAGGACTTCTATGCCCACCTGGTAGACCAGCCGCTTTCATTTTTTCAGGAACATCGGATCGGGGATCTGATGGCGCGAGCAACAAATGACCTCGCGGCTGTGCGGCAGTTAGCCGGCCCAATGATCATGTACTCACTCCAGACCGTGTTTGTCGTGGTGCTGATTGTTCCCCTGATGTTTCTGCTCAATTGGAAACTGACGCTTTTGCTTTTCGTCCCCATGCCGCTGGTTTCGCTAACGGTTAAGTTTTTCGGGCAGCAAGTACATGTTCGCTTTGAAAAGATCCAGGAATTCTTTAGCCAGATAACGGCACGCGCCCAGGAAAACTTCAGCGGGGTGCGCGTTGTCAGGGCTTATGCTCAAGAGGGCGCCGAGATCACCGCCTTCAACGAATTAAATCGCGAGTACGCGGCGCGCAACTTAAGCCTGGTTCGCATTGACGCCATGATGCGCCCCCTGATGCAATTCCTGATTGGGCTGGGTTTCGTTTTGATTGTTTGGGTCGGCGTGCCGCTTGCCATTCGTGGCGCCATCAGCGTCGGCGAATTCGTGGTTTTCAATCTATATCTTAGCCGCCTAATTTGGCCGCTCATCGCACTGGGTTATGTAGTCAACCTTTATCAACGCGGTACTGCCAGTCTGAAACGGATGAATGCAATCTTCGCCATGCAGCCCCTCATCCACGACGTACCCGGAATCCAGCCGCAACCCGCAATCAGCGGGCAAATCGAATTTCGGAACCTCACGTTTCGTTATCATCCGGCGGCTGAGCCGGTGCTGAAGGACATTAACCTGACTATCGCCGCCGGGCAGAGTGTCGCTTTTGTGGGACGCACGGGAAGTGGCAAGTCGACTTTGATTAGCCTGATTCCGCGCATTTTGGAACCACCGCCCGATACGGTTTTCATCGATGGCGTTTCAGTTCGCGATTACCCTCTGGCGCAACTACGTAGTGGTATCGGTTATGTTCAGCAGGAGACGTTTCTCTTCAGCGATACCCTGGCGCAAAACATCGCGTTCGGAGTGGAAAAGGCGGAACGCGAGGAAATCGAGTGGGCGGCTGAGATGGCGGGATTAACCGAAGATATACGCGCATTTCCGAATGAATTCGACACGATGGTCGGGGAGCGCGGAATAACTTTGTCAGGCGGGCAGAAACAACGCACAGCGATCGCCCGCGCCGTCATGCGCCAGCCGAAAATCTTGATTCTTGATGACGCATTGTCATCCGTCGACACCTATACCGAAGAAAAAATACTGGCGGAGTTGCGCGGCGTGATGCGCGACCGCACCAGTTTGATTGTCTCGCATCGGATTTCCACCGTGCGCGATGCTGATCTGATCTGCGTCCTGGACGAGGGACGCATTATTGAGCGCGGCACTCATGATGAACTGCTGGCGCTTGGCGGTGAATACGCGGATCTATACGAGAGGCAACTTTTGGAGGAGGAGCTCGCGGCCACGTAATCTCCGACTTAATCGATGTCAACTACAGCCAAACAATTTCATGAAGAGGAAGCGATCGGCAAGACCTATGACTTGCAGGTTGCGCGCCGACTGCTGCGTTACCTGGGCCCGTACATGAAAATGCTGGGCATTGCACTGGTGCTGACGCTCTTCTTGAACCTGCTGGGAATCCTGCAGCCAAAATTTACTGAGTACGCCATCGATTGGCACATTCTGCCGCGCAAAATGGAAGGCCTCACTCTACTGGTCTTGGTCTACGTCGGCGTTCAATTTGCCCGGTTTGTGTTTTCCTACTTCCAGGCGGTCCTGCTCAACACTATCGGTCAACATGTGATGTACGACTTGCGCAGCGAGCTCTACGATAAGCTGCAGCACCAGGAAGTCGCGTACTACGATCGCAATCCGGTCGGAAGAATCATGACGCGCTTGACGAACGACGTTGACGCGTTGAATGAGCTGTTTACTTCAGGCGTAACTGATCTGCTCGGTGATCTGGTGATGATCGTTGCGATCATCGGCATGATGCTGTGGATGGATGTCCGGCTAACTTTGATTACGCTGCTGACAGTCCCGATGTTATTCGCGGCGACCACGTGGTTTCGCAAAGGCGCGCGACGCGGCTATGACATGGTGCGGACGCGCATCGCGCGGCTGAACGCTTTTTTGCAGGAGCATTTCTCCGGCGCGCAGACAGTCCAAATCTTCAACGCCGAAAAGAAATCGCTGGCCCGCTTTGAACACATTAACGACGACCATCGCAACGCGAACATCGAAACGATTTTTTACTACGCGGTTTTCTTTCCCTTAGTTGACTTCATCGGCGCCGCCGGCATCGCCCTGGTTATTTGGTACGGCGGCTGGCGCGTGATGCAGAACACGCCCGACCATACCGTGCTGTCTTTGGGAGCTCTCGTCGCCTTCATTCAATACTCAGGTTTCCTGTTCCAGCCCATTCGTGACATCTCCGACAAGTACAACGTACTGCAAGCCGCAGTCGTAGCCTCGCATCGGATATTCAAGACACTCGACTTGCCGATTGCGATCACGAGTCCGGCAAAACCTTTGAAGACGGGCCGGGCAGCAGGCAGCATCGAATTTGAAAACGTTTGGTTCGCCTACAAAGACGAAGACTGGGTGCTGAAAGACGTTTCGTTTTCGGTGGAACCCGGTCAGTCAGTGGCGCTCGTCGGCCATACGGGCTCGGGGAAAACTACGATCACAAACCTGCTGATGCGATTTTACGATGTCCAGCGGGGACGCATTCTGCTGGACGGTGTGGACGTCCGCGACTGGGATCTACAAGCCTTGCGGGAAAACTTCGCTGTCGTTTTGCAGGATGTTTTTCTATTCAGTGGCACGGTCGAGGGCAATATCCGTTTGGGCCGCAGTGATATTTCCGCGGAACGTGTGGAGTGGGCGGCGACCGAAGTTCGCGCCGATCGCTTTATCAAGCGTCTGCCCGAAGGTTACAGGTCAGAAGTGCGAGAGCGCGGCGCCGGCTTGTCAGTCGGTCAGAAGCAACTCATTTCCTTTGCTCGCGCGCTCGCGTTCGATCCGGCCTTGTTGATTCTGGATGAAGCCACGAGTTCGATCGATACCGAGACAGAACAGCTAATCCAGCAAGCTATCGAACGAGTCATGCAACAACGCACGTCGCTGTTGGTGGCCCATCGCCTCTCCACCATCCAGCGCGCGGATACGATCATCGTGCTGCACCATGGCGAAATCCGGGAACAGGGCCCGCATCAAGAGCTGCTGGCAATACGCGGACTTTACTGGCGGCTATACAAACTACAATACGCCGACGCCGCCCAGCGCTACGTGGAACCCGAGGTAGACGAGACACCGTTAATCGGGACGCCTCCCGGCGACTTACAGTTCAACGAGTGATGCCAAGCACGCAAGGCACTCGCTGTTAGTTAAGATTTCTTGCGCGCTCTGTCGTTATGCAATATCCTCTGGCGCCCGCTTATCCCAAATCAAAGGAGCAAGAATATGTCTAAACTAAACTGGGGCAGATTTCTCCTGGGCGGCCTCGTCGCCGCGATCATCTGTTTTGTTACTGACGGGTTCTTTCACGAGAAGATCGCGATGGCCGACTGGCAAGCGGTTTATGACCATCTCGGTGCCGCAACTCCCACAGAAACCACCGGCAGTCTGGCTTACTTTGCCGTCTTCGAGCTCGGCCGCGGCTTCATCATCATGCTTTTGTATACGCTGCTGCGTCCCTGCTGCCGGCCCGGACCGAAGACCGCTGCGCTCGCGGGAGTAATTGGCTGGTTTGCGTTTTCCCTAACCGGCCCAGCGCAATTCATTCCGCTCGGGTTCTTTTCGCACGCACTTTGGCTCAAAGTGGGAGCATTCCATTTCATTACTTCGATCATCGCGGCCATCGCCGGCGCCGTGCTCTATAAAGATCCTGCAGAACCGCTTAAGGCCAGGTCGCTAGTTTAAAGTCTGCGCGCTCGCCGCCGCCGGCGAACGCGACCGATGTTTGCGTATGGATCACGGTGTGGATGTCGACGCTTATCTGAAGCGAATTAATTATCGCGGCTCGCTGCTTCCCAACGCCGCGACGTTACGCGGGCTGCAACTTGCCCACCTACAGTCCGTGCCGTTTGAAAATCTGAGCATTCACTCAAACGAACCAATCGTTTTAGATGACCAGGCATTGTTCGAGAAAGTCGTCGAGCGCCGGCGCGGCGGTTTCTGTTACGAACTTAATGGGCTCTTCGCGGCTCTGCTGCGCGCGCTGGGGTTCGAAGTGGAAATGTTGTCGGCGGGTGTTGCGACGGCGGAAGCAGACTGGGGACCCGATTTCGATCACATGACGTTGGCGGTCTCGCTGGATCAGCGCTGGCTCGTTGATGTGGGCTTTGGCGATTCATTCCGCGAGCCGCTGTTGCTGGCCTCAGCCGACGAACAATCGCAAGGCGAGTGCGCGTACAGAATTATGGCCGACGGCGACTGGCGGATCTTGAGTCAGAGGGACAGCGGAGGGGAGTGGAAGGACCAGTACCGCTTTACGTTGCAGCCCCATATCTACGCCGATTACGCGGCGATGTGTAACTTTCACCAGACTTCGCCGGAATCACATTTCACCAGGGGCCGCATCTGCAGCCGTGCGACCGCCGCGGGCCGAATTTCTCTGAGTGAGATGCGGCTGATTACAACCAACGGAACTGAACGTCAGGAACTGACTCTGGCTACCGACGAAGAGTACGCGTCGGCGCTGCGTGACCATTTTGGCATCGTCATGAAAGGCTGAACCTGGCAGACTCGAATTGAAGGGAAAAGACGTGCACATACTTAGATCGATTTTACTGCCGGCAACTATATTGGTTAGTAGCTCGGTACTGGCGCAGCAAAAGCCGGCGGAGCCACCGAGTCAGAAAACCTCGTCGACTGAAACTGCCGCCGGCAAATACTTTCCAAATCACATTCTCTACACACAGGACAATAAGCCTGTTCACTTCTATGACGACATGCTGAAAGGCAAGGTCGTCCTGATCAATTTCTTTTTCACAACCTGCACCGGGATTTGCCCGCCAATGACAGCCAATCTGGCTAAAGTGCAAACCGCGCGCGGCGCGCACGTCGGCAAAGACGTAACCATGATCTCGATTAGCGTGGATCCGGAAACGGACAAACCAGAAGTTTTGAAGAAATACGCTCAACAATTCAAGGCGCAGCCCGGCTGGTATTTCCGGACCGGAGAAAGGCAGAACGTAGATTGGGTGCTGTACAAACTGGGCGGCTACGTCGCGAACAAAACGGAACACAGCTCCATACTTATTATCGGCAACGAAGCTTCCGGCGAGTGGCTGAAGATGCTAGCCATGGGTAAGCCCACGGAAACCGCGGCGGCAGTGATCAAACTAATTGAATCGTCCCGGAAATAGACGGCGCGAGGCCGCAGGCTGAAAACGTATTGATGAAGACTGGCTTTGTTGAGATAGAGCGAGTCGTATTAGGGATGGACTCCACGGGCCCGCTCACGCCAGAACTCATATCCGTCGCGGCTCAGTATTTGGCGCGAGAAGACCCGCATTTTGATCTAATTCTGAAACAACATGGACCACCGCCGCTGTGGGCCAGGCGAACAGGTTTTGCAACGCTGATTCGGATCATCTTGGAACAGCAAGTTTCTCTCGTCTCTGCGGCCTCGATGTATCGCCGCCTGACCAGCAACGTCATACCTTTCACCCCGCACCGGTTTGTTGAACTTGGCGAGGCGTACCTACGCTCCCTGGGACTGACGCGGCAGAAGTCTGCGTATTGTGTGCATTTGGCTCGTTCAATTATTGACGGCCAGTTGAATTTGCGCCGGATCAGGACGCTGAACGATCTCGAAGCGCGTGAGGAATTGATGCGCATCAACGGTATTGGCACCTGGAGCGCGGATGTCTACCTGTTGATGGCCCTGCGGCGACCGGACATCTGGCCGTCGGGCGACGTCGCACTAATCACGGCGGTTACAAGCCTGAAAGCTTTGAAGGCGCGCCCCAACCCCGAACAGTTATTGAAGCTGGCCGAACCCTGGCGCCCGTTTCGCGCCGTCGCTGCGAGAATGCTTTGGCAGTATTATCTGGCGCGGCGAAGTAGGACAGGCATTCTTGCCGGTCCCCTTTAGTTGCTTGCCTGTCCCTTTTGGTTATGGACAGACAGGAATGTCTGTCCTACTCACTGATCCTAAACGCCGCGATGTCCAGAAGTGAGTCCCCGATTATTGCGTATTCACCAGGAGTTAATTCCTGACGCGGTCGCAGCTCCATGTAATTCAAAAAAGTAATCAGTCCCGGGCCGCTGCGAACCGGCACTCGCTCAAGCAACCGGTACTCCAGTTTTACGGTTTCGGCATCCATCGGTGAATAGCCCTTGCGGCCCTTGGTGCTAACCACGGTGAATCTTCGCGCATCCTTTTTCCTCGTTAAGCGCACCAGTTGATGTGGCGGCGGATCCATCTTGTCCGCCACAAAAACGTAAAACCGTGGGAGCTGGTCCGTCAGAACTGTGAACGCGGTCGGGCCTTTTACCTCCGCGTATGTCACTTTGTCTTTGTTCGCAACCACGAAGGAATCAAGTGCGGTCGTGTTTGCCTCGAAAGGTAGGGCCGTGAATTTCCCCGGCGCGTTTTCGTAATAAACGCGCGTGGCATCATCGGGAAGCGGTCTAAGTTCCTGAGCAACACTGAATTTCGAAGGCACAAAGAAACCGGCGCCGAAAAACACGAGTGCCAACACAATCAATTGTAGAAAGGTTTTTCGTTTACGACTCGGCATATGGTTCAAACAACAATGCTACGGCATCACATTCGAGATTTCTTCTTCCCCCTCTACGCAAGCGGAGAGAGGTTGCCGGCGCGCCACACTCCAGCCCTAACCCCTCCCCGCTTACGGGCAGGGGCAAACAGAAAGACGAATCCGAGTTTTTGTGCAAAGCCATACGACGTACAATCGCTCGTTAGGGCAAAACAGTGTGCCTTCCAAAACCAACTCCGGAGACGACTATGGACTTTCAGCTCAACCAGGCTTTACCAATACTCCGCCGCACACCCGCGGTGCTGGACGAACTGCTGCGCGACCTCGACGATGACTGGGTAAACTCCAACGAAGGCCCGGACACCTGGAGTCCCCACGATATCGTGGGCCACTTGATTCACGGTGACGAAGCTGACTGGGTCCCACGCGCGAAAGTCATTTTGGCGCACGGAACTGCACGCGCGTTTGAGCCTTTCGACCGGTTTGCTCAGTTCGAAAAGTCCAAAGGAAAAACTCTCGGTCAGTTGCTGGAAAAATTTGGACAAGTCCGGCAACACAATCTGGGTGAATTGAACAGCATGCAGTTGACTCCGAATCAAATGACGAAACGTGGACGCCATCCCGATTTGGGAGAAGTCACCCTCGGCGAACTTCTGGCGACGTGGACCGTCCATGACTTAAGCCACATCAGCCAAATCACACGCGTCATGTGCAAGCAATACAGCGCCGCAGTGGGACCGTGGAAAGAATATCTGCCAATCCTTTCCCGGTAAGGTCAGGCCCGCCCGCTACCGCAGGCGGTTCTGACAGTGCTCCGTCACCGGCGGCTGCTGAAGACATCGTCGAGTTCTTTGAAAGACGCTGCGCCGGCAAAGGAATCGAAAGTTCCCGTTTCCTGAATGCTTCGCGCCGCGCCGAGAAATGCGCCCCAGGCTACCCGGTTCAGCGCTGAGCCCACCGATATTCGGCGAACGCCCAGGTCAGCAAGTTGCGCAACCGTGAATATCGGACTTGAAACGAGCACGTTGACTGGCTTCGGAGCAACGCCCTTAACAATCGCGGCGATATCATTCGCGTCGGTTGTGCCGGGCGCATAAAGACAATCGGCGCCAGCCTCCGCGAATGCGGTCAGGCGATCGAGAGACGTGCGCAGTGGTTCGGCCTGCCCCACAAGCCAGGCTTCACACCGGGCCGTGAGCAGCACCGGAACGCCTGCCTCATCAATAGACCGCCGAGCAGCTCTGATGCGATCGACCGCTAGATCATGATCGTACAGCGGCACCGCGTCGTTGCCGGTGGCGTCTTCGATTGAGAGGCCGGCTACTCCGGTCGCAACGCAACGCGTCACATTCGCGAAAACGTCTTCCGGCTTATCTGCATATCCGTTCTGAAAATCAGCATTGACCGGCAACGATGTGGCGGCGGCCACGTCACGCACGTGTGTCAGCATGTCCTCGCAATTGATCGCGGTCACTGTATCCGGCAGCCCACGGGAAAAAGCAAAGCCCGAGGACGTTGTCGCCAGCGCCTCAAATCCGAGGCGCTCGAGAAAGACTGCGGTTCCCGCGTCCCATGGATTGGGCAATACAAAACATCCAGATTCATGCAGCGCGCAGAACCTGTTAACGGCGGATAACTGGCGTGTGTTTGCATTATTCATGTGGCAATCCTAAACGGGATGAAGAGATCGCGCCAGAGTGGCGCGCGCGAGATGGTGCCTTAATTTGGGTTTTCAGGGCACTACCGTGCGCGATAGAACCTTAGTCTCTCTGCTTGCCTCTGTGAAATAATATGAAGACTCGGAAAAGTATAGTAGGGATGAACTGGGGCGATGACCAAACTGTCGGCGTCTGTGCGCGCGCTGAGGCATAGAAACTATCAACTGTTTTTTGGCGGCCAACTCATTTCGCTATCCGGCACGTGGATGCAGTCGGTGGCCCAAAGCTGGTTGGTCTACCGGTTGACGGGTTCAGCGGTGCTACTGGGTCTCGTCGGATTCGCTTCGCAAATTCCTGTTTTTCTATTGGCCCCCATTGGCGGTGCGATCGCGGACCGGCGCAGCCGCCATCGAGTAATCATCCTCACGCAGATTGCAGCCATGCTATTGGCTTTCATACTCGCCGGGTTGACGCTCACGCACCGCATTCACGTCTGGCACTTGTTTGTGCTCGCTGCTCTGCTCGGCATTACCTACGCGTTTTATGTACCGGCGGCCTCAGCCTTCGTTGTCGACATGGTCGGCAAAGAAGACCTGATGAACGCCATAGCCCTTAACTCCTCGCTGGTGAACGGGGCGCGTATTGTCGGGCCAGCAATCGCCGGTATCCTGGTGGCCAGCGTCGGCGAGGGATGGTGTTTCCTAATCAACGGAGCCAGCTACATCGCGGTCATCATCGGTTTCACGACGATGAGCATCCCTCCGCACAGGAAAGTCGCGCTACCAGGATCTCCGCTTGCGGACATTGCCGAGGGCTTCCGTTTCGTATGGCGCACCGGGCCAGTGCGAGCATTGCTATTGCTGCTGGGTGGCGTCAGTCTGTTCGGAACTCCGTATGCGGTGTTGATGCCAATCTTTGCCGATCAGATTCTGCACGGAGGCGCCAGCGGGCTTGGATTGCTAATGGGCGCCTCGGGTCTGGGGGCGCTCCTGGGAGCTTTGAGCCTGGCTGCACGCAATGAAGTGCGCGGACTGGGCCGTTGGGTGGCCGTCGCGACGATTGGTTTCGGCGCCAGCCTGATCTTGTTTTCCTTATCGCATTCGTTCTGGCTTTCAGCGGCGTTGCTTTTGCCAGTCGGCTTCACGATGATGATCGAAATGGCCGCGTCAAACACACTAATACAGGCGATGGTGCCCGACGCTTTGCGGGGACGCGTGATGGCTGTGTACTCAATGATGTTTATGGGAATGGCTCCGATCGGAGCAGTGGTGGCGGGCTCGTTGGCGCATAGTTTGGGAGCGCCACGGACAGTGTTGTTTGGCGGCGCCGTATGCATTGTCAGTGCCGGCATCTTCGCTCTGCGTTTACCGAAACTAAGAGAGGAAGGCCGGCGGATCATCATTGCCCTGCAGATGACGGGAGGCAATCCCGCGATCGAATCAACCGGAGAAGCAAGCGCGCTGACTACTCAGGAGGGATGAACTTTTGCCTCGTTGTTAACCCTGGCTTCAAGGAAGGAGATTGAATGTTCAGAGTCATAGGAATCCTTTTGCTATTAACCGCCGCGGCAGGCACGATACCCGCGCAAAGCAAAAACCGACACGCACAATGGCTCAACGGAACCTGGGAAGGTACCGGCTATCAAATGGACGCCGATGAAACGTGGACCATGCGGCTTACGGTCAAGGGCGATCGTTACCTGATTGAATATCCTTCTCTCAAATGCGAAGGCAGGTGGAGGCCACTACGCATCCGTTCATGGACCATGCGTTTCCGCGAGAAAATAACGAGTGGGATTGAAGAATGTAAGGACAACGGCAACGTCGTCGTCCAACGATTGAGCCGGAAACAGATCGCCTATCGCTACGCCGACCCGGGCACTAGCGAAGTCTCGGCGTCCGCCATCCTTAACCGAAAGAAATGAAACCCAAAAGCGCGGCTGCCTTGCCCTCATTGTTCCTAACCTGCTTCTTAGCAGGGCTCCTGACCTCGTCAGGCATCGTTGCCGCTGGCGGTAAACTGGCACAGCGACACGGCCAGGTCAGTAACGCGCGCCCTCTAAGACTCTTTCCGAAACGAGTCACGCTCGCGAAAGGACCATCAGCGGTCGCCAGTTCAGCTGACGATAGGTCCTTCGATCTAAACTTACCGGCCGATTTCGGCATCAGCGTGGCCGCGCAGGGTTTGCGCCGCGTGCGTTTCATGGCGAAGAGCCCGGACAACCGGATCTTTGTGACGGACATGTACAACCTCGCCGATAATTCGAAGGGCGTCGTTTACATCCTCGATGAGTTCGATGCGGCATCGAAGTCTTTCAAAAAAGTGGTTCCCTATCTTGCCGGTCTGCGCAATCCCAACAGCATTGCCTTTTACACCGACGAGGGTGGCACGAGCTGGTTTTACCTGGCTCTAACGAAAAACCTTCTGCGTTACAAATATGAGGCGGGTGAGATGGCGCCGAGTGCGCCTCCCGAAGTGCTAGCCACATTTCCGGATTACGGTCTCAGTTACAAATATGGTGGCTGGCATCTGACCCGCACAATTGCCGTTGGCGACAACGGCAAGATTTATGTGTCAGTCGGCAGCAGTTGCAACGCGTGTGAGGAAGCGGAAGAAGTGCGCGCCAGCATTCTGGAAATGGATCCGGACGGCAAGAACCAAAAACGCTTTGCCCACGGTCTCCGCAATGCCGTCGGTTTGCGCTGGATCGAAGGTGTATTGTTCGCCACCAACATGGGGTCGGACCATCTGGGCGATCACAAACCGGCCGACACCATGTACCGTGTGAAAGCCGGAGCGAATTACGGCTGGCCCTATTGTTATCAATCCGGCGCCGGGCGCTTCCCGGATGTAAAGTTCAATGCCGGCAGCAGGAAGTTGAATTGCCGCAACGTTCCTCCTGCTTTCGCCGCCTTTGACGCCCATAGTTCACCGCTGGGACTCGAATTCTTTGATGGCATGGATATGGGTCCGGTGAGCAAGTCAGGCTACGGTGGTCCATTACGAGATTATTTCCTGTTGGCGCTTCATGGTTCGACCAAGAAGAACCTGAATCGTGGCTACCGCGTGGTGCGAGTGCGCGGGAACGACGAGCCAACGACGCAGAATGAACGCCGGCCGCCGCCGCAACTTGAGGATTTTATCAACGGTTTCCTGAAAGCCGGCAAAGTCTATGGCCGCCCGGTCGACGTCATGAGTTTCGGAGTAAATGCTTTTCTGCTGACCGACGATTACGCCGGTGTGGTTTATTATGTCTACGAAAAGTGAAACTTATGATTGGCGACCATAGGAGTTATCCGCAGATTTCGCAGATTACCCAGAACGGCAGGTCGGACTAACCCGTCCGCGGAATCTGTGCAGTCTGCGGATCAGGATCTTATCCCCCATCGGTGCCCGCAGTTTTAGAGTTATGGAAAACGATCAACCGAAGTCTAAGCGAGGTTTGACCAAGCGTGGGTTCCTGAATCCTAATCTGGTCAAGGCCGTTTCGTTTTGGACCACCAGCGTGTGCGTGCTGGTGGCCGTAGTGTCGTGCCTGCTCGCCATCTGGAACTTCACCGGAACCGATGTGTTATGGCGCACTGTCGCCACCTGCGCAGTGATCGGCGGCGGCACCGTCGCGTTCTATTTAATCAACACTCTGTTCGGATATCCCCTCGAGTAGCGAGCACAGACAGGATGTCAGACGATTTCTACTGTGATGAAGTCTTGAGTGGCCGCACCGCAGTGGTGACGGTCGCCGAGACGGAGCACGTGCTCGCGTTTCATCACACCCGGCCTTTCTATCCAGTACACATCGTCGTAATTCCAAAACAGCACATTCCATCGTTGTTGAGTCTCGAGCCAGAACATGACACTTTGCTACTCGAGCTAATCAGTATCGTGGGTCAAATCGCTGCCGGAATCGTTGATGAACATGGAGCCTGCCGCGTGCTGACAAATCTGGGTGCGTATCAGGATTCAAAGCACCTGCATTGGCACGTGGCCTTCGGGCCGCCCTTGAAAAATGTTTAGCGGACCCATGTAGGACAGGCATTCCTGCCTGTCCATCCCTTCGCGTAACGCAAACTGTTACAAAAAAGGACAGGCAGGAATGCCTGTCCTACTCCGCGAGTTACATCGACGCCTCTCGCATGCGATAATTCCCAAAACCGAACCGGGAGGAATTGATCATGCGCTGGAGAGGCGAACGGCAGAGCGACAACATTGAAGATCGCCGCGGTATTTCGCGCGGCGGAATGGCCATCGGCGGCGGCCTGGGCGGTATCGTAATACTGATACTCGCCGTTCTGTTCGGCGCCGATCCGCGGCAACTGTTGGAACAGCTACCGAATCAGGATCCGGCCGCCGGCACACAGACTTCCCGGCCCACAAACCCGCAGGAAGAAGAACTAAAACAGTTTGTAAGGACCGTCCTCGCCAGCACCGAAGACGTATGGACTGAACAGTTTCGTCAATTGGGTGGGCAGTATCGCAAACCAACCCTCGTGCTTTTCAACGAACGCGTCGATTCCGCCTGCGGCGTGGCTGGCGCATCCGTGGGACCATTTTACTGTCCGGGCGATCAGAAACTTTATTTAGACTTTTCGTTCTTTGACGAGTTGCAGACGCGGTTTCGGGCGCCGGGTGATTTCGCCGAAGCTTACGTTATCGCCCACGAGGTCGGGCATCACGTGCAGCGGCTGCTGGGCACGATGGATAAAGTTGATGCAGCGCGTGGCCGCATGAGCGAAGCCCAGGCCAACCAACTTTCGGTGCGGCTCGAGTTGCAGGCCGACTTTCTGGCCGGTGTTTGGGCCCACTATGCACAGCAGAAAGGGCTGCTCGAAGCGGGCGACGTCGAAGAAGCACTGGGCGCCGCCAGCGCCGTCGGCGACGATCGTTTACAGCGCGAAGGACAAGGTTACGTGGTTCCCGACTCATTCACGCACGGCACTTCCGAACAACGCGGCCGCTGGTTTCGGAAGGGCCTTGAGAGCGGCGACATCCGGCAGGGCGATACCTTCAACAGCAGCAGTCCATAAGTGTGCCGGCGCGTTGGGGGAACTTCGCGTCCAATTCCGCCGTATCCAGGATGACACCGGCCATCGTTTTGCTACTCGATCCAAACGGACGCTCTCTTAAGATTCGGAAGGCGGAGTCCCCCATGTTTTGCCCCCAATGTGGCAAGAGCCTAACATCGGATGAAATCCGTCTCTGTGCAAAGTGCGGGCTGCTATTGACAGCGGCGCGCGAGTCGCTCACGAGCTCAACCGCGATGACCTCTGGCTTTCCAAAATCAGGATTGTCGCGCCGGACAAAGGGAATTCTTCAGGGAGTAGCCCTAATCCGGCGATCGGAACCCTCGCGGTCCTCGATATTTTCTATGAAGCCCTCGGCGCGGGGATGATGGGCGGACTGTACGCCACGCTGACAATCATCCTGTTGGTAGCGATTGCGCGCATTCTTTATGCGCTGGTTCTGGAAAAGGAACCCGCAGCTGCCACCGCCGAAGGTCCCGCGACGCTGCCTCAGAAGGAGTTGGCATCCCCTAACGTGTTCGAGTTCCCGTTGCCTGGTGTGACGGCAGAAATGCTCCAGCCGAACACCATTACCGATCACACGACCCGGAAATTAGGTTCGAACCATTGACTGTCCGAGGCTACCTAAGTTGCAGGATGTTCCCACTCATCTCAAAGAAGTACTCGCCGAAGACCATCCCGCAAGACTGATCGAAGCAGACATTTATTCCGTGCTGCCGGGAGAGCTGAGGCATCACTACGATCGCAGGTCAACCGTTTATGATCTGGTGGTCGGCACTCGTTTATACAATTCGCTGATGTGGGGGAGTTCGCCGCGCGCTTATGCCGCGTTCGCGCGGGAGGCCATTGACTCGCATGCGGCGGGGAACCTTCTGGATGCAGGCTGCGGATCGATGCTCTTTACCGCGCCGGCTTATCTGGAAAGCAAACGCCCGATTATCGCTTTCGATCAATCGCTCGCGATGTTGCGACGAGCGCGTCAACGTTTGATAGAACTAGTGGGAGCGCTTCCCGAAAATATTCTGCTGCTGCAAGCCGATCTGAGCGATCTACCTTTCCGTGCTGCGGCATTTCATACGGCCCTTTTCATGAACGTACTGCATCACCTTGAAGCTGCGCCGACTATCCTGCCCCGGCTAAAAGCATTGCTGGTGCCTAAGGGCGGGTTATACTTGACCAGTCTGGTCTCAAATCATCGGTTCCCTGGTGACTTTTATCTCAAGACTTTATTTGCGACCGGGGAGTTCACGCGGCCCCGCAGCGAGCTGGAGTTGAAAGAAATTCTTAAACATGCGCTGAGAGGCAAGCTGAGTTACCGAACGAACGGCAATATGGCTTTTGCTTCGGTCACAGTCAAGGAAGCTGCCTGAGCAAGCTACGCGCAAAAGCAGGAATTAAGTGCGTTTAGTTTTTGAACTGCGAGCGCCGACGGCGCGAAATGTAATAGCCTGGGCCAGCGGCCCAGGATTAACCGGGAGCAAAGATGCAAGCGCTGAAAGTGCGGAACTGTCAGGATTACCGTGCAACTGTTGGTAGTTAGCACCATCCCCATTTCGCGCCTTCAGCGCTTGGGCAGCATGCGGCACCGATTCCCGGGCCGCTGGCCTGGGCTTTTACATTTCGCGCCGTTGGCGCTTCGAACATGCCTAGCCTTTTTGTGCAATGCCGCCTGAAACCAATTTAATGAAACTTCGACCACACTTAATGCTCCTCTGGCTGTTGCTGTGCGCCGCCGGTGTTTCCGCCGCGCCCTGTGGACGAGTCAAGGTCAACCCTGACAGGTGGGTTTCAGCTAACGTTAATGCGCTCGTGTCGTCGGCGCGCGCTGCCTTCGACAGCGACGACGCCCAAACGGCCTACGAAGCCGTCCTGGATCGCATCGCCAACTCAATTCACCGCTGCCGCCTGGCCGACGATGCGCGGTTCGCGTCCCGCTACCAAAGGTTCCTTGATTACGTAGCAGTTTTATCGCTCGACCGGCAACCGGATCATGATCTTGGCTTCACGGTTTCCAATGCGCAATACTTTGCTGAGACCAGTCAGTATCTTGAGATTCCGAAATTCCTGCTTGAGCAAGACTTCCTCAAGGCAGTCAGCCGCTACGAGACTTTGGATCGCGCTAAAGCCTTTCTGCGGCTCCTGAATGAACAAAGATCGCCGGAGAATAAACTGATCTTTTTCAGCTACACGTCGCGGCACCTGGGAACGCCGGACAACGACAACAGTTTTCGCCGGCTGCTGATTGTCGTCCCTGGCGATCCCGAGCGAGGATTGCCGGAGAAATGGGTCCAATTCGGTGTCACCGATCCCGGCGTTCGCCGCCGCACTCGCAACGTCTCGATCGTTTCGGCACTTGCCACCGCCGACAATACGTCCAATGTTTACTTCCGAGACTTTTTTCGCACCTACCGGCGCGATGGTTCTATTGCGCTGGAAGGCCGTTGGGAATTGGGCGAAGGCGACGACAACTGCGTGTCGTGCCACAAGAGCGGCATTCTTCCCATCTTTCCGGAAAAGGGCAGCGTGAGTCACGAAGAGGAAGCTGCCCTGTTGGCCGTCAACGGACGGTTCCTCAGTTACGGCCGGGCCAACTTCGGCAAATATCTGGACCGCGGCAAATTTGGTCCCGGGCTGGGCGCCGCTAACGCTGAAGATCGCGCCCGTCGATTCGGTCCGGCCTTCGCTCAAACTGCGGTGGGGCAGGCCATGAACTGTGTTGCCTGTCACAACGCTCAACGCCTGGGCCCGCTGAATTGGCCCATGGACCACGTGCTAATCGGCTCTTACTTGAAAGCCGGAAAAATGCCGGCGGGCCATCGCTTGCAAGTACTGCAACGCCGCGAACTGTTTGCCAAATTGGTTGAGGAGTACTTCGCGACCGACGCGGCGCATCCCGGTATCCTCGAGGCCTGGCTGCTCAGTCCACCCGTTGGCCCGCTTTCCAGCAACGCAAATTGAATATGGACACCGTGAATGTGGAAGGGAAAAGTAGGGAGTTTCTTACCCGTGGGAATTTCTAACTTAGGTCGCCGGTCTTGATGGCAAATCTCTTGCATCGCACTTAGAAAAACAAGTGTTGGATATTGTTGACACCAGTAACGTTTTGACGTATACGGGCATGGATTTAAGCGGCTCATCTCGCGGTCGCGTTGTCCCGGTTCGCCAGCTCAATACTGCCACTTCAGCCTATTGTAGTGGCAAACTCTCAACCCTTCACGACAAAGGAGCTCCCACCATGTCCAGCAATCTGAAAGCTGTCAAGAAATTACTTTTGGTCGCCACGATCGCAATAGCTCTCGGCATCGCCTCCACCACTGCCTATGCCAGTTGCCTTTAATATGTGGGTGATACCGGCGATGGCCGAACCGTTTGGTTGTCCTGTGGAAGCAGCGCCGGGGGACACATCTATGTCTGCGATAACTACGGCCACTGCGAAGACCAACCGGAATCCGATGGGGTAGCGCAACAACTCTGTATAGAAATGCCTCCATGTAACTAGCCAATCAGGCAAGACAGAGGGTCGATGTAAGGCCGAGTCTGCGTGGGGGGTCATCACCCGGGAGGTGCTGAGCGCCACCAGAGACGCCTTCCCCACTTTTAGCATAAGGGGCTGTTCCATGAAAAACTTCTTCTTTGTTTTGCTGTTAACTCTTGTTCCATCCGTTTCCTCTGCTCAGATCCGCGAAGCCAAAACTCCGGCCGAGAATGTGGCGCTAAAAAAGCTTTGGATAGTTTCTGAGTTGCAAGCCCTGAATGTCCGAGCCAACGGCCTTGAGGGTCCACTGGCTCGGGCAACCGCAAAAACTGAAATTGCTGACGCCGCATGGGACCTGGACGAGGACTGGGCCAAGCTCCTGCTGGCGGAGGCATATGAGTTCACATTCCCGCTGGAAAAAGAGCAGAGTGAAGCTCGCTACAGCCCGGTAGGCACCGCCCCGGCCTTCCCGGCAACGATTGATCGCGAAAGAAGAACAGTGCGTCAGCGTGTGCTTCGGATTGCCGTTCGTGATGGGGTTTTTGCTGAGCATTTGGTCAAGCAAGCGGCAGAACGGCTGGGAAAACTAGCTGAACATAATGAGTATGCCGCCTTGGCCGGACAGGCATTCGATGACGGAAACAATGATGCCGCGACGGAATACATATTAAAAGCGATCGATGCCGATCCCACACAAATAACGGCAGAGTCAGTGATTCTCGATATCGCAGTAAAAAACCGGGCGCTGGCCGACCAGCTTACTCTGCAATACCTTGAGCGGTTGCGCGTTTTTCCACTCGCCACCGGTAATCAGAGTACGATGCGGGTTCACCTGGCCCTGCATCAACTGATTTACAACCTTGATTTTCAGCGCCGTCAGATCGCCCCTCCCGGCCCGGCGGTGATGAAAGCGTACGTGGCCTATATGATCGAAAGCCTGGGCCTGCTGGAACAACGCGAGCCAGGCAGCTTGCTTAGGTCAAGAGCGTTATTACTCTCTATCTGGCAACCGCTGCGACAGTATGCGCCTGAACTTACATCGGCGTTCCTGACGTTGGAGAGATTGAGCCAAGCGCCGGGGGAGGAAGCGTCTCTCCCCACGAACGGCCGCAGTGCTGAAGTCGCGCAGAAGACTTATGAAAAACGGCTTGCTGAATCGCTCGACAGTGACCGGCCGGATGCGATGATGATCCAATCTGCTATCAGCCGGGGGGACTTCGAGAAAGCCCGCAAGCTGATCGAGAAGCTTCCGGATTCCAAGCTAAAAACAGATTTCCAGGAGACTGCCAACATGCGTGAGGCTATTAGTTTCACCACCAGCGGTAATCTGTTCGAAGCCGGTAGGCTAGCCGAACGACTTCGCAAGGCAGTATCTGTTTTGCTGGTGTATCCACTCATTATTCAAAAGTGCGCCGCGGCAAAGGATAAGATGTGCGCCACCACCTCGGCTTACCAGGCCATGAAGCAATTGAAGACGGCAGATACCACACTATCCGCGTCACCAGCCGGAATCCCGCTCAGCGCCGTTTCCAGCAACAAAGAAATTGATCCGGTTCTGCTTAGCCTCGGCAAACTAGCAAAGGCTGTAAGACCGGTAAACGAAACATTGGCCCTGGAGATCTTGAATGAGACAGTGAAAGCGGCTAATCAAAGCGAGATCGAGACAAACATGGGAAGAACGGGATTTGAGATGGATATCTTCAAGATGCTGGCGCCGCTGAATGAACAACCTTTACGACAAGCTGCGGGGGAGTTGAAGGACCCACTCCGCCAAATTGTGGCGCTGGCCGCAATCAACCAATGGAAAGCCGAGGAGTTGGGAACGAAGGCTAAACACTGATTCCGGGAGCTTGGTTTCTTCCCGCCGCCAGCCGTCGCAGAATACTAAACGCGAGCCGCTAAATCAGTCGCCGCCATGCGCCTTGGTTGCCTTCGGCGTCATCAGGGCCCATCATTGACTCAATCGCCGATTAGTCGAGAGGCGGGCGGAGCACTTCGATCCGTTTGCGCTGTCATCGCTCGGCGGAAAGAGTTTATGATGACCAGCCGCCGATCGATTGGTAAAACGTTGCTGCGAAGCCTGCGTCTTTCGTGCCCCGCGTGCGGCCAGAGTTCGATTGTCCAGGCGCCCTTTCACATCAAACACTACTGTCCGGATTGTAAGTCGTTGTTCAAGCGCGAGCAGGGATTCTTTGTCGGCGCAATCCTCGCCAACGTGGTCACGACTGAGATCCTGATCATGCTGGCGTATGCAGCATGCCTGCTAATAATCCCGCACCAGGATCAGCTGATGCTTAGCATTCTGTTTGGTGTCGGCGTCACCTTCCCGATTCTCTTCTACCATCACAGCTGGAGCTTCTGGCTGGGCTTTGACTATCTGATCGAATCCTTGCCGAAACATGTGGCAGGCCCGGAGCCTTAACCCTCGGTTACGTGTTCACAACGGGCTACACAAATGTTGCGGGAAGTGCACTCTCGTTTTCTTAAGCTCTCATTCCATCTGCGATCTTTCACTTTTTTGTTTGATCAGAAACGGCACGGTCTTTGCGACCATCTGATCTTAACGACATCAGAGTGATCAAACGGTAAAAACGTTGATCGAAGGGAAGAATAGAGATGAGAAAGAAATCTAGCTTAGTTTTGGCAGTTCTGCTGCTGCTGCTGCTCTCAGGCTCCGGCGCGCGATCCACTTACTCTTCGCCGGTTACCGTCACCCCCGATTCCTGTCAATCAAGCTGCGTCGCGCAATGTGAGGCATGCATCGCGAGTGGCCAGCCCAGCGGCTACTGTCTGGGGCAATATCACAAGTGCAATAACCAGTGCAGGTAAGTCGATCGATTGAGTTAGGCGATCGACTTGCCGGCCTACACAGTTGAGCTTCCGACCGGGCTTCGACCAATTAATCGAATCCTTGTCGAGGTATGTGGGCCGGAACTGATGCCTAGCACTCGGTTGCGGGTTCCCAAACTACCGCACAAATATTGCGGGAAGTGGTCTCTCGTATTATTATCCCCCCAATTCAGCGGCGATCTATTCACTAATTAATTGGTCAGACGTCGGCACGGCTCTGCGATCAGTCTGTCCCTAACGAGTAGTTTAGGTTGATCAAACAGTCAAAGCGTTTGGCTCGAGGGGAAGAATAGAGATGAGGAAGAAATTCGCGTTTGCTTCAGTTTTTGCCTTGCTGCTAGTGCTACTTTCAGGCTCCGGCGCGCGGTCGACTTACTCCGCGACCGCCACACTGGCTACTGATTCGTGTCAAAAATCCTGCGAACTGGCGCTGAGTGAGTGCGCTTCCGGCGGCGGGAACCCATTCGGGTATTGCTGGGGCCAGTATCTACGCTGCCACAATCAGTGTAAACGCTGAGCCATAGCAGTTCACGACATCGCAGCAAAAGATAACCTGCAATTCGGCTGTGAATGGCCGGCGCAGTAATGTGCTGCGCCGGCCGTAAAGCGCTATGCTGCTCGACAAGGTCGAGAGCCCCGGTCGGCCTTCAAGGCTTCGGCGGCATGTTGAACTTTGCGTCCTCAACCGGAACGTTGATCTTAATCTCCGAAAACGTTCGCGTTGAAAGTAATCCCGGTTCAACCGACGAAACCCGCACCGTGAACGGCAGCTTCACCCCGTCAACAACCCGGTAATCATCGAAGTCGAGTTGCTCCGGAATCACGCCCACCGGAGTTTCAGTGTAGGTGATGCGCCGCACCAGCAGCCCCGTCTCTGCGTCAAAGAACAAACGCTCTCGTTTCTTCTCGTTGTTTCTGCCACTGACGATTATGATGGCGCGATCATTAATCGTGTCCCGGCCTCCGAGTCGCATCTGCGAAAACTGTTCCTTCAACTTGATGTTGTGGAACAAAAGAAACACTGACTTCAGGTTATCCAGCACCGGGTTAGTCAGCTCGTTGATACCCCGCGGACTTTTTTCCCAGGCCATTTTCCCATCGAAGCCCCGTTCAACCGTTCCTTGTTGCGTGGTGACGTTGATATAAAACTTGTCCGGCGCCTTCTGATAAACCTCAAACGGGATGGCAACGCCATTAACGCCGGTGAAAGTTCCCTTCATCATTCGCGTTTGCGTCTTATCAATCGCCGCCGCTCCGCCCACTGCCTCAATATATTTCGCCAAAACTTGATCGGCGGTGGGCGGTGCCGGTGTGGGCGACGCAGCGGGAGCGACTGGTCCGCCCGCAGCAGGCGCCGCTACGCCTCCGGGCCCACCAGGTTGCGGTCTGGGCGAAGGCGTCGGCACTGGCAATGGGATGAGACCCATCGGCGAAGTTCGCCCGCGATGGCAGGTGTAACAACTGACGGAGGGATTACCCTTGAACGTAGATTTATTGACCTCCATCACCATTTTGATCATCTCGCGCCCGGTTTGTTTCTCCGGCTTCTCATCAGATTCCCAGGTCCAGACGCCGCCCTTGTTCACGTGACAATAATCACAGCGCCTACCCAGCGAAGCCGCCATGAAGTTCATCACCGTGCCGAGTTGCGATTCCGGCAGATCCTTGAGCACTTGAATATTCTTAACGTCTGTCGATTGGCCCAACGTCTTTTCCTTCGGCGCTGCCGTGGCTGCGGGTGTTTGGGCCGGCGCCGGCGTTTGCGATTCGTTCAAGGCGATAGCAAACGCGTTACTGGTCTGGGCCATTTTTTGCGCGCGTGCAGTTGTAATAACCATCGCCGCGCTGGCACACACGAGGATGACGACCAGGGACCTGAGTATCTTGAGTTTCATTTTTCGCTCCGGTGGAATCGTTAGAAAGACTGCTCCCGTAACCGAAGTTGCGGGAAAACAAAAACAGCGTGCCTTTTTCCGGGGAGATCAGCTAAAGGGCACGCTGTTATAGACCGATTTGATGGATTGATGCAATAGCCGGATTACTCGTGCTTCTTTGCGGGCAGCAACGTATCAAACGATCGGTAAATCTGGAGGTAGATTTGCGTTTCGCGCGGGATCAGCGTGCGCCAACCGGCACCGCCCCGCTGGAGGTAGCCCGGCAATTTCGCGGCGTTGGAATTATATCCCGCGGCCATCAGTTCCCACTCCGTCGCCAGTTTTTGATCCAGTGCATACTTTACTTCCTCGTTGGCGGCCAGGTCATTCCACGTATCGTTCATATAAAGCAGCATGGCTTCCAATGCATTGCCATGGTTGCGCATGCCGGCCACAAAATCCGGGTTCAAACCGGCGCCCGGATGTCGCTGCCGCTCGAGTTGATAAGCCCAGGGAATCATTTGAACCATACCGCCCGCGCCCGCCGAGCTCACCGAATAACGATAAGTGTCCAACTCATTCAACGCGTACAACGAATAGATTTCCTCAAACAATGCGATGCGGTTTTCCTGACGGAAGCGTTCGTGATCCGTGTGCTCAACAATGGCCAGGCGTTTCGCAATCGCCACTAGATTTGGAGAGACGTTGGTTCCTTTGTCGCGCAGCCGTCGTGCCGCGAGGTCAACCATTGAGTTGACGTAAGTCTGTCCCGCCTTTACCAGGTCAGGGGAAAGCAGGGCCGGATGAGCCGACGTGTAATAAGCCAACTCCCGAAAGACACCGCGTTTCTCAATTGGAAATTCAACCAGCAAAGGCGCCAGGGAACGACCTTGACTGTCGAAAACTGTAACAGCCGTATTGACGCCATTCGCCCGCACGATGCGCACTTGGACCGGCATGCCAAGTGACGTGGTCAACGACAGTTCGGTGCCACGAGTCAGGAACGATTCCTTTGAAATGGTCAGAAGATGCATCTGGCCCGTTTCGGAATGCATGGTCGCCAGAGTCACGTAATCCAGTGCCGGCGATGAGATCGACGTCAATGAGGGTCGTGACCGCAGCAGCCGTTTGACCTCTGTGATCTTTGTGTGAATCTTAGCGGGCGATAAACGCCCGTTCTCCTCCCCAGGCTGCGGTCGCGGCGCCGGCGACACAGCCTGCGGAGCGACGTTGGTTTGCGCCGCGGGAACCGGACTGGCTGCCGGTTTGGGCGGAGCGGAAATCACGATCGACCGCAGTCGCGAATCCGGATCGACCGGGCGCTGATCGGTCTGAGCCTTCGCCCCAGCGAAAACCATCAGCGTTATTGCCAAGAGAGTAATCAGTCTTGCGGTTTTAGTTCTCATCTTTTGTCCATTTTTCTAAAAAACCAATCGCGCACACGCGCGGGACTCAGATTCGCGTACGGTCAACATGGTTGTCAACAACTTTCTAAGTCGAAGTGTCACCGCACGCGAAGGCTGGTGAAGGTGAAGACGATTAACTCCTCGACGCTGGCAGCGACATGGGATCGCCAAACAACAACTCTTCCTGCTACTTTCCAATCTTAGCTGAAATACTCAAGGCATATTGACCGGTCGTGTTCTCTCACAAGACGATCAGCAACTTCTTCGTCGCTTCTCGGCTACAGCTCAAACCCTACATGGACTCATTTGGTTCGGAAGTGACCGAACCTTTGTGAGTTATCACGAAACAGTCACATTGGTTCTTGTAGCAAGTATTTATGACCGTTAGAATGCGAATCGAGTTGGTCAGTGCCCCTCACGCAGCACCTCAATCAAGTAGAAGTTAATAAGAGTTTTAAGAAGGAGACGGATACCCCTTTGCGAAGAAAACTGTTCCCCTGCATGCTGGTCGCATGCTTTGCCTTGAGCCTCTGCGCCACTGTCGCCTCGGCACAAACCGCGGATCCCACCCACAAGCAGATCAATGCTGTTCTCGAAGCCAGTGCTCATCGCCGGCTGGAGACGGAGCTGGTGGTCGCGCCCGTGGATTCGATTGACGAACGCGCGCCAGCCAAGTTATTGACACCGCTCGCGGCGCGCGCCGCTGCGACCGCTGCTTTTGAACAATCGCTCTCATTCGCGATTGATCAGCGCCTGGGTGCCCACTATTCATGGGGAGCCACGGGACCGAATGTCTTTGATTGCTCAGGTTTCGTTTGGAGCAGTTTTCAATCGGCCGGAATAAAGTTTAACCGGGCCAGCGCTCGCAGCTTGTGGGCCACCTTTAGCCCGGCGACTAAGGACGAAGAGTTCCAGTATGGAACGTTGGTGTTCTTCAGCAACCTGGCCCACGTAGGCATCGTTGCCGATAAGAAGGGCTTCTACCACGCTTCGCGACATCACGGTGTCGTCTATTCACCGTTCAACGATTACTGGCTTTCGCGCATCGACGGTTTCCGCCGTGTGCCGATCACGCCGGCAGCGCCAGCGCCTGCACCATTGCCGGTCGAATAGCTAGACTCAAAGCACAAAAAAAGAGGCCGTCGCAGTTAACCCTGCGGCGGCCTTCTCGTTACGAAGACACTCAAGTTCTTCAATGGGACCGCGGGCGGCAGCTGCTTGCGGATTGCAGTTTCGGAATTAAGAGCCAACCCGCCTTTCTCCTTCAATCCGCATCCGCAATCTGCAATCCGAAATCTTAAGACTCGTTCACGAGTTTCGAAATAAAGCCGGCGCGGTTTCCTTCATCACGCGCCTCCCAGACCACGGCAATCTTGTCGATCGCGACGTAACAGAGGTGTCCCTCGTCATCCTTCAGGTGCAACACTCCGTCCGTCACGTTCACCACATCACCGCGCAGGCTGGAAGCACCACCGCAAAAGATGTCTATCTTGCGACCGACTAAACTGGAAAGGAATTCCTGCATAACTATTTGTCTCGATTCAATCAGCAGAATCTCGGAACGTAATTTGGACCAGCGGCAGCGCATCGTTATCACCCTGTTGGATGCGTTCGAACTGCAGCAGATCGTAATAAACACAGCGCGCTCGCGCCGGGTATTCCCGGCAAACCGACGGTCGCGCGTGATAGATGGTGCAGCGGCGCGTCTGCGGATCCAGGAACTTACAGGCTTTGCCAAAGATCGGATCGGCCTTCCGCCGCAGCACGCGCTCTTTGCCGTTCAGTGTGGTAAACCGAATCGCGGCCGCTTCCGGCGTTAAATGAAAATAGGAGGCCAGCCGATTGAGATCGCGTTTAGTGACCTGCACTCGCTCGTAAATCGAGCAACAATATCCCGGGCACTTCGCGCAATCGTAATAGCTCCGGGCCTGGTTGTCAGTTGCGGCTATTCCCATGATCGAATTTGTCTGCTACGTTCCGGTTTCCTTTACGATGAACTTCAGGCACTCGCGACTACCGCCGCTTTGATTTCTTATATTCCGACACCAACAACTGCATGAACTCTTCGCGACGTTCGTACAATCTTTTTGGTGTTCGCGGTTCGTGTCTGGCGAGAGCATACGCGGTTATGATCGGCAATGCCACCGTTGAATCAACATAGCAAACCACCGCATCCGGCAAGCGATCCGGATCTACCTTCCCCCATGAAACCGCTTCGCCGGGAGTGGCGCCTGAAAGTCCGCCGGTGTCCGGCCGCGCATCGGTGATCTGCAGAAAATAATCGTGTCCCCGCTCGTCGATGCCCAGCACTTCCTGAATCTGCGGCTCAGTTTGCAACAGGAAATTTTTTGGTGAGCCACCGCCGAGGATGAATACGGCGGAACGGCCTTTCTGTTTCCCGCGACTGCCTTTGGAAGTAACCGAGTTCCGCTTTGCCGCCAGCACGATCGCGGCGGTCTCGTTAACGTCCAACGAAGGATCGAAGGCCAGCTTATTTCCTTGCAGCGATTTCGCCGCCACGTTCATTCCGATGGAAGAGTCACCAGGGGACGAAGTGTAGATCGGCACCGCATATTCATAGGCAGCCGCCAAAAGAGATTTGTTCTTGATTCCCAGTTTGATTTCACGCTCGCGCACATATTTTCCGCACAGGTAATGAAACTCGGCGGTGGACATGGGTCGCTGAAACTCCTCACCCTCTATGATCTTTCGGAAGAACGCGTCGGTATCCAACAGCACCGAGTAATCAAAGAAGATGTCATAGATGCGGACCACTTCCTGCTCGCGCAGTTCGATGTCCGAAGTCTGGGCATTGCCGAGATGCATCGAGAGCCCGATGCCGAAATGCGCGTCATGGTACAGGTTGGCTCCGGTCGAGATAATCCAATCAATAAACCCGGCGCGAATCAGCGGAATGAGTGCAGAGATGCCAAGGCCCGCGGGCGTAAGCGCTCCCGTGACCGAAAGCCCAATGGTAACTTCCGGCTCGAGCATTTTCCGCGTGAAAAGCTGACAGGCTTCCCGCAGACGGGCGGCGTTGTAAGCCAGGAACGACTCGTCGACGAGATCAGCCAGAGTTGTTTCCGGTGTGATGGGCGCCGGATCAATCCTTTTGCCCGAAAGCAGGTTACTCTTCTTCTGTGCCATTGTGATTTCTAAGGTTTTGAAGCGGGTTAACGCCCGCTTCGTCGGGTGTAGCCCGACTCTAAACCATCTACGTTATTCTTTTTGAGCGTGCGCCTGGTTCTCGGCCAACTTGAGACGCAAGCGACCAATCCGCCGATCGTCGGCTTCCACTACTTCGACATCTAATCCGCGGAAGGTGATCCGCTCACCAACGTGGGGCACGTAACCTTTTTCCCCGATGACCAGGCCGGCAATGGTCGTAAAATCGTCGTCCTCAATCTCCATGTCAAAGAGCCGTTCAATTTTCCCGATCTCAGTTGAACCGAGCACCTCGTAAGAACCGTCGCCCGATTCCGTTATCTCTTCGATCTCTTCGCCGGTGGTGTCTTCATCTTCGATCTCACCAACGATCTCTTCGAGGATGTCTTCAACTGTAACCAGCCCGGCCACGCCGCCATATTCATCGATGACCATCGAGAGCTGGACCCGCGCCTTTTGCATTTCTTCCAGCAGGTCGGCGACCGGTTTCGTCTCCGGCACGAAATAAACCGGCCGCATGAACTGCGTTATCGGCTCATTCGTCTTGTTCTCCGGCCAGCATTGCAACAGATCACGTACGTAGATGATTCCCTCGACGTTGTCGATTTGATCTCGATAGACTGGCAAACGCGAATACTTGGATTCGATAATCAGGTCGCGCGCCTCGCCCACTGTGCTCTCTTTCGAGATTGCGACTATCTCCGTCCGCGGCGTCATCACCTCGCTGACGCTGGTGTCTCCAAATTCGATGACGGTATGAATCAGCCGGCCTTCCTGCTTTTCCAGGATGCCTTCGGCCTCACCCACGTCGATTAACGCCTGGATGTCGTCGCCGTTATCTTCTTCCGCTTCTTCGTCACTTTCTTCCAGTGTCTGTTCCTTGCGCCGCAACCTATCGAAGGACTTATGCCAGGGCTCAGCCGCGAAGGTCAGGACACGATAGAACGGACGCAGAATGGGGAGCAGCAGTAGCAGTTTGCTCTCCGGATTGCGCAACGAAATCAGGCGAGGGATGAACTGGCGAAAGACGCCGGCGATCACAAGCCCTGCCAAAACGGCGACGAAGACGAATTGCGGCTGGGGAAATAACCTGATCGAAATAGCCGTGATCAGAACTGCGAAGGCAATCAGCAGAATTTGAATTGCAGCCGAAAGGGTCAGGCTGAAGCGGGGACGGTTCCCGAGAATCTCCCTGAGAAATGCGTTGGACCGCGCGGTGGGATGATCCTCGACCTCGGCAATCAGCAGGTGCAGACCAACATCGCTGAGCTGCTTGAAGGCCATGTCGACGCTGGCCAAAAACGTCAGCGCGATAAGTAGCAATCCCGTAATCGCAAGTTCAATACCCATAAGAGACGTGAACTGTTAACAGTAAACCGTAAAAGCGTGAACTAAAGTGAATCGTGAACCTAAACCGAAACTCGCTGATACTTCTTACTGTTTACTGTTTACTGTTTACTGTTTACGGTTCACTGTTTACGGCTTTCCTTCTATCCGCAGCCGGCGGCGCAACCTTAACTCCAAGCGATTCATTTCGCCCTTGTCGGTTTCGTGGTCGTAGCCGCAAAGGTGCAACAGACCATGAAGAATTAGCTGGGCCAACTCTGCATCCAAATCCAACCCGTTTTCCTTTGCCTGGCGCGCGGCCTGCTCAACGGAAATCACCACATCGCCCAACTCTAAACCTTCCAGCTTCTCAAACGCCTCCTGGGCGACGGGAAACGACAACACATCGGTGGGGCCTTGCTGGTGGCGCCACATGCGATTCAATTCGCTGATCGTGCGATCGGAAACAAAAGCTACCGTGACTCCCGTCGCAGTCACCGGAATAACTTTCATCGCTTCGACAACGAACGATTGCCAACGCCGACAATCAACCTTGAGTTTGCGCTGACGGTTTACAACCTCAATCATTTCAAAAGTGAAGCAGCTCGCTTCGAACGTCGGGCGCCGCCTGGCATCTCAAATCTCGCTCTTCTTCGTATGGACGTCGTAGGCTTTGATAATCATCTGCACCAGCTGATGGCGCACCACGTCCTTCTCAGTGAAGTAGACAAAGTCGATGCCTTCGATATTTGCCAGCACGCGCTCGGCTTCGATCAGGCCGCTGCGTTTTCCCTGCGGCAAATCGATCTGCGTCACGTCTCCGGTGATGACGGCTTTGGATCCGAAACCAATGCGCGTCAGAAACATCTTCATCTGTTCGCTGGTCGTGTTCTGGGCTTCGTCCAGGATTATGAAGGCATCGGACAAAGTGCGGCCGCGCATGAATGCGAGCGGCGCGACTTCTATGATTCGTTTTTCCAGCAAGCGCGTAACGCGTTCGTAGTCGATCAGATCGAACAGCGCGTCGTACAACGGGCGCAGGTACGGATCGACTTTGTCCTGCAAATCCCCTGGCAGGAACCCAAGCTTTTCGCCGGCCTCAACCGCGGGTCGCGCCAGCACGATGCGGTTGACCTGCTTTTGCATCAGCGCCTGCACCGCCATCGCGACCGCGAGATATGTTTTGCCCGTGCCCGCGACGCCGACGGCGAAGACGACGTCCTTTTCCTGAATGGCTTCGATATAGCGTCGTTGGTTCGCGGACTTTGGCCCGACCTGTTTCTTACCAGCCGGACTGAACCGGGCTTTGGTGAAATAGTCGCGCAGGCTGTAGGCGCGGTCTTCCGCGATTTGGGTGAACGCCTCGCGCAGTTCGCGATCAGAAAAGTGCTTCCCTTCGGTGAACAGCTCGCCGAAATCCTGGAGGATGCGCTCGACCGTCTGCACGTCCTTCGGCGCGCCGTCGACGGTCAGATTCTGGCCGCGCGCGTTTATGCGCACATCCAGCAGCGACTCGAGATATTTTATGTTCTGGTCGTGAACGCCGAAGAGCGTTTCCAGGCCCCGGGGTGGAAGTTCGATCTGCTTCAAATGCTAATGCTGTCTCCTTGCCGGCAATGGACAGTTCGAGGCCATTAAGTTGGAGGTTTGTGACTGCGGAATGGTGTCTGGCATACGAGCAAGTGGGACGCTACTACACGCTGCGCTTGAGTGTCAACAGCAGCAAAAGAGTGCAGGCGCGACGGCCCTGCCACTCTTAGAATCGGCCCATCGGGGCAATAATCAATGAGCGCCGTTTCGCTATGGCGTTTCCCTGAGTTAAGGACGAAAGCGTTGAGACGATTTGAGCACTAAACCCTGCACGCATCTGACTTAAGGGGCGCGTAGGCGAGTAAGTCTGTCTCTTTTGGGGGCGTCGCTGCCTTGACACTCGAGGGCGGCCTACCTATACTCCAACGTTCGTCCTCGGACATAGACAGAGCTTGCGGAGTTTTTGAATGCCTAATCATAAGTCAGCCAAGAAGCGTGTGCGCCAAAACGAAAAACGGCGTCAGATTAATCGCAGCAATCGTACCGCGCTGCGCACTTCGATTAAGAAGCTGGGCGAGGCCGTAGCCGGCGGCGATGCCAAGGTGATTGGGGCTGCATTGCCTGCGACCATTTCTACGATTGATAAGGCCGTGCAAAAAGGCGTACTCCACCGCAAGGCCGCTGCGCGCCACAAGTCACGTCTGACAAGCAAAGTAAATCAGGCGAGCGCTAACAAGTAAGCGGCTACCATAGTTTTTTCCACAACTGAGGCGAATCGGAGGTTCCGGTTCGCCTCAGTTTTTATTTTGCTCTGCTTTGCATTGAAAGGTGCTGAACATGCCCCCTCTCCGCAAGCGGAGAGGGGGTTGGGAGAGAGGTTGCTCGGACGTAACCCCACCCCTAACCCCTCCCCGTTTACGGGGAGGGGCACATACAAACGCAACCCGGAGTTTGTTACGCAAAGCCCTTCAGAGAAAACTCAATGAGTATTCAGTACGAAACTTTCGACGAAATCGAGGCCATCGTGCAGGGCTTCGAAACGTGCAGCCTGAGCAAAGCCGACTTCATTCATCGCAACCACTTAACGGTGGCGCTCTGGTATCTCAAGTACAACTCTTTCGAAGATGCCGCCGCCTTGATGCGCGCGGGCCTATTACGCTTTATCGAGCACCACGATGTCCCGCGCGAAAAATACAATGAGACGATTACGATGTTCTGGCTGAAGGCTGTGCAGGCGTTTATTGAGAAGCGGCGGTTGGGCAGTCAGGAAGCCGATCTCCTGAGCCTTACGAATGAGCTACTGCAGGACTATCAGGATCCGGGTTTGGTTTTTGAGTATTACAGTCGCGACCTCGTCTTTTCACCGGCGGCGAGAATCGATTGGGTAGAACCGGACGTGAGAGTAATTGATTTGTGGTGAGTTACGCGATTTTTGTATTCCGTTGTCAGCCCGCGCAGCGGGCGCCGATACTCGTAGCCCACAGCGCCAGCTGTGGGTTGCGACCCCAACATTTCTGATCAAGCCCGCGACGCGGGCGACATAATCATTTTAGCCGGATCATATGCCGCCCTGCCGGGGCTCAAACAATCCTCTGCCTTGCTTACCCACAGCTTGCGCTGTGGGCTACGGTTATGCCGCCTGCTGCGCAGGCTAACTCACCGGGTCGCCGCGTTGCGCGGCGATTCGCGCAACCTTTCAAAGTCAGGTTGCCAACTCGCAGACCAGCATCTCTAACTGCATCTGCGCGCCTTTCACTCCCCCGCCGCCCAGTGAAGTCTTGATGCCCAGGTCCGTCGCCGCAATTCGCTTTAATCCGTGGGCGATCGCTTCGGGATCGCTACGTTGCACGAGGGCCAGAAATTGGTTCTGTTTGAAAACCGGCATTGGGACTTGGCGAAATACTTCCTGGCGCGAACCGCGGGTCAGCAATTCTCTTGCGAGTGCCAGGCGGTGATAGTTGCTGGCTATGAGGCCAATTAACATGACCGGCTCGGCGCCGTCAGCCAGCAAATGCTTCAACGTCTGCAGCGCCATCCGGGAGTTGCGCGCAATCAAATGATCGGTGAGATCAAAGTTGGAAAACTCGCGCGAGCGTCCGACCAGCGCGTCCACCAGTTCGGTAGTAATCGTTCCCGACGGCAAAGCCGCAGTGGCGAGTTTGCTCAGTTCATTTGAAAGTATCTGCACATCGCTTCCCACCAGTTCGATGACTCGCTGCAGCGTCCGCTCATCGATTTCGGCCTTCAGACTCTTCGCATAAGACCTGGCCCACCTGGCGAGCTCCGCATCCTTGAGGTAGGTAAACTCGAAGGCGGCGCAGTCCTGCATCAGGACCTTGCTGAGTTTCCGCCGCTTGTCGAGATCGTCAGCGATGAAGATGACCACGCTGGATTCGGCGGGCCGCGCCAAATAACGCAGCAACGCTTCTTCGTCGGCGTCTGTCAGTTTGGTGAAATCTTTTAGGCGCACAACTCGGCGCGCAGCCATCATCGGTAATTGTTCCGCCGTAGCCACCGCCGCACCGACACCTGATTGGGCCAGGCTAAACTGGGCTTCATTGAAATCACGCAGGAGGTTGTCGCGCAGCGCTTCCTCGCTGATGGCGCGGACTGCCTCAGCACGCAGATAAGTCTCGCAACCAAAAAGTAAATAGACCGGTGCGATCTTTCCCTGTTTCAGATCTCGATCCAGATCGACTCGCGAACGCACCGCCATCTTTAAGCCCTCATTTGTAGCGACGGCACTCCGTGGCCGCCCCCTTTTGGATGCGGTGGCAAGCGCGACACCGCTTTGGATCATCTATCCCGGGGATCTCGTTTCGAGAGGCACTCCAACGCGCCGTCGCCGCTTCGCTGCCGGCGCACTCCAAAAGAGGGCGCGCCCGCGCGAGTGTCACCCCTACAATTCACTTGTCGTCGTTTACACCAAACCCATTCACCAAAGTCGAAACGATTGATTCCGCAAAACTCCGCGCCATGCGCTGGACGGCGGGATCTTCTTCGTTGAAGAAGCTACGCGGGTCGGCAGCAAATTCAAACTCACCGCGGAACACGTAATTCTGATTGTCATAGAGCACGCGATTCTGCACTTGATCGCGCACCGTGACGGCCACGCGTATAGTCACCTCAAAAACCCGTGCCCGGCCGCGATCGTCAAGTAGCACGCCGGCAAACTCGAACGATTTGATCACGCCATCGACAACAGCGTCAGCGCCCTCGCGCTCGCTCTGCACCCGCAGCCCGCGACCGCGATGAATCAGCTCGTTCATCACAGCATCAGTGAAGCGATGTTCTATCTTGTAACGCAAAGCGGTGTTCTGAAACGCCGGCACCGCCACCGTGCGTATGTGCATTGGCAGTTGGTTCTTAGTAACCGGCTTATAGCATTCGGCAAAGCCCGTCACAAAAAATAACGAGGTAGCGAAAAGAACGGTGCGTGTGATCCTGTGCAGCATGATGATCTCGGAAGGTGACAAAATAGCAGTTTCAAAGCGTGCTATTCGCTGAAAACATTTAAGCAACCTCGTTGAGCCGCGATTGTCTCGCAAAGGTACGCCTTACGGCAAGCGGCTGCTAACTCCTGATCCCACAATCGCGCGGACTCGTCACTGGATGGAGCAAAGGAGAAGACTGTGGAACCAACGAACGCTGCTGAGTATACCTGCGGCCCGCTGGACCCAACCGACGGGGCAGTAGCCCGACGGTCAGGGAGGGCTCCGGTTAAGTGCATGGGAGCGGGCTACTGTCCCCGACTGCGCTACGAATCGTTGTTTTCTGATCCGCGTTTCATCTGCGTAAATCTGCGGCTAAAACATCATCTTTGGCCCGCAACCTCAAACACCGTCTGCCTATTGATTGACTTAGCACCGCGCTCGCGATAAAAGTTGCGCCGCAATCTCACCCGATTTGTCTTTGGAGGAAAGCAATAATGAGCGAACAGGAAAATACCGCCCTCGTGCAACAGGCCTATGCGAATTTCAAGACTGCCGACATCGATGGTTTGCTGAGTCTATTCTCAGAAGAAATCACCTGGGAACTACCAGAGATGGAAGGCGTTCCCTTCGGCGGCAAACGCGAAGGACTGGGACCGGTGATGGAATTCTTCGCCCAGATAGGCATGTCGCAGGAGCCGCTGCGCTTTGAGCCCAATGAGTTCATCGCCGAGGGCGATAAAGTTGTCGCACTCGGTTCATACGACTGGCGAGTCAGGGCCACGAGCCGCGACTTCACCAGTAACTTTGTTCACGTCTTTACGATCACCGGCGGCAAGATTTCGGGTTTTCGCGAATTCCTGGACACCGCCGCCTGCATCGCCGCTTATCAAAAAGCAATGAGCGCATAGATTTGGAGTGCGCCGGCAGAGCGCAGCAGCGACGACGCTTTTGGATGAGTTATTGCGCGAAGCGATAGATAATCCAAAGCGGTGTCGCGCTGCGTTTGCCACCGCACTCCAAATTAGCGCCCTAAGCCCGCTCAAAGTCTCTTGCGTTAAAGCCCTGGAAAACCCATGAAGAAAACATTATTCACGCTACTTCTGCTTCTGTTGTTCCCTGCCCTCTTGAACGCTCAAGTGACGCGGGCGATCTATGACGTTCTGATTATCAATGGAACTGTTTACGACGGCAGCGGCCGCGAGCCCGTCCGCGCCGACGTCGCAGTCAAGGGTGATCGAGTAGTCGCCATCGGCAACCTGAAGGGCGCGAATGCCCACACGGTTATCGACGCTCGCGGACTCGCCATCGCGCCTGGCTTCATCAACATGCTTTCCTGGGCCAGCACTTCTTTGATCCTCGACCCACGTTCGCAGAGTGATATTCGCCAGGGCGTGACGCTGGAGATCTTCGGCGAAGGATCGTCAATGGGTCCGCTGAACGCGGAGATGAAACAGGCAGCCCTCGCGAGCCAGGGCAACGCCAAATTCGACATTCCCTGGACCACACTAACCGAGTATCTCTCATGGTTGGAAAAGCGTGGTGTGGCTCCGAATGTGGCCTCGTTCATTGGCGCGGGAACAATTCGCCAGCATGTCATAGGGTTGGAAGAGAAAGCGGCCACGCCCGCGCAACTGCACGAGATGCGCGAACTGGTGCGCCGCGACATGGAAGCAGGCGCGCTGGGCATTGGCTCATCGCTGATCTACGCACCTGACACGTACGCCACTACGGAAGAACTAATCGAGATGTGCAAAGAAGCCGCGAAGTATAAAGGCAAGTACATCTCGCATATGCGCGACGAGAACGAAGAACTGATCCCTGCCCTCAACGAACTCTTGCGCATCAGCCGCGAAGCTCGCATTCCGGCCGAGATTTATCACCTCAAGGCCGCAGGGGAAGCCAACTGGGTAAAGATGGACCAGGTCATCGCCATGGTCCGAGCCGCGCGGCGTCGCGGCCAACGAATAACCGCCGATATGTACATGTACCCGGCGAGCTCGAATGGAATTGCAGCGCGGATTCCCGCGTGGGCCCACAGCGGCGGTAACAACGCGATGTTTGAACGAATACGCGATCCCGCCACGCGGCAGAAAATCAGCGACGAAATGCACGCGCGCCCGGTGATGCCACGCACGCTGTTGGTGGGTCTTCGCTCTGAGAAACTGCGGCCGTTGAACGGGAAAACTCTCACCGAAGTCGCCGCCATGCGCGGCAAGGATGAGATCGAAACTCTGCTTGATCTGGTACTGGAAGATCGCTCTTCCATTCAGGTCGTCAGCTTCTCCATGAGCGAAGAGAACGTTAAGAAGGAATTGCGCCAGCCTTGGGTGTCGCTCGGTTCGGACGCGGGATCGATTACTGTTCCCGATGATCCGCACAGCTCGTTAACGCATCCGCGCGCCTACGGCAACTTCGCGCGCCTGCTGGGTAAATACGTGCGCGAAGAGAAAGTGATCACTCTTCAGGAAGCAGTGCGGCGCATGAGCGGCCTGCCCGCAACGAACCTCGGCCTCGATCGGCGCGGCTTTCTGCGCAAAGGCTACTTCGCCGACATCGCCATCTTCGATCCGCAAACGATCGCCGACAAAGCCACCTACGAAAACCCGCACCAGTACGCCGTAGGCATGAAGCACGTCTTCGTAAACGGCGTCCAGGTTTTGAAAGACGGCGAACACACCAACGCCAAACCCGGCAGGGCCGTGTGGGGGCCGGGCAAGATTAAGTAGAACGATAGAGCATAGGTCGCATCTCGACGCTCGGGGCGCGTTCGGCTCCGCCGCCTGAGGTGCGGAAAGGCTCTGCCTTTCCGAAAACGCTTAATAAGATTCCATGCACATCAGGTGGCTAAGCCGCGACGGAGTAACGCGTCACTGCTTTCGAATTTTCACTCATAACGAACCGACCCTTTCCCCACGGTCGGGCTTCTGGATCTGATCGCATCGGCTACTCGGATGGTTTCTAGTGCAGCTTTTACGTCATGGACCCGAACGATATGAGCGCCTTTCAAGAGCGCGGCAGTCAGTGAAGCCATGCCGGCGTGAAGACGTTCCTCCGCGGGAGCAGGGTTGCCCTTTTCGTCAGCGAGCATGCGTCCAAGAAAAGATTTTCTTGAGGTGCCGATGAGAATCGGGAAATCAGGAAACGCCTCAGCCAATTTGTCGAGCCTGGCGATCAATTCGATGTTCTGTTCCTGACTCTTGCCGAAGCCGATGCCGGGATCGATGACGATCGATTCGCGTTTGACGCCGCGTTGTTCGGCTAGAGCGATGCTGGTGCGCAGCCCAGTGATTACTTCGGCGAAGATGTCGGGGACGGATGGGAGTTGATGCAGGGTTTTCATTGTGCCGCGGGAATGCATCAGGACGAGGCCGGCGCCGGTGCGGGCGGCTTCGTTGGCTAATTCGGCGTCGAAGCGCAGACCGGAGATGTCGTTAACGATTGTGGCGCCGGCGTTGAGGGCGGCGCGCGCGACTTCGGGTTTCGTGGTGTCGATGGAGATGGGGACCGATGAGGTTTTCGCCAGACTTTCGATTACGGGAAGCACGCGTCGCATTTCCTCGTCGGCAGAAACAGCCGCGGCGCCGCCTGGCCGAGTTGATTCCCCGCCGATGTCGATGATGTCCGCGCCTTCCGCAATCATTTGCTCGGCATGAGCTAACGCTTTATCAATCGAATAAAACTGGCCGCCGTCGCTGAAGCTGTCAGGGGTGACATTCAACACACCCATGATGAACGTGCGTTCGCCGAGGGGAAGCGTGTGGCCGTTTGCTATGTGCCATTCGCGGGTCATGTTTCAGATGATACGAGAGGAGTGAGGATTTTCCATATCTCAGTTCTCATTTTTCATTTCGGCATTCATGAGTGCTAGCTATGGAGTGCGCCGACAGAGCGGAGCGGCGACGGCGCTTTGGATGTGTATGACCTTGGGAAGGATCCAAAGCGGTGTCGCCGCTTCGCTCTGCCAGCGCACTGCAAAAAAGTCTCGCACGCATTGGAGATATGGGGCACACACGGAGTGGCGCCCCTACAAAAGAAGAGTTCAGCCCGTGATTCAATGGAAAATGGTGGATTCAAGTTTAAGTGCAACTTTTGAGAAACTGCCTTCGCTCCAGCGGAGCGAGATGTTCATAGCACCAGCAGGCCCTTTTTAATCCTCGCTCCGTTAGGAGCGAAACATTAATGGACGCTGGCGAACCAACCAAGACATTGCGCTCCTCCGGAGCGCGGAACAATAGGGAACGCATGGGACTATAGACATCTCGCTCCTCTGGAGCGAGAACAGTTGTCCGTGTTGCACTTCCAAGTTGAATCTGCGAATGACAAATGGAAAATGATATATGGAAAATCTTCTGTTCTCTTTCACTGATCCCCTCTCTCCAAATACAAACAAAAAGGGGAACCGGTCTTTACCAGTTCCCCTCTTCGCTTTTCGTAACTCCTAACCTATGCCGTCGCCGGATTGTCGCCGGTGATTGGCGGCAGGATTGGCTTCAGCGGTTTGGCTGCAGGCTCTTTCAGTTGCGGTCGCTCTTCACGTCCGGAAACGCTGCTTTGCTCTTCCTCATCCAGCGGGAGACCGGCAACGACGCGCCTGATTTGCACGCCATCGAGTGACTCGCGCTCGAGTAAAGCTTCAGCCAGCCGCACCATCGTGTCGCGATTATCCTGCAGAATTGTCTGCGCCCGTTCGTACTGCGCGGAGACAATCTTCTTCACTTCCTGATCGATGCGAATGGAAGTGTCTTCAGAATAGTCACGATGCTGCGCGATTTCGCGGCCCAGGAAAATCTGCTCTTCCTTCTTGCCGAAGGTCAGCGGTCCCAGGGCCGACATGCCGTATTCACAAACCATCGCCCGCGCCAACTCGGTCGCGCGTTCGATGTCGTTCGAGGCGCCGGTGGTGATGCTGCCGAGGAATACTTCTTCAGCAATGCGCCCACCCATCAGGATCGCGATCTGGCCCAGCAAGTACTCCTGCGAGTAGTTGTGGCGATCACCTTCAGGCAGTTGCTGCGTAACGCCGAGCGCCATACCGCGCGGAATAATCGTCACCTTGTGCACCGGATCGGCGTTCGGCACCTTCAGTCCGACCAGCGTGTGACCCGCTTCATGATAGGCAGTGACGCGCTTCTCTTCGTTCGAGATGACCATACTCTTGCGTTCGGCGCCCATCAGGACTTTATCTTTAGCCGTTTCAAAGTCCGGCATGGCCACTAACTTCTTGTTGTAGCGCGCTGCGTTCAGTGCTGCTTCGTTCACCAGGTTTGCCAAATCGGCGCCGGTGAATCCGGGAGTGCCGCGCGCGATCACGCTGATGTCGACGTCTTCGCCGAGTGGAATCTTGCGCGTGTGAACTTTCAGGATGCCTTCGCGTCCACGCACGTCCGGACGAGAAACAACTACCCGGCGATCGAAACGTCCGGGCCGTAGCAACGCCGGATCAAGGACGTCGGGCCGGTTGGTTGAGGCGATCAGAATCACGCCGTCATTCGACTCGAACCCGTCCATTTCCACCAGCAACTGATTCAATGTCTGCTCGCGTTCGTCGTGACCGCCGCCCAGGCCGGCGCCGCGATGGCGGCCCACTGCGTCGATCTCATCGATGAAGATGATGCACGGGGCGTTCTTCTTGCCCTGCTCAAAGAGGTCGCGCACGCGCGACGCACCGACACCGACAAACATCTCCACGAAATCCGAACCGGAGATCGAGAAGAAAGGAACATTAGCTTCGCCTGCAATGGCGCGGGCCAGCAAAGTCTTTCCCGTTCCCGGCGGGCCCATCATCAACACGCCCTTGGGAATTCGTCCGCCCAGTTTCTGAAACTTTTGCGGTTCTTTCAGGAACTCAATGATTTCCTGCAGCTCTTCCTTGGCTTCTTCGACGCCCGCGACGTCCTTGAAAGTCACCCGCTTCTGCTGATTGTTCAGCAATTTCGCGCGCGACTTGCCAAAGCTCAGCGCTTTATTGCCGCCCGACTGCATTTGCCGCAGCATGAAGATCCAGAATCCGAAAATGAGCAGGAACGGCAACAGGTACGTCAGCATCGGCCAGAGGAAGCTGCTGCTTCCCGATTCGTCTTCAAACTTCTCGACGCGTGGCGTGCCATCCGCCTTTTTCTCGTTTGATTTCTTGAACAGCTCGTTCTTGATCTGCTCATTGGTAAGCTGAATGCGAAATTCCTGCCCGTTCCTGTCGACGGCCACTGCTTCGCTCTGCTTCTCAGTTATTTGTTTGATATCGCCGTTATCAATCTTCGCGTAGAGAGCGTTCAGATCAATAGGTTGTGAATTCTTCGCTTGCGGGTTCACGACTTTGTAAACCAGCAAAGCGCCGGCGATAATCAGTAACCAAAAAAGTATTTGTCTAACAGTAGAACTCAATGCCTTCTTGCCTCCAGACCAAATGATACCTTAAAACGTCTTGCCTGTCGTCAATAGGTGCCGTTCCCGCCGCTCCTGTCTTCGTTTCAGTCTCAATTCATCAGCTTTTTCAGACGCCACTCATGAGACGACTGGATAAGATGCCTATTTGCTGATGCGAGCTGTCTTTCCAGTGATCTCCTGATTTGTAGGAGCGTCCCCTTCGTCCGTTGAAATGGGCGCCCACGAAGTTACACCCCTGCAATTACTTAAGAAACCGCAGCAGTTTGCGTTCCCGCACGACGCGCGCGCCGCCTGGAAGTTCAACTATCCGGCCCCCGCGGCCAGGCGTCAGTAATTTCTCAACCGCCAGCAAATGCACCAGCTCCAGTCGCCGCAAATCCCCTCGGCCAAGGGCCAGCCAGTTGCGCAACGCCCTGAGTCGTAAAGCGGGAGCGGCAGTTGCCAGAACTTCTACGCAAAGGCGCGGGACTTTGTTCGTGGACTGTCTGGTCGCAGCCTCCTTCACGCCGGCGCTTTCGGTTGCTTGCTGCAACAAATGATCAGCGGCTGCAGATAGCGCGACCGAGTCCGATCTCAGTAAAGAGGCCGTGCGGCTAAGAGCCTCCACCACGCGGCCGTTGAAGGTCTCCATCAGCGGCAGGAGCTGGCGACGCACGCGCACGCGTGAGTACGTTTCGTCCTTGTTCATTTCATCAATCCGCGGCGAAAGGTCGTGATGCGCGCAATAAGCTTCCGTATCGGCGCGGCGTGCCCAGCGCAAGAGGGGCCGCACTAAAAGCGCCTTGTGCCGTTCGTCCAACCGGCGCACCGGCTCAATGCCGGCGAGCCCTTCGGCACCGCTGCCGCGCAGCAAATTCAACATTACTGTCTCGGCCTGATCGTCCATCGTGTGCGCCGTCACAATGATTTGCGCGCCTTCCGCGGCCGCAACTTTTGCCAGAAATCTGTATCTGGCCCGACGGGCCGTCTGCTCCAGGTTGTCGGCTTTACTACGCGCCTGTGTCCTTACGTTGGCCCGCCCGAGTACAAACGGATGGCCCACGTCTTTTGCGAGTTTCCCAACCCATGTCGCATCTTCTTTACTTAACTTCCCTCGCAGGCCATGATCGAGATGCGCCACGATCAAATCCAGACCGAGCCGGTTTGCACTGATTAACTCATGCAGTGCGAGCAACAAGGCAGACGAGTCTGCGCCCCCGGAAACGGCCACAACAACGCGGCGATTCTCGGGAGGCAACTCCAAACGCCGCCATTCCACCAGCAGCGCGCGAGCGAACTTCGTCATTTTAGGTTTTCGATTGGCGAGCGATTTGTCCAATGCAGTCTAGGGTGGCAGCAACTCATCCAGCGACTTCAGTAAGTCCTGGCCGCGCAACGCGGGCTGTCCCTTCTTCCTTTGGCCCAAAGAAACGATCTTTGCGTTCGGGTCGATCAGCAGTGTCGTGGGAAAAGAGTGAATCCGGTAGCGGAGTTCCAGTTGCTCAATACTGTCGCGGGTGGCCTGGGGCCAAACCAAACCATTCTTCTTCAGCCACGGTTTGACCGGGAGAAAGTCCGGATCGTTATTCATCCCGAGAATCTCGAAGCCGCGAGCTTCGAAGCGCGAGTAAGCGGCCTTCTGGTAGGGCAATTCGCGCCGGCAAGGTCCACACCACAGGGCCCAGAAATCTACCAGCACGTACTTACCACGAAACTCGGAGAGCTTTCGCTTCTTGCCATCAAAATCTGAAAACGTGAAGTCTGGCAGTTCCGCGCCAATCACCAATTCCACACGCTTGTAGTCTGATGCCGGATGCTCGCGCATCACGATCTGGTTCTTTTCGAGGTCCACCCGCTTTGTCGAGAAGTACTGGCTGCCCACGCGAAAAACGACGGTCTCTTCGCGCGCTTCTGCGGCCTCAGGCGAGAAGTGGTCGAGATCGATCGTGCCGTCGCCGTCACTATCTATCCCCAGCCATCCGTTACTGACCGTAATTTTTTTTGACTGCGCGTTGAACCCGTATTCAACCAGCGTTGATTTTCCCTTGAGGTCAACTTTCCCTTTCGCGAATGTTTCTTTGGACTGCAGCAGCAGAGTTTCGCCTTCTTTCAATTCTTCCCACTCGATGTCTTTGAAGTATTGAACGAAGATCGGATAACTCTTAAACAGCGCGTTCTTAAACGGGAGCTCGATGGTCGCCTGGAAAACGTAGGGGTTCCCTTCCTCATCATGGCCGAACGAAAACTTTTCGCTGTTAGTCATGGTGCCGTCCAAATCAATATCCGCGTAGAGCACTGGCGCCCCGTCCTCCGGTTCCACCAACAGGGTCAGGATGGCGGACTTATCGCGAATGGGATCGTAAAGACGCCCGGCAGTAATCTTTGATCCTTCCTCCGGCGGCGTCGCAAACTTCACCTTGGACAAGTCGCGCAGCGGACGAAAAATGACTTGCTCAAGACCATCGGTGTTGGGCACGAGTTGGCCGTCAAGACTGCCGAGATACTCCGCATCGGCGGCCTGTACCGGGTCAGGCCATGCATACGAACCAATCAATATCAGCGCCATCAGAAGACTGAGGGCAACAACGATTCTCAGGAGATGAGTTCTGGCTTTTGTATGAGGCATTAGGGGGCCGCCTTTGTGGGAGTTCGGGGTACCGAGGGGCGATTCTAGTTTTTGGTTGAAACTGCTGTCAAACCGTTCAGGAAATCAATGGTGCCCTAATTTGTAGGGGCGTCCCTCCGTGGGCGCCCCCTTCGTCCGGTGAAATGGGCGCCACGGAGAAAAGCCCCTACGATTCCTCAGATTAGGGCACTACTCGAAACCGGATCATCAGGCCACGATCATCGTACCGGTTCCTTCGTCGGTAAAAATTTCGGAAAGCAGTGCGTTGCGCAACGTCCCGTTCAGAATGTGCGCGCTGTGCACGCCGCGGCCGAGTAGCGCGATGATGCTCTGCAACTTCGGAATCATGCCGCCGGTGGCCTTGCCTTCGCGAATCAGGGCTTCCGCTTCGGCCGCCGTGAGTTGGGATAACTTCGTTTCCGGTTGGCCTTCCGTGAGGTATATGCCATGAACATCCGACAGCAGAATCAACTTCTCGGCCTTAAGACGAATGGCAATCTCCGCGGCGATGGTGTCGGCGTTGATATTAAAGACGGTGCCCTCCGCGTCGGCCCCGAGCGAAGAAATAACCGGCAGATATCCTTGTTCCAACAGGACCATCAACAATCGCTCGTTGATTTCGAGGATATCGCCGACGTGACCAAAGTCCACGTGCTCCCGCTCGCCGGTCTGCCGGTTCAGGACTTCCTTGGGCGGCCTTCGTTCGGCGTGCACGATGTTGCCGTCAACGCCGGACAGGCCGACGGCTTCGACACCGCGGTTGCGCAACGCGGCGAGGATGTCGGTATTTATCTTGCCGGCGAAAACCATCTTCGCCATCTCGAGGGTAGCGTCGTCAGTTACGCGGCGGCCATTAATGATCGTCTGCTTGATTCCCATCATCGAAGCAAGATCGCTCAACTGCTTACCACCGCCGTGCACGACGCAGATCCGAATTCCCACCTGGTGCAGCAGGGCCAACTCCTCCGCGATCGAACTCAGGTTTTCATGATCTTCGGTGGCCTTGCCGGAGAGTTTCACTACGAACGTCTGGCCCTTGAAACGCTGAATGTACGGCAGAGCTTCGCGTAACAGGTCGAGCCGTAGTTGATTGCCGACTTCGTTGGTTGCTTCGCTCATGATTTCAGTGCTCCGAGGATTAAGAAACAATCAGCCGCAGATTTACGCGGATGAACGCGGATCAGAAAATACTAGAACTCGGCTAAAAGCGGGGGCAAGCCAGATTCCTGACTGCAAGTAGGTGATATTTGATTGCGTCGCAAGCGCCAGTGATTCCCCGTCCTATTCCTTATTCATTTTCCTATCCGCGTTTTATCTGCGTTCATCCGCGGCCAAATTATCTCCCCAGCAAACACGCCAGGATTGCCTTCTGCACATGTAAACGGTTCTCCGCCTCATCAATGACGACCGAGGCCGGAGAATCGATCACGCCATCGGTGACGATCACGTTTCGCCGCACCGGCAGGCAATGCGTAAAGATGGCGCTGTTGGTGCGCTGCATTTTTTCCTCGTCAACGATCCATTGCGATCGATACTGCGCCCGTTCGGCGATGTCCCGCTCCGGCGCGCCATAAAACGCCCGCGCACCCCAGCTCTTTGCATAAACAACTTCGGCGCCGTCGAAGCCTTCGTCGATATCATTAGTTATATTTAGACTGCCGCCTGCTCCTGCCGTCTGCCTCCTGATCTCAGTCATCAAGTCCTCGTCCAGGTCGTAACCGCGCGGGTGTGCGACAACCAAATCGTGGCCCATCTGCGCGGCGGCCAACGCGAAACTATTCGGCACGGCCATCGGCAAAGGCTTCGGATGCCATGCCCACGTAAGCAGAACGCGCTTGCGTTCCGCACCGAGTTTTTCGCGAATAGTCATCATGTCCGCCATCGCCTGGCAGGGATGATGCATCGCTGATTCCAAATTAATGATTGGAACTTCCGAGTGCTTCGCGAAAGCCATCAGCACCGGATCGGTTCGTTCCTCTTCCCAGTTTTTCAGCGCCGCAAAGGTCCGCACGCCGATGGCCGAGCAATAACGGCCCAGGACTCGAACGAACTCCGCGACGTGTTCCGTTTTGTCACCATCCATGACGGCGCCATCGCGATGCTCCAACGTCCAACTCGTGCCGCCCGGTTCGAGGACTACAGCGTTGGCGCCAAGTTCGTAACATCCAATCTGCATCGAGGCGCGCGTGCGCAAGCTGGGGTTGAAGAAAACGAGAGCTACAGATTTGCCCGCCAGCAGTTTCGACTGCTCGCCGGTCTTGAAGCGTAGTGCTGATTCGATTAGGGCTTCGAGTTCAGCGCGGGAAAAATCCGCTGTGTTCAGAAAATCTGCTTTCATTTATGTCTCAGTTTGAATCCACTGGCTTTGCTTCGTCAGCTTCATCCCTCCCCACAAGTGGGGAGGGATTGAGGGAGGGGTTGAGACGCCCGCCACCTCTCCCCTAACCCCTCTCCGCGTAGCGGAGAGGGAACCTAGTTCGTTGTCCATTTCTCCTCTTAACTTTGGGGCACGCCAAGAACCTTATGCGGAGCCTGAGATTTCCTTCAAGGCCTCGACAAACAAATCCACCTCGTCCTTTTGCAAACACAATGGTGGCAACAAACGGAGCACGTCTGGATCACTCGACGTGCCCGTGATGATTTTTTTGTCGAGCAGCGCTTTGTGAATCGGGGCAGCCTTGTCGCGAAACTGTAAGCCTAGAAGAAAACCCTTTCCGTGAACCGCAACGACTTCATTAACGCCGGCGAGGCGCTCGCGTAAATGAGCCTCGACCGCTTTTACATTTTCAAGCATTCCGTCGTTCTCGATCGCTTCCAGCGTTGCGGTCACCGCCGCCATTGCAACCATCCCGCCGCCAAACGTCGTCCCCAGATCGTTCTCTTTGATATGCGACGAAACCTGTTCGTTAACTAAACAACCGCCGACCGGAATGCCGCTACCCAGCGCTTTCGCCAACGTGATGACGTCGGGAACCACGCCCGCGCCCGCGGCGCTGCCCGCAAAAAACCACTCGCCGGTGCGGCCCACGCCGGTTTGGACTTCGTCGTAAATCAAAACGATGCCGCGCTGATCGCAGAGCTCACGCATGGCGAGATAAAACGCCGGCGGTGCCATGCGCACTCCGGCCATCGACTGAATTGGCTCGAGCATGATCGCGGCCACCGTCTCATCAGCCAGCGCTCGCACCGAATCGGTGTCGCCAAATTCAGCCTGCAAATGGCCGGGAACATTCGGTCTGCCCAACTCGCGATATTTACCCAGAAAAGTTGCGCTAATCGCGTCAGCGGTGCGGCCGTGAAATCCGCCGGAAAAAGTGATGACGTTCTCGCGGCCTGTCGCCATGCGCGCCACGCGCATCGCGTTTTCATTCGCTTCCGTTCCCGAATTACAAAAGAATGCTTTCGTAAGTTTCGGCGGCGCGATTCCGACTAACTTCTCTGCGGCTCGGGCCCGCGCTTCCGAGTAGACGAGGTTGGAATAGAACAGCAACTTCTCCGCTTGGTTTTGAATTGCAGCGACGACGTGCCGATGCGAATGGCCTGTTCCGGCGACGGCATGGCCGCCGTAGAGATCCAGATACCTCTCACCGTCGCTGGAATAGAGCCAGACGCCCTCGCCGCGTTCGGCGACGATCGCCATCTTCTTGTAAGTGGCCAGCTGGTAGCGATCTTCCAGCGCTTGCACGTTTTCGATTAGTTTCGCTTCCATTGTCCTACAAAGCCCGCTTAACCGTTTAGGGGCGGACTACCGCCCGCCCTGCTTTCGGTTTCACTCGGGCAGTAGCCCGCCGCTAAACATTCCAGAGGTGGCTAGGGGTTCGTACCCATCAACATCAACCCCGTCGTCTCATCCAAACCAAACATCAAATTCATATTCTGAATCGCCTGGCCCGCGGCGCCCTTTACCAGATTGTCGAGCGCGGAAAAGACAACCAACTGCCGCCCGCGAACGGCAAAACCCAGGTCGCAAAAGTTTGTCGTCTTGACCCAGTTAATGTCTGGCGAGCCTTTCACCAGTCGCACGAAAAATGATTCACGATAGAACTCTGCGAAGACTGAACGAACGCGGCCCTCGTCCAACGCGCTTTTCGTTTCTACATAAATCGACGAGAAGATGCCGCGCGCCACCGGCAGAGAGTGCGTCATGAAAATGAGCTCGTTGGACCATTTGCCGACATGCTGCAGTTCCTGCTCAATCTCCGGCACGTGCTGATGAGTAAAAGGTTTGTAGGCATAAAACGAATTCATACGCTGCGGGTGATGTGTGTTGGCGGCGGCTTTCGCGCCCGAGCCTGACGATCCGGTCTTCGCATCAACGATAACGCGGCCCTCGATCAGGTTTTCCGCGACCAGCGGGGCCAGACCGAGAAGAGTGGCTGTCGCAAAGCATCCGGGATTAGCAATGAAGCGTGCGCCTCGCACGGCTTCACGATTTGTTTCCGTCAGCCCGTACACAAACTCCGATTGCGACTGCATCGCGGTGTGCTCGCGTCCGTAGTGCTGGCTGAAAACATCATGATCAGTTAAACGAAAGTCGCCCGAAAGATCGATAGCCTTCACATTCGCCGCTAAACGGGGCACGACATCCATTGCCTGCCCGTGCGGCAGCGCCAGGAAAATGCAATCCAAATCCGTTAACGAACTCAGATCGTCCGGGGCCTTTTGGAGAACCAGCTCCGTCAAACCATAAAGATTGCGATGGACCTCGCCGACTGGCTTGCCGGCCTGTTCATTCGCGGTGACCAAACGGATATCGGCATTCGGATGCTGCAACAAAATGCGCAGCAATTCCGAACCGCCGTAACCAGAGCCACCGAAAATCGCGATCTTAATCTTCATAAGGCGTTAGTTTCGAGTTTCGAGTTTCGAGTTCAGATATCCGTTGCTGAATATTGCTGGTCAAAAGTTCAAAACCAAAAAGATGGTACCTGACGTCCGCCTTCCGAACTCGAAACTCGAAACTTCTTATTCCTATCTCTAAACTCTTCCCCCGAAACCCGAAACTTTCTCCCTAACGATCTCGAACAGCCGCTGGCCGTTGCGTCGCGCGTTGGCGGCGGGAACGCCAAACTCTCTTTCAATATAGTCCTCTCCCATCTGCGAATCAGTTACCGAACCTGCCATCAAGTCGATCTCAATTCCGCGCCGCCGCAACAACTCGATCCCACCCCAGCCGCCTACGTAATCGGTTGCGCAAAACACAACCGCCGCCGTGGCCTCGCGCACCTCGCTGTCATCGAGTATCGAATCCACCGCATAACCACCCAAAATTCCGTCGCCCAACTCCAGCACAATCACATCCGGAGAGCTTTCGTTCAAACGCGCAATGATTGCCTTGGCTATCGGCGCCAGGTCACCCGCGCCCACCGTCGACGGCAGACCGCAATCCAGAAAACTTGCTGTCGCCACCGCGCCGTGATCGCTCATATTGAAAGTGTCTCGGAGACAAGCGATGCCCGAAAGCTTCCCGGCAGCAACGCGCAATCCTGACCGCGTCGCATGCTGAATCAATTCCGTGGCTGCGAAAGTCTTGCCGGAATTCATACTGGTGCCGGCAATGATCACCAGCGGCGCAGTCGGACCGAGCGACGTCCGCCCCGGCATTGCCCGATCGCTGATGTTGGCAACATCCCCCTTTTCATCGCAGACCAGGCCCAGCACCTCAACCCTGATAGCGTCGCTCAAACTTGAGTGATGTCCCGTGCAACGCCCGATCACGCCGCCCATATTCAGTAGATGCAGTTGATCACCGGCCGCGATTGTCTCCGGGACGTCTCCCACAAATCCCTTCAATGCTCGCCGCCGGCCCAGCACACCGATCAGAACGTCACCGGGATTAATCTTCGCCAGGCGGCCAGTCGGCAATTCCAGCATGTTGTAAGTTGCGCTGTCGGTTATTGCGCGCACGACAACTACATCACCGGCCACCGGCGCACCGTTTGACTGCACAAAGCCTACGACCCGGGACAAATTCAGCGGCGAAGTGGCAGACCCAACCTTGTCCGCTTCTATTGATTGAACTTGAGACTGCATCGAAAACTTCCTCTCAACTTCCCTGACGATCAACCTTGTTCCCGCAACCGCAACCGCAGCGCATTTAGCTTGATGAATCCTTCGGCATCGCGCTGGTTGTAAACGGAGTCGGCTTCGAAGGTCGCCACCTTCTCGCTGTAGAGCGAATTCGGCGAACGGCGTCCCACAACAATCGTGTTGCCGCGATAAAGCTTCAGCCGCACGTCGCCCGTCACGTTTCTCTGCGTATCTTCGATCAGGTTACGCATCAGCTCGAACTCCGGCGAAAACCAGAAGCCGTAGTAAATGCTTTCGGCAAACTTCACTCCCAGCGAGTCACGCAGGTGCATCACCTCACGGTCGAGCGTGATCGACTCCAGCGCGCGATGCGCGACCTGCAGGACGGTCACGCCCGGCGTCTCGTAAACACCACGCGACTTCATCCCCACGAAACGGTTCTCCACGAGATCGATTCGTCCAATGCCATGCTCGCCCGCGAGGGCATTGACTCTTTCAAGCAAGGCAACTGCGCCGAGTTTCTCTCCGTTAACTGCAACCGGTTCGCCTTTTTCAAACGACAGCTCAACGTATTCAGCTTCCGGCTTCGCAGCTTCCGGCGAACGCGTTAGTTGAAAAATGTTCTCCGGCGGTTCCGTCCAGGGATCTTCCAGAATGCCGCCTTCGTACGACACATGCATCAGGTTGCGATCGGTCGAATAGGGTTTTTCCTGCGTCGCCGTCACCGGGATATTGTGCTGTCTGGCATACGCGATCAGATCGCTGCGGCCTTTGAACTCCCAGTCGCGCCAGGGCGCTATCACTTTTATGTCCGGCTGCAGGGCGTAATAAGTCAGCTCAAAACGGACCTGATCATTTCCCTTGCCGGTTGAACCATGGGCCACTGCATCAGCGTTTTCGCGCCGCGCGATTTCGATTTGGCGTTTGGCAATTACGGGTCGGGCCAGCGAAGTTCCCATCAGATATATGCCTTCGTAAACTGCGTTCGCTTTCACCGCGGTCCATACGTATTCGCGCACAAATTCTTCGCGCAGATCTTCTATATAAAGCTTCGACGCGCCCGTGGCGCGCGCTTTTTCGTCCAGCCCCTCCAGCTCTTCGCCCTGGCCCACGTCCGCGCAATAGCAAACTACCTCACACCCGTATTGCTCTTTCAGCCAGTGCAACATGACGGAGGTATCTAATCCGCCGGAATATGCCAAAATGATTTTGTTGATCGTGTCAGTCACTCTAGTGTTCCCGTCATTACTGTAGGGGTGGCACTCCGTGGCCACCCCCTTCCAAAGTTGTCATAACGTAACGAAGGGGGCGGCCACGGAGTGCCGCCGCTACATATTAGCCAAACAGTTTCCAGATTTTCTTTACCGCGGTCCGTTGATCCTTGTGCTCTCTCGCCGCGACGAAGATTGTGTCTTCGCCGGCGATTGTGCCTGCGATTTCCGGAATTGCCGCCGCATCAATCTCGACTGCTACTGCCGAGGCCAACCCCGGCTCAGTGCGCGCGACTACTAGAATATCTCCGGCCATATCGAGACTCAGCAATCCGCGCGCGGCCGCTCCATTGGCCCGCGGCTGCGTGTAGCGGCCGCGATGTTTCACAATTCCCAGCTCCTCCAAGTCCCGCGACACACTCGATTGGGTCGCGGTTACGCCGGCGCGCTCCAGGTGCGCGGCTAGCTCGCCTTGCGTGCCAATCGGCTTGGCGCGAATCAGGCTAAGGATCTTTTGCTGTCTTACATTCTTCTGCATAACCAACAGAAAATGCAGCGTTCTTGCATTTTCAGTGCATAGATGCATAAAATAACAGGTAGGATGCATGGTGGTCAACCTGTGGGAGCCGGCGGCCGAGCGCTCTCGGGGTGTTACACTCGACGTTTACGGCGAAGGCGTTGAATTAACTCAGCCCAGGCTAACATCCTGCGAAAGGAACGAATCGCACCGTCGCTACCCTGAAAGGGTTGAATGAATTGTCGGCTGATTTGATTGTTTGATCCTTCAGGCTGCTAGATACTGATAACGTCATTCCCCCAGGATGTTACCCTGGGCTGAGTAATTCAACGCCTTTGGCGTAAGAACATCCGTTCTGCAAACGTCTTGCAAGCGACAATGGAGCATTGATGGGCGATACGAAGAATCTGTGGGGCGGACGTTTTACCGGCGAGACCGATGTGGGCTTTGCGGACTTTAACCAGTCCTTTGGCTTTGATCGCCGTTTGTTTCGCGCTGATGTTCACGCAAGCGTCGCTCACTGCCATGGACTATTGGCGGCCGGCGTATTGAGTCAGGAAGAGACTGCGAAGATCGAAAGCGCTTTGCAAACCATCCAGAGCCGCGCGCAAGACGATCCAAAGTATTTCGATGAATTGCCCTCGGAGGATATTCATTCATTCGTCGAAGCTCGGCTCGTTGAGTTAATCGGCGAAACCGGCCGGAAGCTGCACACGGGCCGCAGCCGTAATGACCAGGTAGCGACCGACTTGCGACTCTGGCTGCGGGACGAAATCGATGTGCTTGCGGGTGTCATCAAGAGCACTCAGCAGGCGATGTTGGATCTGGCTGAGACCAATAGCGATGCCGTGCTTCCCGGCTACACGCATCTGCAACGGGCCCAGCCCGTGCTCTTTGCGCATTGGTGTCTCGCTTATTTCGAAATGCTGTCTCGAGATGGCGAGCGGTTCGCAGTTGCGCGCCGGCGGACCAACGTTCTCCCCCTGGGCTCAGCCGCGCTCGCGGGCACTTCTTATTCGATCGATCGCGAAGCAGTTGCGCGCGAACTTGGCTTTGACTCCATAACGCGAAACAGCCTGGATGCCGTTAGCGACCGGGATTTCTGTGTCGATTTCCTGCACGCCTGTTCCCTTGTCATGGTCCATCTTTCGCGTTTGGCGGAAGACATCATTATTTATTCCACGGCGGAATTCGGTTTTTTTGAGTTGAGCGATGCGATTGCCACCGGCTCCAGCCTCATGCCGCAGAAAAAGAATCCGGACGCGATGGAGCTGGTGCGCGGAAAATCGGGTCGCGTCTTTGGCCACTTGCAGGCATTGCTGACGACGATGAAGGGTCTGCCGCTCGCTTATAACAAGGACATGCAGGAAGACAAAGAAGCGGTCTTCGACGCCGCTGACACTGTTGCAGCTTCGCTTCAAGTCACTGCGACGGTGTTGCAAAACTTGAGCGTCAACAAAGAGCGCGCCAAGGCAGCGGCCGCTGCAGGTTATATGAACGCAACGGAGTTGGCCGATTATCTGGTGCGCAAGGGAACGTCTTTCCGCGAAGCGCACGATACCGTCGGGCGCTTGGTGCTTCAGGCTATTAGTGAACAAGTGGAGCTGAACGAATTGCCGCTGGAGGAGATGCGTTCCATCGCTCCGCAGATCGACGATGATGTTTATGAGGCACTGGTGCTGGAGCAGACGCTGGCGACGAAATCAGCGGCCGGAGGCACATCGCGCGCACGAGTCGCTGAAGCATTCGCCGAAGCCCGCGCCCGACTGGGAAGTGGCTTATCTTGAGGAAAACGTAGGGGCGTCACTCCGTGGGCGCCCCATTTCAGCGCAGAAAGGGGGCGGCCACGGAGTGCCGCCCCTACATTTATTCGCCGAGGTAGGCTTCTTTGATACGGGGATCGTTGGCGATGTCTTTGGAGATGCCTTCCATTACGATGGCGCCGGTCTCCAGCACATAGGCGCGATCGGAATGGCCGAGGGCGGCTTTTGCGTTCTGCTCCACCAGCAGGATCGTGGTGCCGGTGCTCTTAATTTCTTCGATAGCCTGGAAGATGGTGTGAACTACGAGGGGCGCCAGACCGAGCGAGGGCTCATCCAGCAAAAGCAGACGCGGCCGCGACATTAGCGCGCGGCCCATCGCCAGCATCTGTTGTTCGCCACCGGAAAGAGTGCCCGCCTTTTGCGTCTCACGTTCCTTCAAACGGGGAAACATTTCATAAACGCGCTTCATCCCGGCGGCAATCTCGCTGCGATTCTTTTGCAGGTAAGCGCCCATTTGCAGGTTCTCGCGCACGGAGAGGTTGGCGAAAACGCCGCGGCCTTCCGGGGACATGGAAATCCCGCGAGCAACCAGTTTGTGAGTAGGCTTGCCGCTGATGTCTTCGCCTTCAAAGACGATGCGGCCAGCGCGCGGCTCGAGCAGACCGGTGATGGTGCGCAGCGTCGTAGTCTTGCCCGCGCCATTCGCGCCGATAAGAGTGACGACTTCGCCTTGCTCAACATGCATGGAGACGCTGCGTAACGCCTCGATGGCGCCGTAGTTAACTGAGATGTTTTCGATCGTCAGCATAAAATTCTTGCTGTACTTGGTGCTTGGTACTTTGTGCTTTGTACGCTACTCAATATTGAGCCAAGCAATTCAACTAACGGAAGCGAGCAAAGTACCAAGCACCAAGTACAAAGCTCAGTCCCCCAGATACGCCTCGATCACTTTCGGATCGTTTTTGATTTCATCCGGCACGCCGAGCGCAATTGATTTGCCGTAGTCCACGACTTGAATGCGCTCACAAACGCCCATGACTACCTTCATGTTGTGTTCCACGAGCAGAATCGTCAGCCCGAACCGCCCCCGAATCTGCTGAATCAAATTCATCAGGTCTTCCTGCTCCGAAGGGTTCAGCCCCGCGGCCGGTTCGTCGAGCAGCAGGAGCTTGGGCCGCGTCGCGAGGGCACGCACAATCTCCAAACGGCGTTGATTGCCGTACGGCAAACTCGTGCCGCCTTCATCCTTACTGCCGGCGAGGTCAAAAATTTCCAGTAACTCGAGGGCAAACTCGCGATGCTCGCGTTCGTCGCGTTCAAACCGCGGCGAGCGCAGCACGGCATCGAGTAGATTCTGTTGACAGTGGATATGACAGGCAGTCAACACGTTATCCAGCACCGACATTGCGGGAAAGAGTCGGATGTTTTGAAAAGTGCGCGAAACCCGGCGCCGCGCGATTTCATATGGACGCAACCCGTCGATTCGTTTTCCATCGAAATATATTTCGCCCGAAGTCGGTTCGTAAACACCTGTCAGCAGATTGAATATCGTCGTCTTGCCGGCGCCATTGGGTCCGATGAGGCCGTAGATTTCGCCTTCGCGAACGCCCATGGTCAATTCATTGACGGCGATTAGTCCGCCAAAGCGAATGGTGGCTTTATCGGTTTTGAGGATGGCCGCGGGTTCGTTCGCGGGCGCGCTGGATGTGACGTTGGCGCTCATTGCGGCTTCTCCTCTCGCAGTGATGACTCGCTCTGGCGCTCACCCAGTCCCGCCTTATCAACGGAGTTCTTATCGCGGGTGTCTTCCGCTGTGACTTCTTCTATTTGCGTGCGAGATTTCGCGCGCCGGGCGCGCCAACCTTTGAACGCGCCGGTTTTCCCGAGCAAGCCCTGCGGCCGCGTGATCATCAACACGATTAGCAACAGCGAGTAGATGACCATGCGGTATTCGGCGAAGCCACGCAACGCCTCGGGCAGCACGGTCAGGAGAATGGCCCCCAGCACTGAACCGACGATCGAACCCAGGCCGCCGAGAATGATCATGATCAAAATCTCGAACGACTTGATGAACTCAAAGGACTTCGGATTCAGGTACCCGTCAAAGTGGGCCAGCAACACGCCGCCCGCACCGGCCATCGCTGACGAAATGACGAAGGCCATCACTTTGTAGCGCGTGGTATTTACGCCCATCGCTTCCGCGGCCAACTCGTCTTCGCGAATTGAGATCAGCGCCCGACCGAAGGCCGAATGGACAATGTTGTAGACGATGACGATCGTCAGGACTGCGATCAGAAAAATCCAAAAGAAGCTTTTGACGATCGGGATTCCCGAATAACCGCGCGCGCCGCCGGTTGCCTCGATGTTGTTCAAGAAGACGACGATGATCTGGCCGAAGCCCAGCGTCACGATGGCGAGGTAGTCGCCCTTCAGGCGCAGAGATGGCACACCCACCAACAATCCCGCGAGGCCCGCAAAGAACGCGCCGATCAGGGTTGCCGCCGCCAGGGCCACGATCCATCCCAACTTTCCGCCACCCAGTGTTTCAGCCAGGCGCACGCCGTAGTTCACCGAGAAATAGGCGGACGAATACGCGCCCACCGCCATGAAGCCCGCATGCCCAATGGAGAATTGTCCGGTGAAGCCATTAATTAAATTCAGGGAAACGGCGAGGGTGATGGAGATGCCGGAGAGCATCAGGATGCGTGTGAAATACGGGTTCATCAAGCGGCCCTGAAAGATAAAGTCAAGTCCGTAAAGTACGGTGATGACTATCAGGGCGATGATGAGATTACGCAGGTAGCGCGGCATAGGAACTCAAAAGGTCAGCGGCCGGCGGTCAGACTTTTTCCTGTGCCACCGATCCCAGCAAACCTGAGGGACGGAATAGCAGGATCAAAATCAAGATGGCGAAAGCGACTGCGTCTTTGTACGTAGGCGATAAATAGCCGACGACCATTGTCTCCGTGATGCCGATCAAAAGACCGCCCAGCACTGCGCCGGGAATGTTGCCGATGCCGCCCAGTACTGCCGCGACGAAAGCTTTCAAGCCCACGAGTATGCCCATCAGCGGATCGATACGGGGAATGCGGATAGCCACCAGCACCCCGGCCGCGGCCGCTAGCGCGGAGCCGAGGGCGAAAGTGAACATGATGATGCGATCAGTGTTGATGCCCATCAGTTTGGCCGATTGCAAATTAAACGAAACGGCGCGCATGGCGCGACCGGTCTTGGTGCGAAAAACAACGAGCTGCAATCCAATCATGAGGCCGAGCGCGATCACCAGGACCATGATGTCAGCGCTGTTGATGCTCGCTCCTCCCACGAGGTCAATGTTGCGTTTCTTGAAAAGCTCCGGGAAAAACTTAGGGTCGGCGCCGAAGACAACCTGACCGCCGTTTTCCAGTAAGAGTGAAACGCCGATGGCCGTGATGAGTGCGGTCAGGCGGGAGTATTTTCGAACCGGCCGGTAAGCGAAGCGTTCAATGATAACGCCCAGCGCGGCGCAAATTGCCATTGCCAACAGCATCACCACCAGCGCCGTAATGAGCGATGGCTCCAGCGTGCCACTGCCGATCAAGCCGCGGGCGATGAAGCCGTCGGCGCCCTGACCGAGCGCTTGCGCGCCGCGGGCGCCGAGACCGTTGGCAATGTAATAGCCGACGAAGGCGCCGACCATGTACACGTCGCCGTGCGCGAAGTTAATTAGCTTCAGCACGCCGTAAACCATCGTGTAGCCCAGCGCGATAAGTGAGTAGATCGCACCGAGCGAAATCCCATTGATTAGCTGCTGCAGGAACGTGCTCATACGTGTGAGTCGCGGTCTTGAATTTTGTCAGATATGCCGGAAACGGGATCAAGTTAAGGTTTTGCCGGCGAACCCGTCGCTGCCGGTGACGACGCTTTCGCGGGAGTCGCGGCTGCTGCCGGAGACGCCTTCGTCGCCGGTGATGGGCTGGCCGGTGCAGCCGGCGAAGCGTCCGGGGCGGGTGACGCACTGGTGCTCATCGTCGGCATCGCTGCGCCTTCGACCTGCACACGTTCCGCCACCACAAACTTTCCGCCGTCCTCAATCTTGATCATGACGATCGGTTTCACGGCGTCTCGGTTTTCATTGAAGGTTACTTTGCCGGTTACTCCGGGAAACTCTTTGGTGGCAGCGAGGGCGTTGCGAATCGCTGTGCCATCCAGGGAGTTGGCGCGCTTGATCGCGTCAAACATAATGCGCGCGGCGTCGTAGGCCGTTGCGGCCAGGGCGTCGGGAACCGTACCGTAGCGTGCCTTGTAGTCGGTGACGAACTTCTGCACCAGCGGATCCGCGTCGTCAGGTGAATAGTGATTGCTGAAATAACAGCCGGTGAGGGCCGCGCCGCCGATCTGATTCAGACTCGGCGAGTCCCAACCATCACCACCAAGAATTGGGACGGTCACGCCTTTATCGCGGGCTTGCTTCGCGAATAAACCGACATCACCGTAGTACCCGGGAAGGAAAATTATTTCCGGGTTCGCACCCTTAATGTCTGTAATCTGCGCGTTGAAGTCCTGATCTGCTGACTGGTACGATTGCGTAACCACGATCTGTCCGCCCAGTTTGGTAAAGACTTCCCTGATCACCTTTTCCAGGCCCGTCGAATAATCCTGCTTCCGGTCAACCATCAGTGCGGCGCGCTTGGCGCCCAGGGTCTTCGCGGCAAATTGCGCGATGGCCGCGCCCTGCACCGGATCGATGAAGCAGCTGCGAAAAATGAAGTCGCCTTTTTTCGTTACTTCCGGGTTCGTCGAGGAAGGCGTGAGCATCGGAATCTTTGCGTTCTGTGCTATGGGCGCCGCCGCGATGGAACGCGAGCTGGCGACTTCACCAAGAATGGCGTGGACCTGATCCTGCGTCACAAACTTCGTAACGATGGTAGCCGCTTCTGAAGCATCGGAACGATCGTCCTGGACCAGCAGTTCGACCTGCTTGCCGTTGATGCCGCCGGCACTATTCACTTCGTCGGCAGCCATCTTGATGCCGTTGGTCGACGAGATACCGAAGTTGGCCGTGTCTCCGGTCAACGACATGAAGACACCGACCCTGACTTTGTCGCCGCCTCCTGGCGGTTGGCAGGCATAGATCAGCGCGACGGTAGCGATCAACGTAAGCGTAAAGAGAATGCGTTTCATAGTGACCTCATTAATTGACGAACATTTTGGGGAGCTTCGACGGTCGTTACCACGATTACGTGGCTGTCCCTGCCAGTCTCGATTTTGCGGACTGCATAATAGCGGCGAGACTTGGAATTACGCAACTTTGGGATGATTCGGCGACCGCTGCGCATTATAGCCATTTGGCCCCCGGTGTCGAGATTTATCTTTGCATAACCAGAGGTTCGGAATTAATCTTTGGACCAGACCTAAATATTGGTACAGGGGGAAAGGATGATGGCTGACAAGTCAGGCGGCGAGATCCCGCGGCGGCCGCTGGGCCGAACCGGCGTCGAAGTGTCCGCGTTGGCGCTGGGCGGTTACAACCTGGGTCTGGTTAAGTCGCAGCGTGAGGCTGTGAAGATCGTACAGGTTGCTTTTGATGCAGGTATTACGTTCATGGATAACGCCTGGGAATACCATGATGGTTTGAGCGAAGAGATCATGGGCCAGGCCCTCGCCGGCCGGCGGCACAATGCGTTTCTGATGACGAAGGTTTGCACGCACGGGCGCGATCGTAAGACGGCAATGCGACAGCTGCATCAATCGTTACGCCGTTTGAAAACTGACTATCTGGATTTGTGGCAGATTCACGAAGTGGTCTATGACAACGATCCCGATTTGCACTTCGCGAAAGGCGGCGCCATCGAAGCCCTCGATCAGGCAAAGCGTGAGGGCAAAGTTCGCTTCGTCGGATTTACCGGGCATAAGGATCCATCGATTCACTTGAAAATGCTGTCGCACGATTATCCGTTCGATGCCTGCCAGATGCCATTGAATGTTCTCGATGGGACGTTTCGTAGTTTTGAACAGCAGGTCCTGCCGGAACTGAACCGGCGCGGGATTGCGCCGCTGGGAATGAAAAGCATGTGCGGGCTGGGAGAGATCATCAAGAAACGAATCGTAACTCCAGCCGAAGCGCTGCGCTATGCGATGAGCTTGCCGGTGGCAGCAACTGTCAGCGGCATTGATTCGATGAAGATACTGAATCAGAACCTGAAGATCGCGCGCAACCTGGCTCCCATGAGTGCGAAGGAGATGCAGGCGCTGCGCACGCGCTGTGCAACGGCAGCGGCAGATGGGCATTTCGAGTTATACAAGACATCGAAACACTTTGACGGCCCGCCGGGAAGGAAGCAGCATAACTTTCCGCCCTTGGATGAACTGGCGGCGTGAACCGTCAAGTACCGGGTACGTCATAGACGCGAACACGCGGCGAAGCCGCAAGCTAAGCTAGTACTCTATACGGCTGTAAGGATGCTGAGTTCCCTACAGGTGTGTAGAGTTCAAACTTTAGTTTGCTTTCAGTGGGTTGCCGAACATGCTGAACGACCACCATCGGGAAGGGCCGCCTGCCCCTGCCAGCGGCGACATGAGCGCCGAGGATTTTCGTCGTTACGGTCACCAGATCGTCGATTGGATCGCTGATTATTTTGAGAACATTGAAAAGCTTCCGGTCCTCGCACAAATCGAGCCCGGCGATCTGAAGGCAGCCCTGCCCGGCTCTCCTCCCGCACACGGCGAGTCAATGGATGCGATCCTGGCCGATGTGGATCGTTTGATCGTTCCGGCGCTGACACATTGGTCTCACCCTTCATTCTTTGCTTACTTTGCGACTTCCGCTTCCGCGCCCGGGATTTTTGGCGAACTTCTCAGCGCCGCTTTTGATGTTAAGGGAATGCTGTGGCGCACTTCTCCGGCCTCGACCGAACTGGAAGAGGTCGTCCTCGATTGGCTGCGACAGATGATGGGCCTCGATGCCGGTATGAATGGTTTTATCTACGACACGGCATCGGTTTCCAGCATGCATGCGATCGCCGCAGCGCGCGAAGGCGTCGAGCAACGCATTCGTGAAGAAGGCATGAGCGGAAGAACGGATCTGGCGCTGCTGCGGGTATACGCTTCGGAACAGGCCCATTCATCAATTGAAAAAGCGGTTATTACATTGGGCCTGGGCCAACGCGGTCTGCGAAAGATTCGCACCGATTCCGAGTTTCGCATGGATGCGGACGCGCTGGCGGATGCTATTGCGGAAGACAAACGTAGTGGTTTCCTTCCTTTCTGCATCGTCGCTACGGTGGGAACGACCTCAACGTCCAGCATCGATCCAGTGCGCGCGATTGTTCCCATTGGTGAAGAGCACGCGATGTGGTTGCACGTTGATGCGGCCTATGCGGGCTCCGCCGCAGTGGTGCCGGAGTTGCGGCACGTACTCGACGGTTGCGACCGCGCCGACTCCCTCGTCGTGAATCCCCACAAATGGTTATTCACGCCGTTCGATCTCTCGGTCTTGTATTGCCGCCACCTGGATCTCTTACGGCGCGCTTTCTCACTCGTGCCGGAATACCTGCGCACACCGGAACAGGAAAAAGTTCGCAGCGGCTCAGACTATGGCCTGCAACTAGGCCGGCGTTTTCGCGCGCTCAAGCTCTGGATGATCATTCGCTATTTCGGGCATTCAGGACTGGCGGCGCGGATTCGCGAACACTGCCGGCTGGCGCGTTTGTTTGCGTCTTGGGTGGAAAATTCAACGGACTGGGAGATATCGGCCCCGTTTCCTTTCGCGCTTGTTTGCTTTCGCGCTTGTCCCGTAGGACAGGCATTCCTGCCTGTCCCTCCCAATGACCAGGGGACAGACAGGAATGTCTATCCGACGCGAGCTGCTGACGAGACTGTGGACAACCGCGAGCAAGATCTTGACCGTTTGAATGAAGCCATCATGCGCGGCGTAAACGCGACGGGTGAGGCATTCCTCTCACACACCAAACTGAACGGCAAACTGGTCCTGCGACTTTCCATCGGCAACATCCGCACAACTGAGGAACATGTGCGAAAGGTTTGGGAGTTGCTGAATGCGCAACTCAAGACGCACACTTGATCTCGCCGGCAGATTCCCTCCCTGGGTCTTCCGTGTCAAGTCGCAGAGGCTGGCGCATCACAACGGACAAGAACTCTTCCCCTCTCCGCAAGCGGAGAGGGGTTAGGGGAGAGGTTGAGAACGTGCCTCACCCCACCCCTAACCCCTCCACACTTGTGGGGAGGGGAAACCATGAGGAGATTTCAGTGTGAAAGTCTGGCCGGTGAAGAAAGTTGCGATAGCATTGCTGGGGATCGTTGTGCTTTCCCAAATCCCCTTTGCGTGGCGGCGTTATCGTCTCAGACGTCTTCACCACGCGATTGCGCAACTCGCCAACCAGCGCGCCGCTCCGCAAACTCCCAGCCGGTTCCGAGACTTCAAGGGTGTCATTCACGTGCACTCGTTTCTGGGCGGTCACAGCACCGGGACCTTCGAGGCGATCGTCAGCGCGGCCAAAGCCAACCAACTCGACTTTGTGATCATGACCGAACATCCGGCGAAGGAATATGACACCGCGGCAATGACCTTGAACGACTTTCATGGAAGTACTCTTTTTGTAAGCGGTAACGAGGTGAGTACCAGCAGTAGTGATCGCTTGCTGTTGATTCCTGGCGCGAAGAACGCCGCGACGGCGAATACAAAATCTACTGAAGCGATCTCGTTGGAACAGAAAACCGCCGGCGGTTTGGCCATCGTCGCCTATCCCGCAGAGTTCAAGAGTTGGCAGGCGGCCGAGTTTGACGGCGTCGAAGTCTACAACTTGTTCACCAATGCGCGACGCATCAATCCGGTCGTAACATTCTTCGACGGCTTGTGGTCTTACGGGAACTATCCGGACCTCATGTTCGCCAACTTCTACGAGCGACCATCTGAAGCTTTACAACTTTGGGACAATTCCATGATGGCGAATAGTCGAAGAATCGTGGCGACCGCGGGCAATGACGCTCACGCAAACGTCGGACTGAGTCTGAACGATTCATCGGGTAAACAGATCGTGGGCTTTAAACTCGATCCGTATGAACGGAGCTTTCGCGTGGTGCGCACGCATGTGTTGCTGGGAAAGGACCAGCCACTGACGCGTGACACTTTATTGGCCGCGATCGCTGCCGGCCACTGTTACTTCAGTTTTGATCTGTTTGGCGACCCGCAAGGATTTGAGTTTACGACGCAGGACGGATCGGGAGTGACGATGGGCGACGAAATTCACCTTGCTTCCGGATTGAAACTCGCCGTGACCCTGCCACTCTCCGGCAAGGTCGTGCTGTTCCGAGATGGAACCAGAGTTGACGAAGAATCAGGCGTAACCCAAAAAGAGTTTACCGTGGCACAAGCCGGCGCGTATCGCGTAGAAGTTTACCTGCCCCAGTTACCTTCCCCGGTTACCAATCAGCCCTGGATAGTCTCCAATCCAATTTATGTCAGGTAGGACAGGCATTCCTGCCTGTCCGTAGTAACGCAAACTGTTAGTTTGCGTTGAGAGAGAAAATAAAGGGCAATCCGCTGTGCCGCTGGCGCAAACTAAGCAGTTTGCGTTACACACAAAAAGACAGGCACGAATGTCTGTCCACTAAACACGGCATCGCCCCACCGGAAAAGCGATGGGGCGAAGTAGCGCGCGCTGGAAAGCACCAGCAGCTATTCTTGGAAGCGGTGCTTAAGTTCACCGACGAACTGTTGAGAATCTCTGTGTTGGATTCTTCGCTCGCTGACCGATCCAAGTAAATTAGGAACGCGCGAGAACAGCCTTCCAGGTTCGTTTTATGTGGACACAGTCTAGGCGCGGCCCTCTTCCTTGTCAAGAATCACGTTGACCGGTCTAGTGTCCTATTTCTCGACCCGCCGCGCCGATTTCAAGCCCAAATCAACTCCCGAAGTTACGATTGTGTTACAAGCCGATTTTTTCCCCCGGTCTCAGTGCCAAATGACTTGCACCAGCAGCACGACAACAACTGCGACTACCATCGTGAGTGGTGTTCCTACCTTCACAAAATCAGCGAACTGATAACGCCCGGGACCATAAACCAGAAGATTGCCATGGTGGCCAATTGGGGTCAGGAAAGCCACCACCGAAGCCATGGCAACGGTCACGACGAACGCCTCAGGCGGTTGGCCCAACGCCGTAGCCAGGGCCACTGCTACCGGCGCAAACAGTACGGTCGTGGCCGAATCGGACATGAACTGGGTCAGGATAGCGACGACGCCAAATAACAACAGCAGGATCCAGGTTTCGGGCCATCCTCCAACTATCCCCTGCAGCCCTCCCGCCATGAGATCGGCCGTGCCGGTTTTCTTCATAGCGATTCCTAAAGGGATAGCGCCGGCGATGAATACGAATATTCGTTGGTCGATGCTGCGATACGCCTGACGCACTGTGATGCACCCGGTCAGGATCGCCACAACGGCGCCCGCCAGTGACGCCATTTCAATGGTCATCAAATTTGACGCGGCGGCTACAATCGCAAGCACCATGATGACCCCGGAAAGCCACGCTTTGCCGCGCAGTTTTGGCTCGCCATGAAATGGGACCATCATTAGAAACGCTCTGTCGTTAGCGACGCGCGCAAGGGATTCGTGATCCCCTTCGAGTACCAGAACGTCGCTCGCGCGTAGTTTAACCTTGGCCATTTCCTGCTGTAGCCAACCCCGCTGACGCCAGAGTCCGACGACGATGACTCCATACCGCTCGCGAAAGTCGACCTTGCCGATGGTCCGGCCCACCAGATCTGAACCCGGTGCCACCACTGCCTGCACAAATTGATCGGCGTCTTCGTCATCACCATTTTCAGCACCGGTCTTCACCGTCGATCCGTAAAGGTTAATGGGATGGAGTTCCAGATCTGATTGTTGGCGAATCGCGATCAACTGTTCCGGCGTAGTGCGCACTACGAGGACGTCATTCTCCTGCAGCAACTTTTCACGCGGAAGGGTTTTCAGGCGTCTGCCATTACGAATCCAGCCGACAACTTTCAAGTGGTAACGTTCATCCGCTTCCACTTCGTCAATCGTCTTCCCCAGAAATGGCGACTTTGGAAGGACGGTCAGTTCAGTAAGGTAATTCTCCAACCGAAAATGCGCGGTTTGATCCTCGGCGCCTTTGTGATTCGGAAGCAGGAAGCGACCCACGACGAGCATGAAAACCGTCCCCACCAGCGAGAGGCAAAGGCCGATTGGGGCAATGGAAAAAACTCCAAGGCCGGGGCGTCCCGATTGCTGCAGTACTGAGCTGGCAATAAGAAAGGCCGGCGCGCCGATGATCGTGATGGTAGTTCCCAATGACGCCGCAAACGAAAGCGGCATCAGAAGTTTTGATGCCGGAATATCTCGTTCGCGCGCCAAATCCAGAGTAACGGGCACCATCAGGGCCGTGGTAGTCACGTGGTGAGTAAATGCTGAGACCAGAGCGACCGAAGGCATGATGACCGCAATTGCCCGCGTATAACTCCGCCCTGCCAACCGACCGATCGAGTTACCCAATTTATCCGACAGGCCGGTGCCGTGCAGCGCACCGCTGAGCACAAAAATGCCGGCGATGACCATAGCCGGCTCGCTGGAAAATCCGGACAGCGCTTCTGCCGGTGTCAGCAAGCGCGTCAGATACAACGCCAGCACGATCATGACGGCCACCAGATCGTTGCGGATCCACTCAGTTAGGAAAAAGAAAAACGCGATGACGAGGATGGTGAGAAAAACTATTTGTTGTGGATTGAGATTTACCGGCACCCCTGGTTCTCCTATTTAGTTCGTCCGCACATTACGCCGATTACACAGAAGTTAAGAAAGCAAAGAAACAGCATTGCCGACACTTCGCCTAACTTTCACTCTGCGTAATCTACGTAGGTCTGCGGATGGCGCAGAGTACTACTTCCATTGCTTCGGCGGCAAACGGCGATGGGACGAATTGTAGGGGCGGCACTCCGTGGCCGCCCCCTTTATTGACCCGACACACGTCACGACGTGACAAGGGGCGGCCACCGAGTGCCGCCCTACAGTTTTACTTCTGGTGATCCCGGCCTGATCGACCGCGACGGTTTTATTTGCTACCGTGGCAGACACACTCGTAAACGGATACCCAGAAGAGAATTTTGTAATGGAAATAGCGATCCCTGTCCGCCGCGACTTCAACTTTCGCCGCACCGTCAGAAGCCACGGTTGGTGCGAACTGCTACCCTTCGCATTCGATGAAGCCACCTGGACACTGGTCCGGGTTTTGGATTTGACTGACACGGCGCCAGTCACGCTAAAGATCAAAGGCACGACGCGAGCGATCAAGATCAATACTTCGCGCCGCTTGAGTCGCAAACACCAGGCCGAAGTCGTGCGTCATGTGCGTCACATGTTTCGTCTCGATGATGAAATCGGGAACTTTTATCAATTGGTCCAAGGCGAGATCGATTTCGCCTGGATTCCTACTCAGGGCGCGGGCAGACTGCTGCGTTCACCGACGGTGTTTGAAGATCTGGTAAAGATGATCTGCACGACCAACTGTTCCTGGGCGTTGACTGAAAAGATGGTTACCGGCCTGGTCAGTTATTTGGGACGAGAAGGTCCGGACGGTCAACGTACCTTTCCCACGCCGCAGGCGATGGCGCTGATGCCGCTGAAGTTTTACAGCGAGGAAATACGAACCGGTTACCGCGCGCCTTATTTCAAGGAACTCGCGGACCGCATCGCTTCGGGATCGCTCGACGTAGAAGCCTGGATGCATAGTGACTTGCCGACTGATCTGCTTAAGAAGGAAATAAAACAGGTGAAGGGTGTCGGCGATTATGCCGCCGAGAACCTTTTGAAGCTCTTAGGGCGCTACGATGGCCTGGCGCTGGATTCATGGACGCGGGCAAAGTTTTCCCGGCTACACAATCGCGGACGGGCGGCAAATGATAAGAAAATTGCGCGTTTCTATTCGAGGTTTGATTCTTGGCGGGGTCTGGCGCTCTGGTGTGATTTGACTCGTGACTGGCTGGAATAATCCATTGCGGAATGCGGATTTCGGAATGCGGATTGAGGACAACCACTCGGTCCTTCTTCAATCCGCGTTCTGAAATCTGCAATCTGAAATCGCTACACTCCTGAAACCGACTGCCCCGCGCCGCGATAGCTCAAGCCAAGCGTGACGATCTTCTGCAGCAACGCTTCGTAATCGACGCCGCAATGCCTGGCTGAATCAGCGAAATCTTCACCAAACGCAATCTGCGGATTTGGGTTCGCCTCCAGCAGATACAAGTTGCCTTCATCGGTCAGCCGGTAATCCAGACGCGCATAACCGCTCAGGAACAAGATGCGATAAATCTTTTTCGAGAGACTCTCGATCTTCTTCTTAATAGCCGGCGACAATTCGGCGGCCCGGGTCACGACGCCCACCTTCTCCTGATACGCCGGATCCCATTTCAACTTGCTGGTTGCAATGTTGGGAGCGCCTTCGGGTAGTTTTTCGATCACGAGTTCCCACGGTGTGTAGGTTTGCAAACGCTGATTGCCGATCACGCTCACGTAGATCTCACGGCCGGCTATGTACTGCTCTGCGATCGCATGCGTGTTGGTCTGGCGGTGGATGAATTCGACGCGCTCAGCCAGCTTCTCGTCATCGTTGACGATCGAGGCACGCGCTATCCCCACCGAACCTTCTTCGCTGATCGACTTAACCAACAGCGGGAACTTCAAACGCTTCGATCGCTTCACCTTGCGGTTCATGTGAAAGACGGCGAAGGCCGGGATGTGAATGCGATGATAGGCCAGCACCATTTTCGAGAGTGCTTTGTCGTGGGAAATGGTCAACCCGCGCGGATTGCAACCGGTGTACGGCTGCTTCATCAGCTCCAGGTAACTGACGACGTGTTGATCGTAGAGCGGATAGCCGTGAAACTCTTCCAACAAGTTGAATGCGACATGCGGCTTATGCTCCATCAATGCATTTCCGATGACGCCCAAATTGTTGTAAACGCCGAGGGGATACACGTCGTGGCCCATCTTTTTGATGGTGGAGATAACGTCCCATTCGGTTCGCCACGGCGCGATCTCTTTTGGAGTTAAGCCTTCGATTGAGTCGGGCGGCACCAGATCCTCGTGGACCAGCACCAGCACGCGCAGTTTTTTTGAGAGTTCAGTGCTCACAATGCGATCCTGTGGTAACCCGAATGCACCACGTTCATCGTTTGGACGGTCAGCATGATTAGTACTTGCTGCTTCGCGTCTTTTTCCGCGCCGGCGACGCGAAGTTTCAATTCCCGGGCTCGCTCAATCATTAACTCCAGCACGTGATCAATAGCGTACTTGTGCACGCCGGTGCCTTCCGCCACTAGTTGGCCCACCTCGCGTCGAATGCGCCGCAGGAAATTAGCCGCGGTGGGCCGGGCGGCATGTCTTGGCTCGTGAGAAAAGATCCGGCGCAAGTCAGTGTCGTAAAACGCGGGCCATTCAAATGCGTACTTTTTCCGCTTGCGTTCATAGTGTTCGCGTAACGTGATCCTGATTTCGGGTAGCGTCTCAATTTTGCGCCGCACCTTGTTCTTGGGCCGGGTGCCGGCAATCTCATCCATCAGTCCCTCTATGTATTCCAGCTTCCGCAGGGCGGGCCAGCCCTTGTAACGGCGCCGCCAGCGCGAATGCGGGCGCAGCCAGACCGCGAACGTCTCGGCAAAATCTTCAGCCGGATGCGCCTGCGCATACCACGCATCCAGGTGCAACACATAGTGCCGGCTGTTCGGCTTCGGTTTGTAAGACTCGGGATAGGCGACTGTGAACGAACCGAAGAGCTCGCGCCAGCGACGTTTGAAATGCAGCCGGAAAGCGTTATCCAGCGCGTGTCCGGCTTCGTGCCGCAGAATCTGCATACACTCGTGGTCGTTGCCGCCCTCGACTTCCAGCATGTGCTGGCGCTCGAGTTTGATCAGACGCGGATGGGCCAGATAAAACGGAATGGCAAAGCCGGGAACCCCATCGGGGGTGAACCATTCGGCCGAAAGCCAAACGTGCGGTTTGAAGCGTATGCCTCGCTCGTTCAGTTCATTGTAAAGGCGTTTGATATGCGGTTCGAGAAACGATCCCTTGATACGCACAGGCAGATCACAGATGCGCATGTCCAACAGGCGCTCGTCAGAGATGAGACTCCATTTGAATCGGGCAGGCACTGGCGTTGATTGTAACTGCGATCATAACGGCGCGCTACCGTTATTAAAAACCCAAATCGCCAGTCTAGCGGTTTGTTTCATCGTATCGTTAACCGCAAAGCGGTTACGCCCTCCAGCCCAGGCTTGCCGCGCAGCGGCTACCCTGGGAACAAAGGAAAAAGTAATTGGCAACCCTAACGGGGTTGTGTCGCCAATGAAAATGGCTGGTAAGCTGGGCTCAAAAACCTGGCGCAACCCCGTTGGGGTTGGGACCTCTCCCTCAACGCTGGCTCTGTGACGTAACCGCTTCCCGGTAGGTGGATTTCACCGCCACCTTGTCTCCGCTCGCTGCTTCCGTATATTCTTTCGCTGTCTTAATCTCCCCGGTTTTCATTCAAGAGCTAAGAGCGCGAAAGCGGGGCAGGAGCCCGACCGTCAGGGAGGGCTCCGTTCCAGCAGCGTCACGCATCCCGAAGCAGAGGCCCGCTTCGCGCTGCTCTTCTTTTTCCAATAGCTAAGTCAGAGCTTGCAACTGAACGGTGCGGTTTTGCGTCAATACACCGCGCAAACGAAACCTGAGTTAACACCGCTCAATTCGAAACCACGCAAAGATCCAACAGGAGTTGATATGAACCGTAAACAGCTAGCCAGTTTCATGGCAGCGATTCTCACTGTCACGCCTCTCGCCGTAATGCCCGGTACTGCGTGGGCCCAGCGATCAACGGCGATTCAACTGGACGCATTGACTGAGGGCAAGTTAGTCAATGGCTTTCGCACAGAAGCGCTTTATCTGAATGACTCTGACAAACCATTCGGCGCCCGCTTTCGTCATGAACGCACCGGCTTCAGCCTGGACTTCCTGCAAATGCAATCGGTTCCGCAGGCTTTGATGTGGGTGAATTCTTTTCCCACTTCCGACCGCGGCGAACCGCACACGCAAGAGCATCTCTTGCTGGGTAAAGGGAACGTGGGTCGCGCACATTCGGGGCTGGAGAGCATGTCGTTGGCCGGTTCGACCGCGTTCACTCAGCAGTGGCGCACGGTTTATCAACTCCACACCGCGGCCGGCGCTGAAGTTTTCTACAAGCTATTCGAGAGCGAAACTAATTCCCTGCTTCATCCTGACTATCCCGACGAAGAGATTCGCCGCGAGGTCAGTCATTGGGGAGTTAATGAGAATCCCGACAAGAGCCTGCATCTGGAAGAAAAGGGCACGGTCTATCAGGAAATGGCCACGACCTATGACCGGCCGATCAGTTTGCTGTTCCGATCCATGACTTCGATGCTCTACGGCAAGGGCCATCCGCTGGCGCTTTCCGCGGGCGGTTGGCCGGCGCAGATTCGCGAGATGAAAGCCGAAGACATACGCAAGTTCCACGCAGATAATTATCACCTCGGCAACATGGGCATGGTGGCGTCCTTTCCCAAAGAGATGCCACTGGCAGATGTTCTCGTTCGCCTCAACGAGATTCTTAATCGGCTCGAACCCAAACAGCCGCAGCGGCGTTTTGCGTCTGAATCAGATCTGCCGATGCCAAAGCCCGCCAGCCTGGGCCAGATCGAGCTGGTCCAATACCCGCAAAAGAATGAGCAACAACCAGGCTGGGTGATGTTTGGCTGGCCGGCCAATCGGGATCTCAATACTCAAGACAAAACGCTGCTCACTTTGTTTCTGCAAAATGTCGGGAGCGACGCTACGACAAATCTCTACAAGATCTTCGTGGACACGAAAACGCGCGCGATGGAAACCGGAGCCAAGGGTGTCTTCGCTTTTCTTGATGACGAGATGATTGTCGGCAATCCCGTCTACATGGGCCTGACCGATGTCGTGCCGGCAAACATGACCGAAGCAAAGATCGTGGAAATGCGCCAGAAGGTCATGGATGAACTGCGCCGCGTGGCCTCGTTCGCGGATGGTTCGCCGGAGCTGGCTGAGTTCAATGAGCGCCTGAAAAACCGCGTCATCCAAAACCGCCGCTCGCTTTCGAAATTCGTAAACTCCCCGCCGGGATTTGGGTTTCGCTCTTCGGACGCCGGCTGGATGTCGCATCTGATCGATCTGAATCGCACCAAAGGATTTCGCAAATCCGTCACGCTGAAACCGGAATTGGAGACGATCGAAACCCTCCTGAATGGGAAGGAAAACTTCTGGCGCGCGTACCTGGCCAATTGGAAACTGATCGATGTCGTCCCCTACGCGGTGGCCGCTAAACCGGCGCCGCAACTGAGTGCGCAGGCCGAGCAGGAAGGCGCCGCTCGCGCGCAAACCGAGCTGGCTCGCCTGAAAACAAAGTATGGCGTCAGCGACGACCAGGAAGCCTTGCAGCGTTTCAAGGCTGAGTATGAAGCTACCACGGCCGAACTCGAGAAACAGGCGAAGGCCACAGCGTCGCTGCGCTTTTTGGAACAGCCGCCACTCACGCTCGACGATCAGCTCGATTTCAAAGTCAGCCAGATGCCGAGCGGCGTTCCCTTCGTCGCGTCGACTTTTGAAAACATGACTAGTTCCACTTCGGGATTGGCCCTGCGGCTGGATGGCGTGCCGGAAGATCAACTGCTTTACCTTTCGATGATGCCGGCACTGCTGACGCAGACAGGCGTCATCAAGGATGGCAAGCCGATCTCGTATCAGGAAATGAGCGAGATGTTGCGCAAAGAGATTCTGGCGCTCAACGCTTTCTTCAGCACAAACTTCAAAACGAATCGCGCAGAGCTGGTCGTTCGCGGCGCCGGCAATGACGTGGCGGAATCGCAACGAGCGCTGGACTGGATGAAACTGATCATCACCAGCCCGGATTGGCGGCCTGAGAACCTGCCGCGCATTCGCGACGTGGTGGACCAGACGTTGAGCAATCAACGAAATCGCATGCAGGGCGCTGAAGAAAACTGGGTAAACGATCCCGCGGATGCGTACTGGCGCCAGGACAATCCTCTGCTGCTGAGCACGTCTTCGTTTTTGACGCGCGCGCACAACGTCCACCGCCTCCGCTGGATGTTGAAAGACGCCGGCGCCAACAGCGACGCGATTTCGAATTTCCTGACTGCACTTGCCGGAGCCGCGGCGAAAGGAAATCGTGCCGAGTTGAAGTCTTTGCTGGCGGCGATGCAAGGGAAGAAAGAGGCAACGATCGCAGGTGGTCTGCAACCTTTTGCCGATAACTTTGCGAAGCTATCTGAAGGCGCAAAACCTCTGGCGACTGAGGTCGCCAAGGACCTGGAACAGTTACTGTCTGATATTCCCGATAGCTCGTTGACGGCCGATTGGGATTACCTGGCGCGGCAAATTCGCCACGATCTGCTGATACCTCCGGCGCAAGCACTCGCCAACCTGAACGCCGTGCGGCAAAGTCTTTTGCGCACGGGCGGAGCCCGCATGTTTTTCATCGGTTCGCGTGCGTCACAGACTTCGCTGGATCCCGGTCTCCGCGCGCTGCATGCGGTGCTGGCGCCCGGCGCGGTCAAGCCGGCTACCTATTCACCGGCGCGACGGATCGACGCGCGTCTTCGCGGCCGCGCCGGCGAGCAGGAGACGTCCGTTTACGTGGCCCTCGTCAATCCAAACACGCAGGGCGGCGTCTTTCTCAATTCCGCTCCGCTCGCGACCTATCTGGATGCGGGCAATCGTGAAATGCTCTTGGACTTTCTGGCGTCGCGACTCTACGCGGGTGGTGGTGCGCACGGCATCTTCATCAAGACATGGGGTGCGGGGTTGGCTTACTCAAATGGATTTCGCGGATCGCCCGGGATCGGACGCATCGCCTACTACGCGGAACGCACGCCGGAACTACCGCAAACCCTGCGCTTCGTAATTGAAGAACTGAAAAAGGCCCAGCCTGATCCGGGTCTGGTGGAATATGCGATCGCCGTGGCGTTCGGCGCCTTCCGTTCCGCCTCTCCTTATGAGACGCGCGGCGAGGCGATGGCCAGCGACATCGCCGACGGATTGACGCCGGAGGTAGTAACGAAATTTCGCCAATCGCTGCTGGCCTTGCGCCGCGATCCGAAGTTATCGGATGAACTTTTCAAGCGCATGAACAGTGTGTACGCGCGCGTCTTGCCGGGACTGGGTGTGAAAGCCCGCGACGTGCAGGGCGGGGTGTTCTATGTCATTGGCCCAGAAAAACAAATCACGGCGTACGAACAATACCTGAAGAGCGTGGAAGGGCCGGAGGCGCACCTGGCGCGCATCTATCCGCGTGATTACTGGATGCCGGCGAAGGATTTGGAATAGGGAGATCGCGCAGCTAATGGGCAAATTCTTCATCTCCGCATCGATGGCAGGACGCAAACCACAATGGCATGGCCTTTCTTATTTTAGATGTTTGGTTAAGCTTTCTGGCCCTTTCGCTTTACAGAGCCTGCGAGCGTCACGGATGGGCTTGCAGCAGGGAACGGGAAGGTGAATCAGAGGTATGCGGATCTTGCGACATGAATAAATTAACCCGCGCAGCGGGCGGAAGCCCTCAGCTATCGGCGGGCCTTCGCCCGCTGCGCGGGCTTTAAAACTTATCGGCGTAAATACCTGGGGTTTTGCTTCGCTCCACCCCAGGCTTTACGCTGTCACCCGCTTCGCGGGCTTCGTGCAAACTACTGCTTGTTGAAAACCAGTGTCGCGTCCTGCGCTCCGCGCGGACTCTCGCTGTGGCGTTCGACCGTCAGAACTTTACCATCCGCTGACAGCGACAGCTTATCAGTCGATACTGCCTTGAAGTCGTTGCCGTTGACGCTCCCGGTGCGGACCGATGACAACTCAAGCGTTTTGCCTTCGTTGGACCAGCTCGACTTCATGGTATTGGTGCCACCCATTTGGCCGCCGCCTTCAGACGTCACTTCCTTGCCATCAAGCGTGTAGGTGCGCGGGCCGCCCATGCCGCCGCCGCGTCCGCCGCCGCCACCTGGACCGCCTGCAGGGGCGCCCGCCGGTGCTGCACCCGCCGGTGGTTGACCGGGAGTAACTTTCGAATCAATGGTGATCTGCTTGTCGTCCTGTGTAATGGTCCAGACGATGCTTTCGGCACTTTGCTGGTTCGGGTTAAGTCCCTTGCTCTTTTCTTTATCCAGCTTCCACGTACCGGCGAAACTGGCCGGGGCAACTGCGCTCGCAGCGAGGGCCGCAAACGCAAACAGGGTCAGCATTCCAAAGCCGAGAAACACTTTCTTCATGGAACAACCTCCGTAGTTTTGTACTGTTTAGTATGGCACTCGCTGGCGCGAGCATGAATCGGGGAAAATCGTTAGACGCACTGAACCCAGAAGTAGACGAACTATCGTCAGCTTGGGGCGTTACAAACAGCTGCTTTCATTAAATTTTCCATTTGTCATTTATCATTCGCAGATTCAACTTGGAAGTGCGACGGAACATTGTTGCCCTTCGCCCCATTAGGGGCGAGATGTTTATAGAACGCGCGAACGCCAAAAGATCTCTGCTCGCTCCAGCGGAGCGAAACGAAGT
>JAXDFZ010000017.1:0-36680 GCA_034665305.1 Blastocatellia bacterium | reverse complement strand
GAGTTTCGAGTTTCGAGTTGGGTTTGCGGTCGGAGTTGCGACTTATGTCAGGCCTTTGAAAAAATCTGAACTCGAAACTCGAAACTCGAAACTCCCCATCACACCTTCGCAAACACTTCGGCCGGATCCGCCATGTCGCGGGCCGCGGGAGTGATAATCGTGCGGGCGTTGATATAAATCTTCTCGCCCTTCTGGATTGCGTTCCGCACATCGTCTTCGCTGACGAAGTCTACGGCGGCGCGGCCGTTCGTGCTCGCTTTGGCCCCACTCTTGGCCCCGCCGCGATCGGAACCATCAGCCCCATTGCCGCCTGATTCCGCCACTGCCGTGGGCGCGGCCTCGGCATGCGGCGCCGCTTTGGGCGATGCGTACATGCTGCCGGCTTCGATATCGATGCCTGGCTGCAGCGGCTGGCGGGACGTCGTAGCGTGCAGTTCCGCCGCCGGCGAAGATGATTGTTCCGGCTGTCGGTTAGCCAAAAAGCGATCCACGATAGCTGCGATTTCCTGCCGGCTTACCTTACCCGCAACCGGTTCGCGTGCCGCACTACTTGCCGCTCGAGCGGGCGCGGACGGTTGCGGCTGTGACTGTCCGGCCGCCGCCACTTTCGTTGTTGATACGGCCGGTCGCGCGCTCTTGATCGCGCGCGTCTCAAAAGCGACCCGCTTAATATCCATCAAGTGAAGCGGCGAAACGTTGTCCGAGGTAACGTTGCCACCCCATGATCCGCATCCCAACGTCATCGATGGCGGCAGTGCAGTGGAAAGCCCGATGGCGCCGTGGGTGGTGGGACTATTCACAATGACGCGCGAGGCCGGCATCTCGCTGCCATAACGCACAGCGGCTTCCCGCGAGCGCGTGTGCACTCCGGCGGTGTGGCCCATACCGCCATAACTCAGAAGCTCAAAACAACGTGCGGCGCCACGTTCGATTCCGTCCGCAACATAAAAAGCCAGGATGGGTGAGAGTTTCTCCATCGATAAAGGAAAGTCTCGTCCTACACCGCCGACATCCGCGAGCAGACAACGCGTCCCGGGCGGCACGTTTAGCCCGGCCATCTTCGCAATCACTTCTACGGATTTTCCGACGATGCCTGGATTCAGCGAGCGTTGTTGCGTGACGACGACCTTGGCCAGCTGATCTGCTTCCGCCGCACTCAGGAAGTACCCGCCCTGCTGTTTGAACTGTTCCCGAACCGCCTGCTCAACCGGAGCATCAGCAACTACTGCCTGCTCCGAAGCGCAGATCGTTCCATTGTCGAAAGTCTTGCTCGTCAGGATATCCTGCACGGCTTTGGGCACATCGGCGGTGCGCTCCACGAACACGGGAACATTCCCTGGCCCCACGCCAAACGCCGGCTTGCCTGATGAATAAGCGGCGCGCACCAGACCGATACCACCGGTCGCCAGGATAACTGCCGTCTGCTTGTGCTTCATCAAGGCTTCCGTACCTTCAATGGTGGCGGTAGTCATGCAGGCTATCGCGTCGGGCGGCAGTCCTTCCTTGATCGCCACTTCGCGCATCACCTTCACACTTTCGTTGATACAACGAGCGGCGGACGGATGTGGCGACAAAACGATCGCGTTACGCGACTTGATGGCGATCAGTATTTTGAAAATGGCGGTCGACGTGGGATTGGTGGAGGGAATGATGGCCGCGACGACGCCGCGCGGGCTGGCAATTTCTACGACGTCCTTTGATTCGGAAACAACTCCGACGGTCCGGAGATTACGAAAGTAGTTCCAAACATCTTCGGAAGCGAAGCGGTTCTTCTCGCGCTTATCATCCGGCACGCCGAACCCGGTTTCTTCGACCGCCATTGCGCCGAGGCGGGCCGCTGCACCCAGCGCAGCTTTGGCCATGGCCGCACAAATGCGATCAATCTTGTTCTGATCAAAGTGGGCCAAATCCACCTGCGCGCGATGGGCGGCCTCCACCATGTCGCGGGCCTGTTGCACAGATATCAGATCTTTATCTGCCGACATATATTCTCCGAGAGCGGGCTTTGTACTTTGTGCTTAGCCCTTAGTGCGTGGTCGCGGGCTCTGCTCTTCGTTCCCCAAAACATCAAAGTACGAAGCACCAAGTACCAAGAACAAATTTGCAACTAACTACTGACGACTAACAACTGACTACGGACTATTTCGATCGTTCGCGGCTGCTCTCACGCGTGCCCTGGATCGCGCGTCCTTGTTCGCCTTCGCCCAGTTGTCCACGCGTCCCACCTTGCAATGCTCGTTCGTCGGGGCTGAAACCGGTGCGGCCGTTAGCCGGTAAAACTCGTTCGACTTCGGCATGCGGACGGGGAATAACATGCACGCTGACTAACTCCCCGACGCGTCGCGCGGCGGCGGCGCCGGCATCGGTGGCGGCTTTGACTGCGCCTACGTCGCCGCGCACAAAGATCGTTACGTAACCTGCGCCGATATATTCTTTTCCGATTAGTTGCACGTTGGCCGCCTTGACCATCGCGTCGGCAGCTTCGACGGCGCCGACAAAGCCCTTGGTCTCGACCATTCCTAATGCTTCAAGAGGCATTTCTTCGGTCCTCACTTTTCTAGTTGTAGAAGTTAAAAGCGACTCAGTGTGCCCCCAAGCTAACACCGCGCGCGACAAGAATCAAGAGAGGGTAGCGATTGCGGATTGCGGGTTGCAGATTACGGAATTACGGACCAGCGGCTCCGTAACTGGTGTTTGAATCCGCAATCCGCAATCTGCAATCCGTAATCGCACCATCCCGTTGCAGTACAAATGTTTGACAACTTTTGTAAGCGCGGGATATATTGCGCGGCAAAGTAGACCTGCCTTACTTTTGGGGCTGAGATGGTGCGCCGGACAGGACTTGGGAATAGTGGGAATTCCCTGCACCACACTTACGGCACGTCAACGACCGACCACAAAGAGGAGCCGGCTCGTTTTAGAGATGGCGACCACTATCGGAGAGAAATTGCGGACCGCCCGCGAAGAAAGCGGCGTCTCTCTGCGCGACATATCCGAGCAGACTCGTATCTCCATGCGTTATCTCGAAGCCATCGAGAATGACGATTACAAGCGTTTGCCCGGCGGGATTTTCAATAAAAGCTTCATAAAGGCCTACGCGCGCTACATTGCCTTTGATGAAAAGGAGGCGATTGAGTCTTACCTGGCGACGCTGCGCGAAAAAGGCGAGTCGGTGGACGAGGTGCAAACGGCTCCGAAGTCACTGGTCTATACCGACGCCAACTCCAGCCGCTCGCCGCTGGTGACTTTGCTGCTTGCCATCCTGATTTTGGGGGTCCTGTCGCTCGGCGCGTACGCCGCGCTGCATTGGTACCAACGCCGCACGGCTCCGGCCAGCTCAAGGCCAGGTCCCGGTCTGCAAATGATTACTAACTCGCCAGGGACCGCCGAAGAGGTGTGCCGCCGGATACATCAACCGCTAATTATGGAGGGCCGTTCTCGCTGTTAATCTCTCCCGCAAACAGAGCTCTGTCGCACGCCCGCTTAGACTGCGGGCATTTTTGTTTTATGCTGTCGGTTCACAAAAAGAAGCGAGGACGCAAGCTGAAGCTTGAACTGTATACGCCCGTAACGGGCATTGAGCTTCGATCGCACCAGGTGCATAGAGTTCAAACTTTAGTTTGCGCTGATCTAACACTCATCAACTAAAGTTTGGGTTACTTATTCCCAAGGAGTCATTCATAACGACATGATCACATCGGACATTATTGAAGGCCTGACATTCGACGACGTACTGCTGCTGCCGGCGCGCTCTGAAGTGCTGCCCTCTGAAACCGACACCTCAACCCAGCTCACGCGCGGAATCAGGTTGCAGATTCCCTTGTGCTCTTCGGCGATGGACACGGTTACCGAAGCCGCGCTCGCAATCGCCATCGCGCAACAGGGCGGCATCGGCGTCATTCATAAGAACCTGAGTATCGAACGGCAGGCCGAAGAAGTGGACAAGGTGAAGCGATCGGAATCAGGCATGATCGTTGACCCGGTGACGATTCGTCCCGACCGGCCGGTCAGCGAAGCGCTTCACGTTATGGAGAGCTATCACATCAGCGGCGTCCCCGTCGTTGATGAAGACGGCCACCTGGTCGGCATCATTACGAACCGCGATCTTCGTTTTGAGACTCGCTTCGACATTCCCGTCGCAGAAGTGATGACGAAGCAGCCGCTCGTGAGCGTTCCGGTCGGCACCACTTTGGAACAAGCCAAGGCGGTGTTGCAAAAACATCGCATCGAAAAACTTCTGGTGGTTGATGATGATAAACGAATCAAAGGCTTGATCACTGTCAAAGACATTCAGAAAGCCATAAAGTATCCCACCGCAGCCAAAGACGATCTGGGACGCCTGCGCGTCGCCGCTGCGATCGGCGCCACCGGAGATTTCATCGAGCGGGCCGATCAACTGGTCCAGGCTCGTGTTGATTGTTTAGTAATTGATACTGCGCACGGCCACTCTTCACGTGTCATCGACGCGGTCGGATTGATCAAGAGTCGCCACCCCGGCACGCAGATTATCGCCGGCAACGTGGCGACAGCCGATGGGGCGCGCGAATTGATCGATGCCGGAGTAGACGCGGTGAAAGTCGGTATTGGACCAGGATCGATTTGCACTACGCGGGTCGTAACCGGCGCCGGCGTGCCGCAGATTACCGCAATCCAATCCTGCGTTAATGCAGCGCGCGACAGTGGCGTCCCGATTATTTCCGACGGCGGGGTGAAGTTCTCCGGCGACGTGGCCAAGGCCATCGCCGCGGGCGCCGACGTAGTCATGATCGGTTCTTTGTTCGCCGGCACCGAAGAAGCGCCCGGCGAAGTTATCCTTTTTCAGGGACGTTCGTTCAAGACCTATCGCGGCATGGGATCAATCGGAGCGATGCGGGAAGGCTCGCGCGATCGCTACGCACAGGAACTTACCGAGAACGACGCGAAACTTGTTCCCGAAGGCATCGAAGGGCGCGTCGCTTACAAAGGCACGGTGGCGGAAATGGCTACGCAGTTAATAGGCGGCCTGAGAGCCGGCATGGGCTACACCGGTTGCCGCAATATTAAGGAGTTCCAGGAAAAGACCCGCTTCATTCGCATCACCTCCGCTGGTCTGCGCGAATCGCACGTCCACGACGTAATCATCACCAAGGAAGCGCCGAACTATCGTTTGGAATAAGTTCAAAGCCGCGCCGTATTGAGGGCCCTGCCTAAGGATTGCGTCTTTGAGACTCAGCGACGAGTCTTTGAATATCAGCGTTGAGTCTTGAAGAGCGTGCAACCCGGCGGGCTGAAGGGATCGCATTTCCTTTCGCTGTTGACTAAGACTCATGAGCGCAACTCATTCAAGTCGGGCTGCTTCCTTCCTTTTTTGATCTGCATTTTCTCCGCGATACTCTGCGGCACAGCCCCTTCCGGTGCTTATAAGTTTGACCGTTTTCACTAACGGTGATAACGTCGCGCCACAATTTAGTTCGAGTTGTAAATCAATTAACGTTCTTCGCCATCCTAAGTAATACGCCATCGCCAGAACAAGAGTGTTCTAACTGATCGTTTGCGGTCATCTCGACTGTAAATAATCAAAGATGAATAGGTTTCCACGTCGGTCCGGCCACGGGTCCAGAGACATCTCTGTGTGTGCCGCCGGAACAATTGTCACCAGGGTAATAAAGCGCGTCGCCGGCCCGGTCTTTGGGATCTGATGCTGCAGCGGTGCTAAAAGAATCTCTTTCAATCACGATCAAATGGAGCAGCCATGAAGAAATCCAAATCAAACATTCGACCTTTCGCCCACACCAGGTGGTTAACCATAAGCATCGTGGGAATTCTCGTGGCGGGATTCATTACCTCCCCCGCCTTAATGCAGCACCGGCAGGAAACCGAAGCGGCGCCCGTCAAGCCTGCCGCGAACGTACTGGAACGCGAAGGCTTGAGAGTTAAGCACGAATTATTTGTCGACGAGGAAGAGGCCGAATCAGAAGCTGAATTCGACGACAACGCGCCGCAAGCCGGCGACACTGCTGCATTTGAGATTCCAAAGGTATACCCGGCGGTTTTCAATGGCGATGTGCGCAAGCTGCCGGTGGTTCCGCAATCCCTCAAACCATTTCAGGAGCCGGAAGAACCACGATCGAAGAACAAGGACTTGTTATCAGCTCTGATAGGTGAGCGCGCAACGGATCCCAATGTGGCGCTTGCGGCCATGCCTTCCCCACTTCAGAATTTTCCCGGACTCAGCCGCACCGACACTTGCACCGGCGGACCCTGCGGCGCGGGCATTCCTCCTGATACCAATGGGGACGTCGGACCTAATCACTACATTCAGTCCGTGAACACTGCGGTTGGCATTTATAACAAGACGGGAACGCTGCTGGCTTCCTTTACCTTCAACTCACTTTGGAGCGGCGCCGGCACCGGCACGGCCTGCGACGCTAACAACACGGGCGATCCGGTGGTGCTGTACGATTCGATGGCCGACCGTTGGATAGTCACGGACTTTGCTTTTGCGGTGAACGGAGGCGGCAACCCGATTCGTCCTTACTATCAATGCCTGGCGGTTTCGAAAACCGGCGATCCGGTAGCGGGTGGCTGGTATCTCTATCCCGTCCTGACGGACACCGGCGCAACCGGACAGCCGCCCACCGGTGTGCTTAACGATTATCCGCACTTCGGAATTTGGACGGACTGTCTCTACTATTCGGCAAATGGCTTTAACAACGCTGCGAGTTTTGCTGGTGTTGAGTTTGGCTCCTTCAGCAAAGCGGATATGTACTCGGGCGCAGCCTTGACTGGCGCGACTGGTTTCATCGCGGGAGCGACTAACTTTGCCCTGTTGCCGGCGAACCTGAGCGCGCCGGCCAGTGGCTTACCTCCACCGGGAACACCGGAGTACTACGTCGCAGAATCAGCGACGGCATTTAGTTGGGACGTACGGAAGTTTACCCCCGGCACGCATTGCGGCGGCGGCGGTGTCATGAGTGCGGCCACGAATGTGACCCAACCGGCCTACACGGTCCCGGGAGCGAATATCGTCCCGCAGCCGAATGACGTCGGCTCGACGCACAATCTTGACAGCCTCGGCGATCGCCTGATGCAGAAGGCGCAATATCGCAAGGTCGGCGCCGTCGAATCGATTTGGGTGTCGCACACAACTCGTTCCTCGGGAACTTCCAACACGCAACCCGGCTGGGCCCAACTTGATGTCAGCGCCGGAACGATTGCCCTGGCGCCCGCGCAGCAGCAGAACTACGCACCCGATTTGACTCTCTGGCGTTGGATGCCCAGCATCGCCGCCGACAAAGACGGCAACGCCGCGATGGCTTACAGCACCTCAAACGCGACGGTGCCAAATTTTCCTAGTATTGCTTACTCCGGGCGCCTTGTGGGGGACCCGCTCAACCAGTTACCTCAAAGTGAAACACAGCTCGTAGCCGGCCTGGGTTCCGAGTTGAACAACTGCGGTGGCGCGGCCTGTCATCGCTGGGGCGACTACAGCTCGCTGAGCGTCGATCCTTCGGACAGTTGCACCTTCTGGCTGACGAACGAGTACTACACCGATCAAACTAACGGTACTGCCGGTGCGTGGAACACGCGCGTCGGATCGTTTGTGTTCCCGACTTGCACGGCAGCAGTTTCGGCGCCGACCGTGCCGGCAGCGCCCACTGGCCTTTCGTTCACGAACGTCACGGCTACGTCGATGACGTTGAATTGGACCGACGTCGCGTCCAACGAAGACAGTTATGTGATCTATCGATCGACCGACAATATCAACTTTACTTTCGCAGCCCAGACCGCGGCCAACGCGGTGCTGGGAAATGTAACCGGGCTGAATCCCAGCACGCTCTATTTCTTCCGTGTATTCGCGGCGAACAACGGACAGCTGAGTTCGCCCTTAACCGGCAGTCAGGCGACCTCTGCGCCCGGTGCTATTTCATCGACTGGCGCCGGCGGTCTTTGGAGTCAGACTTCGACATGGGCCAGTGGAATCGTGCCCACAGTCAACGACAACGTAACCATCGTGAATGGCGCAACCGTGACGATAGACGTCGCCGCCGTGGCGCTGAACGTAACGGTGGGCACTGGAGCGGCTGCGACACTCCAATTTATTGATACCTCGGCTCAATCTCTGACGGTCGGGCAAGGCGTCACCGTCTCTGCAAACGGGATCTTCCAATCTGCAACCAGCGGAATCGTCACTACGCACGTATTGACTGTGGGGACAGATCTGACCAACAGCGGGACAATCAATTTCAGTACCAACACTAACCTGGCGGGGGCCGGCATTATCTTTACGGGCGCCGCCGCCGCTGCGTTCACTCTGAACGCCGGCAGCACAACCAACGTGAAACAAACCACCGGTGTCACTCTGAATAAGGGAGTAGGACCCACGTCCATCCTGACCTTCACACCAGGCGGAACTTTCACAGTGCTGGGGGCCAACGCCGTGGGATTTCTGGCCCTTACCAGTGGCACGTTCAAAATCTCCGGATCAAACGCCTTCAGTAATCCGGTCTTCACCGTCGCCGGCTATTCAATTCCGGGCCCCGGCGGGCTCTGGCTAAACAACACCAATGCGAACGTCGTAGGCTTGAACGGTTCGCCAACCGTAAGTGGGTTGCTCCGGATTACTCTGGGTACGCTGAATGTAGGGACCGCCGTTGGCAACTCCATGGGCTTTGTGTCGGGCGCCACTATCATCGTCGAAGGCGGCGCGGTTAATACTACCGGCAGATTCGGCGTCAGCACTTCTACGAACGCGATCAACTACACGCAAACTGCGGGGACAGTTATTGCCTGTACCGTCGGCCATACTTCCACGACGCTTGCCTGTTTCGACATGGGCACTTCGGTGAGTTCGGACATTAATATTAGTGCCGGAACTATCGTGATCCAGATTGCCAGTACGGCCGCCTCCGGTCCACGCGACTACCGCAATCAAGCCGGCGCTGGCATCACCGCTGTTACAGGCGGAACCGTGCAGTTGGGCAATGCGGCATCCGGCGCGGCCAAAGCTTTCATTATAGCCGGCGTGTTTCCCAATCTGGTGCTCACGAACACCAGTGCTAACCACACGGCGACAATGCAGACGCCCGCCGTCTATAACAACATCACCCGTAACTTAACCATTAGTTCGGGCACCACCATGAACCTCGGTAACTTTACGTTTCTGTTCGATGGCACTACGCTTACGAACAACGGAACGCTGACTCACAACGGAGCCAGTTCCAATTTCATCTGGTTCCTGACCACTTCGGCTGTTTCTTACACGGGTACCGGTACGGTCACGGCTCCGATGACGAATTTCAGTATGCAGGCGGACTCGGGGTTAACCATCGATCCCGCCTCGTCGAATATTACTATCGGCGCGATGAGGATGTTCAGTGGCAACATTACCAACTGCAACAAGATCACGCTCGGCAATGGGGGCGCCACTACCGGCATCGTCCAGATTGGAAACACCACGACGCCGACGAACGCGGGAACTTTCGACGTACCGTTTACCTTTAATCTCGGCACGGGCGGCGAAACAATTTCATACCTGCGGACGACATTGGCGAGGACGACTGGTCCGGAAGTCACGCCCACGCGGATACTCACAAGCATGAGTTACGATGACAATGACCCCACGCATGTACTGACGATCGCCGGTGGCGATCTATCAGTGAACGCCGCGGCTCTGGCGCTGACGTTAACCAACGGTAGAATCATTACCAACGCAAATACCTTGATCATGCCGGTTGCTACCTCGACGGTGACGCGCACCAACGGATATGTCGACGGCAACTTCCGCAAAAACTTTTCCGCGGCTGCCAACAAGGTATTCGAAGTTGGCACCGCAAATGGCTACTCGCCGCTAACTGCGAACGTTACCGCCGGAACATTTCCGGCGAACTTCACGACCAAGGCTGTTCAGGGACCACAGCCCAGCGTGAATGCGGCCAATTCAATACAGAGGTACTGGACCCTTACAGCATCGGGCATCACTGCAGATCTGACTTTCCAGTACCTGCTCGCCGATGTGTTGGGTACGGAAGCCAACTACAAAGTCATTCGCGTGATTGGGGTCAGTCCGACGGCTTTCCCGGCCAGCACTGTTAACACAGGGGCACATACAGCCACGCTGGTCGGCGCCAACAGTTTTTCCGATTGGACCGTGGGTGAGCCAACTTTCCCGACCGCGGCGTCGGCGGCAATCAGCGGCACGATCACCACCGCCACCGGAATGCCGCTGGCTGGCGTAACGTTGCGCCTGGCAGGGGGAACAGCTGCAACTGCGGTCACCAACAACAAGGGTTACTTCCAATTCGACAACGTCAGCGCGGACAGTTTCTACACGCTGGCTCCGGAGTTGGTGAATTATCATTTCACTCCATCGAACCGCTCGTTCTCGCTGCTGGGGAACAAGACTGATGCGGGGTTTGCCGCGGTACCAGACAGCACGATCGGCGGCAACGCAATCGATGCGACCGAGTATTTCGTGCGGCAGCAGTACCTCGACTTCCTTGGCCGCGAACCCGATCAGGGAGGCTTTGATTATTGGAGCAATGAAATCAAACGGTGCGGTGCCGATGCTGCTTGTGCCAGCGCGCGCCGCGTCGACGTAGCCGCCGCTTTCTTCGTCGAACGTGAGTTTCAGGAAACCGGCGCCTTCGTCAACGGCCTGTACAAAGGCTCATTCGGGTATCAGCCCAGCTACAAACAATTCACCGGTGACAGAGCGAAGGTGGTTGGTGGTCTGGACCTCGATGCGCGGAAGACTGCCCTAGCGGAGGAATGGGTGCAACGCGATAGTTTCCGCCAGGCCTATCCCGATTCACTGACGCCGGAACAGTTCGTCAACAAACTATTCACGAACGCTGGATTGGTTCAGCACGAGGGAGAATGGGAGACCTACGTCAACCGGCTCAGTAACGGCGGCACGCGGGCGCAGGTCTTGAGACTGTTAGCCGAAAATTCTGAGTTTCGCACCAGGGAATACAACGCGAACTTCGTGCTGATGGAATACTTCGCTTACCTGCATCGCGATCCGGAACCGGAAGGCTACGCGTTCTGGTTGGACGTGTTGAATTTCCGCGAGGTGGGAAACTTCCGTGGCATGGTTTGCTCGTTTATTACTTCGGCGGAATATCAGAACCGGTTTAGTTCCGTAGTGAACCATAACAACGGAGAGTGCGGGCGGTAAGTCAGGAGGCGGGGGCAGGCGGTAGGCGCAGTCGGCAGGAACACTTTTCATGATGCGCCTTTACCTGACGCTTGCTCCTGCCTACTTCTCATGTGAAAGAGCCGCAAGCCAAAGCTTGTACTCTATACGCCTGTCACGCGCGGGAAAGCTTTCAACCCTACAGGTGTATAGAGTTCAAACTTTGGTTTGCTCTGGCGGAATGGCAGGACTGAGTATTGAGATTGGTTCCACCTGCCGTCTGCTCCTGCCGTCTGCCGCCTAGGTTCGCTTAGCGGCATTTGAAAACTCGGCCCGGACCTCCGTGTGTCAGGCTAAACGTTCCGATCACTTCATTCGAACCCACCGGCGTTATCTTCAAATTCATTGCCGTGCCGACGATCGATCCGGAATAGCGGACCGGCCGCTCGATCGCTTTTATGTCCTCCCGAATCGGCCCGCCATGTTCGCGTGTGTAGCTGCCGGCGAGATTGAACCTACCGCGGCTATCAAGCGTCAGGGGGCCATTGATCTTTCCGTGCGCGCAATCGAATTCCACCTCCGCAGAATTCGCCGTCACATTAAGATTAATGTGCGGCGCTCCCCAGGCGCCCTGCGGCATTTTTTGCAATCGCCGCGGTTTCGCGAATGAAGCACTAACGAAAACAATTGTTACGAGCCCGGCGATTAACCCGGCGATTAAGTAAAACTGATGATTTTTTCCTGTCATCTAAAGCTCCATTCGCTGCGGTTCGTTTCTGCAGCTACGTTACCACGTGCATTCACCAGATCGCGTTACGCGAAGTGCGCCGTACCGTTCTCACCAGACAATTCTATTGACAAGAGCGCCGCTTCCTCTTAATCTCCCATCCATAAGGGAAGCCGAACTAAATCAGTCGTCCGCTAACTTTTTCTTTTACGGCCACTTCTAAACACTGCTTCCATTTGCCATCCAAAAGGGTTTGACCCACTAAGTGCAACGCGCTTCTCTGAGATGCGCGCATTTTTTTAAAAGTTTTCCGGCTTCGCAAACTCCACAACAGTGCGGGTCATAGCGAAATCTGTCCTAAAGTTTTAAGTTCCCCAGCCCCGGAGTCATTAATGTCTTTGAAACATTCGTCTGCTCGTCATCATTCCCCTGTTCGCTTATGCCTGCTGCTCTCAATTTGTGCGATCGCGCTGGCATTGAGCACGATCGGCGGTCTGGCTCAGAAGAGTCGGAAAATTAGCGGACCTAGTCGAAAGATCAGTGGTGGTTCCAATCGGCCCAATAACGGCAAAACCAAGCCTCAGCCACTTGCCACCAAAACTTCGAGCGGTGCGAACATGCAGGATCCTTTCACCGGAATAACGGTGGGGTCACCCCAAGTGGGTGAGAAAGGCCTCGCGCGCACCAACGCAGAGATCATGGAGGCGCAGGTAAACGCGCCGCCTTCCAACCGGCCCCTCAAACATGAGCGCGAAGTCCCCGGCCGCGAAATCCGGCCACAGGATCCGGACGCGCTGCCGGTATCAAGGACGCCAAACGACGGCACCGACGGAACCAAGCCGGAAGGCGCCATAGACCCAAATGTAGGGAACCCGATAACGCCTTATGCGCCGCAGACTGTCAGCACAAACTTCAACGCAGTGACGGGCCCGGCGGAAACCAGCGCGTTCCCTCCGGACACGATGGGCGCAGTTGGCCCCACTCAGTTCGTTCTGTTCGTGAACGGCCGGCTCAGGACTTTCAACAAGACTACCGGCGCGGCCGATGGTGTTGTCAACGTCGATCCCGATGTGTTTTTCGCGTCCGTAATGACGCCAAATGCTCCTCCGCTAAATATCAATTTTACAAGTGACCCACAGATACGTTACGACCGGCTCACTGCGCGCTGGATCATGATAATAATCGATGTGCCCAGCGCCACTACCATCGGCGACCGGCCCAATCGCATCCTCGTAGCTGTCTCAGACGCTGCCAGTGCTGGAGTGATTTCAGCCGGCACGGTATGGACGTTCTATTTTGTGCAGCAGGATACGGTGGGACCGGTGGCTTCAACTGGCGAGTTTCTTGATTATCCTTCGCTCGGCGTGGACACCAACGCACTCTATATCGGCGGCGATATGTTCGGCGCTGCATCCGGCTCGTTCGTGACAACTTCAGCGTTTGTGATCCGCAAGACCTCGATCCTGAGCGGCGGCCCAATCGTTACTACGGCTTTCCGCACTCTGATAAGTGGAGCCGGACCCGACGGACCATTGGAGCCTCGCGGCGTTGACAATTATGATCCCGCATCCACGGAAGGTTACTTCATCGGCCCCAGCTACGCGGCTTTTGGGCGGCTGATTCTGCGCCGCATCGCCACTCCCGGCGCCACGCCTACGATTTCGGCTAACATCAACATCACTGTCTCGGCCACGTCCTTTCCCATTACTGTCGATCACCTCGGTGACACTGGCGGAACGAACGGCAACATTGACGCCCTGGATGATCGCCTCTTCGCTGCGCACATCCGCGGCGGCCGTTTGTGGACAGCGCACAACCTCGCGGTCACGCCCTTAGGTGTTGCCTCCAACAGCAACGCGCAGAGACGCGATGCCGTCCGTTGGTATGAACTGATCATTCCGCCAGGCGCCGGAGCGCCGACCGTCAATCAGTCGGGAACCATATTTGACCCGGCGGGCACCGTAGCTCTGTCGCGGCAGTACCTAATTCCCTCGGTAACGGTTTCAGGACAAGGACACGCAGCCATCGGATTCACCACCGCCGGAACTCCATTTCGTATCGACGCCGCTACAAACGGGCGCTTGGTTGGCGATGCGTTGGGAACTACTCAGGCGGTAAACATTTACACCACCAGCAGTACCGCCTATAACCCGCCCGGCGATCCCGGACCGCCACGCCGTTGGGGCGATTACTCATTCACATCGCTCGATCCGAAAGACGATATGACGATGTGGACGGTGCAGGAATACTGCAGCGCAGCAAACTCTTACGGGGCACGCGTAGCGAAACTGTTGGCACCGCCGCCGGCAACACCGGCAAGTGCGACTGGCAACACCATCGCGCAGGGTGTGCCATCGTCCAACGTAGTCGTAACCGGCACTGTCGTTGCGGGCTCAGGCTTTTATGATCCGGGAACGAATCTCGCTCCGCCGGCTTTGCCCTTCACCCATATCAGCGCCACCGTTCCCGGAGGCGTTACGGTCAACTCCGTCACTTACACCAGCCCCACGCAAGTGACCTTGAATGTTTCGACCGTGGGCGCTTCGCTCGGTGCGAAAACCATTACTATCACCAACCCGGATGGCCAGAGCTTATCGGGCACGGCAGTAATCAATGTCGTCCCCCCGACAGCGACCGCGGGTCAAGTCATCATCAGCGAGTTTCGACTGCGCGGCACAGGTGGCGCGGACGATGAATACGTAGAACTTTACAACGCCACCAACAACGCACTCGACATCAGCGGCTTTACGCTGCACTCCCTGACCGCAGCCGGCGCCCAGGTGCTGCGGTTCACTCTCCCGGGTGCGCTTGGCAGCGGCACGACCCAGATTCCCGCGCGTGGTCATTATCTGATGACCGGATCAGCTTACAGTCTCGCCGCGGCTGCCGCGTCGGATGGAGCATTAGCTGCGGGGACGGTTGACGGCTCAGACCTTGGGCTCTTCGGGGGCGCGACGCCGACTGCACCGACGCGGATCGACTCCGCCGGCTTCGACACTCGCGATGCTCTTTTCTTCGAAGGGACAGCCATCACGCCGAGCGGCGCTGGTACCGGCGGTATAACTGTCAATGGCGAATACGCCTTCTTAAGGAAACTTACTGCCGGGGGTTTTCCGCAGGACACGGGGAACAATAACAACGACTTCACCTTCGTCTCAGTTACCGGGGGAACCTTTAGCACGCGAGTCTCAACCTTAGGCGCGCCGGGACCCGAGAATTTAGCGGGACCAATTCATAACGCCACCGGATCCATGCCGGTTATCAATATGGATCCGCCAACCCCGGTCGGCAGCGGCGCGAATTTTTTGCGCAACTTTACTGCCGTCGCTAACGGTCCGGCCGGCACGGTCACCATCCGCCGGACTTTCACGAACAGTACGGGAGCGCCGTTAACGCGTTTGCGTTTCCGCCTTATCGATCTGAGCAACCTGAACTCTTCGCCGACTGGCCCCGCAGATCTGCGCGTACTGTCGTCGACGCTCGCGGTCGTTGGCATTGTTGGTCCAAACGCGAGTTGCCCGGCAAACTCCTGCTCAGTTCAAGGGACAACCGTCGAAACTCCGCCCACCCAGGCCATCGGCGGCGGACTCGATTCGACAGTGAGCGCGGGTACGGTCACGGCCGGAACGCCGTTAGCTAACGGTGCGACGATCAACCTTAGCTTTATGTTTGGCGTGGTCACTCCCGGCAATTACCGTTTCGCGCTTGCGGCGGAAGGGTTGCCCTCCGGACTGTCCCGCGTCGTTTCGATGAGCGGCTGCGTAGATACCAGCCCCTCGACCGTTACTTGCAGCGCGCCAACCGCATCCGCGGCCAGCATCAGCGGCAGGATCACCACCAGCGACGGCAATCCCCTTTCGGGAGTAACCATGCGCCTGGCAGGAAGTCAGCTCATCAATACGATTACCGACAGCAACGGCAAGTACCATTTCGACAACGTAGAAACTAACAACTTCTACACCGTCACGCCGGCGCTGCCGAATTACCGGTTTAGTCCGTCGAATCGTTCGTTCTCGCTGCTCGGCAACAACACCGATTCTGGGTTCACGGCGGCAGCCGATACGGTCGTCGCGGCGAACGCGATCGATACTTCCGAGTACTTTGTGCGGCAACAGTATCTCGACTTCCTGGGTCGCGAACCCGATCAGGGAGGTTTTGAATACTGGAGCAACGAGATCAATAACTGCGGCGGGGATGCCGGCTGCATCAACGCCCGGCGCATCGACGTGGCCGCGGCCTTCTTTGTCGAACGAGAGTTCCAGGACACTGGATCGTTCATTCACAACCTGTACTCAGGAACACTCGGGCGCGCGCCATCGTTCGCCGAGTTTATGCCGGACCGCAGCCGTGTCGTCGGCGGCGCGGGTCTGGAGCAAGCGAAGGCATCCTTCGCAAGCGAGTTCGTTAACCGGCCTGAGTTTGCCGCGAAGTACCCCACGACGCTCAGCCGCGAGCAGTTCGTTGACTCATTACTGGTGACCGCGAAATCACGATCGGGAGCTGAGCTGTCTTCTCTGCGAGCAAGCCTGCTACAGAGTTTCGACTCCGGCGGTCGTGTGGCAGTGGTTCGCCAGGTGATCGAATCGAGCGCCTTCGCGCAAGCCGAATACAACAAGGCGTTTGTCTTAATGGAGTACTTCGGTTACTTGAGGCGCGATCCGGAGCCGGAGGGTTACGACTTCTGGCTGAACGTTTTGGACCAGCGCGAGCCCGGGAACTATCGCGGCATGGTTTGCTCGTTCATAACTTCCAACGAGTATCAACGCCGCTTCAGTTCGTATACGAATCACAGCAACGCCGAGTGCGGGCGGTGAGTAAGACGGGTTTCGGGTGTCGGGTATCGGGTTAAGTTTCGAGTTGCTGTCAAACGCAAAGACTGGCTCAGTGCGGTTCGGTTTATTCAATCCGACACCCGACACCTGATACCCGACACCTGATACCCGACACCTGACACCCGACTCTGTTATCCTGCCGCGCATGGATCCGCGTCAGGTCGTCCTTATCTCGAATCCGCATGCCGGTCGTGGCGGTTCTAAACGAGCCGCCGAGATTGCTCGCTTTTGCGATCTACTTAAACGGAACGACCTTCCCGTTCAACTCCTGAACACCACCGCGCCCGGCGACGCAACTACGCTGGCAGCGCGGGCCGCCGCTGACGGCGCCACCGACATCATCGTCTCCGGCGGCGATGGCACCATCAACGAAGCACTGCAAGGTCTGGTAGGAACAACGGCCCGTCTCGCGATCTGGCCGCGCGGAACTGCCAACGTGTTGGCCGTCGATCTGAAGTTGCCCTTCAAACTCGAAGCCGCGGCCGCAGCCATAGTCGCCCAACGAACTCGTCGCATTCACCTCGGTTGTGCGATCGACGAAACTACCAACTTGCGAAGATATTTCCTGTTGATGGCCGGCGTCGGCGTCGATGCTGCTGTTGCCAGTAGCGTGCGTCCCGGGCTGAAGCGTCGCCTCGGCAAAGGCGCATTCTTTTATGCCGGAATGGAATTTCTGCTGCACTGGAATCCGGCGTCGTTTGAACTCGACGTTGCCGGAGAAACCGTCTCTGCCACGTTTGCGTGCGTTGCCAATGCGGCGAGTTACGGTGGCGGGCTGGTGCTGACTCCGGGGGCGCAAATCGACAAACCGGAATTCGAGATCATGCTGATAACTTCAGTCAGCAGGGTTCGTTACGTTTCTCTCTTGCTGTTGGTTGCCAGCGGAAGAGTCAAACCAACTACACCCGGCGTGCGTTACCTGCGTGGTGTTAAGGCGCGCGCAATCGGCGACGTCCTGGTGCAGGTTGATGGCGAAGTAATTGGCAACACGCCGATGGCCTTTGAAATCGCGCCGGAAACGCTCGACGTGATCGTCGCCTAAACTGGCACAATTTCTTGGAAGCTCTGAATGAGTTCAGTATGGGTGGTTGCCTTAGCCCGCGGAGCGTGGCGATAGCGTAAAGCCTGGGGTGGAGCGAGGCATTTGCGAGCGGGACCCCAGGATCCGTGGCATACCCAGTCGCAGCCCGCGAAGTGGGCGACAGCCCATTCATCATCAGTAACTGGCGGCGTTTGCGCTATCGCACGCTTCGCGCGCTTGAAATTCACATTGGTTGCGAACGTGGGGTTCCGCTCCGCTCCACCCCACGCTTTACGCTATCGCCGCGCTCCGCGGGCTAAGACAAATCAAACTGATATTGACCTTCATTAGACCCTCCTAAAGTCTGGGCCACTGCCCTAACCCTTCAACCACGCCGCCCGTATTGCCTTCGCCTCAGCCGAAGCATTTTTGTCTTCCTCAATGCGAAACTCTACATGTGGCGGCTGCCCGATCTCGACCGAGATCGGTATTAGGATTTGTTTGCGGCGCACCTGAAACTCCACCTGCTGTCCCTCGCGGTAGCGTCCCAGAATCTTCAACCACGTATCCCGTGTGACGTTGACGCCGCCGATCGAAACCAGCACATCTCCTGGCTGCATACCCGACAGATCCGCCGCCGATCCGGGGCCAATCGTGCGCGCCTCCATGCTGCGCAGATCGCTTTTGTCGAAACCGATGCCGGCATCGTAACGGGCGCTGTCCATCTTTCGCGAGAGCTTCAAACCGACCTGGGCCAGCGCTTCATCGTAAGGCGGCACTTCCACGCCGCGCACATATCGTTTGAAGAAATCGCCGGCATCAATTCCGGAGATCGCGGCAATCGCGCGCTCAAAGTCTTCGTTGCTATAACCGCGGCCCCGCAGGTAGTAACTGGCAGCCGGGCTCCGCAAATAAAACTCGTCGTACATGTGACGCATGACGTCGTCCAGCGAAGCTTTGCCGTGCGTCTTGCCGCGCATCAATAAATCGAGCACGAAGCCGAGCAGTTCGCCCTTCGGGTAATAACTAATCGAAGTATTTGTCAGATTGTGTTGCTGCGCGTGTGGCGCGTCGTCAAGGAACGGCGCGGAGAGAGACGATTCTTCCGCGCTCATCAGCCGGCTGCCCGGCGCATTTTCAACCGAAGTAATGGTATCGCTCTCGCAACTCAAGAATTGGGAATCGTCCCAAAGACCAGCGCGCCGTTGCATCAAGTGACCGTAGTAATTTGTGAAGCCCTCGGCGATCCAGAGTCCGCGCGTGTTCGCCGGCCGTGTGAAATCCCATGGCCCCAGCTCGAGCGGTCGCAGCCGCTTAACGTTCCAGACGTGGAAAAATTCATGCGCCGCCGCGTCGAGCATTTCGACATAAGTGCCCGGTTCAACCAATAGTCCCGGCATGATGATTTGCGTGGAAGTAAGATGCTCCATGCCATCTCCGGATTTGCCGTCACCCGCGAAGTGCAACAGGAAAGTATACGAGTCGAATTCGGGCGGCCCCCACATTGCCGTTTCGGCCCGCACGATCTTTTCCAAATCCTTCACCAGCGCCGCTCGCTTCCCACCTTCATTGCCCAGCGAGTGCACCACCACGCGATACAACTTGCCGTCGACTTTGAAATCATCTTCGGTCCAGTCAGGCGCGATCTCAGTCGGTGTGTCGATCAGGATGTCATAATTCGCAAACTGCCATTCGTGCTGGTCGGGGCCAGCACTGCTCGCGTTAGTAATCCGCCAGCCCGCGGGCGGTTCAATGGCCAACTTCACCCGGTCCTGTTTATGGCCCACGAGGTACATGAAAATACACCCGCCATTGAAATTCGCATGACGCGCATTCAGTTGCGAAAAGGTCCCCGACAAATCGTCGGCGTAAACTTTATAGCTGACTGTCAGGTTGTGCGTGTTTTGTGTGGCGACGCGCCACGTTTGATCGTCCACGCGCGTTACCGTCGCGTCGGGTAATGAACACTTGAGCGGAGTCCTCGGGCAAAGGCCCGAAGACCCACGAAACTCTTGAACATTTTTGGCGAAATCAAAAACCGCATAACGCCCCGGTGACCACTTCGGCATCTGAAAATCAATTGCACCGCCCGCAAAATCCTGCCCTGTCTCAACTTCGATCGAAACTTCAAACAGATGCGTATTCGGGTGCGACATCCCCAGGCGGTAGCTGATGCTCTTCAGCGCCGGGGTCTGCCCCTGCTGTGCCGCGAGGCTTCCCGGAAGCGTAACGCAGAAGACTATTGCCAGGCCCGATCGAAAGAGGAAAGAGCTAATCGTTGTCATCATGAAATCTACTCCGCGATGAAGTTTCATTTGGCGCCCGCGCCAATTTGCGAGAGCATATTGCGAATGTCGCGAGATTATCTTTCTTTAGGTGAAGGCGTCAAAGACCTCGCGACCTTGCAAGAGGCTGGTGCATTGCATTATTAACTCTCCATGCCAGCAACCGAACGTCTCTACTTCGCTGATTCCCATCTAACCGAATTCACTGCGCAGGTGATTCAGGTTGAAACCAGTACGAATGGTCAGTCCGCAGTCACCCTCGATCGCACGGCGTTTTATCCTACCGGCGGGGGACAGCCTAACGATACCGGCATTCTCGGCGCGGCGCGCGTCGTTGACTGTAGCGAAGGCGAAGACGATGTGGTCATGCATCTGCTCGAAGGGACAGCGCCATTATCGGGCGATACGGTCACAGGAATTATTGATTGGCCGCGCCGGTTGGACCATATGCAGCAACACACCGGCCAGCACATTCTTTCCGCGGCTTTCGTCAACTTATTTGATGCCGCGACTCACGGCTTCCGCATGTTGGACCAGGTTTGCGAGATCGACGTCGCGCTCGAAAGTCCTTCCGAAGATCGCATTCAGCAGGCCATCGATCTCGCAAATCAAATCATCTGGGAAGATCGAGTTGCGAATATACGGACGGTCACGCCGGAGAAAGCGGCGGCTCTGCCACTTCGCAAAGCGCCGAGCGTGGCAGGCGAGCTGCGTTTGATCGAAATCCCCGGCTTTGATTTAACCCCGTGCGGCGGGACCCACGCGCACCGCACCGGCGAAGTCGGCGTCATTGCGGCACGCTCATGGGAACGCGCGAAAGGATTGACGAGAATTGAGTTCGTCGCCGGCGGGCGCGCCCTCGCCGACTATCGCCGCGCCAACGAGACGGCACGCAAGACTGGAGCGTTATTCAGCGCCGGTCGCGACGACGCTTTCGCCCTCGCCCAAAGCATGCAGGAAGAAAACAAGGAGTTGCACCGCCGCGTGCGCGCGCTGGAGGAGATAGCCGCCAAAGTCGAGGCCGCAGAACTTCGGGAAAACGCTGGGCTTGGCAACCCGATCATCATCGCCAGAGTTTTTGAGAATCGTGACGCCGAATCGCTAAAGCGTCTCGCCCTTGCGCTGGTAGCGCATCCGCAGACGATCGTCCTGCTCGGTTCGCGCGACGGCGAAGCTGCGCGCCTGATCTTTGCAAGATCGGCTGACGCGTCTGGCGATATGAATGCACTGATGCGGAAAGCTTGTGAAATGATCGACGGGCGAGGCGGCGGCAAACCCGACATGGCCCAGGGCGGAGGAAAGGATGCCGCAAAATTAGCGGAAGCGATCGATGTAGCCGTTAAGACGCTAGCCTGAATCCCCAGACTGCACCGAAGTAGAACTCTGTCATCCTTGCCGTTTGCACGTCGTCCTTCGCATTTCGCTCTTCAGTCTTCGCCTCTTAGCGCTTTGCTCTTCGCCCTTTGTCCTTCACTCTGATCCTTTGCGCTTCGCCCTTTGCCCTTTGCTCTTTGCTCTTCCCTCTCTGCGTAATCCGCGTAATCTGCGGACCCTCCGGGCTCCCAACTTGAAACCTGAAACCCGAACGGCTATGCTTTGCGCTCGTGGGGCAGTAGCTCAGTTGGCAGAGCGCCGCGTTCGCAATGCGGAGGCCAGGAGTTCGACCCTCCTCTGCTCCACCAATTATTTTCAGCCATTTACAGCCGCCGGCAACGGTGGCTGTTTTGGCAAAGTGGCCCCATGCATGGGCATCTTTCTGGAATCTAATTGCACGGGGTCGACAGCCGCACCTTTGCGCTCCCCAACTGTCCTCACATAAAGGCCGCACGCACGTCTGAGTGCCCTAAAAGTTGGGCGGTGAAGGCGTCGCGTATACCTCGGCCAAGTAGGTGCCCAACTTAGCCTGAACTTCTTCCAAATCAGCCCTGAGACGTAACGGTATCTTGGTTCATCTGGTTTCATGAGACAAAAGGGGCCAAAAATAAATCCCGCAAGCAGAGTCGTTACTACTCGGTCGTTGCTATAAACATCCGGCTCCTACGGAGCTTAACGGTCGCGACGTCTGCGACTTGGCGCCACTCCGATCTCCGCAACACACTAAACGGGGCACCACCTCCCCACACTTATCCTTGAAACGTTTTTACTCATTGCTTCATACTTAATTGAAGCCCTCCACAGTCTGATCTCCGTGCGAAGGAGTAAAGCGATATGCTGAGACGACCTACCGAAAATGGAATTACTCAAGCTGCTCGACGTCCGCTAAAGATTTTTGCTTCTGACCCTTTGCTCGGCAGAACCTTCGGCAATCGGGCCCGCATCGACATCGTCAACGAGCCATTGCAGGTGGGTCCGATTGGATCGCGACTCGAAGTTATTGATTACGACGGCGCACAGGATTGTTTCTACTCCCCGGTCAATCTTGATCTGCCCGCAATTCTGATGCAGGGAGGGCTTGATCCGTCCGAGTCAGATCCGCGTTTCCATCAGCAGATGGTCTACGCCGTAGCGCAAAAAACGCTCGAGAACTTTGACCGCGCACTGGGCCGGGTTTTGCGTCTCGGCTCCCATAGTCGCAAACGAGGCACGAACTATCCGCGTTTGCGTCTCTTTCCACATGCCTTCTACGGCGCAAATGCTTTCTACAGCATGAACCTCAATGCAATCCTATTTGGTTATTTCAAGGCTGATGCGGCAGACGTTGGTCCAAATCTGCCTGGTCAAACAGTTTTCACGTGTCTTTCCCACGACGTGATCACACACGAAATGACTCACGCGATCGTGGATCGACTGAGACCACTCTTCCTCGAACCATCAAATATCGACGTGCTCGCATTTCACGAGGGCTTTGCCGACATCGTGGCACTCTTTCAGCACTTCTCTTTTCAGGATATTCTGCGGGAACAGCTGCAACGCACCCGCCTCGACGTTCGCACCTCAAGTCCTTTGGTCCAATTAGCGCGTCAGTTTGGTTTTGCGACCGGCGGTGGCAAAGCACTCCGTTCTGCCCTGGATGAGCCAAATACCAAACTCAGCGATTCTGTTAGTGAGCCACATGACCGCGGCTCCATTCTTGTCGCCGCGGTCTTCGATGGATTTTCAAAAACATATCAGCGACGAATCACGGATCTGCTACGCATTGCGACCGGCGGGACCGGCACGCTGCCGCAGGGCGATCTGCATCCGGATCTCGTCAATCGCATCGCAACGGAAGCCGCGCGCACCGCACAAAGAGTGCTTGATATGTGCATCAGAGCGTTCGACTACATGCCGCCGGTTGACGTCACCTTTGGTGATTTTCTTCGGGCCATGATTACCGCCGACTTCGAGTTGGTACCGGACGATGAATTCAATTTGCGCGATGCAATGATCGAAGCATTTCGGTTGCGTGGCATCTTCCCCGAGGGTGTCAACTCGCTCGCCGAAGAATCACTGTTGTGGGACAACGTCGAAAACAAATTGCCAATATTAGGTGGCGAGGTGCCGACGCTACTGGAGCAGGTCTTTTTTAATGCGGTGCGCTCCTTCGATACCGGTTGGCAGGATCCAACCTATCAGCCGGATATCGTCGATCCTACCAAACAATATGTAAGCGACGATGAAGGCGAAGAAATAGAACTTGATGTCAACGCAGAATTGGGAAGCGCTCTACATGCGTATGCGACGGCCAACAAAGATCAGCTGGCCCTGAATGACGATCTGAAGATTCAGGTGCGCGGCTTTCATCCGGTGTTTCGCGTGGCCCCAAACGGAAGGTTGCTGGTTGAGTTGGTAGTGCAGTACGCGCAAGTCGATCACAGTGTTAAGGACCAGCTCGGGGGTATTCCGTTCCGGGGTGGATGCACGCTGATTGCTTCTTCAAACGGAAAAGTTCGTTACCTGATTTCGAAACCAATGCGAAAGGCCGGCGGCGATCCCAGCCGCAGCTCAAAGGGTAAAGATCGCTTCGGACGGCAGCAAGATTACTTAAAGATGTGTGATATGCAGAACGCGCTTACTCCCTATTACACCGCCCAGGAATACCCGGGCCGCATGCTGGAACTAATGAACTTCGCGAACCTACACGGAGGTTAGATTACATGACCACCAAGAAGGCAACTAAGACGAGCAAGAAAACGGGCTCGAAGAAGACGACCGCGAAAAAGAGTTCGAAGAAAACTTCAAAGAAGACTTCGAAGAAACCAAGTGCTGCTTCCGGAAAAGAGGTGCGAATTCGGATGTACAACGTTGGTTTTGGAGACGCCTTTCTCGTGCTCATACCGGCCAATGGTAAGCAACGACGAATCTTGTTTGACTGCGGTTCGATACAAGCGGCAACGGATGTTCCGATGGCCAGTATCGTCGATCGCATCATTGAAGACGTAACTGACGAAGATGGCGTGCCAAGAATCGACGTGGTGGTTGCTACTCATCGTCACAAAGACCATATCTCCGGTTTTGGCAACGCGAAGTGGAATGGCGTCGAGGTCAAGGAAGTGTGGATGCCCTGGACGGAAGATCCCACTGATGCGGAGGGAAGAAAGATACGTGACCTCCAGAGTAGTCTGGCATTAGCCCTTAATACATCGTTGACGAAGCCTGCCGTCGGACTTAGCGCGGCTGAATTAGAAGCAAGACGTCGCTCCCTGGAAGTAGTAGCCAATGCACTGATGCTCACAAACGAAAAGGAGATGAAAACTCTGCACAGTGGGTTCAATGGAGATCCAGAACGACGCTTCTTACCGACAAAGACAGATAGCCGGCTACTAAAAACGGATGTCTTACCAGGCGTAAAGGTTCACGTGCTGGGTCCTTCGCGGGAACGCGACATTATCCGCGACATGGATCCACCTAAGGGTGAAAGCTTCTTGCGGCTGCGCGCATCGATCGACCTCGATACAAGTTTGCCTCCCGCACCATTTTCTGCAGAGTTTTGTCACAACGACTACGCCGGTACGGGCACATTTCTTCCGACGGATCGAGACGGCATCAAGCGAGCAGGTTCATTGACTGAGCTGGCAATTGCGGTAGCCCTCGACAAAGCAGTGAATGGAACAAGTCTAATGTTGGTGTTGGAAGTGGCCGGTACATTTTTCCTGTTTCCGGGAGACGCCCAGTGGGGAACGTGGAATGCCGCGATGCAAGACCCTGAATGGCGGCAGATACTGAAGAGTGTGGCGTTCTACAAGATTGGACATCACGGAAGTCACAATGCCACACCGAAGGATTTTGTCGACGAGATGCTCCCCGACGGGGTTTGCGCAATGGCCTCAACGTTGACGCGCAACGTGTGGCCTGACATTCCAAGGATTCCCCTGTTGGATCGACTTGCGGAAAAGAATGTAAACGTCGCACGCAGCGATAAACCAAACAAAATTGGAAATACGTTTGTGCTGGATGAGGGTGTGATTGAGACCCGAATACCATTGTGAGGCAGCGTTTCGTACCAGGGTATTTCACTGGCGTCAGTAATTGGTAAAGAGTTGGAGGAACGGGAAAAACACTCGTTTTAGCGTTGGTGGTTGCCACTTTCAAAAAGGCGAGCACTTCAAAAATTGCCTGACCAAAATTGCGCTCGCTTACAAACCGCTTGGCAAAAAGAACCGGCCGCTTCAGCCGATTCCAGCAACCTGCGCGGCCAGCGCACTCAAAGTGATGCATGCGAAGTGGGCTGTTGGCAGCGAAAAGTAAGCGCCACTGGCGGCCCGCATTTTATTTGGTAAGTGTGGCAGACAGCTTTTCCATTCCGCGGACGAAGGCCCAACGCGCAGCTTCGATGTCTTCCGCAGGGACGCTGGAATTCCCTCGTCATCAACCAGTCTGAAATGATGGCTTAGAAGAGGCCCGAAGCAAGACCCGTCTGATACACGTACCACAATCCAAAAGCGATGCTCAGTCCGGCCGCGGCAGCTTGTAAACGATGGTGCAGTACCGATAGATTTCGCGAGCTCAACGCAAACGGCACACCGATTAAGCCGGACATAAGCAACATGCCGATGATTGAACCCGCCCCGAAGATCATTAGATATAGCAGGCCCAACCAAGCCGACTTGATTTGCGTCAGGACGAGCAGGGTTAAGGCGCTCGATCCGGCGAGGCCGTGCATTGTCCCAATCAGCAAGGGTTTGATACCAATAGACGAAACGGCGTGAGCGTGAGGTAAAGCCCCGCCCTGAGCGTGCCGCGTTGTCGCTTCGTGAAAGTGCACGTGCACGTGCGACACGCCGTCATGGCTGTGCTTATGCACATGGACCTCCCGGCCCTTTCGCAAGGCGCGCCACAACGCGCTGGCGCCCAATCCAAGAATCATCAGCGCGACACAAAACTCCAACCAGTTGCTGACGGCTTCAGGAATCGTAACTTTCAAAGACAATACGATGGCGCCGATTAACAGCAGCGACGCCGTGTGCCCGGCGCCCCACAAGGCGCCCACCATCGCCGACCGCAGCAAATTGCGATGTTGGCTAACAATGGTCGATACCGCCACGACGTGATCTACCTCGGTCGCGTGCTTCAGACCAAAGATCAATCCGAGGCCAAGTAAAGCCAAAATACCCGCTGATGGTAATGATGCGTCCATCTCTGAATCGAAGCCCAATAGGCCACCAACATTAGGATTGTTCCTCGGATGCCGTCAAGGAATGACGTTAACGCTACTTGGGTCAGTTTCACTTTCTCATTAGCACCTGACTGCAGTCAGGTGGTCATGGGCGATACATTCACCTTCTAACCGTTTCAACGGTTTACTCCGGAAAACCGTTAAAACGGTTAATCCATCATCGCCGATCTCGATCACCGCACTGAAGTGCGGTGCTAATGAGATTTTCAACCGGCCCACTACCCCGTTGTCGGCACCTTCGTAATCGTTGCGCTGGTTACAAATCGCTGGCGAGATCCAATCGCGCTCTAGTATCTTGTCCGGCGGTGCGGCCAGGAGATTCCACGCTTGTGCTCGCGCATTGATTAGATGATTCGAGGAAGATGTGAATGAGTCAAAGTGATCGCCGACGAATCTTATTGATCAGCAACTCGACGCTTTATGGCAGTGGGTATCTGGATCACGCTGAAAATGAAATCAAAGATTTCCTGGGCCGCAGTTCGGAAGTACTCTTCGTTCCGTTCGCGCTTCACGACCGCGACGCATATGCCGAAACGGTACGCGCCCGCTTCGAGAAAATCGGCTACGGCTTGCGCTCGGTCCACGCAACTGCGAACCCCGAACAATCTGTGATCGACGCCGCGGCAATCTTCATCGGCGGCGGCAATACTTTTCGACTGTTAAAGGCGCTCTATGATGGCAAGCTTTTGCAATCGATCCGTGACCGCGTCGCAGCCGGCATGCCCTACATCGGATCGAGCGCCGGTTCGAACGTCGCCGCCCCCACTATTAAGACCACCAACGACATGCCGATCGTGCAGCCGCCGTCGTTCGATGCCCTCGGCTTAGTTCCCTTTCAAATAAACCCGCACTACCTCGATCCCGATCCGAGCTCGACCCACAAAGGTGAAACGCGCGAAGAACGCATCGTGCAATTCCTCGAAGAGAATGACACACCCGTCGTCGCGGTGCGCGAAGGCGCGATCGTCAGATGCGAAAACGGTTCATATGTCTTACGAGGATCTTCGGGAGCGCGGATTTTCCGCCGAGGGCACGAGCCGGTCGAAATGAATCCGGGAGATTGCCTGGATACAATTCTAAACTGACCTGACCAACGCAATCAGGCCCCGTTTCGTCATCAGGTGACAATTGATGGCGCGCGGGAAATGCTCAACCAAGGTAGCGTTTTGCTCCGGATGGACGATTCACAGTCCGCCTCTCAACAATCGGCTTCGTTCTTCTGGGATGCGCCAATGTCACTCAAAATCTACACTCCTAATCTCTCGACAAGAACGGCAGTTGGTTTTAAAGTACAGCCGTTCGTCCCGGGTTGTTCGCAAGCAATCCCTTGTGACTGGCCCGAGAGTCAGGAAACGCGCATAGCTTCCCGAACTAGTCTTTAAACCTCCGCTCCCACGCCCTGCCGCAAAACTGCAGGAGCCTTGTGAGGTGAAAGCATGACAACAGATATACGCAAGACGGGCATAAGTGTCGTCGGCGACGTGCCCTGGGGCACGCACTTCTGTCACTTCTATGAGACAAAACAGGACTTGCTCGACACGCTCGTTCCCTATTTTAAGACCGGGTTGGAAAGTAAGGAGTTCTGCCTGTGGGTGATCTCGAATTCCGATCTAATCACCACTGAAGAAGCTAAAGAAGCACTAGCTGGGGCCCTTCCTGATCTTGACCAGCACCTCGCAGCCGGGAACATTGAAATACTCAACGAGCGTGACTGGTATCTCGATAAGGATGTGCTCGATTTGGAACGAGTAATGAGGGCATGGGATGCACGGCTCAAAGAAGCATTGGCTCGTGGGTACGACGGCCTGCGGGCTTCAGCGGATACGTTTTGGCTCAGGGCGGAAGATTGGAAAGGTTTTTGTGCCTACGAGAAACAGGTCAATGATTGGATTACCGATCAGCGCATGACCGTGATGTGCACTTATCCGCTGGCGAAGAGTGGAGCGGCTGCGGTATTTAATCTTGCGCAGAACCACCAATTCGTAATCTCCAGGCGAAAAGGAGAATGGGAGATCGTCAATAGTCTGGAGCTGGTAGAAGCCCGGGCCGAAATAAGCAGGCTCAATGAAGCGATGCAAACGATCAGAGAGCCCAGGCCCAGGCCTTCGGCGATTCTGATGTACGGGGTTGCCGTTTTGTCGGCTTCAGCGGCGCTGCTCATCGCATTGTGGATGCGGATGGAGCTCGGCCAGCAATCTACTCCCATTGTGGCCCTGTTCCTTTGCGCCGTTATGCTCAGCGCCTGGTTCGGTGGAATTGGGCCTGGCTTGCTCGCGAGTGCGCTCTCTCTTCTGTCGATCGCTTACTTCTTTGCGACTCCGATTAATTCCTTTGCAGTAAACATGCGAGAGGTCCCGCGCCTGCTCATCTTTGGGCTCTCATCCCTTCTGGTCGGCTTCCTCAGCATCGCTCAAAGGAGCAAAACAGAATCGCTGCGGCGTGCCCGCGACGTGCTGGACGGAACAGTTCAGGAATTAAAACGGAGCAACAAATCCCTGCGGACGGAAAACTCTGAGCGCAGGCATGCCGAGGAGCTGCTTCACGCCAAGGAGCAGGAGTTTCGCGCCATCGTCGAGAACGCGCCTGATCAAATCATCAGATACGACCCGGAATTCCGCCGGCTATATGTAAATCCCGCGGTGGCCCGCTTCTATGGCGTGCCGGCAGAAACCTTAATGGGCAAGCCACTTGGCTCGGGCCTCCGGGAAGCCGGCTTTGAGACCGACAAGAAGGAACTGGCGCAGGTCCGGGAACGGATCGCCTCCGTCTTCAACAGCGGAGAATCGTGCGACTTTGAATTGACGTGGACAACTCCCGCGGGCCGGAGTTACTTCAGTATTCGTTTGTTTCCTGAACTTGATCTCAATGGCAAGGTGGTCAACGTTCTCGGGATTTCACGGGACATCAGCGAGCGCATGGGTGCGGAGGAGCGTATCAGGGCGACCAGCGAACAACTGCGCGCCCTCTCCGCCAGCCTGCAATCCGCGCGGGAAGAAGAAGCGGTCCGTATTGCGCGGGAAATTCATGATGAACTCGGTTCGGCGCTAACTAGTCTGAAGATGAACCTGGAACTAATCAGAAGGGACGGACCACCTGCCACCAACGAAGCTGACCTGGCCGGATTTCAGGAAAGAATACGAACCATGATGCAGTTAATCGATTACACAGTCGATGTCGTGCGCAGAATTTCGTCTGAGTTGCGGCCCAGTGTTCTGGATGACATTGGACTGATCGCGGCCATTCGGTGGCAGGCGCAACAGTTCGAAGAGCGAAGTGGAATCGCCTGCCACTACGACTTCCAACTAAAAACCGTTGAAGCGAATCCCCGGCAATCGACGGCCATATTTCGGGTATTTCAGGAAGCGCTGACGAATGTCGTACGGCACGCTCAGGCAAGCAGCGTCGATATCACGCTTGAGAAAGACGCTGACGACCTTGTGCTCACCATCAGTGATAACGGTCGGGGCATCACAGATGGTGAAAAAACGGCTCGCCAATCCCTGGGACTTCTGGGAATGCAGGAAAGGATTAACCTTATCGGGGGCTCAATTAATGTAATCGGCATCGAGGGCAAAGGCACGTCAATTACAGTTCGCGTTCCGCTCCCTCAATAGCGGCCACAGAATGAGTATCCGGCGATCGATCGAAAATTTCGGATGGGTGGCCTATTTGCTTGATTCGGCCGTTTTGCAAAACTACGACCCGTGCACCCAGGTATGACGCCTCCGCAACGTTGTGCGTCACGTAGACGAAGGGTATCCGGACTTTTTCCTGCGCCAGGACTACTTCATCAAGCAGCCGCGAACGCGTCCCGGCATCAACGGCGGACAGAGGCTCATCCAGCAGGACCACCGCAGGATGGGAAGCCAGGGCGCGCGCCAGGGCCGTGCGCTGTTGTTCCCCGCCCGACATGTTTTGGGGGTAGCGGCCGCCGAGGTGCTCGATCTTAAAGAGCGCCAACATCGCGCGCGCTTGATCAGATCGCGAATTGCCCTGATTACCATGGTCCTTTATTCCATAAGCAACGTTCTGTTCCGCAGTCATGTGCGGGAATAGGGCGTAGTCCTGAAAAACATATCCGACGCGGCGTTTCTGGATCGACAAATTCTCCCCGGTAGTGGAATCGAAATAGACTTCTTCGCCAACACTGATACGGCCCCGGTCGGGTTTGAGAATACCCGCAATCACGCGCAACGTTGTCGTCTTTCCCGATCCGGAGTCGCCGAACAGGATCGTAATCCCCTCAGCCGCATCAAAGGCCACGTCCAAACTAAAGCTTCCGCTCTTGTCGGATTCGAGGCGCTTCTCAATCGCTACTTGCAAAACAGTATCGCTAATATCTAATCGCTCCCTTGCTCAGTTTGTTAGTGAAGTAAACTGCCGCCACCGACACTCCCGTTAAGATCAATGCCAGCAGTTGCGCGCGTTTGTCATCGCCGCTAATCACGGCTTCATAAATCGCGAGCGGCATTGTCTGCGTCCTGCCGGGAATGTTGCCAGCCAGCATGAAGGTGGCGCCGAACTCGCCCAGGGCGCGGGTGAAACTCAGTACGATGCCGGCCAGTATTCCTCTGCGGGCTAACGGAACCGTGATCAGGAAGAAAGTCGCGAGCCAGCTTTTGCCGAGCGTGTAGGAAACGATTTCAAAATGCGGGTTGACGCTTTCCACCGCGGCGCGGGCCGACAGGATCATCAGAGGCAAAGACATTACGGTCGCCGCGATCACCGCTGCCTGCCAGGTGAACGCGACCGTCCATCCGGTTAGTTGATAAAGATATTCGCCAACCAATCCATGCCTTCCCAGTATCACGATCAAGTAGTAGCCACTGACCGTAGGCGGCAAAACCAGCGGCAGCGTGAGGAACGAAGCGAGCAGATCCTTGCCGCGAAAAGTGCCTTTCGCGAGCAGCACGCCGATGGCGAGTCCCACCGTCGCGATAATCAACGTCGCGATCGTCACGACCAGGAGCGAGAGTTTAAGTGGTTCCCAGATCATCCGTTTACCTGAGGATCACAAAATCGTGGCGGGCGAGTATGAGCTGGCCTTCGGCGCTCATAACGACGTCGATGAACTTTTGGGCGGCTGCCTGTTGCTTACTCTCTGCCACCACAGCGATGGGATACAGAATCGGATCGTGCGACTCCGCCGGCGCTTCCGAAACTACTTTGACCTTGCCGCCGGCGCTGCGCGGATCAGTCGCATAAACGAAACCCGCATCAACTTCATCGCGCACCACATAGTCCAGCACCTGCCGCACATCTTCCGCAAAAATCAGCTTCGGCGAGATCTCAGGCAACAACTTCAGTTGGGTCAGTGACTGCTCGGTATAAATACCTGCCGGCACAGTCTTCGGATTACCGACGGCGATCTTCTTGATTGCTGGGTTTGAAAGGTCGTTGAACGAATGAATGAGCTGTGACTGCGCAGGAACGATCAATACCAGCGAATTTTGCGCAAAGTCGCGCCGGGTCGCTTTTAGTATCAAACTCTGCTGGCCGAGTTCGTTCATCTGTTTGGTCCCGGCGCTGGCGAATACATCAACCGGCGCGCCCGACTCAATTTGTTTTTGCAGCACTCCTGAGGCGCCGAAATTAAATCGGACTTTGGTACCGTTCTGCCTTTCGTTGAGTTCGGCAATCTCGCTGAAGGCGTCCTTCAGGCTGGCCGCGGCTGAGACAATCAATTCATTACTTCGGAGCTCTTCGGGCGACACTGGATCCTTCGCAGTACAGCTCCAGCAGATCGCGGTCAAGGCGATCAGGATAAGGAAAGCATGAGCGCGCAAACGCTGCCGCAGAATCATTGTTTTGGAAAGCACTGAATTACTAACCTCGAATCACCATCACTTCGGTCGCCTTCACCAAAGCGTAAACGTTGGTTCCCTCTTTCAGCCCGAGCGAGCGGGCTGCGTCGCTGGTGATGATGGATGTGATCTCATGGCCGGCCACATCAATCGATACCTGGACCAGCAGGCCTTCATAGCGCAGGCTGGTAATTGTCCCCGGCAGTTTGTTGCGTCCGCTGATTGAGTCCAGTCCGATCGGTTTGCCTTTCCGCGCACCCTTCGTCCGCGCAGTTCCGGTGACCCGCTCAATCTCATTCCGCGCGATCCGGTGATGCCCGCCGGCGGTTTTAGTTGAGCGAATCTTGCCCGTGTAGATCCACTGCTTCAATGTCGGATAACTAACGCCCGCTAATTTGGCGGCGTCCAATGGTTTGAGTAGCTCGCTCATGGCTGCTCCCATCTTTCCAGTCGATTTTCATAACGATATCACGCAGTTTGTATACGGTTCAATACGCTTCGGGAGGTGGATCATAGCTTTTCACCGGGACCGCGGGCGTCCCGCCCGCAAACGATACGGAGCACAATATATTTTCGCGCTTCGCACTCAGCGCGGGCGAGACGCCCGCGCTCCCAGTGAAGAGCTTGAGAATAGCCCTACAAACACTTCTCAAAGATTTATATCTGGGATAGTATTCCCGCACTTTCCGCAGATTGATTTTGAGCAGTGCAGTCTCCCACAGCTTTCAGCGGATCAGCTCGACAAAGTCTAAAAGGTGGACTCGCGCCAATCACCAATCGATTGGTTGCTGCTGGTGCGAACTCTAGCGACTTCTTATGAAACGAATACTGCTTGTGTTAGCCGTCCTCGCGCTGTACGTCCTGCATCAGGACTTCTGGTACTGGCGCACCGCGCATCCGCTTGTATTTGGCTTCGTGCCAATCGGGCTTTTCTATCAGGCTTGCTTTGCGGTGGCCGCGTCGCTCTTGATGTGGCTGCTGGTGACTTTTGCCTGGCCGTCCCATTTGGAACGTGACATTCCTGCAAGCGAGACTGAGGAGGACAACCCCCGGTGATTCCTGCAATTGTAGTTTTTATCTACCTTGCCGTTGTTCTCTATATCGGAATCTTTGCCTTTCGCCGCGCCAAGGGAAAGGAAAAGGCAGAGGACTACTTTCTGGCCAGCCGCTCGCTCGGACCGTTCGTGTTTCTTTTCTCGCTGTTCGGCACAAACATGACGGCGTTCGCGATTCTCGGCTCGTCGGGTCACGCTTTTTCGAACGGCATCGTCACGTTCGGTTTGATGGCCTCGTCATCAGCCCTCGTCATTCCGCTCACGCTCTTTTTGGTTGGTACCCGAGTCTGGGCGCTGGGCAAAAAGCACGGGTTCATGACACCGGTGCAAATGTTTCGCGATCGTTGGGAGTGCGGGCATATTGGAACCGTCATTTTTGCAGTGCAGGCGGTCCTGCTGATTCCCTACATCATCATCGGCATCATGGGGGGCGGCACAACGCTGAATGCGATTAGCGGCGGGGCCGTTCCCTATTGGTTTGGCGGCGCCATCGTAGCGATGGTGGTAATGAGTTACGTGTTTTTTGGCGGCATGCGCGGTACGGCGTGGGTGAATACTTTTCAGACCGTGCTCTTTCTGCTGTTCGGCGCAGTGGCCCTGATTGTTATTGGGGCGGGAATGGGCGGATTCAAAACTTCGGCCCAGGCAATGCAATCATCGCCGGTCTTTTCCGCACTGCTGACGCGCGAACGCATCTCGCCGCTCTACTTTTTTAGTTACACCTTCATTCCGCTTTCGGCGATTGCCTTTCCGCACATCCTGATCTTTTGCCTGACGGCACGGAAGATGGGCCAGTTTAAGAAAACGGTAATTTTTTATCCGTTATGCATTCTGGCCATCTGGCTGCCCTGCGTATTTCTGGGTGTGATGGCGAATCGCGTGAGTGATGTTCCGGAGATCCGGGCCAAGCAGGAAGCCCGGCGCACTTTGGCGACACAGGGCAAGACGCTGACGCCGGAAGCCCGCGATGAATTGCGCGAGAAGGCGGCGGGCGATGACGTGATCATGTTGCTCTTGAAACGTTACGCACCGCTGTGGCTGGCGGGCCTGCTGGGTGCGGGCATCATGGCGGCCGTGATGGCCAGCGATTCCCAGATCCTCGCGCTGTCGACGATGTTTACCGAGGACGTGTTTGCTTTCTATGGAGGTAAACGCCGTTTCGGCGAACGTGTGCAAGTACAGACGGGCCGGATCTTTATTGTCTTGATCACAATGTTCGCGTACGCGGTGGCATTGCGAGCACCGGAAACGATTTTTGAATTAGCCATTCAATATGCGTTTTCAGGTTACGCGGCGCTCTCGCCGTTGCTGATTGCCGCGCTCTTCTGGAGAGGCAGCACCAAGTGGGGCGCCCTGGCGTCGACGGTTTGGGTAATCGTCGCCGTGGCGGCCGTAGCGATCCTTCAGCAGGTGGTACCCGCCCCCGCTCCCGGACCACCGACGTTGATTTGGTCGTTGGGCGGGACCGAGGCGCTTTCGCGAACACCGGGAGGCACGGCAGTCTTCGGCTTCATGCCGGTGGTGCCAATGGTCATCATCTCGGCGTTGCTGATGTTTGTGGTTTCATTGATGACGCGGAAACCGAAACCGGAGACGCTGGAGAAATACTTTGCCGTGGCCAGACCGGTTCCGGATTCAATCCCGGTCGAGCGCGTGGCTTAGCAGAGTACGGTAGTTGAAACGTAGGGTCTTGGTCCACGAAGCGGCCGACGTTCTTAGTTTGCGAAGCGGCCGACAGCGTAAAGCCTGGGGGCGGAGCGTCAGCGAAACTCCAGGATAAAACCAAATGAAATAAACCACAGCCCGCGAAGCGGGCGACAGTTGATTCATTGAACTGTCGCCCGCTTCGCGGGCTGTGGTTGGTTGGAACTCTGACCCTGGGGTTCCGCTTCGCTCCACCCCGAGCTTTACGCTGCCACCCGCTCCGCGGGTTAAAGCCCGACCATCTTTCTCTCTTTGCTCTTTGCCCTTTGCCGCCGCTCACCCGAAACAATATAACCGGCCGTCCTGCGACCCAATTACGATGCGCCCGTTCGCGATGGCTGGTGACGCGGACAACGGCGAACCGGCATTGAACTCCCAAAGCTTCGCCCCATTACTCAAACTCAGAACATAGAACCGCCCGTCATTTGAACCAACGAAGACGCGCCCGCCCGCGATCGCCGGCGATGATTCGACTCGCGCTCGCGTCGCAAAGTTCCATACTCCCTTTCCCGCCAGGGTTAGCCCATGGACCATCTTGTCGCGCCCGCCCACAACCATCCGGTTGGCGGTAACAGCGGCGGATGAGTAGTAAGGAAACTTGCGCTGCGGATGTTGATAACGCCAAACGACGCGATGCTCAGTGAGGCTTACCATCAGCACTTCATTATTGAAGGTGCCGTAGTAAGCGCCGTTGCCAACCAGTGCGGGCGACGCGCCGGTGTAGGCGTCCGAAGAAACAGAGAAAACTTCGCGGCCATCCGACAGGCGGATCGCGCGAAACTGTTCATCGCATCCGGCGATGAAAGCAACGCCGCCGGCGACGCTGGGAGTTGCATGCACCGGCCCGTTCGTTTTCACTTTCCACAAAACCGAACCATTGCGCGTCGAGAGACAGTAGAGCTGCTGGTCGTAAGATCCGATTAATACACGATCGCCAACCACGACTGGCGACGATTTGATTTCGTTACCGGTTTTAAACGTCCAGAGCCTTTTTCCGTCAGGCGCGTTCACCGCATGCAGGACGCCACCCAGGTCGCCGATGAATACGGCCCCGCCGCCATACGCCGCCGACGATTCGCCAATCTGCGACCCCGTCTGGTATTTCCAATACACCGATCCGTTATCCAGGCTGAGTGCGGCCAGCTCGCCTTTTTGCGAGCCAATGAAAACCGTCCCACCAACGATGGCGGCCGACGATTCAATCGCATCGCCCGCTTCGTAAGTCCATAACTGCTTCAACGCTTGCGGCACGCTGGATTGCGAGACGCCACTGAGACGATGATTACCGCGAAACTGCGACCAATTATCGGCCGGTGTGTCCTGCGGGTATGCACTCGGGCTGATTCCGACGACTAGACCGATGGCTAAGGCGAGCGTTCTAAACATTTTCCATTTGTCATTTATCATTTGTCAGTCGCAGATTCAACTTGGAAGTGCAACAGCTCTCGCTCCAGAGGAGCGAGATGTTTATAGATAAGGCTATTAACTCCGCAATACACGCGCTCCAGCGGAGCGCAACGTTTCCGACAATGGCTCAGGAA
>JAXDFZ010000016.1:0-357189 GCA_034665305.1 Blastocatellia bacterium | reverse complement strand
TCTTCCAGTCAGTGCTGGTTGCGCCCGTCCAAGTGGACACGGTGTTGATGTTCGTTACGGTGGCGTCGTTAACCGCTGCCGTTTCCGGATCGTTGGTGTTCGGCGAAGCGGTGGTGATGCCGTTCACGAGCGTGAAGTTAGTGCCGGAGACTTTGCCCTGCACACTCATCGACCTTGCAGTTGGCGGCGTGTTCACGGTCGCCTGGAAAGTGATGGTGATGCTGTCACCGCCGGGGAGCGTGAAGCCGGCACCGGCGCCGTTTACGGTTACGGTTTCGCCGGACAATGCACCGAGTAGTTTCTCATCGAAACCGGTGGCTCGCTTGAATGACTTAGGCGCAGGTCTCTTATTAGATAGCGAAAGGAAATGTGATCCTTTCAACGCGCCAGGCTGCATGCCCCTGGCCTGACCCCGTGCCGGAACTCTCCGCTCGCCCACCGTCAGGTAGCCGTACATGATGCTGTCGCGATCTTTCTCCAAGTAAGAGTCATCAAGACCCAACTGGTGACCAATCTCGTGCTCAACGGCGGTTAGCAGGTCAATCTGGCCTGCGGGCGCGTCCTTGGGGTCGGTGTAACGTCGCGTTGTCGAGACAGTATTATTGAACAGCGAATCGCTCAATGAATCCGCGCCGAGGTACCAGCCTCTACCCCCGGCGTCGCGATCAATAAGAATGCGGTCGCTGTTGGTTTCACCTAAAAATGCACCGGGGAGATCGGCAATCTCGAACTTCAAGCTTCGCATGGTATTAATTTGTTCGGTAGTCAACCCAGTCGCCTCCCAACGCTGGATGGCTGCCCCAAAGATGCCGTCAAGTTCGAATTGCGTCAGCCCCTCGCGGGCCGCTTCCTTCAAGTAAGACGAGCCGACTGTCCTGCGTGGCTCAACCGCCTCGACCCCGCCGGGCGCCGCCCTGAGAAACACAGGGGCGGGACAGCCGCCGGATCCGTTAGAGTATGGGTTATTGGTGCCGATAGAGATGGGTGTGCCGGAAGTCGTCGAGAGCGTGTTTGAGTTCGGGGCGCCAGTGATCCAGCTCGAGATCGCCGCCGTGTCTGTTCCCCCGCCAAGGTAGTTCTTCAATTTGAACACGCAGCCCGCGCAGTTACCGGCGGTAACCTCGTTACGGAGGCGATACGCGGTCGTGTCGACCATGGTGACGCTGTTGGCCGCCATGTCGAGGCAAACCTGGCTACTTGGACCTCCGGCGCTGTTGCCGGCTTCGATGTAGACCCCCTGAAGCGCGCCCGCGGCGGCGTTCGCCGTTCCGGTATAAGTGTTGTTGTGGAAATTCATGTTCACCGTGCCACTGCCGGAGCCGGACGAGCCATAGAACCCGCGTTGGAAATTACCGCTCACAACGTTTGAGAACACTTCAGCGTTAACCGTGCCATTGCCCTGGAGGATAACGTGGCTGGCGTCAACGCCGGCGCCGGCAGTGTGGGTAATGGTGTTGTCCCGGATGAAGCCGTTGCAGCTACCGGACGTAACGCAGGTGACGGCGATCGAGACGCTGCCCATGCCCGAGAAGCCGGTGCCGTTCGCAATCTTGTTGCTGAAGATATCGAACTTGGCGTTGCTGCTAGCCGTGGCCCCAATAACCACGCCTGCGGTCATCGGTGCGGTAGCGCGGACACCGGTTACACTGGCCTTGACAGTGCCGGAGCCGCCGCTTGCTGCCTGCACAGCGGTTCCGCCCGTCGTGAACGTGTTGATTCCGCTGGTCGAGTTCACAATCAGCTTGAAGTTGCCGCCGGTATTGGCCTGCACGCTGAGGTGATCGCCGGCGAATGGTCCCGTGTGCTGGTTCCACGTGGTACCGCTGACAGTCAGCACGTCTGTTGGTTCCGCTGGTGCCGCGACCGTCGCGGCGGTGTTGAGCACGTTCATCTGTATCGTGTTCGAGTTGCTGAAGGTCGTATTTGTCACCGACGACGTACCCATGAGGTTGGTGATGAATACGCCGTCCTTGTTGGCGATGCCGGCGTTGTCGCCGCCGCGCACGAACACACAGCCGGAGACCGTCAGAGTGGTAATCAAGCTACCCAGGATGCCGTGGTCTGCCGAATCATCGGTCTCGACTCCGGTGAGCGTAAGGCCGTTTACCGTAGCCGCATCGATCTGGCTCTGGCCGCTGTTGTTGATCACCATCTCGTTCAGCGTGATGTTGCGCGTGCTGTTCAGAAAGACGCCGTCCTGAGTGGAGTTAACGATCGAGCCGCCGCTGTCGTCCGCTCCGGTGCCGGTGACCGTGAAGAAGCCGGACGCGCCAGTGGTGTCAATGCGAATACCGTTCTGCGCACCGCTGCTGGCAATCCGCTGGAACGTCAGGCCGTTCGTGCCAAAGTCAGTGCCCTCGACGCGCACAGTTCGGCCGGTCGTGCTGGTGACTTTGTTCACTACTGCAGCACCGCCGGAGCAAGGCTTGACCGCGCAGACATTGACTGTGCCACCGTTGATGGCCCAGAAACCACCATTGGCGCCCGTGTTAACGAGCAAGCCACCGGAGAAGGTGATCGTCGCGCCGTCGTTGTTGTCGAGGTTGATAGACCCCACTGCGGCGGCGCCGCCGTCGCCGTCGTCGCCGTCCGTAATAGCGCCGGTAAAACTTTTGGTGCCACCGGTCGTGTTGACTACCGAAACCAGCACGCCAACGTCATCGGTGATCGTGCCGTTGTAAGTGACATTGCCGGTGCCGCCGTTGATGTTGAAAGAGGTGCCGCTGGGATCGGTGATCGATGAAGTGCCGGCGAAAGAAAAAGCTCCGTCGGAGCCGCCGATGATATCCACGCCCGCATCGCCGCCATTGAGTGTCGTAGTGCCGTTGAAGTTGTAAATGCCGTCCGCGTTATTGAACTGCAAACCATCACCAGCGGTGGCGCTGAGCGTCCCGGTGTTGAAGACGAGTGTGCCTGTATGACCGCCGGAAACATTCAGCAGCGAACCAAGATTGTTCTTGGTCACGTTTGCTGCATAAGTAAACCCGACTGAGCCGCCGCTGATATTGATGGCATTGGAACTGGCCGCACTCCCGGTCAGACCTGCGCCGCTGGAAGTGATGCCCAGCGTTCCTGTCACCCCGACGAGATTGATGTTTGCTCCCGGGGAGCTGGACGATTCCAGCGTCGCGAAGGTGACGTTGGCCCCGAACGCCCCGCTCGTGGAAATATTGATGGCGCCGCCGGTTCCCGTCTTGGCGACTGTATTAATGACCGGCGAACCCACTACTGTCCCGTTGAAGCCGAAGAAGCCCGGCGTATTGCCGACATTCAGTCCCCGCACCGTATTACCGCTGGCGAGGTCAATGCCGTTGCCGGCACTCGTGGCAACTGTCGGCGCTGTATTGGTGCCGGCTGCGAACGTTGTATAAGCAGAACTGCTGTTGCTGTCAGCGGTAAAGACAGTATTGAACTGCACCGCTTCGCCAATCAGTTTCTGGTTATTGCGTAGGTTGACGCCGTCCGCTTCTGCATAGGTGCCAGTGCGGAGGGCAATGAGGTCGCCGCTCTTGGGATTAGGCGCCGCATCAGCTAATGCGTTGGCACTATTGAAGGAGGCAATCGAAGTAAACGGGTTACTGAACGTACCGCGATTCAAACCGCCGCCCGTGTTCTTAATAAACCAGACCATGTTGCTGATGGTGATGGTGACAGTGTTCGTGTCAGTAAGCGTTCCTTCGCTGGTCTTATAAGTGAAAGTATCTGTGCCGACGTAGCCTGGCGGTGGTTCATACGTGAAGTTACCGGTGCTGGCCAGGTTCACTGAACCAGTCGCTCCGCCCGCGCCTACCGCAGTGGTATTGGTAGCCACGCCCACGTTGCCGGCCAAGCCCTGAACTTCCGTCACCGTCAAACCGCTGTTGGTGCCGGTCATCGGATCGACGTCATTGGTGAGCACACCGGGAGCGGCAATGGAGATAGGAATGTTGCCGCTGCCCGTGTAGGAATCAGGTTTGGCAATTGGCTGGGCGTTAATCGAACCACCAACGAGCGTGGTGGCGTTATCCAAAATCGCGCTGAAGACCATGCCGGTGGCATCATCTGCCGGACTGGCCCCGCCGTTTGTGATCGTTGCGGTGTAAGTGATTGTGTCGCCGGGATTCTTCTTCGCGCCTAGCCCGATGTCGTCGGCCAGGGTCGCCGTAAGGGAGGGCGTGAAGAACGGCATGTTCGTGTAACGGCCGGCAGTCGCGTGCGTACCCCTCAGATTCGGTACCGAGACCGCGATGCTGCCAGCAACGTTCTTAGTAACCAAGGGCGCAGAGTTTTCTGTCAGCTTGCGATTCCTCGCCGCGACCGCCGCGATTGGGAGTATCGGCGACGTGAACATCAGCAAGCTGAGTAAGCAGGCATTGAGACCTCTGAATTTGCGCATTGAACGACGGGGGAATGAAAGCTTCATTATTTCTCCTGGATGTCCCGGCTGTAGACGACGGCTGTTGCCCAAAGTTTTTTTGGTTGGTTGATGACTGGGAATGGGGTGATTGAATTTCTTCGACTCGAAGGGCGACTTTCTCATTCGACACACTTCGCTCTTTTGAAAGACAGGAGAACGGGAAAAAGGTTTAGCCCGGGCAACGATTATTTTAGAAAGAGAGGTGCGTAATGAGCTCAGTGAACCTCCGAGGTCATCCGCGCGTCCGCGTACTAATCTAAATTCCCCGCCCGACTTAAATACCGCTTATAATTTTGTTAATGGTCGAGCTGAAAAAGAAAACAACAGAGCAAATCATCGAAGAGCTGCGCCGCGGAGTACACCGCGAGGCAAACTACAAGCTTCTCTTCGAGCGCTATCACGACCAGGTCTATCGTTTCTTTCAAAGGAATGGGATGGCGCGGGAAGACTGCCGCGATCTTACGCAGGATGTTTTTGTGTCGGTGCACAACAGTTTGAAAACACTGCGGGACGAAACGCAGTTTCAGACCTGGCTCTTCACAATTGCCAGAAACATTTTCCGGAATGAGCTGGAACGAAGACAGGCTAAGAAAAGAACCGGGGCAATTCTTTCTCTCGAGGAGCGCCAAGGAAAAACCGGCGAAGGACCCCTCTTAGCACGAAAGGCAACTGATCCCCGGAACGGACCGATGGAAGCGCTGCTGGAAAAAGAGCGACGCGAAAAACTGACTGAGGCGATGAAGCGTCTCCCGCCGCAGATGCAGCGTTGCGTTCAACTACGGACTCAAAAAGGGCTGGCCATGGCGGAGATTGCTGCCGTGATGCGGATCTCAGTTAACACTGTCAAAGCTCATCTGCATCAGGCGCGGAAGGTGTTGAAGGAAGAACTGGGCGAACACTTGAATGACAACGAATTATAGCGAGATCCAGGGTGCGAGCAGAAACAGCGGCTGAATGGGAAACGAAAATCAACACACTCCCGACTCCTTAGTGAAACACCCGCTGGACGCGGAGCTGGTTGACTATATGAACGGTCGACTGGCTGAGCCCGCGTGCCAAAATATTCAGAAGCATTTGGTTGATTGCGATCAATGTCTTGAGCTTTTTAGGGACATGCGAAATTTCTTCGATGCGCACCGAACTGAAGATCAAATGATTACCGAAGACATAGCCGGCGAGTGGCGCGGCCTCTGGAATCGAATAAAGGAAGAACCGCCCCGATTCCACGCAGCTGATATCCCAGTGGCAACGCGATTCCGGCCTGGTTCGGCGTTGATCCTGGCGCTGGCGGCAACGCTGCTGCTCGTTTTCGGTCTTAGCCTGTGGGCCTTAAGCCAGCGCCAGCAAAAGCAGGAGCTGGCCGCAAAATTAGCCGGCGCAGAAAAGCAAACCGCTGAGTTGCAAATCGAACGCGCGCAGCTTGAGGATCGCGTAAAGCAAACAGAGCAAGAAAAGCTGGCACTGCAGGAGCGGTTCCGCCAGGCAACGGACCTGCCTGCGACCGAGCGTCCGAACACTCGGGCGCCGGAATTAAATGTGCCGATTTACGATCTCTATGCGCGGAGCTTTAACCGGCGCTCGAGTGGTGAAAACGAGTTGAATCAAATTAAGGCCCCGGCGACAGCCAGCTCGTTGGTGTTGATTCTAAATGGCGAAGGATTAGCTTCATCCCCGAGCTATCGCATCGAAATTTTGAGCGAAAAGGGGCGGACAATCTGGCGGGGCAAAGGTCTGACGAAGGGACACCTGGGAAACCTTACGGTGACCGTCGATCGCACCTTGCTTCCGAATGGAACTTACAGTCTGAAACTCTTTGGCCAGGAGGGCGCCACCTCGGTGGCTGAATACCTGTTAAGAATTGAATGAGTTCTAAGGCCTTCCGGTCAAAACAAATCCGGCCCAGTAATAAGGATGAGAGTAGTCTCCGCTACGGATCATGTCCAGTTGAGCCTGGCGCAATGCTTGCGCCTTGCCAAATGCGGGATTGTTGAGGTGACGGTAGAAGCGAACCATTAGCTCGCCAGTTGATTTGTCCTGTACCTTCCACAGGCTGACCATGAGTGAAGGCGTCCCCGCATAGAAAAAGGCCTGGGTTAGTCCTACCAGCCCTTCGCCCTTCGTTTCTTTTCCGAGTCCCGATTCGCACGATGACAGTACCACCAGATCTGAATTCAGCTTGAGATCAAAAATCTCATAGACCTGCAGCAATCCATCTTCGGCCGCCGCGCTCTTCGTTGCCGGTACAAAGGCGGGACTTCCGAAACTACCTGCAACAGCCAGCCCGTCTTTGTCTTTCGCGGCAGGGGCGGCGCGCGGCAAACTCAACACCAGCCCGGAATACTGCGGTTTGTTCTCATTAAGGAGGCCATGCACCGCAAAGTGCACAAAGCGATATTGGCCCAGACTATCCCCAACTTTCACATTTTCTTCATTGGCGCGATCGCCCAGAAAAACCCCGACTCGTTCCCTCGGATAAAGTTTGGCGATGCGTTCAACTTCATGACGGCTCTCCGGGAGTGGTTGCAGGTCCCATGGTTTACCTTCGCCAAAGGCACTGCGAAACGCCGTGCGGATTGGCGCACGCCGATCGGGTTCGGTCGGACCGTAAAGCGGATCTCCAAAAGCCAGGAATGTTTTTCTTGGCGCACTTGCGGGGTTGATGCTGCGCAGATTCACAAGGACCGTGGCCGACGGGGCATAACTGATTGAGAAGTCGCGCACCAAATACGGTAGTTGCCGAAGGTCGAGTTGCGTCGCCAGGCGACCGCTGTCAGATTGGAGTAACGCCTCAAAGGGCAGGTAATGCAAGACGCCATCGGGAACGATTATCAACGACTGCTTGCCTTGCAGCAGCCGGTTGGCGGGAAGGACCAGATCCTGAAAAAGGGCGCGCGCCTTCTGCAGATAATTAGACAAACCCATTCGATCCGGCCGGCCGGCCACAGTTTCCCGTAGGGCAATCACCTGGTTCCTAAGCAGCGAGGCAGCGGGCAGCCGGGCTGTCAGGAAATCATGCTTGCTGATCGCGAACAGATATGAGGCTTCATTTCCCAGCGAGTACTCGAGCAGCACAGTTTTCTCATCCAACCATTGCTGAATGTCCTTAACGCCCAGCGGTGACGGATACTGGAGGTTGGCGTAGCGTGGATGTTTCTGGCGGATCTCGATTGCCACCTGCGCGCGTTCGCTCTCTGCTTTCTTAAAATCCTCCTCGAGTAATGCGATCTTACTTTGGTCGGGCTGCGTTCGCGAATGGGCTTGTATTAATTGGGTCTGAACCCAGGAAATCCGATTCTGAAGTTGATTTTCGCGCTGTTTCAAAGCTAGCGCGATGCCTTGCCTGACATCGATCCTTGCTTCGGCCAGCAATTCCAAAAGACTACGCGCCCGGGCACGTTCGCTCGCCCCAAAAGCGGCTACATCGCTGCCGGCGGCAGGCTGCTGCTGGTGCAGCCGCATCAATAGGTCAACGTAGAATTCGTAGTACTCCTGCCGAGAAGCCAACAAAGACGTGCGCAGGTCCTGGCTGGCGAGTTCGGCCCGCGTAGATTCAATGAGGGTCAGAGCGTCTTCAATCTGAGTGCGAGCGTCACGCAAATTGCCAAGGGCACGCTGAGTATTAGCGATACGATAAAGCGCATTGGCCTTTCCGTTGCGATCTCCGATAGCATTGCTTATCTTTAACGCCTGCTCGAGATAATCCAGCGCTCGTTGCGGCTCGCCGAACGCGTTGTAGGTGGCGCCGATGCTTGTAAGGGCAAATACTTCACTACTCTTGTTTCCAATTGCTCGGAGGAGAGAAAGAGCCTGATCAAGATAATTCAATGCTTTTTGCCGTTCACCCAACTTACTGTAACAATTTCCCAGATAGGTGAGCGTCGTAGCTTCTCCCAGCCGATCCCCAACTGCCTGCCATAACGTACGCGCCTGGTGGAAATGCTCAAGCGCCTTTTGAGGTTCGCCCGAATCCACATATGCGAAGCCAAGGCCGGCCAGGACAAATGCCTCCCGACGCTTGTCTCCGACAATGCGCAACAGTGCCAGCGCCTGGTATTTGTACTCAAAGTTTTTTTGCTTATCACCGAGCCGCCAATATACGCTGCTGACATCAGCCAGCACTCTCGCTTCCAGGCCGCGATCTCCGGCGGAGACCGCGAGGGCCAGCGCCTGATTATGAAACTCCAGAGCGCGCTGCATCTCGCCCAAAAAAGAGTAAGTATTGGCGATATGATTGAGCGTGACGATCTCCGTTTCGCGATCTCCTGCGTCACGAATCAGTAGTAGGGCTTCATTCAAGTACTTCAGGGCTTCCTGGTGCTGGCCCAATACGCCGTAAGTTGCACCCATCGATTGCAGTGTGATCGCAGCGCTGGGGAGATCCGCTACCGCCCGCTTGAGGGAGAGTGCCTGAGCGTAATACTCAAGCGCTTTCTGCATATCGCCCAACCTGGTGTAGGCTGAGCCGATATTGTTTTTCGTGTTCCCTTCATTCAATCGGTCTCCCATCTGTCGCCAGAGAGTGACCGCCTGATCATAATATCCCAGCGCTTTCTGTGGTTCGCCCAGGGTCGCATACAGCACTCCTATTTCGTTGAATGTATAAGCCTCCCCTTTCTTTTCTCCCGCTTCACGCCACAACTTTAATGCGGCTTCATACTGCTCAATTCCTTTACGACGCGAATCAGCGGTGCGCTCGTCACGCAATCGATTGCCTTCCTCAAACTTTATTTCAGCGGCCAGATGATCACGATCTTTGGCAGTGGCAGTTCGCAACTCCGTCAGTGTTATTTGATACGTGCCGGCCTTCGAACCTTTATTGCGTGACTGTACCTCCACGCGGTAATCACCCGGTGCGTCGGCTATGACAACGATGGATTCTGATCCCATCGTAGTATCGTTATCGACGACGCTGAGTTTCGTCTCGTCCGGCCCGAACAAGCTGACCACTACATCGATGCCTTTTTGAACAACGACTACCCGCAGGTACTGCCCCGCGCGTAGCGAAACGCGATACGAGTGGGCCTCGCCGCCTGAGAGTTGTTGTTCAACCGGAAGGCCCATTGAGAGGCCGCGTACCTCAATCGCTTTTGGGTCCTGGGCGACATGCGGTGATGCAGACAGCCGAGCGCCTTTAGCTGAATGCGCCGTGCCATAGCTTTTCGCCATTCCGGTTGGTGTAACCAGAAGCGTCAATAGGAAGATGAAACATGAGCCATGATATTCAAGGTTCTTCAGTAATAGTTTCTTCATACTCGCTCTTATCCTTACGGTTATTCGACATCTCAGTTGCCCACGCTCTTACCCGCTCTACTACTCGCTCCGCCGCTCGTCGCGAAGCGCCGCCTTCGCCTAGTGCCTCTGCGACCTCGTTAAGCCGTTCCTGCATGGCGATATTGCGGTCCTCTTCCAGTAAGGACATCAGTTCCATAGCCAAACGATCGCCGGTCAGTTCGTTTTGCATTAACTCGGTCACGACGCGCTCACCGGCAACCAGGTTTACCAGGCCGTAGTGGTCCACGTTGATCAAGCTTCCCAGCACGTGCCAGTTGATGGCCGACTCTTTGTAGACGACGACCATTGGAGTTTCCAGCAGGGCGGCTTCCAGTGTCGCAGTGCCGCTGGCAACGGCCGCAGCATCGGAAGCGGCAAGGGCCTCGCGCGATTGGTCGGTGATAATGTGCAGGCACGAAGGCAGTGGCTGTGGTAGCGACCTTTGCGCTCGCACAATCTTTCGTATCTCGTCCGAAGATCGGCTGGGCGCGACCACCACGACGAATTGAATTTGCGGGTGACGCACGGAAATCAATGCGGCGGCTTCCAGCATCGGCGGCAAAATACGTTCGATCTCTTTGCGCCGGCTGCCGGGTAGCAACGAAACGATAGGAAGTTTCAAATCCAGTTTATTGCGCCGGCAAAACTCTGCGCGATCGAAGCGAGCGTGAACCTCGCCCGCCAGCGGATGGCCTACAAACTCCACTTCTTTCATGCCGCGCTCCGCAAACCATTCTTTTTCGAAAGGCAGAATCGAGAGCAACAAATCGACGTCGCGCCGAAGCTGTCGCACGCGATATGAACGCCACGCCCAAACCTGGGGACTAATGTAATAGATAATGCGCAAGCCGCTGCGATGCAGCGCGCGCGCCAGACGCAGGTTAAATTCGGGCCAGTCAACCAGGATTACTGCGTCAGGCCGGCGCGCCAGGGCGGCCGCTTTCAATTGCCGAAACGCGCGCAGAAACCGCGGCAACACCCGCGCCACTTCCACGATACCCATGATGGCGAGATCGTCGGCCCGCACAACGGACTCAACGCCGGCGTTGCGCAGCAACTCGCCGGTTGAACCAAAAAATTCAAAGTCGGTGTCCGGGGCCGATGCGCGCAACTCCTGGACCAGGCTGGCGCCGTGCGCATCACCCGAAGGCTCGCCGGCCACAATCATCAGGCTTAGTTTTGGGCGGGTCATTAAGCAGCGGCGCGGGAAGAACTCGACATCCGTTTGCGGGTGTATAGCGTACAAGCTTTAGCTTGCGGCCTCGGCCCTTCTTGATTTTTCTTCTAACGAAGCAAACTAAAGTTTGAACTCAATACGCCTGTAGGGATTGAAGGGTACCCCCTCAACATTCAGTTGCCCGTGGACTTTTATGGTTCAAGTGTAATAGAAATTCTGTGAACAAGTGGCAGCATGATAAACGCAGAAGTATTCCTGCTCAATCCTGGCTCAACGCGGCGAGCGCGTTGCGGTTGCATGTGCCCGCGTCGGGTTACATGGTTCCGGGCTTTCGCCGGCCTTCTTTTGTTGATGCTGACCGCCGGCGCCTTCGCGATCAAGGCGCAAACTGGCGCGCCAATTCTGATTAGCGACACGAACTCCACGCGCGCGGTGGCATTGGAATCGGTGATGTTCACGCCGGAGCCTTTCGCAACTACTTCTCCCCACTCGTGGAACGCTGACCATCGTACGCGCATCATGCTCTTTGCCTTGAACCTGCCAACCCAGGGAGGGCAGCCGCTCTATTTTCTGAACGCTGACGCTGAAGATGCCGCCCATCACCACTATAGCCTCCTGGTCGAATACTTTGGCCCAGTTCCCAACCAGCCCTGGCTGACCCCCATCACCATTCTGCTAAATGAAGATATTAAGGACGCCGGCGATGTGCTGGTACGAATATCTTACCTGGGAACGCTCAGCAATCGCGTTCGGGTCGCGATTGGCCACAAAGGAGGTGGACCACCAGACGATGCCGGTGCTGGTCCAACTCCGGCGCCGCCTTATGCCCTCAACGGAAAAGTTACGGACGACGATGCTGCGTTCAGCGGACTGAGTTTGAAACTGACCGGATCGCAAACCGAAACAACATCGACGAATGCGGGCGGTGCGTACGAGTTTTCAGTAAACGCAATCGGCGGCAGTTACACCATCACGCCGGTGAACCAGTTTTATAACTTCAATCCGATCAGTCGCACAGTTAACGACGTAACTAACAATCAGCTCGATTTGGATTTCGTTGCCACCCGCAAGCTTTACACAATTTCGGGAGTGGCGCGTGATAGTGGCGGACAGGGCCTTGCGGGAGTAGACGTTTCACTCAGTGGCGCGGAACAAAAACTTGTTACCACCGACGGTTCCGGAAACTTCAGCTTCTCGAATTTGAAGGCCGGCGGAAACTACGCGCTGGCTTTCTCAAAAACCCATTACGTCCTGACGCCGGCCAATCAAACCTTTACCGCTCTCGACGGCAACCAGACAATCAACGTCCAGGGAGTTTTGCGCAATTACTTTTTGGCCGGAAAAGTGAGGGACAATTCGGGCCAGGGAATTGCCGGCATCACGATTACGCTCAGCGGATCGCAAAACGGCCTGGTTCATACCGGCAGTGATGGCAGTTATTCAATTCCGGCCACTGCGTTTGGCAGCTATTCACTGACGCCATCGATTGAGCAGGACTGGTTCACGTTTGCCCCCGGCAATCAAAGTATTGTGGTCCTAACTTCAGACCAGACGCTGAACTTCGTAGCGACGGCGGCGCCGCCCTCCAACCCGAGTTACGTGCTGGAGTTTGACGGATCACCAAAAGCTGTCGACTACGGTTACCTCTGGGATCCGGGCCGAGACCTGGGACACTTCTTCTGGGAGTTCTGGGCCATGCCCGGAAGTAATTCCGGCGCCACCTATTTGCTGTCGGATGGTTATGGCGGAGCTCATGCGTTGCTGTTTGGCTTTGCGAACCTGAATACCAGCGAGCCGGGACGCTATCAACTGATCGGCAACCTACTCAACGACGTTACGTACGACAATTATTTCCACAGCGACGAGGGACCGGCGCCGGGCGAATGGGGTCACTACGCAGTTGGTTGGGACGGGCGAAATGTCATTACCTACTTTAACGGGGTTCCGGTGGGCAAAACGGCTTTCACCGGGCCACGGTTTACGCCGGGGCCGGATCAGGGTGGTAGTTGGTTGCTGATTGGCGGCTCGACGCACAGCAACTTTCAAGGTCGAATCGCGCAGGTGCGCGGCTATGAGCGGAATAATCCGCGCGAAGATCCTACCGGTGCGAACCAGACGCTGGTGGAATCAAGCTTCGCGCCGCAAACGATTTTCAGTCAGGAAGGCAATCTCACCAGTCGATATTTTCGACCGGCGCCGACGGTCGCGGATCTGTCGCAGGGTTACTTTTCTTTTGGTCACCCGGACAAGTTTCACAGCGGCCTGCTGCGGGGCCTGGTTAACGGATACTTCGATCCGTGTTCCGGATGTTCCGTGCCGCAGTTTGTAGTTGATCCGACGGCCCCTGATTTTACGACTGCGACAGCGGCGGCGCAGGTAAGCGTCGACGCGCCGGCGCCGGTTCCGAGTGGCGCGCGGGTCTTCGATTCTTTTTCGCGCGCAAATTCTACTTACGTATTAAATGGCAAAGGTGGGTTAGGCTCGACCGAGGGCGGCACGGCCGGCCCAAAAGTTTGGCAAACCAATCAGGCTGCGAACACGCCGCAGCCTTTCGGCATTCTGAACGGGCGCGCGGTGCTGCTGGCGAATGGTTCTTATCCGACATGGATCGCGACCGCTGCGGCCGCGGCAAATCTGGAGACGCGCGTCGATCGCCACGCTGGCATAAATGGCAGCGGGTTGGATACGGGTCTGAGTTTTCGCGTAGTTGACGAGCGAAACTTTTTCTTCGCCTACACCAGCTCTGGCGCGAACGATGCCAGCCCGCGGCAGCTTACGGTTGGCTTTTATCTGAACGGCGTGCGAACGAATCTAGCCGGCGGCGTCAATCTCCCTTCGAACTGGACCACCCTGCGCGCAATCACTAAAGCTTCAGGAGAACTTTCCATTTACGCCGGCGGCACGTTGCTCTTCACCACCAGCAATAACAATCTCGCCAATGCGGTGGGTTGCGGTCTTTACAACAACTCCGCCGGCCTGGGCCTGGTAAATCGTTGGGACAACTTCACCGTTCTCGATGCTCCCTGAATAACAGGCTGTGGAGTGCGCGGCCAGAGCGAAGCGGCGACGGCGCTTTGGATTGAAGTTGCATAGAGTTCAGCCTGTGATAATCAAGTCCAAAGCGGTGTCGTGCTTCGCTTGCCACCGCACTCCAAAATAGAGGCCCTCTATTCGCCCGTCGGAATTGGTTTATGCTAGCATCGTGCGTTTCCATTTTTGCGCGGGTTTATTTTTCTAGCTTCTCGGTTGTTCCTTCGGAGGTTCCTACTTGCTCATCGGGTTTTCCGTGGCCAGGCTACGCCTATTACTACCTGTCTTCACGCTGGCCCTGGTTTGCCTGACGGTTTGCGCGAGTCGTGTCTCAGCGCAGCAAACAGATCCGGTCGACCGCAAGGTCACCAATCCCATCACCGACACACCGAACGTTAATCCCCTGACGCAGAATCAGCCGATCCGGCCGCAGTTGCCCTCGCAAAAAATTGAGCCTGTTGCCACCGACAGGCTGACGATCGATTCCGGCACGCAAACTGTCTCCGGTCCTGAGAATGCGCGGGTATTCGTTTACGAGGGGAACGTTGACGCGCGCATCGGGACTTACCGCTTACAGGCCGACAAAGTAACCGTCTATCAGGCCACCGACAAAGCGATCGCCGAAGGCAACGTCGTTTTCGATCAAGGCGACCAGCAACGCATCACCGGTTCGCGGGCTGAATGGAATTACCGCACCAAGACCGGCTTTTTTCTAAACGCGACGGGCTTTACGAATCAGACGCAGGACGGAACGCGTTTGTACTTCATTGCCGATCGCGTGGAACGGGTCAGCCTGGACACGATCATCGCGACCAACGCCCAGATCACAGCCTGCGACGAAGACGTTCCGAAATGGAGTTTTCGCGCGAAGCACGTGAAGATTAAGACGGGAGATCGCGTCAGCATCAGCTCACCAACTTTCCGTATCAAGGGCGTGCCGGTTTTCTATTTGCCCTATGCGTCGGTTTCCATTAAGCGTCGCGATCGCGCTTCAGGTTTCCTGACTCCCACGCTGGGCGGCTCGGGCGCCAAGGGCATGCAGATTTCCAACGCTTACTACATGACGCTCGGACGTTCAGCCGACATGACTTTTCGCGGCGACGTGTTTACTTCGAGAGGAATTGGCGTGGGCGCCGATTTGCGCACGCGGGCAAACTCGCGGTCCTTTTTCAATATGGGTTTCTACGCGGTCAAGGATCGCATCTTTGGTTCCAAGGTCGATGTGGACCATCCCGACCAGGGCGGCTCCAGCTTTTATGTGGATGCCGTGCATTATTTTCCCAACGGCTTTCTCGCCGCCGCCGATGTGAACATCACTTCGAGCCTCGCTTTTCGCCAGGTGTTTGGCGAATCGATCCAGCAAATCATTTCGCCCGCGGAGCTCTCGCAGGTTTTTGTAAACAAGAATTCCGGCAGTTACAGTCTCAATTTCTTAGCCAGCTCTCAGGTGACGTCCCTGGTGAACTCCCGCGTGCGGGTGCGCCAGTTGCCGAGTGTCACCCTCGATAAGCGTCCCTCAGTGGTGCCGTTTTTCAAGAGCCTTCCCGTCTACTTCTCGTTCGGCGGCGGGGCCGAAGGCGTGAGCCGTAAAGAAACGCCGGAAGATCTCGCACTCTTTCGATTGGAAACCGGCGGCGAGCCGATCGTCACGCCATCAATCGTGCAGCGACTGGATGCGCATCCGCAGATTTCGCTGCCGCTGAATTTTGCCGGCTGGTCGGTGACGGCCACTGCGGGAGTGCGCGGGACCTTTTATTCGAACTCAGTCGATCCCACCACGCGCCTCGTGTTGAGCCGTAACGTGGTTCGCAGCTATGGCGAATTCGAAGTTGATTTGCGGCCGCCGGCCCTCGCGAAAAACTACCACCGTTCTGATGGGTCGGTCCTATTTCGTCACGTAATTGAGCCTTATTTGATTTATCGCCGGGTGGCCGGATTGAATAACTTCAATCGCATCATTCGGTTTGATTACCTTGACACCATCACTGACACGAACGAGATCGAGTTTGGCATCGCCAACCGGTTTTACACGCGACGCTCGACTGAAAACGTGAGCGGCAAGGCAGCGCGCGACACTGGCGCCGGTAAGAGTGGGCGGGCCCAGCCCTATGAAGCGCTGACCATCACGATCCGCGGAAAATACTTTTTCGATCCGTACTTTGGCGGGGCGTTGATTCCAGGCCAACGCAATCAGTTCTATTCTATTAACACGCTTTCCGGCTTTACCTATGGCGGGGTGCCGCGCACTTTCTCGCCGCTGAACTTTGATGTGCGCTATCGTCCGAATCGAAACCTGTTTACTGACTTTCGTGCTGACGTTGATACGCAGCGCGGGGGCATCCGGGCGATGTCGGCGACCTTCGGTATCGATCGGCCCCTCGTGAAGGCGTTTCAAACTTTCTACTACACGCGCGCGATTGATTTGACGCCGAGCCTCAGCGGTTTTGCGGATGCTCGCGGCAAAGAGCCCGGTACGTTGCGCGGATCGCAATGGAGCCCGAAAATCTTTTTGGGAAATACCGAGAAGGGACTGTTCGGCGGCGCTTCGTTCTTTTTTGATTTTCAAAAACACCCGGGCAAAGGCAATTCTTCGCTAATCAGTTCAACGCAAACGGTTGGCTATTCCTGGGACTGCTGTGCCATTACGGTACAGAATTACACCTACAACGTCGGCCTGCGGAAAGAGAACCATCTGCTCTTCAGTTTTCGTCTGAACGGCATCGGCACGTTTGGCACGGAAAGACTGGGCCAGCGATTTTAATGCCTGGCCGTGCTTTTCTGGCGGGCTCGGTGGCTCACCTGAAATCATCCACATTCCCAGCATTCGCGTTGTGAACTTTTGGGGCAGTTGGTATATAGTCTCGACTTGCATCGGTCCTTGCAGAGTCCGGAGTAAATAAAGCGACAAAATAAGCTGCCGGCCGCTCGATTTTGCGGTTGGCTAAGCAACGAATTGGCGGCCCCGAGGCTTCTTAGCTGCTGATTAGAAACTTGTCCCCCCGGGTAAGGCCGCGCGACTGGATTTCACCGAGATATTAGGAGTTTCCCCTTCATGCTTTTCCAGTTAATGAAGAGGCTGGCGGCCTCGCATCGCGTCCTCTTCGGGCTCATTTTGGGCTTGCTGCTGGTATCGGCAATCGTACTGCCGCCAGGTTCACGCGCCACGCAACAATCTTCAACCAATATGAACGCATCTGGTTCAGGGGATGTGACGAAGAAACGTGCGCGCGCGGAATTTGTCCCGGGAGAGGCGCTGGTTCGCTTCAAAAAAGGGACGGCAATCGAAGGCAGCACGTATGTTGCGATGCCCGGCGCCGATAGACGGGCCGCAGGACGCATGGCCGCTCCGCAGGTTAGCCAGGAACAAATCCTGATGCGTGTCGAGCGCTTCGAGGGCTCTGATCTGATAGACGGGTTGCGCCTGGCACACGTGAAAGAGTCCGACACCATCAGGGCAATCGAAGCACTGCGGGCGCGTTCTGACGTTTTATACGCGGAGCCGAACTACATTTTGCATGCTGACTCCACGACGCCCAACGATACAAACTTCGGGCAGTTGTATGGATTGAATAAGATCGGTGCACCTCAAGCCTGGGACCAGATCCGGGGAAGCGTCGTCACCGCAGCACCGTTTTTTGGTGCGCCACGTGTGGTCGTGGGCGTGGTTGACGAGGGAATTGATACCGGCCACCCCGACCTGCAGGGAAATATTTTTGTGAACTCCAGCCCTGGTGACATTCCCGGAATCTCCGGCGACGTCAATGGATACAATTTTCGCGACAACACCGGAACAGTTTTCAGCGGCAGTCCCGCGGAAGATCATGCGACGCACGTGGCCGGGACGATCGGCGCACGGGGCGACAACGGCCAGGGAGTCGTAGGCGTGAACTGGCAGGTCAGCCTGATGTCGCTGAAATTCCTTGGGCCAACCGGCGGCTCGGATGCCGACGCGATCAGGGCTTTCAGTTATGCCAAGCAGATGCGCGAGCGTTATTTGCAATCGTCGGGAACCTACGGCGCGAACATTCGTGTGCTGAATAATAGTTATGGCGGTTCGGGTTATTCGCAGATTACCGCTGACGCGATTAGCGCTCTTGGCCAGGCCGGAATTTTGTTTGTAGCAGCCGCCGGCAACGACGGTACCAATAACGATGTGGCGCCGCATTACCCGTCCAGCTACTCGTTGCCGAACATGATTTCGGTAACCGCGACCAGCTCAACCGACTCGCAGGTTTTCAATTATGGGGCGCACTCGGTGTTGATAGGCGCACCGGGTGTTGGCATTCTCAGTACGACGCCGGGCTCGACGGCTTACCAGTCATTCAGTGGAACTTCGATGGCCGCGCCCCATGTTTCCGGCGCCGCCGCGCTGATTTGCGCCGCCTTTCCGAACATCAGTTTGAACCAATTGCGGGGAGCGCTGGCTTTCAATGGCGACCTCGTCCCGGCCTTGCAAGGGAAAACGCTGACAGGCCGTCGCTTGAACGTTAAGAAATCTTTGGATGCGATTGCCGAAGGCGACACTACCCCGCCCGGCACCCCGGCCGGTTTTCAGATTACTTCGCAAAATGGACGCACCGTAAATTTGTCATGGACTGCGAGCGGCGACGACGCTTCAGCGGGGCAAGCATCGCTCTACGACCTGAGCCTGACTGATTCGACAACCAACGCGGTAGTGCCGCTGACCACGCTTGCCCCCGCGGCCGCTGGGAATGTTCAAACGCTGTCAGTCAAACTCCCGTATCGCCATAGTTCGGGCACCATCAAGTTGCGCGAATTCGACAACGTCGGCAACGAAGGCACGCCCGCGACCGTTAGTGTCAACATCAATCCGCTAATCGCCGATCCTTATACAACCAGTGTGACCTCGCCAGTGACACTTTCCGCGGGTGGTACGCCGCTGGGTCTGACGTTTGATGATCGTTACCGCGAAGACTTTGTGCTGCCGTTTAGTTTTCCCTACTTCGGCCAGCTCTACAACAAAGTCACCGTTTCCAGCAACGGTAACCTCTATTTCTCAGCGCCGCCGAAACGCAGCAACGGCGATGCGGACGACGTACCCAGTTCGATCGCCGACTTGTCCCGTTACAAAATGATCGCCGGTCTGTGGGATGACATCGACCTGCGCACCAGCCGCCGGGCTGATGCTGATGTTTACGTGAAAAAGCCTGACGCGACGCGCATTATCTTTCGCTGGCAGGGCGTGGACTTCGAAAATGGCAACCCGGTAAATTTCGAGATCGAATTGCGTGCCGATGGCAGCGTGAAGACACGTTACGGCAGCGGCAACATCGACCTGCATCCGGTGGTGGGCATCTCCGGGGGCGAGCCGGACGCTTACGTTATTGATTCGTTGACGGCGGAAACAAGTTTCCGGACGCTGACAAACGCGGAGACTGCAGTATTCACACCCCGGCAGTTGCGGAATCCAATAGATGACACCGGAGTGTTTGTTTCGCAACACTACTTCGATTTCCTTAACCGGGCGCCTGACGATGGTGGCTTCGACTACTGGACCAATGAAATAAATAAATGCGGCAACGATGCAGCGTGTATTGAAGAACGGCGCATCGGAGTTAGCGGCAGTTTCTTTGTCGAACTCGAGTTCCAGGAGACGGGCTACGTCGTTTACCGTTTCTATCGCGCGGCTTACGGGACTCGACCGGCGACGGGCGGCGAGCCGGCAGCGCCCAATCGCGCCAATATCACGTTTTCGCAGTTCAAAGCGGATCGCCCGCTTCTGGTTGGCGGCGCCGGATTGGCGCAAAGCACTATCGACTTTGCCAACGTATTTGTGCAGCGGACCAAGTTCCTGCAGGAGTATCCGAACACAATGACGAACTCCGAATTCGTCAATAAGCTGTTTGATATGGCAGGAATAGCGGATGCTTCGCTGCGGCAATCAGAGATTGACGCGATGACCCTCAGCGGCAAAACGAGGGCGCAGGTATTGCTTTCGCTGATCGAAGTGCCCGCGTTCAAGACGCGAGAATACAACCCGGCGTGGGTCCTGATGGAGTATTTCGGGTACTTGCGTCGTGACGCCGAACAGGGTGGATATGACTTCTGGCTGGATGTTCTGAACAATCAGGCGGTTAACAATTATCGCGGCATGGTCTGTTCGTTCATAACGTCTCAGGAGTATCAGGAGCGGTTCGGATCCACTGTGACGCGGACTAATGCTTTATGTTCCGGCGTCCATTGAGGTAGCAAGGCATCCGGGAGCGGCGTATTCACAGGCCAAGCCGGTCAATTTGGAGTGCGCCGGCAGAGCGAAGCGGCAACGGCGCTTTGGATCGATTTTGAGCAAATATGACGGCCATCCAAAGCGGCGTCGCGCTTCGCTTGCCACCGCACTCCAAATTAGGGCTCTACGCTCCGTTCGGTCGGCTTGCGCTCTACTGGTCTAATGCATAGAATGGCTGTCTTTGACCGCGGGACTGTGCGTATTCATACGCGGTGTCGACAGCCGCTTTCAGACTCCCCATCGGTTAGCTAATCTTTTTGTTAGTCGTTTTTATCCGGAGGCAATTGGTGAAACTGGCTTTTCGTTCCTCGTGCGCTGCGGTCGCATTGTTGCTGTTGGTGGGCGCGCTATCCTTTGTTCAAGCGCAGACTTCCAGCGCTACTCCAGATCCGTTCGTGGCCCAAATCACATCGTCCCCGGCCGGTGTGTCAAATAATTTCTTCCAATCTCATCCGGGCGATATTAGTGGTAACGGTCGTTTCGTGGCGATTGAGTCCAATGGCGATATTTCTACCGAAAAGACTGCGGCCCGAAATAATGCCGACGGCAATCGCGAGATCTTCCTCTTCGACTACGCTCAGCGCCGTATCTTCCAAATAACCGATACTAAGAATCTGCAAAAGATACCGAGTGCTTCGCCGACGCCAACGCCCACACCTGCGGCCAGTCCGACTCCAACTCCTGGGCCCACTCCGGCAGACTTTACGCAGGTCGAAGTCGAGGTCAGCAATAATCGGCCGGTCATAAGTAACAATGGCCGCTGGATTGTATTCAGTTCGAATGCCGTGACTCCGGGATTGTTTGACGGCAATGCTAATCGTGCCGCCTTACTGGCTGATGGCAATCAGGAAGTGTTTCTCTATTTCATTCCCGCGACCACGGCGATTGATTTGTCGAGCGGCGCTGAGGCGCCTTTTGTGAACTTGGCCACCGGGACTTTTACCCAGGTCACTAACACGCCGGCAAGCGGCGTCCCGCAACCGGGCAGCGGCAGCATCACGCCATCGATGATTGATGACAATCGCGAAGCCACGCTGAACGACAACGGATCAGTAGTCGCCTTTGTATCGACGAGGAACATTACCGGAGGCAACGCGGACGCGAATCCGGAAGTGTTCGTTTATATCAGAGCTACGGCTACCACCGTGCAGGTCACAAATACGCCCGCCGGCACAATCCTGGCGCCGATCCTTACTCAAAATCCGGCGATCTCCGGAAGTGGGGCGGCGCTGGCTTTTCTTTCGAACGCGAATATATCTGCCGGTGGGTCGTCAGCGAACTCTGACCTTAATGCCGAAGTCTACCTGGCGACGGTTAACACTACCACCGGGGCCAGCACTGTGATCCGCCAGGTTACCAGGACGAAAACAGATGCGGCCGGCGCCACCATAAATCTCTTTCAGTTTGGCCGACGGATGAGTCGCGATGGCAGCTTAATCGCGCTGGAATCTTTGGCGGACAGCCCCAAGGGCGATGGTTCGTTCAAGCAGGTCTATGTGACTTTTGTTTACGACGTAGCGCTGGATACGTTTTCCCAGGTCGGCCCGCGCGGGGTTACGATCCAGGATATTTTCACTTTCCCGACTTTCACTGATTACGACGTTTCGCTACATCCGGCGTCCATCTCTTTTTCATCCATTCTGAATTTCCGGCCGGATGGAACCGTTCCTGAGAGTGGTAAGGAAAGCGAGGGCCTGAATCCTCAGCCGACTGTTGATTCAATTCCACCTCAGGTCTATCTGGTACCGCTGCCGGCTACATTGCCTCCGGTCTTAGCCGGACCTTTCACCCGGATAACAAATATTCCCTCGGGTATTTTTCAACTGGGTATCCGTCCCTTGTTCAGCGATTCGCGCCGGCGTATGACTTTCGCTTTTGAGCGGCGAGAGCTCGGTGGCGGAAACCAGGACGCAAGCCCCGAGGTTTTTTACCAGCTATCGCCGACGGTAACCAGTGAGCCGACCGCAACGATCTCGTTATTTACCGGGGCGAGTCAAATTCCCGTGGCAAGTCCTTCGGCCAGTCCCACCCCCACGCCTAGTCCGGCGCCATTTGGCGTCGCCGGGTTGGCTCCGGGCGAACTGGCAATCGCGCGCGCTACCGTACCGCTGGCGCCATCGTCTGCTGCGGTACCCAACAGCGCCGCTTCGGAAACAACTCGGTCCCCGGCGTTGCCGATAGAACTTAACGGCGTGTCGGTTTCCATCGCCAACGCCGCCGCCGGATTGTATGCGGTCAGCGCTACCGAGATTAACTTCGTAGTACCGATTGGCTTAATTCCACCTTCAGGTACGTCGATAACATATCCAATCGTAATTAACGTTCACAACGATACTGCCGGAACTGGCACTACGATACGTGGCACGGTGACTATCCAAACGGTCCAACCGGATATTTTTACGACTACTAACGGTCCGTTGGGACGTGCGATTGTATGTAACATCACTAACTCGCTAACGAGTGGTTGTTTGGGCGAACCATTCAGCGTTACCTCGGTCGATTCCACGGGTGCCACTGTGCCTACCGTGCTGGAAATAAATCTCACGGGCGTTCGTTATGCCAGCAGGACCGCGGTAACTGTCAGAATCGGTACCATCGACATTACCGGTGACAACGTGACTTTCGTAGGTCCCACCGGCATGCCGGGTTTTGACAAGATTGATGTGAAGTTGCCGGCGACTCTGGCCGGGGCGGGCAACGTCCCGATCATCGTTACAGTCGGCTCGATCACCAGTCGCACCGCTGACACTGCGCCACGTGTAACTATTAATTAGTTATTAGCTACCAATAGCCGTTTTGAAGCGGCCAGCTAAAGCCCGCGCGAATCTAAGTCGCGCGGGCTTTTTTATCTCCCGGCTGACCGAGACGTCTCCTTGACACGTTACAAACTTAATTCGTAGCCTCTCTGCCTGCATATCGGAACGGGCCCGAGTGAGTCGTTGACGCGCCGCGCAGGTTTGCCGGATCCAATGAGAGGAAAAACCCGAAGTTCTTTATGACGAGCGGTTCCGACTTCAGTGTTGAGCAGTTGGTTGAGCGCATGCGCACGGGTGCGCGTCGCGCGGCGGGTTCTGCACTAAGTGTTTTGAACAATGGCAGTAATGGTCGTGCCAGGCGCGCTCCGGTTATTGCCGGCGACATCAGGCCTTCTCAATTTGCTGAAATAAAGTCCGACCTGCTGAACTTGCAAGCATCATTCACCCCGAGCCCTGACGATCGATATCACGTTAACGACTTGCTGAAGTACAACGATCGTAACTTCATACAGAACGCTTACCTGGCAATCTTGAAACGGGGTCCAGATGCCACGGGTTATGCCGCGTTCATCGATGCTCTTCGCAGCGGGCGGCTCAACAAGGTCGATGTGCTGGCGCGACTGCGCTATTCACCGGAAGGTCGCGCCAAGCAAGTTCGAATCGATGGGTTGTTTTTCCCCGCGGCGGTCAGATTTTCTTATCAGGTGCCGGTAGTCGGTTATCTGCTTAACCTGGCGGTCGGGCTCGCACGCCTCCCCAAATCAATCCGCCACCAGCAACAATTCGAAGCGCACGTTCTGGCCCAACAAGAACAGATTGCCGACCATGCGAATCGGGGAAACGCGGCACTAACGACGCTGGCTGCGGAAACAACCGCGGTGCTGGATCGATTGCAAGAGTCCGCGCTGATCACTGCCGAGCAGCAATCGCAGCAAGTTGTCGAAATGGCCCGTCAGCAGCAGGAGATGGTCGGTCAACAACAGGAAATTACCGCCCAGCAACAAGAACTGACCGCGCTGCTTCGGGAACAAATACAAGACTTGCATGAGCTCAAGGATGAACAGGGCCAGCAAGCCGCCGCCCTCATCGGCAGGCAGCAACAGTTGGAAAGTCTAATTGCCGCCCAGCAGCAGGACCTGGAGTCGTTTGTCGTTGCGCAACAAAATCGACTCGCCGCGCTGGCGCAAGAACAGCGGGCATACGTTGAGAAACTTGATCACGCTCAACAGCAGCGTGTGGTGTCACTTGCCGAGGAACAGAAAGATCGCCTGGCAAAGTTTATTACGGAACAGCAACATGAGCTGGCTAAGACCTATCTACAGCTCGAGCATTTTCAACGCCTCATCGATAAGCAACAGCAGGAAGGCGAAGCGCATCGAGTTCTGTTCCGCGAAGAGACCACGGCTCTTGAAATTAGCATTGAGAAAAAGAGTTCTGAGCGTGAAACGAAGCTGGAATTGCTGGCCAAAGGATTACGAAGCGAACTGACCCGCGTCTTTTCAAAACAACAGGAACTGCGCGCCGAGTTGTCGCTCCAGGCTCAAAGAGCAAATGTTCTTTTGGATAAAGCGCGCCAGGAATTGGCTCACCCGCGCGAGCGCGACTACCTGACAACGATGGCCCGCGAAGCGGAGCACACGCTGGATGCCTTTTACCTGGCGCTCGAAGAACAATTCCGGGGCAGCCGCAGCGAAATCAAAGATCGGCTCCAGGTTTACTTGCCATTAATCGTCGAAGCCGGCGTCGGCCGGGACGACAAGCCGATCCTGGATGTTGGATGTGGGCGCGGTGAATGGCTGGAACTGCTCGCTGAAAATGATCTGCGGGCCAGCGGCATAGATTCGAATCGCATGCAGGTCGCCAAATCGCGAGAGTTTAATCTGGATGTGAGTGAGGCGGAATTACTGAGTTACGTGCGGAGCATTAACGACTCGTCATTGGGCGCTGTGACTGGCTTTCACATAGTTGAGCACCTACCGATCGACACTCTGGTTGCGTTCCTTGACGAAACAGTGAGAGTTGTAAAACCCGGTGGCCTCGTGATCTTTGAAACGCCAAATCCGGAAAACGTTCTGGTCGGTTCATGTAACTTTTATTTCGATCCCACTCATCGCAATCCTTTGCCCGCGCCCGTCCTGAAATTCCTGGTTGAGTCGCGGGGGTTTCAAAACGTGCGAGTGCTCAAGCTCAATCCTTCCGACGAGGCCCTCGTCAAAGGCACATCTGAACTCACGAAGCGATTCAATAAATATTTCTACGGCCCGATGGATTACGCCGTGGTCGGATGGAGGCCGTGAGCGAGACCCGCCAGCGATAGTCGAATCCGCGGGCCAATTCTCCAGCCACCAATATGCGTATCCTGATTGCCACCACTCATGTACCCTTCATTCGCGGCGGGGCTGAAGCGCACGCTGAAGGACTGCGTGATGCGCTGCAGGCTGCGGGACACGAGGCGGAGATCGTCGCGGTGCCTTTCAAATGGTATCCGCCCGAAAAGATCATGGAGCACATGCTCGCGTGCCGTTTGCTTGATCTGACGGAAGTGGCCGGCATGCCGGTGGATCTTTTGATAGGACTAAAATTTCCCGCCTATTTGATTCCACATCCGCGCAAGGTACTTTGGATTCTTCATCAGTTTCGCACCGCCTATGAGCTTTGGGACCATCCCCTGGGCGATTTAATTTTTTCGCCCAATGGCCAGGAAGTGCGTGATGCGATTCGGGAAGCCGACCGCCGGATCATCGGTGGGGCAAAAGCAGTTTTTGCCAACTCACGCAACGTCGCCGCTCGTTTGCAGGAGTACTGCGGAATTGATTCGACTCCGCTTTATCATCCGCCGCCCCATGCGGAGAAGTTTTTCAGCGCGGCGCCCGAAGACTATTTCTTTTTTCCCAGCCGCCTTTGTCTGCCGAAGCGCCAGGCCCTTGTGTTGCAGGCGCTGGCCCAAACCAGCCAACCGGTCACGATTCGCTTTGCCGGAACCCCGGACAATCCATCGTATGCGAACGAATTAAAAAAGTTAGCGCGAAAACTGCGCGTGGATGCTCGCGTGGCCTGGCTGGGCCAGGTCTCTGAAGATGCCAAACGCGATCTCTATGCGCGGGCGCGGGCTGTTGTTTATCCACCGATTGACGAGGACTATGGCTACGTCACGCTGGAAGCGATGTTGGCCTCAAAGCCAGTGATCACTTGCACCGACTCAGGCGGGCCATTGGAATTTGTGCGCGCTCAGGAAACAGGATTGATTACGGAGCCGACTGCGGAAGCGTTAGGCGCGGCGATGGACCACCTCTGGGCCAATTCCTCGCAAGCAAGTGCGATGGGTGTAGCCGCGCGAGCGCTCTACGATGGCTTAGGCATTTCCTGGGCTGAGGTTGTGCGAAAGTTGCTGGCATGAAGCTCAACTGGTTTTCTCCATTGCCGCCGGCGGCCACCGATATTGGCCACTTCACTACGCGGGTCTTGCCGTCGTTGGCTGCCCGCGCGGAGGTGACGCTGTGGACGGATCAGTCGAAGCGGGATCCGGCTGTGACTGAGTTTGCCGAGGTCCGGCACTACGATTGGCGAGAGATTCCCTGGGCCGATCTCAATCGCGGCGATGTCTGTGTTTACAATATCGGGAACAATCCGCTTTTTCATGGCTCAATTTGGGAAGTCGCGCGCCGCCATGCGGGCGTGGTCATCCTTCACGACACGAGGCTGCATCATTTTTTCGATGGCCTCTATCGAGTCCAGCAGCGCGACCTGGCCGGATATCTCGAGTTAATGGATTTTTACTATGGACCGGACGGCCGTCAGGAAGCGTACGATTGTTTCACTTCCGAAGCGCGCAACATAAACGAGATGGCCGCGAAGTATCCTTTGACAGAGTTGGCAATCGAGAACGCGCTGGGCGTGGTGGTTCATACTCAAACTGCGCAGGCTGACCTCAGCGGCCGAACGGCAACTCCACTGCGGTACTTGCCGCTGCCTTTTTCTGCAGGTATCCGGTCCGATGTTGCAGCACGAAACAGTACTCGACCGCACCGACTGATTCTGTTTGGTTACATCGGACGTAACCGGCGACTGGACGCAGTGCTGAAGGCGCTCGCGGACTTTCCGCAGCGCGAGGAGTTTCGGTTGGATGTTTACGGCAGCATTCTTGATGACGAGAAACACGTACGCGCCCAAGTCCGCGCATTGGGCCTTAAGGGCCTGGTAACGTTTCATGGATTTGCGACCGAAGCCGAACTCGACGATGCGTTGGGCCAGGCTGACCTGGCGATTAATCTTCGTTATCCCACGATGGGCGAAGCGTCGGGCAGTCAGTTACGCATCTGGGCGCATGCGCTACCGTCGTTGGTAACGAAAGTGGGTTGGTACGCCACGCTGCCGCCGGATGCCGTGGCATTTGTAAGTCCGGACACGAATGAGATCGCCGGCATACAAGCGCACTTGCAAGGCTTTCTGGAAGGTCCCCAACGCTTTCACCAGATGGGAAAAAAAGGCTTTGAGATACTGAAAGAGCAACACGCTCCCGAGCAATACGCCGAAGGGTTGTTGGAATTTCTGACGAAGACGGCGGGGCGTCGGGCCCAGGCATCAGCGCTTAAACTGGCGGAGCAAGTAGGAGCAGTGACCGCAGATCTTTTCGCCGGCGCGCCCGAATCAATGTTAGTAAGCGTTGCCAGAGAGATTCGTGCACTAACGGACGCTGATCGATGAATCTGCCGCTAGAAATTTTCGGGCTGGCTGCCATCTGGCGATAGTCACGCCGCATTCCCATGCACATAGCCCTCGACGGCATGCCATTGAACCAGCAGCTCACCGGAGTGGGCCATTACACGCTTGAACTCGCACGTGCTCTCGCGGCTGCGTCAGCCAATGATCAATATGAAGTTGTTTCGCCCCTAAGTTTTGTTCCGCTTGAAGAAGGGAACTTAAACGGCGAGTTACCTAACCTCCGTTTCGTGCAAGCGAAGGTTGGCGTCGTCAGCCGCCATTGGTGGACGGTCGGGCTGCCCCGCTATGTGCAAAAGCGCTCGTTTGATGTCTTTCACGGCACGAACTTTGAAGTGCCGCTCTGGAAAAAATGTGCCACGGTTCTGACCATTCATGACCTGTCGCTTCTGCTTCATTCGCACGCTCACGAACAATCTCGCGTGCGGCGTGCCCGCCGTCGTCTTCCGCTGATGGCCCGGGCCGCCACGATGATCGTAACGCCCGGAGAGAGTGTGCGTGACGAAGTAATCGAACACCTGAAAATTCCAGCGACACAGGTCGTAGCGATTCCGGAAGCTGCCCGGCGAGTTTTTCATCCTATGCCACCTGACGCGACGTCGGAAACAAGACGCCGGCTGGGCCTAGCGGATGAATTCCTCTTGTACGTTGGCACTATCGAACCGCGTAAGAACCTGAACAAGCTGGTCCAGTCGTTCGTGGAGATTGCGCGCGCCCGAAAGGGAAGTCTGCAATTGGTGCTGGCCGGAAGGGAAGGGTGGCTGACAGAAGAACTGTTTGAATTGGTCCGCCAGTCCGGGATGAACGAGGCGATAAAGTTTACCGGCTATCTGTGCGATGACGATCTGCGAGCTCTCTATAACTCATGTCTCGCGTTCATCTACCCGTCGTTCTACGAGGGCTTTGGTTTACCGCCGCTTGAAGCGATGGCGTGTGGAGCGCCGGTTATCGCCGGACGAATCCCCAGCGTTGAGGCAGTGACCGGATCCGCGGCCTGCCTAATCGATCCCGACAGTGTTTCAGACCTTGCCGTTAATATCCGCGACCTTATTGATAATGAACGCCGGCGACGAGAACTTTCCACAGCGGGGTTGAAACGGGCTGCGGAGTTTTCCTGGGAACGAACCGCGGAATTAACTCGAGCTGTTTACGGTGAGGCGATGGCGAGATTCGCGAAAGCGAAGTGATCTCCCTCCCCAGCCCCTCCAAATGAAAAAGGGCCGGCAGCGACGCCGGCCCTTCTTTATCGCTTGATAAACGAGTTAATACACGCCGCACTCAGCATTGCTGTGAGTGACACTCGAACCGAAGCGCAGTTGAAACTCAGCCGAGGTAACGAATGAGCAAACCATGCCGAGATAGTTATTGACTGCGCGATTGTTGACGACATTCAGCCAGAAAGCGTAACCCTCAGGTTCCGCATCACGCCGCAGGTAACCAAAGTATTGCATCAGCACGAAAGCCGCATTGTATTCGGCGGTGGCGAACGTTTGATTGTCGATGATGTTCCTGACAACCTGTCCGCGTGTTGCGCCACCGTCGAGTTGACTGATGAAAGTACCGCGCGACGACGTAAGATCCGTGCCGGTGCCTCCGTTCGCATTCTTCATCGTCGCCAGGATCGCATCAACGAATTGGGCGTTCGTCATGGTCGCCGGATACTGAGTCAGGAATGCGGGACGTTGCACCCAAGCTTCGGCGAAAGCCGCCTTCTTCGCTTCCAGCGAGGATCCGCCAATCACCAGGCGCCGGTCGGGCATAAACTCTTTGTAGGTTGGATGGCGTCCCAGCGAACCCTGATAGAAGCGATACACAAATGAGCCCGTGTCCTGAAACTCCTGCTCGATAAAGAACGCCGCGCTGACGCGCACGCGGCGATCGCTGATGCACGTCTGGTTTGTGCCGCATTGGGCGAAAGAACCTACCCAGTAATCAAAACCGCCCTGATCAGGGAAACGATTGAGAAAGTCGACGTAGTTTTGATTGATGAAAAAATCCGTGTCGTCGATCGTGATCGGAACGTTGGTGCCCGGACGCAAGCGAAGTGGTTTCACTTTTACATTGCCGTAAAAAAGGTCAGCCGGCAGATGAGGGTCATCGCTAACAATTCGCAGCGTCGGCGACTGTCCCATTATGCTGATCGCTGCCAATGCCACGACGAAGACGGCGACGATAAGTTTGTGCATCATGAAATACTCCTAAAACTTTCCGGGCAGGCTCGGCTGCTCACTTGAATTCATTGAGAGTGAGGAAATCCCCATGGTGTCAAAAAAGGCGGGGGGCCGCGCCCGATCAACGGCAGTTAGTCTAGCTTGCGCACCCCTCGTTGTCAACGCGGTTAAACCCCAGGCGTTTGGTGAAAATAATTCAGTTGAATCGCGTTCAAAAAACCGTTTCTCGGCCTACCTAATTTGACGTCAGCCGAGGCGAAATAGCCGACCGAAAAGGGCTTCAACCGAGCAACTTTGATGCTGAACGCCCCATCTGCGTTCCCTTGAAATATTCATTTAAGCAAGGCTCACTTCGGTGGCTTTCCATCCCTTTTGGCCTTTTCGTCGTTGTAAAGGATATTGATCACCAGCACGATCCCGAAGCCCGCAGCAATCATGAAGAAAATGATGGCAAACCCCGGGTATCCCATAATCCTGAAAGAAGTCTCCACGCGCATCAGCATCGCGGATCCTACGATCAATGCTGCTAACACCAGGCCCATGGTGATGCGGTTTGCGATCTTCTGCAGACCTTCCATCAACAGTGTCTCGTCGATCGCATCGACGGTGAATTTGATTTCGTCGCGAGAGACTGCGTCCAGAAACCGGTTCAGCCTGGCGGGCAGTTTTTCAATGAAGCCCTTGGTTTCCATTACCGCGTTGAAAAGATTCGCGGGCGAAAGACTCTTCAGGACGCGCTGCTGCATCATGTCACCGGCGTGCCGTCGAATTGACGCATTCGGATCGAAGGCGGGATCAAGGGTGTGCACGACCTGATCAAGATTCAACAGCATCTTGGCGATCATCGTAAACTCTGGCGGCAAGCGAAAACTCGCTTCGCCGGCTATGCGCTGAATGTCCAGCACTACCCGGCCCGTGTCGATCTCCGCCACGTTTGTATCCTGATGTTCGGTAACGAGGTCCGTCACCTGACGGCGAAAACTCTGTTCATCAAAGCCGGGTTTGGCTTCCCCCATGTTGATCGTCTGCTCGGCGGCATCGTCACCATGACCGGAGCTGATCGCCATTAACAGCTTCAGGATTTCTTCCTGCCGCGACGGCGAAATGTGGCCCACCATTCCAAGGTCAATCAAGGCAATGCGATGATCGTCAGTTAGGAAGACATTTCCCGGATGGGGGTCCGCGTGAAAAAAGCCGTCCAGCAGAATCTGTTGCAGGTACGCGTGGAAGAGGTCTTCGGCGAGCCGCACGCCATCCACGTCCACCCACACCAGCGGATTCAGCGAAGTGATTTTCTTGCCGCGAATGTACTCCATGGTGAGGACGCGAGAGGTGGTGTAGTCCTCAATGGGCAAGGGAACGATAATCGATTTGAAATCTCTCAGGTTCTGGTCGAATATTTCGAGGTGGCGCGCCTCCTGGCGGTAATCCAACTCCCGCATCAAACTCTTGCGAAACTCACCCAGCATGTTTTGAAATTCATAACGCTTGCCCATTTCGGTGTGGTCATCGAGGAACTGCGCGATGTCACCCAGCACCTCCAGGTCTTTAACGATCTGCTCACGGATGCCGGGTCGCTGTACTTTAACTACGACTTCGCGCCCATCGCGCAGGGAAGCCCGGTGGACCTGGCCCAGCGACGCCGCAGCGATTGGCGCTTCTTCAAAGGTCAAAAAGCCCTTGGAGATCCGCACCCCCAATTCCGCAGTGACGATTTCCTCAACTTCCACGAAAGAAAAGGGCGCGACGTTGTCCTGCAAACGAGACAGCGCTTCCAGGTACGGAATCGGCAGCAGGTCGGCGCGGGTAGACAGGAGCTGGGCCAGCTTAATGAACGTCGGGCCCATCTTCTCGAAATCGGAAGCGAGCTCTTCGGCCTTAGGCTCGGCCAGTGATGACGCCGGTCCGCCTTCCTCTTCGCGGGCAAGTACTTCATCAAGCCCGGCCTGTTTCACGAGATCGGATCGGCCGTATTTCATGAACAGCCAACCAATATCTCTGTAGCGCTTAAGATGCTCCGGCTTGAGCGAGATTCCCATGGCTCACCTCTGTCGATCTGCAAATTGTTTTGCTGCGGGGGTGCTCTAAGATACACCGCCCACAGCTTCAGTCAAACAGCTGAGCTTGAAAGCGATGCGAGTTCGGTGGCGACCGTGATGAGTGGGTCTGCTCGCCAAGGTGGAACCTCCGTGGCGGGATTGTGGCGATCTAAGGCTTTGAGGCTGGTGCTCGCTTTCCCATCGCAGCGTCGATGGCGGCGCGGAGTCCTTCGGCGCTGAGTTCCTTGACCTGGACTCCGTTAACGAAAATGGTTGGCGTGCCATGTATGCCGTAGCTCTCACCGTCTTCGACATCGTGCTGCACTTCGGCAGCATACATGCCGCTGTCTAATTCCGTATCAAAGCGCTTTTGATCAAGACTGAGCGCGCCGGCATATTTTTTCAGCGACTCAGTGTCCAGCGCTTTCTGGTTCTTGAAGAGCAACGCAACGTAGTCAAAAAACTTTCCCTGGGCATGCGCAGCATTTGCCGCCTCGGCAGCCTTGCGCGAATCGGCATGCATCACCAGCGGGAAATCGCGCACAACAAAGTGCACGCTGTTTCCATAACCACGCAGCACTTCTTCGAGGATGGGATAGACGGCGCCACATGCCGGACATTGAAAATCAGTGAATTCAATGATCGTGACTGCCGCATTCTTGTCGCCGCGCGCAGGATCATCGTCGCGGCTAATCATCTGCACCGGCGGCTGCGGCTCCGGCAGTAGAACTTTAAAGTTTGCACCGTGGCGCAAACGTTCTGACAGCGCGATTTCCAGTTTCTCTTGTTGTTGGCTTTCAAGAAACTGGGAAATCTGACCGCGAACGCTTGGCAGGTCGCCGGGAATTCGTTCTCGGTTTTCGTCGTAGAACTGTTTGATCTCGGCTTCCGTAGGCGGCGTGCGTTTATCCGTTATCTCGGCGCGTACGAGTTCATCCGAGCGGATGTTTTTCCTGGTCGCTTCGGCCAGGAGCAGCTGATCATTTATTTTGCGATCCAGCACGAGCTTTTGGATTGCATAGATTTTTGAACGCAAGTCGTAAACGTAGACCTTCATCCGTTCGTCAAGCGAACCTGCGGTGATCGGCGTGCCCGCGACCGTCGTCAACACTGTGCCCGGCGCGAGATTCGGGGAGTTTACATCGGCCCCCTTCGTTACCAGGTTGGTCATACGCAGGCGATTGGCAAGAATGACGTACAGTTCTTCGGCGCGCTGGCTGCGCAGGTAAGTGATAATTTGCGGGCGCACATCGGCCAAAGTAGCAGTGCCAAAAGCAGCGCGATTTGCTTCAAACACTCCCTCTATCTCCTGCTCCGTGGGCGATGAAATGCGATTGTTGATTTCGAGCTGGCGAAACTCATCAGCCGTCTTCCTTTGTTTCTTTGCCTCCGTAGCGATCAAAAGGGAATTGATACGGGCTTCCAAGCCGCGCTGGCGGGCGGCGGCAGTTTCCTTAGCCGGGTCTTCATAGAAGTTGCGCAGATATGGATCCGGATCCTGGTTGATAAGGGTGCGTACCTCCGGCTCAATCTCGGCCATGGTTATGGGAGTTCCGTTAATGGTAGCGATCATATCCGCCGGCGGCCCTGCCGGCGGCTTGGCAACCGGTGCAGTCGCAGCGGGCGGTGCTGGAGATGCTTTTCGGCGCGGACGGCGCCGGGTTGATTGTGCATCAGCGATGAATACAAAAACCGTGAGGCAAGTCAGCACGGCGGTTCCTGGTCGGAAAAGGATGGCGCAATTTTTTATTTGCATGTGATCTGGTTTGGAGACGGGATTATCGGTTCACTAGCGATTATAGTTCGTTTCCCACTTTCGAGCACGAATCACCGCCTCGCGTTGCCTGGCTGAGCTGCAACGTCGAGAGCGGTGTGGTGTTTTTGATGGTGGAACTTAAGGACCTGGTACTTATTTATGGTCGCGGCTCAATGAGCGCGCATGATGCTGCGACGGCGCTTTCGCACGGGCGTCCGAGCTACCAACAGATGTTTTTGCCGCCCCTGCAAAATAAACGCAAGGCCCTGGTGGGTGACTTTAAGGAGACGCGCTGCGCGCGTAACGCTGCCGTCCGCAGCTCCCAGTGCTTGCTTGATGAGATTGGCTTCATAGCGCAGAACTTCTTCATCCAGCGAGCAGCCGCTGAATTCTTCCGTCTCGCCCGTCGTTTTAACGTCAGCCGGCGCCTCGAATTTCAGTGCCAGCGTTCGGCGAGCACAGCGACCCAGCCGCGACTGCAAGGCCGTGCTTTGCGAATGGGAGAGAGAACTTTCCGCACGCGAATACGCATCGTAAATAAGGCGTGGCGGCGCGATACTTCCCAGCTCTTCGATCAGGCAAAGCGCTGCCTCGCCGGCGCCTTCCTGGTGGCCGGATGCTTCCGCAATCTCCATCGCCCGTTGAAATGTTGCACCAGCTTGCTGATGCCTTCCCACGCGGCTCAGGGCCAGGGCATGAGTCGTAAGAAACTCAGCGAGCACCGATTGATGGTCACCACTTTCCACAGTGCGCACACAGCTACGCGCCAGCTTTTCCGCTTCCGCGTTGCGACCTTCCGCCAGGCACGCGCGGGCACGCGTGTCGTCAACATGGGCGACGTTGACCTTGTCGCGTAAACCGACCAGTAACTGTCTGGCGCGGTTCAGATGTTTATGAGCATCTTTAACTTTGCCAATATTGATGAGCAGCGAACCGATATTGTTCTCAACCAGAGCACTGAATCGGATATCGCCGGCTTCTTCCCAATGATAGGCCGCAGCGGTGTACTCCACGAGGGCCCGATCGATGTAGTCCTCGCGATGTTGATCCACGCCCAGCTTTTTGAGAACTACGGCGAATTCGTTGTGAAACTTTCCTTTGAGTCCGCTGTTAGTGTTCACCTCGAAAAATGGCGCCGCCCGCAAATGTATCTGAAGTGCTGTTTGGTGTCGGCCGCACGAACTTTCGACCACCGCACTATTGAGAAAGGCCCTTAACCTCTGTTCCGACTGGGAATGTTCGAGTCTTCCCAGAACACCCTGCAGCGTGATGCGCGCTTCATCAAACGCTCCTTCTCGTAGATAGCAGGTTGCTAAGTCGATCTGCGCTTCCGCAACTTTTTCAGTATCACCGAGCTTTTCAAAACTTCGGACACTCTCGCTGATTAGATTCTTTGCCGCTTCCTGGACCCCTTCGATCTGTTGGACGCTACCCACCCATCCTGAAATATTGCCGGCTCGCAGGAGTACTTCCGCACTTGTAGGTTCGTTGAGTCCATCGAGTTTCGGTCGAACGCCCAAGCCCTGCCAGAGGTCTCCGAGAGCCTCACAGGCGTCCTCGTAGTTGCTGGCCGCGACCAATTTCGCTGCCAGTTGGCAGCGCCGTCGTGCGCTTTCGTCGAGCGTTATCGCTGGGCTTTCTAATTCGTTAAGAACTGCCGACTCTAAATGCATGAAACAGAATCCTTTCTAGCTATTAGCAATGGCGCTTGCAACCATCGGGCTGTGCGACTATTATGCGGTCTCGCTCGTTAGGTTCGGGTTGGTCCCAGGCATCGTTTACCAGCCATCCACTTTAACCACTAACTATTCGGAGGTTTCCCATGAAACAGGTTAGATTATTCTGCGTTTCGCTCGGCCTCATGCTGGCGCTGAGCTCTTCTGTTCTCGCCGGGGATGTTCATTCGCCGTCGGCGCCTACTCCTTGTGTTGAGGGCCAGACTTGCGCCGCTACGGCTCCCGCAACCGGGACAACTGGCCTGACTAGTGTCAATTCAATCTCTGATATGTCCACCGTGGATGCTATCGCCGCTATGACAGTTGGCTTGCTGTTCGAGGGATTCTTACTCTTCTAAGCGCAACGTCGCATATTACATAGCCATTTGCTGACGCAACGGTCGCGGTTGTGTGCTTTGTGAATTGAATCCCGGCGACAGCCTGACAGGCCCGGCGAGGGGGCCACTCCGCTCGGCATCCTACGCTTCTGTCGCTGCAAAATCAACAATTGATTGGTTACTGCGCATTAGCTAGTAATCAGACATCACCGGGATTCTAAAGGGCGGCCAGCCGCTCTACGGTTTCGAGCGTGTCGATCTCGGAGGCGTTTTTATCGCTTCGCAGGCGCAGAATCCGTGGGAAGCGCAAGGCATAGCCACTCTTGTGTCTCTTCGAAGGCTGCACGCGGTCAAAGGCGACTTCCAGGACGACTTCTGGCTGTACGATTCGCACCCGTCCGTGAGCAAATTCGCGGATTGTGTGGGCCCGAAACCATTCGCTTAATTCGGCTAATTCCGCGTCCGTCAATCCGGAATATGCCTTACCGATGTTCAGTAACTCATTATCTTCTTCTGAACGTCTAATCGCGAACGTGTAATCGGACAGCAGATGCCGGCGTTTGCCGTGGCCAACCTCGACCGCCGTTACCACTACGTCGAGGGTGGCGAGAGCCCGTTTTAGTTTAAGCCAGTCCCGACCGCGCTTGCCCGGCTTATAACTGGAGCCGGGGTGCTTAATCATTAGACCTTCGTTGCCGCGATCGCGGGCGGCCTGAAATTCATCGTCGAGGGCCGCGACGTTGTCGAAGCGTTTGGCGGCGGACAGACGCAAGGCGCCGCGCTGCTTAATCAACGACTTCAACAGCGCCAAACGGCGCTCAAGCGGCTCATCGAGCAGCACTTGCTTATCAGCGTACAGAAGATCATAGGCAACGAAGATCACTGGCGTGTCAGCCAGCAAAGCCTCGCTGACAAGTTTTCGTCCGAGTCGTTTTTGTAATTCCGCGAACGGCAGAATCAGATCGCTGCGAGCCGGCACGATTTCGCCGTCGATGATGGCCTCGGTCTTGAGTTGCTGCAGAGGAGCCGCCAGTTCGGGAAACCGATGAGTGATCTCATCCAAGGTGCGTGAATAGATGGCCACGCGTTCTTTGGTGACATGCGCCTGCGCGCGGATGCCGTCGAATTTATCTTCGACGAAGAATTCTTCGGGCATTGTTCGGGCAATGTCGGACAAGTCAGCCGCGGCAGTAGCGAGCATGAACTTGAATGGATGAAACAGGCGCATGGAAATGTCGGTGAGGTCGCCCGCTCTGGTGCGCACGGCGGTTTCACCAATGTCTCCGAGCAACATGTTAGCCTGCGCCACGCTCGCAAGAGGTTGATCAAAAGCCCGAGCCAGCGCGTCTTCAACCAAGCCTTCGCGCAGCCCAATGCGCAAATCGCCGGTTAGCAATTTGATCAGGTATTTGGCTTCAAGCGGAGTAGCGCGGCTTAGTTTTGTGACCAGCAGTCTCTGCTTATTCAGCGTACCGCGCGTTTCGCTGAGCGCCGCCAACAACGATTCCGTTTCTGTGAGGGTAAGCTGAGGCGGAACGTCGGGCCCTTTGGTTTCGGCAATCACCTCTGCCGCAACTTCTCCCGCATCTCCCAGGCGTACATAGCGCGGGCTCAAATCTTCCAGGGCGACACCCGTGGCTTCGCTCAAAGCCTTGGCCAGAATACTGCCACCCACATTTGTCGTGCGCGCGTCGCTCATCGCGAACTGCTGACCGGCCAGGTAACGCGCGGCGCGGTTTAGATCCGCGTCCGGCAATTGGCGAAAATACTCTCCCAGGATTGCCGACTTCTCAAGCTTTCGCGTAGTTGCAGAAACCGCCTCAGCTGTTTCTGCAAACAACTGCAACAAGGTTGAGCCTGCGCCGGGCTCGGACACGGCGGGAGCGCTGAGCGCTGGCGAAACGGGTTTTCCTTTAGTTCGGCTCATTCGAATCCTCGTTCTTAATTGCGGGCTGGAATATGTTTTTGGTAAATCAGATTTGCGCCGAATTTGCTGTCTGTCAAGAAAGGCGAGAGGAGAACAGCCGACCTGCTCAAAGCGTGGGTTGCTGCCTTCTGCTTTCTTCAGGGACGCGCTACAATCTACGCCGATTAGTTAAACCGGCTGGGAAGTCCACGCTCAAAACCCATGTTTCTTTTTATTCTGGATTCACTCGGAAACAGCGAGTTACTTGTAATACTGGTGGCGGCGCTGATCTTTTTTGGTCCGCGGAAGCTGCCGCAACTGAGCCGTACCGTAGGCAAGAGTCTGACGGAATTTCGCCGGGCTTCCGACGACTTCAAGCGAACGTGGGCGCAGGAAGTGGCGCTTGACGTTGATGATAAGAAGATCATGCCGGCCCCGACCATCGCCACAGTTGATGCTTCGGTTTCAGGGCAAACGGTGCAACGAGGAAGTGCGTCGCCGGCATTTGCTGAAGATCTCCCGGAGGATACAGCGCCCGATACGCGGCCCACGCTTGGAGCGCCGACTGGATCCAGTACCTCAGATGCCAACGTGGACCAGAGCGGAGACGCGGTTCTGCAACCGACGCGAAAACAGGATTGGCTATAAAGATCGAATCGAGAATGCAACAGCTCTGAGTTCCGCCGTATCGTTTCTTCAATTGCTCCTTCGCCAACTGCCTCCTGATTAGATGCCCTCCTTCCTGAAAAGAAGAACAACGACTGACCCTGACGCTGACATCGGCGGGCAGATGTCTTTCCTCGAGCATCTGGACGAGTTACGCAAGCGCATTATTCGGAGCGTGCTTTTTGTAGTAATCGCCGCCGGCGTCTGCTGGTATTTTGCCCCATCTATTTACAACTTCCTGGCCAAGCCTGTGCAAAGGGCACTGTCCGAAGCGCAGAGCCACGCGGTTAACCTCGAGGGCATCACGGGACAGGAAGCAATCCTCACCAACGGATCGTTGAAGGAAGGGGACGTGGGCCAATACGTATTCAGGCAAGCGTCACGATTCGGCTCAAGCACCGTTCCCTCCGGCGTTTCCATTATGGCCCGGGTTGCCAAAGACTCTCAGGGAAGGATTGGGCTCTTCACTGAGGAACCGCTCTATGCCGGCGATGTGGTGATACCCAAAGGCGTAAGGCTGTCTTTCGATTTTAACGCGCGGCCAAATTCGCTACCTGATCCGAATGGCCAGTTGATAGTAGATACAGCGGGTGGGATATTTTCACTGTATGTGAAAGTCTCTCTCTATGCCGCCATCTTCCTTTCGATCCCGTTCCTGCTCTGGCAGATTTGGGCGTTTGTTTCACCCGGGCTCTATCCGCATGAACGCGGGTACGCGATTCCGTTTGTCCTTTTGTCATCAATCTCTTTCATCGTGGGGGCAATTTTTGCCTACAAAATTATCTTCCCTCCAGCGGCAAAATATCTTTTGGGGCTGGGACCCGATTTCCGTTTGCTGTTGAAGGCTGATGACTATTTTGACTTCATCATTCTGATCATGCTGGCCATGGGCGTAGTTTTTCAGATGCCAGCCATCACCTATGTTTTAGCGCGCATTGGCCTGGTTTCCGCCGGTTACCTGGTGCGTATCTGGCGAACCTCAGTGGTAGTAATTTTGGTGGTGGCCGCAATATTTTCGCCCACGGCTGACGTTCCTAACATGTTGCTGTTTGCGGCGCCGATGCTGGTGCTCTACGTCGTTTCAATTTTTGTGGCCTGGGTTTTTGGCCGGAAAAGGACGACTACTTAAAAGATCGAGTGCTTTACCGTTGAGAAATGGCCAGCAGGAGTCGCCCAAATTTGCGCTACGCCGACTGATAATTCATCAGTTTTCCGACTGGTTTGGGCAACTTTGCTATGGTTTTTCCGCATCTTGACTCTGTTCCTTCTGGACTCTAGAATCCGTTTTCATTTAACTGGCTGAGCGCCTTCCTTCTCGTTAAGTTTTAAAGGAGTCTTTCCCATAATGTTGTACCCACGCTTCAAAGAACGTTTGGCTATCGCTCTGTTGGCCGTAAGCTTCGCCATGCCGGTCGGTTTTGCGCAAAAGCAGCAGGGCCAGGACCCGATGGACAAGCAGCGCAAGATCAAGCCCGAGGTGAAACGGGCCTACAAGGATTGGTTGGATAAAGACGTCACCTACATCATCACTGATGACGAGCGTAAGGCGTTTAAGAAGCTGGAGACCGACGACGAGCGGGAGAAATTCATCGAAGAATTCTGGCGCCGGCGCGATCCCGATCCCGACACTGACGAGAACGAGTATCGCGAGGAATACTACGAGCGAATCGCCTACGCTAACGAGCACTTCGCGTCCGGAATCCCCGGCTGGAAAACTGATCGTGGCCGCATTTGGATTATGTACGGCAAACCGGATGAGCTTGAGACCCATCCGTCCGGCGGCCACTATGACCGGCCTTCCTATAACGGCGGCGGCTCTACTTCAACTTATCCTTTTGAGATTTGGTTCTATCGTCATCTCGCCGGCGTTGGCAGTGGCGTGGAGATCGAGTTTGTCGATCCTACCGGCAGCGGTGAGTATCGCATTGCGCGCTCGCCTGATGAGAAAGATGCGTTGCTACATGTGCCCGGCGCTGGTCTAACCCTGTCCGAAGAGCTCGGACTTTCGACTAAAGCGGACCGATTGGCTGGCGGCAGTGATCCAAACAGTTATCACCGCGAACAGGACAGTCCCTTCTCGCGTTTGCAATTGCTGGCCGATTTGAACCGTGCACCGCAGATTAAGTTCAATGATTTGGCTTCGGCGGTTAACACGCCGGTCATCGAGGACAATCCGCTGAACTTTGATCTGCGGGTCGATTTCTATCGCCAGTCGGATGATCGCGTGATTACCGCGTTCACGATTCAGACTGAGAACAACCAGCTCAGCTTTACCGATAGCGGCGGCCTGCAACAAGCGCGAATAAATATCTTCGGCAAGATCACGGGCGTCTCCGGCCGGCGGGCCGGGATTTTTGAAGATCCGGTAATTACCACGGCAACCGTCAGCGAGCTAACTGATGCAAAGGACCGCAAGTCGGCTTATCAGAAAGCCGTTCCCCTGGCGCCGGGAACTTATAAGGTCGACGTGATTGTGCGCGATGTCACCTCGGGTGCGACCGGTGTGCGCCATCAGGGCTTCACGGTTCCCAAATATGATCCCGCCAAACTCTCTACTTCTACGTTGGTGCTGGCGGCAAAGTTGGAGAGCCTGGGCAACCAGCCGGCGGTGGGGATGTTTGCGATTGGCCCGAACAAAGTAATTCCGAATGTTTCCGGAATTTATCGCCGCGGCCAACCGGTGGGAATCTATTTGCAGATTTACAATGCGGGCATCGATCAAACGACGCTCCGGCCGGCCGTGAATGTTGAATACGCGCTGTTGAAAGACGGCAAGGAAGTCGGCAAAGAGCCGGAGAATTGGGAAGGCCTGAGTGACTCCGGCCAGCGACTAACCCTCGCCCGCCTGATGGACACTAGCCGCCTGGGACCGGGCGATTATGAGATAGCGGTGCGCATCAGCGATCGTGTCTCAGGCCAGACACTCGCGCCCTCGGCGAAGTTCACAGTCGTGCAGTAGTTCAAATCGCCGGCTTCGATTGTTATGTGAAGGACAGGCGTTCCTGCCGGTCCTTCCATCTTCAGAAATGACGCTTTTCAGAGAATAGGACAGGCAGGAATGCCTGTCCTACAAACCGGAGGGCTTATGTTTAGTTTCCGCCTCTTGTTCGGATTCGCCATGGTTGCAATCCTGATTTCCTCCGGCGCAACTCTCGCGCAAAAAACTCTTCCGGTATCTGACCCGTCCACCAAGCCGCGCAAAATAAAGCCCGAGCCGCCCAAGGCTTTTAAGCAGTGGCTCGAAGACGTGGGGCCAATCATCGGATCTCAGGAACTGGACGCCTGGAACAAACTGCAGACTGATACCGAACGTGAGAACTTCATCGACGCGTTCTGGCAGCTCCGCGATCCGAGTCCCGATACGGTGGAGAACGAATATCGCGAGGGATACTACGAACGGGTTGCGTATGCAAATGAGCATTTCACCTCCGGCAAGCCGGGATACAAAACCGACCGCGGACGCATTTACCTGAAGTATGGAAAACCCGACGAGGTTGAGTCCCATCCTTCCGGCGGCTCATACAATCGTGCCTCGTATGAAGGCGGCGGTGCCACTACGACGTATCCATACGAACGTTGGTTCTACCGGCATATTCCCGGGCGGAGCGGCGTGGACCTGGAGTTTGTCGATCCCACGGGCACCGGTGAATATCGTTTAGCGAGAAACCCGTTTCAAAAGGAAGTAACTCCCGCGGACCCTCTGCTCGCACATGGCTTTGGGAATCCCTTGTCATCGCGGGCGCAGGATTCCGCGTTTGAATGGCTCGACTTATGGAGGATCCTGGATAGTCCACCGCCAGGCGCCGAGTACGCTCGCGGCATTGGCACTGGAATGAATACGCCGGTGATCGAAGACAACCCGCTGAATTCAAGCATTCAGATCAGCTACTTCAAACAATCTGACGACCGGGTCATCGTGGCCTTCACGGTGCAGGCCGACAAAAAAGATTTGGTGTTTCCCGACATCGGCGGGGTGAAAACCGCGCGGGTAAATATTTCGGGCCGCATCACCAGTATCACGGGTCGATCACTCTACTTCGAAGATGCGGTTTCGGCGACGGCCACGCGCGAGGAGTTGGTCGACAACAAAGATCGCAAGCTCGCTTATCAGAAAGCAGTTCCCCTCGCTCCCGGCCGCTACAAAGTCGATCTGCTGGTGCGCGACGTCACGTCCGGCGCCGCCTCGCCGTTGCACATTGGCTTTGAAGTGCCAAAGTTCGGGACCGCACTTGCTTCGTCTTCGTTGGTCCTGGCTTCGACGCTGGAGACCGTGGGCGATGTACCGGCGTCACATCAGTTCATCATCGGCGACAAGAAAGTCATTCCCAACCTGAGCGCCACTTATCGTCAGGGTGCAACGGTGGGGATCTACCTGCAAATCTATAACGCGGGAATCGATCAAACGACTTTGCGCCCATCGGTAGACGTTGAGTACGCGCTGCTGCAGGACAGCAGAGAGGTCGGCAAACAGGTGGAAGACTGGCGGGGCAACAGCGATGCAGGGCCGCGGTTAACACTGTCGCGACTGCTCGACAGCAGCAAACTTGCGCCCGGTGAATACGAAGTGGTGGTCCGGATACGTGATCGCGTTACCGGACAGACCTTGACGCCGTCGGCAAAGTTTACCGTCGTGCGCTAAGTAGGACAGGCATTCCTGCCTGTCCCGTTCTTTCGAAAAGGTTGGCCCGCGCCAGCCTTTTTGTTGGTTAATCTTGACAACCTGCCAAGCCGAAGTCGCAGTGATAGAATAAAGAGCTCGTGGACCAGATACATTTATTAGGATTGTCGCAAGCGGAGCTGACGTCTTTTTTGCAGGAACTCGGGGAACCCGCGTATCGCGCCCGGCAGATCTTTGCCGCGCTGCACAGCCGCCGCTTGCAATCCTTTAACGACATCACGGAACTGCCAAAAGAGCTGCGCGCCGAGTTAGGCAAGCGCGCCACCACGTCAACACTGACGCTCGAGTCGCGTTACGTTTCCGACGATGGCACGCGACGCTACTTGCTAAAGACCCATGACGGATTGCCGGTGGAAACGGTCTTCATCCCGGAGGAGCGCCGCGACACAATTTGCTTTTCGTCGCAGTCCGGCTGTCCTTTGCAATGCAGCTTCTGTTTGACCGCGCAGCTCGGGCTATTGCGAAGTCTGACCGCCGGAGAGATTGTTGAGCAAGTCGTAATTGCGTTGAATGACGCATACGGCGCGGCCGCGGAAACCCCGCACGGAACCAATCTGGTGGCAATGGGAGCGGGCGAACCGTTTCTCGCCTTCGAATCTTTGATGAAAGCGCTGCGAGTAATGGCGGATCCCGCGGGAATGCATATCGTGCCGGGTCGCGTTACTGTTTCCACCGCCGGTATCGTTCCCCGGATACGTGAACTGGCGACCATTCCCGATCGGCCGCACCTCGCGGTGTCCCTCGCGGCTCCCACTGATGAGCTGCGGGATCAGTTAATGCCGATCAATAAGAAGTGGCCGCTTCAGGAATTGCTTGCGGCTTGCCAGGAGTTCGAGAAATCGTTGAAGCCGGGCGAACGATTTACCTTTGAGTACGTCATGCTCGATGGCGTGAATGACTCAGAGGAGCACGCCCGCCAGTTGGCGAAGCTTTTGAACCGCCATCAACTGCGGGCGAAAGTTAATTTGATTCCGCATAATCCGGCGGCCCCGCTGCCGTACTTGCCATCCACGGCCGTGGCGGTCGAAAGATTTCAGGCCATCCTGGAGGCGAAAGGGATCCCGGCTTTTGTGCGCCGCCCGCGCGGGCGCGACATCTATGCCGCTTGTGGACAACTGGCGGCCCGCGGGTCCGAAAATGAGGCGACGTCGATAAGTTCGTCCAACGCGGCACCGTGAAGTGGCATCTCTTTTCAGTATTGGTTGGACAAGCAATCCTGCCGTCCCAGATTCGGAGTGATAGCAAATATGATTAGACGACGGGCACTTTTTTGCGGCGCGATTTTGATCGCGCTGACCGCATTGCTTCTGACTGTGTCGGTGCCGGGCAAGGCGGTTCGCGCCTATACCCCTGAGCCGAACATCGGTGTGAGCGGTTTCTTTTCTTCTGATAAAGCGCAACGCGGTCGCGCCGTCCAGGCTGCCATCGTCCTGGATATACCCGGCGGTTATCACGTGAATTCAAATCGTCCGCTGGGTAAATATGCGATTCCAACGATCGTAAAAATTGATGCTCCGAGCGGTGTAAGGGTCAGCGCGGTTTCGTATCCGCGCGCCACTGTGCGACGTTTGAAGGCTTCGAATAACGAACCGCTGGCGCTGTTCGAAGGGCGGGCGGTCATGCGATTCACAGTTACTTTGCCGGCAAACTTTCAACCGGGAATGACGGAATTGCGTGCCACGGTGCGGTACCAGAGTTGCAACGATGAGGTTTGTTTTCCACCGGAGACGCGCAAGGTCTCGATGCCCATTGGTGTAGTCGGCGCTAACGATAGCGTCAAACGGATTAACGGAAACATTTTCGGCGGTCGCCGTTAGAAGAATGCGGAATGCGGAATGCGGATTTCGGATTGCGGAATACGGATTAGAAGACGACTCGCGGATTACTATCCAAATCCGCATTCCGCATTCCGCATTCCGCAATCGGCAGGGGGGAGTTTGTCATGAAGTACTTGTTGTCGCTTGCGCTCGCGCTTTCATTTTGCCTGGCCGTCGTATCCGTGCCGGCGCTCGCAAAAGATGAAGGGCAGACGCAGGAAAAAATCTACCAACCGAATGAAGTAACGGTGAAGGCTAAAGTAATTCGCAAGGTCCAGCCTCAATATACCGAACAAGCCCGCCGTAACGGGACTTCCGGACGCATTATCGTAGGAATGGTTCTACGCGCCTCCGGTCAGGTGACGGACATTGTGGTAATCAAGGGCTTGCCGGACGGGTTGAATGACAGTGCGGTCAGGGCCGCGCAGGCTACTGAGTTTGAGCCGGCGCTCAAGGACGATCAAAAGGTTTCGCAGTACATTCGGATGGAATACGGTTTCCGGATTTACTGAGAAAGCAGGACAGACATTCCTGTCTGTCCTTTATTTTTTTCGACTTGTGTTTTGTTAAGCGGGACAGGCAGGAATGCCTGTCCTACGGCCAATCACCGCCAGCAAGCGTCCCACTCGCCCGTGGACGGCTTTCTCACGCCGGTACGAAAAAAAGAGATCGCCGCGATCCATCGTACAGAACGGCGCGATGTGAATTCGCTCCGCGGGAACCCCGGCGGTTGCCAACACTTCCTGGTTCGCCTTTTGCAAATCGATTAACGCATGACCCTCACGTGTCTGTGTTAGCAGATGCTCCATTCGGGGGAAACTGGCGCGGAAGGCATCGATCACTTCGCTGCCAACTTCATAACAGCAACCATTAGCGGCCGGTCCAATCGCTACCAGTAAATCTTCCGGACGGCTGCCGAATTCTTCCTTCATCGAAGCGAGCGTGTACATGACAATGCCTGCAACTGTACCGCGCCATCCCGCATGAATTCCCGCGACGGCGCCGGTCCGCGTGTCGCCCACCAGCAGCGGAACACAGTCCGCGGTCTTCACACCCAGCAGGATTCCCGCCATTTGAGTTGTCAGCGCATCACAATTTTCGGTATCGTTGCGCGCGTCTTCAGTATTTCTAACAATGCGCACGGCAGAACTGTGCACTTGCCAGCATGAGGTCAGGAACCAATCGCCGTCGAGAAGTTTTAGAAAACGCCGGCGGTTTTCATGAATATTCGTGGCGGTGTCTTCGTTAAAGCCGGCGAGATTGAGTGAATGCTCCAGCATAGGGCTGACTCCGCCAAGCCGCGTGGAGAAAGCGTTGGCGAAGCCTGCCTGTTCCAGAGGTTCGCAAACCAGAGCGCGCACGCCGTCACGCTCGCGCCAGTAAAAACTCGAGCCAACAATTGCGGCGTCTGGCTGCCGCGCTGATTCATCCGCTGTGATTGTTTCAATTGGCATAGACATCATCGAAGTCGGGCGCGTACAGGAAGTGTTGTCGCGCACGCCGCGTTTTGCTGAACGTGTGTTCACTGACGCCGAACGCAGATACTGCGACGGGCGCGGTGCGGTTGCTGCGCAACATTATGCAGCGCGTTTCGCTGCAAAAGAAGCGGCGCTGAAGGCGCTCCAGACTGGTTGGAGCGGTGGGATTGGGTGGCAGGACGTTGAAGTCTCGGCAAAGGAATCGGGCGCGCCGCTATTACTGCTGCATGGCCGAGCACTGGAACTCTACGAGCAATCGGGCGCGACTGCCGCGCATTTGTCGATGTCGCACACGTCAGAACACGCGATCGCGCAGGTCGTGCTGGAGCGAGTCTGAGCTGTAGGGGCGACACTCCGTGGCCGCCCCCTTTGTACATATCGAACTAATGTCGAACTTGTCGCTTGATGAAGGGGGCGCCCACAGAGGGACGCCCCTACTGATATGACGACGGCGCTGAACCAACTGAACACCGTCCCCGCCTCTCAGGCGGAGGCTGAGTTTCTGAAATGCTGCGGCTCGCAAAAGTGGGCCCGGCAGATGTCGCAACGACGTCCCTTCGCGGACATCAGCGACCTGCTCGCCAACGCGCATTCCATTTGGTGGTCGCTGGACGGCGCTGATTGGCTGGAGGCGTTCAGTCACCACCCAAAGATTGGAGAGAGGCAAGCCGCGGCGGCGCAGTCGAGTGAGGCGCGCGCGTGGTCGGAGCAGGAACAGTCGCAGGCCAGCGTGGCTGCGGCGGATACACTCCAGACACTTGCACAAGCAAACCGTGACTATGAGCGGCAATTCGGTTACATTTTCATCGTCTGCGCTACAGGTAAGAGTTCCGGGGAGATTCTATCGCTGCTGCAAGAGCGACTGAAGAATTCGCCGGAAACCGAATTGCCCATCGCCGCCGCCGAGCAGGCGAAGATTACCGAACTCCGATTGCTAAAACTTTTGAATCAATGAGCAGCATATCAACACATATCCTGGACATAGCGCGCGGCCGTCCGGCCAACGCGGTTGCGGTCGCCCTCGAGATGCAAAACTCGGACGAAAGCTGGATCGAGCTCAGCCACGCATGGACCGACGAAGACGGACGCGTGAAGCCGTTCTTCCTTTTGGAGCAACCGATCGAGGCGGGCACTTATCGTCTGGTCTTCGATACTGAAACTTATTTTTCCGATCTTGGCGCGCCGGCGTTCTATCCGCAGGTAATCGTAGTTTTCCATTTGGAAGATCCCACGCAGCACTATCACGTGCCGCTATTGCTGAGCCCGTACGGATATTCAACTTACCGCGGTAGCTAGGTGGCACAGACTTAGTCGGTGATGTAACGCAAACCGTTAGTTTGCGTCTTGTTTTCGGCTTCGGGAACCAACCCGCAAACTAACAGTTTGCATTACAGAAGATCACAGACTGAAGTCTGTGCCACTGTTATGATCGATCCTACAATCAATGAATGGCTGAATCTGATCCTGCGCTGGATCCATGTTTTCGCGGGCATCATGTGGGTAGGGACTACCTACTACTTCACCTGGCTGGACGCGCGGCTGACTGAAGAAGAAAAGGCAGCGATAGCTACCGGCGAGACCGCGCAGATTTGGATGGTCCATAGCGGCGGCTTCTACGTAGTCGAAAAACGCAAGATGCCCGACATCATGTCGCGCACGCTGCATTGGTTTCGCTGGGAAGCGGGCACGACCTGGCTAAGCGGAATGGCTTTGCTGATCCTGCTCTTTTATTTGGGCGGCGGGGCTTTGGTCGATCAGGACGTCAGCAACATCAGTGTCGGGGCGGCGATCGCCTTGGGGATAGGCGTGTTAATCGGCGGCTGGCTGATCTATGACCTGATGATGATTTCGCCGCTGGGGAGAAACGAGAAACTATTTGCAGTGATTGCCTACGTGATGATCGTCGCCACGGCTTATGGACTGACCCGCGTGTTCAGCGGGCGCGCCGCTTACATCCACATGGGCGCAATGTTCGGCACGATCATGGCGGCGAATGTTTGGATGCGAATCCTGCCGGCGCAGAAGAAAATGATTGCCGCGATCAAAGAAGGGCGCAAGCCCGACGATGCGCTGTCGGCCCAGGCGAAACTTCGTTCCAAACAAAATACTTTCATCGTGGTGCCGGTCGTCTTCATCATGATCAGCAACCACTATCCCGGCGTGAGTTATGGTGAACGTTACAACTGGGCCATCCTCGCCGTTTTAATTCTGTTGGGTTGGGGCGCCGCGAAGTTCATCCGGCGAGCGTAGTAGGACAGACATTCCTCTCTGTCCCTTATTTCTTACCCAACAACTCAAGCGTCGCTGCCAGGCTTTGCCGGCGCATTTTGCTCCAAGCAATCAACGGGGCAGTAGCCCGACCGTGAGGGAGGGCTCCAGCTCGCATGCACTCAACCGGAGCCCCTCCCTGACGGTCGGGCTACTGCCCCGCTCCGCGTAAGCTCTTGCTAACAAGGACAGGCAGGAATGCCTGTCCTACTTTGCTAGTGGGAAAATCGGCTCGATGTCAGTCGGCACTTTATCCAATCGATCGAGTGCACTCTTCATCGGGGCGCGGAGTATCCCGTATTTGTCCAGCATGGCCTTCGCCCCGTCATACGATCCTTCCGCTTCGACCGTCAGCAAGTCGTGAGTTAGTTTTCGTACCGCCTCCTTGATCCGTGCTTCGTCCACACTGAATGTTCGGTTGCGTTCGTTATACCTGATGGCGCCTTCATCGACGAGGTAATTGAACTGCAGCGCCATGCCCCTGCCGTGTGCTTCGTTGACGCCAAAGCGCACGGACCGGAACGCGCTGGCAAGATAAGTGACGTACAGCGTCCTCTCCATGCTTTTCGGAACTACGCCCTTGTCGATCAAGTACTGCAGCGCCCAAAGCCCGGTGATGTCCGCCTTGGCTTCCTCAATCGGCGAATAGAGTTCTTTGAGTTGTTTGCGCACGGTCGTTGGCTGGCCGTTGATAGTGACGTTGTGTGGGCCAATGCCATGCATCAACTCGTGGGTCAGGATGTGCGTGAAGAAGGTTTCGAAATCCAGTGCCGACTGTTGTGATCGGGCCAGGACGACTTTCGATATCGGGATCAGCGTCTTCTGAAACTTCGCTTCCTGAACATTCTTCAGCATCACCTTCTTGGTGCCTTTTGCTTTCACTACGCGTTCGTCGTTGGGAAGATTGTACGCCGCGGTTTGCACACCGCTGTTGCCTTCGCCGGAACTGAAGACTTCGTTCACCACAGTGATCGGGGACGCGGCGCCGAGTTGGGGATTGCGATACTGCGGATCCATCGGCAGGTTATTTTCCAGTTCCTGTAGATACTGGCTGAACTTTTTCAGTTTTGCACTTTCGGCCTGGTCACGAAGGGTAACGTAAGCCTCGAACGCAGCCTTGTAGCCGAACAGCTCGTCTTCGTAAGTCTCGTATGGACCAATCGTAACTTCGATCGGCGCATCCAATTCCATCCAGGCGACATCGCTCGCATAGTAATTGTCAGAGGCGAATGCGTCGGCGCGCAGTTTTAGAAAATTCTTAAGCGTCTTATTGCTCGTCAGCGCTGCGGCTTCGCGCAGCAACTTCGCCGCCGGCTCGAGGAAGTCGCGATACTCGTCGCTGTAGCCAACCGTTTTCAGTTTGCCGTTTGCGTCTCGACGAATCACATAGAAAAAGCCAGTCGCCTTTTCTTTTTCTTTTTCCGGCAGCGCCGCGACCCAGGCGTTGAATTCGTCTTTGGTCATGTCCTCGGGATAATAATTGGCGCCGGGCGGTTTCTCCTGCGGCACGTCTGCCACGAATGGTTCGTTGTGATCCAAACGCGACCACGGGCCGGAGTTGATGCGGAAGTAATGCACCCATGCCGGATCCTTGTAGTGCTCCAGCTTTTGCATCAGGGCTTCGTTGCCGCTCCAAACCTGACGACGAAAAAGCGGATCCAGGTACTTTGCGGCGGCGATGATCTTGGCTAAAGCGCGGCGATCGTTGGCCGAAAGGTTCGCAGTGTTGGCAGTCAACACCGTCGGCGCAAAGCGCGCGATTTTGGCCCGCAGCGCCACGACCGAACCGGGCGGGACCTGCTCCGCGTTGGGCGGCAGCCGGCGCGGCTTTCGTGTTTGAGCAATTGGCATTGAAGTCAAAAAGAACGAGATCAGAGCGAGCGCGAAGAACTGTTTCAATAATTTCATCGTGATTCCCTTGAGTGCACCTCAGGTGCGTCGGTTGTGGGGGCGGCACTCCGTGGCCGCCCCATTTCCTGCGAATCCGAAACTGATCGCGCCTCGGAAAAGGGAGCGGCCACGGAGTGCCGCCCCTACAATTTCTGCCGGTTCTTCAGAATCTTAACGAATGAACCGGACCGCAGCTCGTCCGGTGTCAAACTCGAAAGTCGCAGTGCTTCATCTTCCGTAATAGCGCCGCAGTTGGTAGCGCGCAGAAAATAGTTCAGTAGTCCCTGGCCCGTCGCGGCATCATCAAATACATCGCCCACGAGCGTGGCCTTTGCGGCCTTCTCGACAAAATTGCTAAGCCGTTCCGAAGCCGCCGCCAGACCGTCAAGGAAAAACGCATAGACAGCAGCATAACGCGTAGGAAACTGGGCGGGATGAAGGTCCCATCCCTGGTAGTACGCGTTGGTAAGCGAATGCTGAATGTGATCGTAATGTAACTTCCAGGCGCGATGGACCACGACCTGATTTTCTTCGAGCTGTTGCGGAGTTAGCGATGGACCATCCTTGTCCGCGCGATGCGGCGCCACGGGCATGATGTTGGTCGCGCCGTCGGACAACCATATGCCGGTGCCGGCGAATGACACTTGCATCATGTGACGGGCGAAGTCGCAGGCCTCGTGCATCATGTGCTGGTGCGCGGCGGTGATATTGCAACTCGCGGTGTAATCGTAGGTTCCGAAATGAGCGGCCACGCAACGGCCACGCGCCGCCTGCAAAAGCAAAGGCAGGTTAATGCGACCTTCGTCGTTGATGATCGATTGCGTCGTTTCGATCATCATTTCCATCTGCAAAGAGCCAGACGCCAGACCGGTTTTCGCCTCCAGGCTTGCAAACAGATCAGCAAGTGCCGCGCATTGCTCTGGAACCGTAATTTTTGGCAGGGTCACCACGAAGTTGGACGGCAGTTTGTTGCCGCTCTTATCGAGCACCGTCGATAAGAAGATATCGAGCGTGCGCATGCTGCGCCGGCGCAGTTCTTCAGTGAAGGGTTTGATGCGAATGCCGATAAAGGGCGGGAGGGTTCCGGCGCCCATTCCGGCGGCCACTTCGATCGCCGCAGATTCGGCGTGACCGTCTTCTTCCGCATCGGGACGATTACCGTAACCATCTTCGAAGTCGATGCGAAAATCTTCGACCGGCTCGCGCTGCAGTTTCTCCTGCACCCGACCGTATATTGTCTGGGCCATCCAGGCCGGCTTGTCCGCCTGCCGTTGCGTGTCGGCGTTCTCCGCAAACGTCTTAGCCAGGCGGGCGATTTCCCCTTCCGACTGCGGCAAGGTGGCAGCGCCGGGTAACCCGATCGCCTGAGCGAAGGTAACGAAGTCCGGACCGTACTCCTGGAGCGAGCGGCGCGCCACGTTGCCCAATCTCTGCGCCGAATCGGAACGAAAGAGATGGGCGCCGCCATAGACGGTATGTACCGGTTGGCGGCGGCCGCTTTCTCCGGGATACTTAGCCGACATCGCATTATTCGCGGCTTGTAGCGGCGCGGTTAGCTTTGTGATCGTCTCTTCGCTTAGTGATGTTTTCATAAGGGCGGTGCGGACTGATCTCCTAAACAGACTCGTCGCAAGTTAGGCCGCTGGGCCAAAAGCGCAGTTCGCGGAAACCCGGTTTCCAACTGCTACGCGCATGCGGCTCGTCTTCGTTGATTGAATGGTGCTGACTTTATTACAGGCGAAGGAAAAGTCCAAGCGGAGCTTAGTTAGGATGTTCAGCGCATTTTGGCGCTTGCTTAATGATCGAGCCGCGGCAGCGATGAATTAACACGCAAAAAGAAAAGGTGAATTAGCCGTCAAGCTAATCCACCTTTGCTAAACCCTCGGCTCGAGCGCGATGTTCGACTGGTTTACGTTCCGCCGACAACTACCTGCGAACGCCACGAGTCGGCGGCGGTTCCACCAGGCGCACCGGAACGGACGTCCGCCGACCATTGCGGATAATGTTCACGTTTACGGTGTCCCCGACTTGGTGTTTATCGAGCGTGCGATATAAATCGTCGTTGTTGCTGACGTTCGCACCGTCGATCCCCACAATGATATCGCCAATTTCGACGTCACCGTTCTCCGTTTGGGTCAGACCCCGCAGGCCCGCGTTGGCTGCCGCTCCGCCGGGTTGCACTGAGAGGATCAAGACCCCTTCGGACACCGGCAATTGAGCCTGGGCACTGAGACTGGCGACATTACGAGGATCAATTCCCAGTTTGGGCCGGCGCACTGCCCCGTTTTGCACGAGCTGCGGCACAATCCGTTTTGCAATATTGACGGGAACTGCAAAACCCACGCCCGCAGACGCTCCCGAGGGCGAAAGTATTTGGGAGTTGATGCCAATCATGCGGCCATGCGAATCGAGCAATGGCCCACCTGAATTACCGGGGTTGATTGACGCGTCGGTTTGAATGGCGCCCTCAATCGGCCGGTCGTTGCGCGCTCGTAACGGTCGCTGCAAGCCGCTGATGACACCTGTGGTCAACGTGCGGTCCAAGCCGAAAGGATTGCCAATGGCCAGCACCTTCTGCCCGACTGTCAGTTTGTCCGAATCACCAAACGGCACGATCGTCAACGGTTCTTTCGGCGGAGTGGTTAACCTGATTACCGCCAGGTCCGTGTCCGGATCACCACCTACCACCGTGGCAGGATAATTCCGGCCCCCGCCAAAACTCACCGTGAGTTTCTGGGCCCGTTCCACGACGTGATAATTGGTCAGGATATTCCCCTGCGCGTCGATAACGGAACCTGAGCCCGATCCTTCGGATGGTTCGACCATTCCGAAGAAGTCACGGACGTAGGCCGTTGAGGTAATGTTCACTACCCCGGGCGCCATCGCCTTGTAAACTTCGATATTGTTCTGTTCGTCGGTTGCCAACGACGGATCGCTAATGTTGGCCGGCTGAGCTTCCGTAAAGGCAGCGCTGTTCGGTTGCCACTGGCTGGCCATACGGTCAAACGCCAGGACGCCAAGGGCGGCAAACAGTCCCGATAAAACGGAGATCAGCAGGATATTTCGGGCTGAAATTCTATACATAACTTTTCCTAATCCTTTGTTTAATTACCATGGTTGATATGTATTCAGATGCCGCGAACTGACAAAGCGGTTGCGCGGTCAGTAGGACAGGCATTCCTGCCTGTCCCGCGCCTTCCCAAAAGTGACCTCATGGAAAGACGGACAGACAGGAATGTCTGTCCTACGCACTAAAACGCACCTGGGCCTGCGTGGGTTTCTTTTTTACGGGCTAAACTCAGCCGGACGGCTGACAGTTTGAGGTCTCAAAAAACTAGGAAAAGAGAGAAGCGAACGCCTGGGGAATACTTGCCACATAACCAATCATCGTTTCCGGGCCATGCCAGCCCAGCGCGGAGAGCCCGGTAGCCGCGTGCACGAACATTAATGCGAAGTAGATTCCCAGCACCACCTGCATCCCGCGTCGCGCGAGGGTGAGATGCGAATAACGATAAAGGATGTACGCCGCGAAGGCGCCAATCGCAAGCTTCGCAAATAGAAACGGGTTGTCGCCAAAGTTTAAGAGCCGCGCCATCAAGCCGTTGCCCTCGGTAGCAAGGTTAGAACGCACCCATACGAGTGTAAGTTGCGCGTCCAGCCAGTTCAGAATAAAAAGCAGAATGCTTTTAGAGAGTGTTCCCATTTCGCAGGGTCACCTTCCTGGTATAAACCTCGTTAAACTCCTCCCCTTTAACAGCGGAACCCCCAAACCGAATGGCGTGGGGGTTCCGTTGTAGCTACGGGAGGAACGAAAGACTCGTTTTCCGTTCTACTGCAATTAAACTTTCAATCGTCGCGGTCTTCCGCGAACTACGTGGCACAGACTTCAGTCTGTGATTCCACTTTCGCGATTAAAATCACAGACCGAAGTCGGTGCCACTTCAAGACGCAACTTCATCCGCGGGGATGATGCGCAGATTCGGTGAATCCTGCAACACGCGCGTTCCCGCGGGCACGCTGTGGGTTAACCACACGTTGCCGCCGATGACGCTGCCGCGTCCGATTACCGTTTCGCCGCCAAGAATCGTCGCGCCGGCATAAATCACAACATCGTCTTCGATCGTCGGATGCCGTTTCGTGTTGCGTATGAGCTGGCCGCCATCCTCTTCTTTGTCGAAAGAAAAAGCACCGAGGGTTACACCCTGAAAGATTTTGACGTTGTTTCCGATCACCGCGGTGCCGCCGATCACGACGCCGGTTCCGTGATCGATAAAGAAGCGCGAACCGATGCGGGTGCCCGGATGAATGTCGATCCCGGTGCGATGATGCGCGTGTTCCGTCATGATGCGCGGAATCAACGGCACCTCCATCTGATAAAGCTCATGCGCCACGCGATAAACCATCAACGCATAGATACTGGGATAACTGAAAATGATCTCGTCCAGGCAATTGGCCGCCGGATCGCCATCGTAGGCGGCCTGTACATCGCCGGCTATAAGTTGGCGAGTTGCCGGCAACTTTGCCAGCAGCGCAGTGGCGCAGTCGTTCGCATCTCGATCAGTGACGGTACATGCTTCCTCGATCTTCGCGCCATGGCTGATGGCGCGGCTGATCTGTTCCGTGAGGGTCTCGTACAACCAGCTCATGCGCGCTTCAACATGCGTGCGCAAGTTGGAACCGGCGAGACCCTGGGCGCCGATGTAGCCTGGGAACAACAACTCGTTAATCGTCACCAGGACGCGAATGATTTCCGCGTGCGAAGGCAAGGGCTGGCGATCAAGGTGATGAATCTTGATGCCGTCCTCGGCGTACGAGTCGGCTAATTCACTGGCCGCTTTCTTGAGTGCGTCGTTCACTACGTTTTATTCGATTTCCAGCCCGCGCTGTTCGGCGATGCCGCGCGCTTTCATGATTACGTCATCATCCACCGGCTCAGCGCCGCCCGTCCAACCCTGCACTTCTTCAACGGGCCGGCCCAAAACGACGGCAAGTTGCTCGTCGCTGGCGTCAAACCCGGTATCGCGAAGCTTCCTCAACAAAGCGCGCCCTTCGCTTTGATTCGTTCCGCGATCATCCACTGGATCCTGCTGGCGTTCACGTTCCGTTACGGTTGCTTCTGTCATGTTCTTGCCTCCCTTGTTTGCTCGTAATAATCGTGGATTCCAAAACGCAGGTTCTGAATCTTTTGCATACAGTGCCCGCTTGAAAGAAAACCGGCGCATAGTGTCTACCGCGCCAATTCCCTGATGATTCTTGCCTGTGTGCCCCGAAGCCTAATATAGAAACCGTTCGAGGGCAAATATAGAAACCGTTCGAGGGCAAATCGCTCAACATTCAAATCCAAACTGCCTGCGAATTGCATGCCGCTCCGGGTTAATGAAGCGTAATTGGCAAGCGTTTGAACTTTCGCGCTATGCTGAGCGCATGGACCAATCGATAGCGCAGGCGCTGCTCGATGGCGCGGAGTCATTGCGCATGGCAGGCGTAGACGCGCCGCGGCGCGAAGCGGGATTGCTGTTAGCAAGTGTCCTCGTCTGCGACACTACGTTCCTCATCACGCATCGCGAAGATCTTCTTTCCCACGAAAACGTTGTCAGGTTCAATGACTTTGTGCGCCGGCGCGCCGCCGGAGAGCCATTGCAATACATCACCGGTAAACAAGCGTTCTATGAACTCGAGTTCGAAGTAAACAAGGACGTGTTGATTCCACGACCGGAAACTGAGTTGCTTGTCGAGACTTCGCTGGGTCTCTTATCAAAAAAGGACGGCTCGCCTTTGATTTGCGACGTGGGTACCGGCTCAGGTTGCATCGCCATTTCATTGCTACATGAAATCCGCGGCGCCAGGGCGATAGGAATTGATATCTCGCCGGCAGCCCTTCGCGTTGCATCCAGAAATGCCGTTCGTCATGGGGTTGGCGATCGCATCCACTTTGTGGCGGCGGATGCTTTTGCAGCGTTGGGGCCAATGCCTCCATTCACCATGATTGTTTCCAATCCCCCGTACATCGCAGAAGCCGACATGCAGCACTTGCAACGCGAAGTGCGCGATCATGAACCGCCACTTGCTTTGGCTGGTGGCCCGGATGGGTTAGAGAGCATTCGTCGGTTACTGGAACAGGCGCCTGGTGTCTTAGTTGATGGTGGTTATTTTCTCTTCGAGATTGGCTTCGATCAGAGCGAGGCCGTGAAAGAACTGATCGATACACAGGTGTGGGATTTATTGAATATTCACCCTGACCTTCAAGGGATTCCACGTACTGTCGAATTACGCAAAAAATTTGGAGTGCGGCGGCAAGCGCAGCGCGATACCGCTTTGGATTGAGTCCGCTGGGCGTCATTTTCGAAATCCAAAGCGCCGTCGCCGCTTCGCTCTGCCGGCGCACTCCAAATAGGCGTGGTCATGCTCCGGCGTTTCTCTTTCTCGCTTTTTAATTTAATCTCTCACCACATGGATCGGTTTCGCATCATCGGCGGCCAGGCATTGCGCGGACGCATCTCGATTAGCGGCGCAAAGAATTCGGCGTTGCCCTGCATGGCCGCAGCCTTGCTGACTTCCGAAACGGTGATGCTGCATAACCTGCCATACGTCCGCGACATCATTACGCAACGCCGGTTGCTGGAAGATCTCGGCGCCACGGTGCTGACGCCGGAGTTGCGCACGCACAAGATCACCGCCGCGCAGATCGAGTTGTTCGAAGCTCCGTATGAACTGGTGAAGACGATGCGCGCTTCGGTGCTGGCGCTCGGTCCTTTGCTGGCCCGGTTTGGCAAAGCCAAAGTGTCTCTGCCTGGTGGTTGCGCCATCGGCACCCGTCCAATCGATCTGCATCTGGAAGCGTTCAAACATCTGGGCGCCGAAGTACGTCTGGAGGCAGGCGACGTAGTGGCCCGCGCGCCAAAAGGCGGCAGGCTAATCGGCGGCAATATTCAGTTTGATAAGGTCACGGTTACCGGTACCGAAAATCTGATGATGGCCGCAGCGCTCGCGCGCGGCAAGACCACTTTGAGTAACGCCGCCCGCGAACCTGAGATTAAGGACCTGGCTGAACTGCTGAACAAAATGGGCGCGCGCGTGCGCGGCGCCGGTAGCGGCGAAATCCAAATCGAAGGGGTCGAACAGTTGGGCGGGGCGGAACACACGATAATTCCCGATCGGATTGAGACCGGCACGTTCATGGTCGCGGCGGCGATTACCAGAGGGGAACTGGAATTGAAGGACTGCTGTCCCGAACATTCAGCGATCGTGATTTCCCGGCTGCGCGAAGTGGGAGTTGAGATTGAAGAGTTGAACCAGAGCACGCTGCATGTGCGTTGCGGCAGCGGCGAGCTGAAGTCGCTGGACATTACTACGGAGCCCTACCCGCGTTTTCCCACCGACATGCAGGCGCAATACATGGCCCTGATGACCCAGGCAACCGGCCGCAGTGTGATCATGGAAACGATCTTCGAAAACCGTTTCATGCATGCCTCAGAGATGCAGCGCATGGGCGCGAGGATTCAGATCGACGGTCATACGGCCATCGTCGATGGACCGAACAGGTTGACGGGCGCGCGCGTACAAGCGTCAGACTTACGCGCTTCGGCGTCGCTGGTTCTGGCAGGATTGGTTGCTGAAGGGGAGACGACGATCGACCGCGTCTATCACATCGATCGGGGCTACGAAAAGATCGAGACCAAACTCCGGAGTGTAGGCGCTGAGATTCACCGCCTGCGGCCCTCTGTGACTGCGCCACTGGTGGATGCGCCGGAGTCCTCGTGATAAATAATTATTTGAAAGTTAGGATTTGAAGCGCCATGACTGAAACCGACTGTCTTTTTTGCAAAATCATTGCCGGGGAAATTCCTGCCGAAATCCTGCAACAGGACGACCGCTGCATCGTGATTCGCGATATCAATCCGCAGGCGCCAAAACATGTGCTGGTAATTCCACGTGAGCACCTGGAATCGTTAGACGACGCTTCGCAAAAGGATGAAGGAACGCTGGGACACCTGTTGCGTGTAGGCGCCCGAGTTGCGAACGCTGAAGGGTTAGCGGAGAGCGGCTATCGCACTGTAATCAATACCGGAGCCGGAGCGGGACAATCAGTTTTCCACCTGCACGTTCATGTGCTCGGTGGCAGACAGTTGAATTGGCCGCCAGGGTAATTTGTAGGGGCGTCCCTCCGCGAGCGCCCCCTTTTTTACCCGTCTCTTCTAGACGAGCACGACAATCCAAAGCGGTGTCGCGCTGCGCTTGCCACCGCACTCCAAAAAGGGGCGCCCCCGGAGGGACGCCCCTACAATTCCGCCTCGCGATCCAAATAGCGCAAGACTCAGAGCCGGCAGATCAACAGCTCCCGCTCGTAAATCGTCTCCGGCGGCAGGCGATCGTGCAAAGTTAAGAACAGTTCCTCGTGGCCCAATACTTCTTCGCGCCAGGCGGCACGATCGAAGGCTTGCAACTCTTCGAATGTGTCTCTCGAAAAATCGAGCCCATCCCAAAGGATGTCGTCGTACTGCGGCATCCAGCCAATGGGCGTCTCCTTCGCCAGCGCCCGCCCTTGCGCCCGATCGACGATCCATTTCAACACGCGCATGTTTTCGCCGAAGCCCGGCCACATGAAGTTTCCTTCAGCGTCTTTGCGGAACCAGTTCACGTGAAAAATGCGCGGCGTGTCGGTTAGCGATCGCTGCATCCGGATCCAGTGCCGGAAATAATCGCCCATGTGATATCCGCAAAAGGGCAACATCGCCATCGGATCGCGGCGGACTTTGCCGATCGTGCCGGCGGCGGCCGCGGTCATCTCAGAACCCATCGTGGCGCCAATGTAAACACCGGCGCTCCAGTTAAAGGCCTGATAAACCAATGGCATTGTAGTGGCGCGCCGCCCGCCGAAAATGATGGCACTGATCGGAACGCCGTTCGGATTTTCCCAGTCCGGATCAATCGTGGGACATTGCGAAGCGGGCGCAGTGAAGCGCGCGTTCGGATGGGCCGCCTTGACTCCCGTCTCTTTCCCAATTTGCGGCGTCCACTTGTTCCCTTGCCAGTCCAGGCATTCCGCCGGCGGCTCGTCCGTCATGCCTTCCCACCAGACGCCGCCTTCAGGCGTGAGGGCGACGTTAGTGAAAATAGAATTCTTTGCCAACGCGATCATCGCGTTCGGGTTGGTTTTGGCAGAAGTACCAGGGGCAACTCCAAAAAAGCCGGCCTCAGGATTAATCGCATGCAAGCGCCCGTCGGCGTTGGGCTTGATCCAGGCGATGTCATCTCCGACCGTCCAGACTTTCCATCCCTCAAATCCCTTCGGCGGAATTAGCATCGCGAAGTTTGTTTTGCCACAGGCGCTGGGAAAGGCGGCGGTAACATAAGTCTTCTTACCTTCCGGATCTTCCACGCCGACAATCAACATGTGCTCAGCCATCCAACCTTCGTCGCGCGCCATGTTGGAAGCGATGCGCAAGGCGAAACACTTTTTGCCAAGCAGAGCATTGCCGCCATAGCCGGATCCGTAAGACCAAATCTCGCGTATCTCAGGAAAGTGAACGATGTACTTCTCTTTGTTGCAGGGCCAGGGCACGTCTTCCTGTCCCGGTTCGAGCGGCGCGCCCACCGTATGCATGCACGGGACCACGCGTTTGTGATCTTTGTCGATTTCCTCAAAAACTCGCTGGCCGATACGCGCCATGATGCGCATGTTGACAACGACGTAGGGCGAGTCTGTCAGTTGCACGCCGATTTGCGACATCGGCGAACCGATCGGGCCCATGCTAAAGGGCAGCACGTACATCGTGCGGCCGCGCATCGAACCATCGAACAGTTCTTTCAGTTTCCGCCGCATCTGGTACGGCTCTTCCCAGTTGTTTGTCGGTCCCGCCGCATCCTTGGAGAGTGAACAGATGAAGGTGCGATCTTCGACGCGCGCCACATCGCTGGCGTCCGAACGGGCGTAGTAACAACCGGGCCAAAGTTCCTCGTTAAGTTTGACGAAAGTGCCGCTCGCGACCATTTGAGCTTTCAGCGCCTCATCCTCTTCGGCTGAGCCATCGACCCAATGAATCGCCGCCGGCTTAGTGAGGGCGGCCATCTTCTCGACCCAATTCAGCAAATGGGTGTTCTTGCTTAGCGGGGCTGAAGTGTCTCTTTGAATGCCGGCTGGTTCGCTGTTTTCATCTGTTTTCAGGGTACGAGTAGAACTCATAATGTCTCCAATGAATACCGAAACTATTAGCGATAAAGATTCGCGCGTGATGATGTGCTGTGGTTCTAATCTCTTACATCATCAGGGCCTTTCTAAGCAAGCTGGCCCGACGCCGGTTGCGTAGGCTGTAACGCAAACTGTTAGTTTGCGATGGTGTGGCATTCAGTGCGCGCAAACTAACAGTTTGCGCTACCAATAGAGACCGCACTTTTGCGTTTTGCCAATGACGCTGGTATTGGTTAGACGATGAAAGGAAAGCCGGAAAGAGACGCGTTTACCAGCGCTGAGTGGAGGCTGATCGAAAAACTCCGCACGCCCGCGCAAGTGCAGCGCTGGTTAACGCTCATGCCTTACAACTGGGAACTGCAGGGCGGCACGCTGCGTTCTTTCCGTGAAGTGGTGAGACGAAACGAAGCGCATTGTTTAGAGGCCGCCGTTGCGGCTGCCGTGATCCTGGAACAGCACGGCTATCCGCCGCTGCTGCTTGATCTGGAATCGGTGGACCTGCTTGATCACGTGATTTTTGTTTTTCAGAAAGACGGCCTTTGGGGGTCGATTGCGCGTTCGCGAGACATCGGGCTTCACGGTCGAAAGCCGCTGTTTCGGAATCTGCGGCAACTCGTGTGGAGTTACTTTGAGCCTTACATCGACCTGTCCGGCCGTATCAAGGGATATGGCTTAACCAGTCTTTACGATCTGGGAAACTACGATTGGCGCTTCGCCGCAAGAAAAATGACAAAGATCGAAGACCACCTGCGCGCGATCCCGCACCGCACGCTGCGATCGTCGGATCGGCGATACAACTACTGGCATGAGCGTTACCAGAAATTCAAGCAGCGCTATCCGGATAAGTCGGCGGCTTATTACAACGACCAGCATCAATGGATGTTGTAGAGAATTACAGCGCTGATTATGGGGTAAGCCCAATGCGCCTTAGAAGCTCTTCATATCGTGGATCAGAGCGGATACTGTCAAGCATCGGGTCAACCTTAATATGCATTAGCGGTGCATCACGGACCTCGTAAAGCTTTTCCAGCCGCTCGATTGCCTTGTCCTTGTCTCCGAGACACGCGTAGGTACCCGCCATCATCATCAACGGAGCATCTTCGTTTTTGGGTAAGCGACTGATCTCGTCGAGAACTCTATAGGCCTCGGCACGATTGCCCGATTTCGCATGAACGTATGCGAGAGATCCCTTAGCCAGCGGCATCTCTCCAGAAAGCACTAGTGCTTTTTCCAGCATTGAGAAGGCTTCCGAATACACCCCCTTCTGCGCATAGCTCAGTCCCAGTCTCCAATAAACCTGATGATAGGCTGAATCAACTTCGAAAGGAGTTTTTAGAGACTCTTCAATTGCCTCGTCGTACCGGCGGGCGAGGTATAAAGCGTATCCCAAACCTGTCGCGAACCTGGACGAGAAAGGGTCAATCTCGAGCGCCCGCCTTAGTTCAGCGAGGGCTTCATCATGTCGTCCCTGGGCGGTGAGATTGTGAGAGTACCAATAGTGCACATCGGGATTGTTGGGGCTCAGTACAATGGCTTGCTTGAATGTCTTTTCCGAAGCGATCCAATCCCAGTCGAAGAATATTAAAGTGCGTCCCAGCGCCATGTGCGCTTCAGCCAGCGTATTATCGATTTCCAGGGCTTTCAGTGCCGCGGCTCTGGCTTTTTCCATTCTCGCAACCCTGACGAGCGGGTTTATCCCCAGCATCTGAATGTGAGCCAGGCCTGAATATGCCAATGCATAGTTCGAATCGATCTTGATCGTGCGATAGGCTAGCGCGTCCTTGCGCGCGATCACCGGAAGTCCCTCCAAGTGTCGCTGGATGTCATCGGAGAATTTCCCCACCGAAGCATAACGACGCTGCGGTTCTTTACGGAGCGCCATAAGGAGAATATTGTCCAAATCTCCTCGCAGTCGCCGACGCCCACGCCCAGGCGAACCGCACATGGGTGTCCGGCACAGGTAACGACGCCAACCCGTGTAGCCGTACCGCTCCATGTCTTACCTTCGCCGGCGCCATGGCCAAAACGGCCAGGGACGGCGAGCTTAGCGTGCTCGATCCGGGCGGCTATGGCTCGGTAACGATCGTCAAATCAGTCACGATCAACGGCACCAACGGAGCCGGCTACGGCTCAATCCTCGCCGCCTTCGCCAACTTCGTAGGTAAGGGCGGCGCAACCGCTGCGCCCTGATTTGATCGCCGTGAACATTGATCGGGGTGTACATACACTCCCATTAAGCGGGAGTCACCCTGATTTTCAGGGAAACGGAGTTCGCTAAATTAGAGACCTGCTCGCAGGAAACATTGGCGCTGCCAACAGACTCACGTTCAGCTGACTGCGAGAGGTAAACCCTGGCCGGTCCCGTCGACGATGCGTTGAGGCATTGAGTCCCGCTGTAAAAGGGGCTGGTGACCCGCCCGCACCCAGCGCCAAATTGGGCCAGCCCTGGAGTGCAGTGGCTGGCGCAGCGCGACACCATTTTTGGTGACGTGATGAGCTTTCAGAATTAGCCAATCCAAAGCGCCGTCGCCGCTTCCCTCTGCCGGCGCACTGCATGTTGGCCCCCCCGCACCTCCTGAGTGGGCTGGCTGTTAAATCAGCCACGGCCCGGCCTGCCTGTTTCTTGCGCACCTTCTGGTCCTTTTGTTATATTCCGAGCCAGTCATTATTCCTAACAACCTAACCGAACCGGCAAGACTCAGGTGTTGCCACTCCAGAAAGGACTCTCTTATGGGAAACGATTATGAGTATCGCGGCCACGGCGGTGGCGATAACGTCTCATCAAAGCTCGCTTTTTTGTTGATTGGCGGCGGCATTGGCGCCATCCTGGCGCTCTTATTTGCGCCCAAATCCGGCGAGGAATTACGCAACGACATCGCCGACGCGACCCGCAAAGGCATTGACCGCTCGCGCGAGGCCGCTACGCAGCTGGGTAACCGCGCCGGCGAGTATTATGAAGCGACTCGCGAACGCGCGACGGAGTTCTACGGAACCGCCGCAGAGAGAGCAGCCGAAGCAGCAGCGACTGCGCGCGAAGTCGCGTCACGCCAAGTCGGTAGTGTCTCAGCCGCAATCGAAGCCGGGAAGAAAGCGTATGTGGAAGAGAAGCGCAAGACGGAACTCTCTGGCCGCAGTGAAGTAGCTCCGAATTACGAACAGAAAGGCTAAACCGGAAAGCGATGTCGAGTCTGGCAATGCAGATGAACACTCATGATCCAATGTTTTGGGTGATGGTCATCATCGCGGCGTCGTTCCTGCTGATTGCGGTGGCCATGATCTCCATGGCCGTCTTTGTCAGTAAGGCGGTAAAGTCCGTGAATCGTCTGGAAGCAAGGTTGGAGCCATTGGTCGATCGCGTCACGCTGCTCAGCGAGCAAGGCAGATCGATTGCGATGCAAGGCAAGGAAATCGCGGAACAGTTCAACGTGATGTCCGGCCATCTGTCGACGGCGACGCAGCATTTCTCCGAATCGATGGGTTTGATCAAGGACGAAGTGCGCGAGTTGAAAACGCTGGTCAGCGACACCGCCGGCACGGCGCGAGACAAAGTCGAACTGGTAAGCCGCACGATCGATCAGACCCACGAACAGGTACACTCGACGACTGCGTTTATCCAGGAGAAGGTAATTGAACCGGCGCGGGAACTGGCCGCAATTATGGTCGGCTTTCGCCGCGGCCTGGAAGTATTGATAGCGCCGTCGCCGAAGCCGATTAATCAAACCTATGCGGAGGATGAAATGTTCATCGGGTAGCTGGCCACATCAGCAAATTTGCAAGACCCGAATCATCGCTCCACTGGCAGCATGGTTCGGGTTTTTTCTTTGACCGGTACGTTCCCGCGCAACTTCTTCCTAACGCAAACTGTTAGTTTGCCATCCGGCTTTTGGAGCCCGAACGGTCTGTTGTTACTATTGTAGATTCTGAAACGAAACTTTTATGCCGACTGAAACCCCTCTGGATCTGAAAAAGACCGTTAACCTGCCGAAGACCGCGTTCGGGCAGAAAGCCAATCTGGCGCAAACAGAGCCGGCGCGCTTAAAGAAGTGGGCCGCGATGGATCTGTATCAGATGATTCGCGACACGCGGCACGGTGCGGAAAAGTTCATCCTGCATGACGGCCCGCCCTACGCCAACGCCGATATTCATCTGGGGACGGCGATGAATAAGATCCTCAAGGACTTCATCGTAAAGTCTCGCACGATGATGGGCTTTGATGCGCCCTACGTTCCCGGCTACGACTGTCACGGACTGCCCATCGAACTTTACGTAGACAAGAAGCTGGGCGCAAAAAAAGCGCAGATGCCCGCGACCAGTATTCGCCGCGCCTGTCGCGAACATGCTGCGGAAGCGCTCAAGCGGCAGACCAGAGATTTTCAGCGACTCGGGATCATGGGAGAGTGGAACAATCCCTACCTGACCATGTCCAACGAGTATGAGGCGGAGACCGCGCGGCTGTTCGGCCAGTTCGTGGAGCGCGGTTACGTTTATAAAGGAGCGCGTCCGGTTTACTGGTGCATCCACGATCAAACGGCGCTCGCCGAAGCCGAAGTTGAATACCACCAGCACACCAGCCCTTCGGTTTATGTGAAGTTTGCGCTGGCCAGCGATCCGGCCTTGATCGACGAAAAGCTGGCGGGCCGGAAAGTGTTCTTTCTGATCTGGACCACTACGCCATGGACTTTGCCGGCGAACCTGGGCATCGCCGTGCATCCTGAATATGAATATGTGGCGGTCGAGAATAACGATGAGGTTTACATCGTTGCGGCTGAGTTGCTGGCGGCGGTAGCTGCGAAATGCGAACTGGGCGAGCGTGATGTCAACGGCGATGTGATCGCACCGCCGGTGCTGGCGCGTTTTCCGGGCGCAAAGCTCGATCGTTTGGAGTGTCGTCATCCATGGATCGATCGCCCTTCACTCGTGCTGCTGGGAGAGCACGTCACGCTCGGCGGCGAGGCCGATGCGGAAACCGAACTTGACGTCAAAGACGCCCGCGACAAAAAAGTTACGACTAAGGCAGGCACCGGCTGCGTGCACACGGCGCCGGGCCACGGCCACGATGACTTCGTGGTAGGCAAGAAGTACGGACTCGATATTTACTGCCCGGTAGATAACGCGGGGCGGTTCACTTCTGAAGTGGAACACTTTGCCGGCGAGAGCGTTTTTGCGGCTAACCCAAAGATCGTCGACTTCATGCGCGAGCGCGGCGTGTTGTTGTTTAGCGAAGACTACCAGCATCGTTATCCGCATTGCTGGCGTTGCAAGAACCCGGTGATCTTTCGCGCCACGCCGCAGTGGTTCATCTCGATGGACCAGGTGCGGACCGGCGTGGGGGAAAAACAGGGAAACTCGGAAGATGAAACCAGGACGTCCTTGCGAGCGGCGGCGCTGAGCGAAATTGAGCGCGTGCAATGGCTGCCCGCGTGGGGACGCTTGCGCATGCACAACATGCTGAAGGGAAGACCCGATTGGTGCGTCTCGCGGCAGCGCGTCTGGGGTGTTCCGATCCCTGTTTTCTATTGCAACGCTTGCGGCGAAGCCGTAGCCGAGCCGTCCGTGATTCGGCATGTGGCGGATATTTTTGAACGCGAGTCCGCCGATGCCTGGTACGCGCGTGATGCGGAGGAATTGTTGCCGGCGGATTTCAAATGCGCGGGTTGCGGCGGGAGCGATTGGACCAAAGAAACGGACATCCTCGATGTCTGGTTCGACAGCGGCGCATCGTCGATGGCGGTGTTGGAAAAACGCCCGGAGCTGCGCTGGCCCGCCGATGTCTACATCGAGGGCGGTGACCAGTTTCGCGGCTGGTTCAATTCATCTCTGATGGTGGGGATCGCCGTGCACGACGGCGCGCCTTACAAAACGGTCTTGACGCATGGCTGGACTGTGACCGCGCAGGGCGACGCGATGCATAAGTCGGCCGGCAACGCAGTGCATCCCGAAGAAGTAATCAAAGAATCGGGCGCTGAGATCCTGCGCCTGTGGTGCGCGTCATCGAATTACTTTGAAGACATGCGCTGCTCCCAGGAGATTCTGCAGCGCGTAACGGACGGTTATCGCAAGTTGCGCAATACCGCGCGCTTCGCGCTGGGCAATCTGCACGGGTTTGATCCGGCCCGCGATAGTGTTCCCGCTGAGAATTTGCTTGAGGTCGATCGCTGGGCGTTAGCGGCCCTGGATGATTTGATTGCAGGTGTACGTGCCGGTTATGAAGCCTATGAATTTCACACTGTCTATCACGCGATTTACAACTTTTGCACCGTGACGCTTTCGGCGCGTTACTTCGACATCATCAAGGATCGTCTGTACACGTTTGCACCCCGAAGTCTTGGCCGGCGTTCGGCACAGACCGCGCTGTATCGCATTGTTGATGCCCTGGCTCGCATGCTGGGAACGATCCTGGTTTTTACGGCGGATGAGATTTGGGAAAACTTACCGGCAGATGAGTCGCGTGCGGCTTCTGTGCATCTGGCGCAGTTGCCTGACGCGGCCGGATTGCGCAACGATGAGCTGTCGCAACGTTGGGAACGGCTGTTCGAAATTCGCGATCAGGTGCTGGGTTTTCTGGAAGAGGCGCGCGTTGCCAAAACGATTGGCAGTTCGCTGGAAGCCGCGGTTGAAATCTCCGCCCCTGCAGAGACTTTCGATCTGCTACAGGGATTCGGTGATGATTTGCGCTATCTTTTTATCGTATCGCAAGTCAGTCTGGTGCGTTCGAATTCAACGGGGAGCGGTGAGTTGAGCGTCAAGGTCGATCGCGCTGCGGGCCAGAAATGTGAACGTTGTTGGAACTACTCGACTCGCGTAGGTGAGTCCGAGCGTTATTCCACAGTTTGCGAACGTTGTCTTGAAGCTCTGGAGGAGATCGAACGAGAAGCGGCGCCTTAACGATTTTGCGGCAGAGCCGCAAAGAACGGTCAACAAAATGAATGAAGTCCGCGCCATAGAAACTTCCGCATCGCGTCTTGCGTGGCGCGCCGGCTACCTGATCGCGGCTGGCGGCCTCTATTTAGTTGATCAGGCAAGTAAGGCCTGGGCCGTTAAAGCCTTGCGGCACGATCAGGGGCGCACGGTTATCAGCGGCTTCCTCGATTTTGCGTACGCTGAGAATCCGGGGATTGCCTTCGGACAGTTGCAGGAAGGCGGTTCGTTTGGGCGTTGGTTTTTTGTGGTCCTGGCGGGAGCGGCGGCCATTGCCGTCCTCTATTATTTTCTCAGGACGTCGCGAAACGACGATCGGATCCTCGGAGCCTGTGCCCTGCTGTTGGCCGGCATCGCCGGGAACCTTACCGATCGAGTGCGGTTGGGATTCGTGATCGATTTCATCTTGCTTCACGCTGGACAATATCACTGGCCCACTTTCAACGTCGCCGACGCGAGTATTTCGTTAGGTGCAGTTCTGCTCGCATACGACTTGATTACCTCCGGAAGGAAAAAGCGACAGCCGGTCACCAGCAATTCAATGGTTACTGATAGCGGTCCGGAAAGCGACTGATTAGTAAACACGGACCATCGATCTCTGACCTCCTGACCTTTGCTTTATGTATCCCGACTTCCTGCACATTGGCAGCCTTACCATTCACACGTATGGTGTGTTTTTGGCACTCGCCTTTCTCGGCGGCATATTGGTAGCGGCCAAACTTGCCGAACGCGATGGCTTGCCGCGACAGCGTATTTACGACCTATGCCTCTGGATCCTGCTCGCTTCACTGCTCGGTTCCAAGATCCTGATGTTCTTTACTGAGGCGCAGTACCGCGAGCATCCCGCAAAACTTTTTTCACTGGACTTCTTACAATCGGGAGGAGTTTTTTACGGCGGCCTGATTGGTGCGGTGATCACTGCATACGTACTCATCCGCCGTTACGGATTGCCCTGGTGGAAAACAGCCGATGCATGCGCGCCCGGTATCGCATTGGGCAACGTGCTGGGGCGGCAGGGATGTTTTTCCGCCGGGTGTTGTTGGGGAAAGCCGACCACCCTGCCGTGGGGCGTGCGCTTCACCCAGTTGGGCCATGACATTACTGGGGTCCCGATCGATGCCAAACTTCACCCGACGCAACTCTATGAATCTTTCGCAATGTTGTTGGCCTTTTTCTTTCTGCTGTGGCTGCACCGGCGCAAAAAGTTCAGCGGGCAGGTAATTCTCGCTTACGTTGCGATCTACGCCGCGGTGAGATTCGTGATCGAGTTTGTGCGAGACGATCCGCGCGGCGACATTATGGGTCTGACGACCCTGACTGGCCTTTCGACTTCGCAGATGATCGGACTCATCGTCGGCATCGGGGCTCTCGTACTCCTCATCGTTCGCTGGCGGCGGCATAAAGCTGCAACGTCAGATGCGCTCACTGCGGCAAGTCCCGCGCGGATTTAGCTGCCAATGCAAACCAACGATCAAGTTCAAGCTGAAGGGCCACCGCCGGACGATGTTCAGCCCCTGACGTTTCGCGTGAGCGAGGAGGAAGCGGGACAACGGCTGGACGTTTTTCTCGCGACGCACATCGAAGGGTGGAGCCGTGCCCGGTTGCAAAGAGCGATCGTCGCCGGAGAAGTTTCCGTTGCCGGCCGTTTAGAAAAGCCTTCGTACAAACTGCGGGTCAACGAGGAGGTGGAAGCGGAACTGGTTCCGCTTTCAGCGAGTTCATTTGCACCCGAGAACATTCCGCTTGCAGTTATTCATGAAGATGACGATCTGATCATCATCAATAAACCCGCCGGCATGGTGGTCCATCCCGCTGCGGGCATTCAATCGGGCACACTGGTTAATGCTCTCGTGTTTCATCTGCAAAAACTCTCCAGCACCGGCGGTCCGGTGCGACCTGGAATTGTGCATCGGCTGGACCGTGATACTTCCGGCCTTCTGGTCGTGGCCAAGACAGAGTCAGCGCATGAAAACTTGGCGGACCAATTTCGTGAACGTAAAGTCTTCAAGTCTTATGTCGCTCTGGTCCATGGCACTTTTCCCCGCGACTCTGGATCGATAGACGAACCTATCGCACGAGATCCGCGGCAACGCACGCGGATGGCGGTGGTGCGGGGCGGGCGGCCGGCGACCTCGCTTTACCGGGTGCGGCGGCGCTACGAGCGATTTACGCTTCTGGATGTGCAAATCAAAACCGGTCGCACCCATCAAATCCGTGTGCACTTTGCCTGGCTGAAGCATCCCCTCGTCGGAGATCCGGCTTATGGAGGGGGGAGGGACAACACCGTCACCGATCCGAAGCTTCGTTCGCACATCAATAAGCTCGGCCGGCAATTTCTTCACGCGGAACAACTCGGCTTTCATCATCCGCGAACCGGAGAAGAAATGCGTTTTGTTGCTGAGCTTCCCGAAGATTTGGCCCAATTTCTGACCTATTTGGAGTGAACCTCGGGATGCGTCGATTAGATCGCCTTGCTATACTGACGGGTAACCTGCAATCGGAGGCAACGGCGTTTTGCTTGCCGCGCATCGAAACGGCGCTTGTGGCATCACTGCTCCGCGCCAGTCTCCTTAAGCTTTAAGGTAAATATGGTGAGAAAAACCTTCGGTTTTTTTGTGTCTGCGACGCTAACGCTCTGCCTGCTGGGCGGCGTTGCCCGGTTTGCATTTGCGCAAACACCGCCGCAGCCCAAACCCACGTCACCCACCAGACCGACACAGTCGCCCAATGATCAGGGGGCGGAAAAGATTTTCACCCGGCGCGTGCAGTTGCCGATTACCGTAACTGATAAAAAGGGCCAGCTAGTGCCGGGCCTGACCCGAAACGACTTTTTGATATTGGAAGACAAAGTTCCGCAAACGATCGACGGGTTTGATAATGAGCTGACCAACAAGCTGCCGCTTTACATCGCAGTGTTGATGGACACTTCGGCTTCCACCGCGGGCAAGCTTAAGTTTGAACAGGAATCGGCGATGAACTTTGTTCAAACTGTGGTACGGCCACGGAAAGATCGAGTTCTGTTCGCCACCTTTGACGAAGAGATCAAATTGCGCCAGGACTTTACGGACAAACTCGATCTGCTGGATCGGGCCGTGTTCGGAGTGAAACAGCCGGGACAGTACACGGCCCTCTATGACGCCGTCTGGCAATTCTGCGACGAGAAAATGCGATCGGTGCAGGGACGTCGGGCGATGGTCTTGATCACTGACGGTAGTGACACGTACAGCAAGGCGGATTTAAATGACGCCATCGACATTGCGCAGCGCACCGAAACTACAATTTTCGCCATCTCAACAAAAGCGGGATTTGCCAGTACCGTGCCCGGAGTTGAAGCTGGAACTGTGAAGGACAAGAAAGACAACGATTTGGTCCGGCTGTGCGAAGAGACTGGGGGTGCCGCGTTCTTTACCGGCGACATGCTGGCGCTGGAACGTTCGTTCACGAAAATCTCCAAGGAATTGCGCAGCCAGTATTTGATCTCTTACAAATCGACGAACGAGAACTACGACGGCAACTACCGCCGCATTGAGGTCAAGCTGATAAATACCGACCAGAAATTGAAGCTGCGCACGAAACACGGTTACAAGGCTATAGCGGAAAGCCTGACGCCGCCGCGATGAGGGAAATATTGTTAAGACGTAAAACCATCACAAGGCTCAAGCTCAGTTTGGCGATAGCAGTTTTGCTGTGTGTCGCAACTTTAGCCGGGTCCTCCTTCCCCTCATCTCGAGCTCAGACGCAGGATAATTCATCGACGGCAAGCCGCTCTCGCCGAGTTGGAGATACGAACGCCCAGGCGACTCCCACTCCACCAGTGAAACCTGGGCAGGACGACGACGTGACTCTTTCCTCCGACGAAGTCGTGCGCGTCGATACAAACCTAACGAACATCTTTTTCACCGCGGCGGACAAGCAAAAGCGATTCATTACTACGTTAAAGCGCGAAGACATTCGTGTATTGGAAGACGGAGTCCCGCAGGACATTTTCGCTTTTCAGCAAAGCGCCGATCTCCCACTCTCGCTCGCTATCCTCCTGGACACCAGTAGATCTGAGGAGCGAACTTTGCCCGAAGAAAAGGCGGCCGCCCGGTCATTCCTGGAAGAAGTGATGCGGCCAAACAAGGACGAGGCGGCAGTGATCTCGTTTACCGGGGAAGTGACTCTGGAACAAGGATTGACCGGCAACAAGTCACGTTTACGGGAGGCAATCGATAGAGTCGAATATACGCCGCCGTCAGGCATGTTGAATGATGGAGTTGTAGTCAGCGGCACGCCACCCATATCGGGACGCAATCAGGAATTGGCTGCGGCAACCGCGATCTGGGATGCTATTTGGGCCACCTCCAACGAACTGCTCTCGGATACGGCAGAGCACACGCGGCGCGCCGTCATTCTTTTGACCGACGGGTATGACACGATTAGTAACATGAAAATGCAGGACGCAGTCGATCGCGCCTTGAAGGCTGATGCCCTGATTTATGCGATTGGAATCGGCGACAGTTTTCATGGAGGAGTCGACGAAGGCTCGCTGAAAAAGATCACCGAACGGACCGGCGGCCGGGCTTATTTTCCCCGGAGCGAAAGGGAGTTGCGCGAGGCGTTTGCGCAAATTCAGCGCGATCTTCGGGAACAGTATCTGGTGGCGTATTACCCTACCAACAGAAATCGCGATGGCTCGTACCGGCGCATCGTGATCGAAGTAACGAATCCGGAAATCCGCAACCTGAGCCCGCGGCTAAACCATCGTCAGGGTTATTTTGCCAAGACGGTGGATACTGGAAAACCGACGCGACCGCGAAAAACCCCATAAAACCCCTAGATTTGCCACTTCATTAGCGTGACAAACGCGGTTTACGTTGTTATACTGCGTTGTCGTTGGATCGCCTGATCCGGCTTTCAGAGATGCTCGATGCGGCCCTCGGGCGTCAAATTCGCAGTTCCAACTAAAAAATAGTCTCGCCCAATTGCCACTGCAGCAACTTGCCTTTGTGTACTCACGAAGGACCACCCGACTGAGCCAATAACCCATGTCAGCCCAACACCCGCCCACCGTACTCGTCGTGAACGACGATCCAAAGATGCTTGAGCTGCTCGTGGAGCTGCTCATCGAAGAAGGCTACAAGACGGTCAGCGCGGCAGGTGGGGCGAGAGCCTTGCAGCTTATCGAGGTTGTGAAGATTGACACCGTCATTTGTGACGTAGTGATGCCGGGCATGGATGGGCTGGAGGTCTCTCGCAAACTGAAAGAAGATCCTCAAACAGCGAACGTGCCGATCCTCCTGGTCAGTGCGTTGCAATCTCAAGATGAGGCAGCGCTGAAGGGACTGGAATCCGGAGCCGATGATTTTCTGGAGATACCCTTTCGGCACGACGAGTTGCGCGTCAAGGTCGCGCGTTTGATTGAACGCAAGCGGGCGGGCGAGACTTTACGCGCGAGCGAGGAGCAATACCGCATCCTGTTTCAATCTAATCCTCATCCCATGTGGGTATTCGATGACGAAACGCATGCTTTCCTGGCAGTCAACGATGCCGCGATCCGACACTACGGATATTCACGCGAAGAGTTCCTTGGGATGACGGTGAAGGACATTCGCCTGCCTGACGATATTCCCGTTTTGCTGGCCGGCCTCGCGAAAAGGCGCACTCACGATATGGTGGGCATCCGGCGTCACCGGAAAAAAGATGGAACGCTGATCAACGTGGAGATTACCTGGCACGCGCTGGACTTCGAAGGCCGCCCCGCCCGCCTCGTACTGGCGAGCGATGTCACCGAGCGCAAGAACGCCGAAGCGGCTTTGCGGGAGAGCGAAGAGAGTTATCGCGAATTATTTGAGAACGCCAACGACATCATTTACACGCATGACCTGACTGGAAACTTCACGTCGTTGAATAAGGCGGGAGAGAAGGTTACTGGCTATACCCGCGCGGAAGCCGGCCGCATGAATATCGCGGACGTTGTAGCTCCCGATTACGTGACCGTCGCGCGGCAGATGCTGGCGCGCAAGGCGATCAGTGAAGGCGCTACTGTTTACGAACTCGAAATCATCGCCAAGGGCGGTGAACGAGTAGCGCTGGAGGTGAGCACGCGATTGGTATACCGGGATAACGTTCCGATCGCAGTCCAGGGCATTGGTCGAGATATCACGGAGCGCAAACGTACGCAAGATGCTTTGCGGGAAACGCAAAGCTTCTTTCATACCTTTATGAATAACAGTCCGGCGATCGCGTTCCTCAAGGACGAAGCGGGTCGTTATGTCTATGTTAACGAACCGTTTGAACGCCTCTTCGGACAAAAGCTCGATTTTCTGCGCGGACGCACCAGCTTTGACTGGTTGGCAAAAGATACGGCCCGGCAAACTCATGATAATGACCTCGAGGTCCTCACTACCGGACTTTCTCAGGAAATCGTGGAAACGGTTCCCACTCCCGACGGCACGCCCCATCACTGGTTGGTTTTCAAATTTCCTACTACCGACGCAGCCGGTCAAAAGTTGGTAGGCGGCGTGGGCGTTGATATTACCGAGCGGCGTTTGGCCGAAGAGGCTCTCTCCCAACAGGCCGAGCGCGAAGCGATGACTAATCGCATCTCGCAGGCAGTCCGGCGCTCGCTCGATTTGGGCGAGGTGTTTCACACGGCGGTCAACGAGTTGGGCGCGCACCTCGAAGTGGATCGCTGTTCGCTCTTCATGCGAAATGACAAGAGCGGCGTCGTAACTAATGTTGCCGAATTCCATGTTCCGGAAGTGACGCCGGCTGGCCATGACTTTGAATTTGGCGAGGTCGGAACTCTGGTAGCGGCTCTGGAAAAAGAGAGCGCCCTCATTTTCAATGACGTGGCGAGCGATCCGGGAATCAGTGATCTCTACCAAACGATCCTGCGTGAGGCGGACGTGCGCTCAATCATGTACGTGGCAATTCGCGTAGGAGACGAAACGCCCGCGGCCTTTGCCTTATCTACGACAAAGCAAACGCGTCGCTGGAGCGAATCCGATATCGCGATAGCTAAGGCTGTCGCCGATCAGACCGGTATCGCTATTCGTCAGGCGAAGCTTTATCAAAGTGCCGAAGCTACCTCAACTCGCGAAACACTGGCCAATAGCCTGAGTCTGGCAATACGCGCTTCACTCAGTCTTCCTGAAGTATTGAGCGCGGCTACTCGTGAATTGGGTCGCGCGCTATCCGCGTCGCGCGTCCACTGGCGGCGTTACGATTCCGAAAACGGTTCTTTGCCGTTGCAACATGAATACGTCGCACCTGGTTGTTCCAGTGTGCAACATATTGATGTGGACCACGGTGCGGCTCTGGGAAAACACTTATTGAATTCGTTGTCGCCCCTAATAGTTGATGATGCGTTGAACTGCAGCGACGGTCCGCCGGAATTCGCCAGCTACATCCGCGAGACTGCGGAGTTGCTGCAGCTGAAGTCTCAGATAGTTTATCCCGTAGTCGTTGACGGTCAGTTTCGTGGTGCTCTTTGTATCGACCAAGCCGATCGAGTCCGTTGTTGGACGGAAGACGAAATTGCGTTAGTTGGCTCAGTCGCAGTGCAGTTGGCGATAGGCATCGCCCAAGCCGAGCTGTTTGAACTAGTTGCTCGTGCCAAGAAGGAATGGGAGTCGACGTTCGATGCGATGTCGGACGGTATTTTCATCTTCGAACGAACGGGCCGTTTGATGCGAGTGAACCGCGCCGGCGCGGCGTTCGAGCAACTGACCCCCCAACTGTTGTCAGGCCGTCATTGTTGCGACATCCTGCGGACCAGCGCCGACGACGCCTTCTGCATCGTCGAGAGGGCCATTGCCGAATCGCGCAGTGTGACGCTGGAAATCGTGCCGATAGAATTGAAGCGCCCTCTGTTGGTAACGGTCGAACCGATTTTCGCCAGGGACGGGCAGACCGCGGGTGCCGTATGCACGGCGCGCGACGTGACGGAGTTAAGAAAAATCGAAGCCGTCGCGCGAGAGCAGCAATCGCTGTTGACTAACATCTTAGAAAGCGCCCGCGAATCAATCTACGCCGTCGACGCCGCTGGGCGCTTTCAATGGTGCAACAGCGCGACGCTCAAGGGTCTGGGTTGCCGCCGCGAGGACTTCATTGGCGCCAACCTGTTGGATTTGATTCATGAAGAGGATCGCCACATGGTCGGCGAGCATTTTGTCAGCGCACTCGCGGGTCAGCCGCAAACTTACGAGATGCGATATTTTTCTGCTGAGGGAAACCTGCATTACGCGCGCGTTGATAATGCGCCACTTGTGGTCGAAGGACGCACCACGGGTGTCCTGGGCATCGCCCGCGATATCACCGCCCAGAAGCAGGAACGGGAGCGCGCCGCCCGCGCCGATAAGCTACGCGCTCTGGGACAACTTGCGTCGGGTGTGGCCCATGATTTCAATAATTCCCTAGCGGCTATCCTGGGCCGAGCACAGCTAATGCGGCGCCACTTGAACGACGAAGCGTCCGTTCGAAATCTGGACGTCATTCAAACCGCGGCGGAAGACGCCGCCGCGACGGTCCGCCGTATTCAGACGTTCGCCAGAAAAACACATGCGAAAGAGTTTGAACTGCTCGATGTCAGCCAGTTGGTGAGCGATGCCGTTGAGATAACCCGCACTCGTTGGGAGAACGAAGCGCGCCTGCGCGGATTGAATATCGACGTAAGCGTGAACGGCGAGGAAGCGTTGTTTACTCACGGCAATGCGTCAGAATTGCGCGAGGTTTTTGTTAACTTAATTGTGAATGCCGTCGATGCGATGCCACACGGCGGAAACCTTACGATAAGTTGTTCCCGCGCCGGCGAGCGCCTGAGCCTCCGTTTTTGCGATACCGGAACCGGCATGGAAGAAGAAGTTCGGCAGAAGGTCTTCGAGCCTTTTTATACGACGAAGGGAATGCAGGGCACCGGCCTCGGATTGGCTGTGAGCTATGGAATAATCGAGCGACACGAGGGCTTGATAACTGTGGAGTCCAAACTGGGTCACGGCACGAGCTTTATCATTGATCTTCCAGTGGCAGCCGCTAAACCTGCCGTGGTGCCCGCTGCGGTTGAAGCTGTGCAAGGTTCGCTGTCAGTGCTGGTGGTCGATGACGAGCTGTTCGTGCGAGAGACGTTGACGGACATGCTGTCGGAACTCTCGCATCGGGTCGTGGCTGCGGACTGTGGCCGCGCGGCGTTGGCTGAATTCACCTCTCAGCCTTTCGATCTTGTCTTCACTGATCTGGCGATGCCGGAAATGGATGGTTGGGCCACGGCCCGCGCCCTTCGCAAACTGCGGCCCGAAGTTCCTGTCGTAATGGTGACCGGCTATGGCGCCACCGCCGAAGCTCCCGACGGTGAACTCGATCTCATTAGCGGTGTGATTGGCAAACCTTTTGATTTTCTTCAGGTGAGCGAGACCATAGCGCGGGTTGTCGGGAAACAAACCTCATCAGATACCCTGCCGCTCTTACCGGTTTAGTTTGAGAATCCTGCGCGCGACGCTAGCGTTTCTTTCTCGAGTAAAGAAAGAACAGCAGCGCGATTATTCCCAGCAGTATTACTTCCCAGAAAGCAAATACCTGCAGATCCAGCTTTCCCATTTCGTCACGGGCATCGGTGTAGACGATGAACGTTCCGAAAGCGATGCCCGCTGTCAGCCAGACGATCTGTCGTTTTAGGTCCCACATGTCGTTACTCATGTATTGCTGGATAGTTCCGGATAGAGAGTGCAATTAAAGAGCGAAGCGTGGCGTAGAACGCTTCGGCCTGGGCTGTGTTACCACGGGAACGGCGGCAACGCGGCAAGGTAATCAGGATTAATTCCCTTGAGCCAGACGAAGCGGTCGTCGATCTTCTTAACTGCTACGGTCCGGGCAGCGATGATCAGCCAGACCAGACCAACCGGAATACACAACAGGCAAACAATCATGACGCCGATGTAATCGTTGGCAAGTGCCAGAATGGCGCCGAGAAGTCCGCCGCCGAACAACAGCCACCCAATGAGCATTCCCTGACGTCGCTGGCGACGATGGTCGGCGCACAATCCAATAAAGAGTGTGGCGCGTTTACTGAGGATAGCTGCCACGATAACGTAAATTAGAAAGCCGCCCAGAATAAGTAGATACAAGAGCGGGTGGTGCCACGTTAAGTTTCGCTTCAGTCCCGGCTCGTCGGTAGGAAGATTGCACTTCACACAACTATCCGGCAGCGTGGCGTCCCGACTGCAGACAAGCATCGAATTCCGCTGCCATACATTGCCAAAATTGGGAGGCGGGGGAAAGACGTAACCATCGGTTCCCACCACGGGTTGCTGACCAGGCTGATACCCTGACACTCCCGGAGTATTAATCAACGGCGTGCCGCAACGGGTGCACTTCGTGTCGGAAGGGGGGCTGAGAAAGCCGCAGTTGGGACAATTACGAGAGGACATCTTCGTGGCGACGAAGTTCAGCTTGAGGATTCACGGCCCAGCGGATTTGCCAGGCCGTTACGATACTTTCGCAACGAGCAGGTTATTCGGCCGGACCGGCGCAGGTTGGTCCATGCAGGGCGGGAATCTTCTGACTAATCACGGGATAGTTAGGCGCCTCGTCGATATTGATCTGTGTCCAATGCTGGTACTGTTCCGGAACGTTGGTGTCGGCAAAGATCGCTTCCACCGGACACTCAGGCACGCACGCATCACAGTCGATGCAAGTGTCGGCATTTATGTAAAGGCGATCAGTAAGTTCATGAAAAGCTTCGACCGGGCAGACTGCTGCACAGTCGGTGTATTTACAATCGACGCATAATTCCACTACTACATAGGTCATTGGGGAAGTAGGCTCCTTTCGATATGGCAAATGTTTATGATCTATCGCGCGGAATGTCAACAAAAATTATTGGCGCGCACGCAACAGATCGTTGCACTTCATTAACATCGTAAAGCATAACAGAAAACTCACCAACGACACGCACGCACTCACCGAATGAACAGCAACGACGTTCGTTCGCATGATCAGATTATTTGTGCGGAATATAAGTGAACCAAAAATAAACTGCCTGGCCCACGCCGATAAACAATCCAATCACCGCGCCAAACAATTCAATCGTCTTGAGATGATGTTGCGCTACCGAGAGAACGAGTGATTCAAGTTTCTCCAACGGATAGTCCGACACTTTGTTGCGTACCAGACCGCCGACGTCAAACTCAGCAATTGCCGACGGCAGCCGCTCGCGCGCCGCTTCCGTAATGCGTTCGGTCAGCGCGGCACTGGCACGCTCAACTGTATGCTCCGGCAATTGATCTCCGAGGCGGCCGATTGGCGCAATCAACAAACGTTCGATTTGGGAACTGAGAATCCCGTTGATGGTGCGCGCCGTGTCATCACGAGAAAGCACGTTCAGCAAGCTTTTAGTTAGCAAACTCTTAATGCGCGGCGCTGAGTCCGGGTTCAGCTGTTCCAGCAACTCCCGCAGGGTCTGTGGCCGCAAACGTTCGAACGCATCGGTGAAATGCGTTGAAAGGGAACGCGTCAGTTCCGGGCTTTGGGCCATTGAAAGGATGCGCTCGGTAATCTGGTCCTTGATCGTCTCAAATTTGTCGGGCGAGATCTGGCCCACGAGCTCGTTCAAGGGACGCGCCAGCAAGTTGTCGATGGTTGAGTTAAGGAATGCTTCCGCCTCCTGGGCAAAGGCAGCGCCCCTCAGGTATTCATCCACGCGGCGGGGCAGCGTTTTGTGCACTAAGTCATCGACTTCGTGATGGATCGTTTCCCGGGAAATAAAGATTTTTTTGAAGAACGAGAGTTCGGTGTAATAGTCATCAACTTCCCGTTTAATCAGCGCGCCAATTTGCTGCCGCGTGCTTGTGCTGGTCGCGAGATCTGCAAGTTGATGCACGATTGGTGGCACTTCCTCATCGATCCTCTCTTTGATCAGGGCCACAGTTTCCGGGGCGAACATTTCCGCCAACGTCGCTTTGCTCGCGGCGAATTCGTCCAGCCTGGTGCTGACGAAGTCTCGTACCTTCGCTTCAAAACCATGTTGGCTCACCAGCTTATGAAAGCGTTCTTCGGCAAACAAAAACGCCTTCGCCAGCGCCTCCTCACTAACCGTTTCGCTTAAATGACGCGAGAGTAATGCGTCGACCTGGTGATCTACAAAAGTAGTTATCGCTGCGGCGGTGCGCTCGCTTTTGAGCACAGCGGCGATATGCTCTGCGAGGCGCAACTGCAAAGCGGAAATTGTATCCAGCACGGGGGCACGGGCCGCCGAGGGCAGCGCTTCGAGGAATGAAGGATAGACGGTAGCCAGCAATTCATTGGTGTAGGCATTTACAAATGTTTCAATCTTGCGATTGAAAAAGCCCGTCTCAAACAAAGCGTTGAAAACGGTGTCCTGCGATACCAGCTCATTGCCCACAGCGTTGCCGATGGATTGGGCCAGGCGCTCGCGATGACGCGGGATCATTCCCTGCGGCCAAATGGTGAGGCCGAGAAACTTTACCGGCGCGTGTGGATGGAACAACATCCAGATTGCCAGCCAGGCTGCGAGATAACCATGAATCGTGGCGATCACGACGATGGCGATTGCGATTAGCAGTTTGAATGTAAACGGATCTATGAGCGGTTACCTCGCATGTCTCCATCGGGAGCGAAATACATTGGGTCGAGCTTGTTTACAAAATAGCTTAGCTCCGTTCGGAGTAAAAAGTCATTCCTCCAAACGGAGCTTTTCGCTGGTTTCGGATTTTAACCCCTCGCGCCCTGAGATCTGAGTTACTTCGAACCTTCAACCTGATAGCCGGCCTTTACCCACGCAGTGGTGCCACCCGTAACATTCACCAGATTCGTGAACCCGAGTTGCTCGAGAATGCTGGCTGCCGCGCTTGAGCGATAACCTCCCGCGCAGATGACCGCGGTAGGTTGTGCTCGATCAAATGTCACGTTAGCGATTTCTGAGCGCAACTCGGACAGCGGCGCCGGCACGGCGCGCGGTACGTGACCACCGTCGTACTCTGTCGGGCGGCGCACATCGAGTATTTGCTTCACTTGATCGCTTTCCATCAGACGGTGCAGTTCGGTCACGGAAACTTGCGGGACTTCGGCTAATTCCATTCCGGCCTCTCGCCATGCATCCACGCCGCCGAAGAGATAACCTTTCACACTTTCAATTCCCACGCGAGCGAGGCGCATCACCGCCTCCTCGACCTTCGCATCAGACTCAGCGACGATTAGGATCGGCGCGTTCAACGAAAGCAAGGAACCTGACCAAATCGCAAACTGGCCACCGAGCCCAATGTTCACCGAGCCAGGTATGTGAGCGGCGCCAAAATCGGCCGCGGAACGAACGTCCAGAAGCACGTGCCCCGCATTACTCAGCATATTAACCTCGGCTGGTGATAACGGTTTGGGCCGGGATATTTCATCAAGGGCAGATGCACCGGTGCGATTGATTTCCACATCCTTCGAGAAATACTCGGGAGCCTCGGGCAGATCGGTCGTCATCATCGAGATGAATTCTGCTTTCGTCATGGGCTGCAGCGCGTAATTGAACTTGCGCTGTTGACCAATGGTCGAAGAAGTTTCTTTCGACATGTTTTTTCCGCACATCGAACCCGCGCCATGTCCCGGATAAACTTCAACCGCGTCATCCAGCGCTAAAAGCTTTTGATGCAAACTGTCGTACATCATGCCGGCCATCATCTGCGGAGTGAAGCCCTGGCCCCCTGCCAGATCTGGTCTTCCTACATCGCCGATAAATAACGTGTCTCCGGTAAGGACTTTTTGCGGCTGGTCGGAAACCTCAAGATCGGTAAGCAGCACACAGATGCTTTCCGGAGTGTGCCCTGGCGTCTCCATGATTCGCAGTAGCAGTTTTCCAATTCTTAATTCGTCGCCTTCCCGCACTGCACGATGCGGAAAAGTGGCCCGGGCCTTTTCGCTGAAGACAATCTGCGCGTTGGTGCGCCCGGCGAGCTCGCGATGACCGCTGACAAAATCTGCGTGCAGGTGCGTCTCGATTATGAACTTGATCTGCAGGCCGTTCGCTTCCGCCTCTTCAAGGTATTGATCGACGTCCCGTTGGGGATCAACAACTGCAGCTTCGCCTTCGGAGCCAATCAAGTAGGACGCGTGCGCCAGACAGCCGAGATAAAATTGTTTGAAGTACATGGTGGTTCGACCAATCTCGATCAGGCAGTTACTAACTCTGATTCATTCGAAGGCAGCTTATAGAACTCTCTCGCCGGCTTCAACGGGCGCAGCATCCAGTAAGGGCGGCGCGTGCCGTCAGGAGAATGTTGATCGGCGGGGCGCGTCATCGCCAGCCACTTCTTGTAGACTTCGCGCGATTTGTTCGTGTCCACAAAAATGTCGCCCGGCTTATCACCTGGTTGGGCTTTTTTCACATGTACGGCTTGGTGCCAGCAGTGCATTCCGGAAATCGGATCAGGATGGACCGGAAAGGTCATGTTCTGATGAACGCCAACATCTTTCCACCAGATCCGCAGCGTGTCGGGATCATCCGATGCGTAGGGCTCCGCGCCTTTCTCTCGTTTCAAGCCCCACTCGCTACCTTCGTGCTCCAACTTAACCGTGGCCATCAACTGTCGTTGTCCGTCCTGATCAGACAACTTCCAACGTCCCATGTGATGACTACAGGCCACGATCCCCGGTCGAATGCCTTCAGTGACCCAGGCTCGTACGACGTAATAACCAATCTCCGTTTCCACGCGCACGAGATCGCCGGTGCGCACTTGCAACTCGCCGGCGTGCCGCGGGTGAATCCAGAGCGGATTGGTGTGCGCAATCTCGTCAAGCCATTTTGCGTTTGCGCTGCGCGTGTGGATTTGCACCGGCAAGCGGAAAGTCGAAATCAGAATCGTCTGCCCCGCTTCCAAATTGTCCGGATGCACATGACTTTTGAAGTAAGTCGGAATCGCATACTCGCCCCAGCCCCAATCCGAGAGCGTGCGCGAATAGAATTCCAGCTTGCCGCTCGGAGTAGGGAAGCCACGCTTGATTTCCGGGCCGACTCGCACGCCCACCAGACGCCGGCCATCGTCGTCACCATCGGGGCTGGGTACGGGAACGATGTTGAATGACGCCGGTTTCGCTGAACGCGTGAAAACTCGACCGGAAGCATCTTCATGAATGTCTTCGAGTTCGCCGGCCGGAACCATTTCTTCGTAGATCGCTCCGACCTTTTTCTGGATCTCGAAGGCGCCATACTGGCGCATATAGGCGAGTGGCGTGCGGCCTTCGGCGGCGGCTTTCTCCGGAAGGCCCGGAACGGAGTTGTCGAAGATCCATTCGTAGTATTCGTCGACACTCAGCCGCGTGCCGGGTTGCTGCTGGGACTCCGCATATTGCCTGATACCCAACGATCCGTCGGGATCGATGCGCCAGGTCAGTTCCAGCCAGAACTCGTTTTCTTCCCAAACTTCACCGGGATTTACTTCGCGCGTGTCGGCAATCGTTTCGCCGGTTCGCTGGCGCGACGCCTTCATCACCGGCTGGCGAAAACCAAGCCATTGCGAATCGTGCGTTTCGTAGGAATGAATGTCGTGACGCTCTGAACCCTGGCCCATCGGCAACACGTAATCCGCGAAGTACGCGGTTTCGTTCCACGTCGGCGTAAGCGCGACGTAGCAACCAACCAGATCCGGATCCGTCAGCATCTCGATCCAGGAGAAACCGTCGGGGTTGGTCCAGACCGGGTTGTAGACGCGGGTGAAATAAACATCCAACTTTGCGCGCCCGTCTCTCAGAAAATGCGGCAGCAGAAAAGACATCTCGTGCATCGAGAGCGGATACTCCCGCGGCCACTGGGTTTCGTTCCACATCTTCGGATGCGGGGGAGTGTAAATAGGCTTGGGAACAAATTTGTTCCAGGCGTTGGGAAACACGCCGCCCTCGGTGGCGATCGCACCGAGTAACGCATTCAACATGAAGAGCGAACGCGCCACGGTCCAGCCGCCACTGACACCGGACGCAACGCTACGCCAGTTGTGACTGGAAAAACGCGTGCCCGCAGTGGCAACCAGTTTCGCAATCTCTTCAATGACGTGCGCATCGACGCCGGACTCCTGCGCCGCAAACTCGAAAGTGTACTCCGCGTAGAGTTGTTTGAGGATTCTCTCGAACTCATCGAAACGATCCCCACCCGTCGCATCGCCGCCAAGTCGTTCTTTGCTTAACTCGAAATTCGAAACTCGAAACTCGGAACTAAGGAATTCCTCCCAGTTCCACCAGCGGCGCACGAACTCGCGATTGTAAAGACCGTTTTGAATCAGATAATTCGCGATCGCCAGCAGCATCGCGGTTTCCGATCCGGGATACGGTGAGACCCAGTAATCGGCGTGCGTGGCCGTGTGCGAGAGACGCGTGTCGAAAACAATTAACTTCGCCCCATTGGCCTTGCCGTCAATAACGCGTTGCGCGTGAGGATTGAAATAGTGGCCCGACTCCAGGTGCGCGCTGATCAGCAAAATGACCTTCGCGTTTGCATGATCGGGACTCGGCCGGTCCAGGCCCATCCAGAGTTGATAACCTTCGCGGCTGCCGGAAGAGCAGATGTTGGTGTGCGAGTTATGGCCGTCGACTCCCCATGCGGCGAGGATGCGTTCAGTAAAACCGTCTTCACCCGGACGGCCAACGTGATACATGATTTCGTTGCGCCGTTCTTCGACGATCGCTTTGCGAATCCGCACGGCGATATCGTCGAGCGCCTGGTCCCAATCAACGCGTTCCCATTGGCCCTGGCCGCGCTTTCCCGTACGTTTCAGCGGATAAAGAATTCGATCGGGATCTTCTATTTGATTTAGCGTGGCCGGGCCCTTCGCGCAATTCCGACCGCGCGATCCCGGATGCTCCGGATTACCCTCAAACTTCTGCACCTCGCCGGTGACTTTGTCGATATAAGCCAGCAACCCACAGGCGGACTCGCAGTTGAAGCAGGTAGTGGGAACGAGCGAGTAGTTGCGCTCTTTGCGTTTCGGCCAGGCCTTTGAATCCAGCTCGGTCCAATCGTCCCAACGTTCCTTAGGAGGAAAGGCGGCGAGATGAATGCGGCTGGGGCCGGGATAGAACGTCTCACCGTTATCACTTGTGGTGCTTCTTTTCATTCAACCTCTAGTTGTCGACAACTTCACTGATACGATTTCGCGCTCACGCCAGCGGCACCGACTGCCCGGCCTGCACGTAAGCATGTTCGTAAAGCGCCATGCCGATGAGGGCCAGCGGCGCCGCGCCGATGCTCAGTGACGTATCCATTACCCCGAAGAGACAGAGAGATACAAAGATGGCGCTCAGTACTGATAGCGAAACCCCAATCCAAAATTCGTTGCGATAGCGACCATGGACCATTTCCCAAACCGCAAGACGAGCGTGCGAGGTTACATGAGTCACCGAGACCTCGCCCATAATCATCAAGATATGGAGCAGACTGGATAACGCTAGTATCCAAAGTAGATGGTCCAGCCTTGAGTGAACAACTATGGCATTCGCGCTCCAGACGTTGTTCTCTAGCGTGTCCTGGTAACACATGAAGACTGGCAACAAAACTACTGATCCCAGCAGCAAAGCCTGGACCAGGAGATGTGGTGGCAATAATGGGTTTTGCCAAAGGTCCCGGGCCTTGGCCTGTGCGAAAAGATAAGCTGTATAGATCGCTGTCAAAACCGCCAACGGGATCCCGGCAAACATCAACCAGCGGTGAAATGCTCCGGCGCCCGGGAATAAGTCGAATATGGTGCCGAAGAAATGAAGCACCAGCACCACCGTGTAGCCGGCGATGATAAACGCTCCTTTTACCAGCCAACTACGCCATTGTGGTCGGGTAAATATCATGTAGAAACGGCCGGGATGTTCCAAGTCCCAGATCAGTAAGATACCGGTGAGGGCCAGAAACCCGCCCGACACAAGCGGCGTGGCAAAAAGCCACATCGGATTCGTAGCGGGCATGAATCCGAACAGAACCAGCAAGGCGGCAACCAGATAAACACCAGCAGCGATCCCCTTGGTCCAGGTGTAGAGACTGACGCGCCAGTCCCAGGGAATCGAGTGCGCTACGTCATAGCTCAACAACGCCGCGGCCGAGCTGTTGTTGTAGTTGGGATTGCCGGAAACGACGAGGTCCGGCCCGGTCTGTTGCTCGCTCCACATGAAAAGCCCGCCTTCGGGACGGCGCGCCGCTAACGGATCGAGCGTCGCCTGGTGCGCGCCCTTGTAAAAAAGTTTGGGCAGCGTTTCTTTTTCCGGACGACGGACGGCGAGCGGTTCACGACCGATGATTTGCGCCACGTAGGAATCATTATCGTTCATGTCGCCGATCAGAATCGCCTGCGTCGGACATACCACAACGCAAGCCGGTTCCAGACCGACGTCGATGCGGTGCGCGCAGAAGTTACATTTTTCCGCCGAGTGATCTTCGGGATTTATGAAGATGGCATCGTAGGGGCACGCCGCCATGCAGGCTTTACAGCCAATGCAAATCGATTTGTCGAAATCGACGATGCCATCGGCCCTTTTGAACATCGCCGTAGTGGGACAAGCGACAACGCACGGCGCGTGCGCGCATTGGTTACAACGCGTCACCTGGTGCGCGCGGCGGGCTTGCGGGAAAACGCCGACGTCCACGTGCTTGACGTAGGTGCGCGTTACCGAAAGCGGAACTTCGTTTTCTGATTTGCAGGCGGTCGTGCACGCGTGACAGCCAATGCAGCGCGTATGATCGATCACCTTGGCCCATTGGACCGGGCGGTTCTGGTCCGCGAGCAGGGGGAGTTCTCTCATTGTCTCCATTATTTCTTGAACGCCACAATGCGGCTCGCGCGTTCAGATGCCAAAGCGTAATTCGGTAAGACGCGAAAGGACGTCAGGCCAATGGCCACGCGATCGCCGACGTTCAGCGGCAGCGCGCTGGCCTCCGGTTTGGGTCGCGTAACTACTACGGGTGTCCCGGTGCGCCGGTCTCTGGTCGTGATCGTCACTTTATAAAGCGGTGGTTCGCTTTGACCCGGTTGGCGTTCAGTCAGATCCAGTCGCACAGTCAGGCGTTCGTAAGCTCCGACGAAACTGATCTGATCGATGATCCCGTTTGCCAGCCGGCGGCAACCATCGGGCATTGTGCCTTTAGGGCTCAGGTGGACATCCTCCGGACGAAACACGAGCTTAACAGATTGGCCGTCGCGAAAGCGCACCGTCTCGTCACGCGCAGGAATAATCGCCGCGCCAATTTCTACGGCGCGACGATTAACGACACCCAGCAACAAATTGGCGGCGCCCAGAAACGTGGCCACATATTCGGTTTCCGGCTTGTTGTAAACCTCGTCGGGTGTTCCGATTTGTTCGATGCGACCGGCGTTGATCACCGCGATGCGATCGCCCAACTCCAACGCTTCCTCCTGATCGTGTGTGATGAAGATAGCGGGCACTTTCACTTCGCGCAGCAATGTGTGAATTTCGCGGCGCAGGTGCAGTCGCGTTTGTGCATCGAGCGCGCCGAACGGTTCGTCGAAAAGTAAGACCTCCGGTTTATAAGCCAGCGTGCGCGCGATCGCCACGCGTTGTTGCTGGCCGCCGGAAAGTTGCGAAGGATATTTCTTGCGATGCTCTTCCAATTTCACGAGATCGATTAGCCGATCAAGAGTTTCCTGGATTTCCTTTCGCGGCCGGCGCCGAATGCGCAGTCCATATGTGATGTTCTTCTCCACATTCATGCGGGGAAACAGCGCGTAACTTTGAAAGATGACGCCGACGCCGCGTTCGCGCGCGGGCAATTCGGTCACGTCCTTGCCGTGCAGGATCACGCGGCCAGTGTCCGGTTCTTCTAAACCGGCGATGATGCGCAGGATCGTCGTCTTTCCACTTCCGGAGGCCCCCAGCAGGACGATTGACTCGCCTTCGGCCACATCGAAATCAATGTCCTCGAGCACCACGGTTTTGCCGAACTTCTTGCTGAGACCGCAGATCCTGGCAGCGATATCCTGCCGCCCCGAACGTTGCGGCGACATGGAGTCGTGGATCTCGTCGACTTGATGTGTCGTGTTGAAATCTTCAGAACGCATAAGAAAGCAGGGTCTCAGGTTTCAGGTCTCAGGTTTCAGAAAGAAGGATTCGACATAGGACTGCCGCATCAGAGTCCTGCGCCTTCGTCACTCAACATCCAGCCAATCGCGCGCGAAAAACAAGATGCTGAAAATCGCGAATGAAAACAGTGCCAGCACGATGGCGATCGCGTTTGCCGCTTCGATTTGCCCCTCGTTAAATTTGGCAAAGATGTAAAGCGGCGCAGTTTGCGTGTGCAGTGCGAGGTTTCCCGACACCAGAATCGTGGAACCAAACTCGCCGACCGCACGCGCAAAAGTCAGCAACGCCCCCGAAACGATGGCGCCACGCAAACTCGGGAGCGTGACGTGCCAGAACGTTTGCCAGCGTGTCGCGCCAATCGTTGCCGAAGCCTCTTCCAAAGAGAGGCTCATGGTATCAAAGACCGGCTTAATTACACCGAACGCGAGGGGAAACGTGACGAAAATATTGGCCAGAATTATCGCGAACGCCGTGAACATTACCTGAACGCCCTGCGGCGCCATCAATTTGCCCAGCGTGCCGTACGGGCCCCAAAGCAAGAGCAACGCGAATCCGGCTACGGCCGTCGGAATGGCGGTCGGCAGCGAGATGGTTACAATTAGTGCCGTACGCCCGATGAAATCGTAGCGCGAAAGTACGTAGGCAGCGAAAAGTCCGAACAGCACATTGAAGACGGTGGCCCAAAAACTTGTCACCATGGAAAGCTTCAGGGCGAACACTGCCTCGGGCGCAGTCAACGCTGCCCAAAAGCTCCCCAGGCCCTTGCTCGTGCCATAGATGAAAATCGAAGCCAGCGGCAGCAAGATCAGCGGCAGCATGATCGCCATCATGGCCCCGATACTCAGCGGCCGCGCAACGTCAAAACCGCGCACGTGACGCAAGTTTCTGAGTCCTACACGCATATGCTCAAGAAGTGAAGGGCCTGAAGCAACGGCCCAAACTCATTTGCCTGCTTTTATCTGATCTCGCCAAACGTGCTCAATGATTTCCGGATAAGCCGCCGGCCAGCCGCCCAGATCCTTCACGGTGAACGGCATTTTGATTTGCGCGAACTCCCGGTTGGCTTCGTTGAGAGCGTCATCGGTGATGGAGCGGAAGTGATACCGGACGAAGGCGCGTTGTGCTTCATCGCTCCATAAATAATTCATGAAGGCATCGACCAGCGGACGTTCCGCCGCCGTAACGTTGCGATCAATAACCGTCGCGGGGTGCTCGCTAAAAATAGTTGCTTCAGGGACCACGATTTCAATGTCGGCGCCTGTCTGTTTCATCAGGACGGCGTCCAGTTCATAAGTAACTAGCGCATCGCCCTGCCCGAGTTCAAACTGCGTGCGGGCCTCACGCGCGGAACCGGGGGTTGAGATCACGTTGTGCCAGACTGCTCGCAATGCTTGCTGCGCGCGGTTCGCATCGCGCTGCCCGGTTTCCTTTTCCGACTTGATCAGTTCGGAGCCATAGATCGCCAGCACCGACCACATCGCGCCGCCAGAGCTGACCGGATCGGGATGGATTAATTTCAAGCCCGGCTTACCCAGGTCGGCGAAATCATGAATGCCTTTGGGATTGCCTTTGCGCACCAGAATCACGAAGGGAGTTTTGTTAATGATTCCTTCGTGTGGCAGCGCCTGCCAGTTGGAAGTCACCGCGCCACCCTGCTGCAAACGATCTACATCGCGCTCAATGGAAAGAATCGCGACGTCGGCGCCCACGCCCTGCAGGATCTGATTGGTGACAGTTTCTGATCCGGCAAAGGAGGACGTGAATTTCACTTCCTCGCCATGCTCCTGTCTCCACTTCGCGGCGAACGCCGGGAAGATTCCTTTTTCCAGCGACTCCTTCATCACTGAAAAGCCGTAGACCGTCAACGTCCGGCTGGACGCTGTGTTCGTTGGAGACTTTGGCAGGCAGGCGGCGAAGAGCGACAACGGCACGATCAGGAAAAGCGCCAGACGCACAGGCTGGTATCGCGGCAGTTGGCAACTGGTTTGGTTAGTGGGCATCGTGAATTAACCCCGTCCGTATTTTTCAAAAGCGAAATCTGTACGTAACGCCAATGGCATTAATGTCGCCGGGTACGCTGTGTCCGTCGTTCTGCCGTAGATAGTACAGATCGCCGGTGAAATGTTTGTTGAATTTTCGGCTCACGCCAATTGTGAAACGATTGCGTACCCAGTCGTTGAAGCTCCAGTCATAAAAAACCTCGTCCGACACGAACCAATTCAATTGCGTGTTTCCCAGTTTGAAAGGGTGCTGCACCTGTAACCGGTTTCGATAGCGCGTACTGTTTCCCTGTCGATGGCGATACCGATGTTCAAAAAGATTCCGATCCGTGATCGTGAACTTTCCTGCCGGCGCGCTGACTGTCGCCGCAAAGCTCAGCCGGTCTTCGGTGAGGTCCCTGCCCCGTGTCGGCTGGGTCCGCAGGTACGTGTAACTCGGTGCGAGGGTCAGGTACTTGCCGGCTTTGAATGAAAATCCGAAGCCCAGACGTTCATCCACCGGGCGGTGTACGTTGCGGCCGAATCGCACAGTACCGGTCATTAGAAAATCGACTTCCTTGTTGAGCGGGACGGCAATCTGGATCTCATTCCACCATTGATTGTCTTCGCGCAGAGACGTTACTGATTGGGCCAGTGTCCGGGCGTCTCGACCAACCAGGCCCGGCATTAACAACAGGCCGAGGATGGCGGTTCCGAGGATAGTCGCGGGCATCAATGCACCTCTCCCTTCAGGATCGATTCCTGACAACTTGCTCTGACCGTCGTAGGGGCGAATTTGTCTTCTATAACACAGAGACGAAGGTTTTCGGAAGATGTTTGGCGTGCCTTAGCGAGGGATATACACCAGCGCATTTTGATTTTAGGACGGCTTCGATCCTTACGCGAAGCGGGGCAGTAGCCCGACCGCAAGGGAGGGCTTCCGCTTGCATGCACTCAATCGGAGCCCTCCCTTACGGTCGGCTACTGCCCCGTTAATTGCATCGTAGAGAGGAGTAATGGGGTTTAACTGTGGACTGAATTTGATGATACTATCAGTCACCAATTAACTTTAGCGGAGGTTAGCTAATGCGGCTTCTTAGTTTATTTGCAATTGCTCTGATACTTGGCATAGCGCTGATAGCCTGCAATTCCGTGGACCTTACCCGGCAAAAGAATGCAGCCGCGGTAACGCCGACACCGGGCACGCAAACCCCGCCTTCCGATGGGGCGCGGCGTATAACTCCGGTGGAACTTCGGGACGCCCTCGCCAAAGGGGAAGCGGTCGTCTACGACGTGCGCAGCGAGATGGCGTACAAGGAAGGGCACATTAAGGGGGCCCACTTGCTTCCGCTAACCGAGGTGGTGAGTAAAGCCGGCGACTTACCGCGCGACAAACTGATTGTCACGTACTGCTCTTGACCGGCCGAACACACGAGCGCCGGTGCGGTGCTCAATCTCAAAACTAAAGGTATTGAAAATGCGGCGGCGTTGCTCGGTGGCTTTGACGGGTGGAAGAGGGCAGGATTCCCAGTGGAGACCGGGCTTAGTCAGTAGGCAGTCGGCAGGAGCAGTCGGCAGGAGAGGAAATCCTCTACTAGCGCGCTTTCATTTTTCCTGCCGTCTGACCACGACCCCTGCCGTCTGCTGACTGACCTAAGTTTGCGGCACCGGCTGCTGCACGAAAGCCGGCAGCGGTGTCACCACCTTTCCCGAAGGAACACTCAACACGGGACACGGTGCGTTGCGCACGACGCGTTCCACTTCAGGTCCCAACACCGGCGCGCCGCCAAAGACTGACGCGTGAACGCTGGTTCCAATGACAATCAGGTCTGCCTCAATTTCGGCTGCGATGCGAACGATTTCCGCGTACGGCCGGCCTTCCACAATGTGCGGCACAGTTTTGCCTGAGCCCTCGCGTGAGAACGACGCCATTCGCTCGTTAACCTGGGCACGCATTTGTGAAAGCGCCGAATGCCCACCTTCCGGAAACATCACCGAGATCTGCTCGAAGTAATCTCCGATAACGTAAACGGCGTGCAGTTCCGCGTCAGTTCCGGCTGCTAAATCGCGGGTGACCTGTGTGGCGGCGATCGAAGATGGCCGGAAGTTAGTCGCCAACAGTATTCGGTTCAGCCGTATTTGAGTTTGACCCCCGCGGTGTTCTACAAAGTCGTGCTGCGGCGGCCGCACGGTCAGGACCGGACACGGCGCTTCGGCAATTACTTCTTCGGAGGTCGAGCCCCAAAGGGCCCGCGACAATCCCTTGCGGCCATGCGTGACGTTGGTGACGAGATCGATGTCATAGTCGCGGACGGCGCGCGCAATTTCCGGCGCCGGTTCGCCCTCGACGATTACCGGTTCAACTTCAAGCCCCGCAAACAAAGGATCGTCGAGCAGTTGTTGAACTTCCGCCCGCAACTGTCGCAGCCATAAGTTGTCCTCCTCGTCCAGCACATGCGCAGGCAGCGTCATTAGATTGGCGGGAACTCTGCCGGCCTGCACGCTGAAGAGCACTACCCGGCCGTTGCCGGCTCGCGCGAATGCCGCGGCGTATTTCAACGCCGAGCGCGCATGCGCCGTAAAGTCGGTGGGAAAAAGAATGTTTCTGAAAGACGACATGGTTCTCGGCAAAAATCCGCAATCCGAATTCCGCAATCCGAAATCTACAACACTCTGGTTCCGGCGATTCGATCCAGTTGCATATCCAGGTTGAATTGCGTCAATGGTTCGCGCCGTTTGCGCGCCAGCTTTGCCAGCTCCAACGCTACCCGTTCGCGAATTCGGCCGCCGCGTTCTCCGACAGCAATCTTGTCCACCGCGCGCCGCAGTAACTCGCCGATCGCCGCGACGTACGGTCCCGCTCCCGGCTTCGCGTTGATCTTCACCACGCGGTCGGCGTACGAAAAGCGATTCGCTGAAGGATCCAGGAACGTGTAGTCATCGGCCAGTTCCAAACGCGTTGCATTGAAGACTGCGGCAAAGTCTGCGCCCACGCCGGTGGCAGCGCTTTCAATCGCCGCAATCAATTCACCGCTGATCTCTACCAGCGCCAGCCAGTCGCCGCCTTTCGCAGGAATGCTTTTTTGTACCGCCGTGATTAGTTTGCTGCCGGCTGATTCCAGAATGGGAGGGTTGGGCAATGGTGCCGGCCGCATTGCGTCAACGGTTTCATCTACGGCGTTAACTTCGTAAACATCAGGCGCGGCAAATCCGCCTGCAACAGTTGCGCTTTCCGGCGCCGGTTTTTGCGCGCCGCCCTTTGCCGCTTCTTCTGCGCCCTCGTAGACGGTGATCGTTCCGCCCGGTTCGCGCGCGCGGACAACCAGTCGGTGCAACGCGGCCTCCTCCAGCGAGTCGCGGCCGGTCGCCTGATCCACTTCATGGACCATCGGCGTCGTGGACCCATTCAGAAAAACATCAGCCGTGTAGTCCGGTAGTTCCACATGGACGCGGCCCACCACGCCGCGCTGCATCAGGTAACGGAGCAGCGCCCAAAGATTGACGAAACTAGTGTCGAGATTTTCGTAAAGAATGCGAGAATTCACAGTGTTTTTGCCAGCTACGAGGTTTGAAACGCTTCGCGGCGGAGTCTAACAAGGCGGGACTGAAAACGCAAAAGCATAATTTGTGATCCGACGGAGATGCGGACCAAGCTAGCGCTTGGCTGCCGACGGGTAATCAAGCGACCGCTTTATGGTAGCAGTGAGTGGAGAGTCTAAGTCCGCGAAGCGGACGACTGACGAGCGGACATCCAACGGCGAAACCTCAGCCCGTCCGCTGCGCGCACTACGATCTCTTCGCTCGTCATCCCAGCAGTGAGCTGCTGGGCTATTATCATTCGTCCGCTAGCGCTGACTGATAGAACGATTCCTTTGCCAATGCGCCATGGGTCCGCTCTGCGATACTTGGCAATGTTTCTTTTGCCTTTCATCACATTCCGTGCGAAACTCCGCCGCACCGGGACGGCAAGTTGAGTCATCTTAAGACGCGCACCAACAGTTTGCATTACAACTAAACGAAGTGATCGAAGTTACCGACATCGTCAAACGTTACGGCGCCAACACGGTGCTGAACCGCGCCACGTTCCAGATCGAGGACGGCCAGTTGACGACGATCCTTGGTCCATCCGGTTGTGGCAAGTCAACCCTGTTGCGTTGCATGAACCGCCTCGAACGTTTCGATCGCGGCCGCTTGCGCATAGGCGACGTGGAGGTGTTGGGCTCTGAAGACAAACCGCTCTCGGCGGCTGAGGACAAGGAAGTCACGCGCCGCTTGCGCGAACAAGTCGGCATTGTCTTTCAAAACTTCAATCTCTTTCCGCATCTGACCGCGCTCGGTAACGCGACCGAAGCGCCGGTGACCGTCAAGCGCATGGAACGCAAAGAGGCAATCGAAAAAGCACGTCATTATCTGAACAAGGTCGGCCTCAGCGCGAAAGAGGATTTTTATCCTGCACAACTTTCCGGCGGACAACAACAACGCGTGGCCATTGCCCGCGCGCTCGCGATGGAACCGCAGGTGATCCTTTTTGACGAACCCACGTCCGCGCTGGATCCGCAACTGATACAGGAAGTCGCGCGCATGTTGCGCGCCCTCGACGATTTGGGAAAGACGCTGGTCGTGGTTTCCCATGATATGAATTTCGCACGCCGCATTTCCGACCAGGTAATTTATTTCGAAGGTGGTCACGCCGTCGAAGCCGGCACGCCCGCGGAAGTCTTCGGCAATCCGCAGAAAGAGGAAACGCGCGCCTTCATGAAGAGTTTTCAGGAAGAAGAGCCGGGACCGGCAGACAGCGCAACCAGCGAACCGAACATTTCAGAGCGTCACATTCCCGGTGACGTCGGCACGCACGGCCATTAAGAGATCGTTCTTTGGTTTCTAAGATAGCAACCGAGATTAAGCGTGCCGCGTTTACATCATTTTTATTCCCCTTTCCCGTCGCGGAGAGGGGCTAGGGGGAGAGGTGGCAAGTCCGGGCGTTGACCCCATCCCTAACCCCTCCCCGCGGGCGGGGAGGGGAAGATTCTTTTGCAATGACTGAGAGCCGGACTGAGACTTCGGCGTATGGGTAAACCATAAATGTTCCGATCGATAACATCCCCGTTCGCAATTCGATTCTCCGCGTCGCGCCCTCGCATCGTCACTGCCGTCCAGCGTGCGGTCGTCGCGCTCCTGATCCTCCTGTGTTTACCGACCCCTCTTTTCGCGCAATCCGCGCTCGAACGCGTGCGCAAAAGTGGTGAACTGCGCGTCGGCACCGATGCCACCTATCCGCCGTTTGAGAGCGCTGAAGGCGGACAGTACACCGGGTTCGACATCGATCTGGCGACCGCCATCGCACGCGAGCTGGGCATCAAACCCACCTTCATCAATTCCGGCTTCGACGGCATTTTCCCCGCACTGCAAAACGGCACCTTCGACATCGTGATGTCTTCCGTGACGATCACGCCGGAGCGCAGTGCTTCCATGCTTTTCTCCGATCCTTATTACGACTCCGGGCAGTTGATTGCCGTGAATCAGGATCGCCAGGGCATTTCCACGCCCGATGATCTTAAAGGCAAGACAGTCGGCGTGCAGATCAATACGACCGCACAAATCGATCTGGAGAAAAGGGAAGGCGTGAAGGTCGCGAAGTACAACACCGTCGACCTCGCCCTGCTGGATCTACGCAACCGCCGCATCGATGCCGTCGTCATCGACGCGCCGGTGTTGAAGTACATGATCTTTCAGAGTTTTCGCGAACTGAAGGCAGTAGGACGGCGCTTTACCGACGAGAAGTTCGGTATCGCCCTGGCCCAGGAAAGCGAAGATCTGCAGCAGGAAATCAACAAGGCGCTGAAGAAAATTCGCGAAACCGGCGAATACGATCGCATCCATGAGAAATGGTTTGGCGAAGCGGCCGAACGCGCCGCCGCGCAACAAGCTGAACGCACGAAGCCAAAAGTTTTCGACCTGGGAATCGTTCGCCGGACGTTCAAATTCTTTCTGTATGGTGTCTGGTTAACGGCGCAGCTCGCGTTTTTGAGTTTACTGATTGGTCTGCCGATTGGTCTGTTGCTGGCCCTTGCCCGCGTGCAATCTTCCAAAGTGCTGGCGGCGCCCGCTGCGCTTTACGTGGAAGTCATGCGCGGCACACCTTTGCTGGTCCAGATATTATTTATCTATTTCGTGCTGCCATACTTCGGCGTTTATTTGCCGGCCAAGACCAGCGGCATCATTGCGCTCAGTCTCAATTGCGCCGCTTACATCTCCGAGATTTTTCGCGCCGGCATTCTCTCGATCGACGTGGGCCAGATGGAGGCCGCGCGCTCGCTGGGGATGACCTACACGCAGGCGATGCGCCGCATCATCCTGCCGCAAACGTTTCGCCGTGTGGTGCCGCCGCTGACGAACGAAGCGATCGCGCTGTTGAAAGATTCGTCGCTGGTTTCGGTGATCGGATTGACTGAGCTGGCGCGCACCGGACAGGAATTAGCGAGCCGTTACGCGTCGCCTTTGACCATCTGGCCCATCGTCGCGGTGTTTTATTTACTGCTGACTTTTCCGCTAACGCGCGTCGCCGAGTATTTGGAAAGACGCTGGCGCCCGGTTACGCGATCCTGACATGTAGGACAGACATTCCTGTCTGTCCATGCGGTTTCACTAGAGGGACAGTCGGGAATGCCTGTCGTACATGGGCACTCCGAGTAGCAAGCACTCATGCTGTTGAAATTCCTAAGCATGGCGGGCAAGTTTCGCTTCCGCGCCATCGTTGGCTGTGCGTTCCTGGTCTGCGTACTAGCCCCTGATTCAAACGCGCAAGGCACGCCGCGAGCGTTTCCGAATAGTATCCCCCGCGTCGGCACAATCAAAGATTATCCGGCCACCGGATTAATGACCGGCTGCGGGAATTTGTTTGTATATCCGGTATCGCCGGCTGACAGTTCGCCGCCTGAAGCGTACGTCTTTCTGTCTCGGGGTGATGGCGGCAACGCGTGGATGAATTTGGGCGGGCGCGATGTGCGTCTGCGAAAAGTGAAAGCGCCGGCGAACCATAAACGACACGCAGACAGTTACTACTATCGTGTCGGCGCACTGCGGATCAGCGTCTTGCTTGAACCGTTCACGCCGAAAGATGGCGTCGCGTCCGATTCCGATATGACGTTCAAAATGAAAATCACTTTACGCAAGAGAAGTGCGGTCCGAGTCGTTCGTGCAACGGGCAGCTCGGACTGTTAGAAATAGTTTCGAGTTTCGAGTTTCGAGTTTCGAGTTCAAGCTCGTTGAAGTCCGCGAGAAGTCTGAAGCCGCAAGGTTGCTCAAGTCTGAAACCTGAGACCTAAATCGAAACCCGGAAAGTCCGAACTCGAAAACTCGAAACTCGAAACCCGAAACTTCTTGAAGGGAACCCCATGACTCCAGAACTTGAAGCGCTGAAATCAAGATTGAAAGCGACCTGGGTCGCCGGCGATTTCGGTCAAATCGCAAAAGCAACCGCCGCCGGCGCCGAAACGTTTATCGAACGCTTGAATCTGCAACCGGGCACGCGGGTCCTGGATGTCGCGTGCGGCACCGGGAACCTGGCGCTGCCTGCCGCGCGCCGCGGAGCGATCGTGACGGGCATCGATATCGCGCCCAACTTGATTAGCCAGGCGCGTGAGAATGCTGCGCGCGAGGGCTTGCCAGCCCAGTTCGATGAAGGCGACGCGGAAGCGTTGCCGTACGACGATGCGAGTTTCGATGTAGTGATGACGATGTTCGGAGCGATGTTTGCTCCGCGCCCCGAATTAGTAGCTGCGGAACTCAAACGCGTCTGTCGCCCCGGCGGCTATGTCGCGATGGCGAACTGGACGCCGACCGGTTTTGTGGGACGTATGTTCAAAACTGTCGCCGGCCACTTCCCGCCGCCTGCCGGTATGCCTCCGCCGGTCCTTTGGGGCGATGCCGACACGGTGCGCGAGCGTCTGCACGAGGGGTTTGCAAAAGTAGAGACGAACGAGCGCACTCTGACTTTTAATTTCCCCTTTCCGCCTGCCGATGTGGTCGAACACTTCCGCAACTACTTTGGTCCGGTGCAAAAAGCGTTCGGCGCCCTGGATGAAGACGGCCAAGCCGCGCTCCGCAGTGACCTGGAAAATCTCTGGACCGAAAACAATGACGCGACCGACGGCACGACGTTGAGCGACGGCCAGTACCTCGAAGTAATAGCGACCCGCGCCTAAATTGTAGGGGCGGCACTCCGTGGCCGCCCCCCTCACTAAATCACCCTACTACTTCCCATCAACCCGCTCGCCCAGGCAGTAGCAAAGTCCGTCAGGCGCCACGACGAAGAAAACTTTAAAAGACTTATCGCCGTGGCGATCAACTCTAAAATCGGCTTGTTCGTTTCCCAGGCCGTTTGCTTTTAACTCAGCAAAAGCCGCTTCGGCATCATCTACTTCAAAGAAACAGCCTTCCTGAGCCGGATCGCCGCCGTTCTCGGCTAAGCCAATCTGAATCTAATCGCGCGCCAGCACGGCCGAATTGTGCGGCACATCTTCGCGCGACACCACGCGAAATCCCATCACTGTCTCGTAGAAGGGAATCGCGTCGGTAACACTCGCGACCGGCAAATTCATGGCATCGTCAGCATAGGGAAAGGCAGTTTTGAATACAGCGCCCATAATTTGCTCCTGTTCATCGACAGTTCCGAGTTTCGCTTAGGAAGTTTCGAGTTTCGGGTTTCGGGTTTCGAGTTCAAGCTCATTGAAGTCAGCGATAAGTTTGAAGGCGCACCGTTGCTAAATCTAAACCCTTAGACCCAAACTAAGACTCCAAAAATCCGAACTCGAAACTCGAAACCCGAAACTTCCCAGGGAGCTCTTATACCTCAGTCAGCCGCATTTACCATTTACCATTTACGATTTACGATTCACCCATGGCGCTGATCGGCACATCCGGGTTTGGTATCGGGCGAGCAAAATACTTCGAACTATTCTCGTGCGTTGAAGTCCAACATACGTTTTATCAACCGCCGGCGATCGCTACGCTGGAACGCTGGCGCGCAGCTGCTCCGCCAGACTTTAAATTTGTTTTGAAGGCCTGGCAGCTCATCACTCACGACGCTAAGAGTCCCACCTATCGACGGTTGAAGAGAACGCTAACCGAAGTTGAAAGACAGCAAGCCGGTTACTTCCGTTCCTCCGCCATCGTCAAAGAAGCCTGGGAAGTGACGCTCGCCTGCGCGCTCGCGTTGAAAGCCAGAACGATCCTGTTTCAGTGCCCGGCGAGCTTTAAACAAACCAAAGAAAATATTTCCCATCTTAAGAAGTTTTTTACGCCCATCAGTCGTGAGCACGATACCGGCGAGTTCAACTTCTGTTGGGAGCCGCGCGGCAATTGGGAACCAGAAACTGTAAAAGGGATTTGCGACGAGTTGAATTTATGGCACGGCGTGGATCCTTTTCAAAACCGGAGCGTCACTCCCGACAGAATCTATTACCGGCTGCACGGCAAGAGAGGATGGCGCTACGAATACGACGACTCTGAACTTCATGAATTAGCAGCAATGCTCCCGGTCTCTTCAACGGGCGATGAACCATATATCTTCTTCAACAACGTTCGCATGATCGAGGACGCGAAGACATTCAAGGCGATCATAGAGAGTCAGTTTGCCGTTCGGTGAATTCTGTATAGGCGCAATGTCTGCCCGTGCCGCCCGCGTCCTGTCTTTCCTTAGCGCGACAGTCAGAGGCTTAGCAGCGTAAAATGTCTTCACCGGAACGCAATCATAGGAGTACCAAACATGGATGACTCAAACCCCTCCGAAGCCAACACTCAGCAACTGAAAATCTCTGATGCGATGGCTAAAGAACTATCGAGCGCTTACTCTGAGCGCCGCGCTCCCGATCATGAAGAAGTCTTGCGCCAGGGCCGCATCAAAGTGCTGGAAATGATTGCCGCCGATGCGCCGCTGAAAGACATTCTCACCAAACTAGTGCTCCTGATCGAAGCCCAGTTGCCGGATATGCTTTGCTCCGTCTTACTACTAAGCGACGATGGCAACCACATACGACACGGCGCCGCGCCCAGTCTTCCTGAAGCGTATGTCAAAGCGATCGACGGCGCGCCGATTGGACCGAAGAACGGGTCGTGCGGTACGGCGATGTACCGCGGCGATCCGGTGGTGGTCACCGACATTCTTACCGATCCGCTCTGGGAGGACTATCGCGAGATCGCAGTGGCGAGTGGTCTACGCGCCTGCTGGTCCACACCGATCTTGTCCGGGCGCGGCAAAGTGCTGGGCTCGTTCGCCATGTACTATGGCGAACCGCGCACGCCCACCGGCGACGAAGCCAAACTCACCGAAGTGGCTACGCGCATCGCCGGCCTGGCGATTGAGCACCACTCCGCGCGCGAGTCGCTGGCGCGCACCCGCGCGCAACTTGCGAAAGCGAACGAGACCGCCACCATCGGCGAGATCGCCGCCGCCCTCCTCGGCGAGATCAACCATCCCCTCGAAGCAATTGTTCAGAATGCCGATCGCTGTCTGAAGTTGCTGAAGGAAAATACGGGCGCAGCAGAAAAAGAGTCAGTACCCGCTGCGACAGCGGCTGGGTCCCACTTAACCCAACACAAATCTGGCAGTACACCTGACGACGCGATGTTGCACGAGGCCCTCACAAAGATCGCAGCTGACGCCCGTCACGCCCTGGCCGTCATCGCCCGCCTCCGCGTCCTGGAAAACCGCCACGAGTAACATCTAACTGGCTCCCGTTCCCGGAGCGGCAGTGCGCCCTGGCGACAAACTCTCACCTGCAAAGGACAAACCGGTACCGGCAACCAGCAAACTTGTTCCTGCAAACGACAAACTGCCGCTTGCGGCGAGCAAAGTGCCGCCAACACGAAGTGTCAGGAGCAGTATCTGATACTGATCCGTTGGTGAGTTGCTCTTGTCCGTGTCAAACAAACTGCTTGCTGAAAGCGTTCTTAGTCCCGTAGGGACGAAATGTTTATAGACAAAGGGGGCCAAAGATAAATCCCGCAAGCTCCGTAGGAGCGAAACATTATCGGCTGACTCCCATTTCGCTCCTACGGAGCTAGAGTCGTTAGTACTCGGTCGTTGCTATAAACATCCGGCTCCTCCGGGCCTTAACGGTCGCGACGTCTGCGACTTGGCGCCACTCCGATCTCAGCCACTCACTACCCGGTATCACGGCTACGCTGCCCTCAGCCGCGCTTTGTGATAAATTGAGCTCTCAATCTTAATCATTTGCGTCAATGAAATGTCTTCATTTTAAGGACTGGGTTACGCTCCAATCGTTATTGAGAGGCGGAGGGCTGGTGGCGGCGGTCACGCTGGTGGGCTGCTTCTCGCTGCCGATCCGCGCACAGCAGGCCGAACCTTCTGCCGCAGTTGTGGTGCAGCCGGGTGCGCCAGGCCAGCCAACGCGGACGCTGCCATCGTCGACGAGGGCCACACTACCGCCGAGTTCACCCGCAGATGTGCGGTTCATGCAGCGAATGATCATGCATCATGCGCAAGCGGTTGAGATGACCGCACTCATCGAATCCCATACTCGCAACCAGAATCTCCAAACGCTGGGGGCCCGAATCAGCCGTTCACAATCAGACGAAATAAAGTTTATGAGGCGGTGGCTGGAGGTCAGAGGAGAACCGATTTGGGTGATTATGCCGGAAATGCCGATCATGGATATGCCCGGCATGGAGATGACGCACTCAACGCTAATGCCGGGAATGCTTACAGAAAAGCAGATGGCGGCTCTCAGAAAAGCGAGAGGCAAGGAGTTCGACGATCTGTTTTTGACCGGAATGATTCAGCACCACGGCGGCGCGTTGGTTATGGTGAAGGCTCTGTTCGACACTGCGGGCGCGGGACAGGACGCTGAACTGTTCAATTTTGCGACCGACGTGGACAGTGGCCAACGCGCCGAGATCAGGATCATGCAAACAATGCTCGGAGGCGCTAATTGAAAGGGCATGGAGTTGCCGAGTTCGGCTCAGCCGCCGGATGTGCGGCGGTGGCTATGCCCCGCCGACAGCGCTTAATTATTTTCGGGCTAGGCCCTTGGTTCGGGCTTAGCCCCGTCGGATTTCTTGGGCCAAGGCCGCACGAAGGGCACAGCCCAAAAAAAGGTACATGTATGGCGGGGCAGAGCCACCGCCTCACATCCGGCGGCGAAGCCGAGTCTGAAATGGACCATAACTTTTGGGGCAAAGCTGACAGGGTAAAACTTCTAAAGGAGAAACGATGAATCGAGTACACGCCATGGTTTTCGGTTTGCAGGTAGCTTCTCTCATGTTCTGGTCGTGTGTAGGAACTGGGACTCAGGCACAAACGCCTTCACCCTCGCCGGCTCCACAGGCCGCGAAGCCGGCAGAAACAAAACCGTCCAAGGAAGCCGAGGACAATCCCTTTGCTCCTGAACCCGCGGCTCCGTTGCCCGCTGGAATGACTGGGTCCGACGTTAATGACCCGCGCGCCAAGCTCGCACCCGGAATGTACGACGCGGCTGAAACATCGATGGGTCTGAAGCACGTCACGCTCATCAAAAAGCCTGACGCCTTCCAACTCGGCGCCGTCAATCCGGATGATCCGAAAGTGAAGAAGGCTCTCGATCTACTTGGTAGTGACCCCTCGAAAATGACGAAGCCGGTACAGTTGGTTGTTGCGCAACTAGCTTTTGCAAACTCGGACCTGGCGTTCCAGGGCAATCACCTGTTTCAGGGAAACTTTTACGGTGTCAGCATCTTTGACATCTCCAATCCAGCGAAGACTTCCTTATTGACGTCGATGATCTGTCCGGGGGGGCAGGGCGATCCATCCGTTTACAAAAACCTTCTCTTCATGTCAGTGGAGATGCAGAACGGCCGGCTCGATTGTGGCACCAAGGGATTTCCGCCGGCGCCCCCGGCGCCCGCGCCCGCCGCCGGAGAAGAAAAAAAGCCGAACCTACCGCCGGCGCAAAAAGATCGTTTCCGCGGGGTCAGAATTTTCGATATTAGCGACGTTAAGAATCCGAAGCAGGTGGCCGCTGTGCAAACTTGCCGCGGCTCGCACACGCATACCCTCGTAGTCGATCCGAATGATAAGGACAACGTATACATCTACGTTTCCGGAACGTCCTTCGTCCGCCAAGGCGAAGAGTTGGCCGGCTGCTCTGGTGAAGCACCGGAGAAGGATCCGAACACGGCGTTGTTCCGCATTGATGTGATCAAAGTGCCGTTGGCGGCGCCGCAAAACGCGCAGATCGTATCCAGTCCGCGCGTGTTCATGGATCCGCAGACGGGCGCGCTTAACGCCCTGACGAACGGTGGCACGCATGGCAAGGAAGGACTTGAGAAGCCATCAGCCTCCAATCAATGTCACGACATTACTGTCTATGCAGCGATCGGGTTGGCTGCCGGCGCTTGCTCCGGCAATGGCATCCTGCTGGACATCAAAGATCCGGTCCACCCCAAGCGGCTGGACGCGGTCAACGATCCCAACTATGCGTATTGGCACTCGGCTTCGTTTTCGAACGATGGGAAAAAAGTCGTGTTCACCGATGAGTGGGGCGGTGGTTTGGGCGCGCGCTGCCGTGCGAACGATCCGAACAAGTGGGGCGCGGATTCGATTTTCAGTTTGAAGAACAACAAGATGAGCTTTGCCAGCTACTACAAGTTGCCGGCGGCCCAGGGCGACAGCGAAAACTGTGTGGCACACAACGGCTCGCTCATTCCGGTTCCCGGCCGTGACATTGAAGTGCAGGCCTGGTACCAGGGCGGCATCTCGGTTATGGACTTCACCGACGCATTGCATCCGGTTGAGATTGCCTATTTCGATCGCGGGCCGATTGATCCGAAGATGCTGGTGCTCGGTGGCGACTGGTCCGCCTACTGGTACAACGGCCACATCTACGCTTCCGAGATCGCCCGCGGCCTGGACATTTTAAAACTGACGCCCACGAAGTTTCTGACGCAGAATGAAATCGACGCCGCGGAAGCTGTTCGCGTGGCTGAACTCAATGTGCAGAACCAGGAAAAAATTGAGTGGCCGCGAACGTTAGTCGTGGCCAGGGCCTACGTGGACCAGTTGGAGCGATCGCAAGCACTGCCTGCCGACCGTGTTGCCGCCTTGCGTCAGGCAATCCAAAGCGCAGAGACGGCGCACATGAATGGGGCGTCGCTCGCAAAACTGAAAAGTCTCGCGCCCTCGTTGGAAAAGAGCGCTGCCATCACTAAGAACACAGCGGACTCAACCCGATTGCTGGCGCTCGCGGAAATTCTGAACCAACCGGCGCATTGATCGTAATCGGTTTGAGTCAGTACCACCGGCGATAGCGGGAGCGTTATTGCCGTCGCAGAGCGACGGTGGAATCTAGCCCGGCCTTTAATGAGTCAAACACCGGCCGATCCCAGCTTGGGCTAAGTTTATGATTACTACCTGAACCAGGAGTCGTGAGCTGGCGTCGCTTTATTCCCTCTCCCAGCGGGAGAGGGTTAGGGAGAGGGCGTGCTGCTGATCCCCCGTCTTTGATCTGCTTGGTTCGGAGGAGCGGAAGCTTAGTTTAGCTTAGCAATTAAGTTAGTTTCCGCTCCTCCGAACCAAGTAAGAGGTCTGACCTTACTTTGCCTCAGGCCCTCTCCCCCAACCCCTCTCCCAGCGGGAGAGGGGAAGAAACAAAATACAAAATCATTTGGCGCAATCGAAACACCCGCGCTCCGCGACCCATTGCGTGCGACGCGAGCTGCGCGTAACTTTCTTTGCAAAACCAGCGTTTTAATTTATAAGTTAACTTCCCCCGCAAAGTCTTAAGTGAAAACCGGCAACCTCGAGCGATCCTGGAATGATCGCGTTGGAAGGAGGCTATATGCCAGCAACCCGATTGCTGCTTCGAGTTTTAGTTTTCACGTTAGTTGTCCTGGCAGCCTGGATCGTTCTGTCAGCAAATGGCGCCCATAAGAACTGGGAGCCCACCACCGTTGCATCCGAATCCGGGATTGCCGACGGGTTGGCTGCGTGGCAGCAAGTTTATTCGGTTCTGACTTCACCTCGCTGCATCAACTGTCACACGGCGACAAACTATCCACAGCAGGGCGATGATCGTCACCGTCATTTCGCCAACGTCATCCGGGGGCCGGAAGGCAAAGGCGTTCCCGCGTTGAATTGCGTGAGTTGCCATCAGGAGTCGAATGCCGACAGTACGGGAGTCCCCGGCGGACCGAACTGGCACCTGGCGCCGCTTTCGATGAAATGGCAAGACGTGAACGATCGGCCATTGTCGAGCGCCGCGGTGTGTCGTGCTGTGACGGATCGTTCGCGCAATGAAAACATGGACGGACGCGCCTTGTTGAAGCACCACGAGGAAGCCGAGCTCGTTCTCTGGGCCTGGAGTCCCGGTCTGAGACCTGATGGCTCGCCGAGATCATTGCCACCCTTGACGCACGACGCGTTTGTTGACGCGACTCGCCGCTGGGTCGAAGCAGGCACGCCATGCCCGCGCACCAGATAGGAGATCATCATGGCTACTTATCAACTCAACGTTAACGGCCAGCAAAAGGAAGTCAACGTCGATCCGTCGACGCCGCTGCTGTGGGTCCTGCGCGAGGAACTAAAGCTGACGGGTACCAAATATGGCTGCGGGATTAGCGCTTGCGGCGCCTGCACCGTCCACGTGGGCGGCGTAGCAACACGCTCATGTGTGGTCCCGGTTTCGCTGATTGGAGGACCGATCGTAACTATTGAAGGCATCGCAACCGACCCCGTCGGGCGCGTAGTCCAGGACGCGTGGGTGGAAAAGGATGTAGTGCAGTGCGGCTACTGTCAGAGCGGTCAGATCATGAGTGCGGTCGCGCTGTTGAAAGCCACTCCCAAACCTACTGACACAAATATTGAAGAGTCGATGGGTGGGAATCTTTGTCGCTGCGCCGTCTACGTTCGCATTCGCGAAGCTATCGAGAGCGCTTCGCAACAACTGACGTAAAGGAGTCGACCGGTGAAAGCAGCATTAAAAACTAGCAACGATCTGAACCTGAACCGACGGAGCTTCCTGCGTGTCTCCACTGCCGCCGCCGGCGGTTTGGTGGTTTCGTTGTACCTCGATTTTCCTGCCGCAGCACAGGAAGGGAATCAAGCGGCTCAAGCGCCGCCGGCGAAAGCCTATCCGCCTGATGCGTTCGTTCACATCAGACCTGACGGAAAGATAGTGATTCAGGTTAATCGTTTGGAGTTTGGCCAGGGCGTGCACACGTCGCTGCCCATGATTCTCGCCGATGAACTCGACGCCGACTGGGCGAAAGTAGTGGCGGAACTCGCGCCCGCAGCAGATGTCTACAAGGACCCGGTTTTCGGCATCCAGATGGTTGGTGGTTCAGGCTCCGTTGCGCATTCGTTTCAGCAGTATCGTGAGCTGGGCGCAAAGACACGCGCCATGCTGGTCGCTGCCGCCGCGGAACGCTGGAAGGTGTCGCCCGATCAATGCCGCACAGAAAACAGTTTAGTTTATGGTCCGGGCGGGAAGTTAGAACACTATGCCGAGCTTGCGAGCAAGGCGGCGCGCCTACCGGTTCCGCAAAAAGTTCGTCTCAAGAATCCGTCAGAGTTTCGCCTCATTGGCAAGAGAATCAAACGGCTTGATGGTCGAGCAAAATGCGATGGCTCGCAAAAGTTTGGACTCGACCTCGATCTACCCGGCATGAAGATCGCGTTGGTAGCTCATCCCCCGGTTTTTGGCGGACGGGCCAAGAGTATCGTCGACAACTGGGCGCGCATCCCGGGGGTACACGACGTGTTCGAAATCCCGCTCGTGAAGGGCAGTGGTGTTGCGGTCGTCGCCGATAGATTCTGGACCGCCAAGCGCGCGCGCGATCTGCTAAAGATCGATTGGGATCTATCAGGACTTGAAAAGGTGGACAGTGCGCAGTTGTCGGCGCGTTACAAAGAACTTGCGCGCACTCCCGGCAACGTGGCCGAGGCGCGTGGCGACGACAAGGCGATGGCGGCGATCGCTCCCGCCAAACGAATCGTTGCTGAATTCGAGTTTCCCTATCTGGCCCACACACCCATGGAACCTTTGAATACTACGATTCGCTTTGACGGCGATCGCGCGGAGGCATGGGTTCCTTCTCAGTTTCAAACGATGGACCAAATGGCGATCGCCCAGGTCCTCGGCCTGAAACCCGAACAAGTCACTTTCCATACTGAATTTGCGGGAGGCGGTTTTGGCCGGCGCGCCGTAATCGATTCACATGTGCAGCGCGAAGCGGCCGTGATTGCAAAGCGTCTGCGGGGCACGCCGGTAAAGCTGGTCTGGACGCGTGAAGACGATGTGCGCGGCGGTTACTATCGGCCCATGCATGCGCATCGAGTCGAAATCGGCGTCGGGCCTGACGGCCTACCGGCGGCCTGGCGTCACGTCATCGTCGGGCAATCGTTGGTTGCCGGGACTCCGTTTGCGGCGATGATGATCAAGAACGGCGTCGATCACACCACTGTGGAAGGGACGGCGGATACCAGTTACAACATTCCGAATTTTCATGTTTCAGCGCATAACCCGACGGTGAATGTGCCGGTGCTTTGGTGGCGTTCGGTGGGCAACACTCACACGGCGTTCGTCATGGAAACACTAATTGACGAGTTAGCCACGCGAGCAAGGATCGATCCGATCGCCTATCGTCGGAAGCTCCTGAAAGCTGACGCAAAGAAATTACGTCGCGCGCTTGATTTGCTGGAAGAAAAAAGTGCCGCCTGGCGTAACAAGTTGCCAAAGGGACATGCGGCAGGTGTCTCGTGTCACGAATGTTTCGGGACTGCGGTCGCTTGCGCCGTGGACGTTTCGATAGAAAACAAACGGCCGAGGATTCATCGCGCGACGATTGCAATTGATTGTGGCCTCGCGGTGAACCCGCAGACGATCGAGAGCCAATTTCAGGCAGGGGTGGCGTTTGGCCTGACGCAACTCGTGGCGAAAGGGGCGATCACGTTGAAAGATGGCCGCGTGGAACAGCGAAACTTCGATGGCTACACGCCACCATACATAGCCGACGCGCCGGTGAAGGTGGACGTTCATATTGTTCCCAGCACCGAGGCGCCGACCGGTTGCGGCGAGCCCCCGGTCCCCGTGATCTCGCCGGCCGTCGTGAATGCTCTGGCTAGGTTGACAGGAAAACGGTATCGCTCGTTGCCGCTGGTGAGTCTCTAGCCAAGCGCCAAGGGCAAAGCGCTGGGAGCAAAGGGCAAAGGGCACCGCCTTCACTTTGCCCTTCGCCCTTAGCGCGTCGCCCTTTGCCCGTTTCCTTGACATCAATAGAGGTTCGCTAATAGAGTCCATTCCCCCGAGTGGTCATATCCTCGACACCGAGATACCGCGGCGTTCTGGAACGCTGCCACTGATACTCAACCTTAAGACAAGGGAGTCTGCCATGAAGAGAAAATTGGTAATTGGCCTCGCTCTTTCCCTCTTCGCGCTCGCAATGGTTTGGGCGCGCCCGCAAATCAACCATGCCAGCGCCAAAGCTTCGGCGGCGAAGATGGCGGCCGTCAGCAATACGACGCAACCGGTCGTGGCACCAGGTCGCAAGGACCGCTGCGCCACCAAGCAAGTTGACGAAACAATTGCTGCACAGTATGAGGCGTCCCTCAACAACTTTAAGGCGGGGCGGAACCCGGGCCAGATACGTAAATCCGGCTCAGTTACGATCAGTGTTTATTTTCATGTCATTAATACCGGCAAGGGTGTCGCCAACGGCGACGTGCCCGTGAAGTGGCTGCGTGATCAAGTGGACGTAATGAACGCAGCTTATGCAGGAGTGGATCCATCCGCGACCGCGACCTCAGCCAATACCCCGTTCCGCTTTTCGCTGGCCAGTGTTGACCGCACCACCAATGCGGCATGGTTCAACTCCGGCATCGATTCGCAAGAGGAGCGGGAGATGAAAGCGGCACTGCACGTGGGCGGCGCGAATACGCTCAACTTTTATGTGAACAACGCGGGCGGTGTCTATCTCGGGTGGGCCACCTTCCCGTTCTGGTATGCCGCCGATCCGCTGCAGGATGGAGTTGTCGTTCTCTACTCGAGCCTACCGGGCGGCGACTGCTGTGGCGCTCAGATTTATGATCAGGGCGACACCGGCACGCACGAGGTAGGACACTGGCTCGGTCTGTTCCACACTTTCCAGGGCGGCTGTGCGGCTAACTACAACGACTTCGTCGCGGACACACCGTCCGAACGTTCGCCTGCTTTCGGATGCCCGGCCGGCCGTGATACCTGTCCCGGTCCGGGTCTCGATCCCATTGAGAACTTCATGGACTACTCGGAAGACTCTTGCATGTATCAGTTCACCTCCGGGCAATCAGCGCGAATGGAGGCGCTGTCGGCGCAATACCGCGGCCTTTAACGCGTAAAGTGGGACAGGCATTCCTGCCTGTCCTTCCTTCCCGCGTAAAACTTAACGCATCAGCCTTGGTGGCAACTCGTGGGACAGGTACTCTTGCCTGTCCCTCTTTTTACGTTCACCCACCGCATGGCTCCCAGTGACAACTTTTTACAACTCCGTGCGAACGACTGGCAGTCTTCCTTAGCATCTCGATGTATGCTGTTCCCGGCATGTTTCGAGATAGCATCGGCAAATTATCGCTCCGGAAAAAGTTGACGATACTGGTATCAGTAGGCGTGCTCCTTCCCCTGCTGGTGTTGACTTACATGCAGTATCAGTCGCTCGCGGAACTCCAGGACAAAACCAAAGGCGCATTCAAGGACAATGTGCGACAGGGATTTACCCTGGTACAGCGCCAAATGAAACAACGGCTGGAGGATGTCGCCGCTCAAACCTTGAACCCAATCGGCCGGCTGCACCTTTCCTCGCTTTCCTCCGCAGGGAGCACCGCAGAGATCGAAAAATATTTTGCTGACGTAAAACGTTCGCATCCTGAGATCGAAGAGATTTTTGTTTTCGTCTACGCGGACGATAAGCCGGAAACGAATAGTTATGCGTATTTGTATTCAGACAAATTTGTGAAAGTCGCTCACGCGGAGTTCACGCTTACCGAGTCCCACCTGCTCAATCTTTTTGAAAAAGCGCGAACGGCGCAAAGTTTTCTTGATGGTAATCGCAGCTATTTATTTGCACATGATTCCTGTACGCCGTGTCCGCCGGGTGTGCGTACGGGAACATATCTGTTTTTTCCGTTGCAGGACCAAACAAAGGATTTGGCAAAGGGAGAGCAGCGCGGTTTTGCAGGTGTCTTATTAAAAGAAAGCTTCGTCAGAGACGACTTGATAGCTCGCACTATCGGGGAGACTTCAAAGTCGCATGCAAGCAACTCCTCATTAGCTATGGCGCTTACAATTAGCGACGAGAACAGCCAAGTACTTTATTCAAGCGGAGTGGCCCGAAATGGATACCTTCTCGAAAGCAACTTTGATCGTCCGTTCTCAAACTGGAAAGCAGCAGTCGGTCTGAAGAATACAAATCTGGATAACCTCGCGCGCAATAGTTTTTTGCACAGCGCCGGGGCAACTGTCCTGGTGCTGGTGGTCTTACTTGGTGGCATTGCCCTCACGATACGGGCCACTGATCGCGAAGCACGTCTGGCGCAAGCGAAATCAAATTTCGTTGCCAATGTTTCGCATGAACTAAAGACGCCGCTATCGCTCCTCAGTCTGTTTTCTGAAATCCTCGAACTCGGTCGTGTCAAAAATGAAGAGAAGAAGATCGAGTACTACCGGATCATTCGCCATGAAAGCCTGCGCTTGAACAAGATGATCGATAACATCCTCGACTTCTCAAAAATTGAGGCGGGCCGCAAAACATATAATTTCGCCGCAGGTGACATGGCTGAAGTGATTGCGGGCGTGCTTTCCAGCTATCGCTATCAAATCAGCAACTCCGGCTTTGACGTGCAAACGAACATGCAACCTGAGCTGCCGCCAGTCTTAATGGACCGCGATGCGATGGCGCAAGCGCTCTCAAACCTGCTTGATAATGCGATCAAATATTCGGGCGAGGTGAAGCAGCTTTCAATCACCACGAAAACCGTTCGGTCTGATCTGTCGATTGAGATCGCAGATCACGGCATTGGAATTCCACGCGCTGAACAGGCAAAGATTTTCGAGAAGTTTTACCGGGTAGGCAACGGACTGGTTCATGACGTAAAGGGCAGTGGCCTGGGGCTATCCCTCGTCAAGCACATTATTGAAGCTCACAAAGGGACCATCTCGGTTGAAAGCGACGTCGGTAAGGGAAGTCGTTTTACGATTCTCCTTCCACTCGCGCGCACAGGTACGGATGCATAATCTGTAGGGGCGTCCCTCCGTGGGCGCCTCCTGCTTACTGCAACGTCACGAGTCACACAGGAAGGGGGCGCCCACGGAGGGACGCCCCTACAAACGGTCACAGGAGAAACACTTGGTCAAAGTTCTGATAATCGAAGATGAGCCCAACATGGTGCTCGGATTAAAAGATAGCTGTGAGTATGAAGGCTACGAGGTATCCGTGGCACGTGATGGGAAGGAAGGGTTAGAGAAGGCCTCGACCGAAAAACCGGACATCATTTTGCTCGATGTGATGTTGCCTTTGATGAGCGGAATCGATGTGTGCCGCACTTTGCGCACCCGCGGGATCGAAACTCCAATCCTCATGCTGACTGCTCGAAGTGAGGAAACTGACAAAGTGGTCGGGCTGGAAGTTGGCGCCGATGATTACGTGACGAAACCGTTTAGTATTAAGGAGCTACTCGCCCGAATCAGGGCGCATTTGCGCCGGGCGGCAAAACAAGTCGTCGAGCTCGAAAGTTTTACCTTTGGCGATGTGGAGTTGAATTTCAAGAAATACACGGCGCGCAAAGGCGGGCAGGCATTAGATCTTTCACCTCGCGAATTCGAGATCTTGCGCTACCTGATCCGGCATCGAGGAGAGATCGTCACCCGCGATCAACTGCTCGACGAGGTTTGGGGGTATAACAACACCCCGGTTACGCGGACGGTTGATAACCACATCGCGAAGCTGCGTCAGAAAATCGAATCCGATCCATCCGAGCCGCAGCACATAGTTACCGTTCATCGGCTCGGCTATCGCTTCATCGAATAAACCGCAGGTATCCACAGATTGCGCAGATTATTCAGATGCAGACCTCAGGACAGTTGAGAGGTTACTGTCCACTCAACATCACGGACCCACGTGCTAATCTGCGAAATCGGCGTAATCTGTGGATTCTTCTCAACAACCAGCCCTCTTCCTTTCGTTACAACTTTTTACAATCTAATTACAGTCTGTGGAGACTTGGAAGTTCAAAGTCTATAGGCTCTCCCCGGACTCAGAAAAGTGGCTGCGAACTAAGGTAGTGGGTCAGTTCAAATCTTATTAGCACATGACTTCAGTCAGGTGGGGTAGCGGCGAAGCATTCTCTTCTAACCGTTTCAACGGTTTACTAGGAAACGGTCAAAACCGTTAGTCAAATATGGGCTGCCTCGATCACCGCACTGAAGTGCGGTGCTAATGAGATCTTCAAACTGACCCAGTACCCGAACTAGCGGCCGGCCGCCGTCGTATGTGCCTCTGAAGTAATCCGGTAGTCACAAGGAGAATACAGTGAAGTTACGATTATTAGCTGCCTCGGCAGCACTATGTTTGTGTGTCTCAGGACTGTTCTTTACGAGATCCGTCGATATGGCGGCTTCCACTTCCGACTGGCCCCAGTGGCGAGGTCCCGAACGTAACGGGACATCGCAGGAGAGCGGCCTCCTGAAACAATGGCCGGCGGAAGGGCCCAAACTTCTCTGGCAGGTGAACGATCTGGGCGATGGTTATTCAACACCCGCGGTTGTCGGCAAGCGGATTTACCTGATGAGCAACACCAGCATGGAGAATGAATTTGTGCAGGCGCTCTCAACTCAGGATGGAAAACCTGTCTGGACCACACGCGTCGGCAACGTCGGCAATCCCAAGCAGGAGCCGCCCTACGCGAAAGCCCGTTCCACACCCACGATTGATGGAAAATTCATCTACGCGCTGGGATCGGACGGCGACTTAGTGTGCCTCGAATCGGGGAGCGGCAAGATTCGTTGGCAGAAGAACATTCGCAAAGAGTTTGGTGGCCAACCGGGCGATTGGGCCTATGCAGAATCACCGCTGGTTGATGGAGACGTCGTCGTTGTAACCCCGGGCGGCGCGCAGGCCACGATGGTGGCGCTTAACAAAAGGACGGGCGCCCTCATTTGGAAATCCGCAATCCCCGGAGGTGACGCTGCTGGTTATGCGTCGGCGGTTGTCGCTCAGAGCGGAGGACGAAAACAGTATGTGCAGTTGTTGAGCAAGGGCATGGTTGGAGTTGACGCGAAGACAGGTAACTTCCTCTGGCGCAACAAGGAAGTGGCTAAAGGCCCGGCGCAATATTTCACTCCCATTGCGCATGGCGAGTATGTGTACTGCGGAGCTCTCGGGGTTGGCGGAGTATTGGTCCGGGTCAAACCGGATGGCAGCGGCGAACAGGTCTACTTCACGCGCGGCCTCCCGAACGGCATCGGTGGAGCACTTGTGTTTGGCGAACATATCTACGGTACGGAAGCGGGGGCAAAGCTGGTCGCGGCAGACTTCACAACCGGAAAAGTGAAATGGCAGGCAGACACGATCGGCTGGTCGTCAATCGCCTACGCCGATGGGCATTTATATCTGCACGGCATAAATGGAGAGATTGCGTTGGTGGAGGCGAGCCCCGAAAGCTTTCGCCCAAAGGGGCGATTCACTCCGCCCGCTCAGCCGAAGAAGAAAAAGGTCGGTCCCTTTCCGGAAGGCGCGTTTACCTATCCCGTGATTGCCAACGGAAGGCTTTACATTCGCGACCTGGGGACCTTGTGGGCCTACGATATCAAAGCCGGCCGGTAAGGTGGTGTCGCTAAAATTTGCGTAACAATTCGCCTCGGCGACATTTCGATTAATAACTGAGAGGCTGAAGTAGCACGGCCTCAGGTCCGAAGGACCGATAGTTAATAGCGACGTCCGTTAGGGCGTGGGAGGAGAGGTCCAGAACGCCTGAGGCCCGCGAGGCCAGGATTGGTTGAGATGGTGAAGGATTTATTCCGCACCTTCGCCGCTTATGATCTTAGAGCCTTTTGATCCACGCCCTCACGGAAGTTACTACGGAATGCCGGTCTTTCTTACCGATATCCGACCGATTATTTGTAAACCATAAAAGGGGAACTAATGCGAAAACTAGCACTTCTAATCATCCTCGTTGCGAGTCACGCCGTCGTCCTGGCCCAGGATAACCCGCCGAAAAACGCCGGCGCGCAGTCTGATGCGAAAAAGACTCTCGCGAAACTCAAGACTCTGGCGGGTTCCTGGCAAGGTACGATTATGGGCATATCGATCAACTTCACAATTCGCACCGTGTCCAGTGGTACCGCAATCCTGCATGAGGGGAACACAAGCGGGGGCGGGCCCCCAAGCCATGAGATCACCATGTTCTATCTGGATGGGAATCGTTTGCTGGCCACCCATTACTGTGACGCCGGAAACCGGTCTCGCTTTGAGGGGAAGATGTCGCCGGATGAAAAGGCGATCGAGTTCAGTTTTCTCGATGTCACCGGCAGCACTCGGGGAGGGTATCTGAAGGACATGGTGCTCACAATGGTTGACCCGGACCATCACATAGTAGCGTTTACTTTCGTGATGCCAGACGGGAAGCCGATGCCATTACGCGGCGAATTTCAACGGATAAAATGAGCGGGCCCGAGGCGCACAGTTACGCAGAGCCGTTTCATTAACACCGCGGCTTTAGCTCGGTGATCACGCGGCCATCATAAGGAAGTTTAACCATTTCAACGGTTTCGCCGCGCCGACTGTAAACCGTTAAAACGGTTAAAGGAAACTTGGAGTAGCCTTCGATCACCGGGCTGAAGCCCGGTGTTAATGAGACTGCTTCGCGGCGACTAGGATCCGACTTTTTGAGCAAACAGATATTCGACATAGGAAAAGGTGGTAATTCATGTCAAAGCCAATCTCGTCATCCGCAGCACTGCCAATCGCGTACATCCTGCTGCGGATCCTCGTCGTCGTGAACTTGCTGGGCGGTGTCGCGATCCTTGCGCTGCTGGTTGTCATGCCGAACGAGCAATGGATCATGAGCGCTTTCAAACTCGCTCCTTCGCCTGAGGCAGCACGGCTGGTCATGGGCCTGCGCGCGATCGCCGTGCTCGGTCTCGTTGCGGTTCCACTTAATCACCTCGGCATGAAACGCCTACTCGCGATCCTGCAGACGGTGCGCGAGGGCGAGCCATTCGCCGCCGTGAACGCGTCCCGATTGCAGGCGGTCGCCTGGCTGCTGGTCGCGCTGAACGTTCTCAGCATTCTGATCGGCGCAATCGCCAAAGCCGTTTCCACCCCAGCGCATCCGCTTCATCTGGACGCCGGCTTTTCAATCAATGGCTGGCTCGCAGTAGTCCTCACGTTCGTGCTGGCGCGCGTGTTCGCGCACGGCGCGCTAATGCGCGAAGAGGTCCGACGCGACAGTATGTCCTGGAGATCGCCGTCGATCTCGACGGCCTAATCCATGATCGGCGGGTGGCTTGGCCTCAAAAGTCCTTCGGACATTTCGAGTTCGGCTTTGCCGCCGGATGTGAGGCGCTGGCTACGCCCCGCCGACAGCTGCCAAGTAATTTCCGGGCTATGCCCCTGGGTCCGGGCTGAGCCCCTTGGATTCACCGGGGGCTAAAGGCTGCACCAACGGCATAGCCCAAAGATGTAGGCCAAACCTACGGCGGGGTATAGCCACCACCTCACATCCGGCGGCAAAGCCGAACCCGATAGCGCCGATGACTTTTAAGGCTAAAGCCCAATCAGGCGAGGAGTCTCAAATGAAACGCAGCGTTCTGTTAACCATCACGTCTTTGCTCTCGATTCTTTTCTTTACCTTCCATCTGGCGGACGACATCGTCCGTGGATTTGAGCCGGGAAAGCTCACCAACCTCACTGCCGTGCCCATCTTTGTCTTCTGGTTGTACGGAACCACCGTGCTCGCTGAACGGCGCTCGGGGTACATCATCACGTTCCTTGGCGGGCTATTTTCGTTGGTCGTTCCGCTCGCCCACATGCGAGGGAAGGGCGTCGGCGTGACCAGCAGCCTCGGCCATACCAGCGGACATTTCTTTTTCGTCTGGGTATTGATCGCGATCGGCGTGACCGGGCTTTTCTCCGCCATCATCTCAGGGCGCGAACTGTGGAGCCTGCCGTGGCGCCGCTCGCGGTAGTGCCACAACTCGCTCCCGCTCCCTCCTGAAACTCCCACCGGTAAATGACGACTGCCCAGCTCGACTGCGGCTTCGCCGCCTCACAGTGCGGTAAGGCTCTCCTTACCAGTACCGGCTAACGTGGATACCTTCTCCTGAGGCTCAGCCTCAGGAAGCATTAAAGATGGGTAACTAACCGGAAAGCCACAGGCTTTCCGCACTATGCGGCTGCCGAGCCGCGGTTTGATGGCTTCAGCTACCTCTCAGAGCTTGTAGCCGCCTCCAACCACAACCGAAGCAGTTCACCGCCGAATGTTTGTTTTGGTCGCACCTCAGCAACGTACATTCCCCCGACATTCTTGACTGTAACGTCCATAATTGGCGGATAACGGTTTAGCTAACACAACGCCGGTTACATTTGCCTTCGTTCCAATCAAACCAAGTTGAGAAATAGGCTATCCGCGTTCCGGCCCTCGTTTTGTTTAGGCGTTACGGACAGTATCCGTGGGCTCGGTCGAATTCCACTCCCTTGTCACTAGTGAAACTTCCATGCAGATAGTGCATCTGCGATCGACGGGTGCCTTCAATTGTAAGATAACAGCCAAGACGTTCAACCATTGGACTGATGTTTCCGTGATCGATTAACCACTCCTCGTAACCACGAATCGAGGGACCTCCCACGTTTATGACGAACTCAATGCCATAGAAACCAAAAAAGAAGAGTGTTTCACGATATTTGTTCATGAACCATCCGCATCCAAAACCCACGCGCGCCCATTTATTGGTTTTCGGATGACGCATAAGAGTGTCGGGAGGAAAGATGCGGCGTTGCGAGTAGGGCCACTCGGGAAAGTTGGTTCCATATCGAGCGTACTCTCTAATGTTATCAAAGAACTGAGTGTCAACGAGCAGTTCAGTAGCGCCTGGTCCAGTTGACAGTGTTTCCGCCAAGGTTTCGAGCGCCATCTTGCAGAGGAAACGCGACATCTCTCGCTTCGGTGGATCCATTTCTATGGTGAACAGAAACGGAACTTCAAAGCCACGGTTAATTTCACGTTGAACGCGTTCTTTGTCCCTCGCTTTTCGCGGCTCAATTTCGAACTTTCCATCCTTGTCGCGTCGAAGTCCAACCGCGATGTCCGTACCGGCGATATGCCCCTGTAGCCATGGATATGTTCCGCGTTTAGTAGGAACTTGATACCATGCTCTAAAGTTTCTCATCGAAGGATGGTTCAGAATTGGAGCTTCAACCTTCCTCGCAAAATAATTATTGCAGCGATCACACACTACCCCGGGTGGCAATACACGCTTCTTACTGCCGATCGATTCGGGCATTACGTGCTCAACACTTTTCGAACCCACAGAATCTTGTTTGCAAAAGATACAGCGCATATTTAACCTTCCAAGCCGTAAAGGCCAACTTGGCACTGAGTACATCCTGAGTTTCTGGGGGCTCATTATACCTCGTCGTTTGATTTCGAAATACGACAAGAGAGAATCGTCGGAGAATGAATCTTCTCCAATAACAGTTAGAGGCCGAGCGAACTTGGCCCTCGGTCTTTGGACTATCACTCTACTTTGGAGATTCCGAAGCTGCGTTCGCAGCGGACGTCTTGGTAAGAAGGACTTGAACGGCAAACGATGCGCCCGTTAATGCCCAAGTCCCAAACGTGAGGGTCATGATAAAGAATATTAAGACGCTTTGCTTGACCGATTGCTGCGATTCTCGACTCCATAGAAGGTCCGAATTATATTGCGCTCCTTCCAGAAGAGTTTGGACATCAATGCCCAGTTTTTGCCGTTTCGATTCAGCTTCAGGAAGGAGTTTTCGGCCCCCAAGGATAGGCACACCCTTCGTCGAGGAACCAGATGTGGCTACTTGCTTGACGTATCGATAAGCGCCAAGCAAGCCACTATATCGCAGGAAAGAAAGGAGACTTACTACCGCAAATAGCGCGGTCGCGACGAAGATCCATCTGATCGAGGAGGGCGTGGCGAAGTACCAGAGGAAAACCATGCCCACACCGCATAGAAGCAACACGAGTGCTTGCGCGCCGCCAGGCAAATCCTCATCGGGCGGCCGCCATTTTCGCATTCTTCCTCCCCACAGAACAAAGATTGCACAGCCGCTAGCCATGATCGCTCCCGCATAACCCACCGCTGGAGCAAATGGACCGTAATCTGAAGCTGGAAGATTCATATCAAAACCTCGTCAATGCAGGATTGAAGGTCGGTGGAATTGAGAAGATTCCCGGATCGCGCTTGCGTTTGGGTAGCATGGGACCATCCCCGGCGAATATATAGCGCCCCGGCAAGAGATGGCTTGAGACGGGGCCCGTGGGGTGCCCGAACACTGTCCAACTAATGAAGAAGGCAGGCGAGACGTGTAACCGCAGCCCAAGCGTCCGGCAGGACACTTGTACCTGAAGAGTGCCTCCCGGCCCGACCCCTGTAGGTTGACTCGCCGTACCCTTTTGCATTCCGCCAAACCACGAAGTCCCCATGTCCCCCATGCTTTCTGCCCACATCTTTAGTCCGGAGAAGCGATAGGAAAGAAACGCGGCCAGATGAAGCTGAGCCCCTTGCTGCGCTTTGGCGAGACCAACGGACCGCACTTGGATATCCTTATCCTTTGCCTGCCTCACGACGTCTCGCCAAGACCTCCGAAACGAGAAACGAGAGGGCCTCAACCAGTCCTCATACCAACGCTGGGATGTGGGGTCACCTAGGGTCTCATGGAGCGAGATAGGAATGGGCGCACCTCCATCAGGCTGAATGCATAGGACTTGACCTTCCCATCGGCGGAGAACCGCAAACTCCATCGCCATTTGAGCGAGGTGTTCTACAACGTCGGCAATAGGCTCGCCTTCCGATCGATCTAAGTATCTATCTTCTAACAATATCTTACGGCGCACCCCCGCTCGCGGGCCCTCTTCTGAAACTGTGCGTAAATCATCCATGAGTTGAGACGAGAGTAAGTTGGCTCTTGAAATTGATTCCTCGTCGGGTTCAAATTCAGGCATCGTGTCCTCCTTTGAAGGATTGGTAGTGATTGCAAGGTAATTCGCGATTTCAGAGTTAGCGATCGAGAGTCATGAACGCTCCTGAGGCAAAGATGTAAATACGCGCAAAGAACGCTGACGAAACGCGCCCTCATCCGGTGCGACTTGGGAGATCAACCATCTTTCTTCGAGAGGCTGAGGCCGAGGGCGTGGAACAGGCCTAGGGCGTCCCAGTTGAGCCAGTGCTCTACGATCTGGCCGTCGGTGATGCGGACTATGCTGATGCTTTGCTGGTAAAGGGTGAATCGTAAATGGTGAATGGGCTGCGCTGGTCACACCTGGTCGCCGGAAGATGGTTCGATACGTCTTCACTGTTTGTTTTTCGCCCGCGGGTCCTCCCGCGCGTCCGGCGTGCCGGGGTCGTGAACTCTATAGTGGGGCGCGATGATCTCGTCGGCGAAGGCGAGGCCGGCGTCTCCCTGGATGCTCCACATTTCCAAAAGCCAACGGCGGACGATTTTCTTGTTTTCTTCTCACATGATTATTCTCTAGGGTGGGGTGATCCGGGGGGCGCTGCGCTTCACCTCAGGCTTTATGCGGTCGCCTGCTGCGCCGGCTTGTCTCGATTCGACCCACCAGCTATCGCAGGTAGTACTGACTTCTTTCGTGACTGGCAAATAGTGGGCGCGTCTCGCTGGCCCTCACGGGCGAACCGAGCCTCACGCGAGGGATTTATTTATAGGCCACCACGCTGAAGCGGGAAATGAACCCTTCCGCTTGTAATTGCGCGCCAACCTCGTTCGCGTTCTTTTGCGTAAGGAAGCGTCCGATCTGCACCTGATACAAAGCCTGCTTACGCCGCAAAATTTTCACAACGCGTGATGGGATACCCGAGGCTTGAAGCCGGGCGACAAGATTGTTCGCCTCCGCCTCCCCCATATTGGAGCCGACTTCGATCGCCAGTTTTCCTCGTCCGTAATCCAGCGTCAGAGCCGGATCGAGGCGCCGCACTTTGGGAGCTGGATTGAGGGGTTTGCACTCGGCGCTCTCGGGCTGTTCGCGGCAACGATTCATGTAGCCGCCGTAAAAGCCCGTGGTGTCATACGCAGCGAACGCGACGTAGGAGAGCAACACAACTGCGGCGATGACATGGTAACGACCATTCTTGCCAGCCCAGGGATTGGCCTCGCCGCTTCTATTGGTTTCAGTATTCATAGTTTTTAATCGTCCTGAGTGGCGGACCCCAGCACCATGATTCCGAGACCAAAGACGACGAAAAAGAGAGCTTTGAAGAGCGGCGGCATCCGCTGCAGACTAAAGAGCTCCCGTAGAGGCTCAACGGTTACTCCGGAAAGCAAACCCATCAGCAGACTGCAGTTGGCCAGAAACAACGTTGCCACCAGAAGCGCCAAATCGAATATCGGCGGTGAAGACTTATTCAATAACCCTTGAAGTAGCGCCTCTGCCCTGGCGGGCATAAGCGCATAGGTAGTGGCGATTATGTCGGAGTCGATTAACACGGGAGATGTGTGACCCCACGCACTATTAATCAACGCGTGATATTCCGGATTCACGGAGCAGACAAGTAGCGCCAGCCCGAGCGCGGCCCCAACAGCGAAGCCGGCGGAAAAGGAGTTTCGCATATCTCTGCCGCAGAAGCGGGCTGCCGATAGTTGATCGAGGAGCTGGAGCCCGAGCAGGATCAGAATCATTAAAAGCGCGGCCACCCCAACCAGTACCACCACCGCCGTGCCCAACACAGAAAACACGAGGGTGATAATGGGAACTACATACTCGATCAACCAGGCCTGAATCGCTTTGAGGATAGGAGTAATGTAATACCGCCAGAGTGGTATGAGCACGAGCCATGTAAAAGCGAATACGCCCAGCAGGCCCGCCAGCGAAACGAACAGTTTCACCGATAACCCTTCTAAGAGTTCTTTAATCCAGACGAAGATTTGTCCCCACGAGATATCTTTGAATAGCCGCATCAACGCGATGGCAACGCCAATGGTTATTAGCCCAATGAGCACCACCAAGACAGGCGTCCACAGAAGGAAAGCAAGGATGCCGGCAATTAACCACTGCAGGGCAGCGTATATCCAGGCGATCACGAACAGGATTAGCAATACGAGAACGACTAGCAGTGACATCCACGTAAGCGCAAACAGGCCCAGCAGCAACCCACCCATCCCCGACGCGAAGATATTTATCGTCTGATGGCGGATTGAGTTGAGGGCCAGCAAACATACGTATCCGGCAAGCGATAGCAAAACCCAACGGAAAAGCAGTTCCAATGCGAAATACTTGCCCCCGGGAATAATGTAGTAAACGGCGTCAGGAAGGCGGGCAATATTGCGCAACGCGTTACCGCTCGAGCCCGTCCAGTCTTTGGCAACATGTCGTATAAGGCCGTTGAGCGAGAAAACGCACGCGAGCAAACCACAGGCGAGTACCAGGAGGGACTGCAAGAGAATTTGTCTCCGGGACAGGGGAGCGATGAGATCCATCATTGTGAGGTCCTTTGTGAGTAAGACCAAAAAACTGAGGATGCTTTCAAGTCGCTGCACCAGGGCAAGAACCTGTCAGCACACACGTACAAAACCCGAGGCGGCGGAAGTTATAACCGGGTGCAACGGAAGTCAATAGCAACAGCGATATTCTTAAGACTCCCAGGCGCCGGTTGTGACGATTCTTTCGCTCGCAAATGGTAAATGGTGGGCGCGTTGCGGCGGCGAGGTGCTAGGCATAGCGGCTATGCCACTTGGACCGCTTGCCGTCTTCGCGGTGCTGACGAAACGCGCCCTCCTTTTCATGAGCTTGGGCTCATGAAATCGCTAATGCTGAATCGTAAATCGTAAACGCGGCTCGCCGGTTCGAGTCCGCGCAGCGGCCGGCAGCGTAAAGCCTGGGGTGAAGCGCAGCGAACCCCAGCAACCGGGCCAGTAACAGGATTAAGGAGTCCGCGAAGCCGGCCGACAGCGCTCTTGTCAGTACCACCTGCGATAGCGGGTGGGGTCGATCGAGACAAGCTTTCTTTCGCGCCCTCATTTGTTTTAATTAAGATCCCACCCGCTATCGCAGGTGGTACTGACTTTGTTTGCTACCGGTCGCTTCGCGGACCCGTTAAGAGGGGACAGGCAGGAATGCCTGCCCTACGTTTAGTGTTGTGGTGGCACCGGGTTTGGTGGCGGCGTAGTGGCCACCGGGCCGGTGTGGCGGCGCGGGGCGCGTTCGGTGTGGCTGGCGCTGGTCCATGCTGCCAGGACTGCTGAATTGTTAGCGTACTTGTTCCTCACAATCGCATCCAACTTGTGCACAGTTTCGTTGCCGCGGTTGATAGTTTCATCGATGGCGGCGCGCGCGGATACGTGACCGACATTGCCGCCGGATTGGTCGCTCATGGCAGCTTCCAAAGCGGAGATGTCGGTGTTTAGCTCGGCAAGAAAATCCGCAGGCAGTTCGTGAGCAATGAACTGCGCGGAGTGCGGCGCGGCATCCCCGGCGAATGCGCGCGCGGTAGTTAGCAATTCCGAATCGTTGTTGTTATGCGGCACGAGAAACTTGTCGGCGATGCCCGGGAGATCACTCGACATCGCGCGCGCCGTGCGAGCAATGGCTTCCATCGCGTCCCGCAGTTGAGCTCGCGCCTGCCCGCGGGTAGTGGTGCCCTGGTGCTGAGAGCCGGCGCTGGATGATTGAGCGGCGGCGTGCCCATCGAGTTCGGTAATAATCGTGTTGAGGTTGTTGAAGAGCGTTTTGCCGAGACTGGCTGCCGCAAAATCGTCCGTGTGCGCGGTCCCGAAATCCCGAACGCGAATAAACATCTGGTGCCTGCGAGTTTCATTATCGTTCATGTGGAACCTCCTCTGAGAATAGGAAGTGGAGGGTTTTCACAACTCAGCGGGCGAGTACTGAGAAGTGATCGCTCAGCAAATTGAGAAGTTACTGAGCTGGGATTTGTAACGAGCGGATTCTAGCATCGGTTTTGTTGGTGTCAACCAAAAACAGCGGTTTTATTGAGTATATTTGCAGATCTGGGCCTAAACACCTGATGGGTGTGCAGTCGCGCGGCAAGTTTTGCCAATAGATTCGGAGGGTTGACAGGCGCGCACGCGAGTTTGCCACTCGCGCACGGTGGGCGCACACCCGAGCACGGGGATTGTGCACTCGCGCACGGAGGGTTTACACGCGCGCACGGGGGTTGCGCACTCGCGCACGGAGGATTGGCGCCTGCGCACGGAAGGTTTACACGCGCGCGCGGAGGTTTTGTACTTGCGCGGCGCGGTTGTGCATCAGCGCGTGGCGGGTTTGTTCTTGCGCAGCACGATGCGCGGAAACGCAGCCTGGAAAGGGGAATGCCGTGTCGGGTTTTCTGAATACGCTGGGCTGCGGTTAGCGAACGCTTCAGCGTTGTTGGATTGCCTTCAAGTCCGCGGAGCGGCCGGCAGCGTAAAGCCTGGGGTGAAGCGCAGCGAACCCCAGGAAGGGAGCGATTAAAAAGATCAAGGAGTCCGCGAAGCGGCCGGCAGCTTGGAAGAAGATGCAGTTCGTTTCATCGAATTGCTGTGAAGAGCCGCCCCCCGCTTCGCGGGCTTTGGCGTTTCTTTCGGTGCTTGATCCTGGGGTTCGTTGCGCTCACCCCAGGCTTTATGCTGTCGCCTGCTTCGCAGGCTTGCGATCGCGCCCGTATTTGTTTTCAAATCCCACCCGCTATCGCAGGTGGTACTGACCTCATTCATCCCCGGCTTTATGCTATCGGCTGCTTCGCAGGGTGTCTTTTCGATTCGTCTTGCCTTTAATAATGACTTTCCCCTCAACGCTCCAATAATCTACGCCCGGGTCCATCGATCTGGCCTCGGCATCACGGATGGGAATGAAGTACTTCGCGCCGTGCGACTTTTCATCCTCGTCTACGGAACTCTTAAATACATTCACCGGATGTCCATCTTTTGTAGCTGGATGAAAACGAAGCTGGCTTCAGTTGTTGGACCACGAAGCGTAGTTCTTTGGCTAGTCGCTCCGGCAAAGCGGTCCCGTCAATGATGGTCACACGAAAGTCGCGGCCGGCAGGCATTCCCGTCAACTGAACAGGCGCGACCGCCGCAGCCAGGCTGTTTAGCGGCGTCGCGTCTACCGGACAGAAACTAAACTTATCTTCGAACTCTTCGTCACAGGCTTTGCATCTTTTCATGGGGACCTCCGTGGTTGCAGGTGAGATACGGGGAGACGCAAAGTTGATAGGAGACTTACGGTGCGAATGGAATAACTGCGCTATTCGGGAATTCAGTTGGTTTCTTACGCCCGGCGTGGGCCATAGTCGGAGTAACCAGTTCAGGTCACTGCAATCCGTCAGGTCATTCGACATGTTTTTGCTTTGCTGGAACAGACCTCGGCCATCGCAGCAAATTTGGCCGGTTGCAGCTGCAACTCAACATTCGTTCGTTTGGGTCTTATTACTTATTACCGGACGGGGCGAAGAAGTTATGGTGAGGAGGAAGAAAAGACGCGATCCACGCGACTCAGGCGGCGGGCTGCTTATCTCCCGAAGAATCCCGGGTCCATTAGGTACCAGTTAAGCAATCCTGCGGCCAGCCCGATTACAAATATCAACAGCGCGATCACTTTTTCCTTCGTCGTGTTGGGCTTTCCGGCCATTGCGGGAAACAAAAGCAGATACAAACCTCCGATTAGACAAAGAGGCGCGAAGGCGGCGAGCTTCATCGAGTACTCGTGCTGCTGCCAAAGCTTCTGCCAGTTGTAATAGATCAGACCAGCGGAAACGATTATTAGTAGGACGGCAAAGAGGCGCGCTTTGAGGTGGTGCATGGTGTACCAAGTTTCGAGTTTCGAGTTTCGGGTTCGATCAGCCTTTAGCCACGGACTCTAACAGAATCAAGCTGTTTACCCGATCTGAAACCTGAAACAGGTACCAGAAAAATCCGAACTCGAAACTCGAAACCGAAACTCGAAACGTTTTTCTAATAAACCTTTCGCTGCTGCACCGTCTCCTTCGTGGCCAACGTAAACCTTGGCTCAACTTTACCGCTGCCCGCGATCAACGCCGTGACATGCTCGCCTACCGCTGGACCATGTTTGAATCCATGGCCCGAACCGCCCCCGACCAGCCACAAGTTTTCGCATTCCGGGTGACGGTCGATCAGGAAATCGCCGTTCGAAGTGTTTTCATATTGACAGACGCGCGTCTCAGTCACAGGCGCGTCTGCCAGCCCCGGCATGCGCTGCGCGAGATAGGAACGCACCGCCGCGCGGGCTACGCAGGATTTCCATTGTCGGGGCTGCTGACCCGCCCCCAGAATTCCGACTCCCCACTATTTTCGCTTGAAGTCTTTGATGATTTCGCGCGCGGCATTGGCGCCGGGGCTGCCGGTAACGCCGCCGCCGGGATGCGTGCCGGCACCGCACAAGTACAATCCTTTGATTGGCGTGCGATATTGCGCCCAGCCAATGATGGGCCGGAACGTGAACATCTGATCAAGCGTTTGCTCGCCGTGGTGAATGTGGCCGCCGCTTAGTCCATAGGTTTCTTCTAAATCAAGCGGCGTGATCACTTGCCGGGCTATGACTAGCTGGTCCAGGTTAGGCACATAACTCGAAAGAGTCTTCATCACTGCATCGCCTAATTCTTCACGCCGCGAATTCCAGTCACCGGTTTTCAACTTGTACGGGGCGTACTGCATGTAGATCGACATCACGTGCGCGCCGGCCGGTGCAAGTGACGAATCTGTTAAAGAGGGAATCGTGATGTCCAGGTACGGGGCAGGTGAGTACTCGCCATACTTGGCCGCATCAAACGCGCGCTCCAGGTAATCGATGTCCGGGCCGATGTGAATGCGCCCGGCAAGTTTCTCTTCATCAGTCACGCCGGTGAATGCCGGCAGGCCAGAAAGCGCGAGATTGATCTTGGCTGAGACGCCGGCCGCGCGGTAGTTGCGAATCTTTTGCAGGAACGTCGGATCGAGTTCGATGGGATCGATTAGCTTGAGGAACGTGGTGCGCGGATCGGCGTTCGAAACCACAGCGCGCGCGGGAATTTCTTCGCCGCCTTTTAAAACTACCTTCGCGGCGCCGGTTTCGTTGGTAGCAATTAGTTCAACTTCAGCGCCGGTGCGAATCTCAACACCCGCTTGTTGCGCTGCGGCCGCGAGCGCTTGGGTTAGCGCGCCCATGCCGCCTTTCACGAATGACGACGGTGCGATGGCGGAGCCGTCCATCGCCGCTTGCCACAAAAGGCCCGTGCTGGTGCCGGCCGACCAGGGGCCGGCGAATGAGCCGTAGACGCCGCGCGCCGCAATTGCTGCGCGCAACAACTCAGTCTCAAACCATTCAGCAACCAGATCGGCGACCGCCATCGGTCCCCAACGCAAGAGACGGAACTCATCTTTCTTTCCCAAACGACGAAACGCCATCCCTAGTTTTCCCAGGTTCCACATTTCGCTGGCGGCGGGTTTGTCTATCGCCGGCGGCGTCATCGCCAGCAACGGTGACAGGAAGCGGCCGATGCGTTCGAAGGTGGTGGCGAATTCGGGGTACTTTTGCGCGTCATTGACAGAAAACTTTTCAATCTCCTTAACGGTGCGCGCGGTGTCGTTGTAGATGCAAAGCGATTCGCCGTTCGGCGCGAGTGCGAGGAGGCGAGCTGCGGGCGTGATGATTTCGAGAGCATGCCGATCGAACTTTAGATCCTTCGCGATTCGAGAACTGAACGGCGCGAGGGCGTGGGCCAGCGTGGGACAACGAAAGCCGGGATGTATTTCTTCGGTGACGGAAGCGCCGCCGGCGATCGCGCGGCGCTCAAGGACGAGGGTTTTCAATCCAGCCTTCGCCAGATAGCAGGCCGCGACCAGGCCGTTGTGCCCACCGCCAATGATGATGATGTCATTTTGGAGTGCGCCGGCAGAGCGAAGCGGCGACGGCGCTTTGGATTGCTTCATCATCGAATTGTTTGGATTCTTACTCAAGAATACTGATCCAAAGCGGTGTCGCGCCGCGCTTGCCACCGCACTCCAAATATCACTTCAAATCCTTCAACATCTGCAGCGCCGCGTTGCGACCGGGGGCGCCCATGATGCCGCCGCCGGGGTGCGTGGCCGACCCGCACATGTAAAGACTGCGAATCGGCGTGCGGTACTGCGCCCAGCCCGGCGCCGGTCGTAGAAAGAAAAGTTGTTCCAGAGTCAACTCGCCCTGAAAAATGTTTCCTTCCGACAAACCGAAGTCGCGTTCGATGTCCAGGGGCGTCAACACCTGGCGATGCAGGATCAGGTCCTTGATGTTCGGCGCGTGCTCGGCGATCGTGTTGATTACCGTATCGCCAAATTCTTCGCGTTTCTCGTCCCACGTTCCTTCCTTCAAATTGTACGGCGCGTACTGCACGAAGCACGACATTACATGTTTCCCCGGCGGCGCCACCGAAGGATCGGTCAAACTGGGAATCACGATGTCGATGTAGGGGCGGCGCGAATAACGGCCATACTTGGCATCGTCGTAAGCTCGCTCCATGTATTCGACGCTCGGCGAAATCGAAATCGCGCCCCGCAAGTGCGGACCAACGCCGGGCAGGGATTTCAAGTTAGGCAAACCATCGAGCGCGAGGTTCACTTTCCCGGATGAGCCGCGATACTTATAGCGCTTGAGATCATCGGCAAACTCGTTCGGCAAATGCTCTGCGCCGATCATTTTCATGAACGTCAAACGCGGATCGACGCTCGACGAAACTACGTCGGCGTAGATCTCGTCGCCGTTTTGCAGCACGACACCTTTTGCCTGACCATTCTTCAGAATGATCCTTTCGATGGGCGCTTCGGTGCGAATCTCAGCGCCCGCTTCGCGCGCCGCGTCGGCGATCGCATTCGAGATCGCGCCGGTGCCGCCGCGCGACAGTCCCCACGAACGGAACGCGCCGTCAATCTCACCCATGTAATGATGCAGCAGCACGTAGGCCGTCCCCGGCGAGCGCACGCCCAGGAACGTGCCGATGATTCCCGATGCCGACATGGTGGCCTTCAGCACGTCGGTTTCGAACCATTGATCGAGAAAGTCCACCGCGCTCATCGTCATCAACTGCACCTGGTTGTACTTGTCTTCTTCGGGCAGCTTCTGAAAACGCTTGCCCAGGAAATGCAGGTCCTTAAGCCCCTTCGGATTCAGCGAAGTGGGATCAGGGGGCGTCATGCTCATGATGGGCTTCACGAAGTGGGCCATCTCGATCATCGCCTTGCCGTATTCGTCGTAAGCTTCGGCATCGAGTTTCGAATGGCGCGCGATCTCGCGGCGCGTTTTCGCATGATCGTTTACCCGCCACAGATAATCGCCATTCGCCATCGGCGTAAACGTGCCGTCGAGGGGCAGTATCTCGAGGCCATGACGCGGCAGGTCGAGTTCGCGAATAATTTCCGGGCGGAGGAGGGAAACGACGTACGAGCAAACGGAAAACTTAAACCCGGGAAACACTTCTTCCGTCACCGCCGCGCCGCCGAGCACGTGCCGCCGTTCGAGTACGAGCACACGTTTGCCCGCGCGCGCCAGATACGCGGCGTTGACCAGACCGTTATGTCCGCCACCGATGACGATGACGTCGTATTTATTTTTCATCTGTTGTTCGGTAATGCAGCTTGCTGAAGAAGCGATAGCATACTTATAATCGCTCGCCCTGACAATCACGCCATTCTTCTCCTGCGATGCCGCCCGGAATGAATATTTGGATTAGATAAGTTGTCAGGCGTATTATCTTCACAATGTTGAATGCCGGAGTGCTGACCTTTAGAGAGTTTGCGATGCGCGAAGCGCTACCGCTGGCGACTGTTCATGAAGCCGTGCTGGATTTTCTGCGCCGGCGCGACGATGTAGTTGTGTTTGGCGCTACCGCAGTCAATGCTTATGTTGGGGAACCGCGCATGACGCAGGATATCGATCTGATGTCCACACGGGCGAAGGAACTGGCGGAGGAATTGCGCGAACACTTGGATGCGCGCTTTCATATAACAATGCGTGTGCGCACGGTTCGCGGCGACAAGGGATACCGGCTATTTCAAATGCAAAAGAGCGGTAATCGTCACCTGGTGGACGTGCGCCCCGTTGAAAGCTTGCCGGAATCACAAACAATTCAAGATGTCCGCATCTTAGCTCCGACTGAGCTCATCGCATACAAAGTGCTTTCATTTCACTCGCGTCGGGGACAGCCCAAAAGCTTTTCTGATATGCGGGATTTGGCGATGCTCTTTTTGACGTTTCCGGACATGAAAACTGAGGCAGGTGCCGTTAGCCGCGTCCTTAGCTCGTTGGGCGCAAACGCCGAAGAAATAGAAACGTGGAGTGACCTCGTTGCCCAGGACCTGAAGCCGCCAACGGACGATGACGAGTTTAACTAAGCGAAATCCCCATCTGAGCCGTAAGTTCGGCGCATTCTTTAACCACCGGTAGTTTACCAACTATGCCCGTCGGAACTGCGTTCCACGAAAGAACTTTCGAACTTTGCGAGAGTCTTAACTATCGCGAGTGGTCCGGCTACTACACGGTCAGTTCGTACGAACCGCATCACGAGCACGAGTACAACGCGATTCGTAATGCCGCCGCGCTGATCGATATCTCGCCGCTGTTCAAGTATCGGATCAGTGGGCCAGACGCCACGCGATTAGTCGATCGGATCATCACGCGCGACCTGCGCAAGGTTTCCGTGGGGCAGGTGGTTTACACGCCCTGGTGTGACGAGCACGGCAAAGTCATCGATGATGGCACCGTTTCGCGTTTGGCGGAAAACACATATCGCTGGACTGCGGCCGATCCCAGCCTTCGTTGGTTTACGCAGAATGCGACCGGCCTGAACGTTGAGATCGAAGACATCTCGGAAACCGTCGCGGCGCTGGCGCTGCAGGGTCCAACGTCGGGACGCTTGCTGATGGGCCTGGCGCCGGATGCAGACATTCAGAACCTCAAATACTTTCGCGTGACGAAGGGCACGATAGCCGGCGTACCGGTAGAGATTTCGCGTACCGGCTACACCGGAGATCTTGGTTACGAAATCTGGGTTGCGAGCGACGAGGCGATCCGGGTCTGGGACGCATTGATGGCTGCGGGTCGCGCCTTCGACATTCACCCTGCCGGGATGCTGGCGCTCGACGTAGCCCGCATAGAAGCGGGCTTGCTGCTGATCGAAGTCGACTTTAACAGCAGTAAAAAGGCGCTGATTGACGAGCAAAAGTATTCGCCTTTTGAATTAGGACTGGGCCGTTTGGTCCACCTGGAAAAGAACCGGTTCGTGGGTCAGGCAGCGTTGCTAGCCGAGAAGAAAAAAGGGTCGCCACGCGAGATTGTGGGGTTGGAAATCGATTGGCCCGAGGTCGAACGCATCTACGAGAGTGTTGGTTTGCCGCCCTCGGTTTCGCCCATCGCCTCCCGTGTCGCAGTGCCCGTGTTCAAAGACGGGACTCAAGTTGGCAAAGCAACGTCGAGCACCTGGTCACCGACTTTGAAGAAGATGATCGCGCTCGCCACGATCAATCGCGCCGAAGCGAAACCGGGAACTAAACTGCAGTTTGAGATCACAGTGGAAGCGGTGCGGCATCGGGTCGCCGCGACTGTCGTGAAGACGCCCTTCTTCAATCCGAAGCGAAAGACAGCAACGCCCGTGTCGTAATATCTTCCCGAAAAACCGTGCCTGCCTCTCTACAGGAAATCATCAACAGCTACGATGCAGCCGCGCCGCTCGAACGCGCCTGGACCATTCCTGCTTCCTGGTACACCGATGCGCGGCTTTACGATCTTGAACTGAAAACTGTTTTTGCGCGCTCGTGGCAGGTGGCCGGACGCGTCGATCAGGTCAACGAGCCGGGCCGTTACCTGACGGCCGAGATTGGTAACGATCCTGTCGTCATCGTTCGCGGTAGGGATGACCTGCTCCGCGGGTTCTTCAATGTTTGCCTGCACCATGCGGCGGCGGTGATGACGGAGGCCGAAGGTCAAGCAAACCACCTTCGCTGTCCTTACCATGGTTGGACCTATTCGCTCGAGGGCGAGTTGAAGGGCACTCCTGATTTTGCCGGCGTCTGCGAATTCGACAAGTCAGGGAACCGCCTCCTGCCGGTGGCGATCGCGGCTTGGGAAAAGTGGTTGTTCGTCAGGACGGCTGCAGGCGGCAAGCAAAGTCCCCCGCCAAACGAGTTTCCGGGCTTGGCCCTCATTGAGCAAATTCGGCCCCTCGCTTTGGAAAAACTCCATTGGCTGGAACGCCGCCACTATTTCTTCGACTGCAATTGGAAAGTCTTCGTTGATAACTATCTCGACGGCGGTTATCACGTGCCGAGCCTGCACAAAGGACTCGACAGTGTGCTGAGTTACAGCAACTACACGATCGAGAATGGCGAAGGGTTTTGTTTGCAGTCCAGCCCGATGGTGGCTGCCGGCGCGGAAGCGCAAACCGGCGCAGTCCGCAAAGGGGAACGAGCGCTGTATTACTGGATCTATCCGAACTTCATGATCAACTGGTACGAGGGCGGGATGGACACAAACCTCGTAGTCCCACGGGGTGTCGATAAAACGGAAGTGATATTCGACTTCTATTTTCCTGATGTATCTGACGCGGCGCGCGCGCACAATCTTGCGAGCATTGAGGTGGGCCAACGCATTCAGGAGGAGGACGAAGCGATCTGCCGTTCAGTGCAGCGGGGGCTGGGCTCAAGAGCTTACAGCGCCGGTCGTTTATCAGTGCGGCGTGAAGCCGGCGAGCATCTCTTTCACCGTCTGCTGCATGCGGACCTGCAGGCTGGGTTGTAGCAGGCAGGTAAGAGCCCCGGAAACGCGAAATATGAAGTGCGCCGGCAGAGCGAAGCGCCGGCGGCGCTTTGGATACGCCGGTTACGTCCCACACAACCGAGGTATTGCTGGCCTCTCCAAAGCGGTGTCGCGCTGCGCTTGCCACCGCACTCCAAATAGATCTGTGCTTTGTTCTGCGCGTCCGCACCTTCTCCATTAATGGGAAAACCCATTGAAGACTGATCTCAACGCGTCATCCCAAACGAAAAAACGCGGCCGCTTGCTGCGCGTTCTGGGCGTGGGGTTTGGCCTCGCGGTAATTATCGGCAACACCATCGGCGCCGGCATCTTCCGCGCGCCGGGCGAGATTGCCGGTCAATTACCGAATCAATGGCTGTTCCTGGCGGTCTGGGTGGTGGGAGGTCTTTACGCGTTACTTGGCGCCTTCCAGATTGCCGAGTTGGGCACGATGCTGCCGCGCTCCGGCGGTCAATATGTTTTTTCCCGATATGCGCTGGGCGAGTATGCCGGCTTCATAGTCGGCTGGAGCGACTGGATTTCGACTTGCGGCAGTGCCGCCGCGGTGTCCATCGTGATCGGAGATTTTGCCGGCCGCTTGTTCCCGGTATTGGCCGGCAAGACGACGGCAATCGCCGCGACCGTAGCGATCGTGTTTGCAGTGCTGCAATGGCAAGGCATCGTGCTGAGTAGCGTGGTTCAGGCCCTTACGAGTTTTCTAAAAGCGTTGGCCTTCATCCTGCTCGTGATCGCTGCTTTTGTGTTTGCAGATACTCAGGGCTTCACCGGAGCTGCGCCGGCTGCTATCACCCCTGCTCGGCTGGCGCTGTTTGGTGCGTTCATCATTGCGTTGCAATCGGTGATTTACACTTACGACGGCTGGGCCGGCGTCGTTTATTTTTCGGAGGAAGTGCGCAACCCCGCGCGCGACATTCCGCGGTCGCTGTTCAGCGGGGTGTTGGCGATTATCGGGATCTATTTGTTGGTTAACTTCGCATTACTTCACGTCCTGCCGATTTCAAAAATTGGCGGCGAGGAGTTTGCTGCCGGGGAAGCGGCGAAGATTATCTTCGGAAGATACGGGGGACGGGTGTTTCTGGTGCTGACGATCCTTTCGATGCTCAGCGCCATAAACGCCTATCACCTGATGGCCACTCGCGTCATCTTTTCGATGGGCCGCGACCGATTGTTGGCTGAGGGCGTAGCGCGCGTCAACGAAGGTGGAACTCCGACAGTGGCGCTCTTTCTCAGTGCGTCCATGGCGGTGCTGATCATTCTCTTTGGCAAGACGTTTGGGAAAGTGATCACTGTGTTGGCGTTCTTCTTCGTCGCCAACTACACCCTCTCGTTCATTTCAGTATTCGTGCTGCGGCGGCGGGAACCGGAAAAGGAACGGCCTTACCGGGCGTGGGGTTACCCCTGGACCACGGCGCTGGCGTTGCTCGGATCGATAGCGTTTTTGGGAGGCGCTGTCGCGAGTGACACCCGAAACAGCGTTTATGCGCTGCTCTTGCTGGCAGCGAGCTACCCGGCTTTTCTACTGACGAAAATGTTAATCCGCGGAAGCCCGCTTTAGGGCTTTCCACAAAAATCACTCGGCTTACCTTTCTCCCCTCTCCGCAAGCGGAGAGCGGATGGGGGAGAGGTCACGCGCACGAAAAACCCACCCCCCCACCCCTACCGGTTTACGGGAGGGGCAAACAATCCCGAACGTGACTTCTGCGCAAGCCATCAAAAGCTTAATCCGAACAATTGCCTGCACGTTCACGTATTCAAAGGCGCGCTTCGGGTTTCATACCAGCAAACCGAGCACCAGCGATTAAGGGCTTTGCGCTCGGCTTCAGAAGCGTCGGTCGCACCCGGAAGCCGTCGCACGACTTCGCGCTCTTCAACGGTTAATTCGTGCCAGGCGCGCAGCGGTGCGTGGGTACAACGGGGACATTGGTTTGAGTTCTGGTTTTCCATTGTTAGGTTTCGTGATTTGAGACTTCGCCAATAACCACGTAATATCTCTCGAAACAGTGCAAGGAGACAAACGTGTTTCGTATCAAGGCCGGGTATAGCGACCAACTGGAAGTGCCAACAACTGCCGATCGGGCGCGGCAGTTTTTTAGCGAAATTCAAAACTTCGTGGATTTGATGCCGGGTATCGAAAGCATCAGGCGCGAAGCGAACGGCATCCTGCGCTGGATTGTCAGTGCGGAAGTGCCGATGTACGGTACGGTGCGCGCTGCCTTTACCGTCGAACAGACCGAGAACGGCCCCGAGCGCATCGAGTGGTCACCCGCCACTAGTGAAAACGAAAACTACCTGCGTTACGCGGCAGACTTCGAAGAGCGCGGCGCCAGCACCCTGGTAAGGATTGCGCAACAGGTCGAATTGCGCCGCCCGCATGCGCGAGATTTCCATTCCCTGGCGGCGCTGATCGGGGAAGGCCCAATCAGCGCGGAAATGCAAAAGCACGTCGTTAAGATGATCAAGACTTTCCTCGAGCGTTCCCGCGCGAAGTTGGAACACGAAATGTCAGAACCGCCTGTCGATTGCGGATTGCAGATTGCGGATTGAGGATTTGCCAATTGAGGATGGGAGTAGGACTTCGGATTGAGCGCTCAAGCGACCATCTTCCTGCCATCCGCAATCCGCATTCACCGTGACGGCGGCCAGATGAAGTTCCCGCTCTTGTCGATGTAACCCTGCTTGCCGCCGATAGAGACCTTCGCGATTCCTTCGGAAAAATTCCCGGCGTTATCAAACTGCGGTGGAATCCGAAGCGCGCCGCTGCGATCGATGTAGCCGCATTTTTTCCCCGCTTTTATTACCGCCAGATCTTCGGTAAACCCTCCGCTCCAATCGAACTGCGGGCTGATCATCATGTCACCCGTCTTGTTTATATAGCCAAACTTGTTCGCCACAATGACGGGCGCCAAGCCACCGGCAAAAGTGCCGGCATAATAAAACTGCGGCGCAATGACTGTCTTGCCCGTCTTGTCGATGTAACCGTATTGCTCGCCAACCTTGACGTTCGCCAGACCTTCCGAGAAATGAAACGCGTTGTAGAACTGCGGCGCGATAACGATCTTGCCGGTCTTGTTGATGAAGCCGAAGCGGTTGTTGCTGACTACGAGGGCAAGTCCTTCAAAGAAGTCGAATGCCTTATCGAACTGAGGTGCAACGATCACGCGACCTTTTTTGTCGATGAAACCGTATTTGCGATTTACCATCACGACCGCCAGGCCTTCGTGAAAATCTTCTACGGCATCGAACTGCGGATTGATAACCAACCGGCCGTTGCGGTCAATGAAGCCCCATCGGGGACTGGCACCACCGGTTTGCGCAGGGGCCAGCCCTTCCGAGAAGCGTCCGGCAAAATCCACTTGCTGCAGATCGATTACGGTCTTGCCGCGGGAATCGATAATGCCGCGCCGCGTTCCCGCTTTGACGTACGCGAGTCCTTCGGAGAAGTCCCAGGCTTCATCGAATTGCGGTGGGATAAGGAGCGTGCCTTTGCGATCGATGTAGCCCCACTTGCCGTTCTGGCGCACGGGGAAGAGAGTGTTTGAGTCTTTCTTCTGAGCAAAGGACGGGACAGCGCTTAGCAGGAGGGCAGAAAAAATAATGATTCGGTTCAGCATTGGATATCTGGTCCCATCCTATTAACACCTGGCTTCAGCCAGGTGATCGCGCAAATGCTATTAACCCTTGAACCGTTTCAACGGTTTTGTTATGAAACCGTTAAAACGGTTACCTTCCCATTTGCGTGATCCGATCACCGCACTGAAGTGCGGTGCTAATAAGAAATCTCCATGTGTCCGAAAATCAGCGTCACTGTTTTGTTTTGCCGTAGCTGATCATGTTCGCCAGCATGCGATACGCGCCGGGCACGCCCGCGCGCAGCTGCCGGTACCAGACCATGCTGGTATAGATGTAGTGCCCGCTGCCGTAATCCGCTACCAGCAATCCCCCCTTCAATGAATTTTCGTCTGGATCAGCCATGGACAGCAGAGCGTAATAATTCGCATCCCACTCTTTCGGATAATAGAGCCCTCGTTCCTGTATCCAACCTTCGAAGTCGACCCGCTGCAATTTATTTGGCACGTTCAGCAGAGGGTGACCCGAGTCTTCGAAAGTCACCGCAGCGTTTTCATCAGTGACCCGCTCATCGCCGAGGATGATTGAGTAGGGCGCAAGTTGCGGCCGGTTGCGTCGCGGATCGGGATTCCACTCATTCGACTTGTGATAAAAGACAATGAGTGTGCCTCCCTCCTTTGCATAATCGAGCAGTCTCTGATTGGCGGCGATCAATTCCGGTTGCGATTCGTATACGCGATTGTCCACGATAATTGCGCTGTACTGCTGCAAGTCATCCCGCTTGATTTCCCCAACGGTCAGCTCTTTTGATTCAACTCCGAGCGCGGTCAGTGCATTCCTCACGCTGTAATCAAAGCCTCGGATATAGCCTACCTTCAGATTCGGCGCGACCAAGGCGCCCGCCCACACCGCACGGAATTTCTTCGCGCCAAGAGGACCAGGTTGCGAATCTCTTAAGCCCAACGTGACGTCATACGAGCCCAGGATGGCATTCGGCGAAGATTGAATGGGCGCTTCAAGGCCCTCGATAACACACGCGACGCTCCGGTGCTCAAAAGGGCGTAGCTGGAACTTACAGTCCTTAGCGGTGAACTGCCGGTAGGATGTCGACGCTATAACACTAACGTCAGACTCGCGTGGTCTATGATTTATGAGTTGAAAACGCACTGTTGCTGGCTGCTGGGCTTTCGGCAGCGGCAACACGAACGGCGATGGCATGATATTCGTGATTTCAACCGCCGGGGCTACGTTGAACGAAGTCTGCGCCTTCAGGTTGAAACCAACCTCCTGCAGTTTCAATGCCACATTCATACTGCCCGATTGTCTGAATAGACGCTCGTCGTAAAGATGTTCGGAGCGCGGCAGAGTCAGCGGCTCAGTTGCGGGAACGGCGTGGGTAAACTTGAATGTCTCAGTTTTGCCGGGTGGAATTTGATAGGGTCGTTTATCGATTACATCAATGAATCTTTCCTTGCGCTCGTCGATTACTCCGCTGTGGGTAGCGATCACAAACGGACTCGAACTGCCCCGGTTCGAAAGAGTAACCAAAAACTCCGCCGTGCTGTTCGGCACTGCGTCGGAGTTGACTGGCGCGATTGAGATCTCCAGGCCGGCAGCAGTTCCGATGGCTGAGTCCAGAAGTTCAGCCATCCGTGAAGTTCTTGCCGGGTCGCCTGTCTGGTCCCGCTTTGAGGTGTACCGCTCTTTCTTCGTGGCCAGCAAAACGGCCAGCAGCCGGTCCCGTTGATCGACGTACTGAGTCAACGGTTTGCCGTCAATCAGGGGCGGCGCAATTTCTTTCGCAACGTTGTCGGGCAGTTGCATGCCGTCAAGAAAGTTGTGAGAGTCCTTTGTCAATGGATATCGATCGGTGGCCTCACGCGTCAGCACGTAGCGAATCACCGGAAGTTTTCCATCGGGAGAGTTACGGGCACGCGCCATGTCAGCCAGGGTCTTTGGCCAGGGCCCCTGCGTAGCATGCTGCTGTAAAGCTCGCAGGGCTTCAGCTGCAACGATGGTCGCGCGAATCGGATCGAGTTCGTTCGGATCTATAGTTACAACTTGGCTATTTGCAGTCTGAGTTTGAGCTGATCTGCCTGCGCGGACAAAGAGTCGCTGTACTTGCCAGGTAGTCAACCCGTCTTTCAATTGTTCGGCAAATCGTTTCGCGTCTGCGGCGGCGTCAAACGCTTCCAACTCCAGGCGCGCAGTCGCTTGATGATGACCGTGATCGTTATTGGTCGCCGAGTGGTTAGTAATGACTACGTCGGGGCGGAGTTTTCTGATTTGCAGAACCATGCGGCGCAGGGCTTCGTCGTGGCCCCAAACGCGAAAGGCTTCGTCGGCGGACTTGGAATAGCCGAAATCTTTCAGGCCCAGGAAGTGAGGTTCCGATCCCTGAATCTCCGCGGCCGCCATTGTTTCGGTGGCGCGGATGGCGCCGAGTTCTTCGTACAACTCCGGCCCGATCGCGTTCTGTCCGCCTTCACCAAAAGTGGAAAACAGACTGACGGTGTGCGCGCCGTATTTATGCCGCATGACGATCAGCGACGTGCCGTCTTCATCGTCAGGATGCGCGGCGATGCACATCACGGTCCAGGGATTTGTGAGATCGAGCAGCGCCTGATAAAGCGCGACGCGATCTGCATTGTTTGATTGTGTGGTTTGCGCGGCTTGCTGCGCGCGCGGTGCGCTGATCACGACTCCGGCGCAGAGTAATGCCAATAGAATTCGCGAAAGATGCAGAACCACTTGTGTATTTCTTTTCATCGCTAAACTCGCACTCAACCCAACCCATTTGCAGTCAGGAAGGCGGCTTGCCCCCGCTCCTATTAATGTTAATCAATAGCCAAGGTACCAGTTTCAAGCTTGTGGCCGGTAGTCAAGAGCGGGGGCAAGCCGCCCTTCCTCACTGCAAGTGGGTTTAGTTGAATCCTTTTCTCTCCGACTCAACCTCTCTGTCCCTCGATCCTGGTGGCCAGAATCATCGCCGCCGCGATCATACAAATCAAAACCACGCCATACGCGGCGGCAGTTCCCAAGTTGAAATCGCGCATGGCGGACGCGATCGCAATCGACACCGGCCGGTTGTTGGGCGTGAATACCAGAACGGATGCGACATATTCGCCCAGTCCGATGACGAAAGCCAGCAGCGTCCCGGCCAGGGCGCCCGGGGCAATCAAAGGCAGGCGCACGCGCCAAAACCTCCGCCACCAGTTTGCACCGAGACTTCCAGCCGCTTCTTCAAGCGCCCGATCCATCTGTTCAATGCTGGCCTGCACCGCGCGTACCACGAGCGGCATGAAACGTAGAAAGTAAACCACCGGCAGAATCCAAAAAGTCCCGACCAGGACAAACGATCCGGTCAGGGGATTAGACCGCCCATAAGCTTCGGCAACCGCAACGGCTACGACTGTGCCCGGCAGGGCCCACGGAATCAGGACGAGGAATGAAACAAATCGTTTCCAGCGCTTCGGCGGCCCAATCGCGGTCAGCGCAGTCACGCAGAAACTCCAAAGTAATGCTGCCAGCGCCGCGATCCCGGCCATCAGAAAACTGTTTACAAAGACCGAGCGCGCGTCGCTGTCCTTAAACAAGTGGGCAAAGTTCGCAATTGTGTATACGGAAGGCAACGTTTCAACGGTCCATGATCCGTCACGAGAAAAACTTACCAGCATGAGAGTGGCGATCGGCAACGCCAAAGCAATACTGAAAACAATTCCGATGATCGCCGCCAACACGCGCGCGCGTCCGCTTTTCAATTGCCGCCGGCGGCGCGTGGCGCCCTTCATGGCAGCGGCGGCAAAGCGGCGCGTGCCCTCGTACTTTTGAAAAAACAAAAGCGCGCCCAACGAAATCGCCGCGAGCAGAACGGTTTCTGCGAGGGCTGATGCTGCGTCGTTGCGCTGCCGGGCGCTAAAGATATCGAGAGTGAGTACGCGTACGTTGCCGCCGAACAGGAGCGGGCCGCTGAAGCTGGCCATCGAAGTCATGAAAGTCAGTAAACCCGCCGCCACCAGGGAAGGCGTTAGTTGCGGCAGCGTAATGCGGCGCAGCACGTTCAGCGGTCGAGCTCCCAGGCTGCGTGCGGCTTCGGCGAGACCGGCGTCAATGCGCTGCAAACCGGCGCCGGTCAGGATGTAAAAGAACGGGTACATCGTGTAAGTGTGAAACAGCAGCAACGCGGCCCAACCGCGGAGTGACCAGGGCGAACTGTTGAGATGGAACACGTGCTGAACCACGCGCGCCAGTATCCCTGATTCGCCAAAGAGAAAAATGAAGGCCACCGTGCCCACGAGCGGTGGCAACACGAGCGGCAGCGCGGCGAGGATTCCGAAAAAACGACGTCCGGGAAATGCGTATCGTTCAAACAGGAAAGCGAGCGGCACACCTGCGAGGGCGCAAAACAGGACCGTCAGGATCGAAACCGCGATGCTGGTCCAGGCGGCCTCGATCACCGCGCGCTGCGAAATGGTTTCCCAAAACGCCGCCAACGACCAATGGCCCTCAGGCCGAACCGCGGCGCTAAACACATACAAATTTGGATAGACGATCCCGTAGAGCAAAACCAGGAAGGTAATTAGCAGCAGAATCCAACGGGGCCGGAAAAATCTCATAAGGAGACTTGATTCTCAGATTAGCGTTTGCGGCTTTGCCGCAGCGCAGTGCGGAAAGGCTTAGCCTTTCCGTCTAACATCTATTTATTACCAAAGAGAGGCTCCGCCTCGATCAGTATTTTTTGGAGGCAGAGCCTCAGGCATTAAGGTAAGACTTGTCGGAAAGGCAAGCCTTTCCGCACTGTGCGGCGGCAAGCCGCGTTTAATGATTCTTAAGCATACCCAGGGTAGCCAAGCGGCAACCCTGAGCTGGAGGGTGCAACCGCTTTGCGCTTGATCACTGATGCTTCGACAGCGACGCTATCAATCATTAAGCAACATAATCCGATCTGGAGGGAGCTTCACAGTGCATTCCTCACCTACGGAAAAATCCGCGCCGTTGACCAGCAAGGCTTCTACTACCAAACCATTTGCGTCGAGAGTTAATCGCGTTGTTGGTCCGCCAAACTCCACCTGCTGCACCCGCGCCGCAAACGTGTTGCCGGCTTCGTCGGCGGCGTTTCCAACGGCGGAATTGCTGAACTTCGAAACGATGATCGCTTCAGGTCGAATCGCGAGGGTACAGGGTTTATTCATTGGCAAGCGGATCAACTCACCATGATCACTGTTCACGGTGATCACGTGTTCGCCGAGCAGGGTTCTGAACCTGGCCGTCGCCGTATTGCTCGAAGTCAGGCGCACCGCCTTGATTAAGTTGTTGCGTCCCAAAAATTTGGCCAGCGTCGTGCTCGCCGGATGTTCGTACAGATCGCGCGCGGTGCCGATCTGCAGGATGCTGCCCGCACTCATGACGGCAATGCGATCGCAGAGCGCGAACGCCTCTTCCTGATCATGCGTGACATAAACCGCGGTCAAGCCGAGCCGCGTTACCAGGCCCCGCAACTCGCCGCGTGTTTCCTCGCGCAATGCGACATCCAGATTTGATAGTGGTTCGTCGAAGAGCAACAGCCCCGGCTCGATTGCAATGGCGCGGGCGATGGCAACCCGCTGTTGCTGGCCGCCGGACAGTTCATCGACTTTGCGTTGGTCGTAGTTAGAAAGTTGGACCAGTTCGAGCGCGGCAGCCACCCGTTCGCGAACTTCCGCCTGCGGCTTGTGCCGGGCGCGCAGGCCAAAGGCGACATTCTCGAAAACATTCAGGTGAGGGAAGAGCGCGTAGTTTTGAAAGACCATGCCGAAGCCGCGGCTTTCGGCGGACAGAGTAGTTATCTCGCGACCTTCCAGTTCAATGCGCCCAGCGTCGGGGGTTTCCAGTCCGGCAATCATGCGCAAGGTCGTCGTTTTGCCACATCCCGACGGCCCCAGCAGACCAAAGAACTCGCCGCGTTCGACTTCGAGGGAAACGTCCGACACAGCCGGCGTCGCATCGTAGCGCTTGGAAATGTTTTTGAGCGAAAGCAGCGGCATGGCGAAAAGCGGTTAAGAGTTAATCTATGAACTTTGCGGCACGCTAGCCCGCGCGAGCGGGCGGCATATTCGTAGCCCACAGCGCGAGCTGTGGGTAACGAATCACCCTCGAAAACCGAAGCCCGCGAACGCGGGCGTCATACTAATCCGCACATGAGACCAAGCCGGTTTATGTCGCCCTTACAGGGCTTCGTAAATTTTCTTGGTCCTACCCACAGCTTGCGCTGTGGGCTACGGATAGGCCGTCGGCTTAGCCGACTGGTTGTCGTTGATCTCTAATCCTACTTCTTGCTGCGGCCGCGAATCTCTGTGTCCCAGTAGCGCAGCCAGTTATTACCTTCTTTGCGCAACAGGTTCCAATCCAACGGCATCCGCGTGAATGGTTCATTCATCCAGGCCGGCAGCTGGCTGCGGTCCAAGTCCGTGCGCAGTGGAATGCGGTAATAAGACTTCGCGGCCAGGACCAGGTTTTCCGGATTGGTTACAAATTCATAGAAGCGCTGCGCTTCGGCTTCATGTGGTGCGCCCCGGACAACGGCGATGCCGTCGATGATCACCGGCGAGCCCCCAGCGGGAATTACGTACGCGACGGGAAGGTTCTTTTGCTCCTTATATAGCCTTACGTCCGGCATGTCCCAGAGCGTGATCAACCCTTCGCGGCGCACCAGCTTTTGCATCAACAACGTTCCGTCCGCCGTGTACTCATGGACATTCGCATCCAGGCGGCGCAGCCACTCATAACCTTTTTCCGGGGACCCTGTGTCTTTGTAGTCGCGCCAGATGATGCCGCCGAAGATCGCCCGCATCGTGTCGGATGGGTTCGGATTGCGAATGAGGATCTTGTCGCGCCACTTTGGATCCAACACGTCGTCCCAGTCGCGCGGAGCGTCCTCAGCTTTCACCGCGTCGCTGTTGTAAACGATGACTTCCGGAGTTTCGTAAGTTCCGTACCAACGCTCTTGCGCATCGCGAGCATACTCCGGGACCTTGTCCGCCCATGACGGATGATACGGCGTCAGCAAGTTCTCTTCCGCCGCTTGTTGAAAGGTCGTGTGCGCCGCGCCCCACCACAGATCCGCTTGCGGCCGGTTGCGTTCGGCGCGCACGCGCTCCAACACTTCCCGCGATCCCATGTCCAGAAATTGGACGTCAACTTCCGGATGCGCCTGCTTGTAACGGGCAATGACGTCGCGTAGCAAATCCTGGCCGTGCGGCGTGTAGATCAGCAGCGCGTGTTCGCTGCCCTTGCTTCCGCCGCCACAGGCGAGCGCCAAAAGCAAAGCAACGATCGCCAGCCCAGTGATCGCTCGAGTGTTTTTATGCATTTTGAGTTGCCGCTATGGTTCAGGCGTGAACGGATGGACGCGCCGTGAAAGGGCGCGCCGTTTGATAAGCATCGCCCAGGCGGAAAAGGGTCGGCTCGGCCCAGTAGGGCGCCAATAATTGCATACCGATCGGCAACCCTGACGAAGAAAGTCCACAGGGAACACTGATTCCCGGGACGCCTGCAAGATTAGCCGTCACGGTGTAAATGTCATTCAAATACATTGCCAGTGGATCATCGAGTTTCTCGCCGATCAGAAAAGCCGGCGTCGGCGCCGTCGGCGTAAGGACCGCCTCGCACTTCTGAAAAGCATTGATGAAGTCCTGCCGGATCAACGCGCGCACTTGTTGGGCTTTGCGATAGTAAGCATCGTAATAACCGGCCGAAAGCACGTAAGTTCCCAACATGATGCGGCGCTTTACTTCCGGACCAAAACCTTCATCGCGAGTGCGGCAGTACATCTCGCGCAACTTGTTCGCGCCTTCGGCGCGAAAGCCATAGCGCGCGCCGTCAAACCGGGCGAGGTTCGAGGACGCTTCCGCAGTAGCGATTATGTAGTAAACCGCGATCGCATATTTTGCGTTCGGTAGTTCGACATCCACGATCTCCGCGCCGAGTTCGCGATAGGCTTCGATCGCTTGCCGCACTGAGTCGTGCACTTCCTCGTCCAGTCCTTCTCCCAACAAAGCGCGGGCGACGCCGAGTCGCAATCCCTTTACGTCGCCGCTCAGGTTTTCCGTGTAATCGGGGACGGGAACGTCCGCGGTGGTGGCGTCGTTTGAATCTCTTCCGGCTATCACACTGAGGACAGTCGCCACATCGCTCGCGTTGTTTCCAAAAATTCCGATCTGATCGAGCGAGGAACCGAACGCCACCAAACCATATCGCGAAACCCTCCCGTACGTTGGTTTCAATCCCAACACTCCGCAAAGCGCAGCCGGTTGGCGCACTGAACCCCCGGTGTCGGAGCCCAATGCGACGGGCACGATTCCGGCCGCTACCGATGCAGCCGAACCGCCGGATGAGCCGCCGGGTACTCGCGACAGGTCCCAGGGGTTTTTCACTGGCCCAAAGGCTGAGTTCTCATTTGACGAACCCATGGCAAACTCGTCGCAGTTTGTCTTTCCCACGACCACTGCGCCGGCGGAAATCAGACGGGCGATTGCGGTTGCGTTGTAAGGCGGTTGATAGTCTCCCAGTATGAGCGAGCCACAGGAAGTTTGTAGCCCTTTGACGCAGATGTTGTCTTTGATGGCGACGGGAACGCCTGCCAACTTGAGATCTTGTTTTTCCGAAAGGGGCAACGCGTCGATCGCGCTCGCTCTAAGCGGAGCGCCTTCCCGATCGATTTGTAGAAACGCATTCAGCGATTCATTCAGGGTTTCGGCTGCGGTCAATGACGACTCAACCACGGACTGCGCGGTGAATTCTTCGCGCATGATGCCGCCGTTCAATTCTCTGATGGTGTTTTTGTTAGCTGACATTTACTGGTGACTCTATTTTAGGGGCGGCACTCCGTGGCTGCCCCATTTTCGCTCACACCAAACTGCGCCGCGCAGAAAGGGGGTGGCTACGGAGTGCCACCCCTGCGAACTCCCTACAAAACTTTCGGAACTCGGAAATGGCCCGATGCGGGATCGGGAGCTTCGGCGAGCGCCACTTCCTGGCCGAGCGAAGGTCGTATTACGTCCTCCCGCGCCGCTTCCGTGCGTTCCCCTTCAGGCGTCAGGCCGCCCATCGCGGGTGCCACATTACTGGTGTCCACGTCATTCAACTGTTCGACGTAGGCGACTATGTCCGCCATTTGCGGCGTGAAGGCGCGGCGTTCTGCTTCGGTGATTTCCAGGTGCGCAAGTTGCGCAACCTTTTCGATGTCGGCTTCAGTTATGGGCATTTTCGATTTCGGATTTCAGATTGCTGATTTCAGATTGGTTTTCAAATTTCAAATTGTCTCTTCGCTAGCTCAGCCCATGGAATTAAGCACAAACGCGTTGAGAGCCCCTCACCACTTGTTAGTATCAACTATGAACGATTCAACTAGTCCAGCCACTTACCATTCACCATTCACCATTTACCATTTACCATTTACTATTCACCCACCGTCAACGATTCTCTCCGCAAAATACTGGCGCCCGCAGCCAACAGGAATCGCCGGCGCAGAGCTTCGTCTGCGATGGCATTTGCGGCCGCGTGTAATTCCTGCGGCACAGCTCCGATTGCTTGCTCCGCGGTGATCGCGGTGACACCTTCCTCTAAGCCTCGTTCTTTCGCGACTGTTGCCGGATCGATACGGAATTCAATGAAGGTGACGGTGCCACGGCCCAGCACAGCGTTCAAGCGCGACAGCAACTGAGCGCTCAGCGGCACCAACTGCTTCTGCCAGATAGCGTCCGACACGGCGATGACCAGCGTCGTCCGGAACAGGCGAAACAATACTGCGTGCCGGCGCAACGGTTCCCCCGCGACGCGGCGCCAGGCGATGCGGGCCGCGGCTTCAGTGACCTCTTCGCCGCCACCGGCGGCGCTTATCAGTTTCGGCAATGCTCGAATCAGCGCGTCCATCCCGCCTCAACTCTCGCCCACGCATTTGCGCCCGGCTGAATTCACTTTAGAATCACAAATCAATTTGCAGTTCGAATGGGCGAGTGTAATGGAAACAGAGCAAGAGCGACAAGTTAACGTCGCCGAATCCAATCAGGACGAGTTTTTTGGCGAGCGCCTGGTGCTGGCGTCGGCCAGCCCGCGCCGCGCGGCGATTCTGCGAGCGGTGGGTTGGCCCTTCGATAAATCGCCCGCTGACATTGACGAAACCCGGCACCCGAACGAAGAACCGGTCGCTTACGTCGAGAGGTTGGCGCTACAGAAAGCCCAGGCGACCGCACAGCGTTTATCGTCAACAGCCTCAAGTTCGGAACGTTGCTTAATCCTCGGTGCGGACACGGTTGTCGTCGTCGAAAGGGAGTTACTCGGGAAGCCGATTGATGAAGCAGACGCCCGGCGCATGCTCAAACTACTGAGCGGTCGCTGGCACGAAGTGATCACGGGACTTGCGCTGCTGCGCGCTGGATTAAGGGAGCAGGATTCGCAAGTAGCGCATGAGCGAACTTTGGTGAGATTTGCATCGCTGACGGCCCGCGAGATTGACTGGTACGTTGCCAGCGGCGAGCCGATGGACAAGGCCGGCGCCTACGCGATCCAGGGTAGGGCAGCGCGCTTCGTCGAAGAGATACAGGGAGACTATCTAAACATCGTGGGCTTGCCGGTGCGCCTGCTATACAAAATGATGACAAAAAAAGGCGACCACCCGGCCGCCTCTCTCTTGCAGAATTAGGAACTCGTCACAGTATCTTATCAAGGCGCGCGCTCAATTGCGTTGCCAGATTCGCCGTCGGATCAAGTCCGCCAATCGGCCCGCCGGAAACGTTTCCCTGTTTGTCGAAAATAACGACCGACGGAAGTTGATCCACGCCCAGTTTCTTGGAAACAGCACCGTCGGGATCGCGCAATACCGTCACTTTGTACTTGCGCGCCAGGGCTCGCAGTTCCTCATCGGACGCATAGGCTTTTGACTTCGGCGAATCTGAATCAGTACTCACCCAGTAGACCACGACCCCGCGGCCACTGTAATCGTCCGCCAGCTTCTTTACGCCTTCGAGCTGATTGCGGGTCAACGGCAACCATGCTTTACCAAAAGCCAGCACCGCTACTTCTCCGCGCAGGCTCTCCGCCGTCACCGCGTCGCCGTCGACTGAGCGGAGGGAAAAGTCAGTCGCCCGGTTTTGGGCGGCGGCTGAAGTTGCGGCAACTGCCAGAAACGATAATGCCGCGGCGATAACAATCGTGCGGCTCTTCGTAAGCATTGTTTTCTCCTTCCATCGCCCGGGCTGACTTTCGCCTTGTTTCGTCCACGGCGTAATTCGCCCGAAACGATGACACCGACCTTTAGATGTACTTCCAAAGCTTATCGTTGGATGCCTCCCACGCGCGGCGTTTCCCGCGGATCCCCAGCAATCCCTCGCTAATCGTGCGTCCCATTGAGGTTTAGTAGCGTCAGTCGGCTGTGCCCCTCGTCCGGATCGTGTGAAAAGGCGATGCCGTACCACATCAGACCGAACATTAGGTACTCCATCGGTTTGATCGAACTCAGCGCCTCCCACGTAGCTTTCCCGAAAGAGACGCCGGCAACGAGATCCAGCACGACGTGCAAAAGGATCAGCGCCAGGAAACCTCCGCCAAAGGCAAAATGAATCTTCCACGGCTTCAGGAATTCTGAGAGGGTCAAGCGGGCCGCCTTTCTATCCTTGACTCGAAGGCTTGATCGCAGGTGGCTTGCCGAAAAATTCTGTGTGCAGGCGAACGTAATCTTCCCACGTATCCATGTCGCGCGCAACAAAGGGTGAGGGAACGGGCAGCCGGGAAACCTCAGATTGATGAGCCTCAAACAGCGCCCGCAAGCCGCGGGTCGGATCGACCCGGAGCAGCTCTTCACGCAAAGAGAGATCTATCAAAACGGGATGTCCGCCGCGCCCGTCAAACTGCGGAATGATTAGCCTCGCGCCGGCCTTCCATTTCTCGATCAGCGCCGTGATGACCTCAACGGAAACTGCCGGATGATCTACCAGCGCAATGAGCGCGGCTTTGGTGCTCGTGGGGACTTTCTGAATTCCGCAGGCAATGGACGCGCTCATCTCGCTTTCCGGACGCGGGTTGAGGGCGAAACTCACCTTGTGGTGGTTGAGATGCTGGCGCACCTCTGCGGCGCGGTGGCCCACGACCACGACGATTTGGTCCACGCCGGCCGACTTCAAATTATCGATACACGTTTCGATGACGCTTTTATTTCCGAAGGGCAACAGCGGCTTGAACGCTCCCATGCGTTGCGAGCGCCCGGCGGCAAGGAGGATGGCGGCAATGTTCTGCACGGCACGAAAGATAATCACAAAGACAGACAACCGCCAAGGCACTCTGAGCAAAAGAGCGGGGGCAAGCCGCCCTTCCTGACTGCGAGTAAATAGCGGAGAGTCAGACTCCAAACCTCGAGTATCAAGGTTCAACTGGAAACGCTTGCAGTAAGGAAGGGCGGCTTGCCCCCGCTCTTTTCTAGGTAATCTTATTGGAGGGATTGGAGGGCGCGCAACGTGTATTCGCGGGCCATCTGCTTGCGCCAGTTCATGACAAAGTCAGTGTTGTCGAGCGGACGGGCTTTGATGTAAGCGGCTTCGGCGGCAGCCTGAATATGCTCGGCATCGAACGGCTGACCAATCAAAGCTTGGCCGGCTTCAATTACTTCGATTGGAGCAGGAGCAATGCCGCCCAGGACGATCTTTGCATTCTTCACCGGGGCCCGGTCGCTAACGCTCCCGGTTCTGATTTCTTCCAACTGAACGTACGCCGCAACCCCCAGCACCGGAAAATCGAAAGCGCCGCGCCGGCGAAGTTTTTGGTATGAAGCGCGCCAGCCATTAGTCGGCGGGAGGTGGATATCAACCAGCAACTCATCCGGCCGCTTCTTCAGATAATCGATGCCGTCGTCGTTGTAGAACCCGGCCGCGTCGATCATTCGTTCACCGAGCGTAGACATCAGGCGGAACTTAGCGCCAATCGCTACCATCACCGGAACGAGATCGGAAGACTGCACGGCCCAGCACTTCGAACTGCCGGGCGCGACCCAGCAAACGTCGCCGTCCTTCTTTAAACAGAAGTTGATACCTTTGCGCCACTCGTAGTTTTGATCGTAGTAATTACAACGAGTATCAAGCAGCAGGTTGCCGCCGATGGTTCCCATGTTTCGCAGTATCGGCGTCGAAATTGTGCGCGCCGCGGCAGCGACGACCGGATAATCGCGCATGATGAGCGGGTGGTCGCAAATGTCCGTAAGCGTTACCGACGCGCCGATGCGGATTCCGGAAGGGCCTTCACCGGTGATCTGATTCAACTCCGGAACGCGCATCACGGAGATAACCGTCTGCGGCATCTGCTGGCGCCGCTTCATGTTCGGGTAAAGATCGGTGCCCCCCGCGACGAACTGGGACGTCGGCCCAACGTCGCCGACAATCTTCACCGCCTCCGCGACGGTGCGCGGCACGCGGTAATCAAATTTGGGGAGTCGCATCATAGCGGCTTAGGCAGCTTGGTCTTTTCGAAAATGAAGCTTCATTATCTGTTCGGGACGCAAAGCAGCGAAGGCATAAGCTTTCCCAGAATCGTCACTGAACTCAACTTCCAAGACGCCTTCTTTCCATTGCTCAACAACTGTGCCTACCTCCCCTCGACGTAAGCCTTCGGTAGGCAGATCTTCTACGAGCGCCACCACGTCACTCAACTTGATTTCGTCCATTGTCTAAGAGCTCCTTACCGTATAAAGCACGTCGTCAAACGCGCAAACTCCTCGCCATCCTTGATGATCCATGCGGAACGTATCGTAACCCATGACAATACGAAGCTGAGTTGCTCGTCCACTCGGACCGGAAAATCCACAACAAATCTCTGGCCGTAAACTGTTCGGTCCTGTTCCGTTGCCTCAGTTGTTAATATCGCTTCCAATATTAATTGACGCAACCGCTCAGCATCCTTGTCAGTGAAGCCTAACTTCTCTCGAAATACTCGAGCCTTGTGCTTACCCTCAGGGTGATCGGGGTTCAGGCAATAGTTGCGTAGTTTTTCAATATCGACAACAGCATTCTTAGCGTTGGGAAGCCTCATTGATCTGCCTCACGAATGTACCGCCACTCGCGGCATTTCGCGGCCGTCGCCGCCTTCCGCTGGAGTCAAGACGCGTTGCGGTTCGGGCCATTCGATGGAGGGAACGCCGTCTGGTCCATACCGTCCCACGCGGCCGCGGGCTTTATCGCGCAGCGCTTTCAAAACTTTCTCCGGCGTGATCGGGACCTCGTCAATGCGCACGCCGACTGCGTCGTACACCGCGTTCGCGACTGCGGGCGGGACCGGCAGCAGTGGTCCTTGTCCAACTTCCTTCGCGCCATAGGGTCCATTCGGATCGGGGTCCTCGACTAAATACGTCTTGACGTCGCACATCTCCATCGTAGTCGGGCTCTTGTACTCCAACATCGAGGGAAACTTGTGCACTACATTGCGGTTCGCGCGGTAGACCATCTCCTCCATCAGCGCTTCGCCCAAGCCCATGTACACGCTACCTTCGACCTGGCCCATCACCAGCATCGGATTGATCGACTTACCAATGTCGTGCGCGATCCAGACACGCTCGACGGTGACGATGCCGGTTGCGGGATCGACGTCAACTTCGGCAACCGCAGCGGAATAACTGTACGCTGGTGATGGTCCAACGCCGGCGCCCTTGTACTTGCCGGGCGAGCGCGGCGGGGAATAGGAACCGACAGTGCCAATGGTTCCGTACTTAGATTCCGCCAGCACGACCGCTTCGGCAAAGGAAACACCGACCTCAGGATTTTCAACGTCGAACACGCGGCGTTCGGCGAGGGAAAGATTTTCAATCGGCACGCCGAGCTTTTCCGCCACCGCCATCACCAAAAGCTCGCGCGCGCGTTCGGCTGCCTGAATCGCAGCGTTTCCGGTCATTAGAGTCACGCGACTCGAATAACTTCCGAGATCAACGGGCGTCAGGTCCGTGTCAGCCGTGACGACGCGTATGTCGAATGGATCAATACCCAAGACTTCCGCGACGATGTACGCCAAAATGGAATCGGAACCTTGCCCGATGTCAGTCGAACCGCACATCACACAGACGCCGCCCTGGCGGTCCAAACGCAACTGCACGCCGGATTGCGGCATGTTGTTCCAGTAGATTGGCAGACCCGCGCCGCAGATGTACGAGCTGCACGCGAAGCCGATTCCTTTTCCGTACGGCAACTTGCGTTTGGTCTGGTCCCATCCGGCAAACTTATTTTTCCAGTCGGAGCCGGCAACGACTTTGTCGATGCACGTGCCCAGGCCCATGCTGCCGATGCGCAGATAGTTTGCCGTGACAGTGTCGGCCTTAACGAGATGGTCGCGCCGCATGGCCGCCGGATCCAGTTTTAGTTCTTCCGCGATCTTGTCGAGCTGAACTTCTAAACCAAACCGCGGTTGCGGCGTACCGTGGCCGCGCTTGGGTCCGCAAGGAGGTTTATTCGTAAACACGCGCACGCCCTGAAACTTGTAACGCGGCACGTCGTAGGTCACCGTCTGCAAAGCTCCGGTGTAGAAAGTACTGGCCACGCCGTAGCTGCCATACGCGCCACCATCGAGAAACGATTTGAAATGCATAGCGGTGATGGCGCCGTCTTTCTTCACCCCGGTCTTGACCTGCATCAGCACCGGATGGCGGCCGCGGTGGCAGTAGAAAACTTCTTCACGCGTTAGTGTGTTCTTTACCGGCCGGCCAGTGATCATGGAAAGTTTGCAAACCACTACTTCATGGTTGAAGGGATCGCTCTTACCACCAAAGCCGCCGCCGTTGGGCGTGGCAATCACGCGAATGTGACTCGCCGGCATTGCCAGCACTTTAGTCAGCGCACGATGCACGTAGTGCGGCGTCTGCGTCGAACTCCAGAGCGTCAGCTTTTGATCGGTATCGAAGTAGGCAACCGCCGCGTGCTGTTCCATGGGCAAATGCGTATTGCCTTCGTAAAAGAAATTGTCTTCGCGAATCAAATCGGCTTCGGCAAACCCCTGCTCGACGTCGCCGAATTCCAAAGAAACTTTCTTGTGGACGTTGCCGCCGTCGCCGTATTCGTGGACGCGCGGCTCGTCGATCAGCAAAGCCTCTTCGATCGAAGAAATCGTGTTCAGCCGTTCGTACTCAACTTCGATCAGGTTCATAGCGTCGAAAGCGACATCTTCATCAATCGCCGCCACCGCCGCCACCGGATCGCCGATAAAGCGGACTTTGTCGATGCAGAGTGCGTGCTCGTCCTGACTGACCGGGAGGATGCCGTAAGAAATGGGAAGGTCTTTGCCGGTGATAACAGCGAGGACGCCGGGCAACGCAACTGCCTTTGAGGTGTCGATGCGCTTGATGATGGCGTGCGGTTCGTGGCTGCGCAGGATCTTGCAGGCCAACATCCGCGGCAGCACGATGTCATCCGCAAACTTAGTTTGCCCGGTGCACTTCGCCCGCGCATCGACTTTGCGAAAAGGTTTGCCGACTACGTTCAGCGGTTTGCCGTTGTTGCTCGCCATAAGGATCTCTAGCGCCGTTACAAAACTCAGATAACTTGCAGTCAGGAAGGTGGGCTTGCCCCCGCTTCTTCTATTTTGAAGCTGCCTAAGAAGAGCGGGGGCAAGCCGCGCTTCCTGACTGCGGGTACTCCGCCATCTTGCTTTAGTCAGATCTCAATAGCCGTAAACACTCTCTTTTGGAAGTTCCATCTCTTCGCCTCGCATGCGTGCCGCCGCCAATTCAACTGCTTCGTAAATCTTGATGTACCCGGTACAGCGGCAGAGATTTCCTGACAGCGCTTCCTTAATTACTTCTCGATTCGGGTTCGGGTTCTTTTTCAAAAGCTCTTCCGCGACCAGCAGAAATCCGGGTGAACAATAACCGCACTGGGCCGCGCCTGTATCTGCAAACGTGTCCTGCAAAGGATGAAGGTCGGGCCCATTCGCCATCCCTTCAATCGTTTTCACTTCTTGCCCTTCGGCGTCGAGGCCCAACATCAGACAGGAAAGAATCGAACGGCCGTTTACCAGGACCGCACAGGTGCCGCACTCGCCGAGCTCACAGCCATGCTTCGTGCCGGTAAGATTCAGATCTTCGCGCAGAACTTCCAACAGCGTCTTATGCGGCGCAAACGCGACTTCCGCCGGCTCGCCGTTCAGCGTGAATTGAATATGAGACTTTTGCTTCCCAGGTTCAGACATGATTTGAAGGGATGATTCTAGCAAAGGAGGGATAAAACCGCAGTCGTTCAAGCCTTAGGGCTTCTGATTGGCTGCATCTTTCGCAGGCTTGTTCAGCATTGTGTTATCTATCAGGCGAGTCTTGCCGACGTAAGCCGCCACCGCAATCAGGATCGGACGCGCGTCAATTTTTTCCAGTTTATCCAGCGTCTCCGCATCCACCACGCTGATGTAATCGACCCGCACGCCCGGTTCGGACGCGATAGCTGTTCGGACCGCGTCCTCCAATTTAGCGGCATGTCGTTCACCTTTTTTAAAGGCTTCCTCTGCTTTTGCCAGCCCGCGATGAATAACTGAAGCGGTTTGCTGCTCTTCATTGCTCAGATAGAGATTGCGCGAAGAGATTGCCAAACCCGATTCTTCGCGCACGGTCGGCAACACGACGATCTCGCTATCGAAAGCCAGGTCCCTGGCCATGCGTTTGATGATCACCGCCTGTTGCGCATCCTTCTGACCAAAGAAAGCAAAGTCGGGCCGGATGGCGTTGAGAAGAATTGAAACTACTGTCGCGACGCCGCGAAAGTGCCCCTGGCGCGTCGCTCCTTCGAGCGGTTTCGAAAGTCCACTCACATTCACGTAGGTGGCAAAGCCTTTCGGGTACATCTCTTCGACTGTCGGCGCAAAGATGTAGTCAACGTTGTAGTCGGTCAGGAGCGCGGTGTCTTTCGTTAGATCACGCGGGTAGTGTTCATAGTCTTCGCTGGGTCCAAACTGTTCCGGGTTGACGAAGATCGAGACGACGACGACGTCGCACAGTCGGCGCGCCTCGCGCACCAGGCTCAGGTGCCCGTCGTGCAGCGCGCCCATAGTCGGTACCAGCCCGATAGTGCGATCCGGCTCGCGTTTGATCTTGCGCGCGACCGAACTCATGCGCTGGCGTCGGGTAATTATCTCCATAGTTTAATAGGACGAGGCGTTACGATTTCTTCGGCTGGGATTCAGGGTCGCGTGCCTCTTTGACGGGCGCGGCGATCTTTAGTTCCGCCGCCGCTTCCGCCGGGAGAGCATACGATTCGGCGTCTGAAGGATACGATCCACTGCGCACGTCATCGGCGTAACGCGTTACGGCTTCCGTCATGACTTCATGCAGATTGGCGTACGGACGCACGAAGCGGGCGAGTTTTCCGAACGACAGTCCCAGCATGTCGTGCAACACCAGCACCTGAATGTCACAGCCCGCGCCGGCGCCAATGCCGATCGTGGGAATGCTGACGCTTTGCGTTATCAAGTTTGCGATTTCGCGCGGCACGACTTCCAGCACGATCGCGAAGGCGCCCGCGTCTTCCAGCGCCCGCGCATCGTCGAGTAACTGTCGCGCGGCCGAGGCAGTTTTGCCCTGCACCCGGTAGGCACCGAGTTTGTTAATCGATTGCGGCGTCAAACCGATGTGGCCCATCACCGCGATCTCTTCATCAACCAGACGCTTTACCAGTTGTACACGCTTATGCCCGCCTTCGAGCTTTACGGCTTCGGCGCCGCCCTCTTTTACCAGTCGCAGTGCGTTCCTGACCGCGTCGTCCGCGCCGGTATGAAACGAGCCGTAGGGCATATCGGCAACTAACAACGCGCGTTGCACTGCGCGCCGCACCGCCTTTAAGTGAATAAGGATCTCGTCAAGCGTCACCGGCACCGTGTTGCCATATCCCAAAACTACATTTCCCAGACTGTCGCCCACGAGAATGATGTCGATGCCGGCCTCGTCCACGATACGGGCCGTGGGGAAGTCATACGCAGTCAGGCAAACTAATCGCTCACCGCGTTTTTTGCTGGCCTTAAGTGACGGCGCGCTTACTTTTTCGGGACGTTCAGGTTTCAGATAAGGCAAGGTTCAAAGCCTTTCGTCAGACGAACATGGATGGTTGTGGCGATTGCCGCATTATAACGACAAACGGGGTGGGTCAAAAGTCAGAACCGCGTGCCGATTGCGGAATTCGGATTTCGGACTGCGGATTAGAGATCTGACTGACCCCTTGCTTCCGCAATCAGAAGTCCGCATTCCGCAATCGGCACGCGGTTCTGACAATTCAATTATCTAGCTCAAGCTCATCACGCCCGCGCTAGCGGTAAAACCGACACCGAAACCAACCACGATTGTCGGGCCCGCCCACTCTTCCTTTTCTGCCAACATGAAACCGGTGGAAGCGCTGGAAAGATTGCCATAGTTCTTGAGGACTTCATAAGAGCCGTGCACCTTCTGGGAATCTTTCTCGAGATGCAGCTGCGAACAAACGCCATCAAGAATCTTTTTGCTGCCCGTGTGAATCAGGCAATCATCCACCTGACTCATCTCCGACACCGGTGAATTCGGATGGGCCAGCACATCGTTGACGGTGGTGACGGCGTAATGCGCACCCCGATTCGGCACATTGGGCCGCATGAAGTACTGCGGCTTGCCCAACAACAACGGATGCCTGCTGCGTGCCGTCATGCTGAGGAGATTGACGTCATCGACCAGATCGTTGGTGAGATGTGAGATTGGGCCAAAGGCCGGTTTCCCTTCCTGGGAGCCGACCAGCAAGGCTACTGCGCCATCGCCGAAAAGCATCGACTGAATGACGAAGGTGGTATCCAACCGTTGTTCATCAAAAGCGTTTGCATTGAGCTTGTCCTCCTTACGTTGGCGAACCAATTCGCGATAACCGTAATACTCGTCGCGCAACAGGGGCGCGACATGAGGCGTATGCGCTTCGGACATCAGCACCATCGCCATTTTCCCGGGGTTGGCAGCCAAATACCACTGCGCTACCTCGATTGATTTTAGTAACACTGAACATCCCTGGGCCTGCATGCTGACCGTGCGGATCGAGCGCGATAGCAGACCATGCGTTTGGCCCATGACCTCAGAGGCGAGGCAGGGCAACATCTGATCAGGTGTGTTGGTCGCGGCGACTAATAAACCAATTTGGGAAGGATCGCCGCCCCACTCTTCGATACATTTTTTCGTGGCATCAACGCCCAGCGCCGTGGTTGAGCTGGTGGCATTCATCGGCGCGCCGCTAAGAAAGTCCGGGTAGTTGTCCATCGTGGAATAACGCTTGTCGACGCCCAGACTGCAGATTGTGTTTATTAGTTCGGGGGAAAGCTTGTGCATCATGGCGGCCACCAATTCGGTGGTGCGGAATTCATTTGGCGGGGTCGCCTTGGCTGCTGAAAGAAGGTTAATCATTACGTCTCGTCTCCCACTTAAATAATCCTTCTGGCACTCATCGCAGCCGGGTCAGGTCCAACGAATCGCCAGTAGTCAAACGTGAATTCCCTGACTTTGAGGAGGTTCAGGGACGCCATTCCGGAGCGTAACTCACGGTTGAGAGGAGGCGATTTTTATCAACTATCTGACTATTGCTATGTCAAGAGCTGTGCCACGATTGCAAGAGAATGCAGGAGGGAAGTGAAATGCAGCTAACAGTCGAGTTAACGAGATTTATCAGGTGGCGGCTGCGCGGTGTAGGGTCGGAGCGACTTTGGATACTAAGTATCAAGTATCGGTGTTGAACTTGCGCCAGGAAGGCTGATTTCCCCAGGATTGCTTGTTAGTTTGAAGGAAAGAGTGGTTCCGGCAGCCTCCGTCGGAAACTGGTAAGCAAGTATACAGTGGTACTTGGGTATGCAACTTTCAATGGGTTTTTTTCGGCCTATTAGCGTGAGAGTCCGCGCTTGCAGGACAGACATTCCTGTCTGTCCCTCCGATTTGCACCCTTCGACTTACCGCGCGGCGCTGAGGGGTAGGCGTCCGATTGCTGCCTCGCCGATGCTGCCGAAATAGAGTGCGTCCTTGTGCTCGACCACGTTCGCGATTTGCGCGAAGCAGTGGGCTGAACCGTCCTGCAAATTACGACTGACTTTGCCGTTAACGTCGAGCCCGAGCGCGAAGCCGTAGCGGTTGATCGCCGGCTGCATAAAGCCTGGCAAGCGCAGCACTGCCTTACGAATAAACGGATGCGGCATGAGTTGGTCGAGTATTTTGTCTCGCGGCGTGACCAATGCGAGCCAGAAAGTGTCGCGGCCGTTTGAGGAGATGCCGTCGGGAAAGCCGGGAAGATTATCGATGAAGATTTCGGATTGACCTGCGCGAGGGCCATTTAGCCATACGCGATGAACCCGGTAAGCGCCCGTCTCAACTACCAACAAGAATGATCCGTCGGGGCTGACGGCAACGCCGTTGGCGAAAGAGAGATCGCCAAGCACAACGCGCGTGGTTTTTGCCGCCGGATCGTACGCGAGCAAGCGGCCGCTGCCGCGGTGTTCGACTATGTCCTCCTTCAACTCCGTCAAGGCAAACCTGCTCGAAGCATCAGTGAAGTAGATCGTGCCGTCTTTGGCTATGTCCAGATCATTGGTGCAGCGAAAGGGAACTCCGGCGGCGGCGGTTGAAAGTGAACTCACGTTTCCGTCGCGTGCAATCGACAGCAGTCCCTTAATCGCGTCGGCGACGATTAGATTTCCAGACGAATCAAACACCATTCCGAGAGGGCGTCCCTGGGTATTAGCGAAAACTTCAGGCCGGGTGCCGTCCGAGTGGTAGCGCATGATGCGTCCGTCGGCGACGCCGCAGTAGATTCGATCTTCTGCATCAAACGCCACGTCTTCGGGAGCAAAACCTGATGGCAGATTAAGCCTTTCGATGGCCGACAATTTTGAGTTCGGCGCGTACACACCCGTCAGCGCCGGAGCCGCGGGCGGCGTCCACGCGACCGGCGTTACAGGAACGGGCCAGGTGAATAGATAGACCAGCAGGACGGCGATTAAGACCACGACGATGAGGAGAAGTTTTCGGATTTTCATATTTCACGTTGCGAGCAGATATTAGTTTGAGTGAGAGACGTCGCAGAGCGACCACGGAATTTAGCCCATGCTTCAAGGCTGGGACGACGACGAATGTCAATCCGAATACGTTGCGTTACCGACGTTGGAAAAGGTCTACGTCGCGACGCGACGGAGAATAAAAGCTCTTTTCGATCCCGGCCTTGAAAGGCCGGGCTTCACTCCGCCGGCGCTACGCGTCGAATCACTCGTTAACTTTCAAGACTGCCAGGAATGCTTCCTGCGGAATTTCCACGCGCCCTACTTTCTTCATGCGCTTCTTGCCTTCCTTCTGTTTCTCCAGCAGTTTGCGCTTGCGCGAGATGTCGCCGCCGTAGCATTTGGCGATGACGTTCTTGCCCATGGCTTTAACGGTTTCGCGCGCGATCACTTTGGCGCCGATGGCCGCCTGGATGGGGACTTCGAAAAGTTGCCGCGGAATCAACTCTTTCATTTTAGTGGCCAGCGCCCGTCCCTTTGCCGCCGCGGTATCGCGGTGCAGCACGAGCGAGAGCGCATCGACCGGTTCACCAGAAACCAGGACATCAAGTTTCACCAGGTCGCTTTCCCAATAGCCCGCGAGGTGGTAATCAAGCGAAGCATAGCCGCGCGATGTCGATTTCAGCCGGTCATAAAAATCAAGTACGATCTCGTTCAAGGGCAATTCGTAGGTGAGCATCACGCGATTCGAAGTTATGTACTCAAAACCTTTTTGCACGCCGCGTTTTTCTTCCAGCAACGCCAGAATTCCGCCGAGGTGATCTTCCGGCGTCAGGATAGTTGCCTTGATTGCCGGTTCCTCAATTTTCGCGATGCGCCCCGGATCGGGCATCTTGGCCGGCGAATCGATTTCCGTGACTTTGCCATCGGTGGTAGTGACGAGATAGCGCACGCCCGGTGCGGTGGTGATCAGATCGAGATTGAACTCACGCTCCAGGCGCTCCTGCACGATCTCCATGTGCAGCAAGCCGAGAAAGCCACAGCGGAAACCAAATCCGAGTGCGGTGGACGACTCCGGCTCGTAGAAAAACGAAGCGTCGTTAAGACGGAGTTTGTCCATCGCATCGCGCAGCTCTTCATACTGGTTTGTGTCGATCGAATAAAGCCCGGCGAAGACCATCGGCTTTATTTCCTGATAACCGGGAAAGGGTTCGGTCGTGGGCCGCGCTGCTTCAGTGATGGTGTCGCCGATTTGCACGTCGGCGACGGCCTTGATCGACGCTGTCAGGAAGCCAACTTCACCGACTCCCAGGACATCGATCGGCGTCGGTCGAGGTTTGTTCACGCCAAGTGTTTCCACCTGATAATCGCGCCCGGCGTTGAAGAAGCGAATCTTCATACCCGGTCGAACTGAACCGTCGATCACCCGGAAAAGAACAATCACGCCGCGATAGGAGTCGTACCACGAGTCAAAGATCAGAGCTTTCAGCGGCGCGTTGGGATCGCCTTTGGGTGAGGGCACATCGCGCACGATCGCTTCCAGCACTTCCGCAACGCCCAACCCTGTCTTCGCACTCGTAAGAATCGCGTTATGAGTTTCCAGCCCGATGAAGTGCTCGATCTGTTCGATCGCTTTTTCCGGTTCAGCGCCCGGCAGATCGATTTTGTTTATTACCGGGATCAACTCCAGGTTGTTTTCGATTGCCAGATAAGTGTTGGCGAGGGTCTGCGCTTCAACACCCTGCGAGGCGTCGACTATTAACAGAGCGCCTTCACAGGCTGAAAGTGAGCGCGAAACCTCGTACGAGAAATCGACGTGACCCGGAGTATCAATCAGGTTCAGGATGTATGACTGCCCGTCATTCGCTTTGTAATCCAGCCGGACGGCGTGGGCTTTGATGGTGATGCCGCGTTCGCGTTCCAGATCCATGTCGTCAAGGATCTGCGCCGACATGTCGCGCCCGGTTACGGCGCCGGTCAGTTCCAGCAAACGATCGGCGAGGGTTGATTTGCCGTGATCGATGTGGGCGATGATCGAGAAGTTACGTATTTGAGCGGGGTTCATGCGAAGTCCAAAGTCTAAAGTCGAAGGTCCAAAGCCCTTCGGTCCGACGTTGGACCTTGGACGTTAGACATTGGACTGCGGCTACGGGGTTTTCTTGGCCGGTGACGGCTTCGGTTCCAGCGGTGCTTCGAGGTGTATGCTGCCACGCACCAGGTCCCAGGCGGCCGCCGCTCGCGTTATGTCGCGGTCACCGCCGATTACGGATAGATCCACAAACCGATCCGAAATAACGCGAAAATAAGAATCCATGCCGCCGGGATTGCTGTCCATCACGCGGATGCGAATGCCTTCGGCGGCGCTGCCGGCCATTTCCGTCGTAACAGGCGAACGTTGTGGACGCAGGCCGGCGCCTTCCAGGTTTCTGGCGAAGTCATCTACGTAACGATCGTGGATTAGCTTCTTTGCCTCGAGTTCTTTTTGGGGCGACTTCAACCACTCGCGCGGCGATCTGATCCGGTATTCGACGTCACCCGCCCGCGCCGGCTGCACCAACTGAATAAACTGCATCTGAGGCGTGCTCTGATCGCTCAACTCCCAAGTGGCCGGGTAGTCGAACGACAGGCCGTCTTTCGCAAAATGCTTGGACTCAATCTGCGGTTTCGCCGGCTCTTGCGTTTGCGCGCCCGCCGTCAAGCAGGCCAGCGCCACAAATGCGGGCAAGATTTTAAGAATTCGCTTCGTGCTCACTTTGATTTCTCCTGAACCGACTTTCGCCGCAGGTTTACGCGGATTAAACGCAGATCAGATCAAACACTGTTTCTGCGCTAACTTCTAATCTTGTTCTGTCATTTCTGATCAGTGTTTATCCGCGAAATCCGCGGCTGGTTTCCTGTTTACGCATTCCGCTTCATCCAGGCGACGCATTGTTGCAGATGAGCGCGCATCGCATCGGGCGTGTCGTGATGGATGCGACCGTGTCCCGGCAGTACCCATTCAAAGCGATACTCCAAAAGTTTTTCCATCGATCGTATCTGTTCCGGCCAAGAATACCATGTCGCACTGCGAAATGCTGTCAGGGTCGCGCGACCGGGCGACCACGCCAAATGGTCTCCGGTAAAGAGAAACTTGTTTTGGTACAGCAAGGCCATGGATCCACGTGTGTGACCCGGCGTTGGAATCGCCAACAACTCGTCATCCCATGCAAACGGATCGGCGCCGTGAACAGTCCGTTCCACGCCGAGACGTTCAGCCCCATCATCGACATGCATCAAGCGCTCGCACTTAAACTCGCGCGCAAAACGGGCGTGGTCGGCCACGTCGTCGCGGTGGGTTAGAAACATCCGGCGCACTCCGCCCATTGCCGCGATTCGTTTAGCCAGCTGCGTGGCGTAGCGGGGCGAGTCGATCAAAACGTTGCCGCCTTCGCTATCCGGACGAACAATCAGATAGCTCCAGGCGCCGAAACTGGATTCGGAAGTGAACCCGCAAAAGTAAACGTTGTCGGCGATCAGCGCGGGAAAGGCATCGATGCCCGCGTGAAAATCATGCGTCTCAGTGGCGCCAATCGAGGCGGTGGGACAAGCCACCAGGGCCATCAGCGCGCGTTTCGTTTGCTCGGTGGTCTCCGGTTGATGATAGACGATGGAAAGATCCCGATGCTCGCGAAACGTCTGCGGGGCGATTTGCCGGCAGGCATCACAGTCGATGCAAGTGGAATCGACGTAAAAATCGCCAGGCACGTTTTGCTGCAGGCGCAGTGCGAGTTTAGCCATACGAAAAACCGATCATTGATGAGACCTGACAATGATCACCCAGAGTCAGCATTGATTCAAGCGAGGGGACTTGGGAACCCAAGGAAGAGAAGGTCAACCAGTTGGCGAAGCCAACGCAATATCAGTAGCCCACAGCGCAAGCTGTGGGTAAAGCGTTAGCTGAAAGGCCAAAGTCCCGGAGGGGCGACATAAAGATCGCGGATGGGGCAGACACTTGCGAGTTATGTCGCTCGCTTCGCGAGCTGGTTTCAATCACCCGCCATGCACCCACAGCTGGCGCTGTGGGCTACTGATATGGCCGCCCGCTCTGCGGGCTACTGGATCTGGTCTGAAGTGACGCAAACGATTCAGTTTGATCGGCGCAGCATTACTTCAGTCACTTCCGCACCACTGCATACGACCCAGGCCATGGTTAGACCCTTGCGCGGCGCCGCCTCGTTGACTAATAATCGGCTGCGCTTAAGTCATCTTCCACGCATGACAATCCTTCAGGAGAATAATATGCCTTTCAGAAAAGCCGGGTTTGAGGTCTGTGTTCTGTTGTTGGTTATCGCTTCGTTGGCTTCGACCGTGGCCATGGGCCAGGCCGCCAATCGCAATGCCAAAACGGTGGAAATCACTCCCGCGAATCCCGATCTCTCTGTCGGTCAAAAACTAAAGTTCACTGCCGTCTCGCGAGACTCATCCGGTAAGGTCACCAATCAACAGACGACGAGCTGGTTCGCAGTTCCTTTTGATCTGGCTAAGGCCGGCGAGGATGGCACCGTCTCATTTTTCGCGCCTGGCGAAGTTTCGGTTGGTGCAGTGGTCGGCGGCACACCGGTATTCGTAAAGGTTACGGTCAAGCCAGCGCCAGTGGCGCGCATTGAAATCGAGCCGCTGCAATCGCCTCTCCTCGTCGGCGACCTCACTAAACTTGCAGCGACCGCTCGTACGTCCGCAGGTGATCCGCGCCGCGACGTGGCGATCAGTTGGACGTCGGAGAACACGAGGGTGGCGAAGGTTGACGCTGCGGGAGTCGTTGCCGGATTGGCTCCGGGCAAGGCGACGGTGCGCGCAACTTCCGGGACCGGAACCGGGGTAGTCGTAATCGAGGTGGTAAAAGGCAACGTCACAGGACTCGCGATCACGCCGGGAACAGCCGTGGGCCGGACCGGAGATGTAATCCATTTCGATGCCGGAAGAAAACGGGGCACCGCCGGAAACTACAACGTTCGTTGGGCGGTCGGCGGCGAGGGCGCCACGATCGATCCAGACGGAGCTTTCGTGGCCGAACTCCCGGGAACATACATCGTCACGGCATCGAGTGGCGCCCACGAGGCGACGGCTTCGGTGGTTGTTACTCCGCGAAACGTCGAGCGGTCGCTGGAACTAGTCGGCCGCGCGCCCATCAAGGGAATGCGCGTCGCCGAAGAATGGGTTCAGGGAAACTACGCTTACGTCTCCACCATTTCCGACAAGCTGCTGGTCTTCGATATTTCGAATCCGGAGCGTCCCAAACAGACTGCATCGCTGACCGTCGATGCGCGTTTGATCAATGACGTCAGCACGACTGCCGATGGCAAGACTCTGGTGATATCGCGCGAAGGCGCTTCGAATCGCAGGAACGGCATCGCATTCTATGACAACTCCGACCCCGCGCACCCGAAGCCTGTCTCGGAATACACGGCGACGGTTACCGGCGGCGTGCACAGTGCCTTTGTTGATAGTCACTACGTCTACCTGACTGACGATGCCACCGGCTCAATGCGCGTCATCGATTTTGCCGACGTGAAGAATCCAAAAGAAGTCGCCCGCTGGGAAGTTCCAAATGAAGTCGCCACCATGGTCAAGGTAGATGGAGGCGAAGAGATCGGCGGGCGTTACCTGCACGATCTGCAAGTCAAAGACGGTCTGGCTTATCTCGCCTACTGGCGCGACGGCCTGGTGATTCTGGATGTCGGCAAGGGTGTGAAAGGCGGCAGTCCCGAACATCCGCAATTTGTCAGTCAGCTGCATTTCAATCATAACGAGTTGTACGGCAACGGCTGGCTCGCGGGAACGCATTCGGTTTTCCGCTACAAGAATTACGTGTTCGTCGGCGACGAAGTGTTCCCACCCATTTTTGATATTCACAGCAAGAGCCGCATTCCGGTGCGTGGCATCGTGCATGTGGTGGATGTTTCCGACATCAGCAAGCCGCGCAAAGTTGCGGAGTATCCCGTGCCTGAAGCGGGCGCGCACAACATGTGGGTCGAAGACGACATTATGTACATGGGCTACTACAATGGCGGCGGCCGGGTAGTCGATGTTGCGGGAGAACTGCGCGGCGATCTGTATCGCCAGGGACGCGAGATTGGTCATCTATGGGCGGGCGATGTGAACGGCGAAGGCGCGAACCTGCCCTTCACCTGGGGCGCGCAACCGCATGGGGGGTTGATTTACTTCAACGATGTGAACAGCGGTTTGTGGATCGTGAAACTAGGGGACAAGATCACAAAAGGATCCACCACCGCGCCGGGGCATTAAGCAACCGCAAAGCGGTTGCGACCTCCAGCCCAGGGTTGCCGTTTCGGCTACCCTGGGAAACTTCAAATTTCAAAATAATCAACCGCAACGCGGTTGAGTCCCTCACCATTAAGAATGGGATGACGCAACCGCTTTGCGGTTGATTGCTAAACTCGTTTCTTTCCCAGGGTAGCTGCAACGGCAACCTGGGCTGGAGGTCACAACCCCCGTCGGGGTTGGATCACTATTTCGCCGGCTCCATTTTATAGAAATCAATCCCCGCCGCTTCCGGGCCCACGTCAACGGTGGCCACAGTCTTCAAAGCCTCCAGATCGATTATCTCGACAGTGCCCGGCTCTGAGCCGATGCCTTCAACTGAGATGAAGGCATAACGATCGTCCGGGGAAACTACGACGCCATGCAGCACTTTTCGTTTGGTGGGAATCCGAGCCAGCTCGCGCCCGCTCTGCAAGTCCAACACTGAAACTGATTGATCGCGTTTGTTCGTAGCCACCAAACGCGTGCCATCGTGCGTGATTGCCAGGTTGTAAACACCCGCGCGCGCCGACAGGCGCCGCACCAACTTCCAAGTGTTGGCATTTACTTCCACAATCTCGCTCGACTTGTTGCAGGCGACGAAGATCGTCGAACCATCGGCGGAAGGCTGGGCCCAAGTCGGTGCACACGAAACGTCGCCCGGCTTAGGCGGCTCCATCCCGTGTCCGCCCATGTCCTTCATTCCGGACATCGCGGTCATGTCGTGCGCGGCGCCTTTCGTGTCCTTTGGCCCCGGCGTCGAACCCTTTGCCGCTGATGAGCTGCTTGAGAGTGGCGCTCCGATCATGCCCATCTCTTTGCCTTTCGTCACAACGAAGTGACGCGCGACTTTCAACGTCTGCGTGTCGATCTCAACCAGCAGGTCATCCATCATGCACGCCGAATACTGTTTCGTGCCCTGCGGATTCAGACGCGACCCGTGCGGCATGGTGCAGGTCGGGATGCGCTTGATCTCCGCCATCAATTCAGTAGAAACGACAGAGACCGATGACGGCACCATGTCGCCGTGCAGATTGAAGTTCACAACAAACAGCAGCCCGCCATCGGGTGAAATATCCATGGTGGCAGGGAAATTCCCCAACGTAGTGCGGCCCAGGATGCGATCGTCTTTGACGGAGTATTTCCAAACCGAACCAAACGGGCGGCCGTGGGCGATGGATACGTAATAGAACTGCTTGTCGGGCGAGATGACCAGCCCATGCGGCCCATCAATATCAACCGCCATGTCGCCGGTATCAAGATCGTGATCGACGCGTGCGCCGTTAGGACCAAAACGAATCAGGGCAATCTTGTCCGCGGCTTCTGAGACTACGTAGACCAGATAATCTTTGTCGGGCTTGGTTTGAGCTAAGGAGGCGGGAACAATTAACAGCGCAAACGTAATCGTTGCTAGCCGGAAGCCGGCGAGTACATTTCCACTGACGGAGTCTGTTCGTTTCATTTTCCCCTGGGCCGCCGGCTGGTGTTTATTCGTGTGGGGTAGTCGCGTCGGGATTGTAAGGCGGCGCCGCGGGATCGTATGGCTTAGATGGGTCAACGGGCCTCCCGTCAACGTACCAGGCTCCCGGGTGAACATCATCAACGAATTTGAGTTTCCAGCCGTCGCCGGTCAATACCCAAGTCTCGCGTTGGCGGGCTTCCGTCTCAACTCGGTGCAGCTGTCCGCCTTTGACTTGCATGCGCGCAAAGCGCTGGTGCACTACCGCGATCGCTTCGTTCCCATTAACCTCAAGAGTTTCGATTGTATTAGACAGCGAAATCGGAGCTTGCATCTGGTGAAAGAGGATCCGCGAATAGCCCGCCATGTACGCGCTATCCTTAATCTCGCCATTGGGGAACTTCGCCGAAAAACCCGGTGTTCTGAGTGCTAACAGAGCCTGAAGATCTTTGTTCTTATTGGCTTCGGCAAGCTTTGCGTACTGCTCTTCCAGGGCCCGGCGTACCGGTTTGGATTTATCGCGAACGATGATCCGTTCGTCCTTTACCTTCACCTTGTCTTGCTGGGCCGATGCAGCCGGTGCAAAACCGATTACTGTCAGAGCAAGACAAGCAACTGCTGTTAGAAGTTTCATAAACCTCCGATCGTCTGTCGAAGTTAAGGCTTGTCCGGTTTCGTCACTTTCGGCGGCTTAGCCGGTGGCGGCGTCTTTTCAGTCTCGTCAACAAAGTCATCGTCGCCGATGTCGACAATCTTCAACTCCGATCCAAACTTGCGATAGCCTCTGAAGAGTATGTCGTTGCGCGTTTGGGTGATGCGCGGCCCTTCGCGTGCGGTCAATTGAACAATCGCCCGCGACGGCAACAGATGTTGTTGCTCGTTGATGGTGACCCAATCATAGTCAATCGTGCTGCTCGCCGCGGTCACCGGAAAATCTCTGGGAATCTCGGTTGAGATGTCTTCCAGCCGCAGCACCCGGTTCTTTTCGCGATCGATCCAAATTCGGCCGCGATATCCTGTGACCACCTTCGCTTCAACCGCCCCTGACGTTTGGATGGTCTGTGCGGACAATTCGCGCTTTACTTCGAACTCGTAAACCAAAGTGGGCCGGTTACGCAGCGTGTCAGTGTCGACGAGCTTGAACTTTGCCTGGCGCGCAGGATTAAAAAGTTCTGCCAGGATCGAAACATACTCTCCCGTAGAAGTCGTGCCTCCGAGCTTGCCCGAGTAGTCTGAACCCTCGCGCGCATCAGTATCCGCCGGCATGCCGTTAACCAACAGTACTTTGTATTGTTCACCGCCACTGGCGCGATAACTCACCGCAATTGTCAGCCGGTCGTAGATGTTCCAGTTGCTTGTATTGCCGAAAGCCTGCGCGCGTGTGATCTGTTGCTTCACCAGAAAGTCCGGCATTCTTTCCGCTGCCTCAGCCGTGGCCGCGCGGGTTTTTTCCAGTAACTCCGCGCCGTCAGCTTCGGGGGGCAGCGCGGCCGCAACCGGATTCAGCCGCCGGCGTTCCGCCTCTTCCAGCGTGCGTCTTAACAACGCGTCGTTGCCACTCTTGGTAGCGACCAAAGAACGAAAGCCATCGGTCAAAGGGAATCCCAGACCGCGCTTGCGGATCGCTTCCACCACCTCATCGCGTTGCTCTGGGTGCGTCGGCAACTGCTGCAGCATCCGTACCAACTCCTGGCTTGATAGCGGCGTCACCACCTGCGCCTGCGTTATCGCCGCGCCGGAAAGTAAAAAAAGCGGAAGGAGGAATAATGCGAGCCGGTTCCGTAGTCGTTTGCGAGTCATAATTCTGGGAGTCATAGTTCGAATTTTGTTAATGCCCTAATTTGGTTTTCTGTAACGCAAACTGTTAGTTTGCGGCGCGCGTTGCATTCCCTTCACCATCGCAAACTAACAGTTTGCGTTACAAATCAGAGCACGTCCTAATTCTAAAAAGGAAGTCTATCAAGCATTTCGCGAGTGATGGTAGTGGTGCCGATTGGTTTGTTGGGGATCATGAGTGGAAGGTCCAACACTCCAACCGTCGCCTGTGGGACAGAGATCGTAAGTGTGATGGTCATGCTCACCAATTCGTTCAAGGCCACCTTTATCTTCCGCATCACGAAAACGGTGAAGCCAGGCTGTTGGATCCTGAGATCATAGCTACCTTTGCGCAACGCGGAGAATTCAACGCGGCCTTCTTCATTTGTCGTGTTCGCGAATGGCTTAGCCGAGCCATTGGTTTCCCAATCGCCCTCAATCAACACGACGTCAGCCCCCGCCACAGCGGCGCCGTTAACATCAAGAATCTGCAACCCAACGGTGCCCGATTTCTGCGTCCCGGAAATCTTTCGAGTTATTTGCACCTGCGGCATGCAAGCATTCTTGTCGTTTTGCGACGGCTTCTGGCCAAACACCATCGCGCTGAAACTCAGGACGGCCGTGAAGACAGCGGTAGCACTTTTGGCGACACGGCGCCGCACCGCACGCAATCCCACCGGACAGTCACGCGTAATCATCGTACCGTCGGCGCGCCGAAACAAGCGGGCGCAAATTCGCCCCTCGCTCTGCGCGATCAATGACTGCGCCTCTTTGCGAGTCATCTCGGAAATGTTGTAGACGTGCAAATCGCAAAGCCGGCAATGACGCACCCGCTCATCGCCGCTCATCTGGTCCCAGCCCACCGGGCAGGGCGACGCAATGCGCATTTCGTTGAGAAAATCGTTGTTTTTCATCGGGCTCTGGCCTCGCAATTAGGCAGGAAGTAAATATTGCAACACTTCGAGTCGCGCGCCAGCGATCCGGTTGCCTAAAGGCCGGCAAAGGGCAGAGGGAAAAGGGTGTAAGAGCAAGGAGAAAGGAACTGGTTTTTGCGGAAAGAATGAGAACGTTAACTCTTACGCCGCAGGCGTTAAAAAACTCAGCCCAGGGTAACACCCTGGGGAAGAAGCAGGCATTCGATTTGTACCCTGAAAGGGTTCCCAGAGTTTAGGGACAAAAATTCTGAATCGCCGCACTCAGGATCTCAACACATCGCCTTAGTTGATCGATCGGCACAAATTCTCCGGTGCGATGCGCTACCCGAATATCCCCGGGACCAAACACCACGGCTTCGGCTCCCAGTTCAATCAACGAAGGCGCTTCGGTCCCGAAGGCCACCGTCCCCGACGATTGGCCGGAACTCTGTTCCAGCATTTGCACGAGGGCTGAATCCGCGGTCGTCGCAAAACTTTCGTCGGCGCGTGCGGAGTTGATGTCGCATTCAAACTCAGGATCACTTTTCCGCAAACCGTCGATGACCTGCTTGACCATTTGCAGCACGCGATCAGTTTTCTGATTCGGCACCGGGCGCCATTCCAGTGTGAAATAACATTCGCCGGCAATGATGTTTTTGGCAGTGCCGCCTCGCAGCACGCCAACGTTCAGAGTTGTAAATGGCGGATCGAAACCGGGCGCTGGATCCGCTTGCAATTCCAAAGCGATTTGTTCGATAGCCGTAATCAAACGGGCGGCGCGAAAATTTGCGGACGCGCCGATCGCCGGATACGCGCTATGCGCTTCACGCCCGCGCACGGTGATTTCGGCGAGACAGTAACCTTTGCCCGCGCGCATCGGTTGCAATGAAGTCGGTTCACCAACGATCGCGTAACGGGCGGCTAGCGGCCGCAACGCTGCCAGGCGTTTGGCTCCCAGACAGCCGATCTCTTCGTCGGCGGTGAAGATCAATGCCAGCGGCTGCTTCAGTGATTTCAAGTCCACGCTCTCGATTGCAGTCAGCGCGGCGGCGATAAACGCTTTCGTGTCGCACGCGCCGCGCCCGAAAAGTTTGCCGTCGCGTTCTGTCAGGGTTGTGGCCTCGGCCCATGATGATTCATACGGCACCGTGTCGGTGTGACCAACCAGGGCGAGTTCGACCGTGGCGGAAGCGGCAGTCTGTGCCACCAGGTTGACTTTCTCGATACCGGATTCATCGAGGTAAGGAAAGCGAGTGACTTGTAAACCGGCGCGCTCACAACGCGCCGCGAGGTAGTCAACGATCTCCGCGTTGGAGCGTGACGACACCGAATCGATGGCCACCAGTTGTGTGAGCGTTTCTTTAACTGACATGATCAATCGAAGGGGATAGGAGCGGGGCAAGCCGCCCTTCCTGACTGCAAGTATGCGACGGTGTGTTTTTCGGTAACAATCTCAGATTCTTCTCAACCAACTCGCAGTCAGGAAGGGTGGCTTGCCCCCGCTCTTTCAACTCCAGAGCCTCCGCTGCAATGCGTTGAACTTTGCAACAACTTCTTCCTGATCTGTGTGCCGGCCCGCGGCAACGATCTGCTTGCCGCCCACAAACACTTCGCTGATGGCGGCACGGGAGGCGGAGAACACGATCGCCGGCAACAGATCATCCTGAGAGGCGCCGGCGATGGCCGGGTCATTAAGATCTACCGTAAAGAAATCAGCCGCGTCGCCTTCTTCAAGCCAAGCAGGGCCAGCGCCGATACTCCGCGCGCCGGCAAAGGTGGCACACTCGAACAATCGCTTCGCTAATCCCGAAACATCCTCGCCCTCCGTTGAATCAACATCCGAGACGGGCGACGGCAGGTCGAGCACGGCGCGCTCCATGCGCTGCAAGCGCAGGTGATACTCCAGCGCGCGCGCGTCTTCCAGCAAATCAATTTGCGTGTGACTGTCGCTGCCCAAAGCGATGCGCACGCCTTCTTTGAAATAAGCATCCGCCGGCACGACACCATCACCCAGATTGCGTTCCGTTGTGGGACACGCGCAAACCATCGCGCCGCTGCGCGCAAAGCCTGCGATGGCTTTCGGCGTCACATGGATCGCATGGACGGCTGTGAAGCGCGGGCTGAGCAATCCTTCAGTTTCGAGCAGCGCGAACGGACTGCGTCCGTATTCCTGGATGCACGCGGAGACTTCGGCCTGTTGCTCGGCGACGTGCATGTGCACCGGCAAGTCATGTTCGTTCGCGTAAGCGACAATCGTGCGCAGGTAATCCAACGGCACGGCCCGCACGCTATGCGGGGCAACACCCACCCAGGCCCCACCCGCGTCGCGCGCCAGCTCCTGATTCAGGGCCTCAAGATTTGTCAGGTACTGCGACGCGTCGTTCTCGATGAAACGCGCCTGCCGCGGATTCGCTTCCGTTTGAAAGCCGGAGCGCGCATACGCAACTCGCAGGAGGGCGATCCGCAAGCCCACATCGCGCGCCGCGCGCACCACCTGTTTGGCCAGCAAGTTCGGATCGTCATACGGCTGGCCGTCAGAATCATGATGCAGGTAATGAAACTCGCCCACCGCAGTGATGCCGCTCAGGACCATTTCAAGAAAAGCCATGCGACTCGCGTCGTAGATGTCTTCCGGTGTTAGCCGCGCGGCCGCCGAATACATCATTTCGCGCCAGGTCCAGAAAGTATCCTGCTGATTCGTCGTGCGGTATTCCGTGCGTCCGCGAATCACTCTTTGAAAAGCGTGCGAGTGAGCGTTGATCAGGCCGGGAAGCAAAGCGCGATTCTTCAACGGGACAGCATTCGGGACGTCAGCGGCCGGTGCAAGCCGCTCGATGCGACCGGAATCGTCACACACCAATGCCAGATCGCGTCGAAAGCGACCATCAGCAAAAATCAGATCGGGAAGCCAGGCTTTTGGTTGGGATGTGGTCAATGTCTTTTAGTCGAGAAGTGACAGAGATTTTCCATATGTCATTTATCATTTTTCATTTGCCATTGCCCCCCCCCCCGTCAGTACTGAGACCAGAAGGGCTAACGAAATGACAAATGAGCAATGGAAAATGATATATGGAAAATGCTGGTGACGTTTTTCAATCGCCCCCCAGACTGCGATCCGGCCAGCGATCATTCCAGCGCCGGTCGCCAAGCTGCGAAGCGTTCGTCGGGTTTTGTTGTCATTTCTTCCTATCTTGTAAATCCTGTTAATCCTCTCGACTTAGATTCCTTTCACCCCCAGCACCTCCCTCGCGCTGGTGCGATCCCCGGTGCAACTGATGCGGCGAGGGCCTTCCAGAAACTGCAAAGAGAATCCTAACTTCTCATACAACTCCACGATCCGCGGCGTGGCCTGGTTGGATATGACTACCGGCCCGCGCTGCCGCGCCAGAAACTTCGCGGTGCGTTGTTGATCTTTCCAATCAAATCCCCCGGCGCTGTAGGTGGTGAACTCCACATCGTAAGGCGGATCGGCGTACACGAAATCATTCGGCCCAATTTCGAGCGCTTCCAAATCTCCCACCGTGAAAGCCCAGCCGCCCAACACTTCGCGATACTCCAAAAAGTCCGCGGCGTAGTTGATCGTCTGATACTTCCCAAACGGCACGTTGTATTCGCCGGTGCGGTTGAAGCGGCACAGCCCGTTGAAGCAGGTGCGGTTCAAATAATAGAAGAGCTGCGCCGCCTCGGCCGTCTCAGTTCCGCCCGCGGCAATCAACTGGTTAAAGCGATCGCGTTGCGCATAGAAAAGTTTCTCGTCGTTGCGCATCTCGATATTCAACTTCAGCCCGCGCTGCAGCTGGCGATAGAAGTTGATCAGGTGCGGATTCGAATCATTGAGCAAAGCGCGATCAGGCCGCAGGCCCAACGCCACCGCCAGCCCGCCGCAGAAAGGTTCCACGTAACGCCGCGCCGCGAACTGTTTCCAGATGGGCGCCACATGCGGCACCAGCCAACGCTTGCCACCGGCCCACTTCAAAGGCGGATTAAGTTTAGTGTGCTCTGCAACCGTACCCGTCGTCATCTTCCGCGAACCATAACATACACGGTGGAGGAGATCGCGGGTGGCGCGAGATGGATGTGTTTTCGCACTCGAGTCGGGGCGGAATTTTCCATTTGTCATTTTCCCTTTCTCATTTGCCATTGGATCGAATCAAGGTGAGTTCAAATCTGTCGCGGTCTAATCCGCTCAATGACAAATGAAAAATGACCAATGACAAATGGACAATCCGCCCCGCTTCAACTCCAAAAAACAACGCCGCCTCGCATTCACCCCGCGCTTACCTCTGGGTGCCGAATTCGTTGACCAACCCGTGGTTTGGTGTTACCTTCCCAGCCCATACAGACAGGGATTTTTCAGGATCCTGCTTCCGTAAAAGTCAGAAACGAAATCGCGGTTGGGAAAGGCGCTCCAATCCAACTGTTGAGCGACGTGTTATTCCTGCTCGCCCACAGCCGGTCCGGCCCTACTCCATCCACATCGCTATCTTTTAATCCCCGGAGTCCAAATGAGGGAAACTACTCTGCAGCCACGGGCCCGCACCGAAGGTTTGGTCATCAACGAGCTGACTGACGAAGTGCTGGTCTACGATCTCAAACGCGACAAAGCCCACTGCCTGAACCAAACCGCCGCCGCCGTCTGGAAACTTTGCGACGGACAGCGGACGGTGGCGGAGATCGCTGCGCTTGTTAGTCGGCAGACGGCGGGGGCCAGTCGGCAGTCGGCAGACGGCAGTCGGCAGGAGCCAGAGCGGGGCAGTAGCCCGACCGTGAGGGAGGGCTCCGAGTTGAACGATCATGCGATGACTGAGCAGATGGTCTGGCTGGCGCTGGAGCAACTCGGGCGCGACCACTTACTCGAACAGCGGATGAAGTGGCCGGCCGCCATCCCGCACCTGTCACGCCGCGAAGTCATGCGCCTGGGCCTGGGCGCGGCGATCGCAGTGCCGCTCATCGTTTCGATTAGCGCCCCCCTGCCGGCCCAGGCGGGCACATGCAAAGCCAAAAACGCGAACTGCAGCACCGGCGCGGAATGCTGCTCGAAAGCCTGCGTCGCGAACAAGTGCGCGTAAGCATGGCGCGCGAAAGCGTGCCCGGGGGAAGAGGGAAACGGATAAAGAGAAAATAGGGAAAGCGAAAGAGCAAGGGTTGAAATCAAGCGGCCGTGCGCGAAGGCGCGACCTCCATGCGGAGGATTAAAAGCTCGCCGCGCACGCGCAAAACCTCGGCGCGCAGCTGAAAAACGCCGTGCGCAATGTCGCAAGGGCCGTGCGCGATGATTAGAGTTCCGTGCGCGACGTGAAAAACCCTGTGCGCGATGGATCAGGGGACGTGCGGAGTGACAAAACCCCATGCGCAAGGTGAAAAACTCCGTGCGCAGTGGATCCGGGGCCGTGCGCAGCGACAACGACCCCAAGTGCCGCGTGAAAAACCCGGCGCGCGGTGGATCAAATGCCGTGCGCAGGTTGAAATTCTCCGTGCGGAGCCTTTCCGGTGGGCAGCGCGCTGAAGAAGAATCCGCGAAAATGGGCGCAAACCAGGGATTTTGCCCGCAGAGGACGCAAAGAGCGAGGGTGTGCGGACCTTCCCCCAGCCGGCGGAGCCGGCGACAGCATAAAGCCTGGGGCGTGAGCCCCAGGGACAAGCCCGTCACGGAGAATCAATAGCCCGCGAAGCGGGCGATGGTTGAAACGGGAATCGGTCTGAATGAGATCCGGCATTTGCTGGGTGGGCTACCGGCCGCTGCGCGGGCTCCCTGGAATTCTTGGTGCGAGTGGTTCTGGGGTTCGCTGCGCTTCACCCCAGGCTTTACGCTATCGGCCGCTGCGCGGACTTGAAGAGCGGGGGCAAGCCACCCTTCCTGACTGCAGGTAGGTTTAGTTGAGTCAGGACATCGATCCGCTCAGCCGTTTGATGATTTTGTCGTCCACCTTCGTCACGCGAGAGAGAGGCTTCACGGAAGAGATTCAACGGGGAACACCCGCAGTTGGGAAGGACGGCTTGCCCCCGCTCTTCAGCCGGCGGAGCCGGGCGACAGCATAAAGCCTGGCGCGTGAGTCCCAGGGACAAGCCCGTCAACAGTATCAATAGCCCGCGAAGCGGGCGATGGTTGAAACGGGAATCGATTTATTGAGCTCTGGAATTTCGATGGGCAAACTGCCGGCCGCTTCGCGGGCTCCTTAGAGTTAATGGTGCGGGTGTCCTGGGGTTCGCTGCGCTTCACCCCAGGCTTTACGCTGCCGGCCGCTACGCGGGCTTGAAAGAGCGGGGGCAAGCCACCCTTCCTGACTGCGGGTAGGTTTAGTTGAGTCAGAGATCGATCCGCTCAGAACGTTTGATGACTTTATATTTCAATTTCGGCCACACGAGCTTGAACGAAGAGACGCAGCGGGGAACACCCGCAGTCAGGAAGGGCGGCTTGCCCCCGCTCTCCCAGCCGGCGGAGCCGGCGTCAGCATGAAGCCTGGGGTGAAGCGTAGGCGAACCCAGGAATAGATCGGTTAGAGAAATCAAAAGCCCGCGAAGCGGGCGATGGTTGTATCGGGAATCGGTCTCAATGAGATCAAGCATTTCGATGGGCGAGCTGCCGGCCGCTTCGCGGGCTATTTGGAATTAACGGTGGGCGTGATCCTGGGGTTCGCTGCGCTTCACCCAGGCTTTACGCTGCCGGCCGCTACGCGGGCTTGAAAGAGCGGGGGCGAGCCACCCTTCCTGACTGCGGGTAGGTTTGGTTGAGTCAAAGATCCAGTAGCAGCAGTAACCAGCTTTCCTAACCAGTATGAACCTGTTGAGGAGTTCAAATGCCACCCACTGAAAAGCAAAAACAACCAGCCACCTCCACAGGCTTCGGACAGCGACTGCTTCATCCGTTGTTTCGCCATCCCGCGCTCGTTTCGATTCTCGTTATCGCGGTACTTGGAAGCGTATTTGTGTGGCGCAATGTGTATGCCGCAAGCATTCTTTGGTCTTCTGCTGGGGGTTCCGCTTGGTTAACTGGAAGCAACTGGACCGGTGGCGCCGTTCCAGGGGCAGGTGACGTGGCACAGTTTGGAACCAATCCAACGGCGGCAAGCGGAGTTGGAATCAATTATGGCAATCCCACAAACAATGGCACGCGCAATCAGATTGCGGGTGCCGTCGAAATCACCTCCGCACGTACTGCGGCAATGATTATTGGAAATAGCTCGGGCACCGCAGGCAATACCGGAATTCTAACGTTAGCCGGGGTAACTGTGAATTCAGTTAACAATGTCGTGCTGCGCAATAACAGCAATCAGCTACTGACGATCCAAAACATCCAAGCAACAGGCGCTTCAACGATGAGTTTGGCTCTAAACAATGCCACCGACAATATTGCAAACATCGATGGCTCTGGTGGCATTACCATAAGCAGCATCATTACGGGCGCTAGTAAGAATTTCACAAAAGGCGGCGCGGGAGCTGGCGTACTCACGCTAGCCGGTGTCAACACTTACAGCGGCGACACAACCATTAGTACCGGCAAACTGAGCTTAGGAACAACTGGCTCAATCGCAACTTCACCAAACATCACAGTCGCAGGCGGAGCAACGTTCGATGTATCAACTCTTACAACCGCGTTGGCGCTCAGCACCGGTACCACTCAAACGTTAAAAGCGTCGGGAGCCGGCACGACCGGAACCATCCAGACCGCTGCGAGCAAAGGCATCACGTTTAGCGGCTCTAGCGGTTTGCAGTTCACCGCCTACGACGGCGCGACAGCTCCGTTAACGGTCACAGGTGCAGGTTCTTTAACATTAGCAGCGAGCAACGTCGTAACAGTGACCGTGCCCGGTTCACCACTTGGCGCAGGTGATTACAAATTGATCGCCATCGGCAGTGGTAACACAACGGCGGTGAATGGAACGGCTCCCACGCCAGTTACCGTTAACGGCGCGGGTGGACTTGCCGGCGGCACGAGCGCATCCCTCGTCATCACCGGCGGCGAGCTTTTCCTCCATGTCGTGGGAGTCGCGACGCCGACAATCACAGTCTCGACAACCAGCCTTCCTTCATTTGGCGGCGTTGCTGTTGGCGGTACCTCGGGAGAGCAGAGCTACACCGTGTCGGGCAGCAATCTGACCAACGACATCAATATCAATGCGCCGACAGATTTTGAGATTTCACTTACGAGCGGGTCAGGCTTCACGAATGCCATCACCCTAACGCAAACAGGTGGCAGCGTCGCCCTGACAAATATTTTCGTACATTTCAAGCCAGGTAGTACCGGAGCCAAGGCCGGCAATATCACTCATGACAGTACCGGAGCGACGCAGAAAACGGTTGCTGTCAGCGGCAGTGGAATATCAGCCGAGCCCTCCGTTCAGGCATCGAACGTGCTGTTCAGTGCTGTGGACCAAAGTTCCATGACGGTTAGTTGGAGCAATGGTAATGGCGCTAATCGAATTGTTTTGGCGAAAGCAGGCAGCGCCGTGAATAGCGACCCGGTTGATGGAACGTCATACACCGCCAGCAGTACTTTTGGCGGCGGTACCCAGATTGGCACGGGCAACTTCGTAGTTTTTGCCGGGAGTGGCAATTCACTGTCTGTTACCGGGCTCGGCGGCGGCACGACTTATCACTTCGCTGTTTATGAATTTAATGGTTCAGGCGGCACTGAGAATTATTTAACGACCGCGCCGGCTACGGGCAATCAGGCGACACCTACTGCGACGTTTACCTGGAACGCGACAGGCACAGCCTCATGGGCTACTGCATCTAACTGGACTCCGACAAGAACGACACCTTCGACGTCGGATATCCTTCAGTTCAATGCCGGTGGCACAGTAACCGTCACGAATGTACCGACACAAACCATCGGACAGTTGCTAATTTCGAATAGCAGTGTGGTGAACTTACAAACTGCGGCTGCAAACACTCTAACGATCTCGGGCGGAACTGGAGCCGATCTTTCAGTGGCGAGTGGTTCACAGCTCAACGCCAATAGCACTTCAGCCCTGGCGATTCTGGTAGCCACGGGTGCGACCGGCGACATAAGTGGTTCCATGACTTTTACCAGCGCGGCGCACACGCTCAACGCGCTCGATGCCAGCGGAATTACTTTCAACACCGGAGCTGCGTTTACTCAGGGCACAGGCGCAACGGGAAATGCTTTCACAAACGCCGGCACTGCAAGCGCGATTGTTTTTGCATCAGGATCGACTTTCACTCAACTTGCGGGAGCGAACCCCTTCGCATTGACCCAGCCGGCCTCAAAGGTTGTATTTCAAACAGGCAGCCTGTTCAGCATTCAACAGAACGCGTTGCCCTCATTTTCCGGCCGGACGTACCCTAATTTGGAAATTAATGCGGTGGGCTTTTCTCAAAATGGAACCGGATCAGCCACTCTTTCCATCGATAACCTGACCATTACAACGGGCGTGCTGAACCTGGGAATGACGGGAGCCTTTAACTTGAAGGGCAATGTTGTTGTCGCCTCGGGTCAAACATTGAATTTCAACCCGTTAACCGCTAGTACGCTGACGCTGAATGGCACCTCAGCTCAAACTATCAGCGGGTTAGGCACGCTAACTTTTGCGGCAACCCAGAACATCACCATCAACAACGCCAGCGGCGTCACTTTGCAAAAGAGTATCACCAGCGCTGGCGTGCTAACGCTCACAACTGACCTGACCGTTGCGGCCGGATCGGTGTTGACCGAGAGCGGCTCATCCGCCGGCACCGGCGATGTCATCGGTGACGTCATGCGCACCGATCTGACTTCGACCGGGAAGCCGTTCGGTAATTTGAATAATCTAATCGCGATCAATTCGGGCACCATTACCAGCGCGACGATGAACCTGGACAAGGGAGAGACGCCGACTGACTTTCCACAATCGGTGTTGCGCAACTACGCGATTACTCCCGGCGGAGGCACGCTGACTCAGGCGACGGTGCGTTTGCACTATCTGGATACCGAACTAAATTCCAATGTCGAAGATGGCACTCTGCACCTGTGGCGCAACAGCGGCGGCTGGGTCGATGTGGGCCAATCGAACGCCGACTTCACGGACAATTGGGTTGAATACAACAACGTGACCGGATTCTCTCCCTGGACGATCTCCGGACCGTCCGCCCCAACCGCGGTGCGGTTGACGAAGTTCAATGCGTCGAGTTTTGCCAATGGCGTATCCCTTGTCTGGGAGAGTGGATTCGAAGTCAACAATCTTGGTTACCACATCTATCGCGAGCAGAACGGGGTGCGCACGCGTTTGACGCCGGCGCCGGTGGCTGGTTCGGCGCTCAAGCTGGGACCGGGCGCGCGCATGACTGCGGGCTATTCTTATTCATGGCTCGATCCGGAGGGCACTCCGGGAGCGCTCTATTACCTGGAGTCGATCGACCTCAACGGCACGCGCCAAATGAGCGGGGCGGTGCGTCCCGTGTTGGGCGCGGGCTTCAGTCCATCAAGTAGAAAACGGGCGATGCTCTTGAATGAAGTTGCGCGTGCGGATGACGGCGGCGCGGCGACCGTCAATGCGGCGAAGGTTACGGATTACCCGGCGGCGATGAAGGCGGCGGCGATTTCTGTCGGTGGCCGCGCGAATCCGATGGACGCTGCCAACATAGATACGCAGCGGGCAATCGCGGCGGGACGCGCGGTGAAGATCGCAGTGCCCCAGAGTGGTTGGTACCGCGTAACACAGCCGGAACTGTTGGCGGCGGGCCTGGATCCGAATTCCGATGCGCGCCGGTTGCAACTGTTCGTCGATGGCGAAGAACTGCCGCTGCGTGTCAACGGCGATCAGAATCGTCTCGGCGCAGCAGACTCGATCGAGTTTTACGGCGTGGCCCTCGATACGACGGCGACGGACACGCATGTTTACTGGCTGGTGAACGGCGCGACGCCGGGCAAACGCATCACTCCCGGCAAACGCTCGAAGGTGAAGGGCGATATGAACTTCGCCGACGGCTTCCGCAGCGCAGCAGGCTTTAACATGACCACGGCGCGGCGCGACAAACTGGTTTACTTCTCCGGCCTGCTGAATGGCGACCGGGAAAATATTTTTGGACCACCGGTCACGAGCGATCCGCTCGCGCAAGTCCTTTCGGTCAGAAACATCGACCGCGAAGGTCCGGCGCAGGCGCAGGTGTCGGTGACGTTGCAGGGACTGACGGCAGTCGAACACGTGGTCGACGTGCAGTTGAATGGCCACAGCTTGGGCACGATCAACTTCAACGGCCTGGGCCATCCAGCCCAAATGTTTATGGCCGAACGCGCTTTCGTGCGTGAAGGTGACAACACGGTCACGCTCACTTCTACGAATGGCGATGCCGACGTCAGCCTGGTCGATTCGGTCTCGCTCACTTACAGCCACGCCTATCGTGCGGACAACAACGCCCTCCGGTTCAGCGCGACGGCGGGGCAGCCGCTTATGGTCAGCGGATTCACTTCCTCTGACATACGCGTAATTGACGTGACGAACCCCGCCGATCCGACCGACCTGTCGGTGAGCGTCGGCGCGCAGGGCGCCGGTTATGCATTCAAACTGCAACCGGGCGGAGCGGGCACGCGCAGCTTCATCGCGTTCACCGAAGACCTGGCGCAGCATGCGGCAGTCGCGGCCAACCAGCCTTCGACCCTGAATGCGAAGCGTTCAACCGACCTGCTGATCGTGACGCATAAAGATTTCCGCGCCTCGGTCGAACCGCTCGCGGCGCAACGGCGCAGTGAAGGTTTGCAGGTCACCGTCGTGGACATCGAAGACGTCTATGACGAGTTCAGTTTCGGCGCGCATTCGCCCTTCGCGTTGCGCGACTTTATCGCATGGACCAGCAGCCACTGGGATCGCGCGCCGCGTTACCTGCTACTGGCCGGCGACAGCAGTTGGGACCCGCGAAATTACCTGGAGCAGGGCAACGGCGACTTTGTGCCGACGAAGCTGGTCGATACGGGCTACATGGAAACGGCTTCGGACGATTGGCTGGCGGACGCCAACGGCGACGGCGTCGCGGACATCGCGATCGGGCGCTTGCCCGGACGCACGGCGGCGGAAGTGGGCCGGATGGTGGCGAAGCTGCTGGTCTATGAACAGGAGCGGCAGTCGGGAACGCCCGCGCGCGGTGCGTTGCTGGTGGCCGACAATGGCTTTGAAGGAAAAAGCCTGGCGACCTCCACGCTCTTGCCGCCGGGGATCGCGGTGCAGAGTATTAATCGCTCAATCGTCGGCAGCGACGACGTGATGCGCGGACAGATCGTCGATGGCATCGACAGCGGGCCAATGATCGTTAACTACTACGGTCATGGTTCGGTGACGGTCTGGACGGGCGCGGGCCTGCTGGATTCCGATCTGGCGCTCGGCTTAACCAACAGTAAGCCGTCGTTGTTTGTGATGATGACGTGTCTGAACGGTTATGCGCACGACGCGTACATCGACAGCCTGGCAGAGTCTCTGTTGAAGGCGGAGAACGGCGGGGCCATGGCGGTGTGGGCGTCTTCGGGATTCACTGAAGCGGAGCCGCAGTTTGCGATGAGCCAGCAGTTCTACCGGCAACTGTTCAGCGGTACCGGGATGCGCATCGGCGACGCCGCGCGGGCGGCGAAGTTTGCGACCAGCAACAGCGACGTGCGGCGCACTTGGATGCTTTTGGGGGATCCGTCGATGCGGCTTCGTTGAGTGTGGCGGCAGGAGAAAGAGAAAAGGCGATTATCCATTTGTCATTTTCATTGGGTGGTAACTTTGGCTAATGATGCGTTGGATACGCTCGAGTAGCGGTCCCGTGAGGTCAGTACCACCACGCGGTAGCGGGTGGGTCGATCGATTGTGGAATGCAGATCTCGGATTGCGGCTCAAGACTACCCGCCAATCACGCTCAGTCTGCAATCCACAATCCGCATTCTGAAATCAAGCGACCCACCCGCTACCGCGTGGTGGTACTGACCTCATGGGACCGGGCGTTGAAATCTTCATACGGGGTAATTATATGAACAAGGCCAAGGTCAAGACGGCGCGGACCAATCGGAAAGTGTCCTCACGGAGTGGGCGTACGCGGCTGGCTGTCTTCGCCGGGTTCGTCCTGACGATCCTGGCCCTCGTCATCAGTAACCTACCTTCGGCCGGCGCTGCGCGGATCTCCAAAAACGGCGACCCTTACTCAAAAGACCCAAACGAATTCTCGAAGCTCTTCGAAAGCAAAGCAGCATCAGCGTCGCGCGCCAGCCTTCAGGAACGCGCGCTGCAGCGCAACGTCAGCGCCAAAGCCAAAGAACTGAAAATGGCGAAGGCGCATTCTTTCGATGGCGACCTGCGCGATTTGCCCCGGCGTCCGATGGTTAAGAAGGAACGTCCCGAACGCGAAGGGCCGGAGCGGACGCTCGGCATTCTGGACGCGGGCGGTATCGGCGGCGCGGCTAAAACGAAAGAGTTGGAAGCAGCGCCCGGACCGGGGCGCGCGGTTGCCGCGCCGACACCGAATGTCAGCTTCGACGGACTGGACTTTGCCAACTGGGGCGATGGCCACCCGCCCGACACCAACGGCGACGTCGGCCCGGGTCATTACATTCAGACGGTAAATACTTCGATCGGAATCTATGACAAGGTTTCGGGTGCGCCGATCACTCGCATAACTTTCAATGACTTCATGAGTGCCGGAAATTTCGGCAACGTTTGCGATACCGACAACTTCGGTGACCCGGTAGTGGTCTACGACACGTTCGAAGATCGCTGGATCATTTCCGACTTCGCTTTCCAGTTGAACCTCTCGGGCGACGTCGTCAATCCGCCCGGCGCGTTCCAGTGTTTCGCAGTTTCCAAAACCGGCAATCCCGTTAGTGGCGGCTGGAACTATTACTCGATCAATACGACCGGGGGGCTCGGCGATTATCCCAAGCTCGGCAGCTGGCCCGACGGCTTATACATGTCGGTGAACATGTTCGACTATGCCGCCGCCGGTGCGTTTCAGAACGTGCGGCTGTACGCCCTCAACAAGGCGCAGATGTACGCGGGCGATGCGACGATCCAGGTAGTCTCCTTCGACGCGCCTTCGTCGGAGTTCACTTTGCTGCCCAGTAACGCGCGGCTGCAGGCAGGCACTCCGCCCACCGGCTCGCCCAACTATTTCTCGACCGTGGACTTTCTGAACGCGCTTACGGTCTGGAAGTTTCATGTTGATTGGACCAGCATCTCGCTCTCAACGCTGACCGGCCCGTTCGACTCGACCGCGCCGGCCAGCTTTGTGCAGGCGCCGGACACGGTGGCCGCACAGGGCGGCAACGCGCTCGACACACTGCAACCGCGGCTGATGATGCAGAACCAGTACACGCGAATTGGCGGGGTCGAGTCTATCTGGAACAGTCACACGGTGCAGGGCAGCAGCGCGACGCAGGCCGCGACGCGTTATTACCAGGTGACCGTCACCGGCGGCGCTGTGGGCGCGACGACGACGCAGGCAGCCACGCATAATCCGGACACCACGAACCGTTACATGCCGAGCCTCGCCGTCGATCGCGCGGGCAATATGGCGCTGGGCTACACCACTTCCAGTAGTGTCCAGTTTCCCTCGATCAAATATGCGGGACGGCTGTCGACCGATCCGGTGAACACACTGTCTTTGACGGAGACCTCGCTGATTAACGGCACCGGCGGCCAGACGGGAAGCTGTGGCGGTGCGCCCTGCCAGCGTTGGGGTGATTACAGCGCGATGTCGCTCGACCCCGATGGATGCACCTTCTGGTACACCAGCGAGTATTACGGAGTCAGCGGGCTGAACGACCTGACGCGCATCGGCTCGTTCAAGTTTTCTCCCTGTGCCGTCGTCACCAGCGGCACGGTGCAGGGAACAGTGACCGCGACCGTGGGCGGGGCGCCGATCAGCGGCGCGACAGTGGCGCTGGGCAGCCGCACGACCACGACGAATGGCAGCGGGTTTTATCAGTTCACCGGAATACCGTCGGGCACTTATCCGAGCGAGACGGCCAGCGCCCCGGGTTACATTTCGAGTACGGTGACGAACGTCGTGGTCACCGATGGCGCGACCACGACGCAGAATTTCTCGCTGGGGAACGCGGTTGCCAGTGCTTGTCTGACTGACACGACGCAGGCCAACTTTCAAACCGGGGTACAAACGAACGTTGATGTGCTTACGAGCTCCGGGAATGTCACGCTGTTGCAGCCCATCATCATCGACAAGCAGACTACGAATTACACTAGCAACGGTGTGGGCTTCACTAACACGTCCTTCACCGCCCAGACCTTTACGCCTGGCGTAACCGGCGCGCTGCAGAAGCTCGACATAAATATCTTCTGCGCCAGTTGCTCCGGCGCGAATCCGAATATCACTGTCGAGGCCCGGACCACGAGCGCCGGTAATATTGTCATGACCGCAGGCGGTCTGCTCGCTTCGGCCACGATCCCCGGCACCTCCAGCGCTTCAGGGGGATTCATGACCGCGACCTTCGCCAGCCCGCCAACGCTCACATCGGGTACGCAGTATGGCTTCGTGGTGCGGCTAGCAGCGGCGCGCACCGGAACCCAGGCGGTCCTGGTAAGCGATGGTGACGGACTAGCGGGTGGCCGGCGGCAAGCATGCAGCGTCTCCGCCTGCGCCAACGCTTCGGGTCAGTCTAACGACATCGTCTTTAAGTCTTATATGAAGACCGGCTTTGCCACTTCCGGCGACCAGGTGTCTTCCATCAAAGATGCCAATCCGGCTACCGGATTTTCTACTGATTGGACCACGCTGTCATGGACGGCGACGACGCCGGCCAATACCACGCTCAGGTTTCAGGTCGCGGTCAGCAACAACTCCGGCGGGCCTTTCAGTTTTGTCGGACCCGATGGGACGAATGCGACTTTCTTTACGGTGAGTGGCTCTTCGTTGATGCAGTTCGGCGGCTTCCGCTATTTGAAGTACAAGGCCCTTTTGAGTACTACCAACACGGCGGCCACGCCGACGTTGAATGACGTCACCGTCTGTTACACCAACTCTTCGATTCCCACCGCCGCGAAGCTGACCAGGTTTGTAGCCGCCGCGTACCGCGACGGGGTCGCCCTGAATTGGGAAACCGGTTACGAAGTGAACAACCTCGGCTATCACCTCTACCGCGAAGAGAATGGCGTGCGGGTTCGCGTGACGCCATCGCCGGTGGCGGGCTCAGCCCTGAAGGTCGGACCGCGGGCGCGCATGACTGCGGGCTTCGCTTATTCTTGGTTCGATCGCGGCGCGCCGTCGGGATCGAGTTATTACGTGGAGTCTATCGATCTGAATGGCCGGCGCGAGTTGAGCGGGCCAATTTATCCCGCGGCGGCGCCGGGTGCCAATCGCGGTAATGCGATGGCGCGTTCACTGCTGCTGAATCAGATTGCCGCCGCTAACAAACTGAACAACGGCGCGGACTTTGACATCAACCACGCTCAGGTAAAGGAACAGCCGGCAGCGTTGCGAGCGAAGGTAACCGCTGTCCCAGCGAAACCCGATCTCCTGCAAGTGCAACAGGCAATCGCGGCCGGCGCGGCAGCTAAAATTTCAGTGCGCCAGGATGGTTGGTATCGTTTGACCTACGCTGATCTGCTGACCGGTTGTTTGGATTTGAATGCCGACGTGCGCAACCTGCAACTTTACGTTGACGGCGAAGAAGTGCCGCTGCGTGTCAACGTGGAAGATAAAAAACTACGGCCCGGCGATACGATCGAGTTTTATGGTCTCGCGCTCGATACGCCGGACACCGATACGCACGTCTACTGGCTGATAAACGGCGACAAGCCGGGTAAACGGATCACCGGCAAACGTACTGTGGTTAAAGGCGGCGACAAGTTATTCAAGGATAGCCAGGGATCGCCCGGCGGTGGGTTCGAATACACGATCGAACGTAGCGACAAACTGGTTTACTTTGCCGGCTTGCTGAACGGCGACGGCAATAACATCTTTGGCGCGCCGGTAGCATCTGAACCGCTGACGCAAACCCTGACGGTGCGAAACCGCGACGCGGAAACACCTTCAGCCACGATCGGGATCGATTTGCAGGGTCTGACCGGCGGCGGCCATCTAGTTGAGGTGAAACTGAACGGCACGAATCTGGGAACCGTTAGTTTCAATGGACTGGATCATCCGTCGCAAACGTTCACTCTCGCCGGTTCTTTGCTGCACGACGGCGATAACACGCTCACCGTAACCGCCACCGGTGGCGATTCTGACGTGAGCCTGCTGGACACCGTGCGGCTGACGTACGGGCACGCGTATCGCGCCGACGCGAACATGCTGCGGTTTAGCGTGACCGGGGGCCAGACGGTCCTGGTGAACGGCTTCACCTCGCAGGACATTCGCGTCATCGATATTACCGATCCCGCGAGCGCCAACGAGCTCTTCCCGCCGATTGCATCATCCGGCTCGGGATATGGTTTCCGGTTGCAGAGCAACGGTCGCGACGCGCGCGTCTATGTCGCGTTTGCCAATCAACTCGCCGCCACCCCGGCAGCGATAACGCCGAACGAGCCGTCGAGCTGGAACGCGGCCACTAACGGCGCGGACATGATTATCGTCACCCCGCGCGAGTTTCGTGACAGCGTCGAACCTCTGGCGCAACTACGTCGCGCGCAGGGCATGAACGTTGCCGTCGTCTCGGTCGAAGATGTTTTCGATGAATTCAGTTACGGAGCGCACTCGGCCGCCGCGCTGAAGTCCTTCATCGCGTGGACGGCTACGCACTGGCAGCTCGCGCCGCATTACCTGCTGCTGGCGGGCGATAGTAGTTGGGACCCGCGCAACTATCTGGAACTGGGTGCCGGAGATTTAGTTCCCACGAAACTGATCGATACCGTTTACATGGAAACCGCGTCGGATGATTGGCTGGCGGACTTCAACGGCGACGGGGTGGCGGAACTTGCCACCGGCCGGTTGCCGGGCCGCACGGCTGCGGACATCAACCTGATGGTCGCGAAGATCCTCGCGTTCGATCAGGAGCGGCAATTGGGCGGGGCGCCGCGCGGCGCGCTGTTCGTGTCCGACAACGATTTCGGTGACAAGAGCGCGGCCACAGAAGCCCTGGTGCCGGCCGCGATCGAATTGCAGAACCTGAACCGCGATCAAATCGCCGACGACAGCGCTATGCGCACCCAGATCATGGATGCGCTCGACGATGGACCATTGCTGGTCAACTATTACGGCCATGGGTCGGTAACGGTTTGGACCGGCGAGGGTCTGCTGGATGCTGATGGCGCTTTGGCGCTGACGAATAATAATCGCCTTTCCGTGTTCATGTTGATGACGTGCCTGAACGGCTATTCGCACGACGCGTACATTGACAGTCTGGGAGAGGCGCTGTTGAAGGCTCCGCAAGGCGGCGCGGTGGCGGTCTGGGCTTCGGCCGGCTTCACTGAATCTGAGCCGCAGTTCCAGATGAACCAGCAATTGTACGGAGCACTCTTTGCCGGCGCGTCGCCCCGCCTGGGCGATGCCATTCGCGCGGCGAAATTAACCGTGGCCGACAGCGACGTGCGCCGCACATGGATCCTGCTCGGCGACCCGACGATGCGGATTAGGTGAAACCAGTTTCGAGTTTCGGGTTTCGGGTTTCGAGTTCGGATTACCTGGAAGCGAGTTTCGGGGTTGGGTCCCTATTTCGCGTTTTGCGTTGACATCGAATTGGATTTGAGAGCCCGCATAGCGGGCGGCCATATCCGGTAGCCCACAGCGCAAGCTGTGGGTTGGCAGCAATCATCAAATCTGAGCCCCAGCGGGGCGGCATAAAATCAGACCGAGCGAACTGACGGATTATGTCGCTCGCTTCGCGAGCTTGGATTCATTCGCCGGCAGATACGCACAGCTTGCGCTGTGGGCTACGGATATAGTCGCCCGCTATGCGGGCTACGAATCCGTTCGAAACTGACTCCAGATTCCGAACTCGAAACTCGAAACCCGAAACTCGAAACTGATTTACCATGAACGAACCATCGGAAATTGCAAAGGCTTTAGATGTCCTCCTGAAAAATACTGCGCTGCAGGCGAAAGGCGCTTCGCGTGATCCGCTCGCGCCCCCGGTGGTTGTCTATGGCGATGAAGCCACGCCCGAAGGCGAACTGCACCTGCGCGACTACTGGCGCTCAATCCGTAATCACCTGTGGCTCATCGCCGGCATCGCCACGATAGTTACATTTCTGGCCGCAGTGCACACGGCCCGGCAAGCCGACATTTACGAAGCCCGCTCCCGCGTCCAGGTTGATTCGGAAACCTACAGCCCGGCGCTGGGTGCGTCCAAAGGCAGCACCGTCTATATCGAAGCCTCCATTTACGATCCCGAATACTTCAACACTCAGGTGCAGATCATCACCAGTCCGGCGCTGTTGCGCCGGGTCGTGAAGAATCTTGATCTGGAGCACAACCGGAACTTCCTGGATCCGCCCACACCGCGCGCGGGCTCGATTTGGAAAACGCTCGCAAGACTCGCCGGCTTCGGCGGGAAGGAACAAGGGGCTCCTGCTAAAGCGGTGGTCCCCACTGACGAAAAGTTTGCCCCCGAGAGCAGCGCGTCCAATGCTACCGCTGATCCCGAAGAAGTTAACCGTTACGCTCCGTTGGTCGGCGCGCTGCAAGGCATGCTCGAAGTCGATCAGGTAAGAAAGACGCGGCTGATTGAAATCCGTTGCACCCACGGCGATCCGGCGATGGCGGCCAAGCTGGTTAACGCAGTTGCCGATGCCTTCGCTTACTGGAACATGGAGATTAGGACGCAGACGAACTCCACCACTGGGACCTACCTGCAAAAGAGAATCGCCGAGTTGCAATCGCAGATTCGTACCGGGGAAGAGCAGTTGGTCAACTACGCTCAGAACCACCAAATCCTTTCGCTCGACGCGAATCAGAACACGGTAGTCGATCGGCTGGCCGGGCTTAACCGGCAATTGCTGGAAGCGGAGAACGATCGCAAGCTGGCTGAGTCCACTTATCGCACCAGCCAGGCCCCGGGCGCCGCTGAAGCCCTGGCCGAAGCCGGCGACAAACAGATAAGCGATGCGCAAGCGCGTTTGAATGATCTCAAACAAAAACGCGGGCAATTGCTGCTGGAGGCTACCGAAGAGGCGCCGGAGGTTAAGGACGTCAATCGCCAGATCGAAGTGCTGGAGCGACAGATTCAGGATTCGCGCGGACATGCGAAGTCAGTGTTGAGCACTAATTTGGATACGCGCTACCGCCAGGCCCTGGCGCGTGAAGACTCTCTGCGGCAAGCCTTCAACAAGCAACGCGCGGAAACGGTGACCCAAAACGAGGCCGCCATCAACTATCGCATCCTGCAACAGGAGATCGAGACCAACAAAAACCTTTTGGAAGGACTGCTGCAGCGATCGAAAGAAAACGATGTGACCATGGCGGGTACGCCAAACAATATTCACGTCGTCGATTACGCGCCCATTCCCAAAGGAGCAATTGGCCCGGCGCGACGCCAGGCGGTGATGGTGGCGCTGTTGCTTTCCCTGGCTTTCGGCGTGGGCCTGGCTTTGTTCCTCGAATATCTGGACGACTCAATCAACACACCGAAGGACGTGGAAAGACTTCTACGTTTACCGGCAGTGGCAGTGATTCCCATGACGGGTATTTCAGCTTCGCACCGCTTCCTGCCGAAATCGCTGGCGCTGGTTTCGCGGCGCAACGATAACGGCGCGGCGCCTGAGTTATTGATGAACGGGGAAGGGCACTCCGCGCACGCCGAGGCGTACCGGCAACTGCGCACGTCGGTGTTGCTGTCGACCGCGGGTCGCGCGCCGCGAACTTTGCTGGTTACTTCCAGCGTGCCGGCCGAAGGCAAGACGACGACTGTGATCAATATGGCCACGGTGCTGGCCCAGACCGGCGCCAAAGTTTTGATCATTGACGCCGACATGCGCCGCCCGCGCCTGCACGTTGTTTTTGAAATGGAAAACACCGAGGGACTCAGCACGCTGCTATCGAGCGAGATGACTGAAGCGGCGATGCTGGACAAGGTGCAACACTATCGCGACACGAACATCTATCTTTTGAGTTCAGGTCCAATACCCCCCAACCCGGCGGAGTTGATTGGCTCACCGCAGATGCCCCAACTGCTGACGATGGCTGAGAATTCGTTTAAGTACGTGATTATCGATTCGCCGCCGATTGCCTCGTTCACTGACGGCGTTCTAATTTCTTCGCTCGTGGACGGCGTCTTGATGGTGGTCCATGGCGGCAAGACTTCGCGGCAAGTGGCCCAACGCACGCGCCAGATGCTGCAGGAGATTGGTGCCCGCATCATCGGCGTGGTGCTGAACAAGATCGACCTGCGTTCCCAGGACCACTACTACTACCGGCAATACTACAAGGACTACTACTCGCGCTACGGCTCAGAAGCCCAGGGCAAGTCCGCAGGTTAGGTTCTGTAGGGGTGGCACTCCGTGGCCACCCCCTTGTCGTTATGGGCTAGGGCGATTAGGAAACAAAGGGGGCGGCCACGGAGGGCCGCCCCTACAATTATTTGCCGTTGGTGCTGCGGCGCAAAAAGCTCAGCAGCGCCTTCTCCGCTTGATGCAATCCGTGCGCTCGTTCCCGCAAGAGATGTTCTGGCGTGGGAAAATGCCGCCGGATCACTTTTCCCTTTTCAAAATTTTCGAGGATGGCAGGGCAGATATATGAAGAGCGACACACCGCGGGCGTGTTTCCCAGAATCGTGGCCGCTTCGTTAATGGCTGCTACGATCTTTTTCTTACGCGTCGCTTTGGTATCCTCGACGTCGACGCCCGAACGCGCGAGGGCACTCGCGCAGGCGAGTGTGCCTGCCCACGTGCGAAAGTCTTTGGCGCTGAAACGCGTCCCCATTACTTCCTTGATGTAGTCGTTAATGTGGCGGCGCCTAATGTCCACAAACGTGCCGTCGCCGTTGAGGTACTTGAAGACTTCGCTTTGCCGATCCTTCAGCAGTTCCCGCACCACCCGCGCTACTCTGCGATCTCGCAGCTCGCGATGCTGTTGCACACCGGACTTGCCTGGAAAATCAAACTCGACTAAGTCGCCTTTCACGCGAACATGGCGCGCCCGGAGAGTGGAAATCCCATAACTCCCATTCTCATTTGCGTAAACCTGGCTTCCGGGCCGCATGTAGCAGGAGGAAAGAATCCGCAAAATGCAGGCGAGAACTTTTTCTCGGCCGAGCCCGGGAAGCTTCAAGTCACGCGTCACGACCCGTCGCATTTGCGGCAGGGCTTCCGCAAACTTAACGATCCGCGCAAACTTTTTCTGCTCCTGCTTTTTGACGTGCCGTTCGTGATAGAGATATTGCCAACGTCCGGCGGCGTCTTTGCCGACCGCCTGTATCAGGCCGTTTGCCGAAGGGTTCACCGCCACGTCCGTCCATGCGGGCGCAATTTTCAGGTCCGCTATCCTTTGAATTTCCCCCGCACCGATCCTGCGGCCATCAGCGCCCACATAGCGGAAGCCGGACTTTGGTGTGCCCCGCCGCAGAATGCCGCGGGCATGTAGTTTTTCGTGATGTGTCATTCCATCCCTGGTTCGATAGACGCGCGAGCGCCCAGGTTACGGGGGAACCAAAAAGGGGAAGAGTATTTCTAAACGCTATGCGGGAGGATGGTGCCGGAGGTCGGACTCGAACCGACATGAGTGTGACCTCGCCAGATTTTGAGTCTGGTGCGTATACCAATTTCGCCACTCCGGCTTCGGCGGTCTGGCCATAATAGAGACTCACACCCCGCTCGTCAACCAATCGGCTCACCCCGTAAACTCATAAGAAATCAGGCATTTCGCTAGCGATGCAAAATTCTGTTTGCCACTGTTGGGCAAACTGTGTAGTATTTCGAAGCCTGCCAGGGCATGAAGCTCCGCGGCCCGGAACTTCAATCAAGCACTCGCTTCTGGTCAAACTCTGGCAGCTCCTTCCATATTTGTCTCAAAAAAGTTGGTTCTATGGTTCACGAAGAGATAGCTTCGCCGCGCATACTTATCGTCGATGACGAGGGCGGAATCCGCAGCGTGCTCTACGACTTGTTGAGCGAACATTACGCTTGTAATGAAGCAGCTTCGGCCCGCGAGGCGCTCGGGTCGTTGCGCGCGCAGCAGTTTGATCTGGTCATCAGCGACATCACCATGCCGGGTATGAGCGGGCTGGAGATGATTCCCCATCTCGAACGAATCGCGCCCGACACGGTCGTGGTGATGATTAGCGGAATGCAGACGGTGGAAACCGCTATTGAAGCTCTGCGCCTCGGCGCCTTCGATTATTTGATGAAGCCTTTCGATCTGCGACAGGTGGAAGCCGGAGTAAAACGTGCGCTGCAGCATCGTTCGTTACTGTTGGCCAAGCGCGCGCACGAAGAGCGGTTGGAGGAATTGGTCGAACAGCGCACCAGAGAATTGGACCAGGCGCTGGGTTCACTGGAGCTCGCATATCGTTCTACCTTGCGGGCCTTGACCGCGGCGCTGGAAACGCGTGATGCGGAGACGCATGGACATTCTGAGCGGGTCGTTACCTACAGCCTGCGCCTGGGCCGCGAGTATGGCCTGGACAACGCGCAGATGAAGGCCCTGGAATTTGGAGCTTTGCTACACGACATTGGCAAGATCGGCGTCCCCGATGCGATTCTCCGGAAGCCTGCGGCCCTGACGGAAGAAGAGTGGGTACACATGCGGGCGCATCCGCTGCACGGGCAGCAGATTCTTCGCGGCATCGAATTTTTGGAAGGGGCCGCGCGCGTGGTGGCGCAGCATCATGAAAGGTGGGACGGCTCTGGTTATCCTCTGGGACTGCTGGCTGACGACATTGATGTGTGCGCGCGAATCTTTTCCGTTGCCGACGCTTTCGACGCGATGACCAGTGATCGCGTCTACCGAAAAGGGAAGTCGTATGCTGCCGCAGCCGAAGAGTTGGACAAGTGGGCCGGACGCCAGTTTGATCCGCAAGTCGTGGCCGCGTTTCATCGCGTGCCGCAGGCCGATTGGTACGAACTCTATCGTCGCTCATTGCGCCTGGAAGCGCAGCAGGATCGCACGCCTCAGCCCGTGACTACGATCATCGACCCCCGCCTGGGAACACTCATTCATTAATTAGAATTGTCAGAACCGCCTGCCGATTGCGGAATGCGGAATGCGGAATGCGGATTTGAGATTTTTGAGAGAGTCGCTACTCTTCAGCAATCCGCAATCCGCAATCCGCAATCCGCAATCTGCAATCCGCTCAGGGGGCTGTCGTGACGTAGCCGCGGCGGGCGCTGAGGTGCAGACCTACGCGGCGCGAAGCGATCTCGATGCGGCGGTACTCACCGGGCTTCGACTCAGACAAGGCGCGCGCGGGCCGGTAAGTGACAATGTACTGAGCGCCAATCTCTCGCGCCACTTCGTCACTCTGTTTCAACATGTCTTCAAGCGATTGCGGTACGGAAAGCCGCCCACCCGATTCCGCCACCAGGGCGGACAGTCTCTGTTCGCTCGCGACCGTTGCCTTGGCGTAGTCAGTGAACCAGCGGCGCATCTTGCGGTCTAGATCCAGCGTCAGCAACGGATACGAACCGTTGCTAACAGTCCCCGGCGGTTTCGTGGGATCGCCGTTCGCCACCGGATTGCTCATGGGATTGGGATCCCGCGGAACACCGCTATTCTTCTTGATAATTCCTTTGTTGTAACGCTGTTCGACCGCGGCGCGCACCAGCGCCGAGTAACTGATGACGTGCACCGTGGCCTGTGTCGCCACCAGTTCTTTCACGGCGTCGTCATACTTGATCTTGCCGCCGGCAGTTTCCACCCCGTCGCTGACAATGACCAGATGACGTGTGCCAACCGGGACCGTCTTGAGTTGGGCCACGGCCGCCGTGATTCCCTCTGAGAGCCGGGCGCGTCTTCCTCCCGACAGTTTGGTTTTTAGCACGCGCATGACGCTGGCTTTGTCGGCGGTCCAATCCTGCAAGACTTCCGGGCGTTCGCTGAATTGGATTACCGATAACGAATCGCCGGTCTTCAGCTTGTCCAGCAAACGCAGCGCGATTTCGCGCGTCGATCGCGTGCTCTTGGCCAAAGGCATCTCGCCGCCCATGTCCAGGAGAATTAAAACACTCGCAGGCACGTGACGGACGTCCTTGACCTGTTGCGGCACGCCGTCTTCCAACACCAGAATGTCGTCCCGCTCCAGCGATGGATCGAAATGGCCATACTGGTCAACCGCCAGCACTGGCAACCGGACTTCTTCGGTGAAGATACGAATCGGATCCTGCTCGTCCGGCCGGTTGGGCGTAGCTTTGGGAGACGGCGATGGTTTTGGCTCTTGGCCCGTGGCCTGCCCGGCAAGTGAGAGCCCTACTACGAAAGTCAGAATCAGCAGCAAATTTCTGTTTAGCAAACTGGAGTACCTCGGCGCGAACTGTTGGAGCTTAAGGGCGTTTTGATGACCGGGAGAGAAGAAAAGGGTTGCCGGGACTCAATATTACTTCGGCTTTTCTGCAACGGAAACTGTTAGTTTGCGCGGGGTTGAATATCGCTCACCGTCGCAAACCAACAGTTTGCGTTACCAGGAAAGGAGTCAGTTCGCGGCTTTGCGGGCCTGTGACTGGACGGCGGTAATGGCTACCGCATCGACGATGTCTTCGGCTTTGCAACCGCGCGACAGATCGTTGGCTGGTTTATCCAGTCCCTGCAAAATCGGGCCAATGGCGGTCGCGCCGGCCAGCCGCTCGGTCAGCTTGTAAGCGATATTGCCGGCCTGCAGATCAGGAAAGATAAGCACGTTGGCGCGGCCCGCGACTTCTGAGCCCGGCGCTTTCGACGCCGCCACGGCCGGCACCAAAGCCGCGTCCGCTTGCAGCTCGCCGTCAACCAGCATCTCCGGCGCGCGCGCGCGCAGGGTGCGCGTGGCTTCGACTACTTTATCGATCAATTTGTGCTTCGCGCTTCCTTTGGTGGAAAACGAAAGCATCGCGACCCGTGGGTCAACGCCCAGCAAGGCGCGGCAGGAGTCGGCCGAAGCCAGCGCGATCTCCGCGAGTTCCGCGGCGGTAGGATCGATGACCACGCCACAGTCCGCATAGATCAAAGCGCCCTCGTGTCCGAAGCTGCGGTCAGGCAGGGCCATTACAAAGAAACTGGAAACTAACTTGAATCCGGGGCGAACGCCGATGCAATGCAGCGCGGCCCGCACAGTGTGCGATGTCGTGTTCGTCGCGCCCGCAACTGAACCGTCAGCGCGTCCGGCGCGCACCATGAGGTTGCCGTAGTAAAGCGGGTCTTTCAGGGAGGTCCGCGCTTCGTCGGCCATCAGGCCTTTCGCGCGCCGCAGATCGTGATAAAGCGAAACCATCTTGTCAAAGTCGCTGGCCCGTAGGTGATCAACGACATTAACGCCGCCGAGGTCCACTCCCTGGTTCTGGGCGATGGCGCGAATTTTTTCTTCACTGCCCAGCAGAGTTATTTGCGCCAGCCGTTGTCGCGCGCACATCGAGGCGGCCACCACCGTGCGCGGGTCTTCGCCCTCCGGCAGCACAATGTGTTGGGTGGTCGCCGCGGCGCGTTGGCGAATTTGGTCAAGTATGGACATGCTCTCAGGTTTCAGGTTTCAGGTTTCAGGTTTGCGGCGGTCACTTTATCATGACGCGGCTGGCCCTGAAACTTGTCGCTCACCTTTTCGTCCGCTAGACTCCACATCATACAAACGAGTGAAGCAGCCGACCAGATCTCAGACGCAACTAACGCTAGTCACCCGACATCTGAGACCTAGACTGAGACGTGAGACCGAAATCGATGGAAAAGCTCAAACTTAAAAGCCGCTTAAAGAACATACTGATGTTTCTGCCAAACATGATCGGGCTTTGCGCCCGGCTGATGGTGGATCCGAGAGTGCCGGCGACCGAGCGGGCCTTGTTTGCCGCGGCGATCGTTTACGCGATCATTCCGTTTGATTTCATTCCCGACATGATCCCGTTTGTGGGCCAGATTGACGATGCTTACCTGGTGGCGTTGACGCTGTTGCGGCTGATTGAGCACACGGACGACGGCGTGGTGCGCTCGCATTGGCGCGGCGGCGGCGACATCATCGTCCTGGCGCAATCGATGGCCGCGCTGACGGCCAAGTTCCTTCCGCGTAAAATGCGCCGCGCGTTGACGGCGCGAGTTGAGTCGCCAGCCGGCAGCGTCGTTTCAAAGGGCAAGCTGCAACCGCTATTTGTGGAGGTGCCGGAAAAGGAAGAGCCCGCGCCGGAGAGTCGTTCCTAAACAGCCGCAAGCAATTCGCGAGTCGTGATTAACCGACAGGATAAGAGGATTCACATGATGTTCGAAAACATCTTAGCTGTTTTAACTATCGTGTGAATCCTCTTATCCTGTCATATATTTTCTCACCTGGTCGCCCGCAAAGCCGCCAGCAGTTTTTCGTGGATTCCGCCGAAACCGCCGTTCGACATAATCGCCACTACATCGCCGTCGCGTAGCTCGGGAGCCAACTGGCTGACGATCTCGTCCGCGCCGCTGATGGCCAGCGAAGGCTTGCCTTGCGCCGCGATGTCATCAATCAGCTGCCGCGTATCCAGCACCGCGCCTTTTTCCACCGCCTTCTGGGTGTCAAAGACGGCGGCGATGACTACGTAATCTGCCGGCACAAAGGCCGCGGCGTATTGGTCCTGAAAGACTGCCAGTCGCGATGACCACGATCGCGGTTCGAACACGGCGACCAGCCGGCAAGCAGGAAACTTCTGCCGGAGCGCTTGCAGCGTCTCGCGCACTGCCGTGGGGTGGTGCGCAAAATCATCGATGACCGTCACGCCGCGCTCGCAACCGCGCACCTCGGCGCGCCGGCGCACGCTCTTGAACGAAGCCAGGGCCGCAGCGATGGTTTTTCGGTCCACTCCCCACGCGTCGGCCGCGATGATCACGGCCAGGCAATTGAGAACGTTGAACTCACCGATCAGCGGCGTTTCAAACTCGGCCCATTCTCGTTCTTCGCGGAAAACACGGAAGCGCGTCATCGCGCCGGAGTAATCAATCTCGCGCGCCTGCCAGGTGGCGTCCGCGCCCGTGCCAAACGTTTCCAGTTGCGTATGAAGTTTCGCGCCCATCTCCGCCACGATCTCGCGGACATGGACGCTGTCCCACCCGGCAATCAGTTTGCCGTTTGCCGGAACCAAATTCATGAAACGCCGGAAGGCCAGTCTCACCGCCGCGAGGTTCGCGTAGATGTCTGCGTGATCAAACTCGACGTTGTTGACGATGGCTAGTTCCGGCAGGTAGTGCATGAACTTGGGACCTTTGTCGAAATACGCGGTGTCGTATTCGTCGCCCTCGATGATGAAGTAGTCGCTATCCGTCACGCGAAAGCTGGCATCGAAATTCTGGACCACCCCGCCCACCAGAAACGTCGGGTCAAGCCCGGCCTGGTCCATCACCCACGACGCGATGCTGGTCGTCGTAGTCTTGCCATGCGTGCCGGCAACTACGAGGGAACGCCGGCCGCGAATGAATTCTTCCTTGACGACTTCGGCTTGCGAGCGATACAGGAGTTTTAGTTTTAGTGTTTCTTCGACTTCCGCATTGCCGCGCGGAATTGCGTTGCCCACCACCACGCAGTCAGGCTGCGGCTGCAGATGCTCTGCCGCGTATCCCTGCATGATGCGAATGCCGAGGGACTGCAGCATCGCAGACATTGGCGGGTAAACGTTTTCGTCGGAGCCGGTGACGAGGTGACCGCGCGCCTGCAACATGCCCGCAAGCGAAGCCATCGCCGTCCCGCAAATTCCAATCAGGTGATAGTGCATGTCAGGTGGTGTGATTTCCCTTCCTCTCACACAGAGGAATTGAGGTGCTTTGATGGGAGACTTTTCCTCTTGAATATATGATTTACCGTCTTACGCCGAAGGCGTTGAATAACTCAGCCCAGGGTAGCACCCTGGGTAAACAGTAGAAATAATTCCTACCCTGAAAGGGTTAGAGAATGGAATCCGTGCGCACCAGATCAGATACAACCCTTTCAGGGTAGGAACGTCGGCGCGGCTTCTACCCAGCGTGTTACCCTGGGCTGAGCTATTTAACGCCTTCGGCGTTGGCCGCACGCTTTCTAGTTAACGGCTCTGCCTCATTTCGATCCTAGGCTCCACAAGCTTCGCGACAAATTTCCAGCAGAGCCTGCCCGTGCTCTCGCGCAAAGTCGCGCTCAGCTGCCAGCGCCGTTGCTTCCAAAGAGCGATTTGGTCCCGGTTCGAGTCGCGGCCAATTTGCCGCCAGCAGTTCGCTCAACTTCCTTGGATCATCCCACGCGAAAAATCCCAGCGCTGCCGGCGCCTGCTCGCGATGCACCGGCAGGTCGGAACACAAAACGGGGCGCCCCAGGGCTTTCGCGTCCTGCACGACTGTGCTCCAGCCTTCGAACCGTGATGGTTGGATTATCAGGGCTGCTGCGCGCATGAGATTTATCAGATCAGCATGCGGCACCAGGCCCAGGATAAGTATCTGCTTACTCAAACCGGCGGACGCAATTTCCTGCAACAACGCGGAAAAGTTCTTGTTCGCAGGATCCCGGTGGTCGGCAGGCAACCCGGTCATCACGACGGGAAGGTCCAGCCCGCTGCCCTTCAGTTGGGCCAGAGCGCGCACCACTACCGCATGGTTCTTGTGGGCCCAGAATTGGTTCGCAACCAAAGCGAATTTTTCCGGCAGCTGAAACTTCTCCCGGCTCACGTTCGCCTCGCCAGCCGGTGGCTCAAACGCCATCAGGGAAGGGAAAGGCACAACCCGCGCCTTAGCGATCTGGGCGGGCGCAAAAGCCGCAAAGTCATCACGGGCTGCGTGGCTGGACAACATGATCAGCGTCGCTCTCTCTGCCAGTCGCTTGATGGTTTCATCACGACGCCGCAACTCCCCCGCCGGAAAAAACTCCGGCAGTCGCATGTGCTGGAAGTCAGGGACCCAGCCAATCGTCTTCGCGGCAATCTGCCACGGGGCGATGTCCAGCAAAGGCAGCAGCACACCGATCCGGTGTTTTTCCGCCGCTGCAAACACGTCGGAATCATTCGCCAGATGAAGGAGACCGCGCAGGCGCTGTTCGCCACGCAGCGCGCTTGACTTGGCAGGCAAGCCGATCAACTTTCGTAACGGCCGCTCGCCCGGCAAATACTCGGTCGCACTCAACGTCACCGTTTTCGTTGCAAGGCCGCTTTGATCGGCGCTTCCCGGTGGCGAGAAAAAGTAAAGTTCGATGCCGCTCCCTTCGCATGCGGCGGCGAGGGAGCGCAGGATCATGCGCGAGTAGACGGTGGCGGCAAACCACCCGGTCGCCGACTGGTCCACCACGCCGATGCGCCGCAGCGTTGAATCAGGAGCCATGCGTGGAACTCTCCGCCTCCCGTTTCCAGGCGGCTACGCACTGCGCCAAACCGTTCGCGAGCGAGCTTGCCTGCCACTCCGGCAACAGCGAATGCAAACGCGCCACCTCGGCTTGCCACCGCAGCGGATCGCCCGGGCGCGCATTTCCGCGGGAGCGGATCTCTTTTTCGGGCGCTACCAGAGCGCGCAGCTGCTTGGCAATTTGCTGCACGGTGGTTTCGATTCCACTTCCGATATTCACTTCCAAATGGCTGCCCTGTGGCGATCGCGCTTCGTCACGTCCGGCAAGTTGTAACATCACTTCCGCCGCGTCATCGATATGCACAAAGTCACGTGACTCAGAACCGGTGCCGTCCAGCCAAACGACTGGTTCGGGACCGGCCAGCTGTTGGTAAAGTTCCCAGACCAAAAGGCGTCGCTGCCGTTCTCCAAACACTGAGAAGAAGCGGCACGCAATCACGTTCAGAGCGAAGCACGCGGCATATTCCCGGCCCAGCATTTCACAAATCGCCTTATGAAAACCGTAGGGCGAGATGGGCGCGACCGGCGCGTCCTCTTGTACCGGCAGGGCGTGGGGATTGCCGTAAACCGAAGCGCTCGAGGGGATGATGACGACGGGCTTCATGCCGGAGCGGCGCACGCCCTCAAACATGTTCGCGCAGGTCACCGCCGCCGCCTGCAAATCTGCCAAAGGCTCTGTCAGAGATGCGCCCACCGAAGCGGAACCCGCCGCATGCAGCACCACGTCGGGCGCAAAGTCGCTTATGAGTTTTGCCAGATTCTCTGCCGCCGGCTCAGCAGCGAGGTAATCACCGGGCCAATCCGCACCGCCGTCAACGGATCTGCCGGTGCCCATTACGGTATGTCCGGCGCGGGCCGCGTAACGGCCGACACTGCCGCCAATAAATCCGCGACTACCGGTGATGAAAAGTTTCACGGTTTCCTGAGCAAAAAACTGTAGAGCCGTCCCGGCCCTTCGTCGGCGCGCGTGTGACGTTCGACCTGTACCTGACGAAAGCCGGGCGACCACGATAACAGGCGGCCCAGTCGCAGGTAACTATGATTGGCAACCTGGCGCAAAACGGTCTGCCGTTCACGCTCACTTCCGGGAAAGAAATTAAGGATCGATTGCAGCGGCCCCCATGTTTCGATCACCGACAGACCGGCGCCCGCAAAAGCCTGGAGGTAGCGCGCGAGCGGATAAGCATTTTCACCGCCGTAGAGATGATGCAACGGATGCTCGTGGCGGAACGCTTCCAATTGCTGTTCATTGTCGGCGACATGCTCGCGGGTGTTCAGCAGCCAGCCGCCCGGGCGCAGCACGCGTTTAAGTTCGGCCACCATCTCTTCCAGATTGGAAGCATGATGCAACACCTGACGGGCGTGGATCGCGTCAAAGCAATCTGCGGCAAACGGCAACCGCTCGCCAAACTCGCGCACGATCGTAATCGGAAGTCCCGTCTCTTCCGCGAGCAAACTAATTGCCCCGGCGCCCACTTCATCGCTGGGATCAGGTTCGAGCGCAGTAACGGCCCAACCCTCGCGGGCGAGGGCGTAACTCGCTATGCCGTTGCCGGCGCCGAGGTCGAGAATGCTGCGGCCTGCTCCGGGACCAAGCAAGCGCGCCACCTCGGCAAATTCTTCGCTCCGCGCAAAACGCTCGGCCGCCTCACGCACCGGCAGATCGAAATAGTTGTTCCGAATTTCGGCTTCATTGCCTGGCTGCGCGCGATACCAGCGAACGGCTTCTTCCCAGGAGAGGTCGATCTGTTTTGTCATTGCCGTTGTGCGGTAATGAAATAGCCGGCGCCTTCGTCCGGCGCGGTCTGCCATTTGAGCCGACCAAGTTTGTCCCGCCATTGGCGCTTTGCTGTGCCAAAGAAGGATTTGTATTTTGAAACTAGTTCGCTGGGGCGTTGGCGAATGTAATAGCCCGAGAATTCGCAATCCAACAACGCCAACTCCCGCGAGGCTTCTTCGTCGAAGTAACCTTTAAAATCCTGGACTTCCATTCCAACGGCTGCAAGCTCGTTGCTCCAATCTTCGATGGATAGCGCATGATAGAAAGGCTGCCATTCGCGATAGCCCGCCATCGACTCACGATCGAGTGGCCACCACTCAAAGTAACGATGGTTAAGAACATTGAAAGTAAAAATTCCCCCGGGCCGGAGGACTCTGGAGATTTCGCGCAAGCTCCCCTTAAGATCAGGAATGTGTTCCAGGGCGCTGTTATCAAAAACGAGGTCAAAGTGTTCATCCGCATAAGGCAATCTCTTCCCGGCATCGCAGACGTCAAGTTGCTCGTGACGTCCGAGGAGTTGGGCCTGTTTGATCGAGGCGGCATTCATATCGCACCCGGCGCTGAACTTTGCGTCGGGCCAGCCAATCTGCGCGAACAAGCCATCGCCGCAACAGTGATCCAGGGTACGACCGGTGAGGGGCAGCTCAGCGGCATACTCAAGTTCAGGTACGCGACAAAGAGCAATGCTCGGCGAACTCTGATAAGTGGACCACAGAGGTTTCCAAAAGCGACTATCATTCACAAGTTTCGACATTATTGATTTGGTTGGAGGCCCTTCGTAGTTTTATTTCCGCAGATGAACCATTGTCCGACTGACCGATCACCGTCGGCCCAGTTTGAGCGCAGTACCTGAACATCTGAAAATACTGCGCGAAATTTTGGCAGCCACCAATCAACCGTATTGTTGAAATAAGATTGTGAGGGAGTTATCCATCCTTCGTCTCTTTTCGGAGAGACTGGTATCTGATGGCAGCTCGAATACTTAGTTATGCGCGCTGCCTCAGTCAGAAACGCTGCGATGCCGTCTTCCGTAAAATGTTCCAACGAACCGATCGAGTAAGAGTAGTCAAAGGACTTCTCCTCATACTTCGTGTCAGTCGCATCGCATACTCTCAATCGAGTACGATCCAAACCACGTGCTATGGCTTTGCTTAAAAGAAAGTCCGAGATATCGCAACCGTGGACTTCAAGCTGTGGGAACTGCGATAGCAGTTCCATCACTTTGCCGGTGCCACAGGCAATGTCCAGGATTCGCCCGCGGCAATTCACAAGCAATAACTGAATTTCACGCCAGGCATTGTCCTCGCCCCACGTCTCCAGCATCGCGGCCATCTCCGGAGTCCAATACAAACTCAGATCCTGCTCGTTAGGGTGGTCGATGACTGAAGTTGAACCAGGCTTAATTATGCGGATTGACTTATTGATGATTCGTCTAAGCATTAGGATATTTGAAACGCGCCACGCTTACTTTCTCAGGGATTTCTAAACGCTTTTGGTTGATGAGACGAGCTTAAGATGTCTAGCGACTCGTCCTTTCAGTCTCGAGGCCAGGCTGGGTGTTACTCCGGCACTATAGAATTTCTCCTGCAGTTGCTGGTCAGCTGCGACACAACGAATCATAGCGGTTGGATGGCGCAGAGGAAAACGTTGTTCGTGCGCTGGTATATTCGCCATGGGGCTGTCGCCGCTGGTATGAGTTGCATCCGAGTCAAACCCAATGTTCGAAACGAGATTTTTTTCGGGGAAAACACGCAAGCCATGCTGAATCCAACACGCCAGCAACCATTGATAATCCCAGGTCGAGTCCACGTCACCATTGTAGACAGCGTCGAATATCTTTTCCCAATAGGCAGCGAGCTCAGAGTCGTGAAACCAATCATGAAGAAAACGTGAATCGCGAACCTCGGGCCAACTCTTTAACTCCCCATCAAAAAACCGCCATGCCCGACGCCACGAAGCCCAGCCCCAGTTTCCACCCCAATTGGTAAACTGATAACTCTGGTTTTCAGACTTCCACTCACCCAAAAGGTTTGTGCCGCTGATCATCATCACGCGTTCGTCGTCGCGATAGTGCTCCAACAGTTCTTCACAATACCGAAAGAAGGTCGGGTGCGGCAGGCAATCGTCTTCCAGGATTATCGCCTCTTCAACGTTTTCAAAAGCCCAGTTGAGACCGCTAGCGGGGCGCGTTTTGCAGCCCAGATTGGTTTCGGAGAAATTGGTCAGGACTTCGCACGGCCAATCCACGCGTTGGACCACAGCGCGTGTGGCGGCACATTTTGCCGCGTCCTCCGGGTGATCTGCCCGCGGACCGTCGGCGATCAGCAGCAGCTTCGCCGGGCGCGCTTTCGCAATCGCGGCAAACACGCGCGCCGTAGTTTCCGGACGATTAAAAATGATGAAGGCGACCGGGGTCGCGAGTTGCGGCTCTTTCAATTTCGTTCTTCGTGCTCTGTTCGGTTGCGCATTCTTGCCCCCTGTCCGCAAGCGGAGAGGGGATTGGGGGAGAGGGCGCGACGGACGCCCACCCCACCCCTGAAAACTTCTGAGATCACCGCTCGTCTCAACGGGGCAGAAGCCCAATCGTGAGGGAGGGCTCCCACTCGCATTCACACAACCGGAGCCCTCCCTCACGGTCGGGCTACTGCCCCGTCCCTTTCTTGCCCCCTCTCTGCAAGCGGCGAGGGGGTTGGGGGAGAGGGCGCGACGGACGCCCACCCGACCCCTGAAAACTTCTGAGATCACCGCTCGTCTCAACGGGGCAGTAGCCCGACCGTGAGTGAGGGCTCCCACTCGCATTCACTCAACCGGAGCCCTCCCTTAGGTCGGGCTACTGCCCCGTCGAGCGGCTGTTGCGATGACCCGCACGTTCTTACTTGACGCCCTCGACGTACAAACTCTCAAAGGCCCGCCCCTCGGAATCGATTTGCTGCATGCGCGGATCGGCTGACTCGCCGAACTTCTTCTCAAAGGCTGCGGAGAATCCGGCCTTACGCAGCAACAGCACGAGCGACTCCGCATCATAAACCCAAAGGTGCTGGCCGTCCTCGCGCATCATGTGGTTGATGCGATCGAGGGGCGTCTCATACGGCGCCGGAAATGCCGGATGCCGGAGAAATTCGCCGTCGCCCGCATACGAACGCAGGTAGCGGCCGGCATCAGGCGTCGACAGCCGCAGTACGCCGCCCGGTTGCAGCACGCGATGACATTCGCGCACAAGCTTTTCTGCGGCGTGGCGCGGCACATGTTCAATGACGTGTTCGCCAAAAAGTGCGGCGCAGCTCTCACTCGCAAACGGCATCCCGTTGCGCAGGTCCCAAACGACGTCGATCTGGTCGCCGCGCGCTACATCCAAATTGACCCAGCCCGGCAAAGCGTTGGGGCCGCAGCCGAAGTTTACGTATAAGTCTTTCGCCGGCAGCGCGGCCAGCGCCCGGGCTGAGCGACGGCGAGCGCGCCAATCATGATAAGGCGCAGAAAGTTTGTTCGCCGCGTCGCGCCCGACAATGTTGACGATTAAACGTTTGATACGCTCACCGATTGTGACTCAATTACACCGAAGGCGTTGAACAACTCAGCCCAGGGTAACACCCTGGGAACAGAGCGAACGTCACGTTCTCACCCTGAAAGGGTTTAGGGTGAGTTGAAGTATTCAACCCCTTCGGGGTATGAAATCAAAAATAAAACACTTTACCCAGGGTGATACCCTGGGCTGAGTTGTTCAACGCCTTCGGCGTTCAAACCGCTCGATAGCCGCAGACCAGGGACCTGGCTTTCAATAGTAAAAACAGCGGTTGTGGCCGCACTCATTTGGCGGTGGCGCCCAACTTGTCAGACGCTTCCTGTTGCAAATAGGCGCGCGCTTCGGCAATTACGTTTGCCAGGCCGTCGGCGAGCGTTACCTGTGGAGCCCAGCCGCTCAGTGTCTCTTGCGGATCGACCAGACACTCGGAGCCCTGCAAATTGCCGAACTCGGTTTCGACGTTCAGCTGGCCCGCAATCTCTTCCGCGACGTCGCGAATCGTGGACCATGCCCCGGCGGCTATTTCCGCGGTTTGCTGATCGCCATCGAAGAGCAGGTTGAGTGCGGCGACGCAGTCTGTCTTGTAAAGGAAACGGCGATGCTCGCCACCATTGGTCAAACAGCGTACCCTCCCGTGGCATCCGGAAAGGACCAGGTCCGTGATCACATGACTCTTGATCGTGGGATGCTCCCAACCATAGACGTTCCAGAGGCGCGCCACTTTGCCGCCCAGATTTTCCGTCCAGCGCCAGGCCATCAACTTGGTCGTGCCGTAAGCGTTCGGCGTGCCCGCCAGCTGCGAGGTGGCAAACAGGAAAGGCTTCTTCGTACGCGAGAGCGCGTCAAACACGCGCAGGGAAATTTCGCAGTTGTTGCGATACTGCTGGTGTTGCTGGTTTTCAGCTTCCAGGTATTTCGCGCCCCCCGTATCCCACGCCAGGAACCAAACGCGATCGCAGTTTTCAAACGGCGTGATGTCGAATGGCTTTCGCAGATCGAAGCCCGACTGCAGATCGAGTGAAACTACCTCACGGCCCTTGGCGCGCAACGCTTCCGCGAGGGCTGAGCCGATCAAACCGTCGCCGCCTAATATCAATTCTCGTATTTCAGTCATACCTTGTCCTGTCAGAACCGCCTGCGGTAGCGGGCGGTTGATCATGTGTTAGCAACCAAGCTCAGGCGTAGCTTCAACCGCCCGCTACCGCAGGCGGTTCTGACAATCGCCAAACGCGCTCGGCCAGTTCCACTTCACGGCAGTTTCCCAAACCCCAGTCATCAGGGTTGCGATAGGGAACGCCTTCGACGGTCGCCATTTCACCATGGTGCGGTTGAATATTTTCCGTGCAGGACGTCGGATGCGCCAGGTGCAGTACCGTCCCCGACTTCTTTAACGTTGCTCCATGGGCCAGCATCTGCGCCGTACCGCGCACGTCACAGCCGATGCGATGTTTGACCATCAGTTCGTCGTAGCCGCGTATGTGGTGCCACAGTTCGCGCGCCGCCAGACAGAACTCGCCGGTGCCCAGTTGGTTGTAGGGAATCACGCGGCGGTAACGCAGGCTACCCAACACACCAATCTCGCTTTGCTGATCCTCGCGCCAGGAAATATCCACACGCTCCGCGGTCCAGGCAGTTTCTGCCTCCAGCTTTGCCGCCATCAAATTGTTAACAGTGTCCAGCCCGACTGCGGCGTCCGCATTCGTCACCATGATGAACGGCGATTTGGCGCGGCGGATGCCGACGTTCTTGGCGTGATACTCCAGCAGTTTGACGTTCTGGTTTTCGCACAGGCCGGCATGGATTTCCGCCGGCACAACATAGGCGCGTAGAGAAGGGAAGCGCTGCGTTAACTCATAGCCGAGCAGTTCGCGATCCGCCGGGGGATTCCATTCGACGAAGATTACTTCATCAACGAGATAGCGAATGTTCCAATCGACGGTGGCAAACAGGCGTTCGCGAAAGTCAGACATGTAATCGTCGTTGCGGCCGACGACTACGGCGGCGACTTCCGGCCGCGAGCCATTCCGCTCCAGTTGAAACCGCGCATAACTGCTGGCCGCGCGGAGGGCAAACGCGATGCGCTTCTGCCCCTCGGAAATGCGATAGCTGGCGCCGCGGATGCCGGGGATTTCTCTTAAGTTACGAACCATAATTCCATAGCTGTCCAACTAAAAGAGCGGGGGCAAGCCGCCCTTCCTGACTGCAAGTATTTCAGTTGAACTTTGATACTCCAGGTTATTCTCCGATTCAACGCTGCTTACCTGCAGTCAGGAAGGGCGGCTTGCCCCCGCTCTTTTGTCTGAAACACCAGCGTCAACCGCGTTTACTTCCGACTCTGCGGCCAAACGCAGGTTAACTTCCCCGGCTTGTTCTATCGCAAAGCGCAGGACGCCGCAGATGCCGCGAATTTCGGCGTCGCCAATGGAGTTACCGTTCGGCAGCAGCAGCGTCCGCGTCACCATTTCCTCAGTCACGGGCAAACGCGCGCCGCTATCCGGATAGAGCGTGCGATAGGGCTCGGCGCGATGACAGCCGGGATAGAAGTACCGGCGCGCGATCACATTCTCAGCCCAAAGAATCTGCAACAGCTCATCGCGGCTGACTCGGGTTGCGGCTTCATCAATCTCCAGCACGACGTATTGATAGTTATTGTTTTCCGCGTCGTCGTAGTCGATCAGCTTGACGCCGCGAATGTCGCGTAGCTCTTGCCGGTATTGATCGTAGTTGCGCCGGTTAATTGCTATGAACTGTTCCAGGCTTTCCAGCGAGGTCAGGCCCATGGCAGCGCAGACTTCGTTCATCTTTCCGTTGGTTCCGATGTAAACGACTTTGTCGTAACCGGCAAATCCAAAGTTCTTCATCCAGCGAATTTTCTGTGCCAGGTCGTCGTCGTTGGTGGTAACTGCGCCACCTTCGAAGGTGTTGAAAAACTTCGTTGCGTGAAAGCTGAACACTTCCGCATCGCCGAACGAACCAATCATGCGGCCGCGATGGGTGCAAGCGAACGCGTGCGCGGCATCGAACAGCAACGACAGGTGATGGCGTTTGGCAAGGTCGCTAAGCGCGTCCACGTCACAGGGCCGGCCCCACAAATGTACGCCGAGAATCCCCGTGGTCTGCGTCGTAATCATTTCCTCGACCCGGCGCGGATCCAGATTGTGCGTTTCCGGATCGATGTCGCAAAAGACCGGTTTGATTTCCTGCCACTGCAACGCGTGAGCGGTCGCGATGAAGGTAAAGGACGGAACGATCACTTCGCCCTTCATCCCCAGGGCTTTGATGGCGATCTCGAGACCGATGGTGGCGTTGCACATGGCAATGCAGTGCTTAACGCCAAGAAAGTCCGCGAGACGAAGCTCGAGTTCCTGCACATACGGCCCCGCATTGGTGAACCAGCGCCGGTCAATGATCTGGTCGATGCGCTCGATCAGCCGTTCGCGCTCACCGAAGTTCGGCCGCCCCACGTGAAGCTTGTCCGCAAACGCCGGAGCGCCGCCGAAGATTGCCAGGTCATTAACTTGAGTCTTCATTTAATTCAACCCGCGCGAGGTGTTTCCGGTTCCAATAACAAAATGAAAAATGATAAATGAAAAATCCCGCCCCCATTCAACACCGAAAACGCGGCCGTCCCGCGCAGATGCGCAATTCCCTTCATACCAGCTCGTAACTCTCTAGTCGTTCAATAGTGCCTTCTCTGCCGCAATTCATCAAGACGTCAATAATCGACAGATGCGGATGATACTCGGGCGTCGTCTGCCGGTACGGCTGGTCGCGGGTTTGCAAAAAGCGCAGGTCAATTCCGTTGGCTTTGAACTCGTCCTTGCGGTAGAGCTCCTGCCCGCCGGCTGCGTTTACGTACTCGTCCGCGCCGCGCATTTGGCAAACCGCGATCAGCCGCAAACAACTCTTGCTGGGATGCTGTAGTTTGACGCCGGGAAAACTCTCGCCCACACTGTCACGTTGCAGATTGGCTTCGAGCTCGTCGTAAACCGGGTTAATGATTAGCTTGGTCTTAATTCCCAGGTGGCTACAAACATCGACAATGGATTTTGTGGCGAGGGCTGCGAGCGAATCGGTTTCGTATGCGATGATTGGCTCGATCAGATCATAGGTTTCTCTAAAGAACGGACACCGTTTGTAATTCATGGTAAACGTGTCCAAAAGCTTTTTGCGCCAATTGCTGCGCGGGGTCAGTTTGATGTCCCGGATCTGCTTGAATGAACTGCCATGTTCGGTGGCGGCAGTAAAGAAGACCGGTCCGTGGCCGACGACCAGCAGGCGGTTTCGGTTTACCCAGCCGCTCTTTATATAGTTGAAGGTGTCGTAAACAATGAACTCGTCAACGGCATGGACCAGCTGGTAAAAGCCCAGGTAAGGAAAGAAGTAGGGCTGGTTCATGGCGAGTTTCATCAGGCGGCGATTGCGTCGAAAAATTGAACTGTTGAATGTAGCAAATCCCGCGGATTTCGCAAGTTTGGGCCAATTCGGGCACCCCCAATTCGGATAATGTCTGTAGGGCGCCACTCCGTGGGCGCCCCTTTCCCCGGACGAACGGGGCGGTTCAGTTTGGGAGTGAGGTCAGTACCACCACGCCGTAGCGGGTGGGTCGATCGATTGCGGAAGGCGGATCTCGGATTGCGGATTCAAGACTACCCGCCGATCACGCTCAGTCTGCAATCCACATCCGCATTCTAAAATCACGAAGACCCACCCGCTACCGCGTGGTGGTACTGACCTCATGGGGCCGCGTTCAAGATATGAAACGCCGAAACGGGAACGGACAAGCAGAACTGCTATGAAACTCGTAATCGTAGCGTCAACCGGCGGTTCGGTGATGAACCAACTTCTGGGCAACGCGTATTTCAAAAGCCGTGTGCATTCTGTCGTATCTGACCGGGAGTGCGGCGCAGTCAAAAGTGCCGCCGCTCACGGCGTGCCGGCAAACATCTTTCCGGAGAAGGACAAAGAAAAATTCTCGGCGCACGTGCTGGAATACTTGAAAGCCGAGAAGATCGATTACGCGATTTCATTCTACACGCGGCTGTTTGCGGGCGAGCTGCTCCACGAGTATCGCGATCGGATCGTCAATCTGCATCCGTCGCTGTTGCCGGCATTCAAGGGTTTGCATGGATTTGATGACGCCATCGCGTACGGCGTGCGTTGGGTTGGCAGCACCATACATTTCATCGACGAAAATATGGACGAAGGTAAGATTATCCAGCAGACGATCGCTCCGGTTGATGCGACCCAGCCGATTGCGTTTACGCGTCACCGGATCTTCGAGCAGCAATGCCGCTCGCTTTTGCAAGTGGTAAAGTGGTTGGAGGACGGACGCATATTAGTAGAAGGCAGCCACGTCAGGATCAAAGGCGCCACTTACGACGATGACGAGTTCTCTCCGGCACTGGATTTCGTTGCAGCGCGGGAGTTAAAGATACCAATGCCGGTAGAACCACCTGGTGACCTTGGTCGTTGATGACCACAGTGCCGCTTAAAGCTTTGAGTGCGGAAGTAGGGCTTTGCCCCCGGATGTGAGGCGGCCGCTGTGCCCCGCCGGCAGCGGGCCAGATTTCTTCGGGCTCTGCCCGTGGTGTGGCCTGCCCTTTGTCTCCTGTAGGTCAAAGGCCGAACCAGGGGCTTAGCCCAAATGCGCGAGGCTCGCTACGGCGGGGCATAGCCACCGCCTCACATCCGGCGGCTCAGCAGTAGTTTCGAGCGTCTGTGTCACTCCTGAACCGGACAAGTGGAGTGAACGTTATAGTGGCGGCCCGAGATGGCCGCTAAAGTGTTTAGTCGATTAACCAGGGACGTAATGCTTTCAACAATCAAAATCAGCGTCGCAATCGCAGCGTACAACGCCGCCGACTATCTGCGCGAGGCGATTGACAGTGTATTGGCCCAGACGCTGCAACCGGTTGAGATTGTCGTTGTGGACGATGGCTCGACGGACCACACACGAGCAGTGTGCGAGTCGTATGGCGACCGCGTGCGATACATCTACCAGGAAAACGATGGCACAGCGGGAATGGGCGCGCGCTGGAAATCAATTCAAGCGTCGCAAGGAGACTGGGTAGCGCTCCTGGATCACGACGATCGTTGGCTGCCGGAGAAGCTCGAGAAGCAGGTGGCGGCGTTGGAGAAATTTCCGGATGCAGGTTTGGTTCTTACTCGTTATCAGGCGATTGGTCCTGACGGCAAGAAAGTAGTTGCGGACGTCGCAGATGTTTCCGGCCAACTGATTAGACTGGAGAGCCACGACGCTTTGCATCACCTTTTGCAATCGAATCCGTATTGCCCTTCGTCGGCGCTGGTCCTGAAGCGCGCTTTGATCGAAGACGGACCGCCAAAGATGACGAACTGCGGCGACTGGTCGGATTGGTTTCGCATAACCCGGCAGTATCCGATGCTGGTGGTGGACGAGAACCTTACCGAATACCGCGTCTCGCCGGAACAATTCTGTTCCAACAAAGATCACCTGGCGACGCGGATGAGCGAGACTTTGCAGCAACAAAAACCTCAGTTACAACCAGGGTGCGCTGAATGCCGCAAATCCTTCGCGGCCGGCGAAGCTCACGTGGCCCACATTTTCGCGGTCGCGGCGCGGACGTATCTGGACCAGTATCACGAGGCGGCGCGTGCCGGCGATGGTTCGCGCGCCCGCTCGCTTTTGAAACAAGCCATGCGCGCCGCGCCGATGGAAGTATTGCGGCCCCGCCGGTTTGTTGCCGTCTCGAAGAATTACGCTTTAGGGATTTTGAAGAAGTGACCTGTAGGGGCGGCACTCCGTGGCCGCCCCCTTCGCTGGGTTACCAAAAACCTGGCAAAAGTGCGACAGCCTACCAGCGCATCCGCCGTTGACTCCCACGCAAACTCATTTCTAACATGAGCTGATTTTTGAACGTCAATTCGGGTCATCTCGGATGCCTCACACTCCCGATTATCCACTCCCGCGTCGTTACAACTCTCTGAGACTCCTCGGTTATGGATATGATTCTGTTACCCAACTCTGCGCCATCACCCTCGTCACAGAGTTCCGCCGGCCCCTTTTCGCCGATATTGTTCTCGCCAAATCGATTCTGACTTCATTACTAGACGACACAACGCTTGATCGAATGCGCGTCACAGCCTTTACCTTGATGCCGGACCATCTGCACTTCCTTGCGGGTGTGCGACATCAGGAACGATATCTTCCGGATCTGATCGGCAGATTTAAGAGCTACACAACGCAACAGTACTGGAAACGGGGTCGTGAGGTAATGGATTCTGGAAGGGTCTGCATGCCTCCGACCTCAGTCAACCGGATGGGATTGAACAAGACGTGCGCAATACTAGTCCCCTTAAGGGAATGGCGGGCAACGTTGCGGCCAGAAGTCGTGAAACTGAGGAACTGGCCTCGAGTACAACCGGAACAGTTTCGGATGAAAGGTCTTTGGCAGACGCGGTTGTTTGATCACGTTATTAGAAACGAAACGGACTTACGTGAGAACCTTGAATATATTGCTATGAATTCTGTTAGGGCAGGATATGTAACTCGGCCGCAGTTTTATCCGTTCACCGGGTTTATGTCTTAAGACTGGGATCTGCCCTTTCATCAAGTAAAGGGCGATTGTTTGACCGGACGCCTACGCGACGAAGGGGGTGGCCACGGAGTGCCACCCCTACTGCTCTTCCAACAGCTCGGTGGTCCATTCCAGGTTTGGCCGCACCACTCCGGGCCATTTGCCGTACCAACCTGATCGGGTTTCCGGCGTGTCGGTCACTTCGAAGGTGAGCAGGTTTTCAAACGTGAAAACTTCCGAGCTTTGGTCCTTCACTACCATTACATTCACCCAGTAGGTTCCGTCATTCAGAAAATCTCCGGGGATGCGGCAGACACTGCGGAAGAGGCCGGCGGGAAAAGCGCGGCCGTGCCAAACCGGTTCCTGAATCGGCCCGGTATTCAAAACCATGATGCCCTGATCGTTTTGGATGAACACGCTCAGGTTCAGGGCTGTGTCTGGCGCCAGGTTCCAGTACTCAAACTCGAGCGACAGACTTGAGTGAACGGTAATCTCGTCCGTTGACTTACCACCATCAACGCGCACGCGGGCACTGTGCATTCGCACGCGATCGTTGCCAGGTGCGTCAACGCGATCTTCCCAAACTTTTTCTCCCCGGGCCTCGAACGATTGCTTCAGGTAAGTGCTCACCACCTGTCCTGCCTCGCCGTCGACAGCCAATCGCCCGCCGTCCATCCAAATACCGCGCGTGCAAAGACTCTGAATCGCCATCATGTTGTGGCTGACAAAGAGAACAGTGCGGCCCTCTTTGGCTACGGCGCTCATTTTGCCGAGACACTTCTTTTGAAAAACGGCATCGCCTACCGCCAGCACTTCATCGACGATTAAAATCTCTGGTTCCAGATGGGCCGCGACCGCAAACGCGAGACGCAGGTACATGCCCGATGAGTAACGCTTTACCGGCGTGTCGATAAACTTCTCGATCTCAGCGAATTCGACGATCTCGTCAAACTTCTTTTCGACTTCCTGCCGCGCCATTCCCAGGATGGAAGCGTTCAGGTAAACGTTCTCGCGCCCAGTCAGTTCCGGATGAAAACCGGTGCCGACTTCGAGCAGGCTGCCGACGCGTCCGTAGAGCTCGATGCGACCGTGGGTCGGTTCGACCACGCGCGAGAGAATTTTCAGCAAGGTGGATTTGCCGGCGCCGTTGCGACCGATGATGCCGACCACTTCGCCTGCCGCGACTTCAAAAGAAACGTCCTGCAGGGCCCAGATGCTGTTGTCGTCGTTATTGCGATTACCGTCCCGCAGGCGCCGCCAAGGCGCGCTGAGTCCATTCATCACGGACTCGCGCAACGTGCCATACGCCGCGTCACGCACGCCGATGCGATACTGCTTGCTCAGGTCGATGACTTTGATGATCGGTTTCACAGGGTAATGAAGTCGGCCCAATCTTCTGCGCGGATGTTATTGGCGGGTGGGTTAATCAGGTTATTTGTCGAAAAGTCCGTTCCATGGAAAGAAAACGCAGTCTAGCGAGGGGGGACAGGCGCGTCAAGGACGGGAGTTCGTGGCGGGTGTGTCACCATCAAGTCGTATATCCCCGCGCTCAACAGGCCGGCAGCATGGGTAACCGGGTAGCCCGCGCAGCGGGCGGCCATAACCGTAGCCCACAGCGCAAGCTGTGGGTAATCGGTCCAGTCCAACGGCTTGAGCCCTGCAGGGGCGGCATAAAACGCGACCCGCCCGCACAGCGGGCGGGGATGACCGGAGCCCATAGCGCTAGCTGTGGGTATCGAACCTCAACAAGCCAGCCCCGGAGGGGCGGCATAAAGCGGCGGATGCTATCAAGTCTTGACCATTGATTATGCCGCCCGCTGCGCGGGCTCTCGGTGTGGTAACGGCGGCGCTATCCCACGGCTTGCGCCGTGGGCTACGAATATTGCCGCCCGCTGCGCGGGCTTCCCCGTAGGGGCGACATAAAACGCGAGGCCGTTACACAAACGAACGATGATTATTATGCCGCCCGCTACGCGGGCTCAGGTAAGTGGATGGCTAGGTACCCACGGCTTTGCGCCGTGGGCTACGAATATTGCCGCCCGCTGCACGGGCTTGTAATGACGCTTCGTCGGTTGACAGCGAACTCACTAATTACTAATGTGCCACGTTTCAGAGTATTGCTACTCTGCAGGCCGCAGAACGGGCTTGCGCGGCGTCGCAGACGGTTCAATCAGTAGCGAACCACTATAGAATCAATCACATTGCATTCAGGAACAGGTAAAGAAACGGCCATGCAATATCGTCCGCAGCTCGACGGGCTGCGTACTTTCGCTGTGGGCGCGGTGTTCCTGCAACACTTCGTGGGCTTTGAGAATCTGCCCGGAATTTTGGGACGACTGGCCTGGGGGAACATGGGAGTTAAGCTCTTTTTTGTTCTCAGCGGGTTCCTGATTACCGGAATTCTGCTCCGCTCGCGCGACGAAATCGATGCAAGGAAAGTTGGTTCCTGGTTCTCCGCTCGTCAGTTTTATATCCGGCGCTTCCTGCGTATCTTCCCGCTCTACTATTTATTACTTGCCGTTTGTCTGGCAATCAATCTTCACCCGGTAAGAGAGATTTTTGTCTGGCTGGTGACATACACGGTAAATATCTACGCCGCCATGCAGGGCAAGTGGATGGATTACTACGCGCACCTGTGGAGCCTGGCGGTCGAAGAGCAGTTCTATATCGTCTGGCCCTGGGTTGTTTTATTCGCACCGCGCAAACGTTTGGTGTGGGCGATGTTGACGATGGTCGCACTGGGCATTGGCTGGAGGGGATACGCATACGCTCGCAACTTTAACTTCATAGCCATCTATCACGTCACCTTCGCGTGTCTGGACACGTTGGGGTTGGGATCGCTGCTGGCGCTGCTGCACCATTCCACGGTTTCGAAACACACCATTCAAAAGTTCATGACCTGGATCGTCCTGCCAGTAGGATTGTTGGGGGCGATAGTCGTGCAGGGACTGGTGGAACTTAAGATCTTCTGGCCCAGTTACATTGTTTTCTTCGAGACTTTTACCGGATTGATCTTCTGCTGGCTGGTTAGCGGCGCGAGTATTGGGTTTCGTGGACCGGGTCGCGTGCTCCTGGAATCGAAGCCGATGGTTTACTGCGGCCGGATTAGTTATGGGCTGTACATTTATCAACCGTTCGGCGAGTCGATTCTCCATCGGTTAAGCGACAAGCTCGGCTTCCATCTCCAGTATCCGGGCTGGCTTAATCTGCTGCTGGTATTCATCACTACTCTCATCATGGCTTCGCTGTCGTGGTACCTGCTGGAACAGCCGATCAACAATTTGAAGCGTTACTTCAGTTATCGCCCGCGCCAGACTTCCGGTGAACCGGAGTTAAGCGCGCCCGCCGACCGGAAAGTAATTGAAGCCTCAGCCTGAGGCTGGCTGTCAGCACCGCCTGCGGTAGCGGGCGGGCCCTGCCGACTGGGGATTGCAGATTGCAGGTTTCGGATTGCGAATTGAAGAAGAAGAGCCAAATCGTCTTTTGGTTTGAAATCCGCAATCTGAAATCCGAATTCCGCAATCGGCAGGGCCCACCCGCTACCGCAGGTGGTTCTGACCAAACCTGCTACCGCACCTCCGGTTGACAGACACTTTACCAAACCTTTACTTTGCAGGATCGTTTTGTGAAGCCGGCGACGGGTCAGCGCGTGTGTGGCCCACTGGGATTGGGATGGGACGATGAAAGTTCTGGTTACAGGCGGCGCGGGATACATTGGATCGGTGCTGACCGGAGTCCTGCTGGAACGCGGTGATCACGTCCTGGTGGTCGACGACCTTCGCTTCGGCGGAGAGTCGCTGCTGGGCTACTGGCATCATCCCCGGTTCAGTTTCATCAAGGCGGACGTTACCGCTCCTATCGATCCGGACCTCTGCGCCGGCGTGGATGCCGTGGTCCATCTGGCAGCCGTGGTCGGTTACCCGGCTTGTCAGGATCTCGGCCACGAGCGCGCCTGGAAGCAGAATGTGGGCGCGGTGCAGACAATGTTTGCAGCCGCCGAAGCCTCCGGCGTCGAGCGGTTCGTATTTGCTTCAACCTATAGCAACTACGGTTTGGCCAAAGATGGCGAGCCAGTCAGCGAAACTTCTGAGTTGTTTCCGCAGTCACTGTACGCTGAGACCAAGATTGCCGCGGAGCAGTATCTATTGCAGCAGGCAACGCTGAGCAAGTGCATGCCGCTGATCTTCCGCTTTGCGACCATCTTCGGCATCTCGCCGCGCACGCGTTTTGATTTGATCCTGAACCAGTTTGTGCTGGAAGCGGTGACGAAGAAAGAGTTGGTGGTCTATGAGCGCGGCTACTCCCGCTCTTTCGTGCACGTGCGCGACGTGGTTGCCGGAATCTGCCTGGGTCTGGATGCGCCGGCAGAGAAAGTGCGCGGCGAAGTTTATAACCTCGGCGCCGAGTCAGGTAACTGCACTAAGGATGAGTTGATTGCTTTAGTCCAAAAGCATGTCACCGGATGGAAGCTGCAGTATAAAGAAATGAGCTTTGCGGGAGACATGCGTGACATCACCGTCTCCTTCGCGAAGGTGCGGCAGGCGCTGGGTTTCGAACCACAGTTCAGCGTGGAGCAGGGTGTTGTGGAGGTACGAGATGCCATTCAGCAGGGCCTTATCAAAAATACGATCAGCCCCCGATATCAGAACGCAGATTTCACCACGCAATGATCTGCGGCTGAATTCGGGCGCGCCGGTGATCGGGGTGGGCACACTAAACCTCCGGGCCCGCGCCAAGGAATTGATCCTGGAAGCGTTGGACAACAACCGGCTCTCTTACGGGCCGATGACGCAGCGTTTGGAGTCGGACTTCGCCGCGCTGCACGGGTGCCGCTTCGGCATCATGAGCAACAGCGGCACCAGCGCCCTGCAAATCGCTTTGCAGGCTATGAAAGAAACCCATCTGTGGGACGACGGCGATGAAGTAATCATCCCGGCCGTAACTTTTGTCGCCACCGCCAACGTTGTCCTGCACAACCGCATGAAGCCGGTGCTGGTCGACGTCGATCCTAAATACTACGAACTCGATCCGGAACTCCTCGAAGCAAAAATCACTCCGCGGACGCGCGCCATCATTCCGGTCCATCTGTTTGGGCATCCCGCGGACATGGATCCCATTCGCGAGATTGCTGCCCGTCATGATTTGAAGATTATTGAGGATTCCTGCGAAACGATGTTCGCTTCGTACAACGGAAAGCGCGTCGGTAGCTTGGGTGACATAGGATGCTTTTCGACTTACGTGGCCCATCTGCTGGTGACCGGCGTCGGCGGTATCAACACGACCAACGATCCGGATTATGCCGTGCGCATGCGTTCGCTCATGAATCACGGCCGCGATTCGATCTACATCAGCATTGACGACGATAAGAACAAGACCGGTGAAGAACTGCGCATGATTATCGCCAAGCGTTTTGAGTTCACCAGCGTGGGCCATAGTTTTCGGGCCACCGAGATGGAGGCGGCGCTGGGCCTGGCTCAACTGGAAGACTGGGAGACGATGATCACGACGCGCAGGGCCAATGCCCGGGCGTTGATCAGCGGCTTGGCGCCGCTCGCTTCCTATCTGCAACTGCCCGAAATTCGCCCCGGCAGCGAACATTCATTCATGATGTTTCCTGTCGTCCTGCTGGACCAGCCGAAGGCGGAACTCGTCAATTTTCTGGAGCGCAATGGCGTCGAGACGCGCGACATGCTGCCCTTAACCAACCAGCCGGTGTATCACCGCATGTTGGGCTGGCGCGAGGATGACTACCCGGTCGCGAAATGGATTAATCAAAATGGCTTTTATGTCGGGTGCCATCAGGATTTGATGGAAACCGATCTGGATTACGTGATTGAGCCGTTTGAACATTTCTTCCGCCGCCGTCCGGTGCGGGCGCGCGAAGGCGCCTGCCTGGTAATCAGCACCAACAATAACAAGGCGGCGGTGACGCGCGCATTGGATGAACTGCCGCGCGATCTTTTTGAATCCATCGTTGCCGTAGACGACGGCTCGCGAGACGGCACGACCGAGCTGCTGCAGAGTGAAGACGTAGAAGTAATCCCGCTCAAAGGCCGCAATGCAATGGAGATGGTGCGGGACGAAAGTCTGAAGGTCGAGCAGGAGAGCATAGTCTTTTTCTCGGCCGACGGGCGTCACAATCCTCGCGATATTGGCCGGCTGTTGCTTGCGCTCGAGCGAGGTCACGACATGGTGATCGCGTCGCGGTTTTTACAGGGAGGTGCGCGCCACGATCGCTCCCAGCGGATACGCTATCGCAGCACAGGAAATCGCGTCCTCACTTTGCTCGCCAACTTACTGTTTTACGGAAACTTTACCGACACGCTGCAGAGTTTGCGCGCGGTGAAGCGCCAACGCTTGGCTGAGGCGCGACTCGACCGCAAAGGGTTGGCCGGTTTTTATCAATTATCGATCAGGGCCATGAAGCAAAAGTGGAACGTGCTGGAAATTCCGACCGTAGAGTTAGTCAATCCGGACTTGAACGATCGCAAGAAGATTGCCCTCAGCGTGGTTCCTTTGTTGATGGTTCTTTTGCGCGAATGGTGGACAGCGAGGAAGTAGGAGAGGCATTCCTGCCTGTCCATCCTGATTAAGGGACAGACAAGAATGTCTGTCCTACTTAAACGATTATGACAAGAACGTTAGTACTCTTAACTTTGAATGAAATCGACGGCTGTAAGGCGCTGGTGCCCCGTTTGCCGTTTGACAAGATGGATGAAGTGGTCGCGGTTGATGCGAATTCCACCGACGGAACTCAGGAATTTCTGACTAGTGCCGGGGTTCGGATTCTGACACAGGAACGGCGTGGTCGCGGTGAGGCGTTTCGCGTGGCGGTGCGCAACACGACCGGCGATTATCTGGTCTTTTTCAGTCCCGACGGCAATGAAGATCCGGCGGATATCCTCAGGCTCTTTGAAGCCCTCGAAGGTGGCGCCGATATGGCCATCGCTTCGCGTTTCCTGCCGGCCAGCAAGAATGAGGAAGACGATGCGGCGCTGCCGTTGCGGAAATGGACCAACCAGGCATTCACCATGATGGCGAACACCATTTGGAACCGCCAGCCCTACATCAGCGACACGATTAATGGTTATCGCGCAATTACGCGATCGGCGTTCGCGCTGCTGTCGCCGGAATCAATGGGCTACACCGTGGAATACGAACTAACGATCAGGGCCATGAAGAAGCGTCTGAAGATTGTGGAGATCCCCACGATTGAGGGCGAGCGAATCGCCGGCAAAACCAAGGGACCATCGCTGCAGGTGGGAATGGCGTTTTTGCGATTTTTCCTGGGCGAGTTGGTGCGCTAGTCAGAACCGCCTGCGGTAGCGGGCGGGCCTGGCGATTGCAGAATGCGGATTTCGGATTGCAGATTGAGGATGAATCGGCTGGTTGTCTCATAATCCGCAATCCGAATCCGAGATCCGAAATCGACAAGGCCCGCCCGCTACCGCAGGCGGTTCTGACATGCCGTATGCAGCCAGATTCGCTTTCAAACAATCGCAAGTTCGCTTCGCTGCTCCTGCTGCTGTTGCCGGCGTTGCTGATTGTAGTTGCCTTTCAGATTCGAACTGCCAGCGGGCCTTATTGGTTTAGCGAGAACCTGGATCCGAGTTATGCCTACCTCTTGAACTCGTTGAATATCTCAAACCTCCATCGGCCCAATCACATCGACCATCCGGGCACGCCGGTCCAGACGCTGGGCGCTGTGATCATCAGAATTCTAAATCCCACGGCAGATGAGTCGTCGCGGGCGCGTGAAGTCTTAAAGAACCCTGATGTTTACCTGCGAACTATTAACAACGTCTTTATTTTCATAGCTGCGTTTTGCTTACTCGTTGCGGGCATCGTCGTGTTTCGCGTTACGGGGCAGTTAGTTTCAGCGCTGCTGCTGCAGGGGGCGCCATTTCTTTCCGCCACCATGATGCAGGGTTTGTTCGGGGTCAGGCCGGAGCCGCTGTTTGTTTCGCTATCGATCATCTTCTCAGTTCTGATCCTGCTGAGTTTGACGTCACATGCGTCGACGCGGACGCGCGCGCTCAGCATCGCTTTCGGCGTACTGGCGGGATTGGGAATGGCGGCTAAGATAAATTTTCTACCGCTGTTGTTGATACCGCTGGTTATCTTATCGTCGTGGAAGTGGCGAATTATTTATGCGGTGACTGCCGGGCTTTCGTTCTTCTTTTTCATTCTGCCGATTCTGGCGCCGTCACATCTCATGCGGTTCTTTGGTTTTGCAGTCGGCATCTCGACGCATACCGGGCGGTATGGCACCGGCCCGGCGGGAATCGTCAATCCGCGAGAGTTCGTGCGCAACGCGCTGTCCTTGATGGCGACTGACTGGCTGTTCTTTCTAATCATTGCGGCCAGCGTGGTGCTGTTGCTGGCTAAGTTCGGGCGCACGCGTTTGAGCGGCGGACGATACCGGGTTTTGCTGGCCGTGACTTTGGCCCAGGTCGTCGAGTTCGTCCTCGTAGCGAAGCATCCCAGCAGTCATTACTTGATGCCGGCGCTGGGATTAGTCGGCGTTAATTTGATCGTTATCGCGCAGCTCTGGCGCGAAACGACGTTCAGCGCGCGGATACGCAACGTCGCGCTCGCGGCCATTTGTTTGGTCCTGCTGCTGGTGCAGGTAATCGCGTTGCGAGAACAGCAAGCGGAAATGCGGACGCTGGCGGCGCGACAGCGAGGTGCCGCGGAGAAAATTCAAAATGAGTTTAGGAATGTGCCAGTGGTTGACTACTACTCCGCGTCGTCCCCTGCCTATGCACTGAAGTTTGGCGTGGAATACAGCGGCAATCTATACGTTTCGATCATGGATGAGCTTTACCCGGGCAGTCTTTTCTACAATCCCTGGACGCAGCAGTTTTCAAACTTCGCCGGGCCCATCGATCCGGGCGGCTTGCGCGGGACGCCGGACGGGTTTCTGATGCACGGCTATTCCCTGAAGGATTCCGACTTTGCCAAATTCCTGCCGCCGCATGCGTTTCCCGACGACCTGACGCTGGAGCCGGTGTATGGAGGGACCACCGACGTGCCGGGCGTGTACGACGGCGAAACGGTATATCGCGCGAAATTTGGAAAATAAGAGCGGACAGGATTAACAGGATGTTACAAGATTACAAACCAATCAGCTGAGGAGATTGTTTTCGCAAGAGTTCTCATTGGGTCGACCTCGCCTATTCCGAAAGAGCAGAACGTCGCTGCAAAAAACTCGTTATCGACGGTTCGGCTACGTTTCTTGCTAGTCCTTTTTTTCCTTCTCAACCAAGCTCATAATTCCCGCAAAATTGCAGGACCTTTTTGGAGGGATGGGTGAAGATCACGACTGACTCAGCAGATCATCGGCTGCGCTTTCAAGGTTCACAATTTCCTGGGCCAGGGATTTCTCGAAAAGGTCTACGAGAATTCCCTGCGAGTGGAATTGCAAAAGCTGGGATTTAGAGTCGGTCAGCAAACACCTCTGAACGTCACCTATGAGGGCCACATTGTAGGTGAGTACTATGTTGACTTGTGGGTTGAGGATCGTGTCATTGTCGAGGTTAAGGCGTGTGATACGTTGGCCTCACGACACGAGGTTCAATTAGTAAACTACTTGGCAGCGACTGGCGTAGACACTGGCCTGTTACTGAATTTCGGCACTTCCGTGCAAGCCAAGCGGAAATTCCGGGAATACACTCGCCAGGTCATAACGAAGCTACATAATGAAGCAGACTTCAAGGCGAGACGATGACGAAATCTTTCCCTTAGCCGGGACTTCCTCTCCGATCTGCTTAATGCCTATCTGCTAAATCCTGTTAATCCTGTCAGATGTTTCCCCAACGAGCTTTGGGCGTTTCGGTGGTGCCTTTGATGCGATCGCTTTCGAGTTCGTGTTCGGCGAGTTTCAGATCGTGCTCCACCATGATCCGGACCAGGTCTTTGAATTTTACCTTCGGTTCCCAGCCCAACAGTTTTTTCGCTTTAGAAGAATCGCCCAGTAGCAGATCGACCTCTGCCGGCCGGTAGTACAGCGGATCAATCTCGACATACTTGTTCCAGTCCAGATCGAGATACCCAAAGGCTTCATCCAACAGCTCGCGCACGGAATGCGTCTCGCCGGTTGAGATTACATAGTCGTCCGGCTGGTCCGCTTGCAGCATCAACCACATCGCTTCCACGAAATCCTTCGCATAGCCCCAGTCGCGTTTGGCATCGATGTTTCCCAAATACAACTTATCCTGGAGGCCGACCTTGATCCTCGTGGCGGCGCGCGTCACTTTGCGCGTGATGAAGGTTTCGCCGCGGCGCTCGCTTTCGTGATTGAAGAGAATCCCGTTGCAGGCAAACATGCCGTAAGACTCGCGATAGTTCACCGTGATGTAGTAGGCGTAAGCCTTAGCGCAAGCATAGGGCGAGCGCGGATAGAACGGAGTCAGCTCCGTCTGCGGAGTTTCTACGACTTTGCCGTACAGCTCTGAAGACGAGGCCTGGTAAAACTTCGGCTTGATGCCGGTCTCGCGAATGGCTTCAAGTAATCTCACGGTGCCCAACCCGCTTACTTCGCCGGTGTACTCGGGAATATCAAAACTCACGCGCACGTGCGACTGAGCCCCGAGGTTATAAATCTCATCAGGTTCAGTTTTGCGCAGGACGTTATTCAGCGAACTGGAGTCATTCAGATCGCCGTAGAACATCCGCAGCCGGGTGTTAGGTTCATGTGGATCCTGATAAAGATGATCGATTCGCTCCGTATTGAACGACGAGGAGCGGCGGACGATGCCGAAAACTTCATAGCCTTTGGAGAGCAGCAATTCAGCCAGATAAGAGCCGTCCTGGCCGGTAATGCCGGTAATAAGCGCGCGTTTAGCCGTCATGAATTATTTCCAGTTCGTAAAGATTATTCGGGTAGATCTTGAAAAAACGATAGTCGAGTACCTTAGCGAAATCACGGTTTGAGAGCAAGGCGAGGTAAAGCCAGATATTGCTCCGTTAGTGTGTTGCTCTGGTCCGTGTCAACCAACTGCTTGCTGAAAGCGTTCCTAGTCCCGTAGGGACGAAATGTTTATAGACAAAGGGGCCAAAGATAAATCCCACAAGCTCCGTGGAGCGAAACATTATCGGCTGACTCACATTTCGCTCCTACGGAGCTAGAGTCCTTAGTACCCGGTCGTTGCTATAAACATCCGGCTCCTACGAAGCTTAACGGTCGCGACGTCTGCGACTTGGCGCCACTCCGATCTCAGCAACACACTAACGAAGCACTACTTAAAGCCAGGTTTCGGGTTTCAGGTTTCAGGTGTCAGGTTCAAGTTTCAACTTCGGTGTACTTGCGAACGGCACAGTTTGAGACCTGAAAACCGATAGCCGATACCCGGCACCCGATACCTGAAACCGTTCCCGCCATGACTCTGCGTCGTTTTCTTTGTTATTATCTGCGTTCGAAAATAGAGCCGGTTGATTAACGATTATATGGATGCCAATATTTCTGACTTCCCCTACCGCCGGATTGTAGTAACGGGCGGCGCTGGTTTTCTCGGCCGCTTTGTGGTCGCCAAGTTGAAACAACATAGCGAGGTAGAGGTTTTTGTCCCTCGGACGCGCGATTACAATCTGGTCGAAGGCGCACAGGTTGAGCGCTTGCTGTCGGACACGCGACCCGACATGGTGATTCATCTCGCCGCAGTCGTCGGGGGAATTAAATACAACAAGAAGAACCCCGGGCGCTTCTTCTATGAAAACTTGATGATGGGCACACAGCTCATCGAAAAGTCGCGCGTCGCCGGCGTGCAAAAGTTCGTGGCCATCGGCACGGTTTGCGCTTATCCAAAGTTTACTCCCGTCCCTTTCAAGGAAGACGATCTATGGAATGGATATCCGGAGGAAACGAATGCGCCGTACGGGCTGGCGAAGAAAATGATGTTGGTCCAGGTGCAGGCTTATCGCGAGCAGTATGGTTTCAACGGCGTCTTCGTGTTGCCGGCCAACCTCTACGGCCCCGGTGATAATTTCGACCTGGAAACCTCGCACGTCATTCCGGCCTTGATTCGAAAGTGCGTGGTAGCACGGCGCGAAGGGGCTGAGTCGATTGACGCCTGGGGATCGGGAAACGCTTCGCGCGAATTCTTATACGTGGAGGATTGCGCCGACGGCGTGTTGGCGGCCGCGCAATCGTACGACTCATCCGATCCGGTTAACCTTGGGAACGGCCGTGAAGTGGTGATCAGCGACCTGGTAGAAACGATCGCCCGGCTGACAGGGTACAACGGTGAAGTTCGTTGGCAGGGAAGTGCTCTTGACGGGCAACCCCGCCGTCAATTGGACACCAGCCGGGCGTACGAGCGATTTGGTTTCCGAGCGCAAACTTCGTTGGAAGACGGATTGCGCAAGACCATCGATTGGTTCGAAGCGGAGCTGGATAAAGAGGGGAGCGTGCCGGTCGAGGTAAGCTAAGCCCAAGGAAGAGTAAGAGCAAACCAAAAAGAGCGGGGGCAAGCCGCCCTTCCTGACTGCAAGTCTTCCACGTTGATCTCAAACTCAACGCCACCGACTTGCAGTAAGGAAGGGCGGCTTGCCCCCGCTCTTAATCATTTCCACTAGCGGCCAAGGGTGCGAGGTGTACTAGTCGACCTGTTTTTTTCGCCGCCCACCCCGCAGCACCTGCTTCAATTCTTCCCAGTGTAGTTCAAAACTCAGTTTCTGCTCTGCGGTTTCACGTCCGCGCAGGCCTCGCCATCCCAACTGAACCACTGCCAGCAAGCAGGGAACCGCAAGGTTTGCCAGGTTGTGCCACGGGGAAAGCCTGAGCCGGTAGAACAGGAAAGTAGATTTGTGTTTTGCAATCTCGCGATCACGGTTCAGCCAGCGTTGGTTCGCAGCGTGACCGCCGTGGTGCAACACTTCCGCGGCGGGATCGAAAATGATTTTCCACCCGCCGCGAACAATGCGCAGGCACCATTCCAAATCTTCGCCATACATGTGAAACCGTTCGTCGAATCCGCCAACCTCGGCGATCACTTCTCTTTTGACAAGTATAGCCGCGCCTAAAAGAAGATTAACCGCACGCCTTCGCGCGTGATCCCAGTGTTCGCCTAGCAACAATTCTCCGGCCAGCCGCCGGGGCAAAAGCCGGTGCAGGCGCAGCGCGGTCATCACCATGGCCCACGGCGAAGCAGGATTGCGCCAAACACTAACCTGCAAAGAACCGTCAGGGTTTAGCACCCTCGGTCCGGTGGCTCCGATCCTTTTTTCCGATTTGACTGTCGCGATCAAACGATCAATCGTCCCCGCGCGAACTTCGGCGTCGTTATTCAACAGAAACAGAAGCGGCGCGGAGCTAAGTTTGAATCCCTGGTTATTGGCCTTGCCGAAACCCAGGTTCTCCTGGTTCTCGATAAGTGTGAGGTTGGGAAGGCTGCTGGAGCGCACCCACTCCAGACTGTTATCGCCGGAGGCGTTATCGATAAGAATGATTTCCCACGACGACGCGGGCGGATGTCGCACCACGCTTTCAATGCAGCGTCGCAGCAATTGGCCGCCATTCCAGTTTACGATGATGATGGAGAGATCCGGCGTCATCGTTGCGGTCAGAGCCTGGCCGGATCAAAATCGGGATACTCGTTGTCGCGGGCAATGACGGTGCGATTCGCGTCCGGCCACTCAATGTCAAAGGCCGGATCGTTCCAACGCACGCCGCGGGCGCTATCTGGCTGATAGTAGGCGGACACTTGATAGAAGACTTCCGAGTTTTCACTCAGCGTCTGAAAGCCGTGAGCAAAGCCTTCCGGGATGTAGAGCAGCAAATGATTATCCGCGGTCAGTTCCACTGCTTCCCATTGCTTGAACGATGGCGAATCAGCGCGCAGATCAATGATTACGTCGTAGATCGATCCGGCCGTGCAGCGCACCAGTTTCGCCTGCGCGTAAGGCGGCGTCTGATAGTGCATGCCGCGCAGCGTTCCGGTCTTTACGCTGAGCGAAGTATTGGTCTCCACGAATCGCGCCGTCAGCCCCTGCTCGTCAAACTCTCTTTGCGACCAATTCCGGGAAAAGAACCCGCGCTCGTCGGCGAAGTGTTGCGGTTCAATGATGCAGGCCCCTGGCAGCTTCGTTTTATGAAAGATCATCCTGAAAAGTTACTCCGCTTATGGCGTCGGTCCTGAATATCCGTTCACTGCGAGAATAAAGCTGAGAGCTGAGACACGATATAATCTGCTTCGTCATCAGACAAGTGCACATTACGGTTACGACTTTTCAGCCGGCGCAGGAAATTATCCGCGAAAGGATGATATCTGCTCGACTACGTATTCCGCATCAGCCATTGAGACATGCGGGCCCATCGGCAGACTCAGTACTGTCTTGGCCATCTGCTCGGATCGCTGAAAACTGCGGGCGGCAATCCCGAGCTCGGCGTAAGCATCCTGCAAATGGGGAGGCACTGGGTAATGAATTATGGTGCCGATACCTGCATCGCCCAGGAACCTTTGGAGTTGATCGCGCTGGGGGTGGCAGACGGCGAACAGATGCCAGACAGGATCCGCGTAATCGGGCACTAAAGGCAAAGCCAGATCGGGAGTTCCCTCTAAAGTTTGCAGGTAGTAGGAAGCAAGCTTTTTACGTCGTTCGTTCCATTCGTCCAGCTTCGTGAGTTTTATTCGCAAGACAGCCGCCTGAACTTCATCAAGCCGCGAATTGAATCCTTTTCTTTCATTGAAGTACTTTTCCTGCGAACCATAATTCCGCAGCACCCGCAGTCGTTGCGCCAAAGCTTCGTCGTTGGTCACCACCGCGCCGCCGTCGCCCAACGCACCAAGGTTCTTTCCGGGATAAAAACTGAAACCCGCCGCGGCGGCGAGGCTCCCAACTCTCTTTCCTTTGTAACGTGCACCATGCGCTTGCGCCGCATCTTCAATAACCGCCACTCCGTATTTGCCGGCGATGTCGTTGATCGGATCCATGTCGGCGGGCTGCCCGTACAAATGGACGGGGATGATGGCCCTGGTGCGCGGCGTGATCGCGTCTTCGATGCGCGCGGGATCCAGGTTGTAAGTTTTTTCGTCTGGCTCGACCGGCACCGGCGTGGCCCCGCTGAATGACACCGCCAGCCAGGTCGCGACGTAAGTATTTGTAGGAACGATGACTTCATCGCCGGCGCCGATTTCCCTAGCGCGCAGGATCAGGTGCAAAGCATCCAACCCGTTGGCGACTCCGACGCAGTGACTGGCTTCACCATACGCGGCAAATTCGGATTCGAACGCGGCGACTTCGGGACCCAGGATGTAGTGACCCGAAGCCATAACACGCTGGACCGCGGCGTCGCAATCAGTTTTCAATTCGCGGTACGCTGCCGCCACATCGAGGAAGGGAACTTTCATAATCTGTTCAATCAGGTTATCGCTTGGCGATGCTATCGTAATCGGCCGCCACCATCTCTTTGATCAACTGCTCAAAGGTATGGTCGGGTTGCCAGCCAAGAATTTGCCGCGCTTTAGTTGAATCCCCCACCAACATGTCTACCTCCGCCGGGCGATAGAAGCGTTTGGCAATTTTCACGTGGTCCTGATAATTCAAGCCCGCCTCCGCAAATGCCTGCTCACAGAATTCGCGAACGGTATGAGTCTCGCCCGTGGCGATCACATAATCGTCGGGTTCAGACTGTTGCAACATCATGTGCATCGCCCGAACGTAGTCCTTGGCGTGACCCCAGTCGCGGATAGCGTCCAGGTTGCCGAGGTACAACTCGTTGGTCAAACCATGCTTGATGCGGGCCACAGTTGAAGTGATCTTGCGAGTGACAAACTCGTGGCCGCGCCGGGGCGATTCATGATTAAAAAGAATGCCGCTGACGCCGTAGAACCCGTAAGCCTCGCGATAGTTTCGCGTGAGATCGAAGCCCGCCACCTTGCTAATGCCGTAGGGTGAGCGAGGATGAAAGCGCGTGGTCTCACGCTGGGGCGTCTCTGCCACCTTGCCGAACATTTCGGAAGAGCCGGCAAAATAAAAACGGCACTGGGGGCGTATTTCACTCAGCGCCGCGAGCACGTGGTGGGTGCCGTTGATGTTCGTGTTCAAGGTGGAGAAGCCATCGGCAAACGACTCGGCCACGAACGATTGCGCCGCCAGGTGATAACACTCATCGAAAGGGTGCTGGCTAATTACCCGAAAAATCGAGGCGTAAGATTCCAGGCTCGCCGCGTGCAGAGTCACGCGATCGAGTAGATGCTGAATACGAGCAAAGCGACCGTGCGGATCCTCCAACGCCACGCGACGCACAAGGCCGTGGACTTCGTACCCGTTCTCAAGGAGTAATTCCGCGAGGTAGCTACCATCCTGTCCGGTGATTCCGGTAATCAGCGCCTGTTTGGCCATGCAGCTCCTTCGTCATTGGAATGCTTGTCCCCGTCATCGCGAACGGCTTGAAGGTTTCGTTCTAATCGATCCACTGCTGCCTTCACGGACCATTGCTCAGCGACCAGCGCCTTACCCCGCTGTCCCATTCGCGCTGCTTCGTCCGGATTCTGGCGCAGGAAATCAATGGCGTCAGCTACGGCCTGTGGTTCATGCTCTACCAGTATCCCGTTCACGCCATCCTGGACTGTTTCCCTGACACCGCCTTCGGCGACCGCCACCACGGGCAGGCCACAGGCGTTCGCCTCGAGCGGCGCGAAGCCAAAGGGTTCTAATCGCGGGGTATAAACCATCATCAAAGCCTCGCTGAGGGCATCGACCAGTGCGGTGTCATCGACGCGCACAAGGGTTTTGAAATCGACTTCGCGTTCGCGGGCAAGCCAATTCAACTCCTCCAGATGCTCAGGGACGGTGGCATCTCCGATCCATACCAGCCCGGGACGCGGCCGAGGGAGGCACGCCATAGCCTCGATCACCAGGGCGACGTTCTTGCGCGGCGCGATCGCGCCCACGCCTACGACGTAATCCTGTTTTGCGACGGCCCGTTGCACAAACTTCTGGGTGTCAACTCCGAGATAGCAAACTTTGGCGTCCACGCCGTAAGTGCGCAGGACGGTTTCGCGGCTGAAGCTTGAATTTACCAGAATCCTTTTGAATGCCCGCATGTTTGCCCATTCAGCGCGCGCCTGGAACCGGAACCCGCGCACCTGCAACGCCGTGCGCAATGTTCCCGCGAGCGCCGCGGGAGTCCAACGTGATCGTGCGCTGTGATTTCCGACCCAGATTAGTGTCGGCTGCGCTTCATAGAGCCACCGCGAAGGTTCTTGCAGGTACAGGACGCCGGGTGCGCGCACATGTCGGCCGATCGAGGTCACCGCGATATCGAGCGACGTATTTGCGAACAGAAGATCGAAATCCCCACGATTGATTTCTACGGCGCAGCGGCGGGCATACTCCTCAACGGTCGCGATCCGCCGCATATTGTAAGTGCGGAGGGCCAGAGCATCGCCCGCTTTTCGCAGCCTGCCGTCTGGAAGTGGTTCGGCCGGTACGACGTGTTCCGGGATCAGATCACTGAGCGGCAGGTAAGTTTGATCGGCCGAAGGAGGACACCAGGATTCAACCGTATGACCACGCGCCACCAGCCCGCTTACGTGGTCGTACAAGGCCCGCTTGGCGCCGCCACTCGGCAAATTGTGCCACACCGCAATTCGCATTACTGGACCCTGATGCTGCCTCGAATGTTGTTGGAGGAAAACGTGAATGACGTTAACGTGTCTTGATGCTTACGACAAGATCCTGGTAACTAAGAAACTTTTCGCGCCCACACCAGGAGCCATACCGGATCGGTTGTTGAATCTCCAGACCAAGTTTACCGTACAGCTGCATCACAAAACCTTCATTGTAACCAATCGCCAACTCCGGCTCCGTTCTTGATTTCGCCCGAGCGGGCCCGAATTCATGTTTCAAGTCTATCGAGCTGCTTCCCGATTGGATCAGCGCGCGCGATTCATTGTTAAGGAGAAAGGACGATATCAGAGTGCGCCCACCTTTCTTTAACACCCGCGCTATTTCGCTGAGATAATTCTCCACTTCCGGCGGCATCATGTGGGTGAAGACAGAATTGAGGACAACGAAATCGAACTGCTCCGGCGGAAGCGGGAACTTGTACTCGGCCGCCTTTTCCTTGCCGCCCGGATTGTAGAGTTGGTTATAGACATCGATTTTCTGGAACTTGAAATTCGGATACGCGGCATATTTTTCGTTACACCAATCGACTCCAATATCGGAAATCTCCAAGCCGAGATAGTTGCCCTCGTCATTCAGGTAACTCAGCAGCGGGAGAGTCTTCCGACCGGTGCCGGAGCCAAGATCCAAGACGCTCTCATTTCTTTTCAGGTCGCAGATATCCAGGTAGTAGCCGAGAAACTCATCGCCATTTTCCTTGAATTGCCGGTAGCCAACCGGCCCGTCGTACATCAGGTTCAGCGGCGGCACAAAGCCTGCCTTGGAACGAAATAACCGCCAGGTCTGATATCGGTGTTCAATCCCGCGCCAGCCAGCACGCATTGGCGATCGCAACCGGCCGGGGATTATTTTCCGCAGAGTGGTGCTCATAAATTTATTGGTTCGGATTGAGTTTCTTCGGAAGCCCGTGAATTAGAGAGCAATCTCCACACCCCGGTGCAAGTCTTTATCCCACGGTTGCGACCTGCTTTTCGGGCCGGAGTGTTCCAGCGCGTAAACAACCGCAGCCTCAGACGTTTCAAATTTCAAAGGGCTGACCATCAATTTGGCCTTCGTAATAATCCGCCGCGGTGAAAGCAGCTTGCGAGCGAGCGATGGACCGGTGCGTTTCGGTTCGCCGTCCGGCTGCCAGCCGCGCGCCGCCAGTTTCGCTGTCATCTCGCTTTTGACAGTAGGATCCTCAATCGCCTGGATGCCTTCCGCCAAAGCCTGCATGTATTTTTCCATGTCCAGTTCGGGAAACTTCGCGCTGCGGGTTTCTTTCTTGACCCAGCAATATTCGCTGACCACCGCGTTCCAGACCGTGATGATTTCCGGAAACGGCGCGTCGGAATTACGCGGCTTCGGCATTTCCTTGACGAACGTGCTGTACGTTTCGTTCATGATACCCCGGTGCGCGCTCTCGCCGTTGCTGACAGATTGGGCGTAATGAACCAGGGCGGCCTTATGAAAAAAAAGAATTGAATCGACGTGGGCCAGGGCGCGATATCCGAAAACCCAGTCCGGCGCAATTGATGAAAAAACGTTTCCGAACCTTTGCCTGATCGTCTCCAGCAAGCTGCGCGGAACAAAGCAATTCAACATGCGCGGCATGCCGGCATCGTACATCACGGACTGGGCCGAAAGCTCAAGCAGGCGCCGCGATTGGACCTCATAAAGTTTACCGCTCCACTCATTTTGATAAATGGTAATCGGCCGCGCAAAGTCAAATACCTTGTCATGCATGTAACAGACAATTTTGTCCGGATATCTTTTTATAATCCTAAAAATCTCGGCCAATGAGTGGGGCCGGAAAACCATTCGGTCGGTCAGGAAAGTGAAGTGATCAGATTCTTCGGAAAGCGCCTGGCCCAGCGCCCATTCCCAGTGTTCCGAGATCGGCAAAGGCTTTGCGGGTCTGACATAACGCAAACGATCGTCGTCGGCTTTCCGGCAAAAGTCGGACAGTTTTGCAAGCTCTTCCGCGGAAGTGGAATTGTCGGAGACGATGACTTGAACATTCCATTTTTGTTCATCTAACACCGAGCGGATCGCATTGATGGCCAAGTCCGCCCGATTCCGCGTCGGAATTACGATCACCGCATCCTTGAACATAACCCGGCTCCCTGAAATTGCGTCCGCCGCTGAGATGACAGCTGTGTTTACCGGCGAGCGCGCGGCACTCGCTTGATGAACGCAGCCGGCCAGTAGGTTACGCGTTCAGAAATATTGCCTTCATTAAAAAGGAAAGGAGGCTCGACGATGACAAAGTCGTCTGCGGTTTTTACAAACTCGAGAGCAGCCTGCTTCGGATTGTTCCAGCTCCAGTCCGCCTCGGTGCGGGGCGCGCCCACGACGTCCCCCATGATGCCGTCCATCGCCACGATGTAAGAACCTTCGCTCACCAGCGGTGCATAAGCCGCAAGCTCAGCGAGCACATGCTGTTTCGTATGACAGGAATCCAGGAAGATCAGCGTAGTCTCGCCCGGCTTGATCTCGTTTTTCAATGCCTCGACTACGGCAGGATCAATTGAACTGCCCTCGATCAGCGTGATGAAAGGAAAAAGGGAATGCTCTTCAATGGCTTTGCGATTGTGCGGACGGATTTCAATATCGATTCCAATCACGCGACCGCGTCCCATGGCCTGGCAGAGGCTGGCGTAAAAGATTAGCGAGCCGCCGTGGGCCACGCCGGTCTCAACAATGACATCGGCGCCGACCGCATAGATAACTTCCTGCAGGCGCACCATGTCCTCCGGCAACTGAATGATGGGACGGCCCAGCCAGGTGAAGCTGTAAACATATTTGTTGTCCCATCCGGAGCGCAGCCACACCCGGCTGAGAATGCTGAACGCTTCCGGCGTGTTGAGGGCGTGCTCCTCGCGGCCACCAGCGGCGTCGGTGACGATGACTCGGTCCTGATCGATCGTTATCACGATGGGGCGGTTATTCTGAAAAAGCTTTCAGCGTAAAAATGTTAGCAATCAATTCTCGATCGCTTTCGCGAAAGAGCGAGGTTGCAATCCGGAACCGGCCGTCCGGCGCAGGCACAAAAGAATTCACGCCGAAGACGATGCGATCATCCAGATCGCAATTTCCATAATAGAAAATATCCCGGGCGATGGTTGATGCCTTGAGCGGCCAGTGGCCGGCGGAACGTTCGCCATGATGCTGCCGCATAAACTCCATTTCGCAATAGTCGCTAATCATCGGATAGGCCGCGAAATAGAGCAAGTTGACTCCGTTCAAATCCAGATAGGGATTGAGCTGGTAAGTAGTTTCGAACAACAGCTCTTTTTGCACCGCAAACTTTTGTTCGCAAAGTTCCAGCCCGGGCATATTCCCCTTTCGCATTTCGCGATACTCAGAGGCAAAGCGGGGCGTCGTCTCAAGGACTTGTGCGGCACAGCCCGGTGGAATTCGCGGCTCGCCCTTTAGCAAGCTCTTGTTGTTCGAGTGACGCACCGAGAAAGTCGTCATCAGCGAAGCCTTGATTTCTTTCTCCTGGCCGCGAACCATCAGGTCGCTGAAAAACATGCTTTTGCCGAACCGTGACAGCCGGCCCTGGAAATCCAGCAGCTCGTTCTCCTGAAATTGTTTCAAATGATGAGAACTCTCATAACGGATCCGCACAAACGTGGCGTAAAGCCTGTTTCCCAACTCGTCAACGAGGCTGTGCGACTCACTGTTGAGTGCGGCACACGTCATGGCCCAGTGGATGTCCCCGAACTCTTTCAGTAGCCAACTTTCCGACAGGCCGCCGAGTGCCATCTGCGGCATGTTGATCGAAGTTCGACGTTGGGTCGCAATGCCGCCGACCTCCGCTTCGCTGGCCAGACTGGATGTCGCCGTATCCAGGTAGAGCTGAATATCCGCAAGAGAATTGAAGGCAATCCATTCGGTGTCCGGGATCGCATGGTCGGTCGCATTCTCTAACTTCACCCGAATTTCCAGTAGGTCGAAACTATCCAGACCAGAAGCATCAAACGGAACGGAGAGCTGCGTCTCATCAAACTCGCGAGACACTTCCCGAACAATATGCAAGATATTAGTCATCGATTTTCCCGGCTGGCCTGGAACGCCGACCTAAAGAGGGTTTCGTTGTGATGGAAAGGCTATATATACCAGAGCAGTTTCGGCAGCAGCAAGCGATGCGTCTTCTACCCAACGTGTCAGGCCGGGCTCATCGACCCGGCGTAGAGGGACACGTTGGTATTCCCTCGCAAACTTAAGAAAGAAACTGAGCGCCGGATTATCGGAGCGCACGCGCGCATTGAGGTGCTGCAGTTGAAGCTGTTCCCGCGCCCAATCAAAAAGGGTGAACAGCGCCTTAGTCATTACGCCCGGTGCAACCGCCGCACCGCGCACGATTGCGTCTGCCTCGCCCGTGCCCCGTTCCCAATCTATGAACGCCAGGCCGAGGTAGCCAACAGTCTTGCCGCGCGCGTCATCCAGCATGAACAGAATGCGTCCGGGTTCCGGCCCGACGGTTTCCGTCAACCACTTTTCAGTGCGCGCTTCGGTCGCTTCAAATTGAGTCAGAAACGATTTTACGAAGCGGTTGCGCCACTCGGTAAGCAAGCGAACATCACTGGCATTTAGCTGACCAGGAGTAGTGGCTACTGGACGGAGGATGGCTTCGACTGGCGAGCCGACGGGAATACTCAGGCACGGTCCGTTTGCCGGGGCAGTGGTCTTTAACGCCTGAAGCAGATCGCGACCAGCGGACATCGGCACGCTATCTCCCTTCGAAGAAATCGCGGATGCCGGAGATGACGCGATCGAGAGTTTGCGTAGTCATCAGGGAATGCAACGGCAGTGACAGGACTTCATGACCAACCCGCTCGGTCACGGTCAGATCGCCGCGGCGGCAGTCTTTCAGCAGGGTAAACCAGTGTCCCGGTTGCCAGTGAATGCCGGTATCAATGCCCAGTTGGGTCAGGTGCGCGCGCAGTGGTTCGCGTTGATCGCCCGGCACTCGGATGTAGTAAAGAAACGGAGTGATATCGACAAAGTCCGTCTTCGGCACCGTCACTCCCGGCACTTGAGACAGATGCTCGTTGTAGTAACGGCCGGACGCGCGGCGGCTTTCGGCAATCTTTTCGATCTTTGCCAGTTGGGCCAGGCCGATCGCCGCGTGCAAATTCGCCATGTGATAACGGAAGCCGATCATCGTCATGTCGTAGGTCCATGCGCGCGCGTTGGTGTACATGACTTTGGCGGGCTGGCTCATTCCAATCAGACGCATCTCGTGAAGTTTGCGCAACTCATCTTCGGTGCGGACGATGATGGCGCCGCCGTCGATGCAGGTAATGGTCTTGACCGGATCGAAACTGAAGACGCAGACATCCGAAAAGCTGCCGATCATTTTCCCCTGATACTTCGAGCCGAACGAATGGGCCGCGTCGTGCAACACGCGCAGCTTGTGCTTGCCGGCAAACTCAGCCACACGGTCGTGATCGCAAAGGACGCAATCATAGTCGATCACGATGATGGCCTTGGTTCGGGGCGAAACAAGTTCTTCGGCCTTATCAAAATCTATGCAAAGCGAATCGCTGTCGATGTCGCAAAACACCGGCTCCGCACCCGTGGCCAGGATGGCCTGAAAGTCGGCGGCGTTATTAAATGACGGCGTGATGACTTCATCGCCTGGCCCGACGCCCATCGCTAGCAGGCCCAGATGAATCGCCGCATGACCGGTGCTGACGGCGGCGACGTATCTATCGTCAGCCTTCAGATAGCTTTTGATGCCTTGCTCGAAGTTTCCTACGTAACTGCCCATGCCCAGCCAGCCCAATTCCAGCGCCTGACGGCTCGCATCGTATTCCTCCTGCTCGATGAGCGGTCTAAAGACAGGTATCTTCTCTAACTCCATTAGTTTTCCTCGAATCAATTTAACTTTAGTTGGACCGTTTGCTTCACTTCCACGCGTGGGCAATCGCCCGGTAACGTTTGACTTGTGATCCTTCTTTTCGCAGCGAGAGTTCGCGGAGCGCCGAGCCCGCGGCAGAGCGCATCTTCTGCGGCAGAGACCTGGTATGGTGCGCGTCTCCCACCAGGACGTCCACGCGTTTGAAGCCGGCGGCGCGGCACAATCCCACCAGGGCTTTCTCATTTGGCGCCCACCAGTTCGATACATCTCCGTTCAACTCGTTCGTTTCGAAAAACTCGCAGAGCGCATGCTGCTCAAAGTTGGGAAAAGCTGCGGCCTCTGTTTCGATGACGGCCACCTCTGTCGTGACCGCGGCGACTCGTTGCATTGCCAGCAAAGGATTTTCCATGTGGTAGAGCGAGCCCAGATAAAAAACTACGTCGAACGTACCCAGCGGTTCGAGATCCATGTCCATAAAATCCGCTACTACGTCCTCAACCTTGCTTCCCAGGGCTCGATGCGCAGTATCGAAGCCGATCTTTCCGGGCAACTCGTCGGGCTTGTAGTACGGCATGGTGTGGTAGGGAGCGGGTGTGATGCCGCGCTCTTTACACTCCAGCCAATACCTGGAGTGCTCGCCCAAGTCCATCGCCCACATGTAGTGATCAAGCGCGACGACGCGGCGCGCGCCTCTACGTGCAGCTTCAAACGAATAGAAGCCGTCAAGAGCGTTTATATCGAGGACGCTCTTGCCGCGGAGGTCAGGTAAACGCAGGCTCTCAACTTCCGCGGTCAGGTGGTCCGGAGTTTTCCAACCCTTTGTGACAACGCCCTGGCCGAGGTCAATTGAATGGAACCAGAACGGAACCTTGCCGGCCATCTCTTGCAACTCTTCTTTGGTAAAGGTCATAGGGACTTGGTGACTAAAATTTCAAACGATGCGTACTTCGGGAATCGGGATAATAAAGCGCCCGCCGGCCGCCCGGTACTCTGCCTGTTGTTCGAGCACTTCGTCGGCAAAATTCCATGTCAGCAAGAGCACGTATTCCGGCATCTCTTCGAGTAGTTTTTCCGGCGCGTAGATTGGCAGGTGCGTGCCGGGCGTGTACAGACCCTGCTTCACGGTGCTGCGATCAACGACAAAATCAAACACTTCATGACCAAGACCGAAGTAGTTTAGCAGGGTACTGCCTTTAGCGGACGCGCCGTACACCGCGATCCGGCGCCCTTCGGCCTTTAGCCTATGCAGCAGCGAAGCGAGTGACTCGCGCAGGCGCTCCACGTTAGCAGCAAAGCCCTGGTATGAACTGATCTCCCTTACGCCCCAGCTGGCCTCGGTTGTCAGTAGTTGCCGCACCGTGCCGGCAGGGTGCAACACTATGTCGGCCTTGATGGCGAAAACGCGCAACGTGCCGCCGTGCAACGCCAGTTGTTCCACCTCATGAATCAAAAGACCGTGACGGCGGAACAGTTGGTCCAGCGCCGTTAAAGAGAAATACGAAAGATGTTCATGATAGATCGTGTCAAACTCGCAGCGATCGATCATTTCTTTCACATAAGGAACTTCGACCACGAGGATGCCGCTGGGCCTCAACAGCCTCGCAAATCCCGCCACGACACCATTCAAGTCCGCCACGTGTGCCAGTACATTGTTGGCGTGAATAACATGCGCATAGCGCCCCTCGATCGCCAGCTTTTCTGCCAACTCGGCGCCAAAGAAATCGCAGCGAGTCGGGATGCCCTTTTCGCCGGCAATGCGAGCAATGTTTTCAGCCGGTTCAATTCCCAGCACCGGAATCCCCTCGTCCTTGTAGTACTGCAGCAAGTAGCCGTCGTTACTCGCGACTTCCACGACCAGACTGTCGGGCCCTAATCCTCGCTGGGAGATAAGACGATGCGCGATTTGCCGAGCGTGCCGGAGCATCGTGTCTGAGAAAGAAGAGAGGTAAAAGTAATGACGAAATAGTTTGTCGGGCGGCACGGTTTCCGTAATCTGCACCAGCGTGCAGGCATCACAGAAAGTGAGATCGAGGGGGAAAGTTTCTTCCGGCTGGTCCAACTGTGACGCGGTGAGCAGGGCATTCGCCAGCGGGGTATGACCAAGCGACAGTATGAGCGATAAATTGCCCGCGCCGCATGAACGGCAAGCGGCAGACTGAGGCGCGGAGGATTGTTCAGCAGCCCGGTCGCGGTTTAGGGCCGGCAATGCGTTATTCGTCACGATCGGCAATCCGTCTTTAGTTGCGTAATGATCTAACGGCGGCATCGTTCAGGAAAGCCCGATACCAATCGATAGTGCGGCGCAGCCCCTCATCGAGCGTGAAATTCGGTTGCCAGTCGAGGACGCGTCGGGCTTTAGCGGCACTCAGGTATTGATGGCGGATTTCGTTCGTCGCTTCGTGGCGCACTTCGGGCTGCAGCTGCGAGTCCATCAAAGAGAGAATGCGGCCCACAAGTTCGAAGACCGTCACCTGGGTTTCGTTGGAGAAATTGAACGCCTCACCGCTCAGTTCGGGATCGTGGGCCAGCCGCTCCGCCAACAGCATGTTGGCGAGCGCTCCGTCCTCAGCATAAAAGTAGTCGCGCACATACTCGCCGTCGGATCGGATCACGGGCCGCTGGCCGCGGATTGCGGATCGAATCGTGCCCGGCACGAGGCGGTTCCAGTTGAGATCGCCGCCGCCGTAAAAGTTGCCGCAGCGAGTTATTGCGACCGGTGACTGGTACGTCTCAGCGTAAGCGCGCGCGATCAAATCCGCGCAGGACTTACTGACGTCGTATGGATGCCGGCCCACGAGCGGCGCTTCTTCGCTGTAAGGCAAAACGTCATGCTCACCATAAGCCTTATCCGACGAAGCGATGACAATTTGTTTTACTGTGCTGCTGCGCCGGCAAGCTTCCAACATCGACCAGGTCCCGCCAACGTTAGTCTCGAAGGTTGAAACTGGATTTCGGTTCGCTATGCCGACGATGGTTTGGGCGGCCAGGTGCAGTGCCGTGTCGATCTCATACTCACCGAGCACGCGTTCCAGCAATGCCTGATCGCGGACATCGCCGCGCACGACTTTCACCTGCTCGATAAGGTGTGCGCGCACCAGTTCTGATTGCGGTACCCAATCGCGAACCAGGCAGACGACATCCGCACCAGCCGCGAGCAACTTCCGCACGAGCCAGCCGCCCAGCAGACCGGTGCCACCGGTGACGAACGTGGGCCGGTCCTGCCAGAACTGTTTGTTTGGGGAAACTGTTTCTACCATAACTTCCAGGGCGCGGCGCCACTTTGCCACAAGTTTTCCAGGAGTCGAACTTCGCGCATCGTGTCCATGCACTGCCAGAATCCCTCGTGGCGATACGCGACCAATTGCTTCTCGGGAGCCAGGCGCTCGAGGCCCTCCGCCTCAAGGCTGCTGGCATCGTTGTCCAGGTAGTCAAAAACCGCAGGCTCCAGGACCATGAAACCGCCGTTAATCCAGCCTTCGCCAATCTGCGGCTTTTCGGTGAACTCGGTCACCATGTCGCCGGCAAAAATTAATCCGCCAAAGCGAGCCGGTGGCCTGACCGCAGTCACAGTGGCGATTTTTCCGTGTGATCGATGGAATTCCAAAAGCCGCGACAGATCAACGTTGCTGACGCCGTCGCCATACGTGACCATGAACGTTTCCTGCAAATATGGCTGCAGCCGTTTGATCCGGCCGCCGGTATTCGTTTCCAGACCGGTGTTTTCGAGGTGCACGATCCAGTCTTCAGCCTCGCCCGGTTGCTGTTGCACGTTCCCGTTGGCAAGGTGAAGCGTCATGTTTCCGCTAAGGCTGCAATAGTCGAGAAAGAACCGTTTGATCATCTCCCCGCGATAACCCAGCGCGATATGAAACTCTTTGAAATCGTAATGCGCGTAGTGCTGCATGATGTGCCAGAGGATGGGCTTGCCGCCAATCTCGACCATCGGCTTGGGTTTCAATTCGGTTTCTTCGGCGAGCCGCGTGCCGACGCCGCCGGCCAGGATTACAACTTTCATAGAGTGTCTGCCTCGGAGAACTGGACCATTCGGGCGCCGTCAACCATTCGCGTGTTCCAATTCAAAAGAGGTCTAACGACACCGGGGAAGGGCCCGGCATAATCGCCGCGAGCTGAGTCTCCATCCATCGAATCGACCACGTGAAACGCTACCGCATCGCGCTCGTAAAAGTGAATGCTGACGGGTTCCATGGTGCTGAGTGCGGCGCCGACGATCATTGTTCCTTCAGCGAGCAGGTTACCGGGAACGCGGGCGACGCTTAGATAGCGGCCGGCGGCCCGTGGCTGGCGGCGCGAGGCCAGATCGGGATCGCTGGCGCCAAAAACGCACAAACCTTCGTCGTTGAAGAAACGATAGTTCGGTACCAGCACGTGACCTGGCTGTAACACCTCGTACTCCATTTCAATATCGATCGGCTCACGAATATCCATCGTGTCCAGAATCTGTCCGCTTTGATCGCGCACGCGGACCGCACGCAAACGGGCAATCGAATTTCCGGGAGCTGCTTCTGCGTTGGCCCACTCGCGCACTGCGCCGGCTCCGATGCTACCGCTCAGATAGATACTCGCCGCTTCATGGGATGGCCCATCGAACTTAACGGCGCCTTCATCCAGCAGAATCGTCCGCGGACATAGCCGCGTGATGGCGGGCATGTTGTGCGAAACAAACAGTACGGTTCGTCCCTGCCGCCCAACGCCTTCCATTTTATCAAGGCACTTTCGTTGGAAGCGGGCATCGCCGACCGCCAGCACTTCGTCCACCATCAGGATCTCCGGTTCCAGGTGGGCGGCGACGGCAAAAGCCAGACGCAGGTACATGCCGCTGGAATAGCGCTTTACCGGAGTATCAACAAACTTTTCAATTTCCGAGAAGGCGACAATCTCATCAAACTTCCGCGCGGTCTCAGTTTTCTTCATCCCCAGAATGGCGCCATTCAGATAGATGTTTTCGCGGCCGGTCAATTCACCGTGGAAACCGGTTCCCACTTCCAGCAAGCTGGCAACTCGGCCGTACAACTCGACGGCACCGGTCGTCGGCTCAGTAATTCGCGAAAGGATCTTCAGCAGGGTCGATTTACCGGCGCCGTTTCTGCCGATAATGCCGACCACTTCGCCCGGACGGATCTCAAAGTCAATATCACGGAGTGCCCAAATGCTCGGGCTGTCAGACCGCTGTCCTCGTTGCCGCAAGCGTTCCAGGGGAACACGGGCGAGGTCGACGATCTTTTCCCGAAAGGTCCCGTAGAGCGCGTCGCGCGCGCCGATACGATACTGCTTGCTAAGATTAGTAACGTTGACGATCGGCTTCATATAGCCTTAGACGATATCCGCGAAAGTCTTTTCCATTCGGCGGAAGGAATACGAAGCGTAAACAACCAGCAGAACGATGATCAACGTAGAGATACCCAATGCCGACCAATCAACCGGGCGGCCAAAAATGGATGACCGGTAACCTTCGATGATTCCGGTCAGCGGATTCAACGCCATGGCCCAACGCCACTTTGGCGGCAGGAAGGTTGTGGGGAAAATGATCGGCGACATAAACATCCACAGTTGAATCAAAAAAGGCAGCGCAAATCTGATATCGCGATACTTCACGTTCAGCGCCGAAAGCCACATGCCCACACCCACGGCGAGAGCCGCGGTCAAGATCACGAGCACCGGCAGTAAAAGCAAAGTCGCAGTCACTGCGACCTTGTAATAAAACATCAGCCCGACCAACATTACGAAAGAGATCGCAAAATCAACGAGACCGGCGGCGACCGCGGCTCCCGGAATTATCATCCGCGGGAAATAAACCTTGGTAATTAGGTTCGCGCTGCCTACCAGGCTGTTGCTGCTGTTGGTAACGGCGTTCGCGAAGAACGTCCACGGCAGCAAACCCGCAAAGGCAAAGAGCGGATAAGGCATGCCCTCGGTGCGCGTATCGAAGCCGCCCAACTTGCCGAAGAAGAGCGTAAAAATCAACATCGTAAAGAGCGGCTGCATGACGGCCCAGGCAACTCCCAGAAGCGTCTGTTTGTAGCGCACTTTCACATCGCGCCAGGTCAGAAAATAGAGCAGCTCCCGATAGGACCACAGATCGCGCAGGTTCAGGGCGACCCATGACTTACTGGGTTGAATAACGACTAGGGGCTCGTTGGGAAGTTCCATGGTGCCTGGGCTGTTCAATGTTTACTTGCGCTCCGTCGGCGGACCGATCACTGATTCGGGTTCGAGCATCAGTTTGGTCTTGGTTTGCGGGTTACGGGGCCGGCCTTTCCATCGATTCTGCGAAAGAGAGTCAGTCTAGACAGACGAACTCACATCGTCAAGCAGCGCGTACTCATTGCGGAATTCGGATTGCGGACTGCGGATTCAAAGATCGATTTCTGGTTGGAGACGCTAGACAAAGCAAAATCACCACATGCTTTTCGAGTTGACGCAGGTGGTGATTCAGCTGTAGCTGCGCGGGCAGTCACCGCCGAGGCTTTGCGCCCGGCGTTATCTGGACTTACTAGTTGATTGTGACCAGGCCGCCGCCAGGTGCGCCGGGCACACCGTTTCCGGCGCTCCGATTTTGGCCGTCAGTTTGAATTTGTGCGGTCGTGCCGCCAAACCCGGTCGTATTGTTCAATAACAGATTACTCAGCGACCGTACGGTCGAACTGGCATTAGCGCTAATCGCCGTCCCGTTATTGGACAGGGTGGTATCTCTAATGTTCAGTTGTGCGGACGTGGCGCTGGTCTGAGCCCCCATGGTGCTGTTGGCCGCTATGCGCGAGCCGACAATCGTAACGAAGCCGTTGGTCGACGCATCTACGCCCGTCGTATTTCCTTCGATGTTGCAGTTTTTGATGTTGGCGACAGCGAAGCCAACGGTGGTTGAGGCTCGCACCCCGGTTATGTTTTTGTGAATTACTGTGTCGCTAATGAAGAGGTTGCAACTATTGGTTGCGTTTATGCGGACGCCGATGCCGGTCGTCGTGCCGTTGCCCGTGTTTCCATCAATGACACTATCTTCGATCCAGACATTATTGGCCGCTAGAATACTGACTCCATTGCTGCCACTCGAGACACCGTTAATATCCAGCGCGCGCAGCCGCACGGCCTTGCGCACGTCGGCAGCGTCGGTGATATTTACGATGACGCCGGTCGTCAGGGGATTCAGAATCGAACCATAGCCGGCGCCGTGCGTCCCATTGATGTAAATCGATTTGGTGATCGTAACACTACCGTAGCCGCCGGGATCAAGGACACTGATCTCGCCATCTTTGGAAGTCTTGGAGATCGCCCCCGCGAAGGTCTTGCATGGGGCTGTGCGGCTGCAGGGGTTGAGGTCGTCGCCCACGCCCGATACCCAGGTCCGGGATTGCGCCTGAATGCTGGAGGAAACCATTAGCGTTAGAACGATGATTGTCAAAGCTGTTAAGGCAAAGCGAAGCTTGGTCATGATGCATTCTCCTTTTCGGGGTTGGGCTTGATTGCAGTCAATGGCAATGCCTGAATCTGAAATCAAAACAAAAGGGTGATTAGCGCGCATCCCGTATTGGTGAATAGGATGCCTGAGTTGCGCCGGATCGGCCCTTGAAAATTGGCGGAAATTTGAGACCCGGCGGAGGTCTCATTTAACTTGAACCACCCGCTAAAAACTTTTTGTGGTCCAGTGAATTGAGGCGTGGTTTCTACTACAAGTGCCTATTCAAGTCAACCTTTTTACCCGCCTGGCTTGAGGCTCTGGTCGAACCCTTCCGGCTAACGGTGAGGAGCCGAAATGCCGATCGTCTGCTGCGAAAAAAAATCCCCACGTGCATTGCAGCACGTGGGGATTGCAGTAGGTGGGCTAAAGCTAAGTTCCTACTGGATCGGAATGGCCCCGTTTGGCGCCACGCCGCCTCCGTTAGCAGCCACTCGATTCTGCGAGTCCGACGCAATGGTGGCGCCGGCGGCAATCAAGAAGCTGTTGGTGTTGTTGTACACGGAGTTGGAAGCTACGCGAATGGTCGCACCCGACACAGAGGCATTGGCCCCCGCCCCGCCATTGTGCGCCATAATACTGTGGTTCACGTTGAGGACCGCCGTACTGGAGGACGCTTTGAACGCATCGCCCGTGTTCTCTGAAGAATTGCTGTCTTCCACGGTTGCGAAACCATTGGCGCCTACTTCCATGCCGGTGGCAACGCGATGCACGCGGACGTTCCTGATCGAACCGACGGCAAAGCCGCCAGTGGCCGAAAGAAAGATGCCGCGGCTGCCGCACTCCTGAATGTAGGAATCCTCGACGACCAGGTTGCCGCCGGATGCTCCGAAGGTGGCGTTAATACCGGTGGTGGTGAAACCGTCGATCAATACTTCCTGGACGATTAACGTTGTTCCTGCAGCGCTCAGCGTGCTGACCGAAACTGCGGTGGTGCCGGTCCTGGTGCCCACCGAGCCGCTCGGACCGGTGCCGTTAATGCTCAGGTGACGCAGTCGCACCGTCTTTTGTGGATCATTAACACTGGTGGCGATATTAATCGATACGCCGACGGTGCCACTGGCGAGGATTGATCCCCAGCCGGAACCGGTGCCGCCATCGATGGTGAGCGATTTGACAATGCTGATCGTTCCATAGCCGCCTGGATCAATCGCGTCGATCTCGCCATTGATAGCAGTCTTTGACTGGGCGCCCGAAAATGTTTTGCAAGGCGCAGTGCGACTGCACGGATCGGCGTCATTACCAACGGCCGATACCCATGTCCGCGTGGCCTGGGCCTGGGCACTCGCGGAAATCATGAGCGTGAAGGCCATGATTGCGAGTGCCATTAAACTGAACCCAAACTTACTCATATTCATCTCCTATTCGCATAAGCGAACCCGAACTGTTTGCCTGGGGCGGAAAACGGCCGCGTCGCTGGTGGTACAGGTTGAGGGAGCCTGCGTGATCATTGTTTCCTGTTCAACCCCCTTGTGAGCCGAAAATCTCAGCGTATGCTCGGCGCCGATTCTGGTTTCAATAAATAACAGAATACCGGCCGCCTCCTGTGAGAAGCGGCCGGTACTTATCGCGCAAGGCTATTTAACGACAATGACAAGGCTGGTCGCCCCATCAGCACCATTGGCCCTGAACTTATTATTGTTTGCGGATTCGGCTGTGCCCGAGATGGCAGTTGTGTTGTTGAAGAAATCACTGTTCGACAACCGGACCGTGCCACCAGCCACATTCGCGCCGATGTTGTTGTTGGTAAACATGCTGCTCTCAACGTTGACCTGGGAACCTGTGCCGGCTCTTACCGCGCCGTTTGCTCCAGTCAGGCCGCCGAAATAACAGTCACGAACATTGGCGAAGGTTTGAGTACTAGCGTTCAATCCGTTCGAACTGCCTACCACGCGATTGTGCTCGAACTGCAGGACGTTGATCGCCGGTGAAGTAGCGTTGGATAACACCGCGGTGTTCACATTGTCGAACACACAATCCTGCACCGTCAGTGCTCCGGATACGGTCCCAAGATTGGCCGTGATGCCGGTAGTGCTGAAGTTTTCAAACACGCAGTTCTCGATATGCAGTTGCGCGGCCTTCAGGTAGTTAACACCGTTGGTGCCGGCGGCGCTCGGAGACTGGCTGATGCCGTTAAAAGTGATATTGCGCAGAATCACGACAGCGTCATTCACGTGCGTGCCCGTGGTCACATTCACCGTCATGCCAGAGAGGCCGCTTGCCAGGACCGATGCCCAGCCAGAGCCGGTGCCACCGTCGACAGTGATTGCTTTGGTTATGGTCAAGGTCCCGTAGCCCGCCGGATCCAGGACATCGATTTCGCCGCCTTCGGATGTCTTCGAAATGGCCCCGGAAAAAGTCTTGCAGGGCGCCGTGCGGCTGCAGGGATTGACGTCGTCGCCGACGCCGGACACCCACGTGCGGGATGCTTGAGCATGGGCGAGTGACGCGAAGGAGGTAATGCAAACCAGAATTGCCAACACATTCAAACTTGAGCGAAGCTTTTTCATCTAGATCTCCTACTAAAATTAATGGGGGTCAAGTTGACCTCGCATTGGCTCCGCCATTGCTGCGTCTACTTAACCCCCTGTTGTTAAGGGGGCAGTGGCTATGCTTACTGCCACTGCCCGTTGTTGCATACGTTATTTGAACTTGAAGTTCGCGACGTGGACGCTGCCATCGTTCAGTGTTACCACCAATTGACGACAGGTTCCGGCCCACGAACTACTAGTCTTCCAAACGTAATTGTACTGGTCGCCGCCAAAGCTCAGACTGCTGCCTCCGGCGTTGACTGTTTCAGTGATGTCAACACCCGGGTCGCTGTTGGAGCAGTTGAGAGAAACTGTATAAGGATTGTTAGCTGCAAAGATATTCAATCCTTTGTTTCCGCTCAGGCTGAACTTGACGGGTACCGCCGCCCCTGCATTTACGCTGTTTAGTGTCGGTACGTTGTTCACCGGCGAGAAGAAGCCGGTGAAGTTGTAAAGCACCGTCACCGTAAAGGTGCAGGAAGCGCTGTTGCCATGCGAATCGGTTGCCGTTGCCGTCACGGTCGTTGGACCGACCGGGAAGACGGAACCGGACGCTTGACTGTATGCGAACGTGATCGTACCGCCGCAGTTATCGGTCGCGGTGGCGGCCGGGTAACTAACCGCCATGCTGGTCGCTGTGGAATTCAGCGGCAAGTGAACGGTTATGTTCGCCGGACAACTAATCACCGGCGCGGTGTTATCAACCACGGTTACTGTTTGGTTCGCCTGGGCAGTATTGCCATAAGCGTCAGTGGCCGTGTAGGTGACGGTCGTGTTTCCGAGTGGGAACACATTGCCGCCGCCCCGTGCAACGGTCACACCGGGACAGTTGTCATTGGCCGTGGCCGTCCCAAGTGTGGCGTTCAGATCGCTGACTGTAACGTCACATGACGTGGCTCCGGGGCCGGTATACAGCGTCACATTAGCGGGCGCTGTGATTGTCGGCACCGTGTTGTCGGTCACCGTCACGTTCTGCGTCGCGTTGGCCGTGTTGCCGGCGGCGTCAGTGGCCGTGTAAGTAACAACGGTGGTTCCCACGGGGAAGATATTACCGATGGGAACACCAGTACGAGCAACCGTCACGCCGGGACAATTGTCATTGGCCGTGGCCGATCCCAGGGTGGCATTGCCAACAAACGCGCCGCAGGCAGTAGCTCCCGGGCCCGTGTTGACACTGACAGCCGCAGGGGCCGTGATGGTTGGTGGAGTGGTTTCCAGTACGGTCACGTGCTGGACGCCAGTGGTTGTGTTACCGGCCGCATCCGTCGCCGTATAGACGACATTGGTGGTTCCGGTCGGGAAGACAAAGCTTTCGCATTGCCGTCCAGGATTGCTCGGTATTGGACAAGCAACCAGCGGAACGCCCGAACGGACGATTGCGACTGAAGCCGTGCAGTTGTCTTCGGCAGTGGCTACGCCGAGTTCGTCGTCGAGCAGTGCTGAGCAACCGGCCACAGTAATCGTTATGTCTGGCGGAACGACCAAAGTCGGCGCCGTCGTGTCGTTAGCGTTTACCTTAATGAACTGAACGCAGGATGCGACTCGACCATCCGCACCAGTAGCGGTCCAGGTGATTCTGGTTTCGCCGGCGGGATATGGATCGCTTAGTGGTTGATTGTCGCTTCTGACGCCCACGACAGTCGCTCCGGCCGGTGCCGTGGCGGTGCCGGGATCGACAGTCGCTTCGCAAGTACCTGACGACGCGGTGACAGTGATGTCAGCCGGGCAGGTAATCGTCAGCGGCGCGGCGTCGGTGACGGTGATGGTTTGATTACAGCTAGCCGTACGGCCATCAACGTCGCTGGCGGTCCAGTTGATCGTTGTGACACCGATGGGATAGGGATCGCTGACCGGACGGTTGTCACTGCGGACGCCGTTAACTGTAACGCCGGAAGGGGCCGCCGTGGGCGTGCCCACATTGACTGTTGCTTCCGTCTCTCCCGCCTGTGCTTCCGCGGTCTGGTTTGCCGGACAGGTTATCGACGGCGGAGTGCCGCTGATAACATGGATTGTAAAGCTGCAGGCGCCACTGCCGGTTGCCGACGTGGAGTTAACCTGCGTTGAGCCCACCGGGAAGAAAGATCCCGAAGCAGGGGTACTGGTTATCGCACCGCAGCTACCGAAGCCTTCCGCCGCTCCGTAGTTAACGACTGCTCCTTCGATTCCGCCCTGGGTAGTATCGGCGGTAACGATTATGTCGTTCGGACATTCCAGCGTGCATGTTTGCGGCGTGCCGCCGACAACTGTGGAGGTTGATGTTTCCGTGTTGTCGGTGTCATTAGACTCCGCCGACGTGCTCGTAATGCTCGCGGTGTTCGAAATAATGGTCCCGAGTGCCGCGCTGCCGCTCACGTTGTAGATGAGTGTGAAGCGGGCGGTTTCACCTGCTGCCAGACTCGCGATGGTGCAATTCGTGCTCGCGGCCCCAAACGTACAAGTGAAAGTCGGACCGTCGTCCTGTTGTCCGTTGATGAAGGTCGTGTTGGCGGGCAGGGCATCGTTAAGCTGCACATTGTTGGCAGTGTCGGGGCCCCGATTCGTGAGCCATAGGCCGTAAGTAATATTCGAGCCGGCTACGACTGTGCCGTCACCGTCGCTCGACTTGTAGACCACCAGATTAGCAATCTTGTTGGCCGGGTCGCTTACGGTAATAAAAGCGCTCGCGCGCACTCGATTGCTTCCGCCGGGAAGACTGTTAATTCTCCAGCCTCCGCGGTTGTCCACTGTCTCGACTCCAATAGATGATGTGGGATCGGTGGGCAAAACGAAAGAAATTGATTCGGGATTAGTTGCGACCGCAGTGACCTCGCGAACGTAACCGGCCGAGTCAACCAGGGCCAGCCGACGCGGGAAATTCGTCAAGTCGGCGTTTCCGATTACCGACGCGCAAACCGTGTCGCCAAGTTCGAAGGCGGTTTTGGGAGTCGTGCAATCAGCGGCGTAAGTAAGTACCTGATCGGGGGCTGATGGTAATTGTGGTAGAAAAGTGGAAAACAGGTTTGTGGCAATGCTCTTATGATTGGCCAACGGCAACGAGGCGCTCTTGCGGTTTGTCGTCGCACTCTTACCAGCCCGATGTGCGGGAGCGCTGCCGCCACGCATATTTCGCAGGCCGTAAAATGGAGAAGCAGATGATGCTGAGATGAAGAGGGCAGCCAGCACAGCAGTGAAAAGCGTGATAGCAATAGATCGGCCCCCCCTTCTTCGGGGGCGGTTGCCAAGCGTCGCCGGGCGAACCGTTTTGGAAAACTTAGAACTGAACATAAGGATCTCCTTACTGATTGACACGGCGGACACTAGTCCTGTGTGAAAACATTTGGTGTGGGAACCTAGCGAAGTCTGGTACGCGCCCGGCTTACAGCTGCAAATGGCGGCAATAACAGATCTGAGACTGGCTATGCGTATAAGCCGCAAAGCCGGCGCTCAATACTCACCTCGTGCGGCAGTGAAGTGTCCAACGCTGGAGCCCGGCCCCCTGCGTGTCCGCCCCAAAATTGGGACGGACACGCAGAAGCAAGAAGAGAGTTACCTGACCTTACTGTGGTCCCAGCGGAGTAAACGCTGATCCGGCGGCTCCGTTATTGCTTATTTGGTTGTTGCCGTGTGACTCAAGTCCACCACCGCCAGTCGCGGCGCCTGTGCCATTCGACTGAATGGAGGTGTTGGAAATGATGAGCTTGGATCCTGCACCGCCTGACCGAACACCGGTAGCATTGTTGTTGGTCACGCAGCTTTCGATGTTCACGCGGCCACTGGTATTGCCGGCGGCCATGCTAATGCCATCTCCACCGTTCGAGTTGGATTGTGAATCGCGAACATTGCCGAAGCTGTTGGTGCCGTACACAACTCCGTTGCTGGTCATTTTCTCGACTTTGACGCGATCAAGATTTCCGACCAGGAAGCCTGAGGCTGACGTGAAATTGACGCCCACGTTGCAGTTCGTGATGTTCGTGTCCTTGATAGAGACGAAACTGCTGCTGTTAACGTTGGCGTTGACGCCTTCCTGCGAGAAGTTCTGGATGTAGCAATTTTCGATGCTCACCCTGAGGTCATTCGTCAAACTGCCCTGGACAATGCTGACGCCTCTGATGCCGGTTCTAACTCCGGCCGCGCCGGAAGCACCAGTGCCGTTGATCGAGAGTCGCCGGAGGACCACTCTTCGTTCCGGATCGTTGGCCAACGATTGCTGCAGGTTGATGGTAACGCCAGTCGTGCCGCTGGCGAGGACGGAACCAAAACCTGACGCGCCATCGATCGTGATTGACTTGGTGGTGCTGACAGCTCCGAACCCACCCGGATCGAGCGCATCAATCTCTCCACCAATAAACGTCTTCGAGATAGCGCCGGCAAAGGTCTTACAAGGGGCAGTGCGGCTGCATGGGTTTACGTCGTCGCCAACACCTGAAACCCATGTGCGGGTCGCCTGGGCCTGAGCGAGGGATGCTGCTGCCAAAGTTAGGGCGGCAATAGTAAGGGCATTTAGGATCAAACGTGACTTTCTCATCTTGAATCTCCTTAGGGGTCGGTTGAAGTTCGATTGGTCTTTCTTTTCAGGTGCCGGTGCGGTTAGCCAAGGATGTCAAAGGGATGGAAAAACGAAATCCGGCAAATTAGAAATTCCTATTTGACTGCGGCTGCAGGAACCATGTAACTGCGGCTCCCAAAGCCGGAAAGTTTGAAACTGCATCTGAAGCGCGGAGCTTTCTACTACAAAAAATCTTGTAAGTCAATTAGTTTCCCGTTTGCGGAACCGCACTTAACCGGGGGCGATAAAGGGCCTTCGGAAATCCCCGAATTAACGCCTGAAATAAATCCACCAGCTCGTCAAACCTTCTGTGGCGGACACCGACAAAGAGCACTCGGTGAATATAATTAGAGTTTTAGCGAGTAATTCCCGCGAATAAGGGGCCCCTGAGTCGCGCGGGCGGACGGGTTGTCTATTAAATGTCGAGTTGTTAGTCTGTGCGCATGGCTGAGAATTTGAGGAAATTATTTGTCACTGGCGGCGCCGGGTTCATCGGCTCTGCTTTTATCAGGTTATGCCTTGCCGGCGACAGGTTTTCGGTCGTGAATTTTGACGCGCTAACTTACGCTGGAAACCCCGACAACCTCGTAGGACTAGATCCCTCCCGGCACCGTTTTGTACACGGCGACATCACCGATCGTGAGGCCGTTCGAAATGCTATGGAGCCGGATACCTACGCGATCATAAATTTTGCGGCGGAATCACACGTTGATCGGAGCATCCTTTCCGCGGCCGAGTTTCTCCGGACAAACATTCTCGGTACCCAGTTCCTCCTGGATGCGGCGCGGGAGCTTGGCGTTGAGCGCTTTGTCCAAATCTCCACCGACGAAGTGATGGGAAGTTTGCCGGAAGATGAGAACGCGTTTTTCACCGAGGATTCACCTTTTGCACCGAACAGTCCCTACGCTGCTTCCAAGGCCGCTGCCGAACATCTTGTCAGGGCGGCCCATCATACTTTTGGACTGGACACAGTGATTACGCGGTGTGGCAACAACTATGGGCCACGCCAATTTCCGGAGAAGTTTTTACCGCTGTTACTTGCCAACGCTTTTGCCGGCGAAGCGATTCCCATTTACGGCGATGGCCAGAATGTGCGGGATTGGATCTATGTTGACGACCATTGCCGCGCCATTCTTTTGGCCCTGGAGCTTGCCCCGGCCGGGTCTGTTTACAACATCGGGGCCCGAAACGAGCGGCGCAATCTTGACGTCGCCAGGTCTGTTCTGGACGCGTTAGGAAAACCGCAATCCCTAATCCGTTTCGTCAAAGATCGCCCGGGACATGATCGTCGCTACGCGTTGGATCCTGTCAAAGCTGAAGCCGAGCTTGGCTGGCGGCCGATGGAAACATGGGAGAGCGGCTTGCAGAAGACTATCGAGTGGTATCAGGTGAACCGCGAGTGGGTTAACCGCACGCGCAGTGGTGCGTATCGCGATTACTATGCCCGGCAATACGGGATGGAGGCAGGCCAAGCTTGAGAGTGCTCGTTGCCGGAGCAGGTGGAATGGTCGGACGCGCTGTCGCCGAGCACTGCAGAGATCAGGGTGACGACCTGCGCGCTTTCGATCGCGGCCAGTTGGACCTCACTGACGACGCGGCAGTGCGCAACAGCCTTGCAAGCGAACGTCCCGATGTCGTCGTTAACTGTGCCGCCTGGACGGACGTCGATGGCTGCGAGTTGGATAGAGATCGGGCTTTTGCCGTTAACGCTCGGGGACCGGAAGTGTTGGCGGAAAACTGCCGGCGCATTGGCGCATCGCTCGTTACCATCTCAACCGATTACGTTTTTGAAGGAAATAAACAGGGATTTTACGATCAGCGCGACGATCCTAACCCGATTAGCGTCTATGGAACGGCGAAGTTGGCTGGAGAACGCCGGGCACAAGCGGCATGCGCTCGCACGATCGTGGTGCGCACCGGTTTTATTTTCGGCGTAGGCGGTACCAACTTTCTCAGCACCGTAATCGAGCGCGGTCGCAAAGGCGAACCTTTGGGAGCGATTTCGGATTCATACGGGACGCCCACGTATGCTCCCGATCTGGCCCGGCGGCTTCGCGAGCTTGCGATTCTGGACTTGCCAGGCACGTACCATGTTGTGAATCAGGGTGAAGGCGTCAGCTATCACGAGTTTGCCACGGCGGCGCTTGGAGCGGCGAAATGCCGGACGGATGTCCGGCCTATTCTGACTGCGGATTTGGCCCGACCGGCGCCCAGACCGGTGAATTCCCGGCTTCGCTGTCTGCTCTCGCCGGCGCTCGGACTGGCGCCGCTTCCTGCATGGGAAGAAGCGTTACAGAAGTTTGCGGGCGAACCCCACTGAGCCGGATGGGGTGCTGCGCAAAAGAGTTTTCTCAGGATCAGTGAACTCATTGGCGCGGCTGATGCGTCTAATGGTATCCTTGGCGCCGTCCAGGTCCTCGTAGATTTGTAAGGAAAGGCTAGGTTTTCAGTCGGTCTACTCTGTTGACCGCGAATTGTTAAGATCATGATGTCTCAAGATAATCGTTTGATTCCAGTAGGTGCTGGTGACCGGGCAATTGACAGGTCTTTAGGCGACATTGCGCAGCCAAAATCCTATGGCGCGACTTCGCTTGAGCCTACGAATCTGCGCCAGTATCTTTTCGTAGTCCTCAAACGAAAGTGGCTGATCCTCGGCGTCGTCCTCATGATCACCTCACTGGTGACGATTCAGGAATTTCGCTCGCCCCCGGTGTACGAGGCTGCGACCACAATTCGTATTGATCAAAAACAGAGCAGCGTTCTGCGCACCGGTCAGGTAGTCATCAACGCGGATCCCGATCCGAATTTCTGGGGCACGCAGTTGACGCTTTTGCAAAACCCGAGTCTGGCGCGGCAGGTGGTCCTGACGCTCGACCTGCACCACAATCCGGTTTTCCTCAAGGGTAAGACAGACACCGGCGTTTTCTCATCGTTGCGACGGATTTTCAATTGGGAGAAACGGCCCGCGCCCAGCAAGGCAATTTCTTCGCCGACAGCCAGCGAGATCGTTTCTCGTGATCACGTGCTATCACCCGATGAACTCGCCCAGCTGGAGCCGTATGAAGATGCGATCATCGAAGGCCAGACGATTGAGCCATTGCCGAACACCAGCCTGATCACTATCCGTTATCGCCACAGCGATCCGGAGATCACGCAGAAGGTAGCGGACACGCTCGCCGAAATCTTCGTCAACAATAACTACCAGCGCGAAACCGCCGGTTCGGACAAAGCTGATGTTTTGCTGTCGAATGAAATAGCCAATCTGCAGACCAAGATCAAACACGATCAGGAAGTAAAGTTTAACTTTGCGCGAGCGCACGGGTTGCCACTCGATGAAAACCCGGAAAGCAATATCGAACTGCAGCGGCTGGCTACCTTAAGTAAGCAGCTGCTGGATGCAGAGAACGATCGCAAGAACCTGCAGTCGATTTACGAAGCCGCCCGGCGCGAAAAGGACCCCTCTTCAATTCCCGGCGTGGTGGAATCCGACCGAATCACGAAACTCAAGGAGCGGATTTCGAAACTGAAAGAACAGCGCGAAGACATGCGCGTAACTTTTACGGACGAGTGGCCGGGAGTCAAAAAGATTGATGCCTCGTTAAAGCCGCTCGAGGATGAAGTGGCCAGGGCGCCGCTGGAGCTGATTGCGGCGATGAAATCGCGGTACGAAGCTGCCCAGTCGAAAGAAAACAGTCTGCGTTCTGCGTACAACTCGCAGCGAGGGACCACCACCCAGCAGACCCGCGACAAAATTGACATGACGGCAATCAGCCAGGAGATTGAGACGAACAAGCAGTATCTCAATACGCTGTTGCAACGGAAAAAAGAGCTTGATGTTACCAAGGCTGACCGGCCTAACGAGGTCAGCATCGAAACGCCGAGTCGCTATCCGCACTCGCCGATCGGCCCGGCCCGTTTTCGTAACATCATTATCGCTTTCTTCCTGTCGTTTGCCGCCGGCGTCGGGCTCGCCTTCCTGCTCGACTTCCTGGATGATTCGGTGAAGACCGTTGACGATGTCGATCGTTATATTCACCTGCCGGCCCTGGCCTTGATTCCGGATAGCGGCACCGAAAAGCCGCGATTGAAAGGGGCAGCAGCGGGGCCGCCCTCCGACAGTACCGCGCTGGCATTGATAGAAGACGTGCGTTCGCCAGTGGCTGAATCGTACCGGCACTTGCGAACTTCACTCTTGCTTTCCACGGCCGGGCAGGCGCCGCGCACTATCCTGGTTACGTCCAGCCAGCCCTCAGAAGGTAAGACAACTACGGCAGTGAACACTGCAGTGATGTTGGCCCAGACTGGCGCCGACGTTTTGATAATCGATTGCGATCTGCGGAGACCGCGCCTGCATACCCACTTCGGGATGCCGAACACTCACGGCCTTACGAATTGCCTGTCGGGGGAATCCGATATGGATGGCTTGATGCAGGCTTATGAAAAGCTGCCGAACCTCAAGGTCATGACTTCCGGTCCGGTCCCGCCGAATCCGGCGGAGTTGTTGGGCTCTGATGAAATGCGAAAAGTGCTCGCTGCATTGAGTGAGCGGTTTGCGCACATCATCGTTGATTCGCCGCCCTGCATTTCGTTCACGGATGCGGCCATCCTTTCGACCCTGGTCGACGGAGTAATCCTGGTCGTGCACGGCGGGCACAGCTCCCGCGCCGTAGTGCGCCGCGCCAAACAACAGCTCGTTGATGTCGGCGCCCATATCTTCGGCGTAGTGCTGAACAAGGTGAAGATTGAAGCCGAAGATTATTACTACGGCTACTACTCCAAGTATTACTACGGCGAAGGTGACGGCGACGCAGACGGCGGCGGAGCTGAAGGCGCGGCGGCGCGCGGTTCGAACTGATGCCGGGACAGCACTGCGTGATCGCCTCCGACGTAAAACTCGGGCGCGACGTTTCTATCTACCACTTCGTTAATCTTTACGGTTGCGAGATCGGCGACGGCAGCAAGATCGGATCCTTCGTCGAGATTCAAAAAGGCGCCCGCGTCGGACGCAACTGCAAGATCTCCAGCCACACCTTCATCTGCGAAGGCGTCGCCATCGAGGATGAAGTCTTCGTCGGCCATGGCGTCATCTTCATAAACGACAAACATCCCCGCGCGACCAAGCCGGACGGTTCGTTACAAACCGAGGACGATTGGACCGTTCAGCCGACGGTTGTTCGAAAGGGCGCCAGCATCGGTTCCGGCGCCGTGATCCTTTGCAACTTGAGCATCGGCGAGGGCGCCATCGTGGGCGCCGGCGCCGTGGTTACCCGTGACGTTCCCGCGCATGCGATGGTCGTGGGAAACCCGGCGCGCGTAATCTCGCCGAATGGCCCGCCGGCGCAATCTGGCTCATGAAAACTACGACAATCGGAATGATCGGCTGTGGCTATTGGGGCCCCAACCTGCTGCGAAACTTCGCGGAAAGCGAGGCGGCCGAAGTGCGCGCGATCTGCGATTTGGACACGGCTCGGCTGGCCGCAATTGGACGCCGCTATCCAGCCGCACGCGCCACCTATGATTATGCGGAACTTCTGAAGGACCCGGGCATCGCCGCCGTGGTGATTGCCACGCCGGTGGCTACACATTTCCCGATTGCCCGGCAAGCGTTGCAAGCCGGCAAGCACGTCCTGATTGAAAAGCCTTTGACGGCCAGCGTGCGCGAAGCCGAAGAGTTAATTGATTTGGCAGCGCAGAACGGTCTGACCTTGATGGTCGATCACACGTTCGTTTACACCGGCGCGGTGCGCAAGATCAAAGAGATCGTTGACCGTGGCGATCTGGGAGAACTTCTTTACTTCGATTCCAATCGCATCAACCTCGGCCTGTTCCAGAGAGACATCAATGTTGTATGGGACCTGGCGCCGCATGATTTGTCGATCATGGACTACATCATCGGGCGCCCGCCGCAGGGGCTCAGCGCCATTGGCAGTTGCCACATTGAGCAGGGAATCGAAAACATCGCTTACGTATTGCTCAAGTTCGCCGACGAATTTATCGCCCACTTTCATTTCAACTGGCTCTCGCCCGTCAAAATTCGCCGCACCTTGATTGCCGGCACGCGCAAAATGATTTTGTACGACGACATTGAGCCGACTGAGAAAGTCCGCGTTTATGACAAGGGCGTTACTTCCACACGCGGCGACGGGGACAAGGAAGCGGCTTATCAAACACTGGTGAGCTACCGCACCGGCGATGTCTGGGCGCCGAAACTCGATCCGACGGAAGCGCTGCGTTACGTTTGCGATGAGTTTTTGGAAGCTATTCAGGAAACGCGACCGCCTCTGACTGATGGAGCAGCCGGGTTGCGTGTGGTGCGCCTGTTGGAAGCGGCGCAGCAATCAATCAAACAAGGCGGCCGCGCGATCAGTTTTTAAAGCGCCCCACACCGAATGAAAATACCGCTGCTTGATCTGCATGCTCAATACCTGCCGCTGCGCGCTGAAATGCTGCAAGCGATCGAAAGAGTGATGGATGCGCAGCGCTTCATCCTCGGAGCTGAAGTAGCGGCGCTGGAAAATGAAATTGCAGAGTATTGCCAGACGCGGTTCGCGATTGGTTGTGCTTCCGGGTCTGACGCATTGTTGCTGGCATTGCAGTCCGCCGGCGTGAGTGCAGATGATGAAGTCATAACCACGCCCTTCAGTTTTTTTGCGACTGTCGCGGCAATTACTCGTTTGGGTGGCCGGCCGGTTTTTGTCGATATTGATCCGATTACTTATAACCTGCAGGCTGACGCTGTCGCCGGCGCGATTACGGAACGTACCAGGGCCATCATGCCGGTCCATTTGTACGGCCAGTGCGCCGACATGCGCGCGCTGAATGAAGTCAGCGGGCGAGAGGGAATTGCGCTCGTCGAGGATGCCGCCCAGGCGATTGGCGCTGAAGATGAGGGCCGGCGTGCCGGATCGATGGGTACGATGGGGTGTTTCAGTTTTTATCCTTCGAAGAATCTGGGCGGGGCTGGCGACGGTGGAATGATCGTTACCGATGATGTGGAACACGCCGAGCGTTTGCGCATGTTACGGGTCCACGGTGAGGAGCGTAAATATCATCACCGCTTGATTGGCCTCAACAGCCGGCTGGATGCGATCCAGGCAGCGATCCTGCGCGTGAAGCTTCCGTTTCTCGATGACTGGTCCGAAGCGCGCCGGAGAAATGCAGCGCAGTATGAGCAGCTGTTTCTGGACGCCGGACTTGCAGAAGAGATCCAGTTGCCTTTCGTCCGTAGCGGCGGCCGGCACATTTTTAATCAATACGTGATTCGCATTGGCACCGGAAGGGACCAGTTGCGAGAGCACCTCAACGACAATGGCGTGGGAACTGAGATTTACTATCCCGTGCCGTTGCACTTGCAGGAGTGCTTCGCCTATCTCGGATATCGCGAGGGTGATTTTCCTGAAGCGGAACGGGCGGCGCGCGAGACGCTGGCCCTCCCCATTTACCCGGAGCTGACGCTGGAACAGCAGACGTACGTCGTGCAGGTGATCCGCAAATTCTTCACGTAGGTCGTACTTCTTCAGATTTGGATCAGGTGCGACAGTTGTAATAACGATGCCGCTTAAAATCAGTATAGTCACGCCCTCATTTAATCAGGGGCAGTATCTGGAGCAGACTATCCGGTCAGTGCTGGATCAGGAATATGCCTCGTTGGAATACATCGTCATGGACGGCGGCAGCAACGATCAAAGCCTTAGCATCATTGAACGCTACGCCGATCGGCTGGCCTGCTGGACCAGTGAAAAAGATCGCGGTCAGGTGCATGCGATAAACAAAGGACTGGCGCGAGCGACTGGCGACGTCTTCGCCTACATCAACAGTGACGATGTGTATTTGCCCGGGGCGTTTGACGCCGTAGCGGAGTATTTTGCGGAACATCCTGAATGCCAATGGTTGTGCGGCGATACGATTATGTTCGGTCCGGGACACAAGTCAGAACTAATTCACACGCGCGTCCCGGCGTCGGCCGCACATTGTCTGTCGTGGGCCTACAAAGCGCCCCAGCCAGGAATGTTCTGGAAGCGGTCGTTGATGGAAAACGGGTTCGATGAAAGCTGGCGGTATGATTTCGATCACGATCTCTATGTACGGTTGCTGTTGAAAGGATATCGCTGCGAACATTTGCCATTGCCGGTGGCCGCCTATCGTTGGCACGCCATCAGCAAAACAATGTCCGATCGCAACCTCTTTGATGAAGAGTTCGATCGCAGCGCTGAACATTACGAGGGCAGTTTGCAAGGATCGGATCGACGCTGGGTGCGCTCGACTCGTTTGCTGCGGCAATCATATTTGGCAAGCGGTGAAGGCCGGGTCTCCGAAGCGCGCAAATTGTTAACGCAGGCAGCGCTGACTTACCCGGAGGGTCTGACGAGCAAATTGTTCTGGGGATGCGTGCGGCAACTGTCCCGGCGCAAGCCGGTCGCCCATAACGACACCCGCGAGGGAAACGGGCCGGAATGAGGCGGCTTGCAAAGGCGCCGTTCAGTAGGCTAGTGTCCCTCTTTTGATTTGAGGCCGGTTTTCAGCGCGCTGCAACGTTCTGGGTGCAGCCCTGGTTTGTATTAGAACTGATGTTGCAGTGGTACCGCGGACAAGTTAAGCAGCACGGCGCAGTCGATGCCACGCGTCTGTTCTGGCGTGTGGGCTGGGCCAGGGTTAACGCAGATCTCGCCAATAAAATACTGCCGGAAAAACTCACCTGCCCGTGTTGCGGCTGGAAGGGCCGGAGATTTTACGACTACATTGAGCTTGGCTACCGCTTTCCGAACGCAGTCTGTCCGCGGTGCGACAGTCATGGGCGCCACCGGGCTTTTTATCTCTGGTTAAGTCGTGAATACCCTTTGCAGGATCGTAGTGGCGTTGCTTTGATTTTTGCAGCCGAAGGTGCGCTCGCTGCACTTTGGCAGAACACTGACAAGCTGAAGATTTATCGGATTGATATTGAAACGATGCGAGGTCGTGACCTGCTCGGTGACCTGACACATTTGCCGATTGCCACCAGTGCCGTTGACTTGCTCTGGTGCCATCATGTGCTGGAACACATCGAGGATGACCGGGCGGCGATCAGGGAGTTGTACCGGGTATTGCGGCCGGGAAATGGCGAGTTGGTTGTTTCCGTTCCCATGAATTCAGGACCGGCCACCGAAGAATATGGTTTCTGTAATCTGACTAAATCAGGTCATTGGCGGCTGTACGGCGATGATTTTGCAGATCGCCTTCGCGAGAGCGGCTTTCGCGTAAGGGCGATTGATTATCAACCTCCTGCGGCTGACCTGGAGCGTTACGGAATTGTCCGGGAGCATTTCTATATTTGTACCAAGCCCGACGTTGGGCCAGAGATGGCTGCGGCCCTTGAATGAACACTCGCCTGTGCAGCGCACCGCTTAGTCCAGACCGTTGTTCAAAATCAATCGAATGAAAGTTAGTGTCATCGTTCCCGTTCGCAATGAAGAACAGTCAATCCGGGCTTTGCTGGAATCGTTGCTGGCGCAGACGCGAGCTCCGGATGAAATCGTGATCACCGACGGAGGTTCGACCGATGCGACTACGGCGATCATTGACGAATACATCAAGCGTGGCGAACCAATAAATCTGGTGCGGGCCGGAGCCGCGCTGCCGGGACGGGGGCGCAATCTGGCGGCCGCCGCTGCTTCGTCAGAATGGTTGGCGTTCATCGACGGCGGTATCGAACCCGTCCAAGAGTGGCTGGCAACATTGATGCAGCGGGCGGAAGTTACCGGCGCCGATGTTGTTTACGGGGCGTGGGAGCCCATTATCGACAGTTTCTTCAAAGAGTGCGCGGCGATTGCGTATGTGCCGGCGCCCACAGAAATTGATGGTGTGATTATTCGCCCGAGGTTTATTGCTTCTTCGCTGATGCGACGCAAAGTGTGGGAAGCGGCCGGGGGTTTTCCCGAAGGTTTGCGTTCGGCTGAAGACATTCTTTTTATGAACGCGATCGAGCGAGCGGGTTTTCAAGAGGCGCGCGAGCCGCGCGCAATTGTGCGCTGGAACATTCAACCAACATTGGGACTGACCTTCAAGCGCTTTCTGACTTATGCCCGGCATAATATTCGGGCCGGTTTATGGCGAGATTGGCAAGCTGCGATTTTGCGTTATTACTTGCTGGTCACCGTGCTGGCGCTGCCGGCAATTTTTCTCGGAGCGAGATGGCTAATCGTGCCGTTGCTGTTTTGGCTGCTGTTGCTGGCCGCGCGCGGCGTCACTGCGCTGCGACGGAATCGGCGGCACTATCCCGCTGGGGTTACACGTAACGCGCGGAGACTTTTGTTGCTGCTTCCTATCATTGCCACCCTTGACGCCGCGGCGCTTGCAGGCAGCGTGAGTTGGCTATTCTTTGATAAAGTTTTTGTAACTGAACAGGCGTAACACTTCCAATGACAATTAGCGGAAAGCGTGTACTTTACATTTCTTATAACGGCATGCTCGATCCGTTGGGCCAGAGCCAGGTGATTCCTTACCTGCGGGAGCTGAGCACTCAGGGTGTGCGATTTACCCTGCTCAGCTATGAGCGCGAAGTTGCTTTCACTCCGGAAGGAATCGAGCGGTGCAGGGAATTGAAACAGACGCTGGCCAGCCATGACATCGAGTGGCATTACCTCCGTTATCACAAGAGCCCTTCGTTGCCGGCGACGATGTATGACATGGCCGCGGGAGTCCGCTTCGGCGCCTCGATCATGCGGCGGCACAAGATCAAGATGATTCACGCGCGCGGTTACATCCCGGCTGCGATCGCGCTGACGCTGAAAAAAATGTTCGGCGTGAAAATGATCTTCGATATTCGCGGGCTCATGGGCGAAGAATATGTCGACGCCGCACACTGGAGTCCCGGCAGTTTTTATTATCGCTCGACCAAACTCATGGAGCGCAAGGCGCTTGCTGCTACCGATGGGATCGTTACCCTGACGCACAAACTGTGGCCCGTGATTCGCGAATGGGACGGACTTCGCGGCCGCCAGGTCAATCGGCAGGTAATCCCCTGCTGCACCGATTTGGAGCGTTTCGCCTTTCGCGAACAAGATCGGCTGCAGCGACGGGAAGAGTTGGGACTCGACGGTCGCTTTGTCGTTGTGTACAGCGGCTCGATTGGCAGTTGGTACCTAAGCGACATGATGGCGGACTTGTTTCTCGCGCTATTGAAGCAACGACCCGACGCACATTTTCTTTGGTTGACGCAGGGAGATCCGGAGTTGATCAAAAATCTGATTCGCGTCCGGGCCATCGACGAGAGTCAGTACACGATCAAATCGGTCCAGCCTGTGGAAGTGGCGTCGTATCTTTCTGCCAGCGACATGGGCGTGGCTTTTTTCAAGCCCGGGCTATCGAAACTCGCTACGTCGCCCACGAAGGTCGCGGAATATCTGGCGTGCGGTCTGCCCGTAATCATGAACGCGGGGATTGGCGATTCCGATGCGCTGGTAACCGAAGAAGGCGCCGGTGCCCTCGTCGAAGACTTCACTCGCGAAGCCTACCAAACGGCAATTGAGACTGTGTTGGTCCAACTGGAAGACGTTGAAGGGAACCGGCGCCGCATGCGGGACGTGGCCTTGCGTTTATTCGACGTTACGGGTGTGGGCCTGTCGCGCTACGCCAAACTTTACGAGGACGTACTCGGCAAAGAATGACGCCGTACGTCAGAGAGCACTGTCGGGGCGGCACTCCGTGGCCGCCCCATTTGGAGTGCGCCGGCAGAGCGAAGCGGCGGACGGCGCTTTGGATTGCTTTCTAAACGATAATGTTTGGATAAAGCATCCAAAGCGGTGTCGCACTACGCTTCCCACCGCACTGCAAATTAAGGGGGCGGCCACGGAGCGCCGTCCCTCCAATTGATAGCGGGCGGCTTGCGTTCGCCTGCGTGTTTGTTTAATAGTTGCAGGTTCTTTGCGAGGAAGCATTTAGGGATAGCGGGAGGGGGACGGATTAGCGTCTCCATGAAGTTTGATATGCGTTTACTTGCCGTAGTTCCAAGTTTGTTCGATACGTCCCCGGGTCAGCGGTTTCGGCTGGAACAGTGGGATCCGCTGCTAAAAGAGCATGGCGTCGACATAACCTACGCGGCCTTCGAAGACGAAGAGTTGCATGCCGTGCTTTACACCGCCGGAAATATTAAGGAGAAACTGCGCCTGGTGGGCCGTGCGTTTCAACGGCGGATTTCGCTGTTGCGCTCAGTGCGGGATTACGATCTGGTATATGTGTTTCGCGAGGCTTCGCTGCTCGGGCCCCCGGTATTTGAGCGTTGGGTCCATCGCGCCGGCGTGCCGCTGATCTTCGACTTTGACGACGCTATCTTCGTTCCGTACGTCAGCCCTGCGAATCGTTATCTCAGTTACCTGAAACAACCGACAAAAACGAAAACAATCTGCCGGCTGGCTTCGCATGTGATGGCCGGTAATCAGTTCCTCGCCGACTACGCGAAGAAAGTGAACGATCACGTCACGATCGTTCCCACGACAATCGACACGGACAAGTATGTGGTTTCCGATCGCGCTGACAACGCGGGGCCGCCATTGATTGTATGGAGCGGCAGCTACAGCACGGTCCAACACCTGGACACTTTGCGCGGCGCGTTGCAGCGTTTGGCGCAGCAGGAAAATTTTCGCCTGCGCGTGATTGGCACACCGACTTACAAGCTGGACGGCGTGGATGTGGAGGCGATGCCCTGGAGGGCGCGCAGTGAGGTGGAGGATCTGGCGTGCGGCGACATCGGCATCATGCCCTTGCCGGATGATCGCTGGAGCAAAGGCAAGTGTGGGTTGAAAGCATTGCAATATATGGCGCTGGGAATACCCACGATTTGCTCGCCGGTGGGAGTGAACATCGACATCATTAAGGACGACGAGAACGGCATGATTGCCGCGAGCGAGGACGAGTGGATCACCAAGCTTACGCAGTTGCTGCGATCGGCGGAGCTGCGGAAGACACTTGGGAAAGCGGGGCGCGCTACAGTCGAAAGCGAGTATTCGGCGAAAGTGCAGGCGCCACGTGTTTACAAGATTTTGGAGTCGGTCAGGCATGGTTTGAAGGCCACCGAAAAACCGAGAATGAGTAACGAAAAGAACGCGCTTCCTTCCAGAGGTTAGCGACGATAACAGGTTAGGATTACATGGAATCATTGAACATTTTGGTAACGGGCGGCGCCGGTTTCATCGGGTCCCATTTGGTTGACGCCCTCGTGGCGGCAGGGCATCGCGTGCGGGTTTTGGATTTGCTGGTTTCCCAGGTTCATGCCGGAAATGCGCCCCAGTATTTGCATCCGGACGCGGAATTTATCCACGGCGACGTCTGCGATACCGAAGTCTTAAAAAAAGCACTTGAGGGCATCGACGCGGTTTACCACGAAGCGGCCGAGGTCGGCGTGGGCCAGTCGATGTACGAGATACAGCGGTATGTGCGCGCCAACGACATGGGTACGGCCGCGCTGCTGGAAACACTGGTCGAGCACCGGCCGACAATTCGCAAGTTGGTGGTTGCCTCTTCGATGTCGATCTACGGAGAAGGCGCCTATGTCTGCAACGCCTGCGGGACCGTTTATCCACAGTTACGGCCTACGCAACAGTTGCTGGAGCGGCGCTGGGAGCTGGAGTGTTCGCGTTGTGGCGCACCATTGTCGCCCCAGCCAACTTCTGAAGACAAACCATTGTTTCCCACTTCAGTTTATGCGGTGACGAAGCAGGATCAGGAACAGTTCTGTCTGGTGGTTGGCCGGGCTTACGGAATTCCCGCCGTGGCTTTGCGTTACTTCAACGTTTACGGTACACGGCAAGCGCTGTCTAATCCTTACACCGGCGTGTGTGCGATCTTTTCATCACGACTCTTGAACGATCAGCCCCCCGTGATTTTCGAAGACGGCGAGCAGACGCGAGACTTCGTGCATGTAAGCGACATCGTGCAGGCCAACCTGTTAGCCCTGGAAACAGACAAGGCTGATTACCAGGCCTTGAATATCGGCACCGGCATTGCGACTTCGATTAACAAGATCACCGGGCTCCTGAGCGAAGGCCTGGGCAAGAACCTGCCGCCGGAAATTGTCGGCAAATACCGCGAAGGTGATATCAGGCACTGCATCGCCGACATCTCGCGCGCTCGAGAACTTTTGGGTTACAGCCCCAGAGTCACAATCGAAACCGGCGTTCCGGAGCTATTGGATTGGGTGAAAGGGCAAACGGCCAACGATCAGGTAGCAGTTGCTACTGCCGAGTTGGAATCGCGCCAACTGGTGCGATAGCGAAATGTCTAAAGTCCAAGGTCTAAAGTCCAAAGTCTCTGCGTATCGATTACTGCCGGCCTAAACCGACCGGCCAGCAGACATTGGAGGTTGGACATTGGACTTTGGACTTTGGACGTGGAAATGCACGGAACCGGAAAACTCAAGCTCCTTACGTTGGCAGTGATCGCGTTGCTACCATCGTTTTTGAAACGTTCGGCGTACCGCGCGTTTTTCGGTTATCGCATCGGGAAGCGCGTCCGGATCGGGCTGAGCATAATTGATGCGGGAAAATGCGAGATTCAGGACGACGTGCGCATCGGCCACCTGAATGTTTTTACCCGCGTAAAAGTACTTTCAATCGGGGATCACGCGCGGATTGGTCACCTCAACGTTTTTCGCGGGGGTGATGAAATCAGCCTCGGTCGCTACGCAGAGGTGATTCGTTTGAACGAGATAAACTCGATCCCCGATCCCGAGGTGGTAAATCCGGTTGAGCCCAGATTTCTGCTGGGCGATGGTAGTATCATTACCACGGGACATAAGATTGATTTTACGGACCGGGTAAGCATCGGGAAGCGCACGATCCTCGGCGGGCGTAACTCGTCGCTTTGGACCCATAACCGGCAGCGAACCATGCCGATTGAGATTGGCGACTTTGCTTATATTGGCTCGGAAATTCGGGTCGCGCCCGGGGGCGCAATACCTTCGCGCAGCATCGTGGGAATTGGTGCCGTCATAACTAAGCCGCTGCTGGATGAACAGTTTCTGATCGGCGGGGTTCCGGCAAAGGCAATCAGACCTTTAAGCGAAGAAGACCAGTTCCTGATCACGCGAAAGACGCGCCGGGACTTACCTGATGAGATTTAGTTAAACACCCTGTCTTGTGAAGTGGATGGATCCCAGGGGAGTAAGTTAGTCAGTTATGAATGCCGTTCTAACAGTTCTTCTGCTCGTTGCGTGCCTGGCCGCTTCGTTCCTGGTGCCCACCTATGGGCCACCCGCGGTGGTGCTGTGTCTGCTGCTGGGGCTCATTGGCGGGGTGGCGATTTGGCGGTTCGATCGCGAAAACGAGTTTCTGGTGCGGTTGTTTGTCGGCGCGATCGTGACCAGGATCTTCGTAGCGACCCTGATTGTCTTTTACGGACTGGAGAAATTTTTTGGCGGAGATTCCGACACGTACGATTTTTATGGTTGGGCCCTGGGTTTGTCGTGGCACGGCCGGGCACTCTACGGGACTTATGTAGAGCAGTTCAATTACCGCGGCGGCAGCGGATGGGGAATGCTCTACGTGGTTGCAGTGATTTATGAGTTGGTCGGACGGAACAATTTCGCCGTACAGCTTTTCAACGCCGTGCTGGGCGCGGCAACTGCGATAATTGTCTATCGCATCGCGGAACATCTTTTCGATAATAAGAGGGTTGCCAGAATCGCCGGGATCTTTGTCGCCTTCTACCCATCAATGGTGCTTTGGTCTTCGCAGGCATTGAAGGACGGTCCGATCGTTTTCCTTCTGGTGATTGCGATGTTTTGCACGCTCAAAATAGGTGAGAAGTTCAGCGTCAAATACATGGTCCTGCTGCTGGCTTCGGTGCTCTGTGTGCTGACCCTCCGTTTTTACATCTTTTACATGGTGACGGCCGCCATCGTGGGCGCGTTCGTGATCGGTATGCGATCCTTCTCGGCCAAAAGCTTTACGCGGCAATTCATCGTGGTGATCCTCATGGGGTTGGCGATGACGTATTTGGGCATCACGCGCTACGCCAGTCGCCAATACGAAGCCTTCGGAGATCTAAAGGTAGTTCAGCGCAGCCGCCTGGATGCGGCGCGATCGGCCGGGTCTGGATTTGCCGCAGATGTTGACGTTTCGACGACGCAGGGCGCACTCGCGGCAATTCCGATCGGAGTGTTCTACTTGATGTTTGCTCCGTTGCCGTGGCAGTTCACTTCGGTGCGATCGATGATCACTTTGCCCGAGATGATTGTCTGGTGGGGATGTTTCCCGCTGCTGATCCTCGGCTTATGGTTCACCATCAAACATAGATTGCGGCGCGTGTCGCCGATTCTATTGTTCACAACCTTGTTGACGTTGGGATATTCAATTTTCCAGGGAAACGTCGGCACCGCTTATCGCCAGCGAGCGCAGTTGCTGGTCTTCTATTTTATTTTTGTCGCAGTCGGCATGGTGCTGTTCAAGGAGCGGCGGGAAGACAAAAAACGTAAGCGCGAAGAAGCGAAGGCGGCGGGAATGCCGGAGCGAATTATCCCACCGATGAGAGCGCCGCGAGATTTCGGGGTGAAGCCGACCTTCCAGGCCGCTAGCCCGGCAGTAACCAGCGAAAAGAGATAAACAGCCGGCCACGAGAAGTGCAACCAACTGAAACATGTGTGGGATTGTCGGAATAGTTCAGAGCGGTGAAGCTCAGGTTGACCAAACCCTCGTGTCCCGCATGTGCGAGGCAATAAAGCATCGCGGCCCGGACGAGGACGGTTTTTACTTCAATGGCGGCGTGGGCCTGGGCATGCGCCGGCTCGCGATCATCGATCTCAAGGGCGGACAGCAGCCCATCCCCAATCACGATCGCTCTGCCTGGATAGTCTTTAACGGCGAGATCTATAACTACCTCGAGTTGCGCCGCGATCTGGAAGCGCTCGGTCACAAATTCCATACCGATAGCGACACCGAAGCGATCATTCACGCCTATGATCGTTATGGCGTCGACTGTCCGAAGTATCTTCGCGGCATGTTCGCGTTCGCTATTTGGGACGAACGCCGGCAGGAGTTGTTCCTGGCCCGCGACCGCGTCGGGAAAAAGCCTCTGTTATACGCCCAGGTCAACGGCGATCTGGTTTTCGGTTCGGAGTTCACGGCACTATTGCTGCATCCGGGAATTAGCCGTGACATTAACTTCGAAGCGATTCACCATTACCTTTCCTTTCTTTGTGTTCCCGCACCGCTGACTGCCTATCGCGCGATCAAAAAATTGGAGCCCGGTCATTGGCTGCGCTGGCGCGCGGGCGAAGTCGAAACGCAAAGATATTGGCAGCCGGACTTTTCCCACAAAACCGATCTCAGTGAAGAAGCGGCGGGCGAGCGGGTAGTGGAAATCCTGCGCGACTCTGTCCGTGTCCGTTTGATGTCCGAGGTGCCACTGGGAGCGTTCCTTTCCGGCGGCGTCGATTCCAGCGCCGTAGTGGCATTGATGGCGGCAGAATCCGCGGCGCCGGTGAAGACCTTCTCGATCGGTTTCGAAGAACAGGATTTCAGCGAACTACATCATGCGCGGCGCGTAGCCGAACACATCGGCGCCGACCATCATGAATTCATCGTGCGCCCCGACGCGCTCGAAGTCTTGCCTACCCTGGTCGAGCATTATGGCGAGCCCTATGCCGACTCTTCCGCCATTCCTACTTATTACGTGGCAAAAGAGACGCGGCGTTACGTGACCGTGGCGCTGAATGGCGACGGTGGCGACGAGTGTTTTGCCGGGTACGAACGCTACGCCGCGATGAACCTGGCGGAGAAGTATCGGCACCTACCCGGGATTTTGCGAAAACACGTCGTCGAAAACGCAGTCAACATGTTGCCGCTCTCCGATAGCCGCCGGGATCCGGTTGCGCGAGCCCAGCGGTTCATTCGCGCCGCCTCGCTACCCAAGGTTGAGCGCTATCTGCGCTGGGTGAGTTCGTTTGATGAAGCGGCAAAAGCGCGACTCTACTCACGAAGTTTTCTTGAAGAAACCAAAACCCTGAACACCGCCGGAATTCTGGCGCCATGGTTTGCCAAGGCCAACGGGTCGGGAATCATTGACGCGGCGCTGCTGACGGATACCATGACGTATCTGCCCAACGACCTGCTGGTAAAGGTCGACATCGCCAGCATGGCGGTGTCGCTGGAAGCGCGCTCGCCGTTCCTCGATCATCATCTGATTGAGTTCGCCGCCAGTTTGCCGGAAAACCTGAAGATACGAGGTCTGACGACGAAGTATCTGCTGAAGAATGTTTTGAAAAAGATTCTGCCGGCCGAGAATTTGAACCGGCCCAAAATGGGTTTTGGAGTTCCTATTGGCCATTGGTTTCGCGGCCGCCTCAAAGGTTTCCTGCAAGAAACGCTGCTTTCCGAAAAGTCTTTGGGACGCGACTTGTTTGCGCCCGCAGAGGTTTCGCGCATCGTCACCGAGCACGTGGCAGGCAAGAGAGACCATGCGCACCAGCTTTGGACACTGCTGATGCTGGAGTTGTGGTTTCAACGGTTCATCGATTAGAGCGAGCCGTCGTTGGCATCTGATCCGTAGTATCGGCAATGAATTTATGGTAGCGGCCAATCAGGATTCCGGCGCCCGCAACTGTCCCGCTTGTGGTTCCCAACGCGGACGGAAGCGAGGGCCGAAGCATAATTTTGAAATGATGATCACCTGCGAGGGCTGCGGCACGTTGTACGTTGAACGCCTGCCTGATGCGGCGGAAGCGATGGATTACGACGCGTACTACACTCATGAGAATCTTTCGGTTTCAGAGTTTATCCATCAGCGCGTCGAGGAAATCGTAGCCGGATTCTCCAGTTACCGAAAAGCAAACCGGTTGCTCGAAATTGGATTTGGATCTGGGGTCATGTTGCGCGCAGCGGCGCGTGCGGGTTGGGCAGCAGAGGGCGTAGAGATTTCCCGCACGGCGACAGAGCATGCGCGCGCCGAGGGCTTCAAAGTATTTTGCGGCGATCTGGTGGAGGCCCAATACGCGAACGACTATTTCGACGTCGTGATAGCCAGCGAGTTATTGGAGCATGTCGAGGATCCCGGCCGAGTAGTCGCTGAGATTGCGCGCATTCTGCGGCCCGGCGGATTGTTGTGGGCGACGACCCCGAACATCGGTGGGCTGTCTGCGCGCATGTTGGGATTGAATTGGACCACCGTCAGCCCGGATCATTTACACTTGTTTTCCCGGAAGGGCATCAGCCGCCTGCTACATCGTTCCGGTTTCCAGCGAGTTCGTTTGGATACGCAGGGCGTCAATCCATTTGAGTTGTGGCAGGCGTTATTCCATCGCGATGAATTTCTGCAAGCGGACACCGATGCCGCCATTACCGAGCGCGTCAACAGCGGTAGCAATTTGAACGAGGCTTTGGCCAAAAGCGGACCCCGGCGGGCCGTTAAGAAACTAGCCAACGGAGTTCTGCGCTTGAGCCATTTGGGAGACTCAATCAAGGTGTGGGCCGAGCTTTGATGGTCGAGGAGGATTAAGTGAAGGGCATCGTTTTAGCAGGAGGACTTGGTTCGCGATTGCGGCCGCTGACCTCCGTCACCAACAAACACTTGTTGCCGGTCTATGACCAGCCAATGATCTATTACCCCATTCAGACTCTGGTTAATGCGGGCATAACGGACATCATGATTGTCACGGGCGGAAACTCCGCCGGCGACTTTCTTAAATTACTCGGGAACGGCAAAGCCTTTGGTTTGAAACATCTGAACTACACTTACCAGGAAGGCGAGGGCGGAATTGCGGCAGCTCTCGGACTGGTCGAACATTTTGCGGCCGGCAATCCGGTTTGCGTGATCCTCGGGGACAACATTATTCAGGGCAACGTTCGTGATGCCGCTGAGGCCTACCGCCAGCAGCCGTCGGGGGCAAAAATCCTGCTTAAGAAAGTGCCCGATCCCCAACGGTTCGGCGTCCCGGTCATCGAAGGCGCGAACGTGGTTCGTATAGATGAAAAGCCAAAGTCGCCGCAGTCGCAATACGCGGTCATCGGTATCTACATGTACGATGCGAAGGTTTTCGACATCATCCGAACGCTGAAACCTTCGGGACGCGGAGAACTGGAAATCACCGACGTCAACAACGCTTACATCGATCGGAAGGAACTAACCTGGAACGAGCTTGAAGGTTGGTGGTCCGATGCGGGCACTTTTGAAAGTCTGCTGTACGCGTCGAATCTGGTGGCGGAAACCGGCGCCAACCGGCTTGAATTGGAAACCAATGCCGGAGTGACGGCGAATGCTCGTTAGACTGAAACCAATAAGGATCTTCCAGCGGTTAGCAGGGAAAACGAAGCACCCGAGACACAATCTCGGGTCTTCGCGCTTATGAAAGTTCTGCGCATCATTGCTCGACTGAATGTTGGCGGACCGGCGCGCCATGTCGTTTGGCTGACGGCAGGGATGAAGTCCGCTGACTACCAAACAACGCTGGTGGCCGGAACTGTGCCGCCCACTGAAGATGACATGGGATACTTCGCAGAGCAGTTGGGTGTGAAGCCGCTGGTTTTTCCCGAGATGAGTCGGGAAGTTTCTCCGAAAGATGCGTTAACGGTGGTGCGGTTATTTCGCCTGATGCTGCGGGAGCGTCCCGACGTGGTGCACACGCACACTGCGAAAGCCGGTACGGTGGGACGAATGGCGGGTTTGCTGTATCGTTGGCTGACTCCCGGGGCTCTTATCGGCCGTCCCAGAGTGAGTTGTTTCGTTCACACTTATCACGGGCACATATTTCATAGTTACTATGGCCGGTTCAAGACCGGTTTGTTTTTACAGATCGAACGCGCGCTTGCCTGGCTGATTACCGATCGAATCGTGGTTGTAAGCGAACAGCAGCGTCGCGAGATCAATGAAGTGTTTCATGTCGGCCGCGCAGATCAATTTACTGTAATACCGCTCGGGATTGACACCGGAATTTTTGCGAACTGGCAGCAGCGTCGGGGGATTCTGCGCGCTGAACTGGGCGCCGCTGAAACGGAGTTGCTGGTGGGAATTGTGGGCCGGCTGACCGAGATCAAAAATCACAGTATGTTTTTGACGGCGGCGGCGCGCTATCTGAAGTCGCGCGGTCACGGAGATGACAGTCGCGTGCGCTTTGTGATCGTGGGTGATGGGAATCTGCGCCGCGAGCTCGAGGAGCAGGCGCAGAGGCTGTCGTTGGGTGATCAGGTAATTTTTCTGGGAAGCCGCAACGATCCGGAAAACTTTTATCCTGCGCTTGATGTCGTTGCCCTGACGTCGCATAACGAAGGCACGCCCTTAACGCTGATTGAGGCCATGGCAAATAGTTGCCCCGTGATAGCGACGGAAGTAGGCGGCGTGTGTGATCTTCTGGGTTCCAGAGTGACCGAAGGATCAGGGTTCGTGCAGTGCGAACGAGGGCTGGCGGTACGGCCCGGTGATAGTGAAGGGTTTGCCTCCGGTGTGGCCGCATTGATTAATGACCCCGAATTGCGCCGGAATCTCGGTGAACGGGGCCGGCTGTTCGTTACTGAGAATTATTCGAAGGAACGCTTAATTAACGATTTATCTAACCTGTACCAGAAATTGTTAGGGCAGCGTCAGAAATCGGCTGTTCTCGAGCACGGCGTCAAAGGCGCTTCCGCCTGAGTCGTGCGTTTGTTTTTATCGCGGCCTGCGGGCCGCTGTTTGAAGGGAGTTTCCAACTTTGCGAATTCTAATTACCGGCGGCGCCGGTTTTATCGGGTCTCATTTAAGTGATGCTTATTTGCAGCGCGGTGATGAAGTGTTTGTCATCGACGATCTTTCTACGGGGAGCATTGAAAATATCCGGCATCTCAAAGACCATCCACGCTTCCATTACACTATCGAGAGCGTTCATAACCAGCCCGTGACCGCCGAGTTAGTGGACCAGGTCGATACAGTTATCCACTTGGCGGCGGCGGTCGGTGTCAAACTAATTGTCGAGAGTCCGGTGCGCACCATCGAGACGAACGTGCGCGGTACGGAAACCGTGTTGTCCCTGGCCAATAAGAAAAAGAAGAAAGTTTTGGTTGCCTCCACCTCTGAAGTCTACGGCCTGAGTGCGGAAGTTCCTTTTCGCGAGGACGGCAATCTGGTGATGGGCGCCACCACCAAGGGACGCTGGAGTTACGCCTGCTCAAAAGCGATCGATGAGTTTCTGGCGCTGGCTTACTGGCACGAGAAGAAACTGCCAACTGTGGTCGTGCGGCTCTTCAATACGGTTGGCCCACGGCAAACGGGCCGCTACGGAATGGTAATTCCAACTTTCGTAAAACAGGCCCTCTCCGGTCGCCCGATAACGGTTTATGGCGATGGCAAGCAATCGCGCTGCTTTGGTTATGTCGGCGATGTTGTTGGGGCACTGATAAAGTTGGCCGATCATCCGGATGCGGTTGGCAAGGTCTTTAACATCGGTTCGAACGAAGAGATTACCATCCTGGGCCTGGCAGAGCGGGTCAAGAAACTGACGCAATCGAACTCTGAGATCGTTTTTCTTCCTTATGATGAAGCATACGAGGAAGGATTCGAAGACATGCCACGGCGCGTGCCTGATATTTCCAAAGTCAATGCGCTGATCGGCTTTAAGCCCGAACTGAAGCTGGATGGCATTTTGACGAGTGTGATTGATTATCAGAACGGACGTCTGCCGGCGGATAACGGTTAACGAAGTCAGAAGCGAAACTGAACGGACGATTGGCGCCTGGAGTCAGACGCTTGCTTTGCGCTGGCTGATCGAATAGTTTTCTTGCTCTTCTGATTCTAAATTGCCTATGCCGATGAAGGTTTCCCAATTGCTCGCGGTGGTCGCGTCGTTTGTGATCGTTCTCGCACTGACTCCGGTCGTGCGGGCGCTGGCGCGTCGCTGGGGCGTGGTGGCGCGGCCGAAATCCGATCGCTGGCACAGCAAACCTACGGCCATGCTGGGCGGAGTCGCCATCTGGGCAGGCGTGACCTTGAGCTACGTGTTCTTCGTTCCGCATACGCCTCGGGTGTGGGTTGTGGTTGGGACCAGCACCTTCCTGTTTCTTGTCGGATTGGTTGACGATCTCGTTCGCGCCAAGCCCTATCAGAAATTAATCGGGCAGGTGATGGGTTCGGCGTTCGTTGTCTATTACGGCGTAAGTTTGCAATGGACGCGGTTTCCGTCGCTGGACATGCTGATCACTATTTTCTGGCTCATCGGCATAACCAACGCGATTAATCTGCTCGACAACATGGATGGATTAGCTGCGGGCATCGCGGCGATCGCATCTTTCTTTTTGACCCTGGCGTTGTTTGCGGCCGGGCAGCCGACGGAAGCGGTGCTGGTTGGCTGCTTTACGGCCGCGCTCGTCGGTTTTCTGGTTTATAACTCGAATCCTGCATCCATCTTCATGGGTGATTGCGGATCGATGTTCGTCGGATTCTTTCTCGCCAGCGCCGCGCTGATACACGGATCGGGAGGCCGTTCGCGCAGTTTCCTTCCCGTCCTCGCCGTGCCGATTCTGATCCTGTTGATTCCAATTTTCGATACTACTTTCGTAACCATCTTGCGCAAACTATCCGGTCGCGCCGCGTCGCAGGGCGGACGGGATCATACTTCCCATCGGCTGGTCGCGCTGGGGATGTCTGAGCGGCGCGCGGTTTGGATGCTCTACGGTTTTGCTGGTCTTTCAGGTTTGCTGGCTTTGTCTGTTCGCCAAATGCGCCTGGATGTCAGTCTGGCTGCCATCCTCGGAATCGTTTTGCTGCTGACTTTGCTGGGCGTTTACCTCGCCGGCGTTAAGGTATATGAAGAGGAAGCCGACGCTGTGGCGGCGCCGAATAAACCGCTCTTCGCTTTCCTGGTCGACCTTTCATATAAGCGGCGAGTTTTTGAGGTCTTGCTCGATGTCCTGCTGATAGCGCTGGCCTACTGGAGTTCTTACGCCATCGAATTCAACGACGCATCGCAGAACAGTGCGTGGCCACTTTTTCTACGCACGCTTCCGGTTCTGGTTTTCGTTAAGCTGGGTGCGTTTCTGGTCATGGGTGTTTACCGCGGGATTTGGCGCTACACGAGCATCGACGATCTGTTGGTATTCGCGAAGGCGGTTGCGCTTGGTTCAATCATTTGTGTATTGATTGTTCTGTTCAAGTTTCGTTTCGTGGGTTTCTCGCGCACGGTCTTTGTCATCGATGCATTTGTGATGTTCATGTTGCTGGCCGCCAGCCGCATGGCGTTCCGGCTGTTTCGCCAATTCCTTCCGGTTCCGCATTCGGGCACCGGCCGACGGGTGCTGATCTACGGCGCCGGGGATGGCGGCGAACTGCTCCTGCGAGAAATACTGAATAATCGTGAACTGCGTTACGTGCCGGTAGGGTTCATGGATGATGACCCGAACAAGAAAGGCAAAGTGATTCACGGCCTTCGCGTATTTGGCGGCAACGGTTCCCTCGGGTCTATTTGCACTGCGCAAAACGTGGACGAGGTGGTGATTTCCAGTCCGCGACTGTCCGAGGAGCGGGTGAAACAAATTCAGCAGGATTGCGAGTCGCGCCACATAACGTTACGGCGCATGCGTATCGAGATGGAATTGTTAAGCGAGAATTAGTCCTTCCGTTGCCATTCTGTACTGAGAGATTCCGACTTTAATTTCCCTACTGGCAAACTTAAACGATATCTTGTCCCAGCATTCCAACGAACTAATTCTGGTCGATCTCCATGCCGTCAATCGGCGGGTGCTCCTGATCATTCCCCTGATCCTGTTTTTAGTGGGGGGGTGGTTTGCTATTCGCTGGTACGTGGGCAATACCGTCGCCGAATATGGACCCAGCGTGGAGGATGGCGGACTTGATTCGGCGCGCGTGGCCATTAACCTGGCGCCCCGGGATCCTTTAACTCACTGGCGACTGGGACGGCTCGAACAAAAAGACTTCGGCAAAGTTCCGCTTGACGCCGGCGCTAAGCATTTTGCAGAGGCCGTGGAATTATCGCCCCGGGATTATCGTCTCTGGATGGATTTTGGCCGCGCGTTGGAAGACAGCGGAGATGTTGCGCGCGCTGAAGCGGCATTGCGGCATGCGATCACACTCGCGCCGGCGTACGCCTATCCTCATTGGTATCTTGGCAATCTTCTGCTGCGCGCGGGCAGAGCCGACGAAGCGTTTACGGAATTGCGTTTTGCTGCGGAGAGCGCGCAACCCCTGCGCTCACAAGTCTTCAGTCTGGCTTTGCAAGTGATGGGCGACGATTCCGAAGCATTGAAACGGGCGATGGGTGGATCCACCGAGCTTCGAGCCCAACTCGCGTCCTACCTTATTTCGAATCAGAAGCTGGACGAGGCCCTGCGGTTTTGGAATAGCCTGACGCCGCAGGAGAAAAAGGAACAGCACGACACGGGCGAGAGTTTATTAAAAGCATTTGCGGCCAATAAAAGGTTTCAAAATGCGATTAGCGTCGCTCAAGAACTGGCAACCGATGAAACGACTAAGCCCGCCGTGAATGAAGTCTTTAATGGCGGATTTGAAACTCCGGCGGTCGCAGCAGGTTCCAGCATATTCGGTTGGCAGATCACGTCAATACCGGCTGCGCAGGCTGCAATTGATTCTGCTCAGTTTCACAGCGGCGGCCGGAGTTTGCGTTTGATTCTGAAATCGACCACGACTCTTGCGCTCAACACGGTCTCCCAACTGATTGTAGTGCAGCCCGGGACGCGCTACCGCCTCCAGTATTACGCTCGCGTCGACGACATGAGGAGCGCTGGAACGCCTATCTTTGAGATTGTTGATGAAACCGACAATGGCGTTCTGGGCGCGTCCGCTCCGGCTCCCACAGGTACCGTTAACTGGGGAGTTTTTTCGATCGACTTTACAACCAAAGCAAACACCGAAGGCATCCGGCTAAGAATCAGTCGCGCCTCGTGCGGAGAAGATCCAGTTTGCCCGATTTTTGGAACGGTCTGGTATGACGACTTCAATATCCAGCTTGCCGGCCGAGTTGCCGGAACAAAACCTGGCAACGACGCCGCGGCACACTAGGCCGGCTCGTTGGACCAAGGTTGAGACCGCACATACGTTTGCAAGTCGCTTCGTATTTCTGATCCTGTGTGTCGCGATTGTCTTGACCACGCTGGCCTACGGGACCGTGCATTCCTGGTCCCTGGCAGTTTTTACGTTCGGCGCGGTTGCGATAATCGGGTTATGGATAGCCGACGCCTGGCGCTTGCGATCCTTACGTGTGAGTCGCAACCTGTTGCAGTTGACGCTGCTCGGGGCCTTTCTGCTCGGCCTGATCCAATTACTGCCACTGGGTGGATCAAGCGCGGCGGACCTCTCGCTCAATCCCGTTAAAAGCTTATCCGCCGACCCTTATGCGACGCAGTTTTTTCTAGTCCAAATAGCAGCCCTGCTTATCTATTTTTCAGCCACACTCGTCTTCGTGGATTCGCCGCGCCGTCTGCGAAACCTGGTCAGGACAATTACGATCTTTGGGTTTCTCCTGGCCATGTTTGGCCTCACTCAATCGCTGATCGGCAGCCCGACGAGGATCTACTGGATTCGCGAACTGCCGCAGAGCACGGCGTTCGGACCATTCATTAACCGGCACCATTTCGCCGGATACATGGAACTCGCTTTGGCTGTGCCGCTGGGCCTGCTGTTTTCTGGAGTCGTCGAGCGTGAGAAGCGACTGCTGTACATTTTTGCGGTCGCGTTAATGGGCATTGCTCTGGTAATGACAAACTCACGCGGCGGAATGATAAGCTTCGTGGCCGAACTCTTTTTCCTCGTCGTGATCACCAGCGGAGCAAAATCCGGCCGCCGCTCGGGGAATCGGAAGACTCGCGCTTTCGCTGCGATTAAGAGGCTGGCGCTCGCGACCGGAATTCTGATCGTACTGGTGGGAGGAGTTGTTCTGTTGGGCGGCGCTGATGTCTTTACGCGCCTCCTGGGCTCAGTCAATGCTGAGGATCCGACAACGGGACGGACACATTTTTGGGCGGTGACGACAGATATCATAAGGCACCATCCAATTGTCGGCGCCGGAATGGGAGCTTATGGTGTGTTGTACTCGCAGTACGATTCCCGCAACGGCCTCTTCCGACTGGAACAAGCGCATAACGACTACTTGCAAGTTCTGGCCGATGGGGGAATCGTCGGCGGTGCGTTGGGCCTGTTTTTCCTTTTTATCCTGTTTCGCCAGGGGTTAGCGCGACGGGAGACTCGCGACGATTTCAGACGGGGAGTTTCGACCGGAGCGTTGGCCGGATGTTTTGCCGTTCTGGTTCACAGCTTTTTTGATTTCACGTTACATACCACGTCTAACACCTTGCTCTTTCTGGTTCTCGCGGCGCTCGCGACCATGGACACTCGAATTGAACGCGATTCCGGGCGAAAACATAGACGGCGGCGGTCACGCTCGCAGAGTTCGATAGAAGGTGAGACTCCGCAGAATGCGTTACCGTCAGCGGAGGCCGGATAGTTTTCGTGAATGATCAGCGGACATTTGCTGAAGGAGGATGAGGAACTTAATCTTCATTACAGTCATATTCCGTGAAAGTCACAGCTGCAATGACCAATGCATTCGGAGGGAATAGCTAGTGTCGTCTACTGCCACCGCACATTCCTCCGCAGCCACCGGCAATTCGGCGGCTGCAATCACGCTGCCCCAATTCTGCCTGAACTCAATTCGACGCTACGCGAAGGCGGACGCGCTAAATCACAAGCGCGATGGCCAATGGGTGCATATTTCCGCGGAGGAGTTCATTCAGCGGGTAAATCACATAGCAAAGGGGTTGGCCCAACTCGGCATTCGCTCTGGCGATCGAGTGGCGCTTTTGTCGGAAAACCGTCCCGAATGGTCAATTACCGATTTGGCGATTCTAAGCATCGGCGCCGTAAACGTTCCGATCTACACGACGCAGGCAGTCGACCAGGTTCGTTTTATCCTTGAGGACTGCGGCGCGCGCGCGATATTCATTTCAGGGAAACGGGTCTTCAAGCATGCCCGGAAAGGCCTGGAAGATATTGATAGTCTCGAAAGAATTATCTTCTTTGATGAGAGTCCGATTGCAGATCAACGCACATTGACCTTAACGGAAGTCGAGGCTTTGGGCGCCGCAACGGATCAGCAGAGTGAGGCAGCCTACGTCGCGTTGACTGAAGCAGTTCAGCCAAATGATCTTGCGACGATCATCTATACCTCGGGCACGACCGGCACACCCAAAGGCGTCATGCTGACTCACATGAACTTTGTGACCAATGTAATCGCCGCATCTGACGCGCTTCCGATCGAATCTACTGACGTCGCACTGTCAGTATTGCCTCTCTCGCACATATTCGAACGAACCTGTTTTTATGTTTTCTGTTACAACGGCGTCTCCGTTTACTATGCGGCGTCTTTTGATCAGGTTGGAGAGTATTTGCGCGAAGTGCGTCCCACCATCATGACGGCCGTACCTCGTCTTTTCGAAAAGGTCTACCATCGGATTATCAAGAAGGGCTTGTCGGCGGGAGGCTGGAGAAAGAGCGTGTTCCAGCGTTCTTTGGAGGTGGGACAGAAGTATGCGGAATTAAGGGACAAAGGCAAAACCGTTCCCCCGATGCTGCAAATCCGTCAGAACCTCGCAAATCGCCTGGTTTTCGCTAAATGGCGGGAAGGGGTTGGCGGTCGTCTTCGCTACTTCGTTTCGGGCGGCGCGCCGATTTCGCCAACTCTGTCTTATTCGTTTCTCGCTGCGGGCATTCCGATTCTCCAAGGATACGGAATGACCGAAACCTGCATCGTGTCGGCTAATCGGCCTGATGACAATAGCGTAGGGTCCGTAGGCAAGCCTTTTGAAGGAATCAACGTGAGGATTGCTGAAGATGGAGAAATCCTGGTTAAGAGCGGCAGCATCATGCGCGGTTACTATAAGCATGAGGACGCAACCGAAACGGTGATCGACGACGGTTGGTTTGCGACCGGAGACGTGGGTTATTTAGACGCCGCAGGACACTTGCACCTCACCGATCGCAAGAAAGATCTGTTCAAGCTATCTAACGGAAAGTACGTAGCTCCCCAACTCCTGGAGAGCCTGCTCAAGCAAAGCGCACTCGTTAATCAGGTAATCGTGATAGGCGCTGGCAGGAAACAGCCGGCAGCTTTAGTTGTACCAGACTGGGATGCGCTAAAGGCCAGTCTCCGCGCAAAGGAGTTATCGATCTCAGCGAGTCATGAGGAACTTAGCCAGGATTCAAATGTCATCAAGCTAGTGCAAAATGAATTGATACCTCTAACGGCCGGCCTCGCTGAATACGAACGAATCCGCCGCATCGCGTTGCTGCCGGAGGAATTGACAATAGACAATGGGGAGTTAACGCCGACCCTAAAGGTCAAACGACGAGTTATCGACGAAAAATACGAAGAGTTGATAGAACGCCTTTATGGGTCCTAATGGATGGGACCTGAGACACCGAGCTTCTCGTTCGGTATCGTCAGACTCGCAATAGGCGGAAGATGATTAGCAAGCAATGCCTCTGCAAGCACTCGAAGGGCCTCAGGCATTTTCGGCGTCGTAACTTTTTCGGTTTGAACCGGATATTTAGAGAGGAGAGCGGCCTCTGCGCCGCAGAAGTCGCAACCGCGCAGATGCTGCCAAATCTCCTTCGCATTTTCATCCGACGACAGGGGGGCCGATAAATATTGCAGCAGGTGTTGTTCTGACGGGCAGATTCTCTGTTTGCTGTATGTGCGTGGATTTTTCATTCCGTGCCCCTTTGTATGCGGCTCATTACCTCGTTACCTCTCATCGGTAACAATCCTTAAGCGGAGGGGACGAGCAAAGCACCGTGACGAAAACTTCGCGAATTCTAACTTGATTACCTTCTGAAAATGGCAATGCGCGCGTTGTTCCACAAGTTTTTACACCGTTTTAACTGAAAACGCCCGTAAAACCAGCCCTCACAGCTAGTTGTAAAAACTTGTTGCTCAATCTTAGCTTTGCTGTTACCATCCGTTTTGGTCGCGGGAGCCTCCCAAGACTCCATGTCCTTGAGCTGCAAAAGCACCCGTCAATTGAACATCCCAGGCTTTCACCTCCAATCTCCGCAGAGTAAAGCAGCCACAGAGCATGACGTAGCCACGCGCAAGCCTAAAAGAGTGTTCTGCAAATGATCGGTTTCGTTCCTTCTGGCCAGAGCGAATGGCCCACCTGAGAAGATCGTCTGAGATCTCGACAAGTCCCGCTAAATCCTGGCTTCCACGCGGACGCCGCCTCCCAGCAGTTCCCAACACGAATTCGGCCTTAAGAGCGTCCACCTCCATTGCCACCTGCTATCTCGCTCGCCGAGGCACTTAACGTGAAACCACTTACTAACAAGCAAACGAAAGATTCGACGATGAGCGCTATCAGAGAAGAGCTTCGCTTAACACGAGCCGCTGCGGAGCGACAAGCACGGGCGGGTCACTGGATCGAGAGTTTGCGCAGCTCCGATGTTAACCGTCTGTGGTCTGAACTGCATCGGGTGGTGAGCCATCATCCCCTGGTGCGAGCATCGCGCAGCGCCGGTCTCCTTGTTGAGGAGGGCGCGGGAAATGCCTACACAGATCTGACCCAGGAGTTATTTGTGCAACTTCTGAGTAAAGGCCGTTTTCAGCACTATCTGGATACGGAAATGACCGATGCGGAAGTTGAATGCGAAATAGGGCAGATTGAATTAACTAACCTGCTTACCGCCGAGCTCCGAAAACGGCATCCGGAGAGCTACCGCCTGGCCAGACGCATTTCTACTTTGATTCAGTCGAGCGCCAATTTTAAACGCTTTGATTCCAGCGGCAGGAATGAGGAACAGCATAGACGGCTTGCCGATCGAGTCTACGGCCTGAGTGAATGGGCTGATGGGAAATCGGGACGCAATTCGCATGATCTGGAGCAGCGGGTGCAGATGGTTCCGGTGCGTCAGCGCGATACTCGCATGGTGGGGTGCACCGGTGATTCGCAGGTGGTTATCAGCAACTCGGATCTGGAAGATCTTATCATCTCTGTGCTTGATGCGGTCGATGCGCCGGTCGATGTGCGTGCTCTCCGCGGACTCGTAATGTCACGCTTGCCTGTTATGGACATTTACCTCGTACCCCTCGGCGGCGACGATGGTGAAAGCGATAGCAGCCGCTTTGAACCGGTCGACGGATGCGAGAACCCCGAACAATCCCTGCTAAGGCGTGAGTCGGAAGATGAAGCTGCCGGCTTTGTCGATCGATTTCTGAAGAACCTTCATGGCACTGTTAGAGGAAAGGTAAAGCAATATAATCGCATGCTGGGTGTGCTATGGCACTGTTATCTAAGTCCTGACCATGCCACGCAACTGGAAGTCGCTGCGGTTCTGGGCGTTTCGGATTCCCTCGTATCAGATTATCGCCGGCGTATTGAACAAGAGTTGCGCGCGCTTTCGTTTACCGAGGTGGAGGAGGCGCGGCGCTTTGAATCAGCTTTGCGTCGCCGCGTTCGCGCATTAGTTATCGAAAACGAAGAGGGCATCGCTGTTTGACCACCTGATAGTTTGATCAGTTTCAGTCCGGTGATCGACGTAACCTAACGACGATCACCGGAACTTAGTTTTAGCAATAGGTATTAAGCCGCACAGTGATCGAGATGTGGAGAAGCCGCAAATCAGATTATGAACCTGTCCGCCGACCCCGCGATGCCGGGCCCGCTAATCTTTTACCAGTTCTTCGAGATTCCTACACTTTGAAAAAAGTGTCTGACTCAAATAGGAAGACTGAGGAATCTGTAGGGGACGTTGAAACTCGTAAGAGCGAGGCTGTTAAGGGGATTCTGAAGCGCGGACACGGTTTTACTTACGTAGGACTGTTTCTATTTACCGTGGTGCTTTACGCCCGGCCAGCAGAGTTTTATCCCTCTCCACTAACTTCATCTCTCGCCCTGATCGTTGGCGTGATGACGCTGGCCATATTCATCGCTTCTCAGCTAACCGTCGAAGGTGTTCTAACTGCGCGACCGCGCGAGATTAACCTCGTATTGCTACTAGGTCTTGCCGGTCTGCTCTCAATCCCTTTCGCACTGAGTCCCTCTGAAGCGTGGCATACCTTTGGAGATACCTTCATACGTTGCCTCGTAATCTTCATCGTCATCGTTAATGTCGTGCGGACAGAGAGTCGGCTCAGGGCCATGCTTTTCCTGACGCTGATTGTCGCCACTTGGTTAAGTCTGGGTGCTATGAATGATTACAGACTGAATCTGACCACCGTTGAGGGTTACCGGATTGGTGGAAGAGGCAGCGGGATTTTTGGGAACTCAAACGATATGGCCCTATTCCTCGTTACCAGTGTCCCAATCGCCCTCGCCTTTTTTTTCGGTGCCCGCGGCGCAGCGAAGAAGGTTTTTTTCGGCGCCTGTGCCTTGCTCATGATGGCAGCCATAGTGCTGACATATTCGCGCGGCGGGTTTGTAGGGTTGTTGGCAGTCCTGGCGTTCATGGCTTGGAAAATTGGACGACGCCAGAGGTTAACGATAACGGTTTGCGGGTTGATTCTTTTGATCGGCCTGTTGTTATTCGCTCCTGGCAACTATGCGCTACGCCTCGCCTCGATCTTCATGCCCAGCCTTGATGCGGTCGGTTCATCTGACATGCGGCGAGAGATCCTCTACCGCTCAATCTGGACAGCATTGAGCCACCCTCTCTTCGGGATTGGCATGGGTAATTTTCATAACGTCTCGATTCGGGAACTTGTTAGCCATAATGCCTATACACAAGTAGCGGCCGAAATGGGATTGGCGGCGCTGGTTGTGTACACAATGTTTATCGTCACGCCACTTAGACGCCTCGGCCAGGTAGTGCGCGAAACTACCGGCCGCGGGAATCCCACCTACTACCTGGCGATTGCGTTGCAGGCATCTCTATTGGGATACATGTTCTCCAGCTTCTTCGCGTCAGTGGCTTATCTCTGGTACGTGTATTACCTGGTGGGTTACGCAGTATGTCTGCGGCGGATTTATGAAGCGGAAACAGGACGAGAAATCGTCTTGGACAGTAAAAAGACTCGCAGAACGAGTCCACCTGAGCGAGCAACCGCTCACGGCTTTCCTGAAGTTGAAACCGTCGGCTGAACCTTTTGATCATGAACTTGATTGTCGCTTTAGAGACGGTCTTTTGGGTGAGCGCGGCGGCGCTCGTCTATACCTATGCCGGCTACCCCATTCTGGTTTTTGTCATAAGTAAGATACGGCCACGGATTGTGCGACATGGCGAATGCACTCCTACAGTCAGCATCATCATCACTGCATACAATGAAGAAAGCGCTCTGGTAGCTAAGCTTGAAAACACATTGCTACTCGATTATCCCAGAGATCTTGTCGAAGTCGTCGTGGCTTCTGATTGTTCGACGGACCGCACCAACGAAATTGCAAGGGACTTCGCGGGGCGCGGCGTGCGCCTTGTGGTCCAGCCGGAGCGTTTGGGAAAAACGGCCGCGCAAAACTCTGCGGTTGAAAATAGCACTGGCGAAATAATCCTTTTCTCCGATGCCACCAGTCACTACCAGTCAAACGTTCTGCAGGTAATCATGCCGAGCTTCGCTGACTCTCAAGTCGGTTGCGTTGCCGGCCGCCTGGTGTATGTAGATCCCGCCGACTCAGCGGTTGGGACTGGTGCTCGTTCCTATTGGGATTACGAAACGTTTCTCAAGCGTCACGAAAGCCGTGCGGGTTCTTTGATCGGGGCGTCCGGTTGCCTCTACGCGGTGCGCCGTTCGGCTTATGTGCCTCTTTATCACGAGGCCTGCAGCGACTTCATAGTGGCCACAAAGATGGTCGAACAAGGATTACGAGCGGTTTACGAGCCGAACGCTATCTGTACGGAAGAGACAAATCAGCGCTCACGCAACGAAATGAAAATGCGAGTGCGAGTCATTGCTCAAACTTTTACAGACTTGTGGCGTCATCGCGCTATGTTGAACCCACTCCGCAGTGGTTTTTATGCGGTGCAACTTCTATCGCATAAGGTAATGCGTTATCTAGTGCCGATCTTCCTGATTCTCAGTTTTTTGACGTCCGTTGCAATAGCGGCGGCCGTCGGGTCATTGCTTTGGTTGGCAGTCTTGTGCGCCCAGTTGGCCTTCTATCTGGCAGCGGTCGGCGCCTGGCTACTTGAGAGCGCCGGAGTGCGGAGCCGCTTGCTGGCATTACCGCACTATTTCGTACTCGCCAACCTTGCTTCATTGTTTGCCTGCTACAAATTTATGCGCGGTGAGCGGTATGCGCGCTGGGAGCCAATTCGTGAAACGGTGATGGCATCACCTGGAACGCGGACCATCACGCCCAGCAACACAAGCCTTTAGTACACCAGTCAGGAAACTAGAATGTGCGGCATCACCGGTTTTATTAGCCAGCAAGACTTCGCCAGCAATGGCGAAGACACCATGCTTGTGCTCGATAAGATGTGCCGGGCAATTGCCCATCGTGGGCCCGATCACCAGGGCACGTTTGTCGCAGGTCCAGTCGCATTAGGCATGCGTCGGTTGTCAATAATTGACCTCGCTGGTGGCCAGCAACCACTGTCGGGTTGCGACAGAGCGGTGACGATTGTTTTCAATGGCGAGGTCTACAATTTTCTGGAGTTGCAAAAAACGCTGGAGGCGCAGGGCCACCGTTTTCAAACCCGATGCGATACGGAAGCTGTTGTTCATGCCTATGAAGAGTACGGCGTCAAATGCGTTGACCACTTGCGCGGAATGTTTGCCTTCGCCATATGGGATGCTCGTGAACAGAAACTTTTCCTCGCTCGCGATCGGGTTGGAAAAAAACCGTTGTACTACAGTTTTACAAAACGAGGCACCCTAATCTTTGGCTCTGAGCTAAAGGCGTTGCGAGAGCATCCCGAGTTTGCGGCCGATATAAGCGAGGAAGCGCTGGACGCCTATCTTACTTTAGGTTATGTGCCTGACCCCCTCACGATTTTTCGCGACGTGCATAAGTTACCTCCGGGCCATCACCTTACTTTTAAAGATGGACAGGCGCGTGTTGCCGAGTACTGGGATTTCAACTACGAGGACCAATCGTCGGAGCCAGTTCGCCACGAGCGAGACTATTTGGAAGAGTTGCGTGGCTTGCTTGATGAAGCAGTGCGGATCCGATTGGTGGCCGACGTTCCGTTGGGCGCTTTTCTTTCCGGCGGTGTGGATTCGAGCGCGGTAGTTGGTCTCATGTCACGTCATACGGGCGAACCTGTGAAGACGTTCTCGATTGGTTTTCGCGAAGATAGCCATGACGAGTTGAAGTATGCGCGTTTGGCGGCCAAACACTTTGGCACCGATCACCGTGAGCTGATTGTCACTCCTGATATCTGTAATCTCGTCGATAAGCTCGTTTGGCATTTCGACGAACCCTTCGCTGACCAGTCTGCGATTCCTACCTATCTGGTCTCAAAGCTCGCGCGCGAGCATGTGAAGGTTGTGCTGTCCGGTGACGGCGGCGATGAACTATTTGCCGGTTACACGCGCTACGCAACGGATTCAAGGCGGAGCGGTTTCGAGCACCTGCCGCGAATGATTCGCAACGGTGTGATGCAGCCCCTAAGTCGACGACTGCCGCACGGCGCGTGGGGGCGAAACTATCTTCATCAGGTTGCGAACGAACCTTTGGATCGCTATATCGAAGACATATCGATCTTCACGCGGCTGAATAAACCGCGTCTCTACACTTCGGACTTCAAGATGCGTTTGGGAAAAAGCGATGGCGCGGACATTCTTCGCGGCCATGCCGCGCGCCTGGGGTCACAAGACCCGCTCGATAGATTGCTCTACGTCGACAGTAAGTCGTATCTCCCTGGTGACATTCTGACGAAGGTCGATCGGATGAGCATGGCCGTATCGTTGGAAGCACGCGTGCCTTTACTTGATCACAAGTTGATAGAGTTTGTGGCGCGTATCCCCGCTTCCCTGAAAATGAAGGGAGGCGAAAGCAAGTACATCTTCAAGCGTGCGGTAGAGGACCTTGTACCTTCTGAAATACTGCACCGCCCGAAACAGGGGTTTGGTGTGCCGATTGGAGAATGGATCAACAAAGAGCTACGGCATGAAATTCGCGACACGTTTGCCGATCCGCGTACCCGGCAGCGCGGTTATCTGGAGCCAGCGTACGTCGATCTGCTGCTCGACGAACACGAACGTGGCCGGCGCGATCATTCGTGGGCGCTATGGGCACTGCTGATTCTTGAATTATGGCAACGGACATTTGCCGACACTTCGAGCGGAAGAAGTGACGGACCGATTCATGACAACTGCGAGGTGCTAGTAGGTGGCTGAGAGCACAACGAAATTGCGGGTAATCCTCCTTACGCACGGACAGTGTGAAGCAGCTCTGGAGCAGTTGCTAGCAATTGAGTCTGTGGTAATTGCCGGCATCTTTGTCGAGACGGACATTTTGCGACGGTACCGCCCGACGGAAGCCCTCAGACGTTCGATCAAGTATGAGGGCTGGGTCACCACTCTTAGAAACCATGCTCGGAAGTTGCTGGGTTTCGGTAACTCGTACGATGAGGAAATGAACCTTACGGAAGACAGTCGCGCCCGCCTGCGTGCGATGGCCGAGTCTGCGCATGTGCCGCTTCACCTGGCCGACAATTACCACACTGATTCTGCCCGGGCGCTGATGCGGGCTGCCGCTCCCGACCTGGGCGTAATCTACGGTACGAATATCATTAAGGAAACTGTATTCAAAATACCGCGTCTCGGTTCGGTCAACGTACATCAGGGTTTGGCGCCCTGGTACCGCGGAGGACCGCCTGTTTTTTGGGAACTCTACAACGGAGAACAAGAGGTCGGGATCACAGTGCATTTTGTCGAGTCGAAGGTGGACAGTGGAAAAATCGTGCTTCAGCAAACGGTGCCATTGAATTACGACTATGCGCATGGACCCAACTACGAACAGTTCCTGAGCAAGTATCAAGCGGAACTACAAAACCGTTGTGCGTCGCTGTTAGCAGAGTCTGTGAGATTGATCGCCGCCGGCACGGCAACTCCAATCCCTCAGGATCCTAAATTGGGAACGAGATATCGTTTGCCAACTAAGGCTCAGAAGAATGAATTGCGCCGGCGCTTGCGGCGTCGCCAGATCGAATGCGGTGGGGCGGCATTCAAAAGCAGCGTCAACATTTATCAAGAACCCCGGAGAACCGATGAAGCAAGCAGTGCTTAATCTTCTCGCGTCCGGGGGCGCCTTCGCGCCGTTCCGCAAAGCGAACCGCCATAAAGCGCTGATCCTGATGTATCACCGCTTTAGCCGGGGCGATGATGCGTTTTCAACTTCGGCCCCGGCATTTCGCCGGCAGCTGGAATATCTGCGGGCCCATTACACGCTCACGACGGTTTCCCAGTTAGCAAAACAGCTCGGCGAGGGCGAAGAAGTTCAATCGTCGTTGGCCGCAATCACCATCGATGACGGATTCAGCGATGCTCATGAGATTGCCTTTCCCTTACTTAAGCAACATGGCGTGCCAGCCACGGTCTTCGTCGTCACTGACTTTGTCGATCAGAGATCCTGGATCTGGACTGACAAAGCGCGTTTCCTTACATTTCACACCCGCATTGAAAAGCGCGAAATATCCGTTGCGGGCCACGCTTTTGAACTAAATCTAAATGGCCCCTCATCGCGCTTTGAGGCGGCCGCGCGCATTAATGAAAGGTTGAAACTGCTGGACGACAACGTGAAGGATGAAGCTATCGCGAGCATCGCCGCCGCGCTCAAGATCACCATTCCGGAATTACCTCCGAAGGAATATGGACCGCTGACTTGGGAACAAGCTCGTGAGATGCACAACGATGGCGTAGAGATCGCCTCGCACACGTTAACTCATCCTATTCTGACGAATATTCCTGACGAGCGACTTCGGACCGAATTACAAGAATCGCGCCGGCGCGTCGCAGAGACGATTGGGCACGACTCCGGCGCATTTTGCTATCCCAATGGAAACTACGACGGACGGGTTATTCGGGAAGTTGAGCGCGCGGGTTACCAGTCTGCTGTCAGTACTGAACCGGGATTGAACTCCAAAGAGACCAACCCGTTTTCCCTAAAACGCATTCCGGCAATTTCCGATTTGGCCCGTTTCGTGAAGGCCAGCAGTGGGTTCGAGCTGGCCCAAGCCCGGTTGCGTTCCGCCCCACCACGAACCGGGGCTGTTGAATAGACAGTGCTCTCGTCGGATTCGGGTCGCCATGAGGCAAGTTATCGTGCGCACCAAAGTCATATTACTCGAGATTAACGAGGTCACATGGAACCTGATCGATCCGCTCATTGCCCGGGGTCTGTTGCCCACGTTTGCTCGCCTCAAACGAGAGGGGTCATGGGCGGCGCCAATGAGTGTTGATTTGCCGCCCCAACTCGATCCATGGATCACCTGGACCACCGTGTATTCGGGTCGGGCTCAAAAAGATCACAACGTATTTTTTCTGCAGCAGCCCCCGGAAACAATTCAAGCCAAACGCCTTTGGGAACTTTGCAACGAAGCGGGGTTGAGCGTGGGCCTCTATGGCAGCCTTTGTTCCTGGCCCCCGCAAAGAGTCAAAGGGTTTTACGTGCCTGATACCTTTGCGCCTGACTATGCAACTTTTCCCGCGAACCTGGGGCCAATACAGAAACTGAATCTTACCTACACGCGTTCGGTGAGGTTACCTGCGGATAGCGATGGCCCACGATTCAAAGCAAAATTGGGAACTGACCTCCTGCGCTTAGGTTTGCGCGCGAGCACCATGACCAGGATTGCACGCCAACTGGCGCGCGAACGGAGAGATCCCGGATCGCGCTGGCAGCGAGTATCGTTACAACCCATCGTGAACTTTGATTTCTTTCGGGCGCTCTACCAGCGGCATAGACCAGACTTTGCTACGTTTCATACAAATCATGTCGCCCACTACATGCATACCTACTGGAAGGCAATGCAACCGGAGATCTTTCCTCAGGAAACAACTGACGAGGAAAAGACGAAGTATGGCAGAGCGATCGAGTTCGGGTACCGCACGGCGGATGACTTATTGAAAAGGGTCCTGAAGTTGATTGATCGCGAAACAGTTTTGGTTGTGGCCTCCAGCATGGGTCAGCAACCCTTTGTTAGTTCCTTGAAGAAGGGCAAACGCATAGGGCAACTGAGATCCCTCGACCGGCTAATAGAGATTCTCGGTGTCGAAGGCCGCGTGCGAGCTCTTTCTACTATGTCTGATCAGTTCAACCTGTACCCTGACTCGGCTGAAACGAAAGGCCTTGTTTTGGACAAACTCCGGGCGGCCTACGTTGACGTGCCCGAACGCCCAATGTTCTTTGTGGACTCTCTCGAAAATAGCATCACGGTGACTCTCCAGCACCACGATGAGACTTCGGAAGAATCTCTGTGTGTTTTTCCAGGGGCCGAAAGAGAGCATTCTTATCGCTTTGAGGATCTGGTTTATGGCACGGGGATGGTCAAATCAGGTTGTCACGATCCTAAGGGGATGATGATGATTTACGGACCTGGCATTCGCGCCGGAGAGGAAATTAGAAATTGCACGAATCTCGACATTGCACCGACGTTATTGACTCTCCTTGGTGTGCCCGTGCCGGGAGAAATGACCGGACGAGTTTTGAGCGAAGCTTTTGAGAAGTTTCAGAAGAACCTTGCGTCTGCGTGACGGAAACCGATAAATGAAGCCAGGCATTCTTCACATTGTAGACAGCTTTGAGCAGGGCGGCACAGAACGCCAGGCCATTCAACTAGTGCGTTTACTAAACGAGAGCGGTGACTACCTCGTCCATCTTGCTTGTCTGCAAAGGCGCGGCTTGCTGCTCGCCGAAGCTGAGGCTCTGGGATTCGGAGAAATTTCGGAATACCCGCTGACCAGCTTTTACGATCGAAACTTTGTCCTGCAGCTCGGCCGTCTTGTGCGATTCCTGAAACAAAACGACATAAGAATTCTTCACAGTCATGACTTCTATACAAACATCTTCGGGATGACCGCTGCGACGTTAGCGCGCGTTCCCGGTCGCATCGCTTCGAAGCGGGAAACACATGGCTTTCGTAGTCCGATGCAGCTCCGAGCAGAACGCGTCGCCTATTCCCTGGCAAATGGTGTTGTCGTTAACGCCGCGGCCGTTGGTCAAGACCTAATCGTGGCCGGGGTAAAGGCGGAAAAGATTCAAACGATTCATAACAGCGTAAGCACGGAGCGCGTATCAACGGAGATTGAGCGCGACGCAGCCCTCCCAATTCTAGGACTGTCGATGCACGGCGGACGCCGTTTCGTCACCATCGTGGCTAACTTGCAACATGAAGTTAAGGACCATCCTACTTTCCTCCGGGCAGCAGCTAGAGTTCACGCAGCCTGTCCCGAGGTTACGTTCCTGATCGCCGGTGAAGGTAGGTTGCAGGAGAGTCTGAGACAGCTCGCCGCGCAATTGGGATTGGGTGATGCCGTAGTCTTTCTTGGAAGGTGCGAGCGAGTCGCTGCACTGTTGAGCGTTTCAGAAGTGTGCGTCTTAAGCTCGAAGGCCGAAGGGTTTTCCAACGCGATTCTGGAATATATGGCGGCGGCGTGCCCGGTGGTTGTGACTGACGTCGGGGGTGCTCGGGAAGCAGTCGTGGAAGGTGAAACTGGACACATCGTTCCGGCGGGTGATCACGAAGCAATGGCCGGCCGAATTTTAGAGTTACTTGGCAACCCGAAGCGCGGGCAACTCATGGGCCAGCGAGGACGAGAGCTCGCGGAAGCGAAGTTTTCTCCCAAAACTCAACTGGATCGCACCCTCGCCCTCTACGATCGAGTGCTCGCGAAGGCGCCGCAAACGTCGGGGTCTGCCGTTGTTAGTTTGCGCAGCGAAGGCGCATGAAGAAGCCTTACGGATCGTCGTCGCTCTTTGAAGTTCTTTGGCGCCGCGGGCGTTGGCCGGTCCTGTTTCTCGGTTTTGCATGGCTGCTGGCCTGGGCCAGTGCCGAAGCGCTGATCGTAAGATCTAACCTGCCGCATGCCGACGCGCTGTTGGTGCTCGCTGGGTCCGCGACGTATCGAGAACGCACGGGACAGGCTGCGCGACTTTTCAGAGACGGCCGTGCTGCCAAAATTGTCCTGACCAACGACAATTTGCAAAGCGGTTGGTCAACCGCTTACGAGCGAAATCCGCTCTTCGTGGAAAGGGCGATGGATGAATTGAAACGACAAGGGGTGCCGGCGGAGAGCATCGAAATTGTGCCGGGCAGTGTGTCAAGTACCTACGACGAAGCCTTGCAAGTGCGTCGCTACAGCGCTGAACACGGCTTTCGTTCAATTATAATCGTAACGTCAGGTTATCAGTCACGGCGCGCGCGATGGGCGTTCACCAAAGTCTTTCGGGATACCGGCATTGCGATCGGATTGGATCCCGTTCGACCGGGCCAGGAGGCCCCAAGTTCGACGATCTGGTGGAGTCAACCACTGGGCTGGGAGCTGGTTCCGGGCGAATATCTAAAAATGATCTACTACAAGATTCACTATCGCTGAGGTCCCCCGTTATGAGTACGCATGCCATAGAAATTGCACAGGGTGAAAGGTTTGAGTTCGGCCGAAACTGGAGCCGCTTTCTGGCTGTGCTTGACGATACGCGAATTGCTCGCGCAGAAGAATCTTTGTGCGCAATGCTGGAGGTCAATGATCTGCAAGGGAAGTCGTTCCTTGATATCGGTTCTGGCAGCGGCCTTTTCAGTTTGGCGGCCCGGCGGTTGGGTGCGCGCGTTCACTCATTCGACTTCGATCCCCATTCGGTTGCTTCCACCGCCAAATTACGAAGCACTTACTTTCCCGGCGATGTGGCCTGGAAGGTTGAAGAAGGATCGGCGCTGGATCCTGATTACTTAAAATCGCTGGGCATGTTCGATGTGGTGTACTCATGGGGCGTGTTGCATCACACCGGCCATATGTGGCCGGCGCTCGATAATGCAGCCCTGGCGGTTGCGCCAAAGGGGAAACTCTTTATAGCGATTTACAATGACATGGGCAGCAAGAGTGTGCGCTGGAACAGCATCAAGCAAGCTTACAATTCGCTGCCGGGTATTCTAAAGACTCCGTTCGCCGCGATCGTAATTGCCCCTGAGGAAGGGAAGTCGTTGCTCCGGTCAGTTATTTCTTTGAAGCCCGCGGAGTATTTTCGTTCGTGGACGCAGTATGAGCGGAACCGGGGGATGAATCGCTGGCGCGATATCATCGATTGGGTCGGCGGTTACCCTTACGAAGTTGCTAAGCCGGAAGAGATTCTTGATTTCTATCGCGCGCGGAATTTCACGCTCACGAAACTGAAGTGCGGCGGGGTGGGACTGGGTTGCAATGAGTTTGTCTTCCTGAAGGATATCTAAGATCTGTTCGAAGCCCGTGCCCAAAGTCTCAGCCTTTACCGTGCGCCTTCTACCTGCCAGCTATCATTCTTGACTTAATCGATTTACGACGCTTGTAACCCTTCGCCGTCATCCCTCCGAGCCCGGTCAGCAACAGAAGAAGGGTTGCGGGTTCCGGCACAGGCTGAGGCTGAAAGTTGTATCGCACTGCCGATACTTCATATTGTCCTGTAGTTTGGCTCAGAAAGAGTGCGATATCCACGATGCCCGATCCGAAAATCTCAGAGTTGAAGGTGTATCCGGTGAACACCAATCTCTGAAGGTCATATTCCGCAAATCCCACGACGCCGGTCATCATAAAGTTTGTGCTCAGGGTCAGTTCAGATCCCGCGTCTAGTGGGATTGTAACTGTCCCTGTTTCAAACTGTGAGGTGCTGCCGAAGAAAAATCCGAAGCGGCGCTCGCCGTTGATTTCTAAGAAACCAGTCGGCGAGAACTGGGCAATGGGCCGCGCCCCACTGAGTCTGAACGTTGAACCGGCCACACAGGGATAGTCGCAGTTAGATCCCAGTTGCAGACTGATTTCGTCAGTCACATGAGTGAAAGCCCTGAAGTTGTTTCCGCGCAGGTCTGAGGTGAAGTTGTTGTAAACGGGACTGCTGGTTCGAAACGGTGAACTGAATGTGTAGAAACCGTCGGTAATTGCAATAGGATCCGCGTAAACCTTTGATGGCGAAAGCATGGTAAGAAAAACCACGCCAAGCGCAACTGCAATCAGTGCGACTTTTCCTGAGAGGCGCCCTTGCTCCTTGTTCATTTGATGCCCCGGATCATTTCGAAACTTGAATTTAGAGTAAAAGACGAACCAAACGGGAATTTCACATCCGCGCTGGTTCTCGTGGGAGAGATAAGGAGATCAGGAGTTCTTCGCCGAGGATGTGTCGATGAGGTCGCGATAGACTTTTACGAGGGAATGAAGATAAGTCACGGGCGAGTAAATAGTAGCTATCAGCGCTGAAGCGGTCGCGGTTAGGCGCGACGCAAGTTCAGGATCCGAAAGGATACAATCGATTGCGATTGCCATTGCCTGCGGATCGCTGGCGGGCACGAGCAACGCGCTCTTTTGGTCCTCGACCATTTCCGGAACGCCTCCGACGGCGGTGGCCACGATAGCGAGATTCGCCGCCATGGCTTCGAGGAGGACGTAGGGCGAGCCTTCACTGTGAGACGGCAGCACCATAACGTCGGCTGCAGCGTAAAAAGGCTGGACGTCGTTAACTTCTCCCGTAAACACCACGCGCTGGGAAATACCAAGCGAGGCAGCTTTTGTTTCCAGCCTTTGGCGTTCAGGCCCGTCACCGACAAAGATTAGGCGAGCCCTGTTTGAATTATCAATTGCATCAAGATGTTTGAACGCTGCGATGAGATCGACTTGGGCTTTCTCGCGCGACAAGCGCCCGACGCTCAAAACGATGCGCTCGTCGGGGGCGGCGCCGAGACGCTGACGCAATTGCGTGACTTCTTCCTTGCTCACCTCTCTGCCGCGCCGAATAGCATTGTGCTGAACGTGAAGATGATCCCGCCGTATCCCTGCCGCTTCAAGATCGCGCGCGAACGCGTTGCAGACAGTAACAACTTTGTCGGCGGTTGGTAAGGACCACCGATTCAGATGATTGTATGCCCGCATCTTGCGATCGGTGGCAGTGTAGCCGTGATGAAAAGCCACCCAGGGATATTGCTTGTTGAGGCGCGACACCTTCATCAGAAAGTGTGATTTGACCTGATGCGTCACGATGATGTCGGGGGCGCGCCGGTTGATGATTTCACGCAGGGCCGGAAGCACGCGAAGATCAAAACGTCCGCGTTCCGGAATCACGTCTATTTCCAGTCCATCTTCTCGCGCAGCTCTTACAAATTCATTTTGCGACTCATTTTGTGGACGTCCACTTCGATCAAAGGTCACGAACGAAGTCTGCACCGGGGGCGCACCTTCTCCGAGTTCCCCTAGGGCACGTTGAAACTCCAACATGTTCTTAGCGACGGCGTTTACCGACAAGGCTTCAATCAGAGCGACGAGCTTGATTGTCCGTACGCTGTGACTGTTAGAACGTGGTGTCTGATCGTGTTCGGAAGGTGTAATCAATACTTTTCCTATTTATCCCGCGTAATCATTCCGCGCCAGACCTTACCCAAGAAGGCCCCTACCGGCGTACTGCAAATCAGGGCGGGAGCGAAATATGGCAAGCGCCATTGACTGGCGTTATTGAATCGTCGTCTAAGCAAACGGGCCTGGCGCCAGTGTCCCCAGTATCCCAGCATGCAGGCGGTTTTGGCAGCGCGGATTGCCAGGATGTCAGCGAGAAGCGTGCGCAGCTCGACAGGACATGCAGCCCGAATTTCTTCGGGGTCGATTAAGAAGGGCTCGACGGGTCGAGCGGATTGGAGGTTGCTACTCAATCCGGATGCTTCCTTGTGAATGCGAATTAACGGCTTCAAGGTAAAGGCAACCGTTTCGTTAAGGAGTACCTTCAGCCAGAGAAACGCATCCTCGCCAAACAAGGATTTGCTTTCGCTGTAGAAACCCTTCCACTTACGAAACACTTCAGCGCGTGCCAGAGTCGAAGGGGGAGTCATATAAGCGAGGGCACTGACGGCTAGCCAGGGATCCGTCTTTGGTTCGAGGCGGAAGGACCCTTCCCTAAGTCCCCGCTTTCGCCACATATCCTCACGTGAGACTTCTGCGGGAAACTCAATGTAGCCCGACGAAACCGCGGCGACGCCTGGGCCAGACGCCTCGAGCAGATTCACACTCTCCTCCAGATAGGTTGGAAGCCACTCGTCATCGGCATCCAGGAAAGCAATTAATTCTCCCCTTGCTTCGCTGATGCCTCGATTGCGGGCGGCGCCAGGTCCGGCGTTCGGCTGCGAAATAAGTTGGAGAGTAAGGCCGGAATAGTTTTGAACGACAGAAGCACCATCATCAGTCGAGCCATCATCGACAACGATCACTTCGAAGTCTTTGAACGTCTGAGCTGAAATTGACTCGAGCGCGCGCTGGACGTAGGCGGCCTTGTTGTAGAGGGGGATAACAATTGAGACTTTCAAAGTTGGTTTCCTGGTGTTGCTGCGCTTGGAGCCGACGTTTCGTCGTTAAGCTTGAAGGGTTGAAAGTCTTGGCCGATAACTCTATGAATTCGTCGAATCATGCAATCGATTTGCTTTGGAGAGGCTGAATGAGTGGCGTCGATCCACTTTCGATCATAGCTACAACATAGGCTAAACTCCACACTTTTTTGCCCAATTATTTGCCTATTTTGACGCGTTGACAGACGGTGTCAAATGGTGTTTAATCCTGTTGCTCATTTCGCCGTAAGACGTGAGCAACAGCTCTTTCCCAGCGATGATTGCACACGATAAAGGCAAACCTGCTGTGAGGCAGGGACGCAAAGCCGTGAGTCTCCAGAGGTGATGTTTTAGTTATTCTTCACCCTCCCGAGATTGTCTGGTTGCCGAAAGCGATCGGAGAGTGGCCTACGATCGGACGAAACGAGACTCGCCGCAGCGGCGAAATCGCTTTGCCCGATGAAGAGGCCAGTCCGGAATCACAGGCTTGCGTCAGCTAGCAATCTACGGATTCCGTATTCTCCGCTTTCCTTTCTAACTAATCCCAGACAATTCAAGGTTTTGCGTTCCGCTTAAGAGAGCAGAACGGCGCTTTCGCCATATCTGCCTGAAGCGGATCGTGTCTTTCTTCGCCTTCCATCATGGCTAGCGCTCAACTTTTCCGAGCGTAAGTCACACCGATTTAAAAGGCACTCCCGCAGCGATGCGGGTTCGCAAAGCCAGGAGTCTCAAGCCCCTCTTTGAGATCGTCCGGTTACCGAAGTGAGGCTCATCATGATTTCCACCAGCTTGATTAAGCGGTGTCTCGTTCTGCTTGGCATTTTCCTTACTCTCCTCTTAGTTGCTGTTTTCTCCGACAAGCTTGAATCGGCGCACGGCCAATCGCCAACCTCCGCTGTGAAGACGGATCGCGCCGTTTACCCGGAGCCGGCCCTGCCCGCGTTACCGGCGGTGGGTGGCAAGTTCAACGATCCTGTCTTTGGCACTCAGATCATGCGCGCAACTGACCAGGCAGATTGTCCGGCGCCAGGCTGCGGAACGTGGTATTCACAGTGGCCGACCTTCAACGCCGACAACACTCGCATTCTGATTCGCCGCGGCGTGAACGGCGACATGATCATCAAGTCATTCGATCCCATCAACTTTACGCTTGGCGCAACTGTGCGAATGACGCCGACTTTGCCCGGCGGAGTTTCGCTCGAGTGGCAAGGCGCGACATGGTCGCGGACCGATCCGGACCTCATCTTCGTTCACGTCAACTATTACAGTCCGGATTATCCGGCCACGGGAATGAAGCTGTACACGTATCGGCCGTCAACCAATACTTTCACACTATTGAAGGACTTCGCCCCCGAACTGGCTCCCGGCAAACCGGACTATCTTTTCGAGATGCATGTGGCCCAGGATGGCAACGACGATATCTTCACCTTCATGCAGAATCGAATCGGCAGTTCAAGTAACCCGATCTACTTCATCGTCTGGAGGAGATCCACAAACACGGTCCTGCAACACATTTTGAACGACGCCACGTTCGACGCTAACGCTGCCATACCCGACAAAAGTGGAAGATGGATCTATTTTCCGCTGAACAAGACGGAGGCGGATCTTTCCAGGCATAAGGTTCTCGATTTGCAAACAAACACCTGGCAGACGGTTTACTGGAACGGTAGCGACGATCCGCCATCTCACGGCGACGTGGGAACGGGCACGGACGTAGGCCGCGGAAACTTTAGTGGCGGCGCAAACTTCCGTTACCTCAGCAACGTTCACAGCAGTACGATTCTATTTGATAACAAGGATGCCAAGGGCGCATTGGACTGGACCAACGATCAGCATATGACTCTCTATGCGGACGATGAGAGTTGGATCACGATGGGCCTCTGGGATGATCCTACCGAGACAGGCACCGAAACCGGCGCTTTCGAAAATGAAGTGATGCAGGTAGCGATGGACGGCTCACAACGCATTCGCCGGCTCTTCCACCATCGTTCCGAAATCGATAATTCGTCCGAGACGGCTGGCTATTGGGCGATTCCCAAACCTACTATTTCAAGAGACGGCCGCTTCATCGCTTTTACCTCCAACTGGGAAAAGAGCGGACGGTATGACCTCTTTATCGCCAGGACCGACTCGGTTGCGCCGACGCCGACGCCAACTCCGACTGCTACGCCGCTTCCCAGTCCAACCGCTACGCCAACACCGAATCCTGTTCCAGTAACCGCAGCTGCTGCATTCGTACGCGTCGATACGACCACTCAGGGCAGTTGGAAGGCGATGTACGGCGCGGACGGCTACAACACGGTTAGCGATCAGACGAGTTATCCCTCATACGCGCAGGTCAACGTCAGCGGACAGATACCATACGTGTGGAAGGCATCTACAACTGAGACGCGTGGACTGCAAAAAGCCGCCGCCAGCGACCGGCTGGCCGCGACGTGGTACACAAGTTCGGTTTTTTCGATCGATTTGAATCTTACAGACGGCGGACCGCACAGGTTGGCGCTGTATTGCCTCGATTGGGATTCGACGCTCCGAAGTCAAACTCTCGAAATTTTGGATGCGGCGACTAATGCTGTGCTTGACGCTCGCACAATCTCTTCATTCAATGGCGGAAAATACCTGGTGTGGGATCTAAAGGGATACGTAAAAATCAGAGTCACTAAGATCGGTGGCGAGAGCGCGGTAGTTAGTGGCTTGTATTTCAGTGGGGCACCATTACCATCACCCAGCCCGACTCCGACGGCTACTCCGACCCCTAGTCCCACGCCCACTGCGACACCGACACCGACGCCTACTCCGAGCCCAACCCCGATACCAACCCCAACTCCTACGCCCGCACCTGCCGCCCTGCCTTTGGTTTCTTCGGCGGCGACGTTAGCAGCCACGCTGAGTGTTTCTCCCAGCACCACCGCGGCGGCAATAGCACCACTGGTAACCGGCATTGGCCAAGCCTACTCCGTATTCATGGTGGAGTCAGGGAAGTTCACCTCAGCTAGCGAAATCGATCGCGAGCTTCGCGCTTCACTTTATTTCGCGCGCGGTGCACAGGCGCTGGCAGCGATCGAGAGTCCCCTCGGTGGTATTCAGAATCGTCTGCAGATCGTTGCTTACCATTTATCGCGGGCCGCGAACTTAATGGGCCCGGCCGGATCGACTGAAACGGGACTGGGCGCTCACACATTCGCTGTCGGCGGTACGCCTGTGATTGGACCGGCCGAAGCGTTATCCAGCGCAAGCTTCGCACCGGTTCTCGCTCCGGCAAGTTTGGGCACTATCCTCGGCGACCCCAATCAGAGCCCGTTGGCGTTGCAAACAACGTACGCCGCGCTTTCTCCTGCAGGCCAGTTGCCTTACGAGTTGAATGGTGTGAGTGTTGCGATTGGCGGCCAGGCCGCTCGTTTAATTGCGGTATCGCCATCACGCATTCTTTTTTACGTTCCCGTTACCGTTCTGATCGGTGAAACGGAAGTCATCGTTACTTCGCAGGAGGGCTACGTTTCGCGTGGCACAACGACGATCGCGCCGGTTGCGCCCGGCCTGTTCACTTTAAACGGAAATGGAATAGGCGATGCTCTGGTATTGAACGCCGCCACGATGACGCCAGGATCTTTCAACGTTACCACTGCAGCGAATCTGGGCCCGGACAAACAAACCCGGCTCCTGATAATGGCCAGTGGAATCAGCAGCGGGGCCGCCAACGCAATCGCTCTCAACGACGTGAAGTTTGGTTTGGGCACCATTCCAAATCTCGCGGAATCAGTGACGGTTGAGGCTCGAACAAATGGCGGTGCTGTTTACCAGCTTCCTGTGGAATTTGCGGGCGTATCAGGTCAGAGTTTCGGTGTCGACCAAATCAATTGCCGTTTAATTCCGGAGTTAAAGGGCGCGGGAAATTTAGAACTCACGATTATCGTTGCGGGCCATCGGAGTAATGGAGCAACGATCACGGTCAACTAAGCTCGGGGTAAGTCCTCACAAAGTCTGCTGCGGATATCAGGGCGGTTGGTTTACTCACCAACTGCCCTGAATCTCTTTGTAAAATCCGCCTTTATCCAAGAAAAACAAGGCTATTAGAATTATCCTCATCTTGGCGATGAAGTAACGGGTCATTAACAACCCTTGATTGACATACATCGCCGTTAGCTTCGCTTGCTGAGGTTGCCCCTTTAACAAGCGAAACTGGTCCGCCAGGAAACCAACGATGAGTGCCACAGTCCAGCCTGCTCTCCACAACCCTGCCTTGATCGAAGATGACGAGAATCGTCACTTTCGCACCGATCACTTAAATGCTGATCTCGGACGACGTACGGCCCGGGGCGGTGCTTTGACTATCGCTTCCCAGGGCATCAAGTTCTTCACCAGCCTGGGCGCGACGGTCATCCTTGCGCGCCTGCTGACACCGCGGGATTACGGTCTGATCGGTATGGTAGCCGTCGTCACCGGTTTCGTCTCCATGTTCAAGGATCTGGGGTTATCAGCGGCCACAGTCCAAAGAGAAAAGATTACGGCCGAACAGATCAGCACGTTGTTTTGGGTCAATGTCGGCCTAAGTATCGCCGTGATGATATTCACCGCGGCCATCGCTCCGGAAGTTTCCTGGTTCTACGGCGAGCCCCGCTTAACATTGATCACTATGGGTTTTGCGGCCGGCTTTCTCTTTGGTGGCTTGACGGTTCAGCACGAGGCGTTGATGCGGCGACAAATGCGCTTCGGGGCCTTGGCTGCGATTGAAATCATTTCCATCGTCCTCGGATTAGTGGTTGGGATCACTCTGGCGTGGCGTGGTGCAGGTTATTGGTCGCTTGTAGCAAACCAATTGGTTCAAGGTCTGGCCTATGCGATCGGCGTCTGGATGGTTTCAGGCTGGCGTCCTGGCAGGCCCGCGCGCTATTCAGGTATTCGTTCCATGCTTGCCTTTGGCGGGAACCTTACCGGATTTCACATTGCAAACTACTTCGCCCGCAACCTCGATAACATGCTGATTGGCCGCTTTTGGGGAAGCTGGCAGTTAGGACTTTACGCCAAGGCTTATCAACTGCTGCTGATGCCGATTGATCAGATCAACACGCCGGTTGCAGCCGTGGCAATTCCCGCCCTGAGTCGCCTAACTGATTCGCCGGAGCGTTATCGAAGAACTTATCTGCGAATTCTGGAGAAGCTGGCCATTCTGACGATGCCGGCCGTCGCCTTTATGATCGCAACCTCTGATTGGATCGTGCAGGTAGCTCTTGGACCACAGTGGAGTGAAGCGAGTCGCATGTTCGCATTGCTGGGAATCGTAGGACTAGTACAGCCCATAGCGAATACAACCGGATGGCTTTTCATCACCCAAGGACGCACGCGCGAGATGTTCCGCTGGGGACTTATTGGTCCGACAATTATCATCGCCAGCATTTTGGTCGGTTTGCCTTGGGGCGCCGTCGGAGTTGCAACCTGCTATTCGGTGGTCTACCTGGTCATCGTGACACCGCTCCTCTTCTGGTTTGTCGGCCGTCGCGGACCGGTGCGGACCAGTGATTTTTATCGCGTGGCGACGCCGGTTATCTTCGCGGCAGCGTGCGTGCTGGGAGTACTGCTGGCGCTACGCCAGTGGCTTCAGATCACGAAGCCTTTGACGGGTTTGGCCATAAGTTTTGCGACTACCGTTGTGATTACGTTTTTAGCTCTTGTTGTTTTGCCGAAAGGAAGAACCGCCTTGCGAGATTTTGGAACCATGTTCGCGTTATTAGCCAAAAAGCGCGATGTGGCGACGATTGCCTGATTACTGTCTTATTCGCACAGAGAGATACCCTATGCAACTAACATCCCTACAACCCTGGACAGTTTCCTTCACGCGCGAATGGCGGCGCTACATGTCTCTGCGCTCGGTTCTGCGATTACGAGATTACGAGTTACGCAGTTCCAAAGGTAAACAGGTCGAGGGGCGGCTCCTTGAGCTGAACATGAAATGGCCGGTACGGGGCAGGGTGTCGCTGCGAGAAGTTGGCTCCGATATTCTTACATTCGAAGAAGTGATGAAGCAGCAGGTTTATAGGAGTATCTTAACCAAGCTTCCTCATTGCGAGACTGTAATAGACCTGGGAGCGAACATCGGTCTCGCCTCGCTCTATTTTGCCAGACAGTATCCATCCTGCCGCCTGGTTGCCGTGGAACCCAACCCGGATACTTATCGGATGCTGACCACCAATTTGGGTGAATTGGTGGAGCAGGGACGATGCCGGACTGTGAACGCCGCTGTTTGGGGAAGCGAGAAGATGCTGGTTGCAGATGGTGCTCAAGACCCTGAACACTACAGCGCCTTTGCCACGAAAGAAGCCAATCCTGGCGAGCGTTCCGGAGAAACGATGAAGGGTTTGCCGGTGCAAACCATCATCAATGATTCCGGGTTCACAAAAATCGATCTTTTGAAGGTCGATATCGAAGGTGCGGAGGTAGAGCTGTTCAAAGGCGACTTGGCCTGGCTACGCAATGTTAACTCGATAGCCATTGAGTTTCATGGCGCCAGTCGCAAAGAGTGTAAGTTCGATGAGCTAAGTCGCGATTATGGTTTTCATATCCATGATCAAGAAGCGCATACGGTGCTGGCCGTGAGAAATGGGAAGAGTGTTGGAAGATAGCTTGCAAAATATTTCGCCAAGCCAACCCAGGGTCTGCATTGTCACACCGTACTTGCCGGCGGTCTCGGAGACTTTTATCCGCGGGCATATCGATAGACTTCCCGCGAAAACCACCCTGGTACATGGTTGGCCTCCAAGCATAGGAGAGCAATCCGTGCTCTCGACTGTGGCGCGAATGAGCTACAAGATCCAGCGCAGGCTCTTAGGTCAGGCAACCGAGAAGGAAACAACGGCCAGCTACATTGCAGCCTTTCGCCGATCGCGGCCGGACGCCGTCCTCGCGGAATACGGTACGACGGGCGTTTCCACTATGAGCGCCTGCCATCAGTTGAGAATTCCGCTGATAGTCCATTTTCACGGATACGACGCGAGCGTTCACAGTGTGCTCGCGGAAAATGCCGCGACATACCCTGTGATGTTTCAAACGGCGGCGGCTGTCATAGCGGTTTCGCGCGCGATGGAACGAAAGCTGATTTCGCTCGGAGCTTCCCCGGAGAAGCTTCACTACAATCCGTACGGAATAAACTGCAACGACTTTAGCGGTGCGGATCCTTCAAGCGCACCGCCCGTGTTTTTGTCGGTTGGCCGCTTCGTAGAAAAGAAAGCGCCGCGGATAACACTCAAGGCATTCGGCGGTGTACATCGTGTCAGGCCCGAATCACGTTTGCGTATGGTCGGCGATGGTCCATTGCTGGATGAATGTCGTGAGCTTGTCAACGAGTTGAAACTCAGCGATGCCGTGACGTTTCTCGGGGCCCAGTCGCATATGGCCGTACGAGAAGAAATGCGCCGGGCGCGATGCTTCGTGCAGCATTCGATCGAGGCGCCTAATGGTGATTGCGAGGGCACGCCCTTAGGTATTCTCGAAGCTGGGGCGAGCGGTCTACCAGTGGTTTCGACTCGCCACGCAGGAATTGCAGATGTCGTCATCGAAGGTGAGACGGGTTTCCTGGTGGATGAAGGAGATGTCGACACGATGACTGATGAGATGTTGAAGCTGGTTAGGAAGCCCGAGCTCGCTCGTGAATTGGGCCAAGCCGCGAGGAACCGAATTGCTCATTGTTTCTCGGAGCAAATTAGTGACCGCGGGCTCTGGAAAATTATAGAGTCTGCGATCTCCGGCGCTCGTAATCAGTCGGCGGCATCCACGGTTCTCGCCTGAACTTACTTCCTGCTCCATCCTTCGTTGTCGTAAGAAGCGTCAAGATGAATTCTCATAGTCGTCGCCGGATCAATCGCCTGATGTTTCTAAGCGCAGGACTCGTCATGCTGCTCGCAGTGTCTGCGCTCGGCATGCGGCTGTTGTCTCGCCGCGAAACGGTCAGGAAATCTCCTGCGATCACGGGACGGATTCGGACTGATCGCGCCGTTTACCCGGAGCCGGCGTTGCCTTCTTTGCCACGCGCGGGGGGCAAATTCCGCGATGCGGTTTTTGGTACGGAGATAATGCGGGTTACTGACGTGGCGGATTTTCCCGCGCCGGGCTGCGGCACGTGGTACTCGCAATGGCCCACCCTTAATTCCAACAATACGCGGTTGCTGATTCGCTGTGGCGTTTCCGGCGATATGCGGATTAAGGCTTTCGATCCCGAAAATTTCACGCTCGGCGCGACGTTGCGAACGGCTGCGACCATACCAAACGGCCAATCGCTGCAGTGGCAGGGAGCGACGTGGTCGCGCAGCGATCCGGATCTGATATTCGTGCACGCTTCGTACTACAACCGCGACTATCCGGCATTATCGGGGATGAAGCTTTATACCTATCGGCCTTCAACGAATGTTGTGACGTTGATTAAGGACTTTGCGTCGCTGGCTCCGGGCAAGCCTGACTATTTGTTCGAGATGCATGTGGCCCAGGACGGCAGGGATGATATTTTCACATTCATGCAGAACCGGGTTGGCAGTTCTGACAATCCGCTCTCCTTCATCGTTTGGCGCCGCTCGACGGATGAAGTGCTGCAGCACATTGCAAATAAACAGTTCGATGCCAATGCCGCCCTGCCTGACAAGAGCGGTCGCTGGATTTGGTTTGCACTCAACAAAACAGAGGCTGACGGCTCAAGACACAAGCTCCTGGATTTAAAGTCAAATACATGGCAGACGATTTACTGGAAAGCCACGGATGATGCTCCCAGTCACGGAGACTCTGGAACCGGTACGAACGCGGGAAAGGGAAACTTTAGCGGCGGGTTTAGTTTCCGCCCACTCAGCGATCCGCACAAGTCTTCGGTTCTATTCGACTTTAAGAACGCGCAGGGGAACTTGGATTGGTCTAATGATCAGCACACAACGCTGTATGCAGACGATGAGAGTTGGGCGACAATAGGACTGTTCGACGAATCCGACGTGCAGGAAACCGGCGCGTTTGAGAATGAGGTAATGCAGATTGCGATGGACGGGTCACAACGCATTCGCAGATTGTTCCATCATCGTTCTGAGGTCGACAATCTTTCTGAGACCACTGGCTATTGGGCGATTCCGAAGCCAACGATTTCCAGAGACGGACGATTCATAGCGTTCACTTCAAATTGGGAGAAGAGCGGCCGTTACGATCTCTTCATTGCGAAGATCGATGCTGCGCCACATCTTTCAAAGCTTCTTTCCGACGAAGCAATGCCGTTACCTCAAACTCGGCCGAGGAGAGTCAATCAATAGGTTCAGACAACAAGCTGCGTACCATTAATGCTCAAGACATTCAAGCAAGCGACGCTCGGTACTCTCAAAACATCCGGAGTGTATTCGCTGGTACAGAACAGCCGCTGGCGCCAACGCCGGCTTTTGATTCTTGCTTATCATGGCATTTCTCTCGATGACGAACATCTTTGGGATTACACACAATTTATGTCGCCGGAGTTCTTCCGCTCACGAATGCAGCTGCTGAAGAAGTCCGGCTGTACCGTGCTGCCTTTGAATGATGCTTTGCAGCGTCTCTATGCGAATGACCTACCCGACAGGTGCGTGGCCATTACCTTTGATGACGGCACCGCAGATTTTAGCGAACGCGCGTTTCCCATCCTGAGAGAATTCGACTTTCCGGCTACGCTTTACTTGACTACCTTCTATTCGCAATACAACAGACCGGTGTTCGATGTGATTTGTTCATACTTGCTTTGGAAAGGCCGGAACCTAACTATCAGTTTGGAGAAGATTACGGGAAACGACTCGCGCATCGAACTTTCATCTGCAGCCGCCCGTCAGGTAGCGTTAGAAAGTATTAAGAACCATGCGCGGAAGCAAGGGCTTTCTGCCGAAGACAAAGATGCGCTGGCGGCGACACTGGCCAAGAACGTGAGGGTGGACTATGAAGAGTTGCTAGCGAAGAGGGTTTTGCGCCTGCTGCGGCCGGAAGAGGTAAAGCAGCTCGCAGCCGAGGGTGTTGACATCCAGTTGCATACGCATCGCCACCGCACCCCGCTCGACCGAGAGTTGTTCCTGCGCGAGATTGAAGACAACCGGAACAGCATCCGCGAGATGACCGGGACTGAACCAACCCATTTCTGTTATCCCAGCGGAGTTTATGATTCCTCCTTTTTGCCATGGCTGAACGAGGCGGGAGTAGTGTCAGCGACGACCTGCGATCTTGGTTTGGCTTCAGCGAGTTCAAATCCCTTGTTGCTCCCCCGAATGCTCGACATATCTAGTCTTTCATCCGTAGAGTTTGGCGGCTGGCTGTCGGGAGTGGCGGCGGCGCTGCCACAACGTAAACTCGCTTACAAGATTGCCGGTTAGAGGCACGGACCGCTTTTGAAAGAGTTCATTTGAAAACCGTCAACACAACTCCAAAGATCACCGTCGTGATGCCGGCTTACAACGTCGCGCCTTACATCAGCGAGACCCTGGCATCGGTGTTCGCGCAGAGCTTCACGGACTATGAAGTAGTCATGGTCAACGACGGTTCGCCGGATACCGAGGAACTGGAGCAGGCAATCGAGCCTTACCGGGATCGTGTTCGTTACATAAAGCAGGAAAATCGGGGTGCCGGCGCGGCGCGCAACGAGGGTCTGCGGGCGGCGCGGGGTGAACTGGTAGCGTTTCTGGATGCCGATGATATTTGGGAGACCAATTATCTAGAAGAACAGGTCAAGTTTCTAATCGGGAATAACTACGATTTGGTTTGTGCGGATGCAATGCACTTTGGCAAGTCGCGTTTAGAAGGACAAACGTTCATGGGGGCGTTCATGGATTCGGCGCCGCCTGCAGGCAAGGTTACCTTTCTAGATTTGATCAGCGCGAAACGGAGCTTGATTACTTCGGGTGTCGTGGCCCGCCGCCAACCCATTCTCGAAGTGGGGTTGTTCGACGAAAGCTTGCGCAACTCCCAGGACTTTGATCTCTGGGTGCGTTTGAGTCGGGCCGGAAGAGTGCTGGCCTATCAACGCAAAGTTCTGTTGCGTTACCGGTTCCATGAGGACAGTTTGTCGGGCGATGACTTCAACCGGACCATGCGCGAATTGCGGGTGCTCGATAAGATTGAAAAGGCTTTTGATTTCACTGCGGCAGAGCGCTCGGAAGTGTCTCAAGCGGTTGAGCAACGCCGGGCGTCATTGGAATTCGAACTGGGCAAGCTTTACCTGGAACAGGGTGAGGTAAAGAATGCGCGCCAGTCGTTTGCGAAAGCCAATGCGCTGCAACGAAGCTGGAAGACGCGGGTGGCGCTCATGCTTTCTCGAGTGGCACCTGGTTTCCTTCGCGCAGTTCGAAGACGCCGCCTGGCTAAACATGCGATCTAAGGATTCACCTTGAGTCCTAAGCCGTTAAAATCCTTCCGTCATTAACTTCATTACATTCAGACAGTGGCGCAGGCTCGGGTCCGTGATTGGGCGACGGAAGTCTGTGCTCGTGTTTGACTGATAACCCTCGGTTCGGTACGCTTTGCGTTCTTTCTGCGCAGTTCGCTCCAAATGACCTACATACTCGGCATCTCTGCTTACTATCACGATTCTGCCGCTTGTCTTGTGCGTGATGGCGAGATCTTAGCCGCGGCCCAGGAAGAACGTTTCACCCGCAAAAAACACGATCATAACTTTCCCGCAAACGCCGTTGAGTTTTGTTTGCGCTACGCCGGTATTTCCGGAGCAGAAGTTGATCATGTCGCTTTCTATGACAAACCGCTGTTGAAGTTTGAGCGGCTGCTGGAAACATACATCGACTACGCGCCCGCCGGGATCCGGTCCTTCATTAAGGCCACGCCACTTTGGTTGCGCGAGAAACTTTGGATTCGCGAACAGGTTTCCCGGGAGTGCGATTACAAAGGCAAGGTGTTGTTTACGGAGCACCATGAATCGCATGCGGCCAGCGCCTTCTTCCCCTCACCGTTTGAGTCGGCTGCGGTTTTGACGATGGATGGGGTCGGCGAATGGGCCACCAGCAGTTACGGTTACGGCAAAGGGAATGAGTTGCATCTGCTCGGCGAACTGCACTTTCCGCATTCCCTCGGTCTGCTGTATTCGGCGTTCACTTATTACACCGGGTTCAAAGTGAATTCCGGTGAATACAAAGTGATGGGCCTGGCGCCATACGGCGAACCGCGGTACGTGGACAAGATTCTGAACGACCTGATCGATCTGCGGGACGACGGCTCGTTGCGTCTGAACATGAAATACTTCAACTACTGCCAGGGCCTGACTATGACGAACGCCCGGTTTGACGAGTTGTTCGATGGTCCAGCCCGTAAACCTGAAGCTTTGCTGACTCAAAGGCACATGGATCTTGCGCGCTCGATCCAGGAGGTAGTTGAAATTGCGATGCTGCGTATGGCTCGCCATGTTCACAAGGAAACAGGCGAGTCGAACCTGTGCCTGGCCGGCGGGGTCGCATTGAATTGCGTCGGTAATGGGCGGCTATTGCGTGAAGGACCATTTGAAAATGTCTGGATTCAGCCGGCGGCTGGAGATGCCGGTGGGTCTCTGGGAGCCGCGCTTTCTGTTTGGTATCAGTATCTGGGAAATCCGCGCAATGTCGCAACGGTTTGTAAGGATCGTCAGGACGGAATGAACGGGTCATATTTAGGGCCGCAGTTCACGAGCGACGATATTCAGGATTACCTGGATGGAATAGGAGCGCGTTACCAGCGGCTGAACACTGCTGACCTGGTCGCTGGCGTGGCGCAGATTCTGGCAGAAGAAAAAGTCGTCGGTTGGTTTCAGGGGCGCATGGAATTCGGCCCCCGGGCGCTGGGAGCGCGGAGCATAATTGGCGATCCGCGCAGTCCGCGCATGCAATCGCAAATGAATTTGAAGATTAAGTTTCGCGAATCGTTTCGGCCGTTTGCGCCATCGGTGTTGCGGGAATCCGTAGCGGACTTTTTCGAAATGGATTGTGACTCGCCGTACATGTTGCTGGTCGCCCCGGTGAAGTCGGAACTTCGGCGGGCCATGACTGCTGATGAAGAAGCGCTGTTTGGAATCGAAAAACTAAATGTCCCGCGCTCAACCATCCCGGCAGTGACTCATGTGGATTATTCCGCGCGGGTGCAGACCGTACGCCGCGAAGAGAACCCGCTGTACTACGATCTGATCGCCGCGTTTGGGCGTTTGACTGGTTGTCCGGTGCTAGTCAACACCTCATTCAACGTGCGCGGAGAACCAATTGTGTGCACGCCGGAACAGGCATATACATGTTTCATGCGGACGGAAATGGATTGCCTGGTGATGGAAGACTTCGTCATTCGAAAAAGTGAACAAGGTGATGCGTCGTTTGTCGACGATGTGGCCTGGCAGGAAGAGTTTCAGCTTGATTGATGCGACTCCTTAGTTCCGGAGAGCTCACGCGGCTTTGCAAATTGAAAACGTAATGAAAACGGAATCCCTGGCTGCCAAAAATAAACAAGCTCGGAAAACGGCGCTTATTGTAGCGGGCGTGTTGCTCCTGATCGCCGGCTGGAATTTTTACCGGGGCCGCATGAACGTTGTCGCGATCCTGGGGATCGTTGGCCTCGCTCTTTTGGTGATGGGTTTGTTTCTTCCGGCATTGGCCCGGAGGTTTCACGTCGCCTGGATGAAACTGGCGGCGGTGCTCGGATTTGTGAACAGCCGGATACTACTCTTCCTGCTTTTCTACCTGGTGATCACTCCTTACGGAGTTTTGTCCCGCTTGTTTGGTCGCGACCCCATGAATAGACGGGGGAAATCAAAAGACACATACTGGGTACCGCGAAAGACTTCGCGGCAAACGCGAGAACAGTTTGAACGATCCTTCTGAGTCTTAACCAATAAACGGGCGACATTGGTATTAATGGTATGACACTGCTACGAGAGATTTGGATGTTCCTGCGAGAGCGCAAGAAGTTTTGGCTTCTACCCATAGTTATCGTCATGCTGCTATTCGGCGCTTTAATGGTCTTCGCGCAGAGTTCAGCGCTGGCACCCTTCATTTACACATTATTTTAGTCGCCTCCGGAACCAGCCGAGATCCTCGACCCTTTCGTTATCTGCGCGCGTCAATAGAGGGACACAATCCCTCCTTTGCCAACACGCTGTCGGAAACAATGGCGGCGCTTTCGACGGCTGATCCTGCCTGCCGAAAGTAATTTCCCTTAAACCCAAGCCCTTTTAGAAAAACCCGCACCATTAGGCATTTACCTCCTCTGGCGACATACGAATCGCCACCGCCGTTAGAAACTCTCGCTTGCGAAGTTGCCCTTGGCAGCGAGAAGTCACCCAGCAGAAAACCACATGAGTGCCATCATCGGGCGTAGCCTTTACAAGCCTTTTCTAATCTTTCTAGCTCTCGTTTTTCTCTATTGGACCATGCTGTTGAAGCTGGGTCGCGATTGGTGGAACGACGAGAACTATTCCCACGGGCTGCTGATCCCGTTCGTAATCGCGTACATCTTGTGGACCCAGCGAGAGCGAGTGACAAGATACGTCAGTCGACCCAATGCGATCTGGGGTTCGATGGGAATCATGCTGGGCCTGTTTGGCCTTTGGGCCGGGACGGCAGGCGCGGAACTCTTCGTTCAGAGAACCTCTTTGGTTGTAATGCTGGCCGGCATCGTGGTGTATTTCGGCGGACTCACGTTGCTGCGACTGGCGTTGGTCCCGCTGGCCCTCATCATGCTGGCGATCCCCATCCCCGCCATCGTGCTCAACAAGATTGCTTTCCCACTTCAGCTGCTGGCGTCTCGTTGCGCTGTGTCGGCAATCGCCGCGTTTAATATTCCGGTCTTGCGTCAGGGGAATGTGATTGAGCTTATGCCGCTAGGTGCGACCCAACCCAAGAGATTGGAAGTCGTTGAAGCTTGTAGTGGCATTCGCTCGCTGATGACACTAGTAACGCTCGCCGTAGTTTTTGCATATTTTACCTATCCCAGAGAAGGAAACTCTAATCATCCGGGGGGTGGTGATGGCCCCGGCGCTCGGTCCCTGAAGTCGTTCGCCGTTTGGCGTTCGATAGTGATCGTCTCATCCGCTATCCCGATTGCGATTTTGACGAATGTCCTGCGCGTCAGCGGGACGGGCGTTTTGGCTCGTTTCTATGGTTCTAAGGTGGCCGATGGATTCTTTCATTCCTTCTCGGGCTGGGTGATGTATGTCGTAGCCTTCCTGATGTTGTTTGCGGTTGGTTGGTCGCTTGATCGTTTTGGGCGCAGGAGTGTGGCTGAGACGTCGCGACGCCGGCAATCGGAGGTTGTGCCCGCAAGAGCGGTCGAAGGATCTATAGCAACGGAGTCTCTCCTGGTGAAGGGAATCGACTAACGCATGCGCTTCTCAGCCGACAATTTGCGATTCGGATTTCTATTAGCGCTGCTTTTGACGGCGGGGTTGTTTATCAACATTTGGGAACGCGCCGGGGAGGCCCATGTGGAGCGACAGTCACTGGCAAACTTTCCGGCTGAGATGGGCAATTGGCGCCAGATAGGCGGGGACCAGCGCTTTGATGCCGAGAGTGAAAAAGTCTTGCGCGCTGACGATTACCTCTCGCGCAATGTTGCCACGCCGGACGGCAAGGTTGGTTCGTTTTACGTTGGCTACTACGCGACTCAGCGAAACGGGGCGACATATCACAGCCCCTTGAACTGTTTGCCCGGTTCCGGCTGGGTCCTCAACGCACCCGCTGTGATTGGCATTACACCCGCAAATGGGGGAACGTCCTTCGAAGCGAACCGCTACATTATCCAAAACGGCGATAGCCGCCAAGTGTTGATTTACTGGTATCAGGGTCGCGGCCGAGCGGTTGCCAGTGAGTACTGGGGAAAGATTTATACGGTGCTGGATAGTGTGCGTCAGCGTCGGTCAGACGGCGCTATGGTCCGCGTCCTGATTCCGATCGGAAAATCCGAACCGGAAGCGATTGACGCCGCGGTCGATCTGGCATCGCAAGCGGCACCGTTCCTTCCAGCCTTCGTGCCGAATTGAGTTTCGGGAAAAAACAAGGGATTGCCTGTTTTTTCCTCTTGTTGGATACGCAGAACAAAGCTGCGAGACACAGTTTTTTGAAGCCCGATATCGACTAAGCGAAAACGGGCATTAAACCTACGTCGTATTGGCCAATCGCCAGGCATTGCCCGCCAGGTTGTTACCCCAAAACGATACAACGCGGTCACTTGAAATATTGCTCATTTCAAGCCCGACCACATGGAGAAGGTAATAATGAAAATCAAAGAGTGCTGCCGCTACGGCCACATCTCTCTTCTGCTCATCGCCCTAATCGCTGTTGCCCTTTCACTGGGCGCCTGCACCAGTCCCGCAAAAGCTAAAGCCAAATATTTGAGTCGCGGCGAAGCCTTGCTCAAAGAAAAGAAGTTTCAGGAAGCAACGATAGAATTTCGCAACGCCTTGCAACTGGACGAGCGGCTGGCGGCGGCGCATTGGGGTCTGGCCCAGTCGTATGAAGGCCTGCAGCGTTACCAGGAAGCCTTTGAGGAGATGGGCAAGACGGCCGAACTCGATCCGAGCAACCTCGATGTGCGGGTCAAGATGGGCGGCTACTACCTTGCGGGGGGCAAACAATCCTCTGCGGCAATTAGCGAAGCCGAACGCCTGGCGAAGGATGTGCTGCAAAAAGATCCGAATCATATCGAAGGCCACATCCTGATGGGCAGTGTCCTCTTCGCACAAAATCACCATGACGAAGCATTAGTGGAGTTGAATCATGCTATCGCGCTCGATACCAAACGCGTTGAGTCTTATTTGAGCCTCTCGCGGTTCTACATGTCGACGAAGGACGTTGCCAAAGCCGAGGAAACCCTCCTGCGCGCGATTGCGGTGAACGGAGCTTCGCCGCTGGCCCATGCTGAATATGGAAAGTTCCTGGCACAGGTGAGCCGTAAGGACGCCGCCGAAGTCGAGTTTCGCAAGGCGGTTGATTTAGATCCTTCAAACCGCGATGCGCGCTTTGTGTTGGCAAGTTTCTATCTAGTGAACAAACAGCTCGACAAAGCGGAAGCCGCGTACAAAGCACTAGCCGAGCTTGATAAAGATAAGCCGGAAGGCCGTGCGGTGCTTGGCGACTTCTACGCTTCAATTGGCCGCCCGGACGAGGCCGTCAACATTTACAAAGAGATTATTGCCAACACGCCTGAGTTTACGCAGGGACGTTACCGCTTGACCGAGATCATGTTGTCGCGCGGCGACGTCGCGGGCGCCACCACGCAGATCAATGATGTCTTGAAGAACGATGAGCACGATCGCCAGGCACTCATGTTGCGCGCCCGGATCAAGATGCAAAACGGACAGGCCAACGATTTGAAGAACGCCGTTGAAGATCTGAAGGAGGTTCTACGACAGGAACCTAATTCTCGATCCGGGCTCTACTTCATGGCCGAAGCCAACTTCCGCCTGGGCCAGATTGATCAAGCGCGGGTTTTTGCGGGCGACCTGGACAGAAATTATCCCGAGTATCTTCCAGGAAAATTGATGCAAGTGCAAATCAATTTGGCCGCCGGCGACCCAAAAGCGGCGATGCGGCTCTCCACCGAACTGATCGACAAACTGGGGAAAGCCACTCCTGATAAAGACACTTCTCCGCAGATGTTAGGCCAACTGCGCGCCAAGGCTTTGCTGGCCCGCGGTTCTGCAGCAATTCAAACAGGCGATACGAAGAAGGCGCGGCTGGACTTCAGTGCTGCCAAGGAAACTGCTCCGGGTGAAACAGAACCACATATAAACCTGGCCGCCGTTGCGCTGGCTGAAGGAAAAACTGATGAAGCAATTTCATCCTATAACAGCGCGCTGGCGATCGATGGCGCAAACTACAATGCGTTGAACGGTCTGATGAATATCTTCATTCATCAGAATCACACTGACCAGGCGCACGCGCGCGTTGATCAAGCCCTCGCTGGTCAGCCAAACAACGCAGCGCTTCATTTCCTGAAAGCCCAAATCTACGGCTACGAAAAGAATGCTCAAGGCGCCGAAGGCGAATTGCGGCGGGCCCTCGAAATCGACGCAAACTATTTGCCGGCCTATTCAGCTCTGGGTGCACTCTTCGTGAACACCAGTCAACAGGATCGGGCGATCGCTGAGTACCAGAAGATTGTGGAAAGGCGCCCAGACAGTGCGGCCGCATACACGTTGATCGGGATGCTCGAATTCAGCCGGCAAAATTATGACGCTGCTGCCGATAACTATCGCAAGGCGCTGGCGCAGAATCAGAACGCGACGTTTGCAGCCAATAACCTGGCTTGGCTCTATGCCGTGCACGGCAAAGGCAATCTGGATGAGGCAGTCCGTCTGGCGCAACAGGTCGTGCAAGCGAATCCGGATGTTCCCAGTTTCGCCGACACACTGGGTTGGGTCTACTACCAAAAGGGGTTGTATGCAGCCGCTGCGGACCAGTTACGCAAGGCCGTCAATATCGACGAGGCGAACGCCCGGCGCGCCAATTCTTCTCCCAGCCCCGGCTTCCGTTTCCATCTGGGAATGGCGCTAAAGGCGAAGGGCGACCGCAACGGCGCTCGTCGTGAATTGGAACAGGCCCTGCGCCTGAACGGCGGAAACAGCTTCGGCGATGCCGATGAAGCCAGGAAAGCTCTGGCCTCGCTGTAAGACGGTAGGACAGACTTTCTTGTCTGTCCCGTTCCCGAGTCTGGTCAAGCAGGAATGTTTGTCCTACCCAAGGAGTGACCCATGAGTGTTGAGTTTCGACAAAGAAGAATCGGCGAATACGCGCAAATTGCGTGGAAGCGGAAATGGCTAATCATCCTGCCGACCATAGCAATCACCCTGGCCATCGGGATTGTGGTTTTCAAGCTCCCAAACGTTTATGAGTCAGTCACGCTGATCGTGGTTAAGCCTTCGACGTTGCCGAACTCAGTCGTGCCCACGGTCACGGACGAAACTCTCACCCGCGAGTTGACGGGCATTACGCAAGTAGTAACCAGCCGCAGCTCGCTGCAGCCGCTGCTGGAGAAGTACGACCTCTATAAGACTGAGAAGCTCCGTGGCGATCCGATGGAAATCCTGATCGACAGGATGCGCCGCGACATACATGTTGAGGTAAATACCAGCCGCAACGATATTACCAACGGCTTCAACATCACTTATCGTGGTCGCGATCCGAAGACTACGCAGGCTGTGACTGCCGAACTGGCCGGCAAGTACATCAACGAACAAACCAAGGGAACAATCAACGCGGGAACGTCCGCCAAGCAATTCATCGAACAGCAAGTCAATCAAGCAAAGGAAGAGCTGGATGCAATCGATCGCACCCGGCTGGACTGGTTGCAGAAGAACATCTCCAACCTGCCCTCCCAGTCTCAGGCCCTGGTCGGCAGGCTTTCGGGACTGCATGAAGAGCAAAAGGCTCGGATTGCCGAAATCGGCCGGTTGCGAGATCTAAGCGCCGCTTACCGCACACAACTCGGCGATCTGGCAAAGCAGTACGATCAAGAGATCATGCAGGTCGCCGAAAACACAACCGACCCGAAAACGACCCTGGCCTGGGCCGAATTAACTCGGCGGAAATCGGACCTGGAAGCTGAGCTGCAAAACCTCTTGACTCAGTACAAGGCCAAACATCCGGACGTAACTTCCAAACAGATGCAGATTGAATCGGTGAAGCGCGAACAGGATTTGCTTATCACCGAATGGAAGGAACGCATTGAGGAGAAAAAGGAAAGGCTGTCGAGACTATCAGATCCTCGCGTCACTACGTTGAAAACCAATCTAGGGTTGGTTGATGCCGATATCACCAGGCAGCAAAGCATGCTGAATGCCACTACCGCACAGATCATCGAATTGGATCATCGCATCAATGAAATTCCAACTGCGGAAGTTGGCCTGGAGGCTCTCGATCGCGAATATCAAACCAAGAAACTTAATTACGATCAGCTGCTGGCCCAGCAACAGAAGATTTCGATTGGCGCCGAAGCGGCCAGTCAGCAACAGGGGGAAGGCATCCAGGTAGTCGATCCCGCGAACCTTCCGGAACGACCGGTAGCGCCGAATCGCATGAAGATGATTGGCGCCGCACTGGGTGTGGGCTTGGCAATCGGGTTTCTGCTCGCGGCCTTAATTGAGGTGCCTCGTCTATTCACTATTCAAACTACGGATGACGCAAAGCACTACACCGGCTTGCCCGTGCTGATTGCCATTCCTGAGCTCTTGACTGCACAGGAAGCTCGCGCCATCCCGCGCCGGCACAAGTTAGTCATGGCAGCAGGCATTGCGGCTACCGTGGTCTGCATACCCGCCGTTGCGCTGATCTTGAATTTAACTCACGTTTTCGAGCTGTATCTCTTATGATGCGGCCGTAGTCTCACGTCCAGCAGTCGCGCCGTTGCCCGGCGCGGTGAGGAGGGAAGTAATGTACGCAGAGTTTTATGGACTTAAAGAGTTGCCGTTCGCGCTCACACCCGATCCCCGTTATATCTATTTCACGCCGTCCCACACGGAGGTGATGGCCAACCTTCATTACGGTATTGAAAGCGGCAAAGGCCTGATCGTAGTGACAGGTGAAGTCGGCACCGGCAAAACAACGATCTTGCGTTGGATGATGCAGCGTCTGGATCGCACGGTGCTGGTGGCCTATATCTTCAATCCGCGCCTGTCGGTTCCGGAGTTTTACCAGCACGTCGCAACCCTGCTTGACGTTCAGGAGTGGGAAACAAAATCAGATCTACTGATAGCGCTCGGCAAGATTCTGGAGTCGCGTCACAATCGCGGCCTACGCACGGTGCTGATCGTTGACGAATCGCAGGGCCTTTCGCCTTTCGTGCTCGAAGAGATTCGCCTGCTTTCAAATTTCGAATCCGATACGGCCAAGCATTTGCAGATTGTCCTGACCGGCCAGCCGGAATTGCGCGCTGTGCTCAACTACCCGGACCTGCGGCAATTGAAGCAACGCGTTGCGCTGCGCTGCACCATCAAACCGCTGCCGAATGTCGAGGAGACCGATCATTACATAACATCGCGCTTGCTGGTTGCCGGCGCAGAACGCACCGACATATTTTCTCCTGGCGCGATCGACTACATCTTTCGCTGCTCCGAAGGAATTCCTCGCAACATCAACAATCTTTGCGACAACGCATTGCTGGCGGGTTTCGCCGCAGGCCAACCCAACATCAGCCGCGGCATCATCGAGGAAGTTGCGGAAACTTTCGATATGTTGCCCCCAGTCGATCGCGGCATGTTGACCAGCGAAGAGCGTGAGACCCCGGCACGGATCTTTTCGGCGTCGGGTCGCGCAGAGCTTTGGGCCGCCGGGACGGGTGAGAAGGCAACGTCCGTAGAAGTATCGCCGGCGACCGTTCCCGTGGAAGAAATGCCGCCGGCGCCCTACGCGCCGCCAACCGATCAATCGCCCATCCACCTGAATCAACCGCCGACAACATTGGATGAGGTAGGAGCGGCTTTTAGCCGATCAGGCCTTGTGAGGGACAACAATGGGTAGAGTTTACGACGCGCTGATGCGCGCAAAGGGTCCTGAGCCGCATGAGAACCGGGACTCGGCTAACACATCACAACGCCGGAACGGAGACGCCAGCAAGGCGCCCGTCAACGGGTCGAATGGTCACGATCTCTTTTGGGATCGCGGACCAATCTTCACCGCTGCGTCACCGGCGCACAGTTCAGCGTCCACTGCACACACTGCGAATGCAACCGTTGGGTCGGCACTCCCCGGCGGATCGGCTTCACGTGCTGTTGGGGCAACTTTGGACGCTGACGGTTCGGCGCGCGCTATCGAGTTCGTCTCTCGAGACGTTCTGGCAGCGCGCGTCGAGCCTCATCTCGTAGCTATCACGCAACCTCGTTCGGCGGTTTGTGAACAATTCAGAGCGTTAAGAACCCGTCTGCTTCAGGCGGGAGAGAAGCACCGGATGACTGCCTTCGTAGTTACCAGCGCAGGCGTGGGCGAAGGCAAGACGCTGACGGCCTTGAACCTGGCCTGGTTGTTGGCGCAGACCGACGGTCTGAAGGCGCTCATTATTGATGCCGATTTGCGGCAGCCCTGCGCTGTCGATTACCTGGGTATTGAAGCTCCGTACGGACTCTCCGAAGTTCTTACCGGTGCCGCGACGTTGGAAGAGTCGATCGTAAAGTTAACGCCCTCTGGCCTTCATCTACTTCCTGGTGGCGAGGCGCGCGATGACGTGGCCGAACTTCTGTCTGGTCCCAAGTTCGCCCGCGTTCTGGCCGATGCTCGCAAGATGTTTGACTACATCATTATCGACGCCCCGCCGTTGGGGATATTCACTGACGCCAATTTGCTGATTAATCGCGCGGATGGCGCGCTGCTGGTGGTGCGCGCCGGCAAGACGCGTTTCGGCTCAGTTGACCGCTTGCTGGAACAGTTGCCGCGCGAGCGGATTCTCGGCGTCGTTTTGAATCGCGCTGAAGAACAACCGGCTGATAACGCTGACTACTACCAGCGTCGCTACTATCGCGCTGACGCGGGAAGTCTTAGCGAGAGCGGGAGTCAATTCGTCACCGATGACGATCAGGAAATGGTTTTCATTGAGCAGGAGGAGGACGCAGCAGTCTCTTGAGCCCTTCACGCCTCAACAAGCGTACAGTGTTGCTGATCCTTGCCGAAGCGATGTTGCTTTTCGGCGGGATGGTTTTCGCGGTGTACCTGAGGATCGGCGCGTTGGATGCTGAGTATGAATTAATCGAGCGTCACGGATTTTATAAAGTTGCGTTGGCGACGGTGTTTTGCCTCGCCGCTTTTTACCTGTACGACCTGTATGACTTTGTAGTGATGCATGACCGGCGCGAGCTGGTCTTGCGATTAGTGCAGGCGCTTGGTCTCGCCTGGATCGCGCTGGCCATCGCTTTCTATGCGCTCCCACCGTTGATGATCGGGCGCAGTGTTTCTTTGATTGCGTTGCCGTTGGCGCTGACCTTGATGGTCGCCTGGCGATTGACGATTCATTGGTTGCTGGGTCATCCGCAAATCGGCGAACGGATACTAATTGTCGGTTCGGGCGACATGGCAATCGACGTCGCGCGCGAAACTCTGGACCGCCCTGATGCGGGATTTCGCATTGTCGGCTTTGTTGATGACGACCCGGCGCTGCTCGGTAAGAGCCTGATTAATCCGCGCGTCGTGGGTTCAACTGCTCAGTTACCCGGTCTGGTCCGCAGCGAAAATATCGATCGCATTGTGGTCGCCATTGGCGATCGCCGCGGGCAGTTTCCCACTGAGCAACTGCTGCGTTTGAGTTTGTCGGGCAACGTATCGATCGAGGAATGCGCCTCTTTTTATGAGAGGCTGACGGGCCGCGTGTCCCTGGATATGGTGCGGCCTTCATGGTTGATTTTTTCCGGACGTGGCCGGCAGGCGCCGTTGAACCTGGTCGCTCGATCAGTCATGCACCGAGTCACCGCCCTGCTTGGCGCGATTCTTTCGCTGCCAATCGCGATAGTTACGACCTTATTGATCAAAATAGATTCCCGCGGCCCAGTTCTCTACAAGCAGGAAAGAGTGGGCAAGAACGGACGGCCTTTTACATTGATGAAGTTCCGTTCCATGCGTACCGACGCTGAAAAGGACGGACCGGTATGGGCCAGTACGACGGATAGTCGCACCACGCGCGTGGGTCGCATCATTCGTAAAATCCGCGTGGACGAGATTCCGCAGTTCTGGAATATCCTGCGCGGCGACATGAATTTCGTCGGACCTCGCCCGGAGCGCCCACACTTTGTGGCCCAGTTGGCCCAGGAGATTCCTTTTTACGAACAACGGCATTTGATTGCACCGGGCCTTACTGGTTGGGCGCAAATCAAATATCCCTATGCTGCGTCGATCGAAGACGCGCGGCAAAAACTTGAGTATGACCTGTACTATATCAAGAACCAGGGCCTCACGTTGGATGCCGCAATTCTGTTTGAAACTATCAAGACAATTCTCTTCAGTCGGGGTTCAAGGTAGGAGCGCGCTAAGTTCGGCAAACAGAACCTACCGCACACTTTGGAGGTTGAAACCACATGAACAAGTTATTGACCAATGTAATTTCGCTGGCAATCGTTTTCGCAGTCACCACCAGCGCCCTGGCACAGGAGCCGGCAAAGCCAACTCGACAACGACGCGCCTTGCCGGAAGCTGGCAAAACGGAAGACGGTAAGCCGAATGCCACTCCTGAGACGGCCAAGCCGGCAGTCGATGAAGTATTTGTCGGTGACGACGAGAAGTCAGACCCGGTAAGTACTCCGAAGACCTCGACCTCAAAGACGATGCCCGCGGATGTTCCGGCTGAACTGGCGGCGAATCGCCACGATCGTGCTTCGGACGAAGCCGCCATCGTGCCCTACTACAATAACTTTTTCACTACCTATCGATTGGGACCTGAAGACGTAATCTCCGTCACGGTTTTTGGGCAGGAGCGTTATTCCAAACAGGGCATCACGATTCCCCCCAGCGGCCGCATTTCGCTGGCGCTGATACCTGACGGAATCTTTGTTGATGGCAAGACTGTAGAAGAAGTTTCCGAACTCGTTAGAAAGCGTTACGACGAGTTCATTCTCAATCCGCAAGTTTCGGTTTCACTCGATAAAGCGAATTCGTACCGCTATAGCGTAATCGGCGATGTAGCAGCCCCCGGAATCAGGCCCATGCAGCGACGTATGTCCGTGACTGAAGCGATCGCCGAAGCCGGCGGTGTGTTGCAAACGGGCGATCGCAGCAAGGTCTTCGTGCTGCGCAAGCAAGCAAGCGGCAACCTCGCGCCAATCCCCGTTAATGTCGCGGCCATCTACAAAGGCAAAGCACCTGATTCAATTTACCTTCAGCCTGGCGATCAAGTGGTGGTTCCCGGTAACACGTTCAAGAAGGTTCAATCGCTGCTCAACTTCCTGCCCGTACTGAGCTTTGCACGAATATTCACCGGCGGACTCTTTTAGATCATGAACCTTGAGGTCAGAACAAGCACTCTTCGCTCGCGGGACCGCCGGCTGGCCGATCAGTGGCTACTGCGAAGCGTTTTCTGCTTGCTGCTGCTGGGCGGCTCAATCACCACCGCGTCGGCCGCATGGACCCGCCAGACGTCGGGTACGATGGCCTGGCTGCATGCTGTTTACTTTCTGAATCAAAACACCGGCTGGGTCGCAGGCAGCAATGGCATCCTGTTGTTCACCAATGATGGCGGCAAGAGTTGGCATGCAATGCGGCGGCCGACAGAAGATGCGTTGCGTGAAGTGTATTTCTCAGATGAACAAAAGGGATGGCTAGTCTGCGACCGCGCCGTTTTCAAACTCAAAACCAATGACGAGCCGCAAACCTATCTGTTGCGTACGACCGATGGCGGTGCCAGCTGGAGCCGGGTTGATTTGAGCGACCCTCATGCGCGCGTCGCGCGAGCGGTTTTTCGCGGCGAAGGGCGCGGCTGGACCTTCGGAGAAGCGGGCGCGTTCTATGCCACCAACGATGGTGGGGCGAGTTGGACCAAACAGACTCTGCCTACCAGCCATCTCCTACTTGGGGCCGAGTTTCTTGACGATGAACATGGTTGGTTGGTCGGTGCGGGCGCCACGATCTTGCAAACTACTGACGGCGGCGTAACCTGGCGAACGGGGCTAGTTCGCGGCGAACGTCGCGTTCGGTTTACGGCGGCCTCATTTGTTGAAAGGCGCCTGGGGTGGGCTGTCGGCGGCGCGGGCCAGGTATTCGCAACCACAGATGGCGGCCGCGTCTGGTTTCCGCAGAATTCCGGCGTCGATAATGATTTGCTGGATGTGAAATTTCTGAGCACGTCAGAGGGCTGGGCGGTAGGTTCCGCCGGCGCACTGCTTCACACAAGTGATGGCGGAGCGCGCTGGGCCATGGAAAAAAGCGGCACCGCGCATCCGCTGGAAAGAATTTTCTTTAGTGATCGCGAACACGGTTGGGCCGTAGGCTTCGGCGGCACCATCCTCTCCTACACCTCAAGCTCGATTGGACCCAACGTTCCGCAAATGAACCGCCGCGGCGGTAGTTAAGCATCACGAGTCGGCGGGAGCCGACGGCATATCCGTAGCCCACAGCGCGAGCTATAGGTATGCAAGTGTCAGGTTTTTTCGAGCCCGCGGATGCGGGCGACATACGATATGTCGCCCCTCCGGGGCTCTTTGGATTTTTGCTAATCCTTTCACCCACGGCTTGCGCCGTGGGCTACGGATATTTCGCCTGCTTCGCAGGCTGGTTGGCGGAATTCGCGGGCAAAAATCTGCCTTCGCTTACTGGCCGGTCTGTTCCGGGCGCATGTGCGGGAACAGAATCACGTCGCGGATCGAATGTTTGTTGGTCAGCAGCATGGTTAGACGATCGATGCCGATGCCGATGCCTGCGGCCGGTGGCATGCCGTACGATAGGGCGCGAATGTAGTCTTCGTCCATCACCATTGCTTCTTCATCACCACTCTCGCGCTGCTGCGACTGTTCGCGGAATCTTTGATACTGCTCCTCAGGATCGTTCAGTTCCGAAAAACCGTTGCCGCATTCGATGGCGCCGATGAAAAGTTCAAAGCGCTCAGCGATCGATGCATCAGTTGGCGAGGCTTTTGAAAGCGGAGACACCGGCTTCGGAAAATCAGTGATGAAGGTTGGCTGCACCAGATAAGGCTCGGCCAACTCTTCAAACAATTCCACAATGCGCTCCGCTGATTCGTTTCCTTCGAGCGGATGGTTGTAACCTTCAATCGCCGCCTTCATCGTCAGCCGCTGAAATGGTTGCGAGAAATCGATGTCGTATTCTTCGTAGCGAACATGAGTGTGGCCCAGCGCCGCGAAGACCGTCGCGCGCAACATCCGTTCGTAAAAATCCATCATCCCGTTCGCGTCCATGTAGGCGCAGTAGAATTCCAGCATCGTGAACTCGGGATTGTGTGTCCGGTCGATGCCTTCGTTGCGAAAGTTGCGATTTAGTTCGTAAACTTTTTCGAAACCGCCGACCACCAAACGCTTCAGATAAAGCTCGGGAGCAATGCGCGCGTAGAGATCGATGTCGAGCGCGTTGTGATGCGTCTTGAAGGGTCTGGCCAGGGCGCCGGTCGCCTTGGGAGTCAACATCGGAGTTTCAACTTCGACGTAGCCGTGATCGTCGAGAAAGCGCCGCAGTTCGCGCACGACTCTCGAGCGCAGTTCGAAAACTTCACGCGGGGAAAGACCTTCGTCTTCAACTCCCAACTTCAAACTGCCGGCAATCAGATCGGCGTAACGTTGGCGCTGGCGGATTTCGGGATCGCTGATGCCGTGCATTTTATCGGGCATCGGCAACAGGGCCTTCGACAGAAACTGCAGTTGCGTCACGTGAACGGACAGCTCGCCTGTCTTTGTTACAAAGAGATAGCCGGCAATTCCGATGAAATCACCATGATCGAGTAAGCCAAAAAGCTCCCAGCCTTTCCCCTCGATTTCGATGACCGCGCCCGTGTCATTGTTGATTGCCTGAACGTCCGCCTTGCGCACGTAAATTTGTAGCCGCGAGACTCCGTCCGACAAATGAACGAAGGCGGCTTTGCCCATCACGCGCGGGGGCGATGCGATGCGTCCGCTGATGCGGACTTTGATCTTATTCAGTTTCTCGTTTACGGCCTGTAGCTCTTCCGCTTCAGGCTTTTCGCCTGCGGTTGATTTAAGGGCCAGTGACTCGAGTACTGACTCGAACGATTGGTCACCGACGATTGTCGCGATTGCTTGTGCATCGGTGAGAACGCTGATTGTATCTTCGCCGCCCGGCGCCTCGGCCACGTTGCTGCGCACGAACTTATTCGGGTACGCGTTCCCGACCAGCGCGCGCAACGCATTCAGATGTTCGTGCCGCGCCTGCGTTTGATCGTTTTCCTCGATGAAGGGAATAGACAATGTTTCGGCTCCAAACGTAAAGCGCTGATTATAGAGAGCGAGGGAAGTGAGCGCAAACGCGATAAGTCTCAAGTCTGACAATACAGTTTCAGTTAATCCGTAGATTTCGCAGATTACACAGAACGGAAGATATCCAGTTCGTCCCGGGAATTATGGTTACCCAAATCAGGGGAACCAGTCGCTCTCTGCTCTTTGCTTATGATTCTGTGTAATCTGCGAAATCTGCGGACCTCCTGAATGTTTGGCGCGATCGTGCTCAACGGTTAGCGAACCTCTCTGCCTCATGCTAGATTGTTTGCGAAGATGAACGACAAGATTCTGAGCCCCGTCGAACTGCTCGGAGTGCGTGTACGTCTGCGCGCTCAAGGGCAAAAACTCGTGTTTACCAACGGTGTTTTCGACCTCCTGCACGTGGGCCATGTGCGTTATCTGGAGCAGGCGAGGGCGCTGGGCGATGCTTTGTTGGTGGCGATCAATAGCGACCGCACCGTGCGGCAACTGAAGGGCGAAGGCCGCCCGCTTACTAATGAAAACGAGCGGGCGGAAATTTTGGCTGCGATGCGCGCCGTCAGTTATGTGACTGTTTTCGATGATGTATCGCCGCGAACTTTGATCGCAGAAGTTTTGCCGGACGTGCTGGTTAAAGGCGGCGATTATGCCATTGACGAAATTCACGGCCGCGAAGAAGTCGAAGCGGCCGGTGGAACTGTAATTTCGCTGCCATTCATCGAAGGCTCCTCGACGAGCAAGATCATCGAGCGGATGAAGCAGGGCGCTTCATCCGCAGATTACAAAGATTTCGCCGATGAATAATTCCGCTCTGCCATTCTGTGTAATCTGCGTAATCTGCGGATAAGTCCATAAGTAAATGAGTAGTTCAATCCAAACAACAAGCGGACTGGAAAACGCCTTAAGACGAGTAGTTGAGACGGACGAGTACCAGCGGGTCCTGACTGAAATAAACCGGGGTGCGAGGGTGATCTCCATCAGCGGACTTGTTATTGGAGCGGCGCGGGCGTTCGCCCTCGCAGCCCTGCAGCGAGAAAGCGGAAAGTCTTTTGCGCTGGCGGTCCAGGCAAACCGCGATCTGGAGGCTTGGGAACGCGATGTCCGTTTTTGGTATTGCGCGCTGCGGGGATTGTCTGACTGCGATGAGACGGTTTTGAGTCTGCCTTCCTCTGAGAGCGATCCGTATGCGGGCGCCTCGCCGCACGCGGATACGCTGGAGCGGAGGGCCCTGACGCTCTGGCGGCTGGCCCGGGAGAAACGCGACTTTGTTTTGCTGACCGCGCGGGCCATGGCGCGCCGGACAGTTTCGCCGCAAGAAATTCTGCAGGCCGGAATCGTGCTGCAGCGCGATCAGGATTATTCGCTGGAAGATTTGCCGCAGAAGCTGATCGCGTGCGGTTATGTGCGCGAAGATCCGGTCAGCGCTGTCGGGGAATTTTCCATCCGCGGCGGCATCCTCGATGTCTGGTCGCCGGGCAGAGACATGCCGGTGCGGATTGAGTTTTTTGGCGACAACGTGGATTCGAATCGCGTTTTCGATCCTGAGACGCAACTTTCCATTGCGCAACTAAAAGAAGCCGAACTTGCGCCGATGCGCGAGCTCGCGGTTGGCAGCGAAGACTTTCGTGAGTGGGCCGGCCGGGCTCGCGAGCGTTGGCATGAGGAACGGTTTGCGCGCTCGTTGCGTGATCGAACGGTGTTCGCGGATGAAGGGGAAACTTTTCCGGGCTGGGAATGGCTGCTGCAAATGACTCGCCCGGGAACGGCCAGCGTTTTTGATTACTTAAGAGACGCCGTGCTGGTGATTGATGAACCGACCCCGCTGGAAAACTACCTGGAGGGAGTTTTCCAAACGCTCGCGGATCGTCATGCGGAAACTGATGCGGGCGATGATCTCGGGCTGGAACCGCAGGAGTTGTACCTGACCGGGGAAGAGTTGCGCGCGCGACTCGATGCTGTTCAGCGGCTGGAGTTGCGAGCGCTGGGGCGCGCGGCGGGAAACCTGGATCAGCAAATCGCGCTCGAGGCTGAAGAGCCCAAAGCTTCTTTCGGGCGCCCGCGCGGTCCGCGCAAACCACTCTTTCTTTTTCCGGTGGCGGAGAGCCAGCCACACGTAGAAGTCGACTGGCAGGCACAGTCCGTCATTCGTTATCACGGCCGGTTGGCCGAAGTTGCTGCTGATGTGCGCCGCGGTCGCCAGGAAAGAGAAACTGCGTCTCTGTTTGTCATGCCAACTGCCGGGGTGGCCGAGCGCGTGACTGAAATTTTACGCGACTACGACGTTGATGCCCGCGTTGTTCTGCCGGAAGAAACCGCCGAGTCCGCCCCTTCACTGGACGCCATCGTCACGGTCGGAAAATTGTCGGCAGGTTTTGAGTTACCCTCTGCGCGGCTGATTGTTCACATCGAGAGCGATCTCTTCGACGAAGCTGCAGATGCGGCGCTTGAGCGACGAGGAACAGCCGCCGATGGCCGCAAGAAGACTGAAGGCCGAAGGCGCAAATCGAAAGCGGCCGCCTTCCTGTCGGATTTTCGGGATCTGAAGATCGACGATTACGTAGTGCATATCGATCACGGCATCGCTCGGTTTGGTGGCTTGCAAACGCTGAGTTTGGGCCCGACTGATCCGCTGCCGGCGCGCGGGCTGCCGGCTGCGCGTGGCGAGTTCATGCTGCTGCTGTATGCGGACGAGGCCAAGCTGTTTGTTCCGGTGGAAAGACTCGATCTGGTGCAACGCTACTCCAGCGCGGAGGGTCATCAACCGCAACTGGATCGCTTGGGCGGTTTAGGTTGGCAGAAGACCAAAGCCAAAGCCCATCGCGCGATGCGCGAAATGGCGGATGAACTGTTGCGACTCTATGCTGAACGCAAGCTGGTCCGCGGGCATGCCTTCGCCCAGGACTCGCCGTGGCAACGCGAGTTTGAACAGGGTTTCGAATTTGAGCTGACTGCCGATCAGGAGACGGCGGTCGAAGATGTTAAGCGTGACATGGAAACGCCGACACCGATGGACCGGCTCTTGTGTGGCGACGTCGGCTACGGCAAAACAGAAGTAGCGATGCGCGCTACTTTCAAAGCCGTGATGGAAGGCAAGCAAGCGGCGGTGCTGACTCCAACGACGGTTTTGGCCTATCAGCACTTTGATACTTTTCGATCGCGGTTTGCTCCGTTCCCGATGAAGATCGAACTGCTTTCGCGGTTTCGTTCCCCTAAAGAACAAAAGGAGGTCGCGAAGCGATTGGAAGCCGGAGATCTTGACGTCGTGATTGGAACGCATCGAATGCTTTCCAAGGACGTCCGTTTTCGCGATCTCGGATTAGTAGTGGTTGATGAAGAGCAGCGCTTTGGAGTGGCACATAAGGAACGGCTGAAGCAGTTGAAAAAGCGCGTCGACGTGCTGACCCTTTCGGCGACTCCGATTCCGCGCACGCTGAATATGTCGCTGAGCGGATTGCGCGATATGTCGGTGATTGAAACGCCGCCACGCGATCGGCTGGCTATTCAAACTCAGGTGGTGCAGTTTTCGGAACCGGTAATCAAATCGGCGATTGAGTTGGAGTTAGGTCGGGGCGGCCAGGTGTTTTTCATTCACAATCGCGTGGAGTCGATTGAGACAATCGCCGCTCTGGTAAAGCGCTTGGTGCCGCAAGCGCGAATCGCCATTGGTCACGGGCAGATGAATGAAAAAGAGATGGAGCGCGTCATGCTGGATTTCGTCGATTTCAAATACGACGTGCTGGTAGCCACAACAATCATTGAAAATGGAATAGACATCCCGCGCGCAAACACCATCATCATAAACCGAGCAGATGCCTATGGCCTTTCCCAGCTTTACCAGCTCCGGGGCCGCGTGGGGCGGTCAAATCGCCGCGCTTACGCCTATCTGTTAATCCCGACAGAACAGGGTTTATCACCGATTGCACGGCGCCGGCTGGCAGCTATTCGGGAGTTTTCGGATCTAGGAGCGGGCTTTCGTATTGCCGCACTGGATTTGGAATTGCGGGGGGCGGGGAACCTGCTCGGGGGCCAGCAGTCGGGCCACATGGATGCCCTGGGCTTCGATCTTTACACGCAGATGCTGGAGCGCGCGGTGGCCGAGTTACAGGGCGAAGCGGTCGAAGACGACACCAGCGTAGCGATCAGCCTGGGCGTGGATGTGGCGATCCCGGAAAACTATATCCAGGACATGGGGCAGCGCCTGCGCACTTACAAGCGAATTTCTTCAGCGCGCGACGAGGAAACGTTGCGCGCCATCCGGATCGAGACCGAAGACCGTTATGGGCGCATCCCTGAGCCGGTCGAAAACCTCTTCGAGTATGCGCGTTTGCGCCTTTTTGCCGAAGAGATGGGAGTTCTTTCGATCGATCGGACGCCGGACGGTGTGGCAGTGAAACTGGCTGAAAAAGCGAGTGTGGATCCCGGCAAGTTGATGCAATTAGTAGAGAGCAGGGCGGGGGCGACATTCACACCGAGCGGCGTATTGAAGCTGGATCTGACAGAAGACGAGCTGGATCGCCTATTGGAGACTGTGCGTGGCTTGTTGCTGCAAGTTCGTACTAGCAGTTAGAATCGGCAATTCAAAAACGGAGGCAACCGCGCCCGATGCTTCGGGGACTTCGACTAGCGGTTGCCGGATTATTATGAGGAGCTATCAAATCGTGAAATTAAAACTATCTATGATTGCGTTGTTCGCCCTGGGGGCTTTTATTGTTTCGCCCTTAACTGTGCGGGCGCAGGAGGGCGAGCCCGTTGTGGTGGACGAAGTGATTGCGCAGGTGAACGACGGCGTGATCACGCTATCGATGCTCAAGCGGGCGATTAAAGACAAAATCGAAGAACTGAAGAACGAAGGCGTGCCCGAAGCACAGGCAGTCGACGCCATCAACAAACAGCAGGCCCAATTAATCGTGACCTTGATTAATGGGCAGATTCTGCTGCAGAAGGGCAAGGAGATGGACCTTGCCGATGATGTGGAAGCCGCCGTGAACCGGCGCATGCTGGAGATTGCTAAGATGCAGGGCATCACCTCGATGGAAAAGCTCGAGGAAGCCATGAAGCAGGGCGGCATCGATCCGGCCGTCATCCGGCAAACTATGCGGACCGAAATGATGAAGCAGGCGGTCATCGAGCGCGAAGTTGACGCCAAAATCTTCTATGGACCAACCAGCGACGAACTGCACAAGTATTTCGACGCCCACAAGGATATGTTTCGCAAGCCGGAAAGTGTGAAGCTTTCCGAAATTCTGCTGAGCCTGGCGGGAAAGCCAGAATCCGAGGTTAAAGCTCGCGCGGCCCAAATCGTAGCGCAGGCGCGCGGCGGCGCGGATTTCGGCGGGTTGGCCGCGACCTATTCTGAACGAGAAGCCGGAGGCGTTCGCACCGCTGTGCAGAACAAAGGGGAAGTGGGTTATTTCGAAGTTACCAACCTGCGCCCGGACATTGCCGCTGCAATCAAAAACGTCAAAGCCGGCGGTGTCAGCGAACCGCTGCGGACGGACGAGGGCTATCAGATTCTCAGAGTTGATGAGCGGACCGCGGGCAGTGACGTTCCAAGCTTCAACGAGAACCGCGTGCGCGATGCTATTACCGCGGAACGCTCGCCGAAGGCCCGCGAGGCTTACTTGCAGGACTTGCGGAACGACGCCTATATCAAGTTGGCCGCGAGCTATCAAGCCAGCGTCGAGCCGCTGCTCAAAATAACTCCTCCGAAGACCGTTCGCGTGAACGAAAAGAAGGAGAAGGAGAAAGAAAAGGAAAAGAACGGCAAGCCATAATGAGGCTTGACCTGTTTTTGAAAGCGAGCCGTTTATGCCCGCGTCGCACAGTGGCCCAGCAACTGTGCGAGGCGGGTTTTGTTTTAGTTAACGGACGTCCGGCGAAGTCGTCGCACACCATCAAGCCGGATGACGAAATCAGCCTCCGCTGGCGTGGCCGGCAACTGGTTGCAAGAGTCGTGACTGTTCCCGGCGCGCGAAATGTTTCCCGTCACGAGTCCGCAAGCCTCGCAGAAGTTACCAGTGATACGCCGCTGGAATAGATCACTAACTCTTGAATAATCTAAAGCGCCAAAGGCGCGAAATGTAATAGCCTGGGCCAGCGGCCCAGGATCCATTTGAGCTCAAGCGTGCCAGCGCTGAAAGCGCGAAATAAACTGGTTGCTGTCGCTGAGGCTGTGGTGCATGCCATTCTCATGGCGCGCTTTCAGTGCTCGGTAAATGGTCTTGCATCTTGACCCAGGCCGTTGGCCTGGGCTTTTACATGTCGCGCCGTTGACGCTTAAAACAAACAGCCGACGATAAAGCGCCGTCGCCGCTGCGCCCCTGCCGGCGCACTCCAAATGTTCGCTTTTAGAGCGACGCAGAATCTTCCCTGCGCCTATTTCGTTTCAGAGCGGCAGCCTGCCGCCCTTAACTTCCAACTAAATAGCCACATATTCGTCACATCTCGCGCGGCTGGAGAACTGGCATATCAGTTGCTTTTGCTGTTTCTCTAATTTAACCGTTCGAGATCAGTGTGGCATTACGGAGGTCAGGAGATGAAGATTCTAAGCGGCTTCTTTACGGACGAGTTGGCGGTTGACCTGGGCACGGTGAATACACTTATTTATGCACCCAACCAGGGCATCGTTTTGAATGAGCCGTCGGCGGTGGCCATCCAAAAATATTCGGGCGAAGTGGTTTCGGTTGGAGGGGCCGCCCTGAAGCTACTCGGCCGCGAACCTCATGATATCGAAGTGCACCGCCCGATTCGCGGCGGCACGATCGACAATTTTGAAGTGACGCAAAAACTTCTGCGCGCATTCATTCAGCGCGCGCACGGGGTTCATCCGCGGCGCAGTCATCTGGTGGTGGGTATTCCCGGCGCGGCAACGCCGGTCGAGCGGCGTGCGGTCCGCGATGCCGCACGTGACGCTCGTGCCGGCCGGGTTGATTTGATCGATGAAGGTTTGGCGGCGGCATTCGGCGCCGGATTGGATGTAGAAGACGAACATGCGCACCTGATCGTCGATATCGGCGGCGGCACCACGAACATCGCGATCATCGCCTCGGGCGGCATCATTAGTTCGGCAAGTTTGCTGGCCGCCGGCAACGCAATGGATGAAGCGGTGCGCGATTACGTGCGCGTCCGGCATGGAGTTCAGATCGGCGAACGGACTTCCGAACGGCTCAAGATTGAACTAGGAGCCGCGTCTGATGGCGGCGACGGGCAGTCTGCGCAGATGGAAATCGTTGGCAAACAACTGGCCAACGGCGCTGCGCTACCGGTGGAAATTGGATCGGATGAAGTTCGGATGGCGCTGGAGCCGGTGCTGGCGCAAATCAGCGCGGCCGTTCGACGCATGATTGAGGATGCAAAACCCGAGGTCACCGCCGACATCTACTATTCCGGCGTAGTGCTGACCGGCGGCGGCGCGCTGTTGAAAGGAATGTCAGAGCGGTTGCAGATGGATTTGAGCCTGCATGTGGCGACGCCGGACGATCCTTTGACCGCGGTGGCGCTCGGCGCCGGACGCCTGCTGGGCGAGCCGGAAAAACTGCAACGGGCCGCGATTCGGCAGGACGCGCCGGTGTGGGAGGAAGCGGAAAAGCTGATTGTAAATTGGTAACTTCGTAGGGGCGGCACTCCGTGGCCGCCCCCTTTGGAGTGCGGTGGCAAGGAAGCGCGAACCGCTTTGGATCGTCCTGTGAGTAGCGCGGAGTTAAAGCTAACCCAAAGCGCCGTCGCCGCTTCGCTCTGCCGGCGCACTCCGAGGGGGGAGTGCCACTCCTGCTTCATTCGGAGTATCATGCCGGGGTTGTGACTAAGCTCAGTTACATGATCCTGGCGTCGCTGTTACTTTGCTGCGGTCTATCTTGCCAGACTCCGAGTGCCAGATCAGATCCCATTCCGAGAGCGGCACGTGTCGAACGAAATGGTTCCGATCCTTCAGCCGCTAAACGCGAGCCGCTAAAACTTCCACTAGCCACGCCGAGCATTGTTGTTAAGAAGGGTGCGCGCCAGCTTCTGCTCTTTTCAGCCGGCAAGCTGGTTCGAACTTATCGCGTGGGGCTGGGTTTAAGCCCGGTCGGAGATAAAGTTCGCTCAGGTGACCACCGGACTCCGGAGGGTAACTTTTACATTTTTACTAAGAACCCTCAGAGCGCTTTCTATGTGTCGCTCGGTGTGAGTTATCCAAATGTCGAACATGGCCAGCGCGGTTTGCGCGATGGCTTAATCACGAAAGCGCAGTACGCAAGGATCGTTGACGCCGTGCAACGGAAGAACACGCCGCCGCAGAACACCAGGTTAGGCGGCACAATTTACATTCACGGCAGAGGCGCAGGCAGCGATTGGACCTGGGGCTGCGTCGCGTTGGATGATGCCGACATCAAGGAACTCTACGACGCCGTCGAAGTGCGAACGCCGGTGAAGATAGAGCCGTGAGACTACGGACTAGAGGCTAGGAAAAGAGCGGTGCCCGATCCTGGCCTCCAGACTCTAGTCCGGAGGACTGATCATGAAACGAGCTCTGAAATACGGCGCGCTGGTTACCGGGATTATCGTCGTTTACGTGGCGCTGAAGCATTGGGGTCTGCACTTGGATCCGGTGCGCGCAGCCGTTATCGATACAGCGGTGTTCAATTTGGCAGCACTGGTCGGGCTATCTTTGGGTATTAGCGAGAGGCGGGCAGCGAACCAGGGCTTGCTGAGCTTTGGCGAAGGCATGCAGACCGGCGTTTGCATTGCGATCGCCTATGCAGCGCTGACGGCGCTTTACTTTGCGATTCTGCTGCTGGCAGTTGGCCCGGCGATCATGCAGCAGTCGGGCGAGGTTAATGCAAATGGGGAAGTGACCGGTGCAGTTATTGCCAAAGCCTTTGCCGGTGTCCTGATCGGCATGACTGTGATCGGAACAATCCTGTCATTGTTCGTCTCGCTGGTGCTGCGAAGGAAAGCGTTGTAGGGGCGGCACTCCGTGGCCGCCCCCTTCTTCGCTCGAGAGCACAGCGGGCGAGGGCCCACGGTATGCGTCCAACATTTGCTGCGTCTGAACAGAGACCGGTTTATCCGGTGTTGGCGTCAAAAGCACCAGCCCACCGACGTAAAGAGCAAGCGTGAAGAAGGAAATATATCCCGTGGCCGGCGCGAACGCGGGCACATCAATGGTTCCCAGCGAAACACCTTCCAACACCAGCCCAGCAACTTTTTTCCACCATCCCCCCTGCGTGCCGTACAAACCCGCCAGCAGCAGATGCTTGAGCACAAACGCGGTCCCGAAGAGTACGACGAGACTGCGAAGCAAACGGCGCGAACTAAACTCCGCAAACTGGTTGTTCCAAAGCGTCCAGAGGAAGAAGAAAGCGAATAACCAGTGAAACAGTCCGCTCTCCGGCAGCACTGAATTGAAGGACTGTGCCGTAGCAAAGAAAAGCGCCAACAGAGTCAGAAAGTGCGACACATTTGTGAGTGCCGGTTGTTCGCTTGAAAGCCAGCTGCGCACATCCAATGCGCCGGCGCGAACGAACAACGACAGCAAAAGCACAGCGAGAATGAGTGTGACCAGGGGCGGAGCCAGAAAATCAAATCCATGCGTGGCGGCATCAACCCGTAACCCTCCCAACAAGGCAACTGTCAGAAAGATCGTCGGCAGCACGATGAAGCGCACGAGGATCCGATTTCGCGAAATGTGATCTGTCATTTGCGTTTGCGGAATATCTCTACTGGATTCAAATCGCCCCAACTCTTTTCCGTGCCTTGCTGCAACTCGGCTTTCAATTCCGCTGCCGTGTGTAATTGCAAATCCGCATCGTCAACTCTGAGCGTTTTGTTGGGTGCTAGATTGATGGCGCGGTCAACTGCCTCGAGGCCCTGCTTGAATAAAGCGTCGTCATCGTAAACTCTGCCCCAGCCCTCGCGATAGAAAGCATAAGCGATATAGAACTGGGTCATAGCATCCTGCACTCCGGGATCTGCCCGGCCCCATTCATCGCGCGCGGCCCGAAATTGCTCCCGCCGAAACATCCCCAGGGCATTGTTGAATTTTTCCTGGTCGACCTGGTACGTTCCGGTCGCAACCTGGCTGTTTGTCGCTACCTCGCGCAGACTGCGCGGTTCAGTCGCGTAGATCCAGACAACGAATACGGCATAGGCGATGGTCCATGCGACGCCGGCGCTTTGGATGAGTCTCAAGGGCATTTGCTATAATCCGGACGGTGGTTCAAATGAATTTGAACGTGTCAGTGTAACTTAACTGCATGCCAGGTGCATCGAACCCGGAGCGCTGAAACCTTCGAACCTCCGTGGCTGACGCTACGCGTCAACGAAGCCTATGCCAATTAGATCCTTTCGCATTCGAGATATTGAGATCAGCCCGCCGCTGATTCTTTCGCCGATGGCGGGGGTGACCGACATTTCCTTCCGCCGCCTCGTCAAGAGTCGCGGCGGCGTGGGCCTTACTGTCTCGGAGTTCATCTCGGTCGAAGGCCTGACGCGAAACAATCCGAAGTCGAAACGGCAGATGCGGTTTTATGAGACCGAGCGTCCTTTCGCGGTGCAAATTTTTGGCGGCCAGCCGGAACGCATGCGCCTGGCGGCCGAGATGGCCGAAGAGATGGGCGCCGATATGCTCGATGTGAACTGCGGTTGCCCGGCGCCAAAAGTCGTAAAGCACGGCGGCGGCTCAGGGCTTTTGAAAGATCACGAGCGGTTGGCAACGATCCTCAAAGAGATCAAACGGTCGATTAAGATTCCGTTGACGGTAAAGATTCGCGCCGGGTTTTATGACCACACGATCAATGCCGTCGAAACTGCCAGACTCGCCGAGGACTGCGGCGCTGAGCACATCGCTTTGCATGGACGCACGAAAGAGCAAGGCTACCGCGGCCTGGCCAACTGGGACCTGGTCCAGCAGGTAAAGCAGACAGTCAGCGTCCCTGTTTCCGGCAGTGGCGACGTAACGACGATCGAACAGGCCTTCGCTCGCTTTCGGGAAACGGGTTGCGACGGTGTGTTGATTGGACGGGGCGCGATGGCGAACCCATGGATCTTTCGGCAAATTGAGGACGCGATGCAGGGCCGCGAAATCTTTCAGCCGACGCTCGACGACAAACGAAACATCCTGTTGGAATACTTCGACCTGCTGCGCGAAGACATGCCGGAGATGGCGGCCATCGGTCGCATGAAGCAGTTGGCGGGACAGTTCACGCGCGGACTCAAAGGCGGCGCCCTGTTTCGCACCGCCGTTTTTCATTCACACTCAGTCGATGAAATCCTGGGCCGCATTTCCGAATACTTTGAAACCATAGCCGCCGGCCGCCAGTATTTTGGCGAAAGCGCTCCCACCGAAACTATCGCAGCCCCGGAATTGGATTCCTGCGAAGCTGCGACAGTGGCATAACAGAAACGCGCGACCTATTTTGGCCGGGCATCCACAGGCTGGGGAAAAGAGGCGGGGGCAAGCCGCCCTTCCTGACTGCAAGGATGTGACGTTCCAAGCTTTTCTGTAGCGGTCTCAGATTCTTTTAAACCTACCTGCAGTCAGGAAGGGCGGCTTGCCCCCGCTCTTTCCTGTGGAGAATTCTCGTCTTCATAATTCTCACCATACCTTATGGTAATCGGCTTCCTTGAGTCGGCACGACGTCATACAAAGGTTATGGCTTCGCCGCCGGGGACGGTGCCGGTTTAGATGACGCCAGCGCTGGTGCGGCTTTGCCGCTCCCCGTGTCCAGGCTCACCGCGGCCGGATAGCCTTTTCCTTTGAGCGCCGCGATCTCGATCACGATCTCTTTCTGGTTTTTGGTGGCGGCCGGCTTCTTGACCGGGGGAGTTTTCTTAACTCCTTCAGCTATGGATGCCGCCGGTGTCGCCAGCGGCGATGGAGTGGCTTTCGAAGCTGCAGCAACGCGCGATCCGGACTTGCCTGACATCTGCGCCAGAGCTTCTGTCACTTGGGCCAGTTCATCCGCGGTCAGGTCTTCAAACTTTACGCCCATCGCGTCCAGCACGGCGCGAAGATTGGCTTCCGTGTTCGTGCCCTGATCGTAAACGTCGCGGTAGATGTGCAGTTTGCCGTCCTCTGCGACGATCGTTTCATAGCGAAGTTCGACCGGTACGTCGTTTCCGAGTTTCACCGTTTGGGTTTGAGTTTTGTCCCGCGCATATCTCGCTAGGTCCACATCGTTCAACTTCGCGCCGCCGATTTCCGCGAGTACTTTGGCAAAGTCCCGGATCTGGGGCGTGGTTAGTCCGACGCATCCGTGCGAAGCAAACGTGCCGAGTTTCGCCGGCGCCTTGCCACCATGAATCAGCGAGGGCAGACCAATCGGAATCTTGATGGGTCCGAGGGGATTTAACTTGCTTCCTGCGTCGACCTTTTCGCCGACCGTTATGTTTTTCATCTTTGCGACCCAGGGCTCATCCGGGGGTGTCCAGGTGGGATTGAAAATAATTGTGCGCGCTTTGCGCAGCCCGGTGGGCAAAGGAAACTGCGGATAGCCGATGCCGACCTTGTAGGACTTGACCAGACGGCCACCGTCGAAAACATCCATCCGGAACGCCGGCGCGTTCACGACGATTCGGGAATCAGTCGGCACTGAATTCGGAGGCCGTGCCGCAAACTCAGCCGGCGAAGTCGGGTTCGTTGTCGGCACTGCGGTCTTGCTTGCCGTACTGTCAGCGGTCTCGCCCCAGCGTTCCCGCACGAGCGTAGTCAGTTGCGCAGTTTTCTCTTCGCCGATCAACGCTTTGAGTTTTTCATCGGCTGACTGGCGGGCCGCGGTGGTGCCACCTTCCGCCATCGCGGGATCGGCTTCGTTGAGCTTCGCCGTCTCTGCATGGGCCAGCTCTTTCAGTTTCGCGATCTGATCGTCGGTGAGTTGCAACCGCGTCTTGAGCAGGCCGGAAAATGATTCGTCGGCAAAAAACGCATCGAGGACCGGCAACGTCACGGGTTGGGCTATCGAGGCCTTTTCCACATCCGCGGGCGTGGGCAACGAAGTCGCCGTCGGCGAAACGGTGGCGACCGCGTTCTTGTTGGTTTGATTCGAGGGTTCAGTACAACTCGCCGCTATCAGGCACGCAGCCAGGCTGAGAAGAAGACCGAGACGTTGTTTCATTTCATCGCTCCTAAAGTGTCCGCTGGTTTAGAGTTTTAGATTGTAGCTTTCGGCGTTAGTACTGCAATGGGCATTCCCACGATCCGGCGTTGGGATTAACCACATTTGCTGAGTAAGCACGCTGAAACCATTGTGGGATGGATGATTAGCGAACGGGAGAGGCGCGGTGGCTGTTCACAAGTTAGACGCCAGTGACGTCGACGCTACGCGTCGAATGGGTCTAACGCTGAAGTCAGTGCCGCAGCAACGGGTAAGGATTGACGTTGGTTCCTTCCCAATACCGTTTGGGATCGGCGATCAGGGCGATTGAAAAATGCAGGTGATAATTACCCGCGCCGGCGTTTCCGGTGTCGCCGACATACGCAATCGTTTCTCCCTGCTTCGCGAAGTGGCCCACCGCGAGGCCTTCGGCGTAACGATCGAGGTGTGCGTAGTAGTAAACGTACCTGCCGTCCGTGCTCAACTGATAAATGGTGGTGCCGCCGCGTTCGCTGGGAAACAGTTTCACGACTGGACCATCGGCGGCGGCGATTACCGGCGTGCCGTGCGGCGCTGCAATGTCGATAGCATCGTGAACGCGCCCTTCGGAGCGCGCATCGGCAAACGTATCGCGGAGTTGATCAGGCTTCACGCCCAATACGGGAACGATGAGATTCGCCTGCGACGGCGGCAGAGGTTGCGGCGACGGCGTATTGATCGGTGATGCAGAGACCGATGGCGCCGCCGATGGCGTTGCAGCCGGTGCTGCTGAACTGATCACGGGTATGGCGGTTGGCGCTGGAGTGGCGTCGCTGAAACGCGCCCAGGTGAGGATATGCTTACGGCCATCTCTGGTTTTGCTGCTGAGCCATAAAACCAGCGCGGCTATCGCAAACACTGCCGCCACGAACGCGATCAGAATCCGAGTCCGAGGACTTTGGGGCAGCTTCATTGGACTCGGCTCCGGGGTTTCATCCCTGAAGTCCCAGCGGCTGCAGCGGGCGCGGCTCTTTTCCACCAAGGAACCAACTCGCACCGACTCGTAGACGGTGATGCCAGGTAGGCAATCGCGACGTGTACATCGCGAAACGGGCCTGGCGCGCCAGAGCGCCACTCAAGACCTGCCCCGCGGCAAGTATCGCCGCACTCTCAGTTCCCAGGCTAAGCGCTTCCCCGAGTTCGACGAAGTGCTTCGTGTGCAACTTCCCTCCCCGTTGGAATTCACGAACGTTGCGGGCGACGAGGGTTGCTTCCTGGAATGCAAGTTGGGCGGTACCGGCGAGCGTCGGCACGACGTCCTTGGCAAGCGCCGTATCGCCGAGTGCAAAAATATTGTCGTGACCTTTTACCTGCAGCGTGGGCTCGACGACGATCAGGCCGCGCTTGTCTTTTTCGATATTGAGTTTTTCGACTAACGGGTTCGGGCGCACGCCAGCCACCCACACCACCGCCGCCGTCTCCAATTCAGTGTGGGCGCCGGCGTGTTCCAGTGTGATCGAGTTTGGTCCCACGCCCACGACGCGCGTTTCCGTGTGCACTTCTACGCGAGATTCCAGTAACGACGTATCGACAAACGAGCGCATCTCATCGCCCATGCCGGGCACCACCCGATCGCTCATTTCAACCACCATCACGCGAGGTTCGCCATGCAAGGCTCGCCTGCGAAACGCGTCGCGCAAAAGGTCGGCCATCTTGGTTGAAAGTTCGATCCCGCTGGCGCCGCCGCCCACGACCGCGAAAGTCAAAGCGCGATGAACGTCCTGCGGTGGCAAACTAGGAGGGATGTGATCGAGCGCGGCAATCATCCGCTGGCGCAATCTGTCGGCGTGGGCCAGCTTACGAAAAGGGATGGTGTGTTCCGCGGCGCCGCTGACTCCGGCATAGTTCGTGACGCCACCGACCGCCAGGATCACTATGTCGTAAGGAACCGAGTCGCGCCCCGCAACGATAACCTGGCGTGCATCGAGGTCGATGTCGGTAACAGAGCCGCGCACAAAGTGCGCGTTCTCGTCCAGCAGCTCTTTGTACTCAGGAGCAATGTGCCAGGCTTCTACCTCGCCGCTCAGATATTCATAGAGCATCGGCGTGAAAAGGAAGTGATCCTCGTCGCTAATAATGGTCACTTCACCGGCTCCTCCAAGATCAAGGGCCGTGAAAACTCCGCCAAACCCGCCACCGACAATTACTATTTTTGTCTTCGTGTCCGCCATTAGGTTCCTCGGCTGTTTCAGTTTTGCGCTGATGGTAACAGACAGCGGAAGGGCGATGCGAATCTACCTTGACCCTTCAGACCCGGCGAGTGGGGAAGTTTGAAAATCTCATTAGCACCGCACTTCAGTTCGGTGTCCGAGATAGTCCATGGTTGAGTAACCGTTTTAACGGTTTTTCCGACTAAACCGTTAACCGGTTAGACGCGAATGGGTCGCCCAATATCCACCTGACTGAAGTCAGGCGCTAATGAGAATGCAACTGGAGCCACTAACCCACACGCAACTGCGATGGACAACTCCGGTGGCAAAACACTATTCTTACTCATTCACGCCCCCGAAGTATCCTCCCGGATTTTTTGAAGAGTAGGGGGACGAGAATGCACACCACCTTTTCCAGCAGGTCTGAAAACCCTTATCTAAACATTTGGTTAGAGATACTGCGGCAGACAGCATGCAGGTTTGCGGGATTGGTCTTGCTGTCGGGCTTGGCTTTCGCACCGGCCATGGCTGCAAGCTTGGCGCCGAACTTTACCGAAACGCTCGTGACCAATGGTCTTACGAATCCCACAGCTATGGCCCTCGCACCCGATGGGCGCATCTTCGTGTGCCAACAGGGAGGGCAACTGCGGGTGATAGAAAATGGCGCACTATTGGCGGCGCCGTTCCTGACATTGACCGTGGATGCCAACGGTGAACGCGGGCTGTTGGGAGTGGCGTTCGATCCTAACTTCGCCGCCAACCAGTTCGTCTATGTCTATTACACCGCTACCACTCCCCAGATTCACAATCGCGTTAGCCGCTTTACCGCGAATGGCAACACTGCATTGGCGGGCAGCGAAGTCGCAATTCTCGATCTCAACAACCTCAGCGGCGCCACCAACCACAACGGCGGAGCAATCCATTTTGGACCAGATGGGAAGCTGTATGTCGCGGTGGGCGAGAACGCTAACCCGGCAAACTCCCAGTCGCTTTCCAACCTGTTGGGGAAACTGCTGCGCATTAACTCCGACGGCACGATTCCCGCCGACAACCCCAGCACCTTCCCGGGTATTGCCGGTTCTACCAGTGGGATCAACCGGGCCATCTGGAGCGTGGGTTTTCGCAACCCGTACACTTTTAAGTTTCAATCAGGAACCGGGCGGCTATTCATAAACGACGTCGGCCAAAATACCTGGGAAGAAATTAACGACGGCTTCTCCGGCCTGAATTATGGATGGGCCAATTGCGAAGGGATCTGCACTCCCACGAACGCAAACTTTCGCGATCCGTCGTTTCAATATGCGCATACCGGAGGGACTGTCGGAACGACTGGTTGTGCGATTACCGGCGGCGACTTTTATAACCCGACGACTGTGCTGTTTCCCAGCGTCTATGTCGGCAAATATTTTTTCGCAGACTTCTGCAACGGCTGGATCCGGCGATTTGATCCTGTGACCAGTACGGTAACCGATTTCGCTTCCGGCATTTCCAATCCCGTCGACTTAATGGTGACGCCTGACGGCCGCCTCTACTATCTCGCGCGCGGCTCGGGGTCGCTGTTTCGAGTTCAATACAATGCGCCGACCGCATCGTCGAGCGAGATTAGTGGACGCATCACCACGTCGGACGGTCTACCCCTTGAGGGTGTAACTGTAAACCTCGTCGGCAATCAAACACGCAAGACAATCACAGACGCTCAGGGCCGATACGTCTTTACGAACATCGACAGTACGGGGGCGCAAACGGTGACGCCGGCGCGCGCGAACTATAGCTTCAGCCCCGGCAGTCGATTCTTTAGTCAACCCGCCATCCACGCGGACGCTACGTTCACGGCAACTACAAGCGGGGAATCAGAGAATCCGCTCGATACACCTGACTACTTTGTGCGCCAGCAATACGTGGACATCCTGGGCCGCGAACCTGACGAGGAAGGTTTCACGTACTGGAGCAACGAAATCAATCTCTGTGGGACAAATGCGGCATGCGTGAATACCCGCCGTCGCGACGTAGCCGCCGCCTTCTTCGTCGAGCAGGAGTTTCAGCAAACCGGATCGTTTATTTACAACCTGTACGCGAGCGCCCTCGGTCGCCAGCCGCGATTTGTTGAATACGCGCCGGATCGAAAACTGGTGTTTGGCGGCGAAAACCTGGCAGTTAGGAAACAATCATTTGTGGAAAATTTCGCGCAGCGGGCTGAATTTGTTGCGAAATATCAGGGCAACGTGACGGCGGAATCATTTGTCGATGCCGTGATCGCGAATGTTCAGGCGACGATGGCAGTTGATTTAAGCGGAGATCGCGGGAGTTTGCTGGCCGCCTACAACAACGGCGCCAACCTGGCGGCAAGTCGCAGCCAGGTAGTGTGCCAACTGGCAGAAAATGGATTGGTCCAGGCCGCCACCTTCAATTCGGCTTTCGTGTTAACGGAATATTTTGGCTACCTGAGGCGAGATCCCGATCCGGGCGGATATGAGTTTTGGCTCAATGTTCTGTCAAACCGCGAGCCGGGAAATTACCGCGGCATGGTGTGTTCGTTCATTACTTCAACCGAATACCAGAGCCGTTTTGGGGCGATTGTTAGTCATGGCAATGCGGAATGTGGACGTTAGGCGGCGTGTTCGAGGTTAAATGTCTCGCCCATGCCGACCTGACTGAAGTCAGGTACTAATGAGAAGATGAAACTCACTCAATACGCGGGATCGCTGCTGGCTGGACACTTTTGCGAGGGCCATGCTACTTTACGAGGGCATTTCAATCTTTAGCGGTTTCCGTCCCTGACGGTCGTACTGCGGTCCAGGAGGGCCATTTTTAGCAGTGGCATTAGCAAAAGAAGCAAAAGAAAAAATCGTAAGCGACTTTCGTACCCACGACGTCGATACCGGATCACCCCAGGTGCAAATTGCACTACTTAGCCAGAGAATCAACGAACTCACCGAGCATTTCAAGACGCATAAGAAAGACAATCACTCGCGTCGCGGCCTGCTGAAAATGGTCTCACAGCGCCGGAGTTTACTTGATTATCTAAAACAAAAGGACATTGAGCGTTATCACGAGATCGTTGGCCGTTTGGGCCTGCGCCGCTAGTCGCGGCCGGAGTCCCCGGTGCATACGAAAGAGATAATCACAGACTGAGTTCTGAACACCGAACCTAATAACGAGAAACTTCGAATCTCGGTTTTACAAAGCCCGCGTCTATCGAAGAGCTTGAACCGGTGCCGAACGTGACGGCGCATACCGGAGACAAGCGGACGCGCGTGCCCTTAGCAAATTCCGCAAGGCGGCAAGAGCTTCACGGCTAGTGGCTCTTGCCGCCTTTGCTTTTACCCTGACATTAATCGTTGCGGATCGTTATCCGCCATTTCCCGTGTCAGTGTTCATCGTCTGTAAGGAGACAAACCTACATGCCAGTAAGAAAATATTTGAAAGAATCGATCAAGCTCGGTGACAAAGAGCTTTCCGTCGAAACCGGCCGCGTCGCCAAGCAGGCCGACGGATCCGTAGTGATCAAATACGGCGACACCATGCTTTTAGTCGCCGCCGTCGGCGCGCAAACTGCGAGAGAAGGCATAGACTTCTTTCCCCTCACCGTCGAGTATCGCGAATCCAATTATGCCGCCGGGCGTATTCCCGGCAACTACTTCCGCCGCGAAGGCCGGCCCAATGAAAAGGAAGTGCTGACCTGCCGCTTGATCGACCGCCCATGCCGCCCGCTGTTTGCCGAAGGATATAAGAACGAAACCCAGGTTATTGCTACCGTGATCTCCGCTGACCAGGACAACAATCCCGACGTCATAGCGATCACGGGAACTTCGTGCGCGCTCTATCTCTCCGATATTCCTTTCATGAATCCGATTGCGGGCGTCCGCATCGGCCTTATCGAAGGCCGCTACATCGTTAACCCGACCTACGATGAAGTGCGCGAATCGCGACTGAACCTGATCGTTGCCGGAACCGAAGAGGCCATCGTCATGGTCGAAGCGGGCGCCGACGAAGTTTCCGAAGAGATCATGGTCGAGGCCCTGATGGTCGCCCACAAGGAGATCAATCGTCTTTGCCGCTGGCAGAAAGAGCTCTATCGGGCGCTGGACGTGCAAAAACGCGAAGTCGTGGCGCCGGTCCTCAATGAAGAAATGCTGGGCGAAATTCAGCGTAACTACGGCGATCGCCTGCGCGCTGCGCTCGATACTACGGGACAGGAGAAACGCTCAAGCTACGCCGCCATTGATGCGCTGAAGAAAGAAGTTGTCGAGTCGTATCCGGAAGATCAAATAGAAACTCGCCAGATGGCGAAGAAAGTTTTCGATCACCTCAAGGAAACTATTTTCCGCGAAGACATCCTCAACAATCGCCGCCGGCCCGATGGCCGGCGCTTCGGAGAAATTCGTCCGATAACCTGCGAGGTTGGCTGGTTGCCGCGCGCCCACGGCTCGGCGCTGTTTACCCGCGGCGAGACCCAGGCCATGGTTACGACCACCCTGGGCACCAAGGAAGATGAACAGTTCATCGACGATATCGAAAAGGGAGAAGTGAAGCGAAAGTTTCTGCTGCATTACAACTTCCCGCATTACTCGGTGGGCGAGGTGGGCCGCTTTGGTTCCTCCAGCCGGCGCGAGATTGGACACGGCGCCCTGGCGCGTCGCGCGATCGAAGCCGTACTGCCGGACTCGAGCGAGTTTCCCTACACGATCCGCATCGTTTCAGACATCACGGAATCAAACGGTTCGTCGTCGATGGCCTCGATTTGCGGTGGCATCCTGTCGCTAATGGACGCGGGCGTTCCTTTGAAAGCGCCGGTTGCGGGAGTGGCGATGGGCCTGGTGATGGAAGGTCACAAGTACGCGATTCTGACGGACATCGCCGGCGCCGAAGATCATTACGGCGACATGGACTTCAAAGTCGCAGGCACTGCGGAAGGAATCACCGCGCTGCAGATGGACATCAAGGTCGGCGGTATCAACGCGCAAATCATGGCTGATGCGTTACAGCAGGCGAAGAAAGGCCGGCTGCATATTCTGTCCGCCATGGACCAGGCGTTGAGCGAACCACGCGAGGCGATGTCCCCGTATGCGCCGCGAATAATCCAAATCAAGATCAACCCGGACAAGATCCGCGACGTCATCGGACCAGGCGGTAAGGTGATTCGCGCCCTCGTCGAAGAAACAGGCGCCAAGATTGACGTGTCGGACGATGGCACAATTTCAATCGCCACCGCGGACAGCGAAGCCGCTGACGCCGCAGTCGCCCGCATCCGGGGCATTACCGCCGAAGCGGAGATTGGCCAGGACTACGTCGGCACCGTTTCGCGGATTGTCGATTTCGGCGCCTTCGTCGAAATCTTTCCCGGAACCGACGGTCTGTTACACATTTCCGAAATTGCAGACCGCCGGATCAAAGACGTGCGTGACGAGTTGCAAGAGGGCCAACAGGTCCTCGTGAAGTGCATCGGCAAGGAAGGCAATAAGATCAAACTCTCGCGAAAAGCAGTACTTCGCGAGCAGGGCGGGAAAGCCGATGCCGCCACCAATGGCAACAACGATGATTAACATCGCGTAACAAGTTAAGCGTTCAATTTGATCGGAGGTCGCGCAATAACGTGGCCTCCGATCTTTTTTTATTACGAGTCCCCTAAGTTCTCCTGAAAGAGGGATTTCAAACTGGAATCGCCCCAGCATTGGCTGTCTCTCTGTACCAAATAATTGAGTCGCCGGCGCATTATCCGCGACTTGCAAATCGGGAGGCAGGCTTCGATTTTCTCTAAGCCAACAACATTTGCTTTTAGCCTGCCGCTGAAATAGGAACCCGAACTTTTCGAAATGGACGCTTCAAGGAGGAGCCCCAATCAATGAGGAATCGAGCTTTTCGACCCATTGCCGTGATACTAAGCCTCTTGCTGTTGGCCGCCGTGCCGGCCCAGGCCGGGCCCATACAGTTTACCGAGGTTGTGCATGTCCTGGGCGACATACAACGCGGCACTCAAACCCAGGAACTTCGTCTGCGCTCGGTTACTCAGGAGCCAAGCACGCCAGTTTCCACTACGCCCTCTGCTCCCCTTAGTGGTTCGCCCGAAGGTACAGAGACAGCAAGTGCGTCTGCCCCGCTATCACTGATTGGTGGTACCGAAGTGGCGCCGCAGCAACCGCAAAGCAATGTCGAAGTTATTGAACAGGACAACATCGACGGTACAATATGCGACTGTGGTGAAATACCGTCGGTCGGTGGCGGGTTCCCCAAGTGGCCGCTGTTGGCGTTGATTCCGCTGATTTGCGTCACCGGAATCTGCAGCACGGATCACCACGATACTCCCACGCCGACGCCTCCGCCCACGGAGACACCAGTTCCCGAGCCGGCTTCGCTGCTGTTGTTTGGTTCCGGGATCGCGGCTTTAGCAGGCGGCGCGCGTCGCCGTTACGCGAAGGTGAAAGCTGGCAAGAACGCGACCACCGTGAGGGAGGACTAATTAGATGCGGCAAACGAACATGGTTGCGACTCGCTCCAACAGCTTACGTTTTGTGAAAGTGCTGGCCATCATGGCTGCACTCTCATGTTTGATGGTTTACCCCACGGCCAGCGCCGACGCGAAGAAGAAACCGAATTACGGCGAGATTGAAATCTCGACGAATCCTGGTGGCTTTCCGCTCCTGATTGATGGCAAGCCATCCGGTGATACTTCCACGAACGTGCGCGTGCTGCCGCTCGAACCGGGCCGACACACAATCGAAGTGCAAATGCCGAATGGCGGTCGCTGGGTGCGTGACTTCAATGTGGAAGCCGGACGCCGGCAGTGCGTGGTGCTTAATTATCGCCCGCGGAAGATTGTCATTGAGAAATCACCTTGTCCGTATCCGGTCAATGTCTCGGCTCCGACGGCGGTCAACGAAGGCGATTTGAGTACGTTCTCTTCCGACGTAGCCTATGGTGGAACGTCGCCGCTGAACTACACCTGGACGGTCAGTCCCGCGGAAGCAAAGATTGTCAGTGGCGCAGGTACGCCGACGATCACGGTTGATTCAACCGGTCTCGGCGGGCGCACCATCACGGCCATTCTGGTCGTGGACGATGGCTCCGGCGACGCTGCCTGCCGGCAACGGGCGCAGGCCACTACCAATGTAGTGGAACGACCGAAACCGCCGGTGAACTGCAGGCCGTTCGATCAGTTCGCATCGGTTGCTTTTGATGACGACAAAGCACGCTTTGACAACCTCGCCATCGAATTGCAAAACGCTCCGGACGATCAGGCTTACATCATTGTCTATGCCGGCCGCCGCAGCCGTACGGGCCAGGCGGATCGTTTGGGACAACGCACCTTGAACTATCTGGTTACCGAGCGCGGACTCGATTCCCGCCGGGTAACGATAATCAACGGTGGCTATCGCGAGACGGATTCCTTCGAAATCTGGATCTGTCCTCCGGGCGCACAGCCTCCGCAGGCGACGCCAACCGTCCAACCCGGCGATGTTATGCCGGCTCAGCCAAGGCCGCGGCCCCGGCGCCGCAGCCGCGGGTAATCCCCATCTCGGGGTGACAAGCGACGAATCGCAGATGACGGATTAGCTTCCAGCTCTTCAATTATCTGCAACCCCCATTTGCCACTTGTCACCCCGTTTTCTTTCTGCAACAATCCCCCCACGATACCCCCGTAACAATAACCAATCTGCTTTCAGGATTTCTTGAAGGAGGATGAACCATGGGTGATGATGGAGGAGGCGGCAGCGCAGGCGTAGTCGCCGTGCTGGTGATCTTTGTGATCATAATCGTCGCGTTGTTTTTGGTTTTCGGCAGGGGGTTGCTTGGTGGCGGCACCAAGAAGGTTGACGTGAATGTGACCGCTCCGGCGCCGGCGAGATAGAAGAGTACAAACTGACAAGCGTTTGTCTCAGGCAGGAAGGAGGCCTCGAGGCTCCTCTCTCCTTGCATATAGCGTTGGTTGGCTGAAAGAAGAAGCGGGGGCAAGCCGCCCTTCCTTACTGCAAGTTTGGTCAGTTGAGCCTGATCGTGAACATGCAGTAGGGAAGGGCGGCTTGCCCCCGCTCTTTTCTTCAACATTTGCTACTTAGTTTTTCGCGTTTAGTCGTCTTTCCTGGCGCGTAGCGGGGCAGTAGCCCTACCGTTTGGAAGCGCTGAATCTCGGTCAACCAGTTAGCGAAGCCAACGAAATATCCGTAGCCCACAGCGTAAGCTGTGGGTGAGGTTGCGATGGGCGAACCTTAGCCCCAGCGGGGCGACATATGATTGCGAAAGCGTGACTGTCAAATTATGCCGCTCGCTTCGCGGGCTGGCTGTCCATCATCCACGCGCACCCACAGCTTGCGCTGTGGGCTATGGATATTGCCGCCCGCTATGCGGGCTTCGTCCACGCTTTGTCGGATCAGCCGTTACCATTTACTATCAACGCAACCGAATAAGAGAGGTCACGCAAACACTTGTCAGCTCCCAATATTGAAACCATAGTCTCGCTCGCTAAACGGCGCGGGTTTGTTTTTCCTTCTTCTGAAATCTACGGCGGCCTGGGCAGCTCCTGGGATTACGGTCCCCTCGGCGTTGAACTCTGCAACAACGTGAAGCAGGCGTGGTGGCGCTGGATGGTCCATGAGCGTGACGACATGGAGGGCCTGGACTCTTCGATAATTCTGAACCGGCTGGTGTGGAAATACTCGGGACATGAAGACACCTTCAGCGATCCGCTCGTGGATTGCCGCGATTGCAATAGCCGTTTGCGCGCCGACAAGCTCAGTGAAGGGAAGTGTCCCAACTGCGGCTCAAAGAACCTTACTGAACCGCGGCCCTTCAACCTGATGTTCCAAACACACGTAGGCGCAACTGCGGAGGACGATCCCAACTCCCTTGTTTACCTGCGGCCGGAGACGGCGCAGGGCATCTTCATTAACTTCCTGCACGTGCTGACCACCAGCCGGCGTAAGCTGCCTTTTGGTATCGCCCAGATTGGCAAGTCTTTTCGCAACGAAGTAACGCCCGGCAACTTCATCTTTCGTACTCGCGAGTTCGAACAGATGGAGATGGAATATTTTGTGCGCCCGGGCGCTGACGAGGAAGCGCACCAGGAATGGATTGACGCCTGCCAGCAATGGTTTGTCGACCTGGGGATCGCTGGCGCAAACCTGCGTCTCTACGAACAGCCAAAGGCAGAGCTGGCCCACTATGCGAAACGTACGGTCGATATTCAGTACCGGTTTTTCCCTGAGCGCGAAGACCAGGAGAAGCACTGGGACGAACTGATGGGCATCGCGAATCGCACCGACTTTGATTTGCGCACGCACTCCAAAAAACCGGAGGACGCCGAAGGTAAGCGCATCAATCCGGACACCACGGAAGACCTTTCTTATTTTGACGAAGCCGCCAAGGAACGCTTTTACCCTTACGTGATTGAACCGGCGGCCGGCGTTAACCGCACCGTCCTCGCCGTTTTGATGGATGCCTATTCGGAAAAGACAAATGATAAAGGCGAGACTCGGGTGATTCTGAAACTAAAGTCCGCGATGGCCCCGATCAAGGTGGCCGTATTGCCGCTGGCGAAAAACAAACCGGAAATCGTTGGCATGGCGAAAGCGATCAAGCGATCCCTGCAACCGACGCTGCGCGCGGTTTATGACGACACCGGCGGCATTGGCAAACTGTACGCGCGGCAGGATGAAATCGGCACCCCGTTCTGCGTCACGGTGGATCATCAATCACTGGAAGACGAAGCGGTGACGGTTCGTGATCGCGACACGTGGGAACAGGAGCGAGTGAAGGTTGCGGAACTGCCGGAATACTTGTTAAGGCGATTAGCGTAATAACTCTTTCTCATGTCGCTCTTACGCAATGTCATGAAAGGCAAACGAGCCTTCAAACCATCATTACGAATCTGCCTCACGCTGCTCGGCTGTTTGCTTCTCTTCGTAGGATGCGATGATCGTCCGCGAGTCATCATCGAAGGAGGTACTGTTCCGGTATTCAGACTCTCGGGACGCGGGAGTATCCAGGTGATAACTGTTGATGGCCCCGATTTTGAAAACTCCATCAATCGCGGAACTGGTAGCCGGTATATGAAACCGTATTGGCAAATTGCACCCAAGACAGAGTATGACCTTGAGCGGCTCGTGGAGTTGGGAGAAGTTGTTTACGGGAAAGTACCTGAAGGATTTAGACAAGTATTTCCTGAGAACGGAGCCGTGCCGCCGCCTTTGTTAGAAGATGAGCTGTGCACTTTTGGATTACGGATCGCCGATGGCGGCGCAATCGGAGTTCGTTTCCACGTGCATAATGGTAAGGCAGCCGTTGAACAGTCCTGACTCCCGCGATAGCGAATAACTCATCATGCCCATCGTTAAAAAACGAAATCAACAAACTGAATCCCGCTTGCTGCTTGAGTCGGCGGATCCGGTCGATTTGCCGGAGGCTGAAGTTGAAGAGAGCGCGATCCTGGTCCAGTTCGATGGTTACAAACAGTACGTTCCGGAATTGTTGGACGAGTTGCGCGAGGGCGCAATCGCGCACCCTGTGCCGGTGATGAACGATGGTTCGACCTTTGCAATTCATGGTGAGACCAGAACTTTCTGGGTCAAGCTCTGGCACACCAACGGCAGCAACCTAACCAAGATCGAGCGCGCCCAGATCATTAGTTGCTTACCCGCCACTCGCGGCGTGCACATCACGCTGCCCGACGTTACCGATTAGGTCCCGAGTCCAACGTCCAAAGTCCAACGTCTTTGCGTGAGCCGTTGACTTTGGACTTTGGACGTTGGACATTGGACTAGATGTTCGTACTTCCCGAAAAAGTCTTGCAGTTAGCCGAAGCGGTGCGCGACGCGGGCGGCCGCGCCCTGCTGGTGGGCGGATGTGTGCGCGATCAGCTGATGGGCCGGAAGCCGAAAGATTGGGACCTTGAAGTCTATGGCGTCGCGCCCGCGCGATTGCGAGAGTTGCTGGATCAATTCGGTGATGTGAATGTGGTCGGCGAAGCCTTTACTGTTTACAAACTGGGACCAGATCTGGACGTGTCCTTGCCGCGTCGCGAGCGTAAATCAGGTCGCGGCCATCGGGCCTTCGTGATCGAAGGCGATCCTTTAATGAGCACTGAAGATGCGGCCCGGCGTCGCGATTTCACCATCAATGCGATCTTGCAGGATCCGCTGAGCGAAGAAATTATCGATCACTTTAGCGGCCGGGCGGACATTGATGGCCAACTACTGCGCGCCGTTTCGCCGGAAACATTTATCGAAGACAGCTTGCGGGTTTTGCGCGCCGCACAGTTCGCGGCCCGCTTTGAATTCAAAATCGATCCGGAGACAGTGGCACTTTGCCGCAAGATGGATCTTTCCGATCTGCCCGCCGAACGGATCTGGGGCGAGATGGAAAAACTTCTGTTACTTGCTCCTGCGCCCGGACATGGATTGAAGTGGTTGCAAGACCTCGGCGCCACGAATCAGTTGTTCCCCGAAATCAAAGCGCTCGCGGGTTGCCCCCAGGATCCGGAATGGCACCCGGAAGGCGATGTCGAGGTTCACACCTATCTGGCAGTAAATAGGGCGCGTGAATTGATCGACGATCTGCCTTATCCCAAAAAAGTGACTGTGATGCTGGGCACGCTTTGCCATGATTTTGGAAAGCCGGCGACAACTGAATTCATCGAAGGACGCATGCGCTCCCGCGGGCATGAGGAAGCCGGGGTCGCACCGACCGTGAGTTTCCTGGATCGGCTCAACCTTCATACCCTCGATGGTTACGATGTGCGCGGTCAGGTGGTTGCCCTGGTGCGCGATCATCTCAAACCCGGCGAATTTTTCAAGAAGAAGGACGAGGTGGGCGACGGTGCGTTTCGCCGGCTGGCGCGCAAGTGTGAACTTGAATTGTTGTATCGAGTGGCCCGCGCGGATTCCTTAGGTCGCAACGCGGATGGCGTTCCTCCCGAAAAATGTTTTGATGCCGGGGCCCAGGAATGGTTCATCGCGCACGCGCGCGAGTTGCAGGTGCAGGAACAACCGCCCGCGCCGATCCTGTTAGGCCGGCATCTGCTCGAGTTAGGACTCGAACCCGGTCCACGCATCGGCGAGATCACGCGGGAGATCTACGAAATGCAGCTTGATGGCCGAGTGTCGACACTGGGTGATGCAAAAAAAGCGGCAAGGACGATTTTATCCGCAGATTTCACAGATTACACAGATAGACAGAATCCGGGCAGAATAGGCTCTGCAAGTAACCATGATGAGGAGCCTAACTCAGAGTGATCCCCGAACCTACGCGATAATCGGCGCGGCGATAGAAGTACATCGGCAGCTCGGGTGCGGGTTTTTAGAGCCCGTATACCAGGAAGCGCTGATGATTGAGTTTTTGAAACGCGAAATACCGTTTCAACGAGAGGTTAAGTTACCGGTCTTTTATAAGGAAGTCCGCCTTGAGACAACTTATAAGGTCGACTTCATTTGCTTCGCTGAGGTCGTCATCGAGTTGAAAGCGTTGGCTAGATTCAGCGGAACCGAAGAAGCTCAAATTATTAACTACTTGAAAGCAACGAATTACGAGATTGGCTTACTTTTGAACTTTGGTAATCGCTCGCTTGAACACCGTCGCTTCATTCTTTCTAAATCTGTGCAATCTGTGTAATCTGTGGACCATATGATCAACTTCGAACTTACCCCCGACCATGACGCTATAGTGCAAACCGTGCGCGAATTTGCGCAGAAGGAAGTTGCGCCCCGTATCAAAGAGCTCGACGAAAAGCAGCTGCTCGATCGTTCGATTCTGGACAAGATGGGTGAGCTGAACCTGTTGGGTGTTTGCATCCCGGAAGAGTACGGCGGCGCCGGCTTTGACTACATTTCCCTCGGCCTGGTTTGCGAAGAACTGGAAGCGGTGGACACATTCCTGCGCGTCGTTATGTCCGTGCACACGGGACTGAACTCGCTGACGTTACTGACGTGGGGTACGGAAGAACAGAAGCGCAAGTACCTGGTGCCACAGGCGAAGGGCGAAAAACTCGCGACCTACGGTTTGACTGAGCCGGGTGCTGGTTCGGATGTGGTGGGTTCGCGATCCACTGCCAGGCGCCAGGGCGACGAGTATGTTTTGAATGGCGAGAAGATGTGGATCAGTCTGGCAGACATCGCCGACAACTTCCTTTTCTTTTGCTGGACCGACGAAGAGAAGCGTCTGAAACGCGATCACTCGGGGATGTCCTGCTTCATCGTAGAGCGGACCATGCCGGGTTTTTCCTCGGGAACGATTCACGGCAAGCTTGGCATTCGCGCGGGGAACACCGGGTACTTTTCGCTTCAGGACGTCCGGGTGCCGAAAGAGAATCTGGTTGGCGAAGAAGGCGAAGGATTTAAGATCGCAATGTTTGCCCTGGAGCAGGGAAGGTACACAGTGGCTTCCGGCGCGACCGGTGTGATACGCGCCTCGCGCGACGCGTCAGTCGCATATGCCAATGAACGCGAAACGTTCGGTACCAAGATCGCAAACCATCAACTCGTTAAGCAGAAGATTGCCGAGATGGAAGCGGACTATCAGATGTGTCATCTGCTGTGGTTGCGCGCTGGTTGGTTGAAGAACGAAGGCAAGGCTAACGGGAAAGCTACCAGCCTCGCGAAATGGCAGGCGACTGTGCGCAGTGAAAAGGCAGCGTCGATGGCCATCGAGGTGCACGGTGCGAACGGCTATTCCAACGACTATCCGGTCGAGCGCTATCTGCGTAACTGCAAAGCGGCAATCATCTACGAGGGAACTCGCGACATTCACACCTTGATGCAGGCCGATTGGGCGCTGGGATTGAAAACTGAGAAGCCGGCGCGCAAGACTCTACCGCCGTGGCATTCCGGCCCGACGCACAGCATTCCCGCCGGCACAACTTAATCCGATAGCACAACTGCGATCCCGATCGCTCTGTCCGAACCGCCTGCGGTAGCGGGCGCCCTACTTGATTCACTTGGGCCCGCCGCTACCGCAGGCGGTTCTGACAAGACTCTGCTATCGCTTAGTCGTGTGCGCTACGATCCAGTCGCCAATGGTTTGCAGTACGACCGGCGCGATAGTTTCCTCAATGGTGCCGTACTCGGACACAGCGCCAGTCTTCGAAGTCTGAAACAGATGGTTCAAGCGGGGCAGGGCGACGATTTTGTAGTCGCGATTGCCACCGTCCTTCAACGCCTGCTCGATGGCTTCGAGATCCTCTTTCACAGGAACCTGCAGATCCTTTTCGCCATTGATCGCGAGCACGGGCACGCGGACCTTCATGATGGTCGGACGAGGATCGTAGGAAAGGAAATATTGAAACCAGGGCGACGCGAAACTGTTGGCCTGGGCCTCCGCCGCGGCGAGTTGTGCGGCCAGTCTCTTTTGGCTGGCCTCCGCCCTTTTCTTGGCGGCGTCCTGGAGCTTTTGTTTGGCGACGGCCATGTCCTTTTCCTGCGAAATAATCGCGAACATTTGCTCGCTCTCCTTCATTGAACCTTCGACCTGCTTGTCGCATTCCGCAGCCGCGACCAATCCAACTTGTTTCACCAGAAGTTTGTCGCCGCGAATTCCCGGCCCGGCCATCATCACAATGAACGCAACGTCGGCGGATTTCGCGGCCGCCATCGGCGCGGCCATGCCGCCTTCGCTATGACCGACTAAACCAATCTGCCGGGGATCGATCTCTTTTCGCGTTTTTAGAAACTCCACACCCGCGAGGGCATCATCTGCATAGTTTTGGGTAGTGTCGTTTGGAGTCCCGGCGGTGGTGCCGCCCACGCCGCGATCGTCTGCGCGCAAAACTGCGATGCCGCGCCGCGTCAGATAGTCAGCCAGCACCAGAAACGGTTGATGGCCCAGGATCGCTTCATCGCGATCCTGGGCGCCGGAACCGGTAATCAGGACCACAGCCGGAAACGGCCCGGCGCCGCGCGGCACAGTAAGCGTGGCGGCCAGCTTTATGTGATCCTGCTTGTTCTCGTAGGAAACATCTGTTTCATCGTATGGGTAAGGCTGCTTTGGAGTCTGCGGCCGGTTGAGCGTCATCTCCGAAGCGTTCGTTACCCGTTTGAAGTCCAGCGGAATAGTGCCGCCGTTCTGGGTGAACTGACCGTTTATCTGCGAGCCGTCCTTGCTCAGCGTGCCCACATACGAAGCGACCAGCCGCTTCATTTCAAAGCTGAGACTGCCATCCTGAAAAGTAATCGTGTCGACCACTAAATCGTTGGCGGATTGATCCAGGCTGTCCATGGTGGCATGTAGTTTTCCATCGGGCAGGGCCGAAACCTTCAGCACCAGGCGGAGTTTGAAACTCCCAACATCGAGCGCCCCTTGCCAGTTTCCTTCGATGCCGGAGGGCGACTGGGCCGCTGTCGTTTGGGCCGAACTGGCGGGCACGGAAATTAAGACAGCGAAAACGACGGCAAGGATCAGCACGGTTAGATTCACGGTGGGTCGCATTTAGAAAGTCTTCTCCCTTAAAAAGTTTCCGAAAGACTGCGTAGTTCTCTACCCGCATATTACGCAGCGGAAGAGAGAACAGTTTTTGAAATGCGACAACACCCTCGAGTGCGGCGGCTTGACGCCGCTTTGGCCTGCTGTTAACCGTCGAGAGGCGCGTCGTGGCGACGAGTAGGGCCAAAGCGCCGTCACGCCGGCGCACTCCAGGGAGGTGAGCGGCCCTCAGCTACAAATCACGCTTTGCCTCTGTTACTATGTCGCCGCTTCTTACCCGTCCGCTCAGCAGTCTTTTGAGCACGTCAGGTTCGCTTGATGTAGGACAGACATTCCTGTCTGTCCCGCATTGATAGCTTGGACAGAAGAATGTCTGTCCTACTTTCAGGAGAAAATCAGATGGCGTCAGAGTTGAAGACAGAGCGCGAGCTGTCACTGGATTTCTTGCGCGTTTGTGAAGCTGCGGCGATTGCGGCGGCCCGCACCATGGGCCAGGGCGATCGCAAATACTCCGATCACGTGGCCGTCGAAGCGATGCGGGAAGTGATGGACACCGTGCCCATGCGCGGGCGCATCGTCATCGGCGAGGGCGAACGCGACCTGGCGCCCATGCTTTACATAGGTGAAGAAGTCGGTGGCGGCGTCGGTGCGGGCGACGAGATTGCGGCTTCCTGTCCGGAAGTCGACATCGCCGTCGATCCCCTCGAAGGCACAAACCTGTGCGCTCTTGGCGGCAACAACGCGATCGCGGTGCTGGCCGCGGCTGAGCGTGGCGGCTTGCTGAATGCGCCGGACATTTACATGGACAAGATTGTGGTTGGTCCCTCATCCCGCGGCGCGGTGGATATCGATGCGCCGATCAAGGACAACCTGAAGAACATCGCGCGACGCCTCGGCCGGGACATTGAAGATCTGACCGTGATTGCGCTTGATCGTTCGCGCCACAAAAAGTTAATCGACGATGTGCGGGCGGCGGGAGCGCGCATTCGCCTAATCTCTGACGGCGATCTCTCGGCCGGAATTTCTGCGGCCGTTGCCGGAACCAATATTCATGCGCTCGTCGGCATCGGCGGTGCTCCTGAAGGCGTGATTACGGCGGCGGCGATGAAATGCCTGAACGGCGAGATTCAGGCCCGCCTGGTTTTTGATCCCGAAAAACTGGGCGTGGATAGTGACAAGGTCCCACCTCGCGAAGAGGTGCTGGCGCGTTTACGCAAAATGGGCATCGATGATCCGGATAAAGTTTACGACACGGATGATCTGGCCCCCGGCAAGAAAATTATTTTCGCTGCAACCGGTGTGACCGACGGCGCCTTGTTGCGCGGCGTCCGTTTCTTCGGCTCCGGCAAGCGAACGCATTCCCTCGTCATGACAACGGAGTCGAAGCACATTCGCTTTGTTGATACCGTGCATGTCGAAGGCGGACCGGATGCAGTGATCCGGTTCTGAAGGCAAAGAGCTAAGGGCAGAGCGAAGTGTTTCAGGAGAAACAAAAATTGGTTGGTATGGCAGGCGTTGGACAAAAAGTCTTTAGCGTTGCTCTAAGCGCCAACGGCGCGAAATGTAAAAGCCCAGGCCAACGGCCTGGGAGTTGGTGCGACATCTTCTCAAGCGCTGAAGGCGCGAAATCGGAATTGTATTGATAGCGGCAGTTGCCGAGTGTGCCTCTCAATTTCACACTTTCAGTGCTAGCTCCATTGTGTTGAGCGCATCCTGGGCCGCTGGCCCCGGCATTACATTTCGCGCCGCCGGCGCTTGAAGAGACGATCAGATACATGAGAATTCTTGCTTCTTGAGAAGCGTATGGCAGTGGGAACGGGGACGACTGGCAGTAAGCACCGCGAGATTGCGCCCGCCGCTTTTCTGATCTGGGGTGGGGTGACAGCGTTCGCGCTGCTGCTGGTGGCATCGATATTGGGTGCCCCACTAGCCGTCGCAAACAATCACCCTGCCTGGGCTGCGACTGTTTACCACGCCTTCAGCTACGTCTGTCACCAACTTCCCGAGCGTTCATTTCATCTGTTGGGCCACCCGCTCGCAGTTTGTTCGCGTTGCACCGGTTTGTATTCCGGTTTCGCAATTGCTTCGTTAACGTACCCGCTGGTGCGGTCGCTCAGCCGCACTGATACCCCCGCGCGACGCTGGTTGTTACTGGCTGCTCTTCCCATGGCGGTCGACGTGGGGTTGGACGTCATAGGAGTTTGGCGGAACACTTACTACTCGCGCCTGGCGACCGGGCTTTTCTTGGGAGCAATTGCGGCGTTCTACGTCATCCCCGGGTTAATCGATCTGCTGAACATCAACTGGCGCGGCTTGCGCCGGCGACGCGCAGCCGTCTCCTCATAACCACCCGCGGTAGCAGGTAGTAGCTCTAGCTGAGCCGGATACCAGGCAGCCTAAAGGGCCGCCCGACAGTAGCCGGTGGTCGCACGACCGCCGGAACGCCGGAACGCAATCCAATAATCGTCAGCACCCTGAAAGGGTGCAAGATGCCTCGCTCTCATAGCGCAAAATCTGGCACCCCTTCAGGGTGCGCGCTACGATCTACTCGCTACCGGAGGTCTGCGCTCCGCTCCGACCTCCGGCTACTCTCTTACAACCCTACGGGTAGCAAATACCCTGCTCAATAAACTTATCGAGGCTTGGATCACCGCACTGAAGTGCAATGCTAATAAGAATCAACCCAAACGGTACGCTGGCACTCGCGGTTAGGGAACCGGCCTACTGTTAGGTTAGAATCCCCTGCGCAATTTAACCGCAATTCGACCCTTTCATATGCTGTGTTTTTTGGATTAAAGCTCGATGTTCCTTCCCATACCTGAACCGATTACACCCCCTTTGAGCGGTGATTTCTGTACCGATGCTCCCAATTTTTGCTCCCTGGTGGAGAAGAACTACGCGAACATCAGCACGTTGTATCAACTGGATGCTTTCGATCTGACGGTGCTGATCCTCTACTTCACGATTCTTACCGTGCTGGCAATCTACGGCATCTACCGCATCAAGCAGGTGTTTGAGTTCTGGCGCTATCGCAGTTTGCCGCCAACGCCCGCGGGTCACTTCAGCGAAGCAGAATTGCCGCGCATCACAATTCAGTTGCCGCTTTTTAACGAGATGTACGTCGTCGAGCGGCTGGTGAAGGCAGTAGCTGAAATAGATTATCCGCGCGAGCTGCTGGAGATTCAGGTGCTCGACGATTCCACCGATGAAACGGTTAAGATCGCGCGCGCCACCGTCGAGCAATATGCGCTGGCGGGATTTGATATCCACTATATCCATCGCACGGATCGCACCGGGTTCAAGGCGGGCGCGCTCGAAAACGGAATGAAGCTGGCTTCCGGAGATCTGGTGGCAATCTTCGATGCGGACTTCGTGCCGAAGCCGGACTTCCTGCGTAAGCTGGTTGATTACTTTACCGATCCGTTGGTGGGCTGCGCGCAAATGCGTTGGGCGCACATTAATGGTTCATACAATTTGCTGACGCGGCTGCAGACGATCATGCTGGACGGCCACTTTGTGGTTGAGCAAACGACGCGCAATCGCACCGGCAGTTTCTTTAACTTCAACGGCACGGCCGGGATCTGGCGGCGCCGGGCCATTGAGATGAGCGGCGGTTGGCAGCATGACACCCTCACGGAAGATACCGACCTTAGTTTCCGTGCCCAGTTGATGGGATGGCGTTTCGTTTACATGTTGGATGAAGAAGCGCCGGCGGAAATACCGGTTGAGATCAATGCTTTCAAGGCCCAACAGCGGCGGTGGGCCAAGGGCGTAATGCAGGTGGGCCTGAAACTCTATCGCCGCATCTGGAATTCGCCGCTGCCGATGCGCGTGAAGCTGGAAATGTTCTTTCGCTTAACCGGAAACATCAGTTATCCGCTGATGATCCTGGCCAGCTTTCTGCAGTTTCCGCTCTTGCTGGTGCGCTACAATCAGGGCTTTCACCAGCTCATGATCCTGGATGTGCCGTTGCTTTTCTTTTCCACTGTTTCCGTGGTGCTGTTCTATGGCACGGCGGTTTGGTATCTGGACAAGAACCGCGCGCCGCGCATGCTGCATCTGCCCCTGGTTATGGGACTCGGGATCGGTCTGGCGTTTTCCAACGCGCGTGCCGTGATCGAAGCCCTGGCGGGGGTAAAGTCCGAGTTTGTGCGGACGCCCAAATACAGTGTCGAAAAAACGAGCGACGAAACCTGGAAGCGGAAAAAATACAAGCGCAAACATGGCTGGCTGCCATTGTTGGAGCTAAGCTTCGCGGTTTACTTTCTGCTGGCGATTGGCTACGCAGTGCGCATGCACATGTGGGGGCCGATTGCGTTTCTGTTTCTTTTCTTTTTCGGCTATGGGTACATGGGCGTGATGAGTTTGATGCAGGCGTTTAGCGGCAGCCGGCTGTTTTCTTTCCGGCGACGTGGGCCGACAGTTGGGGAGGGTGTTGTTAAGCCCCTCAGCTAGTGAAGAAAAAGGCGATTTTCCATATATCATTTTCCATTTCTCATTTTTCATTTACGGCCTGGCGAGTAAGCATTTTGCAGAGGGACGATGAAAAATGAAAAATCGCAGATTCAACTTGGAAGTGCAACAGCTCTCGCTCCAGAGGAGCGAGATGTTTATAGATAAGGCTATTAACTCCGCAATACACGCGCTCCAGCGGAGCGCAACGTTTCCGACAATGGCTCAGGAA
>JAXDFZ010000015.1:0-23600 GCA_034665305.1 Blastocatellia bacterium | reverse complement strand
CCGGGTAAGCTGCGTATAGTTCATTGGAGTGCTTCTTTGGCTTGGCGGTTAGAAAAGCACCCTGACGCTATCGCAGCTTGCTCTTAATCACCAATCTCAAAGTTGCACTTCAGGTTGAATCCACCATTTCTCATTTGTCATCGATCGGCTTCGGAGCCTTTAGATGCGATCGAGCTTTTCAATGACCGGCTGACAAATGAAAAATGATATATGGAAAATGGCTTTCTTTTCTTACCCTGACTCAGCAGCTACTTCTTCTCGCGCACATCGTAAGCGTAAATCGTGTCTTGATCGCGCAGGTACAAACGGCCGCCGGCGATCACCGGGTGTGTCCAGGTTGGCAGTGAATCCTGACTGATTCGGAAGCGACCTTTCTCCTTATAACCGGTGGGCGTGGCTTCGATCAGGCCAACTACGCCGTTCTCGCTGAACGCATAAAGGTTGCCATCCGCGTAAGCGAGTGAACCCTTGCCGACACTGCGATCCTTCCAGGCGACTTCGCCCGTGTCGAACTTCATGGCCGTCAGGATGCCGCTCGAAAAACCGTACAGGTGATCGCCGATTAAGATCGAGCTGCTGTGATGGTTACGCATGTCCCGGGTGAAGTACACCTCTTGCGCTTTGCCGTCGGCTTTGATTTCCACCAATCCGGCTCCAGTGCCGTAATCGGAAGAGATGAAGACGCGATTGCCGCGCACCACCGGGGTCGCCACGTTGGCGACATCGTTCGCGGCCCGGTCGTACTCCCAAAGTAGTTTGCCGTCCTTGAGATCCAATCCCACGGCGCGGCTGTGCGTGAAGAAAACAACCTGGGTAGTGTTTCCTATTTGAACGGGCACGCCCGATGAATAGCCGGCAGTGTCGCTCTGGCTTTTCCAGATTAGCGAACCGTCCTTCTTGTTGAGCGCCACGATTGAGGCACCCGGACCGCCAGGGTTCACGAGCACTTTTTCGCCGATTACGAGCGGCGATTCGCTGATGCCCCACATGATGTTCCGGCCGTCAAACCTATCCAGCACGTTCATGGTCCAGACGACTTTGCCAGTCGCGATTTCCACGCACGAAAGATCGCCGGCGCCGCCCAGCGCGTAGAGCCGGTCGCCATCGATGGTCGGCGTGCCGCGTGGCCCATCGCCGCGGTCGTTGCGGAACGCTTTGCCGTGCGCTGTGGCCCAGACCTGTTTTCCGTTGGCCACATCAAAGGCCACGATGTATTCGCGATCGCCACGCAAACCCAAGGTGAAGATGCGACCGTTCGAGATCGCCAACGACGAGTAACCGCCGCCGGCGCCGGCAGTTTTCCAGGCGAGCGCCGGACCTTCGGCCGGCCACTGTTTCAGCAATCCGGTTTCTTTGGAGATGCCGTCGCGATTTGGACCCCGCCATTGCGGCCAGTTAGCTGCGGTTTGCGCTGTTACGCCAGCGCACAAACTCATGACGATGACCGCTACGCTGAGAAGGGTCTTGATGGTCTTCATATCGAATCTCCTACTCGCTGAGGACAGAAGCGCTTTCAACTTTGGGGAGGTTGGTATTTCCGTCGGAGCAAGAACGCCGAAGGCGTTCAATAACTCAGCCCAGGGTAACACCCTGGGGTAATAGACATCGTTTAAGATTCATTCCCTGAAAGGGTAAAACAAGAGTCCGAGCGCAAACGTATTCAAGCCTTTCAGGGTATGACGAAAGATCCGCTTCGTTACCCAGGGGGGTTAGCCTGGACTAAGTTCTTTAAAGCCTCCGGCGTAATCGCAAACCTACTCTCCAGCGAATATGATCTGCCCATCGGAACCGCCTCGCCGACCTATGGCAACGAAAGGGGGCGGCCACGGAGTGCCGCCCCTACAAATCAACTCGATGGCTTGAAATACAAAACCAGTCCCGCCCCGGTCGCGGCCAAAAGAAATCCTAAGTACAACAGTGGATTGGGCGATGTTTTCGGCGGATGCAACCACATCGAGAACAGCACATTCACGAGCGGCGCGCCCGCGAACACAAGGGGCATCACGTAGGTTGGCAGGCCACCGGACTTGAAGGCATAGATAATACAGACTGCGCCGATCGCTCCCAGCCCGCCGCCCAACATGGCCAACAGAGAGCCCTTCATCGTGAAGCCATTCAGTTCGCCCTGGTAAGAAAGAGTGGCGATCGGAACCAGCACGCCAATCAAAAAGTAAGCGACGCCCACGCACAGCAGCGCGCGCATGGGACTGCCCAGCGCCACCTGACCACGATGCAGTGCCGGTCCATAAAGTCCCCACGCCAGGGCCGCCCCCAGCGCGAAGATTACCCATACCATAGGAGATCCTCCGCGAATGTTAGTTTGCATAAGGCTTAAGTTTCGAGTTACCAGAACGAGCTGCGTGCCAATTCCGCGAGCCCGCATTTCGCGGGCGCCATATCCGTAGCCCACAGCGCAAGCTGTGGGTCAGAGTACAAGTATAAAGCCGAGCCCCAGCGGGGCGACATAAAATATCGTCGCGGCGAGCGGAAGCTTGAATCTATGCCGCTCGCTTCCCGAGCTCTGGTTTTCTATCGCTGCAGTGAACCCACAGCTTGCGCTGTGGGCTACGGATATGTCGCCCGCAAATGCGGGCTGCCCGCGAAATGCGGGCTGCGGCGATCGCTGAAACGGCTCGGTTGCGAAGCTACCCGAAACCCGAAACTTCGCCTAGAACGCTATCCGCACACCCAGTTGGATCTGACGAGAGCTTCCAACAGTAGATCGAATGCGGCCAAAGGTTGTCAGCGCGGGTTCGACATTCGCTGCGCCGGCAAACGCAGTCAAAGCCGGCGGGCCGAAGTTCGCGCGGTTGAAAAGGTTGAAGGCCTCCGCACGTATTTGCAAACTGCCGGACTCGCCGAGCAGCCGCGGGATGCGCGTGTTTTTGACGGCCGCCAAATCGAAGCTACGATAGTTTGGCCCAATGAACGCGCCGCGTCCGGTGTCGCCCAGCGTGCCCGCCGCCGGAATCGCAAAGGCCAGCGGATTGAAATATTGATCCGGTCCGCCCAGCACCGCGGTCTCGTAAGTGAATCCCGGCGCCATAGAAGCACGATCGCGTCCAATGCCCGGACCCAGCGATGGTTGCCACAACGAACGCGAGCGGTTCGCCTGCACGAAGACCGTGAGGGGATTACCGCTGCGCGCGTTACTGATGCCGGCCAGTTGCCAGCCATCGAGCAGCGTCTTGGCCACGCCGTCCAACTTCCGTGCGAAAGGAATCTCCCAGGTGAAATTAACTACCCAGTTGTGCTTCGCGTGATAGTCGGCGAGGCCCTTGTTGTAATTGAAGCCCGGGAATTCGGGGAACGCCGTCGTGGTGCCATTCGTCGCGTCGGAGAAAAATGTTGAAGCCTGCGTCGTGTCGATGTTGCGAGAGAACGTGTACGACGACTGAAAATTGAAGTTATGACTCCACCGCTTGCGCACTTCAAAAACCATCGCGTTGTACCAGGAGTCGCCGTCGCTGCTCTTGAGTTCGATAGTTGAGAAGGCCGTATTCTGTCGCGGCGAACCCACCGGATAAAACGGCGTACCGTCGGGTTGAATTACGGAGACTGCGGTGTTCACGTCGTTGCTGCGCAGCAAGTGAACGCCGCGCGAGCCGGCATATCCCAGCGTCACCACCGTGTCCCAGGGAAGCTCGCGTTGCACGCTCAGGTTGTAAACATTTACGTACGGATTATCGAGATTAAACTGGACCGGTCGAATCGAATTCGCAAACGGGCACGCGAGCGGAGCCGCCGGAAACGTTGTCGGACAAGTAGGCGAAATGGCAACCGCGATCCGGGGAGTCGCCGGTGGATTGGTGACAGTGACGATCAGGTTCTGCTGGTTATTGGTGTTGAAGTAAATACCATAACCGCCGCGAACACTGGTGCGGCCATCGCCGAAAACATCCCACGCGAAACCAAGGCGCGGCGAAATATTCTTTCGGGTCGGGTTTTCGTAGAGTGGCCCAACCGTAGGCGCTCGATCCGTCAGGGACGGCAAGGCTGAATCGCGTCCGTAGATATCCACCGGCATGGTTGTGGTTTCGTAACGCACGCCGGCATTCAGCGTCAGCCGCGGGTGCACGCGAAAAGCGTCCTGGACGTAGCCGGCAAACAGCGTGAAGCGCCAGTAGCGATCAAGCGCACCGTTCGGCGTCAGGCCCAGAAAGCTCTGCGGCACATTCCGGAGAAAGTTACTGACATTAGCGAAAGTCCATATACCCAGAGAAAACGTGGGGTTCACCATGTTGTCCTGGTAGTACTCGACCAGTCCGCCGGCCTTGATCAAATGCCGCCCGTGCGTATGTATCGCGCCGTATTCGCCGCCGAAGACATTTTGCGTCAGCTTAACGCTGACTGAAGTCTGGGGACCAAAGCGCGGCATGCCGCCGATGTCGATGTTGCCGATAGAGTCGCGGCCGGGAATGAAAGGTTGCAGCGTTTGCGTGGTGTGGCTTTCCACCGCCTGGCCCACGCGAGTGCGGGCAAAGTTGAAACGGAAACTGTGAATCGTATTCGCGCTCTGCAGCAGGCGATGTTCGGCGGTAAAGAATTGATTGCGCGATCGGAAGGCGCGCGGGAACTGGGGAAAGTCTGTCGGCAGGTGCTGGTCCGCGTCGTCAAACGTATAGCGCGCGAACGACTGCTGCCGATCGCTCCAGTTGCGATCGATGCGGCCCTGCGTGAAGTGTTCAGTGATCTGACGGTTAAAGCCAAAGGTGTAGGCGGCAAGGTTGCCGACCACATTTGAGGGTCCAACATTCGGCAGCGGGAATTCGTCCAGATAAGGTCTGACAGCAGCGTTTACACCGACATTCGTGCGGATTATGCTGGCCGCAGGACACTGCTGGCCCGCACTGGGCGTAATCGCGCAGCTCGTGATCACTCCCTGCCGGGCGTCGAGATCGGGAACAACCGTTCTAATACTCTGGCCGAGTTGTTCGCGCAACGATTCGTAACCGAAAAAGAAAAACGTTCTATCGACCTTGATTGGTCCGCCCAGGCTGCCGCCGAATTGGTTGCGCTTAAACTCCGGCGTACTTCCTACGTCGAAGAAGTTGCGGGCGTCAAAATTGTCGTTGCGATGAAACTCGTAGAGCGAGCCGTGATATTCGTTGCTGCCCGATTTGCTGACGACGTTGATCTGTCCGCCGGCGTTGCGGCCAAACTCGGCCCCATAGGAATTCGCTTCGACGCGAAACTCTCTGATAGTTTCCACGCCGAGCACGGTGCCCGCGGCGCTGCCGGCCGGGCCGTTGGTAAAATCGTTTTGCGGTGTGCCATCGAGGAGGTAAACATTCGATCGCGGATCCTGGCCGTTGATACTCATGCCCAGTCCATGCGCCACTACCGAACCACCGTCGCGATGCGGGTAGGCAATTACACCGGGCTGCAACAGGGCGAGATCGGTATAGTTTCTTCCATTCAAAGGAAGGCCGCGGATTGACTGCTCGTTTACCAGATAACTCAGCTCGGCGGTTTGCGTGTTGACCAGAGCCTCGTCGCCGCTCTTAACAACTACACCAGCCGTCACGCTACTTACCTTGAGCACGAGAGTGACTACGGTAGTTTCGTTTACGGTGAGCCGGACATCGGGAAAAACGAGAGGCTCAAAACCGTTTGATTCCGCCCGCAGTTCATAAAGGCCGATCGGCAGCCCGGGAAAAACAAACCTTCCCTCGTCGGCGCTCGTAGTAGTTCGCGTAAGTCCGGTGTCGAGTTGTTTGGCAGAGACCTGCACCCCAACCAGCACAGCTCCGTTGGTGTCTTTGGTGGCGCCCGTGATGGTGCTGGTGGTCTGAGCGGATGTACTAGCGGTATTAAAGGCGAAAAAGCAAAGAAGTCCGATTATCCAGAAGAATCGCCGGGGAATAGCTGGAAACGAAGGTCGCGAGAATTTCATCTTTACATTTGCTCCGGTATGGTCTGATGCTCTGAACATTCTAATACTGATTTTCGTTACAATCAGTTTCAACCAATTGAAGGACAAGGCGCTTCTGGTTGCAGGCAAGGGAACACTGTTGATGTCTCAGACGCTTTTTACCTCAATCAGGTTGTTTGCAAGTAGGCGCCGCTCTTGTTGCTGAACTTCCGTCCAGAATTATGGATTTCCGCATAGAAACTTTGAACCAGACCAGCGTCAACTCTTTGGAGCGCGGCGGCCTGAGGCCGCTTTGGCCAACTGCTCGTTTCTGACAAGTTGCGTTTACGGGTGCGTCGGACCAAAGCGGCGCCAGGCCGCCGCACTCCAGGGAGTTGAGTGGGTAAGGAGATAACCTTGATATCAACAACTACACGACTTTCCGTCGCCATACTTTTTTTCGTCATGGTGTCATCCGCCGCGGCCCAAACGCACCGTGGCTCAGTGCGGGGAACCATTCTCGATCCAAACAGAGCAGTGGTTGCCGGGGCGGCGATCAAGTTAACCAATCAGGAGACCGGAGAAAGCCGATCAGTGGCCAGCGGTGACGAGGGCGAGTATGCCGTCTCTTCCTTGCAGCCAGGTTCTTATAAACTGGAGGCTAACGCTACCGGCTTCAATGCCTTCTCGCGGACCTTCGTGCTCCTCGTCAACCAGGAGATCAGGATCGATATACTGCTGGAGGTGGGAACGATCGGGGATAACTTTGGGTCCGTTTACTCTCAAGGGGAAAATCTCAAGAAAGATTCAGCGTCGATTGGAACCGCAATCGAGAACCGGCAAATCGCCGGCTTACCGCTTGACGGCCGCAATTTTTATGAGTTGAACCTGCTGGTTCCCGGCGCGGTGCCGCCGGCGCAGGGTTCGGCGGGTTCGGTGCGCGGAGATTTCGCTTTCAGCGTCAACGGCGCGCGCGAAGACGGCAACAACTTTTTGCTCGACGGCGTTTACAACGTCGATCCGAAACTGAACACCTTCGGCGTGCGTCCCTCGGTCGATGCGATTCGGGAATTCAACATCGCTACCAGCAGCTATGACGCGGCGTTTGGCCGCAACCCGGGCGCGCAAGTTAATGTGGTCCTTAAGTCGGGCACGAATGAAGTCCACGGTTCGCTCTTTGAATTCCACCGCAACGGTGCGTGGGACGCGCGCAACTACTTCGCGCCGGCAACCGAAGCAAAGCCCAAGTACCTGCGCAACCAGTTTGGCGGCTCAATCGGCGGGCCGATCAAACACGACCGCACTTTCTTTTTTGCGGACTATGAAGGTACCCGTTCAAGTGAAGGAATCACGCGCATAACCAACGTCCCGACGGAGCAGGAACGCGCGGGCAACTTTTCCCAGAGCCTTTTCGGCAGGCCGATCGATCCGTTCACCGGATTGCCATTTGCCGGCGGCATCATCGATCCCGCCCGCGTTAACGCCGTGGGCCGCGCCATCGCGGCGCTCTATCCTTTACCTAATCGCAGCGTGCCGTTTCAGAACTTTGTGTCTTCACCGACGCAGAAGGATCGCAATGACAGTTTCGATGCTCGTTTGGATCACCAGTTGACTAACCGTACCGACTTTACGTTCCGGTACAGTTTTGGCGATCGCGATCTGTTCGAGCCTTTCACGGGTCCGACATTTTCACTCGTGCCGGGATTTGGCGACACGGTCAAGCGTCGCAGCCAGAACGTGATGGCGGCGGTCACGCATGTGTTCACGCCAAACCTGGTCAACGAATCGCGCGTAGCACTCAGCCGCGTTGCTTCCTCGGTGACGCAGGAAGCGAGCCGGCTGAATACCGGTGTCGGTCTGCCCGTGATTTCGACGAACCCGCGTGATGCCGGCCTGACTTTCATTACTGTGACCGGGCTATCGCCGCTCGGCGACGAGGGCAACAATCCCCAGAACAGCGTGACGAATGTCTATCAAGTTCTGGATACGGCAACGTACGTCACCGGCAATCACCTGGTGAAGTTTGGCGCCGACGTCCGGTTCGCACAACAGGATGCTTTTCGTGACGTCGAGTCGCGGGGACGTATACAGTTTTCGCCTTTCGCGCAAATATCCGGGAACGCGCTCGCCGATCTCCTGTTGGGCTTTCCGCTGCTTACCAGTGTGGCGCGCGTGGATAACCCGCAACACCTGCGCACGCAGAGCTACAACTTTTTTGTCAACGACAGTTTTCGCGCTAACCGCCGGCTGACTTTGACAGCGGGGCTGAGATACGAATTCAACACGCCGCCGGTGGACACACAGGATCGCGCCAATGTTTACGATCCTGTTTCGCGAAGTTTGGTACAGGTCGGCACGAACGGGGTGCCGCGTGGTGGCTACATCGCGGACAAGAACAATTTTGCGCCGCGCGTCGGGCTGGCATGGACCATCGGCGATGATGAGGCGACGGTCGTGCGCGCGGGTTACGGCGTTTACTACGATCAGTCGCCCCTCGCGCCGGGCGAAGCGCTCTACTTCAACGCACCGTATTTCGACAACAACATTTTCTTCTCGCTTCCGGGTTTGCCCTTAACTTTAAGTAACCCTTTCCCATCATTCTTCCCATTTCCTTTGCCGGATTCAGCGCTCACGATCCAGCGCGATCTGCGCACGGCCTACATGCAGCATTGGAATCTGAACGTGGAACGCGAAGTCGGTCGTAGTGGCGTGATGGAGATTGCCTACGTCGGATCGAAGGGAACGAAACTGCTGACGGCGCGCGATATCAATCAGCCGGCGCCCAGCGCATTGCCACTCGGATTGCCATTTGTGCCGCGGCCCGATCCGCGTTTTGACGATATCAACATGCTCGAGTCGCGGGCCAATTCGAACTACCACAGCCTGCAGGCGCGTTACCAGCAGCGCCTCTCGCGGGGTTTGTCGGCGCTCTTGGCGTACACCTGGTCCAAGTCAATCGACGACGCTTCGAACTTTTTTAGCAGTGCCGGCGATCCCAACTTTCCCCAGAACAGCAACAACGTGCGGGCAGAGCGCGGGCGATCAAATTTCGATGTACGTCACCGGTTTTCGGCGAGTTACACATATGATCTTCCTTTTGGAAAAGGGCACACCTGGCTGTCGGATCGCGGATGGGTTTCCACCGTTTTGAGTGGCTGGCAAACCTCCGGAATCATCACGTTGCAGTCGGGCCGTCCCTTTACGGTGGCGCTCTTGTCGGACATAGATAACAGCGGAACCGGCCGCTCCATCCTGGGCTTTGGTGCGAATGATCGACCGAACCTGGCGGGTGATCCGGATCTCGCGGCGCGTTCGCCGCAACAGTGGTTCAACCAAAGTGCCTTTGCGTTCCCGGTGCGCGGGACCTTTGGCAACGCCGGCAGAAACATTCTTGATGGCCCGGGCTATCAGGCAGTCAACATTGCTTTGATTAAGAACACGACACTTTCGGAAGGTGTTAATCTGCAGTTTCGCGCCGAGGCTTTTAATCTTTTCAACCATCCGAACTTCAACTTGCCGGACAATTTTCTGGGCTCGCCAACGTTCGGCCAGATCACTTCCGCACGCGATCCGCGGCACCTGCAGTTTGGCGTGAAGTTGCTGTTTTAGATGTGAAGTGCGCCGGTAGAGCGAAGCGGCGACGGCGCTTTGGATGGAGGAAGCGCCGAAGGCGCGAAATGTAATAGCCTGGACCAACGGTCCAGGAGCCGGAGTCTGAGAACAATACGAGCGCTGAAGGTGCGAGGTAGTTCAATGTGTAAGCGCGATGTCGGGAGTGAGCGGTCCCGTTTTATTCCGCGCCTTCAGCGCTCTAGTTATTTCAAAAGGGGTACTATCCGGGCCGTTGACCCAGGCTATTACATTTCGCGCCTTCAGCGCTTGGGCCGCCGGTGAAGGAGTTAAGTGATCATGAAAGTTCTGCACAGATTGACGGTCGCCCTCCTAATGCTGGGTTTGTTTACTATATCTTTGAGAACTTCAGCCGCCGACTGGCCGCAGTGGCGTGGTCCGAACCGCGACGGCAAAGTACTGGACGTCGTTTTACCGGCAACGTGGCCCAAGACCCTTAGCGAAGAATGGAAAGTCACGGTAGGCATTGGCCACTCGTCGCCGGTGCTCGCTGGTGGACGCATCTACGTTTTCACACGCCAGGGTGAGGATGAAGTGCTGCAGTGTCTTGATGCGGTCACCGGAAAAGAGATCTGGAGATCGGCCCAACCGATTTCGTACACAATGCACGAAGCTGCGACCGGCCATGGCAAGGGACCAAAATCAACACCGGTCGTTCATAACGGCAGCGTCTATACGTTTGGTATTAGCGGAGTCCTATCAGCTCACGACGCGCGCACGGGAAAATTGAAGTGGCGCCAGGATTTCGCCAGTCAGTATCCAAAGACATCACCGCTTTTCGGTACTGCGATGTCTCCGTTAATCGAAGGCGGCTTATTGATTGCGCATGTTGGCGGACACGACCAGGGTGCTTTGACCGCGTTCGATCCCGCAACCGGCGCGGTCAAGTGGTCCAACCCACTGGATGGCCCGGCCTACTCCTCGCCGATCGCAGTTACGCTCGCCGGGGTGCGGCAATTGGTTACGTCGACACAAAAGAATGTCATCGGGGTGGAAGCGGCCACCGGCAAGCTGCTGTGGAAGTTGCCGGCCAAAAGCCAGTATGACGAAAACTCAGTGACGGCTGTCGCATTCAAAGACATGGTTGTGGTTTCGCGAGAAGGTCAGGGGCTGACCGCGATCCGGCTTGAAAAGCAGGGCGTGGATCTGGTGCCCCGTGAAGTGTGGACCAACAAAGAGAACATGATGTATTTGAACTCGCCGGTGGTCGAGGGGAATCGCCTGTTTGGTTTGTCGTCGCAAAAGAAGGGCCAGTTTTTCGCGATCGATCTGGACACGGGGAATACTCTCTGGCAAGGTCCCGGGCGCATGGGGGAGAATGCAGCCATGCTCAATCTCGGCGGCAAAATGCTTTTGCTGCTTACCAACGAAGCCAACCTGATCGTCCTGCCCGCGGATGCGAAAGACTACACACCGCTGGTGCAGTACAGCGTCGCCAACAGTCCTACCTGGGCGCACCCGCTGGTAACCGGCAAACGGATTTTCATCAAGGACGAAACGACCCTGCGGTCGCTGGCGATTACCGGTAACTAGTACTGGTTGAAGTTTCCCGGCCCAAGAATTCATGCCAAGCCACCTGTCGAATATTGGATTTCAATTGGAATCCGAGGCCGACTTCGTAAAGTTGGCCGAGCAGGTTTACGAGGCTGGACAGGCGTGGGAAGTAGATAGGGGAACCTATATCAAATGGGCGCCCGGCGATGGCATAGAGCTGTGGCTCCAGCTTGATGCTCATGGCGATATCATCGGGCTGAATCCACACTTTCGCGGCAAAGGTTTGATGCGCGCCGCGCTCACCCATGAGATTTTCCGCGCCGATGGAACGTTGTTGGATGGAGCCTTTCATGCCTGGGCAAACCCTTCCGCAGACGATCCTAAAAGTGGTGATTTCCCGTTTGTTTTCGATGTGCCGGACTTTTATTTAGCTAAGCCAAAGTTGCCGGCGGTTCTCGACGTGCAACTGGCTGCGTTTGCCCATGAGCTGCAGTCATACGAGAGTGACCAGACTTATGACGAAGGGCAGACTGGCGAGATCAAGTTCGCCGCAGAGTCCTTTATTCCTGCCGGACTATTCTTTCCCGGAAGTGACGAGGTTGATCCTCCAGAGGCTCATGCTCTCTTTAGCGGAGACGTGCGGGCGACAGCCCTGATCACAAATCCCGTCACGGGACATGAGTTTTGTTGGGCGCAGGTCACAACCCTGGGAGGCGAAATGGATGTCGTGGCCGATCCCGTGTTATTGAACGGATTGTTGGTTGAAGGCGGAGTTGTTAGTGGGACGTTCTGGTTGTCAGGCCGCTTGCTTCATGGGAATGACTCACACGCTTGACGGTGGACGCTTCAGCCAAAGCAAAGCAAGCCCAACCAGGCCGCACGCCGTGGAATCGCCGATCGCCCACCACATAGGCATTCCTGACAAATAATCAATCGTAAAGAATACAGGCGCAGCCAGCAGGTATGCGATGCCGTTGAAAACGATCAGCGCGCGAAAGCGTTTCACATCAGACGCTATTACCCAGAGCGATACGCCATGCATGCCGTAGCTGTATGAAGCCTGGCGGATCAGGAACATGAGCACCGAACCGTGCGGCATCTCGCCCAGACCGAGCCAGGCGTGGCAAGTCTCCATCCAGGAGCGTGGCATGATGACCGCAATGAACGCGAGAATCTCGACCAGGCCCACGAGACGCAACAGCCAGGCGAGTAAGAGTTTTCGATCCGCTGAGTCCATGCGATTTCATTTGGAGTGCGGTGGCAGAGCGAAGCGGCGACACCGCTTTGGATTGTCGTTCGCCGCGTCAGAAACAATCCAAAGCGCCGTCGCCGCTTCGCTCTGCGGGCGCACTCCAAAAAAACTACTGCGCGGCGATGTTGTATGCCACCATCTCAGTCGCGTTGCGCATCAGCAGTTTGCCACCGGCGATTGCCGGGTAGTTCCACGTTTTGCCCTGAAGCGCAGGGAACCGCGCGACCTCTGAGTATTGAGCCGGAGAAGCCTTCACCAGCGCCAGTTCGCCACTATCAGTCGAAATGATCAGATGCCCGCTGGCCAACAGCACTTGGCCGTAGCCGTATCGCCCGCCTTTCCACTTGCGCTCGCCGGTATTCACGTCCAGGCAAGTGAGAATGCCTTCGTCCAATCCGTAAACATAACCTTGATAAAGAACTGAGCTGTTGAATTTGTTCTTCATCGCAATGTTTTCCCAAAGCACACGAGCCGAGAGATTTTTGCCGCTGCCGGAAACTTCGACGAGCGCGGCGCCTTTGCCATAGCCGGAGGAAATGAAAAAGCGGTTGTTATCCACTGGAATCGGTTGCGAAACATTGATGCCCATCTCTGTGTCCCAGCCGACACTCCAAAGCAACGAGCCGTCTTCGGGCGACAGGCCCATCACGCGCGAGCTGCTGACTACGAGGATCTGTCGCCGGCCAGACAGATTAACCAGCATCGGAGACACGTAGGCCTGGCGATCATTCTGCGAAGACCAAACGCGCGCGCCACTCGTTTTGTTATAAGCGACCACGGACTTGCCCGAAGTGCCGCCGGGTAACACGATCACTTTGTCATCGACGATCAGCGGAGCGGCCGACATGGCCCATGACAGGTTTGAGGCCCCGTTGTCGCTGAGAATGTTTTTCCCCCAAAGAACGCCGCCGCTCTTGGCATCCAAACACCGAAGTTCACCGGTCGCGCCCAGAGCGTAGATACGTCCATTATCCCAGGTCGGGGTGGACCGTGGTCCATCACCGGCTGAATCAGTAAACTCCGCGTTCCAACCTTGCTTCCAAAGCTCATGTCCGTTCGCCACGTCGTAAGCCGCTACCACTTCCTGCTGGCGTCTTTGTTCGATCGTGTAAGCGCGGCCGTCGGCGACTACAAACGACGAGAAGCCGACACCGATTGGCTGTTTCCAAATCGGAGCCAGGCCCCCGGAAGGCCACTGGGTCAGCACGGCCATCTCGTCGTAATTCCCGTCGCGGTTCGGACCGCGAAAGTTAGTCCAGTAGTTTCGTACGGCGTGGGCGGCGGCGGTTTCGGTCGTCGTCGGAGTTTGTCCCGCCACCGGTGTTTGATTGGGTACGGCGCTGGCGGTTTGAGCAGTTATCGGAGCCGCACCATTCGTGGCCGCAGCCTGCTCCGCGCGGTTTGCTTCCAGCGCAGCGTACTGCGCCTCGTGATTGTTGGACTTGCGCCAGGTGATGAAGAGAAAGACGTAGGCGATGCTGAGGGCCAGAATTCCGACGCTGGCGAGGGCCTTGGTCCTGGTAGCTGTATCGCGGCGCAACCAAAGCATGGCGAGCCCCACCGGCGGCAACACTAACGCCGCTGCAATCACACCGGTAAGAGATCGATACCAGGGCGTGGATTCTTGTGACTCAAACATCTCGATACCTCCGCAGTCGCCGTTTATTTATCCACAGATTACGCCGATTCCGCAGAGAACCTAAGCCGGCAGCGGTGCGCGCGCGTGGTCCTGTCCATTAAACCGATGCTTGCGCTCGCGGGCGCTTAGTTTTTTCTCAATTCTATCGTCTGCGTAATCCGTGAAATCTGCGGATGAACAGCTCGCTTGTTCCTTAGCTCCCGATGCAATAAAGGTTCTTATCGCTGCGGATGAAAATCTTGTGATCCGCGATGGCAGGAGAGGCGGCAACTGGCTCGCCGAGTGAGTTGGTGCGCAGAATCTCATGCTTTGGTCCGGCCTTGACCACATAGGTGTCGCCGTCTTCATTGGTCAAGAGAATCATGCCCTGGTACGCAACCGGCGACGCCAGGAACGTAGTTGGCTTGGGCACGCGGGCGCCTTCGTATTGCACTTTCCCCGTCTTCGCGTCGAGGCACGTCAGGATTCCGCGGTCAGTCATCAGGTAAAGATAATCGCCGTACAAAATTGGTGACGGCACATAAGCCGTGCCCTTGTTGTACGACCAGACCAGTTGCGGCGTTCCGGTGATGTCACCGCTGCCGCCGGCTTTGATGGCCAGTGCAATCTTTGCCGGATAGCCCGATGTCAGCACCACCAGATCGTCGGAGACGACGGGCGAAGGCACCGCGTTGCTCTCCAGTCCTTTATGACGCCACAGTTCTTTTCCCGTCGCGGGATCGTAAGCGATGATCGCTTCCGCCGCCGCCGTGACCATTTCTGTCGCGCCCTTGGCGTTGCGCACCAGCACCGGAGTGGTCCAGGTCACATCCACTTTGCGCGCGACGCGCCAGGCTTCTTTGCCATTGCTCTTGTTGAAGGCGACGATGAACGAATGGCCGCCGCTCTCATCGCATTGCATGATCACCAGGTCCTCGTAAAGCACCGGCGACACGCCGTACCCGACGCTGGCCGTTCCCAGTTTCCCCATGCTTTGCTTCCACACCTGGTTGCCTTTGAAGTCGTAGGCGTACAGCCCTTCCGCGCCGAAAAACGCGAACACATACTTTCCGTCGGTGGCCGGCGTGGAGGATGCGAAGCTGGCCTTCTTGTGGCGGCTGTCGTAAACGGGGCCTTCATACGCAACCCGTTCCCAGAGGATCTTGCCGCTCTCGCGATCCAGGCAAACGACCTTGAAGGTGTGTTTAAGATTGGCGCCGGTGGCGTCCGGGTGAACGAAGTCCGAGCCGTCCGCCATCTTGTGAGTGACGCCGGGTGTGCGTCCGGGAATCACTTCGCCATCAAGGGCGGTCGTCAGAAAAATCTTCTTTCCCCAGACGATCGGCGATGAATGGCCGCGCCCTTCGAGGGGAGTTTTCCACTTCACATTCTTAGTGGCGCTCCATTCGCTCGGTAGTCCGGTCTCGGTGGAAACGCCTTGTCCGTCCGGCCCGCGCCACTGGGGCCAGTTTCCGGTTGTGGATTTCGCGAGGGCGGAGTTTGCAAATGAAGCGATCGCGAGAAGTACAAAAGCGAATGCGATGCGGCGAAAAGTTTTCATGTTGAAAGTTCCTTTAGATTTATTTTTCCAATTTGATTTTCAGTCCGCCCCTCCGCGTAAATGGGGAGAGAGAATGTTGAGCGGCGATTGCTGCAAAGGCCACTCGGACTCCTCTCCCTCACTGGAAGACTGGGTTTACGAAAATCAGTGGTGACTCTTGGCGACTTTCCCCTTCGCTGGTTCGCCGAATGCGAACACGTGATTGTGCCCACGCACGATCAACAGACCATCAGAGATGGCGGGCGTGGCCATCATCACTTCACCGACATTGTTCGTGGCCAGTAATTCGTACTTGGCGCCGGCCTTCACCACAAACACGTCGCCGTCCTCGCTCGATAAATAGATTTTTCCGTCCGAAGCAACCGGTGATGAAGTAAAGGCCCCGCCCTTGCCTCCGAGCCTTTCCTGATAAACGCGCTCGCCTGTCGTCGCGTTGTAGGCAGTCAAGACGCCCTGGTTTGAGCAAGTGTAAAGGAGATCGCCGTACACGACCGGCGTCGGCATGTATGGACCACCACGTTGCTTGCTCCAGGCGATCGAAGCGTTTGAGTCTTTGCCATCCTTCAAAGATATGTCCCCGGTGGCGCCGGGCCGGATCGCATAAATCGGTTGAATCGGAGCGTAGCCGCTGGTCACAAAGATCAGATCATGCGCGACAAAGGGGGTCGGCGTGGTGATTTCCGAATTCGGCGTCAGCCGCCACAACTCTTTGCCAGTCGCCGGATCGTAACCGCGGATCGCCTTTGAACCATTCGCGATCAGTTCGGCCCGCGTTTTTCCTTCGTACACCGTGGGCGTACCCCATGAAGAAATTTCTTCGCGCGGCGTCTTCCACATGAGTTTGCCGTCTTTCAAACTGTATGCGGCGATGTACGAATCTTTTTGCACGTCCACCTGAATGATCACGAGGTCGCGATAGATGATCGGAGAACTGCCATGCTCCCACTGGTAATCGGGATCGTAGAACCATCCGGAATCCAGCACGCCCAGATCCTGTTTCCATTTCAACTTGCCATTCAGATCGTAAGCGTAGAGACCATGGGAGCCGAACAGAGCTACCAGGTATTTCCCGTCCGTTGCCGGCGTCGAGTCGGAGTGTGTTGACTTCGGATGCCGCTTCACTTTCGGGAGCCCATCGTAGGCAATTCTTTCCCAAAGAATTTTCCCGGTGTTCTTGTCGAGGGCGTAGACCTTCCAGGTGTGCTTCGGATCATCCTTCACCGGCGCGACGTCACCGTAGAGGCCGTAGCGGGTTTCGTCTTTTGCGGCGCTGCTGACCGCAGTCGTGATGAAAACTTTGTTGCCCCAGACAATCGGACTCGAGTGGCCCAGGCCCGCGATCTCGGTTTTCCAGCGCGTGTTGAGCGATTTCACCGCGTCCCACTTCACGGCGGCGGGTTGGCCTTCGACCACACCGGTAGCTCCCGGGCCGCGGAACTGGGGCCAGTTCTGGGCGCTGGCGATCCCCGCGAGAGCGATTAGAAAGAAGGGGAGCGATAGTAGTCGTTTCATCATGCGAGCCTCTATTGATTCGAAAACCTTACTTGAACTCAACCCCTTGGAGTGCGGCGGCTTGACGCCGCTTTGGCCAAACTTCCCTGATGCTAATTGGTTGCAAGACTGAAGTGCGGTGCTAATGAGATTTTCAAACTGACCACTGCCCTCCAATGAGTTGCCGGGTTTCACTCAACCCGCTTTAGTTGCGTTGTTGGATACGGACCTTGCTTCAGCGCAAATCCGTTCACTTTTCCGTCGGCGACGTTGAAGGTGATCGTCATTCCACCGAAGGCCACCGGCCGGAATGCTGTCTTGTCGATGGCCATCAACGCGAAAGGCTGTTGTCCGGGGGACGTGGCAAATAGTTTTCCGTCTTTCAAGGTGATGCTGATCTCAGGGCCGGGATCTGCTTTGTATCTGCCGGCATACGATTGCAACGTTGCCGCATCAACTTCAAATGGCGGTTTTGCTCCCGCCTTCTTCAACAGTTCGGCGATCTCGCCCATTTTTTCATCAGCCGTTGCCAGGGCCAGCGCTCCCGTCAGTGCCTCAGGAGTCGCCCCGCCACGATCGAGGGCCATACGGACCAGGACCGCGTTGCCTTCTTGCATCCCGGTCGTTAGCACATCGTCAACGGCCGTCGCGTCCTTTTCCAAAATCGCGCGCACGACCTCGACGTGTTTGTTGCTCAGCGCCCAGGTCATCGCCGTGGCGCCATAGAAAGTGTCTTTGACGGTCGGGTCGACGCCGCGGGCCAGCAGGATCTTGACAACTTCCATGTGGCCGCGCTCCGCCGCTTTGAACAAAGCGGTCGCGCCGTAGCGGAACTTGGCATTCACATCGGCGCCCTTGTCGAGCAAGGCGGTCACGGCTGCCGCATCACCCTTGCGCACGGCTTCAAAAAGCTGGTCATTGATTTCCTGTTTAGGGTTCTGCGCGCCTACCGCGACCGGAACGAGCAAGAGTGCCAGGACCAGAAACAGCTGTTTCATTTGCATGAAATCCCTCCGTACTTTGGGAGTTCAATAGTAAGTGGTAGATTTAGGTTGTCAGCAAACTGCGGAAAGTAAGCAAAAACTGAATCCCTGCAACTTAAGTTTACGTATTGTACATCTTTAAGGTTGCAACCGCGCCCCGTTTCCCGGCGCGTGTGGATTCGTATTTTGCGACGAAAATTCGTGCTTCTGAGATAAACCTTCCTTCGATGACGGATTGCAAAAATGAATAAGTTTTTTTCCTTCTGTTTGAGTGCCGGCCTCGCGCTGTTTGTGCTGGCGGCCGCTGCGTTGAGTGCCGCGGCCAGCGATTGGGCGGAATGGCGTGGCCCGGCCCGTGACGGTGTTTCGCACGAGACAGGTCTGCCCACGAAATGGTCGCCCACGGGCGAGAACCTGGCGTGGAAAGCTCCCTATGGCGGCCGCTCCGCGCCAATCGTCATGGGCAATCGCGTGTACCTGCAAAACACCGCCGACAAGGGCGAGTTGGAACAGGAACGCGTGATGTGTTTCAACGCCGATACCGGCAAACTGCTCTGGGAACATCGTTTCAATATCTATCTCAGCGACGTGCCGCCGCATCGAGTGGGTTGGGCCTCGCCGGTTGGTGATCCGGCGACCGGAAACGTTTACGTCTTCGGCGTCGGCGGACACCTGATCGGACTGACGCGCGATGGCAAGGTTTTGTGGGAACGCTCGCTCGGCGAAGACTTTGGCTTGCTGACAACGCACGGCGGCCGCACCGTGTCGCCGATGATTGACGGTGACCTGGTCATCGTCAGTGGAGTGACGTTCGGATGGGGCCAGCACGCACGCGGCGCGCACCGTTTTATCGCCTTTGATAAAAAGACCGGCGCGACGATGTGGGTCAGCGCGCCAGGCGGGCGGCCATACGACACGACTTATGCGCCGCCGATAATCGTGAACATTAACGGCACGCGCTTGTTGATTCAGGGAGCCAGCGACGGCGTGGTTTATGCCATCAAGCCGCAGACGGGCGAGCCGGTTTGGAAGTACGAAATCAGCAAGCGTGGTTTGAATACCGGCGTCGTGGTCCATGGAAATGATGCGATCGTGACGCACAGCGAAGAAAATCTCGACTCCAACGAGATGGGCATGATGGTCGCGCTCGACGCCGGCCAAAAGGGCGAGATCAAAATGGCCCAGACGAAATGGCACGTATCGGGCTGGCAGGGCGGTTTTTCTTCCCCGGTGATCGATGGCGATCGTCTTTATCAGGTGGACAACGGCGCTAACCTCGCTGCATTTGACGTCAACGACGGCAAGCAGCTCTGGCTGCAAAACCTCGGCACGATTCAGAAAGCTTCGCCGGTGTTCGCCGACGGCAAACTGTATGTCGGTACTGAGAACGGTAAGTTTTTTATTCTGCAACCGTCGGCAACCGGCGCCAAGATTCTGGATGAAGATCAACTGGGAACGGAAGCGTTGCCGGAAGCGATCATCGGTTCGGTGGCAGTTTCGAATGGCAGAGTTTATATGGTGAGCGATTCGAATCTGTATTGCATTGGGAAGAAAACCCAAACAGTTCACGAACCGCTTGACCATCAAACTCTTGACGTTGTTGACCGGGTCGATAGGACGCCCCAGATTCCGACTCACGTCCAGGTCGTTCCCACCGAGCTGATACTTAAGCCGGGAGACAAAGTTAGTTTTCGGGTTCGTCTGTTCGATGAAAGGGGAAACTTCATTCGTGAAGAAAACTCCGCAACCTGGTCTCTGGAGCAACTGAAAGGGACTGTCGCGAATGGACAGTTCGTAGCGGCGAACGAGACTTTACCGCAGGCCGGCCTGGTGAAAGCGACAGTTGGCAGCCTCAGTGGCACCGCCAGCGTGCGCGTTTTCCCACCGCTGCCGTGGAGCGAAAACTTTGACGCCATGGCCTTGAACAGCATCCCGCCGAGTTGGGTGAACACCACGCCGAAGTTCGTGGTGCGTGACCAGAGTGGCAACAAGGTGCTGGTCAAGACAACCGAAGGCTCGTCATTGGCGAGTCGCGCCCGCGCCTATCTGGGACCATCCGACTGGTCCAACTACACTATCGAAGCCGACATCAATGCCACGCAGAAACGTCGCCAGCAGGGTGATGCCGGCGTTATAGCGCAACGCTACACGCTCGTGCTTTACGGCAACAGCCAGATGCTGCACCTGGAACCGTGGCAACCCGAAACGAAACGCACCGTCGCTATCCCGTTCCCTTGGAAGCAGGATACCTGGTACCGGATGAAGCTACAGGTTGAGAACTTGCCGGATGGTAAGACCCGAGCACGCGGCAAAGTTTGGCTCGCAAGTGAGGCCGAACCGGCGGCCTGGACGGCTGAGCGCATCGATCCGATTCCGAATCGCCAGGGCGCGCCCGGTATCTACGGCAGCGCGCTGGCTGAGCTTTATTTTGACAATTTGAAAGTGTATCGGAATCAGTGAGCCCGCCGATTGCAGATTGCAGATTGCGGAATGCGGATTGAGCAAGAAAGTGGTCGTCTTTTAATCTGAAATCTACGATCTGCATTCCGCAATCGGCTGACGCCCGCGGTCAGAGTGAAGAGCTTGAGTTCAGTATCGTTTGAAGAGCGGGATTTAGAAAGAGATCGAAAAAATGATGATCAATAAAAGAGTATCAGGACGTTCAATGAGAAAGTTTCTTACCGCAACATTTGTACTGGTCGCAGCCGCATTACTGCTCACTGCCCACCGCCTACTGCCAACTGCCTCCGCCTCCGATCCCGGCACCAGCGATTGGCCCATGTGGGGCGGTACGCCCGATCGCAATATGGTCTCGAACATGAAGGGCCTCCCCACGACCTGGGACGTGAAGACTAAGAAAAACGTGAAGTGGGTGAGCGCGCTTGGTTCGCAATCCTATGGCAACCCGGTGGTCGCCGGCGGACAGGTTTATGTCGGCACTAACAACGAAGGTCTGCGCGATCCGAAAGTCACCGGGGACAAGGGAATATTGATGGCCTTCCGTGAAACGGACGGCGAGTTTCTATGGCAAGCCGTTTCGGACAAGCTCGTGGCCGGGCGCGTGAACGACTGGCCGTACCAGGGCGTCTGCTCTTCGCCTCTCGTTGAGGGCGATCGGCTTTACTACGTCACCAACCGCGCGGAATTGGTTGCGCTCGATACTGCCGGTTTCCGCGACAAAGAAAATGATGGTCCCTTCGTCGACGAAAAGTTGAAAGGCGAAAAAGATGCGGACATAGTTTGGAAGTTCGACATGATGGAAGAGGTGGGTTCGCTGCCGCACAACATGGCCAACTCTTCGCCAGTCTCATTTGGCGATCTGATCTATGTCAGCACGTCGAACGGTCAGGATGAAAGTCACGTCAATGTTCCTTCGCCCAAGTCACCGGCGATCATTGCCATCAACAAGAAAACGGGCAAATTGATCTGGGAAGACAATTCGGTTTTCGAAAAGATTCTGCACGGCCAATGGTCCTCGCCGACCGTAGCCCGGATTGGCGGTGTGGACCAGGTCATCCACGCGCAGGGTGACGGCTGGATTCGCGGTTATGAAGCGCTGACGGGTAAGAAGCTTTGGGAGTTTGATACCAATCCTAAAGATTCAGTGTGGCCCAAAACGCGCAACGAAGTAATCTCCACGCCGGTTGTATATGAGGAGAAGGTCTACATCTCGAATGGTCAGGATCCGGAACATGGAGAAGGCGTGGGCCATATGTACTGCCTGGACGCAACCAAGCGAGGCGACATAACCACGACCGGAGTGATCTGGCACTATGACAAGATCCGCCGCTCGATCTCCACGCCGGCCATAAGAAACGGCATCGTTTATCAATCCGACTTCAGCGGTTTCCTGCACGCGCTGGATGCCAGGACCGGTCAGGTCTACTGGACGCACGATGTTTTCGCCGCAGTTTGGGGTTCGCCGATCTTGATCGACGGGAAACTCTATCTGGGCGATGAAGACGGCGACGTAGTGATCTTGCAGGAAGGGAAGATCAAAAAGGTGCTTGCCGAAATCAACATGGGCAGCTCGGTTTACTCCACGCCGGTTCCCGCGAACGGAACGTTGTTCATTGCCAACCGCAACCAGCTTTGGGCGCTGGCGGAAAGCAAGGTGTCGACGGCTGCGAAAAAGACCGAGTGAATGGTCAATGGTAAATAGTAAATGGACGTGCAAAGGACGCCGGGGGTGGGAGGCGGAACTTAGCCGCTGATTTACGCGGATAAAACGCGGATCAGAACCAAGGACTACCTAAGGGTTTTCAGATCCGGCTTTTATCTGCGTAAATCTGCGGCCTAAAGATTTCTTTACCGCGCAGGCCAATTCAAGCCGTTCCGGGTTGAAAACGTTTCCTCCAATACCAAAAGCAGATGCAGAGCTTTGAATTCAAACTGGCAACGCGTTTGGTTTTTGGCGCCGGATCTTTCCTCGAACTTGGCCGCCGCGCCCAAGAGTTAGGTTTCAAACGCACTTTGCTGGTTACGGATCGCGGGCTGGCAGAAGTTGGCTATCTCGAGCGCGCTTCACAGTTACTCACCGATACAGGCATCCAGGTTTTCCCTTTCCACGATTTCGCTGCTGATCCGGACAGCGACACCATCCACGCGGGTGCCGCGTTGGCGTCATCCCTAAACATAGATTCGATCATTGGCCTCGGGGGCGGCAGTTCGTTGGACTGTGCCAAGGGGATCAACTTCGTGCTCACTAATGGCGGGCGCATTCATGATTATCTCGGTTATGGCAAAGCGGCCCGGCCACTGCTGCCGATGATTGCCGTTTCCACAACCGCCGGGACCGGAAGCGAAGTGCAAAGTTACGCGGTGGTTTCCGATGCGGGGACGCACCGGAAGATGGCTTGCGGCGATCCGACCGCCGCATTTCGTTTGGCGATTCTGGATCCGGAACTGACTTTGTCGCAGCCGCGCCTGGTGACCGCCGCATCAGGCTTTGACGCCATTGCGCATGCGGTCGAGACGTACGTTTCGACTCGCCGCACGGCGATGTCGGAATTCTTTTCGCGCGAAGCATGGCGCTTGTTGGAATCAAACTACGAGAGAGTGCTGTTGCGCCCCGACGATTTGCCCGCGCGGGAAGCGATGCAACTGGGTGCCTGCTTTGCCGGCATCGCGATCGAGAATTCGATGTTGGGTGCGACGCATGCCTGCGCCAATCCATTGACGGCGCACTACGGCACCACGCACGGCGTGGCCCTCGCGATGTTGCTGCCGTCGGTCGTGCGCTGGAATGCACCAAGCGCTGCGGATCGATATGCGGAACTTATGAATTCCAGTATTCACGTCGGCGCGACCAATGGCTCTCCGGCCGAGCAATTGGCGCAAAGGCTCGAACAACTAACCGCAAGTGCGGGCCTTTCGGGCGGCCTCAGCGCGGCCGGCGTTCCCGAAACTGACTTCGCGATGCTGGCGGCAGAGGCGGCGCAGCAGTGGACTGGAAGCTTCAACCCGCGGCCGTTTGATTTGCATGGGGCAATGGAAGTTTATCAGTGGGCATCGGGTAATCCGGCCAACTTGGAAGTAAGGTCGTAGGGTAAGAGAAGGGGCGGATTTTCCATTTGTCATTTTCCATTTTTCATTCGCAGATTCAACTTGGAAGTGCGACGGAACATTGTTGCCCTTCGCCCCATTAGGGGCGAGATGTTTATAGAACGCGCGAACGCCAAAAGATCTCTGCTCGCTCCAGCGGAGCGAAACGAAGT
>JAXDFZ010000014.1:0-473125 GCA_034665305.1 Blastocatellia bacterium | reverse complement strand
ATCCAGTGTCCTGGAACTCTTCCGCAATGAAGAACGAAGCGGCTACTTCGCGGCGCCGCCGGTCAGTACAGGCTGAGTCGCCACCGCAACTCAGGATCTCGTTGCTCCAGTAGTTGAAGCCGCCTTCATCAGGTTCACGGCCCAGGATGTCTACATACTGTTGCCGTACGAAGTATTCAGCGGTATCCAGTGGGTTGGCGTTGTCTCCGGTGCTTGAACCGGTGAAGGCCGCATCAGTGTGACTGCCTAAAGCGCTAAACGAGCGGCTGGCCGGGCTGAACGTGTAATTAGCCCGCGACGCCGACACATTGTAGAAGCCACTAGTCTCCACGTTGTCGAATTGGTAAAAGCCCTTCGCGTTCGTGATCGTCTTGCGCGTCTCAGTGCCGTTTAGATTTACGACCGCACCTTCGACAGGATTACCCTCACCGTCCAAGATGACACCGCTCACGTTTCCGTCGGCGGCCGTTGGATTATTTGAACTGAACGACCAGTTCAAGATCTCGTTGGTCTGCACGTTGTTGCCGCTGCCGGTCGACGAAGTAAATCCGACATACGCAGTTGCTGAATTGGTGGCGGCCCCCAACGCATAGTTGAATCCAACCAATGATGTGCCCAGGTTATCCAGATAGATATCCCATCCAACGACACCGTCATACGTAATCTTGACGCTGTGAATGGCGCCGTCCTTCAATTGTTGGGGAAAGGAGGCAGCCGCAATACTTGCAGTCAGGTCTACTGCCGAATTGGGGTTGGTTCCCAATGTGTGGACGCTAATGTGATTATCGGTAGAATCGTATCCCGCGTTCAGGGCCATGTCTAATTCCACCACGAAGCTGTTGGGAATGGTCGCATAACCCAAATCCGCGCCGCCCGGACCCATTGCAGTCAGACCACTGGGGCTGTTCTGAATGATGAAGGTGATGCCCTCGCCGCCGCCATTGGTCCCCGCATGTTTATCGGAGACCTGGAACTGAAAAGTTGTAGTGAAGCCACCGACAACATTTACCTTGGTGTTGTAATAGACCGAGCTGACCTGGTTGGCTCCCGCGGCGGTACTGTTATCAGTTAAGCGAAGCCGAAGCGGCGGAAAGAGAGTTGTTTGAGCGGCGTTTCCATTTAGCTGCAGCCCGGCAATTGAATTGAAGTTCGCATAATTGAATGACTGCCCGAACGCGCTTTGCTGTACGGGAAAGAGAGCAGAGAGGAAAAGTACAGCGAGAATACTAAAGCACTTTGCCACACTGCTGTTTCGAACCAGGGCTGGACCTGCAAAGCTATTCATGAACAGTCGTAGTGATTTTGGATTGCGAAATAACATTTGATCTCCGGAAACGTCTTCAAGTGCGACGTGTGGAATGCAGTTACTTGTTGCAGCTGGCTAGCGGCGTCGGGGCAACCGCAGTCGCCGGAAAGATGAAGGTAGAGTTGCTAGACGGACCTGATAACTATGCGCTCGGAGCTTGCCTACGTGTCCATACCAAGCAAATGCCAGTCAAACCGTTGTGAGCTGTGCGTTCTGGCGGGGACAATAAGCCACTATCAAGGACAAGTCAATAATGTTTGAACTCGGAAGTGGGTCAGTTTGAAATCTCATTAGCACCGCGCTTCAGTGCGGTGATCGAGATGGGAGATATTTGATTAACCGTTTCAACGGTTTTGCGGAGTAAACCGTTAAAACGGTTGAGAAGGTGAATGTATCACCCATACCACCTGACTGAAGTCAGGTGCTAATGAGCAGATGAAAAACACCCGCTACCTTGAGCTCAAAGGTCTGAAGGAATCTCCGGCACCGCGGCGTTGATGGCATTTTCCTATTTCTTGTCCGGCCGTCCGGAGCTGCCTGACCTCGGATGATGCCGGTCGTACGCGGAACGCAGATGCCGATCGGTGATATGGGTGTAAATCTGCGTCGTGGAAATATCGCTATGGCCCAACAGCGCTTGCACTGAACGAGAGTCTGCGCCGCGTTGTAGTAGGTGCGTAGCAAAACTGTGACGCAAAGTGTGTGGCGAAACTTTCTGCAAACCGGCTTGGGTAGCGAGGGTTTTTATGATGGCCCAGGCCACCTGACGCGTCAGCGGTTTTCCCTGTTGCAGGAAAAATTGGGGCTTGTGCTCGTGTCCCCAGTTCGCGCGCACGCCGGCGTATCGTTGCAACCAGTGAATGGCGCTCTTGCCGATGGGCACGCGGCGCTGCTTGCTGCCTTTGCCTTGACAAACGATCAAGCCAGTGTTCATGTCCAGGTCTGCCAACTTTAAGACCACTAATTCAGAAACGCGCAAACCGGCGGCATACATAAGTTCCAGCATCGCGCGATCGCGTACTCCCGTGTCCGTGGTCACGTCCGGCGCCGCGAGTAGCAAGTCCATTTCTTGTTCACTGAGAAACCGCGGCAAGTAAGCGAACCGTTGCGGCGTATCAAGATCGTCAGCGGGGTGCTGCTTGATATGTCCATCGAGCATGAGGAAACGATAGAAGCCGCGGGCCGCGCTGACCGCACGCGAGATTGATGAAGGCGCCAGGCCATCGCGCGACAGACGCGCAATCCATTCACGCAAATCCTTGCGCGTGAGTTCGGGCAAACTTCGCTTGCGCTGCGCCGCCCATTGCTCGAGTTTGGCCAGATCGCGCTTGTAGCTTGTCAGGGTATTCAGTGACAAGCCTTTCTCGACCTGAATGTAGCCGAGAAACTCTTTGACAAAATCTCGTTCTCGTGATGGTTCAGTCATGGTATGTAGGACAGACATTCCTGTCTGTCCTTCTTAATAATCCCGTTATCCGCAGATTACGCAGAGGCGGGGTGTCACTTCCAATCGCGGCCATCCTTTCCAGCACACCAATCTTCTTAGCTTCTTGGGTTTGAATCTGTTTGCGAAATCTGCGGAACCCTCTTACAAATCCTCAGCCACTAATGAATAGAGCACTGCATCGACCGGCTCACCATGAAGCCTGATTCGTTTACGTAATATGGCTTCTTTAACGGCTCCGGCTTTTTCCGCGACGCGCTGGCTGGGCACATTGCCGGCCGCAACAAGAGAATCTCGACTCGCTGCAGACCAAGTTGTTCCAATGCAAAACGTGCCACTAACCGGCCGCTCTCGAAGCAATTCCCTGTCCGGTCTCACTGCTCCTGACCCAATAGCCCAGGTTCGCCATTTGATGAATGCGATTAATGAAGTTAACTCCCACGCCGCCGAGGTGCCGGCCGCTGGGGCGGAAGATTCCGAAACCATACTCAGCGTCGCTCTGCCAGCGTTCCGGTCGCGACAACACAAATATTTTAGTTTCCTCGACTGAGTAGTTCGGATGACACCAGGGCATCCAGCGTGAGATTCCCGGAAGCGATTCGCGAGCAGATTCGTACACGAGCGGAATGTCTTCGGCCCGGTAAGGCCGCACGACAATGTCGCCATCAGTTAATTCGACTATATCGATGTCCACCGCGCCATCGTACTACAGATGGCAATGGGTGTGGTTGGGGGACTTGCGGGCCCGCCCGCTACCGCAGGCGGTTCTGACAACTAGCTGGCGGAGCCGGCTTGCTTTTGTGTGGGCGGGTGGCGGCGGTAGTGGTGCGTGATCGGGCGGCGGCGGCCGATGCCGATGGCGTTGCGGGAAATAATCAGCGTGGGCGGAAGTTGGCGCCGTTTGAATTCATTAGCCGGCGATTCGACCCGATTGAGTAAATCATAAACCAGCTCGCCGTCATTACCGGCGGCGATGATCTGTTCCGGCGTCGCCTTCTGTTCGAAGTACATTTTCAAAATCGGATCCAACTGGTCATAAGGTGGTAGCGACTGATCATCGAACTGGCCCGGCGCTAATTCAGCTGACGGCCGTTTGGCGATGATTGACTGGGGAATGATTTCGCCGTCCACATTGAGTTGCCGCGCCAGTTCATACACTTCCGTTTTCAACACATCGCCGATTACCGCGAGACCACCGTTCGTGTCGCCGTAGAGCGTGCAATATCCCAGTGCCAACTCGGATTTGTTGCCGGTGGAAAGCAAGAGCCGGCCTTCAGCGTTCGAGATGGTCATCAGAATGTTTCCGCGCAGGCGTGACTGTAGATTCTCAACGGCGTGCGAGCTGGAGTTCGGTGAGGGCTCCGGCAGATCCAACTCCTGGCGCAGCAACTCGTACGCAGCCGAGATAGGGCGCTCAATAACTTTCATTCCCAGACGACGAGAGAGATCCACCGAATCCGTGACGCTGCTTTCGGACGAATAGGGCGACGGCATCATCACCGCGAGCACGTTCTCGGCACCCAGGGCTTCGCACGCCAACGCCGCGACGACTGCCGAATCCAACCCGCCCGAAAGCCCGATCACCGCTGTGGTAAAACCACACTTGCGCGCGTAGTCACGGATGCCAAGCACCAAGGCGCGGCGAACCGTCTCAATATCATCGCCGGGCAAACAACGCTCGTCGGCGACGCCGCACTCGAGATCGACCGTGCCGAAGAACTCTTCGAACGGCGGCGCCTGCAAAACGATTTTGCCTTTGCAGTCAGCCACGATGCTGGCGCCATCAAAAATGATGCCATCGTTGCCGCCCACCAGGTTTACGAAGACGATGGGAACGCCGGATGTCTTCGCTCGATGCGAAACCATGGCGCAGCGCGTGCGCATCTTGCCCTTATTGAAAGGCGATGCGTTGATTGAAACCAGCAGGTTGGCGCCCAGGTGGATAAGTTCTTCAGCGGGATCGTTCAGGTACAGGCGTTCGCGCCAAAAAGTCTTGTCGTTCCAAAAATCTTCGCAAACCGCGATGCCGAGTTTTGTTTCGTCGAGCGAGAAAAGGCGGCGCTCGCGAGCGGGTTCGAAATAACGCGGATCATCGAACACGTCATACTCGGGCAGCAGCGTCTTGTCCGCATATCCGATCAACTTCCGATCGCGAATCACAGCGGCGGAGTTCAGCAGTTTGCGGCCGGTCGTCTGGTCGTTGGGCCGCACGGTGCCGATAATCGCAGTCAATCCTGCGGTGGCTTCGATAATTCGGTCCAGCGGATCGAGGGCCGTGCGCGCCACATCCGGATCGAGAAACCAATCGAACGACATGTAGCCCTGGATGGCGACTTCGGGCAAGACTACCAGATCGGCTTTGTCTTTTTTTGCCTGATCGATTGCCCGCAGGATCGCGGCGGTGTTGGCTTCGTAGTCTCCGTTGGTAGTGTTTATTTGTCCGATCGTTACGCGCATGTTGCTATTTTATCACCGATTGAATTGTAGGGGCGGCACTCCGTGACCGCCCCCTTTTGGAGTGCGGTGGCAAGCGCGACACCGCATTGAATTTCGAGGGCAGTAGCCCGACCGTGAGGGAGGGCTCCCGCTCGCATGCACTCAACCGGAGCCCTCCCTTACGGTCGGGCTACTGCCCGCTTCGCGTAACAATACCGGAGCTGTTTGGATTGTCCGGAATTAAGCTGAGGTGCGGCCAGTTCAAACAATCAAAAGCGCCGGCGCCGCTCCGCTCTGCCGGCGCACTCCAAAAAGGGGGCCCACCGAGGGACGCCCCTACTTACCAAAACCGCCGCCACCAGGAGTTTCGATTCGCACAAGATCTCCCGCTGCCAACTCCCAACTTCCTTTCGCGGCGATCGATTTCTTTTTACCGGCTTTCTCCCTAATCGAGTCCGCGCCGGTGTCGCCTGGTCCACCGCCGTGCAATCCATACGGCGGCCGTTTGCGCCGATCGGCCAGCAGCGACATACGGGCTGCGCCCAACACTTCTACTTCGCGAATTACTCCGTCACCGCCGCGCTGTTTTCCTTTTCCACCAGAGCCTTTTCGAATTCGATATTCACGCACTCGCAACGGATACGCGTACTCCAAAGCTTCGGCCGGCGTATTCAAGCTATTCGTCATATGTGTGTGCACGCCGCTCATCCCCTCGAGCGTGGGCCGCGCGCCCATTCCTCCGGCAACAGTTTCGTAGTATGAAAACTCCTTCCCAGTGCGCGGATCGAGGCCGCCGATCGTCAGGTTATTCATAGTCCCCTGACTGGCCGCCGGAATTCGATCCGGAATTGCCCGCGACAGGGCTTTGAACAGAACATCGACAATGCGCTGCGAAGTCTCAACGTTGCCACCCGCTACGGACGCGGGATGCACTGCGTTAACAACTGACCCACGCGGCGCGATCACTTTGATTAGTTCCATCAGTCCGGCACTGGCGGGGACATCGCTCGTTACTAAACAACGAAAGACGTAGGCAACGGCTGAAACAGTAATCGCTTCGACTGCGTTGACCGGGCCCGCCACTTGTACCGAGCTGCCGGTGAAATCGACAATGGCGCCGTCGCCTTTGAGAGTTATTCGCACCTGGATGGGAACTTCAGCGGCCCCGATGCCATCATCGTCAAGTGCATCCGCAGCCTCGTAAACGCCGTCGGGAATTGATTTCACTACCAGGCGCATCATGCGCGCCGAATAGGAAATCAGGTGCGCTGCATAGTCCGCACTCTCTTCCTGCCCGCGACGTTCGACGATTTCTTGTAAGCGCGCGGCGCCGGTGTGCAGCGATCCCATCTGCGCTTCAAAGTCCGCGCGTCGCTCATCACTGCTCCGAACATTCGCAAGGATCAAACGCATGATGTCGTCGACCAACTGGCCGCCGCGTACGATGCGGATGGGAGGAATGGAAACTCCTTCCGCGTAAATGTCCGCTGCCAGTCCCATTGAACCCGGCGTCGCTCCGCCAATGTCGGCGTGATGTGCGCGATTGGCAACGTAAAAAAGCGGGGGCCGGGTGTCAGGGGTCAGGTGTCGGCTTTTTGCTTTTTTTTCACCCGGCACCTGATACCCGGCACCCGGCACCTGCCCCCATACTCCCATCACGAGCGTGACGTCCGGCAGATGCGTGCCGCCGGCAAACGGATCGTTGAGAGCCACGATGTCACCGGGTCCAATATCAATCCGATCAAGCGCAGCTGCGACCGCCATCGGCATGGATCCGAGATGCACCGGCATGTGATCGCCTTGCGCGATCACTCTACCCTGCGCGTCAAAGACGGCGCAGGAATAATCGCGACGTTCTTTAATATTTGGCGAAAACGCCGTACGCCGCAGCGCAATTCCCATTTCCTCAGCTACCGAGGTGTAGAGCGCGCGGTAAATTTCCAGCGTTGTCGGATCAAATTGGTTCACCATGCTAGTTGTTCTTGTCACGCCGGTAATTCGCGGCTCTGCCGCTAAGATTAGTGCTCCCGTTTCCCGAATCACACATTGATTACCAGGCTTCCAAACTTGTCCACTGACGCGTGCGCGTCAACGGGTATCAGTGTCGTCGCCGAATACTCAACCACGATGCACGGAGTTCGCAAAACTGCGCCGGCGGGCAAGTCTTCTCGTTGATAGACTGCGGCGCGCACTGATTTGCCGCCCATATGAGCCGCGACATATTCTCCCGGTCGCGCCGCGTTCCTTATCGATCTTGGTTGCGGCCGCTCGATTCGTATCTCTTCCACCAGCCCCAGCGATCGCAAGCGCGCACTGACAATTTCAACTGCATTGCGCTCTTGCGCATACCCATAGCGGGCGCGATGGGCTTGATGGAAAGCGCCGACCACGTCCTTTTGCGCCATGTCGATCTCAAGCTCAAACGACTGTCCCTGGTAACGCATAGCCAGAAGTTGTTCATGCCTTTGGCGCGTTGCGGGAAAACCTTCGCGCTGCAAAGTAGTTCGCGCTAGTTTCCTCATTTCACTGAACACGCGTTCCAGTTTCGCGCCCGTGCCTGCCTCCACTGCCAGCATGACGGTGCGGCTGCGATCGTGGACCACGTCGGAAGCGACTATGCCAATCGCTGACAGGGCCCCGGGATGCGCGGGCAAGATCACCAGCGGCACACGCAAGCCGCGAGCGAGTTCCACCGCATGCAGTCCGCCCGCGCCGCCAAACGGCACCAGCGCAAAGCCTCGCGGGTCGTGGCCGCGTTCGACAGAAACATGCCGCAGTGCGCGCTCCATGTTCACATTCACCACCTCAACAATTCCCTGCGCTGCCTCCGCTGCACTCACGCGGCGACGCCCAGCGGCACTCACCTGTTTCGCCAAACGCGTCAGAGACTTCAAGGCTCGCGCGTGGTCCAATTTGAATTCCCCGCCCAGAAGAGTTGCGCCGGGCAAATGGCCCAGCACCAGATGCGCGTCGGTTACCGTCGGCAGCGAAGAGCGCCCGTAACAAGCCGGTCCGGGATCAGCGCCGGCCGATTCCGGCCCCACGCGCAAACTGCCGCCTTCATCGACGCGCGCGATGGAGCCACCCCCGGCGCCCACCGTGTGTATATCCATCATCGGCACCGCTACCGGCATACCCGCGACGATCGCTTCATTGGTCAAACTCAGACCTGACTCGCTGCACAAAGCAACATCGGTAGACGTGCCACCCATATCGAACGTGATGATATTGTGAAGGCCGGTCACGCGAGTGGCGCGTGTTGCGCCCACGATGCCACCGGCCGGGCCAGACAGGATCGTGCGCACCGGTTCGTTCGCGGCCATGCCCGCGGAAATGCTGCCACCTGACGATTGCATGACACGCAAACGCTTCGTGCTTGCGCTCAGGCGATTGAGATATGCACCCATCAGCGGCTGTAGATAGGCATTGATGACCACTGTCGAAGTCCGTTCGTACTCGCGATATTCGGGCAGTATCTGGTGCGAGATGGAAAGCGGGATTTGCAGCGAAGCCAGCGCCTGTGCAACTCGTTTTTCGTGCTGCGGGTGGATGAAGGAGAAAAGCAGGCAGATGGCGACGGATTCCACGCGCTCCCGGCGCAGTTTTTTCAGCACTGTCGCGAGGTCATTCTCCTGCAACGGCACAATGACTTTGCCGTCGGCAGCGACTCGCTCAGCAACCCCAAAACGAAGTTCATCGGGAACCAGGGGCGGCTCCTTAACAGCGTTCAGGTTATATAGTTCCGGTCGCGCCTGACGTCCAATCGCGAGCACATCTTCAAAGCCGGCGGTCGTCACCAGCGCTGTGCGGGCCCCGCGTCTTTGCAGCAAAGCGTTCGTGCCTACCGTGGTGCCGTGGATAACTTCGAGATCCGAGATGGCCGCGTCCGTTTCCGTAGCCACGCGCTGCAGTCCTTCAAAGATCGCCACTGAAGGATCATGAGGGGTTGAAGCGATCTTAAAGACGCGTAGCTTTCCCTCGTTCACAAAAACGAAGTCCGTGAACGTGCCTCCCGTATCCACGCCAATGCGCACGTGATGAGTTTGTTTGGGATTCCTGTCCCTGATTTTCTTCTTTAGCATTCGCGGTTTGATTCGGCCTGTCACTATAGACACTGGCCAAAATGTTGACAAGAACTGGTAGGACAGGCATTCCTGCCTGTCCCTATCATTACGAGTTCCGGATGCTAAACGGGGAAGGGACAGACAGGAATGTCTGTCCTACGAATGTTGACAAGAAGTTCGAACTGACCTATATAACCCGCGCCCGCGTAGGACAGGCATTCCTGCCAGTCCCAGTTTTTTTTTACCCGGACAAACAAAGAGGTCAGACAGCAATGTCTGTCCTACTACTGAGGAGCCAACCCCTATGCTGCGAACCCGATCAAACTGTGCCCTTGCTATCTCCCTGCTAATCGCTTGTGTGCTGGGATGCAAGCCCGGCGGCGCGTCGACGACTACCAATGCAAATCTACCCGTCTCTACCCCTGACACCGTGAGCAATGCGGTGAACCTTGAGGGTATCGCCGGCAGTTACAATGTGGTCGGAACGAATCCCAACGGCTCGCCGTACAAGGGCACCCTTGAAGTAATTCAACACGGCGACGTTTTCCAGTTTCGCTGGACCGCCGGTTCGCAATATGACGGCGTGGGCATCGTCAACGGCAGCGTGATCGCCGTCGCGTTTGCGGATGGTCCAAATGGAAAGGGCTGTGGCGTAGTTGATTATCAGATTGCGCCTGATGGCGGCTTGAATGGTAAATGGGGCTACTGGGGCGTGAACGAAGCTGGAACTGAAACGGCCAGACGCACCAGCGGTTCGGGGCTCGCCGGTCAATATGAAACCAGCGGCGCCAACCCCGACGGCAAGCAGTACAAAGGAACCATGTCAGTCGCGAGCCAGGGTGGCGGCTACCGGTTTAGCTGGAGCAATGGCGCTGACGGCTTTGGCATCAAACAAGGTGACAACATCGCCGTCGGGATCGGCGGCCAGCGTTGCGCCTTCGTCTCTTATCAAATCAAACCCGGCGGAGTGCTAGACGGAATCTGGGGTGGGTACGCCACCAGTCAAACAGGAACTGAAAAAGCGACGAAGCGATAACGCAACTCTTTGGAGTGCGGTGGCAAGCGTAGCGCGACACCGCTTGGATTCCTCGCAAAGATGTAGGGCGCGACTATCAACCCAAAGCGCCGTCGCCGCTCCGCTCTGCCGGCGCACTTCAAGAGTTGATCGTTACCCGGCAACCGCTGTCATGCGAGCGGCGCGCGGCGTCGAGCACCAATTGCGTGCGGTAGCCATCTTCAAAAGTCGCGGCGCCGGCGACGGTCGTCCGGCCTTCGCGCAGGGCGGCCACTATCGCGCGCGCGAAAACGGTGAAACCACTAGACCAGCCGTTGGCCCGCATGCCCGGCGGCAGATCACCACGCGTCACCTCGACCTCTTTCCAATTATTATCGCCGCGCGCCGCTTGCCAGAGCTCACCTGCGTCTTCAACCCTCAACGCGCCCTTTGAGCCGAAGACTTCGAGCCGATGCACCGGCGAACCTGACTCAACCAGTGACATCGATGCCGTGCCGGTAGCGCCGCGCATCAAATCACTCTCGGCAAATTTCAGGATCATGTTTGCCTCATCGTCGCTGGTCACTGGACGTGGAGACGCACCTTCTTTTTCCGCGCGTTCAGAAATATGCGTGGCCAGGTTGCAGAACACTTCCGCGACTTCCGTTTCCAACAGCCAACGAAAACCATCGACGACATGTGAACCAATCGCGCCCAGCGCGCCGCCTCCCTGCGCGGCATCGGACCACCAATTCCACGGCCGCAGCGGATCGGCCCGCGAGTCTGAACGGAAAGTAAGTTTCGCGTGGTGGACTTCGCCGATGGCGTTATTCCGCAACAGTTCCCGCAGGTGCCGGCGACCCGGTAGGAAACGTAATTCATGATCGATCAGCGCCAGCACGCCGGCCGCGCGGGCGCGATCCATCATCTCTCGAGCTTCGCGGGCGTTCATGGCCATCGGTTTTTCGCATAACACCGCCTTGCCATGGTCCAACGCGGCCAGCGTCATCTCGCAGTGCGTCGCGACGGGCGTCACGATGCTGACGAGATCGACATCGTCACGCGCTACCAGTTCGCGCCAGTCCGCGGCTACGTGTTCAATGCCGAACTCGCGCGCGACCTCTGCCGCATGTTCGGGATGCGCGCTCGCGATCGCAGTGATACGCGCCCCGTCACAGGCTTGAAACCCGGGAATTTGTGTGGAGCGCGCAAAGCCAGCGCCGATGATGCCGATACGAATCATTTGTTGCGTGGTCAAGTCGTGCTCTTCAGCCTGCGAAGCAGGCGATAGCATAAAGCCTGGGGTGGAGCGAAGCGAAACCCCAGGACGGTTACCGCGGGACACTCAATAGCCCGCGAAGCGGCCGGCAGTTGAATGGCAGTTTAACAATGTTCGTAGAATATCTAAGCAATTGGAAACAATGGTCAGCGTTGATGTCAGACTCTCGGCCGCTTCGCGGACTCCGGGAATAAACTTTGGCGAAGAGCCCTGGGGTTCGCTTCGCTTCACCCCAGGCTTTATGCTGTCACCTACTTCGCAGGTTTGCTTTCCCGGCGAGGCTCTTTTTCAGCACTTCCATCAAATCGACGACGTTGGAAGCGCTTTCCTGTTCGGATTCTACTTCGACAACGTTCTTCTTGTTAGCGCTCTTCTTCTTTACCAGTTTCAACAGTCGCTCGGTCTGTTCGTCTTCGAGCTTCGCCGGCGAAAGTTGTTTCTTTGATCTTGAGCTAATCAGTTTTTCGAACTTACGCACGGTAGCTTTCGGGACTTTCTTTTTCTCCGGCAGGCCCACGTCGGCGGGCGAGCGCAGCTCATCCGCGAAACGCATCGTCTCGGCGCGCAATATTCCATGCTCCGAAAAGATGGCCACCAGGTATTCCTTGCCCCGCATCACGAAGGTAGCAATACCGGCCAGCCCTTCCTTTTCCATAGTCTCTGCCAGCAGGCGATAAGCTTTCTCGGAACTTGCGTCCGGCGTCAAAAAATAACCGCGATCAAAATGGATGGGAGGAATAGATTCTTCGTCGACGAAAAGCGTCAGGTCAATGTCCCGGGTCTTCTCCGGCGCCAGGCGCTCCAACTCTTCATCGGTTACGACAACGTATTTACCTTTTTGGTACTCGTAGCCGCGCACCATTTGATCTCCGTCAAGATCGCGCTCGCTTTTTTCGTCATAATACTTTCGCGCGAGGGGCTCGCCTTCCGGGCCGAGCATCCGCAACGGTGCGCGCTGGCTGCGATTCGCCGGAAAAAGATTCACCGGCACACTAACCAATCCAAACGAGAGCGTTCCCGACCAGAAAGGACGTACGCCATTGCCTTCGCCGTTTTCATCGGCGGACTTCCGCTTTTTGTGGGTAGTCTTACGCGGCACGTTTCCCCTTTCGTAAGGACGCAACGCTCTTCGCCAGCATAGCGTCGAGCGAGGTAACCTTGCGCTTCGATTTCACCACGTGCAGTTTCGGCTTCTTACCCTTGGCCTTCTTCTCCAGGAATTCCGTTACGCGCGCGCGATACTCATCCTTGTAGTCCTCTGCCTTGAATTCGCCTTGCAGCATTTCCACTAGCTGCCGGGCCATGGCTAATTCTTTTTGCGTCGGTGCTCGTCCGGCCGGCTTGGGCAGATCGCGCGCCGCAATCACTTCCCCCGCATTCCGCAAAGTAATCAGCAAGAGGTAATCACCCTGCGCCCGGAGCGCCCCGACGTATGGTTTCTTCCGCATCACCCAATGCGCAATGCCCTCGCGCTCCTGATTATTCAAAGCTTCGGCGAGGGCGAAATAACCATTCTGATCTCCATCCGGTCCCAAATAATAAGGACGCTCATACCACTGTTGGCTAATCGCCTCTGGAGGAACGAACTCCGCAATTTCTATTTCGCGCGAAGGCTCGGGCTCCAGCTTCTCCAGCTCTTCGTCTTCGAGGAGGACAAACTTCCCCGGCTCAACCTCATAGCCTTTCTGAATTTTCTCAGTGGGAACTTCATCGCCGCTCTCGGGGCTCACCATGTGTTGTTTCACCCGCCCCAGATGTTTGTCATCGAGGATGTGAAAGTGGACTCCGCGATCCACCACGCCGGAATAGAGTTTCACCGGAACTTTGCTGGCGCCGATTTTAAGTTCGCCTTTCCAGATTGCGCGTGCTGCCATTATCCAGAGACCTCGCTTTCCGTCGTTTCACATGCGACACATTCGGGACATGACAAGTCGAGCGTTGTCGTTACCGCCACGCAAATAGGACACAACGGCCCGTCACAATCGAAACATCTGACTTCCGTTTGATATGCGTACGCCTGATTGCAAGCCGGACAGATCTCGGACAGGTCTGCCAGCCACCAGGGCTGTGCGCGTTGAGGTTTTGCCATATGCTGCACTTGAAGGCATTTTGAGTTCCACACTCACGCGTTTTGATTGACGGCGAGATGTCCCTTGGCTTATTGTTCTCCTCCCAAAGTCAACTGTCCCGGCTGGCCGTCAGCTTTTAACACAACCACAACTTCCGAAAGTCTCAGGAGTAAATCTATGCGCATGCCACAGGGGTCTCTGCTCGCCTCAAGTCTCACGCTTCTCTTCTTGATTTGCCTTTTCGTTTTTACCGCGCGCACACATGCAATCAATCAGGCGCAATCGCCCGCAAAAGCGACGAATGCGGTTCCGGCCGACATGGTCCAGGATCCGGTGACTCTGCCCGCGGGCGGCGCACAGGGTCCGGATCGTCCGGGTGGCCGGCCCGATCAGGCGGCCGAACCAAAGCCTTATGACAAAGTGATCACCAAAGACGCGAAATCGGATCCCGGTATTTTCACCGTGCACACGATAAAGGAAAAGGTTTATTACGAGATTCCGAAAAAGGAATTGGGCAAGGAGTTCCTCTGGGTAAGCCAGATCGCCAAAACCACTTTGGGCGCAGGTTACGGCGGACAAGCAGCGGGCAATCGCGTCGTTAAGTGGGAACGAAAGAACAATCGCATCCTGCTGCGCAACGTCTCTTACGAAGTGGTCGCTGATCCGTCGCTGCCGGTCTCGCGTGCGGTGCAGGCGTCGAACAACGACACGATCATCATGGTCTTTAACATCGAAGCCTTCGGCAAAGACGACTCCTGCGTCATTGAGGTGAATAAGCTCTTCACTACCGAAGTGACCGAGTTCAGTGCGCGCACCAGGCTGCGAGCGCGCGGCTTTGACGCCAACCGATCGTTTGTTGAGCGGGTCAAATCATTCCCCACAAACATCGAAGCCGAAGTTTCGCAAACCTACACTTCGCCTCCGGACACAACTCCGGGCGGAGGTGGCGGGCCGCAACCGCCGCCAAGTCCTTTTGCGCAGGGGATGCGCGCCGGCACGAACGCAACTGTGGTCATGCGTTACAGCATGGTCAAGCTCCCCGATCGCCCGATGATGCCGCGCCTGTTCGACGAGCGGGTTGGCTACTTCACTATTCAGCAGATGGATTACGGCGTCGATGAACAGCGAGCGCCGAAGCGCACCTACATAACGCGTTGGCGCCTGGAGAAGAAAGACCCCACGGCGGAACTTTCCGAACCGATTAAGCCAATTGTGTACTACGTCGATCCGGCAACCCCGGCGAAATGGGTCAAGTGGATCAAGAAAGGTATCGAAGATTGGCAACCGGCTTTCGAGGCCGCCGGCTTCAAGAATGCGATCCTCGCCAAGGACGCGCCAACCAAAGCCGAAGATCCGGATTGGGATTGCGAGGACGCAAGATACTCCTGCATCCGCTGGCTGCCTTCGACCATCGAAAACGCTTCCGGGCCGCACGTTTCCGACCCCCGCACCGGCGAGATTCTGGAGTCAGACATCCAGTACTACCACAACGTGATGAACCTTTCGCGCGACTGGTATTTCCTGCAGGTTGGACCATTGGATCCCCGCGCCAAAACCTTGCCGTTGCCTGATGATCTGATGGGCCGCTTAAATGAATACGTGGTGGCCCACGAAGTCGGGCACACCCTCGGTTTTCAGCACAACATGAAAGCGAGTTCCAACTATCCGGCGGACAAGGTGCGCAATCTCGAGTGGTTGCGGACCATGGGCCACACGCCCACGCTGATGGATTATTCGCGTTTCAATTACGTGGTCCAACCGGAAGACAACATCCCGGTAGAACTTCTGATTCCGGGCATTGGGCCCTACGACAAGTGGGCCACCATGTGGGGCTACAAGCCGATTCCGGGGGCGATGACGCCCGACCAGGAAAAACCGACGCTGGATTCGTGGGCCCGCGAACAGGACGCCAAACCGTGGCTGCGTTTTTCCACTGCCGACACGCGCGGTTCCGATCCGGGCGAGAACACCGAAGCAGTTGGTGACGCCGATGCGGTGGCTTCGACAGCTTTGGGAATCAAGAACCTGCACCGCGTTGCCGACATGTTGTTGACGGCGACGTCGCACCCGGGCGATCCGTACGATGATCTGGAAGAACTTTACGGCCGCATGCTGGGCCAGTGGGCCACGGAACTGAATCACGTTACCGGAATTGTAGGGGGCTACAATTCGCAACAGCGACATGCGGGACAGGCCGGCGTGCGCTTTACCGCTGTACCACGCGAGCGGCAGGCTGCCGCCGTGCGCTTCCTTAACGACAACGCCTTTGCCACACCGAATTGGGCGATTCGCGCGGAGATTCTCCGCCGCATCGAGCCCACCGGTGCCCTCGATCGAGTCAAAGCTGCGCAGCTTCGCGTTTTGAATTCGCTCTTGAGCAATACGCGGTTTTCGCGTCTGGTCGAACAGGAAGCGATCGATGGGCCAAGTTCATATCGCCCGGCTGAGTTTCTGTCGGACGTTCGTAGCGGCCTGTTCCGCGAAATTGCCGCGGGGCCGGTGCACATCGATCCCTATCGTCGCAACCTGCAGCGGGCCTATATTGATCTGCTGGCGGAAAAACTCAATGGCCGGACTCCCGTGACCGATGACTACCGCGGACTAATCCGGGCCGAGTTGCGTGATCTAAGCGCAGCGATCGTAATCGCTTCCGCACGCGCCGGCGACCGGGCCACCAAGGCCCACCTGGCCGACGTTCGCGATCAAATCGCGAAGGCACTCGATCCCAAATTCCTGCCGCCCGCACCGGCGAATCCAGGCGTTTTTGTTTTTGGATTCACCGACAGCAATTCCGCAAGCGAATTTCGTTTTCTGGATTGCTGGCCGGACTATGGAATCAAACTGCGGCAGTAGAACCGAAGCCGCTTTCCGCTTCTGGTGGGACTTGATTGTTTAGATGTTTATCCCTTTCCTCCCGTGAGGGGAGGGATGAACACGAACCTGACGCCGCTCACTGGCGCGTCGAATGAATTTACTCAGTACCTTTCTGTCTGTTGATCTCACGATCATAAGCGGGAAGCCTCAGCAGCCTCCCCTAACCGCAAGCAGGTTGATCTACTCAAGGTCAGGGTGTCACTCGTTACGAGCGCCTACTTAGGCACCTCAAACTCAAACTCGAGGAGTCACGACGCAATACTTCTATGAGGATCATTTCCAAAAACGAGTAGAGCGCCGCGACGCCTCCCCCACCAACTAAAGGAGGCAATACATGAAAAAGCTCACCAGTATGCTGATCGCTTTCAGCATAGGTCTCACACTGTGTGTCGGTGGCTTTACTACTTCCGCACAGAAAGCCGCTAAAGATAAATCCAAAACCAGACCGCCGGATGAAGATGCCCTCGCTAAGTCATTAAAGAAGAACTGGGACAAGCTGCCGGAAAGGGCGAAGCGGGCCATTTCGGATCCCAAGGCCAAAGCAACCTGGGAGGGACTCACGCCCCGGCAACGCGAAAAACTGAAGGCCAAAGTCCGCGAGATCATCCGTAAGGAATTAGCCAAACCGGCAGCCGCGCAACAAGCACAACGACAGGCGTGGGAAAAACAGAACGCCGAACGCAAGAGCGCCCGCGCCGATGCCGCGGAAGCGACTCTCAGCTTCATCGACCCGTCCGGCAATCAACACTTGATGAAAGCCACGCGGCCTTCATCCTTACGGGCTTCCGCGCGCACGGCCGCCGCTCCCTGGGACGGTGATTGGGCGTCGGAACGCAGCACTGCGGAACCAGGAAAGTTTCATCATGCACGGCGTGGGGCACTGAAGAATTCCCTGACCGCGTCGAGTCCGCAGGCAGGATGCTCAAGACCACCCGAACAATTTGTGCGGAACTTCTATCAAATGGCGCTCGGACGGCCACCGAATGCGACGGAATTGTCACAGTGGCTGAACACGCTGGCCCAGGCGCAATCGCAGGGGACCACGCTGGCTGCTTCCCAGAGTCTGGGGAACACGCTGTTCCTCTCTACTGAGTATGCCAACCGCGGCCGGACCAACAGTCAGTTCGTCTCCGATTGTTACAAGGCTTTTCTCAATCGCGACCCTGACGGGTCAGGCTGGCAATGGTGGACTGGCCAGGCCGACCAGCATGGCCAGCCGGCCGTCGTGCAGGCCTTCGTGGTCTGTAGTGAGTTTAGCGACAACGTTAACGCGCTTTGCAACGTGAACTCGTTCGATGGAGACCAGGACGGACTGCCCGATAATTTTGAGAATGTCGTGGCCGACAACTTCACGCCGTACTACCACGTCTCGCAATACGAGGCGGACAATTATTCGACCTTCGAAGATTTTGTGCCGCTAACGGTAAAGGGCCGCTTCGGTCAGAGTCCCGTTAGTCACTTTCGCGTAGTTCCATTGCGTGGCGGGAACGGGCCCATCAGGTGGAATTCAGTAGCCGGCCGTTGGGAAAGTTTTCTCCGGGTCGATTATCTGACGTTGTGGGACCACGATAGCGGCCTGGCGGGAAACTCGTGCGACCTGGCTCCCGGAGAGCAATTGCTGGAAGGCTTGTTGGGCCATGAATTCGACGCCGAACGGTCCGCCTTGCTCGTCTCCGCGCCGGCAGTGTGGACAGGCAGCGGTTTCGCCGTCAACGTCGACCCCAACGCTTACAGTTCGCTGAGCCTTTATACGGCAGCGCACGAGGGCACTCCTACGTCACACAGCGCCTATCTCAACTTTCCGCAAAACCCGAGAGGCCCCGGCAATCGCTTCGAGTTGTGGCAGGCACTAATGAAACACAGCACCTATACCTACAACCCGGACTTCGAGACGCTGCTGGGACAATGGCAAATCGATTTTTTCGAGCAGCTCATTTACAACATTTTCAGCTCCATCGAGTGCTACAACTTTAACGATCTGTTCTGGATCGAGATGTTCGGCGATCCGTCGATGGGCTGGTCATGCGATACCTGGTTCTGGATCTCCGTAGCAGTGGTCTACTACGTCACGATCCTCTTTTACGTTTGTGCGGTCGAGCGTTTCTATGAACAAGGCGGCTCACTCGCCAACATCAGAATCAACGTTGGGGAGCCCCGCCAGGCCAGCGTTTCCGGAAACCCGATCAACGGTTCGGAGTTCATCCAGGACGACAGCCAACGAGCGCTTCGTCTCTACAATAAACTGATTCAGTCGTTGGAATTTGAATCGATGTTCTAGATGACAGCATAGCCTGCACCATAGAACTCGCCCACAACACGTAGGGGCGTCCTTACGTGGTCGCTCCTGAATCAGCGTAGGGGCGCCCCACGTAGCGACGCCCCTACGATTTCGTTAGTCGGGAACCGCGGAGGCCGGGGCGCCCCCGAAGTGACGCCACAACGAAACCGGGAACCTTCCGAAGAGTTAGCGCATCAAAAGAATGTCGTCAATGGAATCCCAAATCCTTTAACGCGCGAAGACGTCGCAAGATTTGAGACTGGCCCGTCACATGAAAAAATACCTCCTGCTGAGTGCCTTACTTCTATCGTGGTCCAATCAGATGCCGGCGCAAATGGAAGACGCTTTGCGGCTGCCACTCCAGACCGGACACACTAATGACATCCTCGAAGTTTGTTGGAGCCCGAACGACAAACTGCTGTTTACCTACTCCGCCGGCGATGGCCGCTTGAATATCTGGCAGATGCCGCAGGGCAGACTGCTTTCGACCATCAACGACTCTGCCGTGCAGATCAAGGGCCAGGATAAACATGCATTAAGAGCATTCGCCTGGAGTGATGACAGCCGCTTGCTGGCGACCGGAAGCGAAAACGGAACCGCGCAGATTTGGGAGGCCGAAAGCGGAAAGCTTTTGTGGACCAAACGAGTTGCCGAGGAATACGTCATGGGCGTGGGGCTCAGCCATGACGGGAAATACCTGGCCGCAGTTGCGGCGCCTGAAGATGAAAAGCACAAACTCGTGCTGGTCGATGCCGCGAATGGCCAGATCATAAAGAACCTCGGCGAGATTGAGAATCGATTTCTCACTTATTATCACGATGCCCGGCTCCTCTTCAGCAATGACAACCAGCAGCTCCGGGTCGGCGACATCAGCGGTATTGTTGCTAGTTGGGACTTAGCAAGCGGTTCGCTGCTGAACCAGAAAACTCTCAAGTTTTGCAGCACAGCGCCGCGTATGCCCAACAGTTTTGCATACAGCGCCGATTTGAATTTGGTTGTTGCTCGCTGTGGCCTGCGAACCGAAGTAATCGATACGACTACCGGCTCGGTCGTGCGCCAGCAAACTAACAGTAATGATTTCTCGTCTTCAATCGTTCTGAGCAGGGACAAACAACTCCTGGCTTTCGACGACTCCAGCTCTTTCAAACTTCTGAATCGGACCAACGCAGAGGAAATGACGATCGATTTTGAACTTCCCATCACCTGCGGTTGCGACTTTAGTAAGGACAATTCTCTGCTGGCCTTTACTGATTACTTTAATGGCAAGACTGTCAAGATCGTCAACTTGAAAACCAAACAAATCGTCACCCGCCTCGAGGCCCATCCGGGCGAGATCAAAGCGCTGGCGTTCAGCCCTGACGGCAAACTGCTGGCCTCGGGTAGTGATGATCGGATTGTGCGACTGTGGGATGCGCAGACTGGTTCGCTGTTAGGCGCCCTGCCCGGACACACAAAGGGAATTGAGGTGGTGGCATTTACCCCCGATGGCAAGCTACTTTTCTCAGCGAGTAACGACCAAAACCCGAAAGCCTGGGATGTGAGTAAAGGAGAACCGGTTCGTTCGATTGCGCTGATGACCGAGGGGATTGGCGACCTCTCATCAATTGCGTTCAGTCCGGATGGCCGGCGCATGGTCACCACCTTTAGTACTAAGGTTGGTCTATGGGATACCAGCGAGTGGAAACTGATTGAAACGTTTACGACCAGCGAGGCTCATCACTTCGGAGACATGACCTCCTGCTGTGGTAGTCCGGCGCTGGCGGCACGGTTTGATGCGCGCGGGAAGCTGATCGTTTCAGGACATTCAGACGGCACTGTGAAGGTCTGGGATCCACAGAAGGCGCCTGCTTTTGCGGACCCTTCAGGCAAACTAATTCGCGTCCTCAACGCCAACGAAAGTAACGAGAGTTTTGCCTTAAGTCCGGACGAGACAATTCTAGTCGCTAACGATGGTACGGGAGCACCCAAAGTCCTGGAATGGTCCACGGGAAAACTACTGCGCACCCTGGGCGACGAAGCCAGCTACATACACAGTGTCGTTTTCAGTCCCGATAGCCGGCTGCTGGCCACCTCAGACATCGGCGGACGGATCCTGTTATGGAATCCTGGTAGCGGAAAGCTACTTCGGGAATTTGATGGTGGGTATTCCAGTGACGATGCGCTTGTATTCAGCCCCGATGGGACCAGGCTCGCATCCGGCGGCGACAATCAAAATATCATTATGTGGGATGTGCAGAGCGGGCGTCGTGTGTGGCATATGTTGCCGGTGAGAGAGCTGCAGCAGCCGACAGCAGCTGAAATCGCTGGACAGAAGCGCGCGCTGTTACTGGCGGCAGCGGACGCACGTCGAGCCGCAGCGGACACGCGACGATTGAGTAAAAACGTTTTTCTTACGTTCAGCCACTTCGGGGATCCAGCCGACTCCGGGGAAGCACGACTTGCCGAAACAGGCCGGCCTGACAAGAGCCTCGTGAGGCGTGCTGAAGCGGAAGCGACCGGCATCTGGCTGCGCTTGCATAACAACTCGCGTTTGCCGATCAAACTCTCGACCGATAGCATCTATTTTCCCACTAGTAAGAAATGTGGGTACCAGACTCGCCCGGGAAAGTTCTTTGGTGGCTTGTGCGAAGGAGCGGAGATTGGAATTCGCTTCGCCGTAGTTGACGGGAACGGTAAGCCTTTGCGCTACGGCTTCGACTTTGGCGGGCTGTCAATGTTACCGCCGAATACCTCGGTAGTTTTCAGCCTGCCGCGAGAATTGTTGCACGCAAAGCGTTCCATCGTCATCCGCTATACATTCCAGCATGGTAACTCCAAAGGAAAGCTGGTGGACTACGGCAAGCCCCGCGAGCTAATGTTCTCAGAAACAAATCTCTCCAACCGCCGCGGGTCAGCGCGCTAGGTACTTACTGCAAATCTCCGGACGTGTGATCAGCGTCAACTCCTTGGAGTGCGGCGGCCTGGCGCCGCTTTGGTCTGTGTTTGATTTGCGCCCGTTGGAACGCGAATCTAATAACTAGCGGCTAAAGCGGCGCGGCGCGGCCGCCCTCCAAGGAGTTGAGTCACGCCCGCGGTCTCAGTAAGAGCTAGGCAGACTTCCAACCATCCTGCGCTAAGGACAGTTGCTCACGACCGTGAACTGTGGCCCATCATCCACTGCAGCCGATCCGTCTTGTGCATGTGGCACGGTGACTTTCACTGTGGCAGTACCGACATTACCCGCGGCGTCGGTCGCTTTCAGCGTGATCGTATAGACACGACCGTTGCCGTTGTTAATTCGTTCCGCACGCAGTTGCACTGATTTACAGTCGGCCGCGATGACGATGTCGTCAGTCGTGCTGCCATCTCCGCCGCTGTTGTCAGCCTCGTCGCTGGTCACTTTCGTAATCAGCACGCCGGCAATGCCTACTCTGGAGCGGCAATTATCGCGAACGCTCGCAACCAGATCCGCAATCGCGAAGGTGACGTACTTGTGATTAGGTGGCCACAACTTGATCGGCTGCTTGGCCGTAATGACCGGCGCCTGCGTGTCCTTGACGGTAACCTTGAACTTGCAAGTCGGACCGACCGAGCTGGTGCAGGTGACCGTTGTCGTTCCCACGGGGAAGAATGATCCCGAGGGATGGTCACAGGTGACTTTGCCGCAGCCTACTGGGAAACGGCTCCGGTAATTAACAACTGCGCCGCACTTGTCAGGGTCATTCGACACGGTGATGTCAGCATGACAGTTGAGAACGCAACTGACTGCCTTTTCGAATGCGCCGATGTCGGTGCCGTCGCTGGTCGCTGCATTGGGCACGCCCGGATCATTCGCGGTGCGCGGCAAACCGCGCTGATCAAGGGTCGCGCCCGCCGCTACGCCGGCGTCAATCGCCGCACTGCCGGCCGAAAGCGCCATCGTGTGAGTTGGCCCACCATTGTCCGCGAGGGCCCCCAGCATCGGGTTGGCGCCGGTCTTGTCACCGGTCCCTGTAAACCCGGTAGCATCAGTGGTGATGCCGAGAAGATTATGGCCGTTACTCGTTATCGCGCCATCGACATTTGGTCCGGGCGTCGCAGCGCCGGAGACATCACCGAGACCGTTGGCAGCAGTGTTGCCGGCGATGATTGTGTTTTCCAACATTACGCTGGCGGGCCCAACGCGGATTCCACCGCCAGTGCCTTCGGCCACGAGGCGCGCCGGGAGGTTAGCTCCAGCCTGGTTGACACCGGTGTTGCCGGCCTGAGCCTTATTAAGACTTATCGTGGCGTGCTTGATATTGATCGTGGCGGCATTCGTGTTGGTGATCGCGCCGCCATGCGCCAGGCCGCCCGCGCCGTGCGAGGTCTGCGCGCAGGCCCCGCCGCCGTTTGTCTTTCCGCCATCGCCGCCGTGGCCGCCTTTGGCAGAATTGCTGGCGAAGGTTGCAGTGTTGATGATTAGACTTCCGCCGTCCGCCTGGATCGCGCCTCCTCGCGCAGCCCCGCCGTCGCCGGATTGGTGAGCGCCAAAGCAGTCTGGGCCGAATGAGTCACCCGCATTGCCGCCAATAGCGCTATTCAGATCAAACGTTGAGTTAGTGACCGTCAAATTACCGAGGCTGAAGAGTCCGCCGCCTCCGCTGTCCGCGCCATTATTGGTGCCGTTTTGCCCAGTGCCTGAATTGCCGCCGGCCGCCGTGCAACTCTCGAAAGTTGAATTGTTTATGTTTACGGTGCCGCCCCCAACGTAAACCCCACCACCTTGGGCGGTCCCACCCATGCCTCCGTTTTGTTGGTTACCGGGACCGTTGCCACCCATCCCGCCGCTAGCGCTACTGGACAGAATTCGCGAGCCGCTGATGTTGAGCATGCCGCCTTCGAAATATATCGAGCCGCCCTTGGCATTAGAGCCGGCGCCGTTGTTGAAATTGCCACCGTTCCCGCCTGCCGCCGTGTTGGCTGTCCATCTGCTATCCGTAATGTTCACGTTACCGGTGGCGGCGAGACTGGCGAGGCCGCCGCCATGGGCATCGAGGGTTGTGTGCTCGTTCACAAGGCTGTCGCCCTTTCCCACTGCCTGGCACGATTGCAGTGTGACGTTAGTCAGCGTGACGCTGCCGCCGTTGTTCAGAATCCCTCCGCCGGCCCGATTGGTATTTTGCGCTGTGGGGTTGGTGCTCGCGCCGCTGGTACCATCGTCGGCGGCTTTCCCGTTTTGAATTATCAGATTCTGGAAGACGACGTTCACACTGGACGCGGTTAGATGAAATGCACGATCGCGAAAGTTACCGGTATTCAGCCCGGCGGCATCGATGATCGTCGCATTCGGTCCTGATGACCCGCCACCAACAATCGTCACCGAATGCAGGCTCGTAGTTAGGTCCAGATCGCCCGTTGAGGCGGCGTTTTCTTGCGTGGCATTGGTCCGTGTCAGGTTGTAAGTGGTCGCCGGTTGCAGATTGATGATCACCGGGGTCGCGCTGCCATTCGCGTTAGCTGCAATGATTGCACCGCGCAAACTGCAATCGTTGGGCGCCGCAGTACAGGCCGTAGCCGCAACCGCATCATCCGTCCGATCGACAGTGAACGTCGTCGCAAACGCTGGAAGCAAATTAGCAGTCTCTGCAACGATCAGCCGAACCGCGGCCTGCCGGTTAGAGGGCCTGGACGATGCGGTTTGAATATCTAAAAATGCGGCGAGCAAAACGACGAACGTTAATAGCGACCTGGGGAGTTTTCTTTTCATTGTTATGCTCCGACGAATTTGGCTGAGCCAGTTGTTATGCCGATCTACAAAGACCGATGAATCATTCTGCTATTGTTTAGTGAAGATCTCACTGAGTGCGGTTACCAATGGACAGCAATCGCGGTGAGTTGCGTATTGGTCCGACAAAGAATTCGTTACTGCGCCAACGGTTGAACTCTTCGTGGCTTCTAATACACCTTTCCAGCCTGTCGCGGCAAGTAAGTTTGGAGAGGAGGCGGTCGCGCCACCGAAGCTTGCGCGGCGTTGTTTACCAGCGGATTTCGATCATCGCCTTGTCTCGATCGTAGTCGATGGAGCGAAAGGTCACTGAGTTCTGTTTTACAATCACACGTTTTTCTTCCGCTTTTTCCTGATCGGGAGGCGGCCTCGGCACCCGGTAGTAGGTTGGGCTGTAAGCTTCCCTTTCTTTTGTTCGCCAGACGTATTCACCCGAACGCGTAACCAGCAGGCCCTGAAATGTGCCCTCAACCGTGGCTTCCCGCGGTCGCACCAGATACGTCCAATCATGCACCCGGATAAACAATTGGCCCCCGGGCGCGCGGAACACAGAAGCGTCTTCGGCAATGCGGCCCTGATAGGTAACCTTCGCAGTTTCGATCTTGATCCAGCGATCGTGCTCGATCGATTTGTAGTCGGAGGGAATCTCGACCAGTGAGTTCGGCACTTCGAGTGAAATATTGCTCAGCCTTTGCTGCGTGGTCCGTTTCGGTTCCACCAGCTGAACAACGATCACGAGGTTCTGCAGATCGCGGGCTGCATAAAAGAAAAACTTTTCCGGCTTGCCCTTTCGCATTGCCTCGATCTTCAGGCAATTGTGTCCGTCGATTACTCTGGTTCCGAGCGCTGTGAACGAAACATCATTCTCGAGTGCAAGTACGCGAGGGTTGATAGGAGTTCTGTCAGCCGATCCGCCGCGAGCCGATTCGAAACCGTTGTAAGTCTTGTCCTCTGGAAAGAGCCGAGCCGAGGGCTTTTCCAACTCACCTATGAAGATCCAGAATTGGCTTTCTTCGCGATACCGGTTTCCCTTGCGCGCCAGACGCTCAGCACCGCCATAGCCACCGAAGCCTTCGCCAACGAAAAAATCCAAGTCGGCCACGAAGTCGGGTTGATTCAGTATGACGTCACGGGGATTGAGCGCTCTTTCTTCTGCAGTCAGCGGCGTGAGTACTTCCGCCGACTGGCCGTGTGCATCGCTGACGCACGTGAGGGCGATAACGAAGAGCGTTACCAGCCCCGCCAGTGAGGTTCTTATTCGTGCAACTCCCATCGCTCCCTCTTAGACGCAATTGCAGAAGTTCAGTTCCATCTTTCCAGCGACGCTCGCTGAATAAATTGGTGCTAATGAGATTCTAAAACAACTGATCCGCTACCCGGGCCACGCTCAAGTTCACAGTATCAAAGCACCTTCGATGAACATGGCGGCGGCTACGATCACATTCCTCCGCCGGACGCTAAGTCACCTGACCCGAATGGATTCAACACCGGAGCGGGACAGGAAGGTTTCGCTTTCGATCGGTTGGGAGTTCGCGTGCCGATGATAATGGTCTCAGCGAATATTGCGGAGAAACGATCGTGAACACTCCCATGCACCACTGCTCCTTCCTACAGACGATGCAACAGAAGTGGGGCCTGCCATCGCTCGGGCTTCGCCAGGACAGCGCGCCGCCGTTTACCGAAGTGTTCACTTCCACGGCGCGTGACCTCAGCACCTGGCCTGACTGGAAAGTTTATCCCGGACCGTCGTCCACGCTCGACGAATCCCTCATGCGCGCGGTTGATCCGGCCGCTATGCCGCTAAACGAACTGCAGAAATCCATTATCGAAGCGATCAGTAAGTTCTACGCGCACGATCCGCTGCTGAGCGGCATGGTGGTCAATAACGCGGCGGATGCGAAACTGTTTCTCGAAGCAGCCAAAAAGCTGCGCCATCGGCAACCGCCACTGTCCTATTAGCTGAAGCAGCGAAGTCCACTAACAAGGCTTCCTTTCATTCGTACTCAACCTTTTTCGCTGTAAAGGTCTCAGGATCGGCGAGGGCTTCTTCCAGGCGAGAGAGATAACGCCCTACGTGCAAACCGTCCATGAGCGCGTGATGTACTTCGACGGAAAACGGCATCAACAGGCGCTCGCCTTTCGGCGTGAACTTCCCGAAGACAATTCTGGGGATTGACTCGCCCCGGCCCGGCGTGCGCGCGTGCGCAAAGCTGGTGAATGAGATCCATGGCAACGTGGTGTGGTAGATCACGTCATCGCGCGTCGTCGGCTTCAACGGCGCGTTCGAGGCGCGCAGATCATCCACCGCCCTTCCCATGTCGCTGACGAACTTTTCAAAATCGCGCTGGTAATCAAAATACGCGTAAGCGAAACTTTCGTTCGGCAGCAACACAGTAGTACCACCATTAATCACGTCATAGACAAATACCCTTCCGTCCTTGAGGCGGTAACGGAAAGGCTCAATCTCGTTCGCTACCCGCAGCGCAAAGTAATGGATGGCGTGGGAAAACTTAAGGGCTGGCCGCTCGTGGACGAGGGCGACGAGGGCTGTAACATCGACTTCCGTGCAAACGTTGAAGTACGGATTTGAATAGCCGATAAAAAACTCAAACAGCTCGCGCCGCGCCCAGTTTTCCAAATCAAGATATTTCGGCATTGGAGATCTTGTCTGCGGCTGGATTACCAGTATGCCTCATGCGGGGACTCGATCCGGTCCAACGCTTGAAAGCGCGCGAGAACGCTCCCGCGTAAGAAAACCCGACCAGATAGGCCGTCTCGTTCACCGAGATCCCCTTCCCGTCTAAATAGTGAAGTGCCAGCTTGTGGCGCAACTCATCCAGCACCTTTTCAAATGTGACGCCTTCTGCTTTTAACTTCCGGAAGAGCGTCTGGCGGCTGAGGCCGAGTTTTCCGGCGATGATTTCCACGGTCGCTTTCCCGGTAGGCAGCATCGGCAATAAGACCAGTTCTACTCGCCCTCTGGTGGTTGTCATGCGATCAAGGCGTCCGAGCAGCGCTTCCGCCTCTTCGTTCACGAGCCGGGAAACATATTGATTTGGCGGCGCCACCCGCACAGATAGCAGCTCTTCACCGAACATGATTCCGTTCATGTTACTGCCAAAGCGTATCGGCAGGCGGAAGATCCGATCATAATCAGCGCGGTAACTGGGCTCTTCATAAGTAAAACTGACCGCCTTTGGCCGCGGCCAGCTCTTAGCACCATACACGGCCTCGAAAGCGCGCCCATCGCACACGCAACGCGCAAAGGTTGATTCCGTGAAGAGCGGGTTGTCACGGTAAAGCGCGCCGGTAAACTCCAACCACACCGCACCATCTTCACGCACTAACTCCACCCTGTGGGAACCTTCGTTGTTACCGTCGTCGACCGCCAGACGGCCAAAGCGATTTGCTTGGCGGCGCGCGTCTTCTGCGGTTTCCCTATGCCCCACGAGTCCCAAGATCGAGATGTCCGACAGTCTGATCGCCTCACCGAATTGCAGTGCCAGAGCCGGTTCGTCACACAACTCGACGGCTGCTCTAATCAGCGCCATGTACTTCACAAAGGGCAGTCGGTTGTCCGGTTCGCCCAGGGCATCGCATTGGAGCTCTGAGCGCTCCAACAAGGTCTGGCGATCGGCGCCGCGCGCGACGGCAAAGTTCAGAAAGGAGTTTGCGAAGCAGGCGGCTATTGTCGGTTCAGCAACCTGTTGGCCTCCGCTGCGACGTATGGTCATGTTTTTGATACGCGAGGTTATTTCAATTAGTTTCCGCATCTGCCACAGTTCCGTATTAGTTATTTGAACGGGAAATGTGGGCAGTTTTGATAGGAACTGCGCGCTTATATTAACTGAATCCAAATTCAAAGAGGAGAGAAAGAAAATGCGAAATCGGAGCATCGTTACTTCAAAGGTAAACCGTCAAAGGAACCATACAGAGTCTGGTTGCCGCTCTCTGGCGCGGTCTTTCAAAGGAATAACAACAGTACAGCGAACGCTGATATCGGCACTTACGATCTGCCTTCTGGCTCTCGCGGGTCCAGGCTCCTTCGCAAGCACGACGTCAAATTCGCCCCTGGCGTTTGCGGAATCGGACACTAAAAAATCTTTCGAAACCTTAAAAGCTCTAGCCGGGTCCTGGGACGACGCGTGACTACCGTCCCAAATGTGCCCGCCATGGAAGGCAAGCTCGCCCGCGTCTTGCTGCGCGTAACGTCCAGCGGTAACGCGCTCATGCACGACCTGACCACGACTGGGCTGCGGGACAATCCCCTCACTATGTTTTATATGGAAGATGATCGCATGCAGTTGACTCACTATTGTGATGCTGGAAATCGGCCTCGCATGGTTGGCAAAGTTTCACCAGACGGGAAGACTCTCACATTCGATTTTCTCGACATCGCTGGCGGAAATCAGCACGGACACATGCACAATGTTGTAATCACCCTAATTGATGCTAATCATCACACCGAAGACTGGACTTTCATGATGCCCGGGGATAAGACGATGCGCGCCCACTTCGACCTGCAGCGAACAAAATAAGAATTTCGTTTTTAGAGCGCCTCATTCGACCGGCATTCTTAGGAGGAGACGAAATGAATTCGCGATTAATGAATACCATTGCAGTGGTCTGTTTATATATCTCAGGTTTCATTACGTTGAGCTGATCAAATCTGCAAACATGAGCATGGGAGGAAATTGGAAAATGACTGCAGCGGAGAAAAATGAAAGAAGTGCAGAGGCGTCGCCGTTGTTGACGGCAAGGATGGGCGGGTTATTTTGGCTCGGGACCATACTGGCGGGCGCAGCTGCGTTAATCAAGTCCAGTGCCACTGCAAACCTTATCGCCATTACCAGTTATCTTGCTGCAACAGTGTTCGTTTATCTGCTGCTCCAGCCGGTCAGCCGAGCTGTTTCTTTAATAGCTGCTTTCTGCAGCCTCGTCGGATGCACCATGGCGGTCCTTATCATCTTTCGGATCACCCGGGTCTATATCAACCCACTCGCATTTTTCGGGCTCCATTGCCTCGGAGTCGGTTACCTCATTGCCAGGTCAAGTTTCATTCCGCGGATCGTAGGTGTGCTCATGATGTTTGGTGGCCTGGGTTGGCTGACATTTATGGCACCGCCGCTCGCAAGCGATCTTGCCCCTTACAATTTGCTTCCCGGCATGCTGGGAGAAACTACAATGACTCTGTGGCTTCTACTGAAGGGCGTGAACGTTGAACGATGGAAAGAGCAAGCCAACGCCAGTCTCAGAAAATCACTCGCACCGACGTAACAAAATGCAAGCTCAAAGGTCTTCGTTGAAACCCAACGCTGATAAGCCTTTGCGCGTTCAGTGGTCCAAATTTTAGGGGTACTTACACTACGACTCTACTTTTTCCAGAAACGTGGAACTCAAACCCTTCAGATTTACTCAGACCTGAGACCCCAGCAGCCGGGTCGGCACACTATCGGCGCACAACGCTAAATAGGGCAGCACAATGCTGCCCAAAACTTCTTGATTTTATTGGTGCCCCCGCAGGGATTCGAACCCCGAACCAATAGATTATGAGACGGTTTGAGGGGCATCAACAAGGTGAGACGAAACGAGATGAAGCAGTATTTACCGAATCCGCAGCCGTCAAAGTTCGCTACATCTCCCTAGGTCTCAGCACGCCATCGCGCCATAATCGCGCCATCAGAGGTCATAATGCTCGGAGCACAGTACAGACGTGGCTGCATCCGTAATGTCAAGGCCCTGGAGTTGGCTCTTAACGTTGTGAGCATCTCGGGGCTATGAAGCAGGTCAGAAAAAAGTGTTTCTGCACGAACTAAAGTGCGGTGGAGATCGAGAGGATTGTACAATTCCATCGAAGAACAACTGGCAGCTGCTTGGGCGCTTTCGTTTCACCGATGTGTTTGCGAATCGAAACGGAAATGGCAATTCGTCGCTTCCCTAGCGCCTTGAATCAGTTAAAAAAAATGGCCAAGATGTTGGGGAGGATGACCACTGTGTCTAAATTGATCTCCTGCCGCCGGTTACTTACGCTATCGGTGATTGGTATCGTGCTTCCTGTTTGCTCTTATGCGCAGACTGCCGCGGCCGGTATCGACGCTGTGCGCGCTCGTTACACTAAGTACGAGTACCGAGTGGCGATGCGTGATGGCGTGCGACTCTTCACTTCGGTCTACGTTCCAAAAGACACTTCGCGGCGATATCCATTCCTGATTAACCGCACGCCTTACAGTGTCGCTCCCTATGGCATTGATAGCTATCGTTCAGGACTCGGGCCTTCGCCCAGCTTTGAAAAAGAAGGGTTTATCTTCGTCTACCAGGATGCCCGTGGCCGTTACATGTCGGAAGGGGAGTTCCTGCAAGTTCGCCCCTATAACCCAAACAAGCGCAGCGCCAAAGACATCGACGAAAGTACCGATACCTACGACACGATTGAGTGGCTGCTGAAGAACATTCCGAACCACAACGGACGCGCCGGAATGGTGGGGATCTCGCAGCCTGGCTTTCATGTCGCCGCCAGCATCATCGACACGCATCCGGCATTGAAGGCTGCTTCACCGCAAGCGCCCACCGCCGATTACTACATGGGTGATGACGTCTACCATAACGGCGCTTTCATGCTCTCCGCCAACTTCGGTTTCTACTCCAGCTTTGTTCCACGGAAGGGTGGGCCAGAACCGCGCCGGCCACGGCTGGCATTCGATCCCGGAACCCCGGATGGTTATCAGTTCTACCTCAACATGGGACCCCTGGCGACGGTAAACGAACGTCTACTCGGTGGTGAAGCGAAGTACTGGCAGGAAATAATTGATCACACGACGTACGACGAGTACTGGAAGAGCCGTTCTTTGTGGCGCTTCATGAATAATGTCCATTGCGCGGTTCTCAACGTTGGCGGTTGGTTTGACGCCGAAGATCCGGTTGGGCCTTTTCACATCTACAACTCGGTCGAACGAAATAATCCGGGTATCGTGAACCAACTCGTGATGGGTCCATGGGGTCATGGCGGTTGGTCGCGCGGCGACGGAGACAAACTAGGCAATCTTAATTTTGGGGTAAAGACAGGTGAATTTTTCCGCGAGCAAATTCAGTTTCCGTTCTTCATGCATTTTTTGAAAGACGCTCCAGCCGATTTGCCGGAGGCTTTCATGTTTCTTACCGGCATCAACGAATGGCGGCGCAAAGAGAACTGGCCGCCGAAAGGTCTGCAGCCTCTAACACTCTTCTTTCGTAGCGGCAGCGAATTGAGCACTCAGGCTCCGACCGAATCGGCTCAAGCGTTTGATGAGTACATCAGTGATCCCAATCGCCCGGTGCCGTTTCTGGGCTACATCGTCGACGGGATGACGTTCGACTACGCCACGGAAGATCAGCGCTTTGCGTCACAACGCCCGGATGTCCTGGTCTACGAAAGTGAGCCGTTGGCAGAAGATCTGATCATCGCGGGACCAATCAAAGTGCAGCTTCATGTTTCTACCTCAGGGACCGATTCAGATTTTGTTGTGAAGGTAATCGATGTGTATCCCGGAGATTACCCACAGCCCGCTCTGGCGGAAGGTCAAAGGCCGGCGGTGAACAGTGTGAGGATGGGGGGTTATCAACAACTCGTCAGGGGCGAGCCATTCCGCGGAAAATACCGAAACAGCTTCGAAAAGCCTGAGCCTTTCCTTTCCAACCGGCCTGCGGCCATCAATTTTGATCTGCCGGATACTTACCACGCATTTCGACGCGGCCATAAGATCATGGTGCAGGTTCAGAGCTCCTGGTTTCCTCTGGTCGATCGCAATCCGCAAAAGTTTATGGAGATCCCACGCGCCACCGCTGCTGATTTTCAGAAGGCCACGCAGCGCGTCTATCGCGCGCGCGATTTGAGCTCATCGATAACGGTGATGGTAGAAGGAAACTCACTGAGGCTTGAAACCGCGCCTCGCTAGTGTCCTGACTCTAAGAGTCCTAAACATAAATGTTGCCTCGCCGCAGGGCGGCGAAATGTTTATAGACTAGTGGCCGAAAAGAACTTCCTCGCTCCGGAGGAGCGAAATGTGGCCTTCGGAAAGCAAACGTTTCGCTCCTAGCGGAGCGACAATAAAAATCTTTGACTGTCGTGGTCTATAAACATCTCGCCCCTAATGGGGCGAAGCCTACAACCCCCCCAATAATACCGGCCGTCGTATTGCGCGAATTTTAGAGATGATCTCATTCTCGTTAGGCCTAAAACAGGGTAACCATCTATGAACAACGTGTTGCTGGATATCCGTTATGCGTTTCGCGTGCTGTGGAAGTCTCCCACGTTCACGCTCGTAGCTACGCTCACTCTGATGCTGGGCATTGGGGCAAACGTCGTCGTCTTTGGAATAGTAAATGCGGTCCTGCTACGCCCCCTCGATGTGAACGATCCGCACAATCTCTACCAGATTCGCCTTAAGCCATGGACAAGTGGCAAGGCGCTTACTACATCCTATCCGGCATTCGAAGACTATCGGCAGCGAAACACCACGTTCAGCGGTCTGGCCGGCTTTTATGGATATTCGGCGGGGACCCTGCGCTGGGGCAGTGCGCTGAAAAGTGTCTCCGGCTGTGCAGTCACTGCCAACTATTTCGACTTCCTGGGTGTGCAGCTGCAGCTAGGTCGACTGATCCAGTCGGCGGACGATCGCGGCCCGAACTCAGCGCCCTATATCGTGCTGAGCGATAGTCTTTGGCGTACCGCATTTAACGCCGATACCAACGTCGTCGGGACCACCGTGCGGCTCGGCAAAGATCCTTTCATAGTGGTGGGCGTGGCACCGGCACGGTTCCACGGCACGGAGCAATTTCAGTGGCCGGATTACTGGATACCCGTCGTGAATTACTTCGACGCGAATTACCTGCAGGATCGTAAGGGCAGACCTTTGACGGTGCTTGGTCGACTGAAACCGGGCGTGACTCCAGGGCAGGCTGCGGAAGACCTGAGTGTCATTGCCGCGCAGTTGGCGAAGGAGTATCCGACGACAGATAGCGGCGTGCCGCTGCGGCTCGTCCGTCCCGGACTCCAAGGGGACGCCCGTGACGTCATCCGCGGATTTCTTTATGGCGTAACCGGACTGGCTTTGCTCGTGCTAGTGGCAGCGTGCGCCAATCTGGCCAGCCTGTTTGCGGCGCGCGCAGCCGATCGCAATCGGGAACTGGCGCTCCGCGTAGCCCTGGGAGCGAGCCGGTGGCGGCTGGTGCGGCAATTGATGACCGAGGCGATCGTCGTGTCGATGCTAGGCGGAGCCGCAGGGCTGCTGGCCGCGACGGGGCTGCTGGGTGCGCTGGACCGATGGCAGTCGCCGCCCTATGGCCAGGTGGCAGTCAGCGTCGAGACAAGTGTCTACCTGGCGGCTTTGATCTTGACGCTTGTAAGCGGGCTGCTGTTTGGGATGATTCCGGCGCGGCAGGTGTGGCAGAGCAGTCCGTTGCAGGCGATGAAGAGCGGACCGGTGGATTCAACGCCGCGACGTCGGCTGTCCTTGCGGGATCTGTTGTTAGGCGCACAAATCGCGATCTGCACCCTCCTGGTGACCTCCTCATTCGTCGCGTTGCGCGGGATGGAGCGCATGCTGAACGCTCCGTTAGGGTTCCAGCCGCAGGGCGCGATGCTGGTCGAAATGGGCCTGAGCGAGGAAGGCGATGTATCGCTTGAGAAGAACAAGGCGATCCTTGAGGCGGTGCGGAGCATCCCTGGTGTGACGGCGGCGGGGACCGTGAGCAAAGTGCCCTTTACCGGCGGGCTGCGCGGTATTCCGATTTTCTCTCCGGGGACGACAGAGTTCACTCTGAATAACTCTGTGCTGGAGCCGTACGGTCTAACGATTTCGCCCGCATACTTCGAGGCTGCCGGCACCCGGCTGCTGAGTGGGCGAGATTTCTCATGGCATGACACCGCCCAGACGCCGTATGTGGCAGTCGTGAACGCTACCTTCGCGCGAAAGATGTGGGGCGAGACGTCGGCGATTGGGCAACGCTTCATTGTGTTGGGCCACCAGCGGGAAGTGGTGGGAGTCGTCGAGGACTCAAAGTATAACGAGATCGCCGAGTCGTCGCTGCCGGTTGTCTATCTGCCGTTTTCGCAAAACGAGCAGGCGCACATGACTTTCGTCGTGCGGTCGCAGCGAGCTCAGAACGAGATGGCGGCAGTGCTCCAACGCGTCCTGAGTGGCGTCGCGCCCGAGGCATCAATCACGGTGCAGAGCTGGCCCGATGCGATGGCCGGTGCGCTGTTCCCGTCTCGCGCGGCTGCCAGCGGACTCGGAGTCATGGGCCTGCTGGCGGCTATGCTGGCGGTGACCGGCATCTTCGGCATGGCCGCCTACAACGTGAGCCGCCGGATGAAGGAGCTCGGCATCCGCATGGCCTTGGGCGCGCGAAAGAAGCACGTCATGAGCGCCGCGGTCGGGCGCCCTATCGTGCTGCTGGGGATCGGCTCGTTCGCGGGCCTGTTGCTCAGCGTCTTCGCCAGCCGGCTACTCGGCCAGATTGTCTATCAGGCGAATCCGCGCGATCCCGTCGTCGTGGTCGGCGCGGTGCTAACGATGGCGCTCCTGGGTCTTGCGGCGTCCGCCATTCCAGCCTTGCGAGCGCTTGCCGTCGATCCATCCAAACTCATGCGGGAAGAGTGAGGGAAAGAATATTGTCTATAACGCTTTCATCGGTTCACATGTTGTGAGCGACGACCTTCCCGCTTTTGCCGCGTTTGAGCGAGCGGACCCTTGCTGAATACACTGCTTTGCTAAGACGCTATGTCCGTGAGAATCCGAAAGTCGTAATTGAAAGGCTGTCACACTTTAGACTTTGGTTTCCCTGACCCGTGGGAGAGGACAGAGAGTCTTGGGAATCTGTAGATCTAGAACCGACTCATGGAAATCGAAGTGGCCTTACTAATCAGTGGCATCATAGGGACGCAAGATGAAAAAGAGGCCCATCTAGCGACGGCCTCTAACTTCTTAATTTTGATTGGTGCCCCCGCAGGGATTCGAACCCCGAACCAACAGATTATGAGACGGTTTGAGGGGCATCAACAAGGCGAGACGAAGTGAGATAACCCAGTATTTACCGAATCCGCAGCCGTCAAAGTCAGTTAAGGATCGCTACGTCTCAGCACGCCATCGCGCCATAATCGCGCCATCGGGACTGGTTGCGAATAGCCTCATTTCCAAGATCGAATTGATGCAGTGTAATCACTCTTGATCGAATCAACCGAAAGCCCGTGTGCATTGATATATTCTTGAACCTTTTTCTCTGACAAGTTCTGAAAATCTAAATCCTTAAATTCCGCGAAGAATTTTCTGACGTTCTCCTGTAGCTTTGTCAGGCCCTTTTGCTGCATCACTTTCACATCGTGAGTAAGACCCGCCGCGTTGGCCAAGCGGTTCGTCGGAATAATCATTACGTTCGTCACTTGGGAGCCCGCGTAATGTCGTCCGAACCAAGCGCAAGAACTATTCATCTGTTCGGTTTCGCCCTTATTGATCTCCGACCGAGTAAGTTGCACCTGACTCTTGCACTCGAGGAGTAAGTACTCATTATCTCGTAGACCCCAAAGATTGTCCGGCCCCTCCTTCCACTCTTTATCTGGTCGTTCTCCAACGAACCCGAGTGCTTTCGCAAGGTTGTCAATTGCTCCCTCAAAGCGATCAGCAAGCGTACCGAAGGTCAGAGAGCCCAAGATATCTTCCACAGCGATACTCAACTCCTCGTAATTATCAAACTGCTTGACCCAGGAAATAATGTTCTCAACTCGCCGTTGGCTGATTGCTGCGATCTTGGATACTTCCATTCCAACCTGCGGCTTCAAAAGGAATCTGTTCTTGCGATGAGCCACAATCTGCAATTTGTTTGAGTCGGCTTTGCTGTGCCCATATTTGTAACGAGCCATTTCTTGAAGATACCAACCCCTATCTGACTCATCAGTGATCTGCTCGTCGATTAAGGATTGAAGCATCTTGATCGCTCCCTCGATGTCACCGCCCTGATATCTTTTCTCGGCTTCGAACTCCTTTTGAAAAAGATCAAGTATCGACCTGCTGGGTTCACTAGCCGTCACTTTGTCCATGCGCTCTACATAAAACTCTTTCCAGCCTGCATCGCGCCGAAGGCACTGATTTATGAGCGCAATCAAAGCCGCCATCGCCTTTTTGCCACTTTCAGTATCCTCCTCGGCCATTTCAGCGATTTCAAGACCGATATCGATCTGGGTGTTTGTCTGATTTGACAGGTAACGTCTCGACGTTTTGGCTCGAATTGTCTTGACCAACTCAGGCCCCGTAAGAACGATGGCGCAATAATCCTTTTCGCCCCGGACGCTTCGACCCAAACCTTGCTCGATAGTCCGCGCAGTTCTCATCGCAGTAACCTCGCTCGTACTCCGGCATCCTTCGGCATATCGATCCACCAAGCTCTGCCCGTGCGGCTTTGAATCCATGATCAGAACCCTACATGCGCTATCGGGTAGGTCGATCCCATCGTAGCGGTTTGCCACCACTAGGGTGCGCTCACAATTCCCCGCCTTCAACTTTTCGATCTCCGAGTCAATAGTGATCTTGGTGGCAACGGTTGCGCCATAAGCTTCCCAGTCCTTCTTCCATCCGAATCCCGGAACCAGAGCGACGAACCCAAACCGCCTTTTGTCCACCGGTTTACCAAAACGCGCGACGATGGTGGACCTATCCAGCGATGGATCGATTAGACTCGGAATCAGGATCATTTTTTCGCCAGACCATCGTTCGTCCTTAAACAGAAGCGGATTCTTAACGGTTGCTGGGGATAGACCCAAACCGCGAATCAAAAAAGAATCGTCAGTGACCGTCGCTGACATAAAAACACGATGTTTAGCCGAGTAGTACGAACCGAACAGGTTCAACGGAGGCAGGTAGGGAGATATCTCAAGCGAATTACCGGAAATTATGCATTGACATTCGGCTAACATGTCTCGCAGAAGCGGCCACGCGAACTTTATGGATTTGCTGTCGGTGTGTTTAGCTAAGATGTTGACGACCTCGGCCTGTCTGTCGCGCCAATCCCAGTAGGGAACGAGCAAGAGAGCATCAGGACTTCCATTCGATATCTCAGCGAATGTGCCCATGCCTTGATCCTGAAGCGACGAGCTGAAGAGATTCCGAAGTTCAGCATAGACACCTTCGTCCCCTGCTATTCGAATTGATAGGGCCTCCCGAATAACATCGATACAAGCATGTGCGTCGTCCATCAAAACGGTCGAAACCGGTATGGATTGTGGGCCAGTTCCGAACTTAGTGCGTCCGTTGAAAAGCTTTTGAATTGACGTTATTAGAGTTTTCTTGCCTTCCAAGAACTCAAACGGCAGGCTACCGTCATCGTCGGGTGTGCAATAACTCACCCCGAATTGCTCTGCCTGCGTGCACGTTTGGTTAATCAAGAAATTGTTGGGACAAAGATAAACCGCTGGCCCAGCATCCTCGTTAAGCTTCGACTGCAATAACAATAGCCCGACGAGCGTTTTGCCCTGTCCCGTATGGAGCTTCACTATGACATCGCGCTCGTTGCGGCGGTTCTCGTGCCACTCCTTCAATACGGCGAGTTGCGCTGGCCGCAGTGGTCCCTTATCGCTCGCACGATCCAAAGTGTCATAGATCTGGATAGGATCTAAGAGCTTGGGCAAATCCTTAATAGCTAATCGTTTCTTAAAATCAACCATTGGTTCCTTCCCCTTCATCGATCAGCGCCAGCTGAGACTGACGAGGCAGGGTAATCTTTTTCAGTTGGCGGTCCGTAGTAGTCTGAGGGTGTCCCGTAACGGATCGATTTATCCCCCCGAAGGCACTTCTGCCGAGTCTACCGCAAGTTATCAACTATAAGTTATCCTAGCGAGCCTAGCCGTTATATACTCCAGAACGACGGAGGTCGCACGGAGTTGATAAGCCGAAAACCCGTAAGGAACTCGTACTGTATCCCAGATTGAAGAGGTGTGGCGATGAATGCAGACATGCTAAAACGAGTCGTTCGGGCCATTTCCGACGGATCTCAGCACGATCTTCAGCGACTCGCCAAGAAGATCGTCGACTTGGAACGACGAACTGGTCACTTGAAACTTGCAGATCAGTTAGAGTCCATTCTCAACCAACCTCGACCACGAAGAGTCACCCCGCGACCAACTGGTGACAGCGATCGGAGCCTGAGAGAATTACCGCTCAGCCGCAGGCACGGAGAATCGCTCGCGACGATCCTTCCAACCGAATCACTTGAACACGACATGGTGTTGCCGCCGGCCACAGAAGAGCGTTTTGAGCGAATTGAACGCGAATTCGCAGCGAGATCCAGATTGGGAGTTTTTGGGCTAGAGCCGCGCAAAACAATACTTCTTCATGGTCCGCCAGGCTGTGGGAAGTCGCTCGGGGCGAAGCGACTGGCCTGGAAAACGGGCCTGCCACTAATGAAAGTACGCTTTGATACCCTGATATCGTCGTACTTCGGAGAATCAGCTGCTAACCTTCGCTCTATCTTTATGGCTGCGAAGGAACACCCTTGCGTGCTTCTGCTCGATGAGTGCGACTTCATAGCTCGCTCACGCAACAATAGTAAGGACATCGGAGAAGCATCACGCATAGTCAACTCCCTCCTTCAATTGATGGAGGACTATGATGCACCAGGACTGCTAGTCGCAACCACCAATGTGGAGTCCTCGTTGGATACAGCGCTTTTCCGGCGTTTTGACGACGTCTTCCTAGTGCCACTACCCGGACCAGACGAGGTAAGGAAGCTCCTACAAATGACGTTGTCTTCCGTGCGGCCCACCGAATTCATCAATTGGGATCAAATGGTCGATAAATTGTCGGGTTCCTCTGCAGCCATGGTCGTAAAGGCTGCACAGGACGCAGCTAAGGCAGCTGTTCTCAACGGCAACAAAGGCATCACACAAGCGCATCTTGAGCAAGCAATTTCTGAGCTTCGGCGAACTCACCATAATAAGCCCGGAGAATAGTGGATGCCTCCCGATCACAACTTCGAACATCTTCCTCTCATTCTGCGATATCACGGCCCCGCTCGTCTCAGAGGAGGAGGAGAACTTTCTCCACAGACACGCGCTAATAGGGCGGCGTACGAGGCACATAGCGAGTCCCTCCGTAGATCCGCGCAATCAATGGGCGCGAACTGGCGGGAACGCCAAGCCCAAAGAGAGCAAGATAATCTTCCAGTCATTCCAGAAGGCGTTCCGTTCCTGTTGCAAGTCGATCCGAGCCTCGACTTGGACGCACTGAGGGAAAAGTTTGCTTTTGAGATCGTTGCTGAGGAAGAGGAAGGTTTCGTGATTGTTGCTGCCGAGAACATTGATCTTGAATCCTTCATGGCAATGGCGGACGCGTTCTCTGTTCAAGTACATGGTTCAGCCACCATAGCGCAGATACATAGACTCTATGAGGACTCAGAGGATCGATTGTCCCGGATTTTGTCCGAACGACTATTGGCCGAATGGCCGAACATGGCTGACGACCAACCATATCTAGTTGACATCGGAATTGCATGCACTGGAACCCGCGAAATTCCTAAACGGCCAAACAAAATCAAACGCGACTCCGATCTGGATTGGGCGAGAAAAGAGCGTGATTGGTCGCAAGCGCGTATAGAGGCATATGAAGCTTGGGATGAAATAAAAAGGCAACGCGAAGCGCAGATCGAAGAGTTTGCTCAATTCTACCAAGCCGAGATACTTCATATGATCGACCGCGCGGCTTTCGACGCGGCGGTACTACCCGACAGCTTCACGGTTCGTCTCAGAATAAGCGGATTGGGCCTCAAAGATGTGATTCTAAACTATCCTTATGTCTTTGAGGTTTTAGAGCCGGACGACATTAGCCTTCCGCAGCGAGAGGGCGAAGTGGGCGAGCCACCGGAAGGCGGTCCTGCTCCGGCGCCACCTGAGAATGAAGCAGCGGCAGTCTGCGTAATCGATAGCGGAATTCAGGAGCAACATATACTCCTCGAACCCGCAATTGACCATCAAACGTCACGATGTTTTTTACCAGGCAAAGAACCGGGCGATGTCGGGGATTTTGTTCTGCCGAGCGGACACGGTACTCGCGTCGCCGGTGCAATTCTCTACGGCGAAAATGTAATTGCTGAAGGATCGCCGCAATTGCCGTTCTGGATTCAGAATGCGCGTGTGCTTAATGGGCACAATGTTATGCCCGACACGTTATTTCCTCCTGCACTCGTTCGTGATGTAGTCGAGAGATATCATTTGGGTGCGCGGCACACGCGCATATTTAACCAGTCCATAAATGCGTCTTCGTACTGTCGCATACGGCATATGTCTGCCTGGGCTGCTGAGATTGATATGCTTTGCGCACAGCACGATATCTTGTTTATCCAAAGCGCGGGGAATCTGCGGGTTTCAGCAGTTAACCCGCAAGTTGGGATACGCGATCACCTTACTGCAGGACGCGACTATCCAACATACCTGTATGAGGCGTCCGCGCGAGTCGCTAATCCAGCTCAGAGTCTGCAAGCGCTCACAGTCGGTTCAGTGGCCTATGGGCGATTCGAGTCTGGCGATTGGCGGACATTCGCCCGCGAGTTGGGTTATCCATCCGCATTTTCAAGATCAGGTCCGAGCATCTGGAAGGTCATCAAACCAGAAGTCGTTGAGTATGGAGGTGATTCAGTACACACCCAGAACGTTCCGCCCGATGTCCAGAGTGGCGGTCAAATTGCCGCTGCCTGTCCAGAATTGGTCAGGTCCACCATGCGCCCAGGTCTACTGGTTTCTCGAGATGAAAGCGGAACCTCGTTTGCCGCACCCAAAGTTAGTCGCATTGCGGCACGACTCCAACAACTGCTTCCGGATGAACCGGCACTTCTTTATCGCGCGCTTATCGTGCAGTCCGCACGTTGGCCGACTTGGGCCGAAAATCTGCTGTATCGGATCCGGCAGTTAGACCCGCAACACAACCACGATGAAAGACACGAACTAATCGGCCAAGTCTCACGTCTCGTTCGACTGATTGGGTATGGAATACCGAACGAGGAGCGAGCCACAGTTAATAGCGATCACCGCACGACTTTGATCACAACTGGCGAGACGAACATACGAGCGCGAGAGTGTCACATATATCAAGTTCCCATTCCAATTGAGGTGCGAGGCCCCGTGGAGGAATACGACATTCGAGTTGAAGTAACTCTCTCATACGCCGCGCAGCCGCGTCGTACACGGCGCAATCTCCGTCGGTATTTGTCTACGTGGGTTGACTGGAAAAGTAGCAAGCTCGCGGAAGACGTTAACCATTTCCGAGCGCGAGCAATGAAGGATGAAGAGAGCGACGCAGACGCTATGGAAGGCGAAGTACTTCCTTGGACTTTTCAAGAGAAATCGGATGCTGGTTTAATACGAGACGTTAAGCGTAATAGCGGCACGGTTCAAAAAGATTGGGCCATCGTTAAGTCCACTGACTTACCTCCTCAATTTTGTATTGCTGTCGTAGGTCACGAGGGGTGGAGTCGTGATCCTGATTCAACAGCTCGCTATGCATTGACTGTAACTTTTGAAATCCTCGGCCAAGAGATTCCTATCTACGAGCCGCTGAGGACTGCAGTAATCGAGTTGCAGGCAGAAGTCGAAGCGGAAGCGGAAGCAGAGGCTGAAATTGAAGTGGACGAAGAGTAGATGATCGTCGTACTCGATGAAGAAAGTTAGACCAATTGTTGCCCGCAATGCCAGAGAACTCGCGAAGGTCTTGGGCCTGGCACCCGCCGACGGAATGGAGATCGAATTTCGCAGCGACTTGAACGACAAGATCATCGAGGTTGTCAGCAAGAAGGGATTGACTCATGCAGACGTAGCGCGACTCGCGCATACTTCGCGCACTCGCATCACCGCGATACTGAACCGGAACACCCATGACATCTCAACCGATCTCATGCTGCGTGTATTGGCCTCGTTAGGCGTGCAAGCGAGACTCCAATTCAAGAGCGCGGCATAGAACTTCGCGCAAGCAATAAGCAAATGCCCCTAAGTCGTCCTTGTCCGCAAAATGTTTCCCTGCCTCTTTGACATTGTCCGCGACAGCCCGACCTCACAACTTTCCGCTGCGCTCCAAGTCCTCCACTTCGTTACGGCACTTCGTGTGTGCGGTCGAGCGCCCAGTCGCAGTGAACGTCATTAGGCGGGGAAACATCCTCTTTAAGACCAACTACAAACCACCGCGCACTTCTGTTACTACGACTCGCCACCCAATGCCCTCTCTAACGCAGCATCCGCCCGTTGCCCAAACTTGAATCATGCCAAAGTAGGTGCTTCGCACCTGAGATGACTTTGACACGTCACCCCCTGAATTCGGGGCTGAAGTGCCTACGTTGTAGGCATTCGTGCCTACAATTCCTACCTTGATAAGTAAAGGAGTTAGCGAGTTCCTGTAGGAATTGTAGGCAAACGTGTAGACAGGCACGGGATGTGTATACAAGCTTCGTCGCGAGGATTGAAAATGAACGAAAGCAAACAAACCAAGTCTAGAAACATCACGTTTCGCCTGACGAATGAGCAGTACGAGCAAGTGGAGAACGCGGCGCTGGCAGCCGGTGAGGAGCCTAACAGTTGGTGCCGCAAGGTCGCGCTCGTTCAATTGACCGAAGGCTTCGGGCTTACGAAAAATGACCGTCTGCTCTACGAAGAGATCGCGCGTATGCGCTACCTTTTGGGAAACGGATTTAGGATTCTGTTTGGTTACAGGGAAGAAGGCACCGCCGCAAACTGGAAGTTGATTACGGCCCAAGCCGATGAGAGAGCGGGGCCGATTGCTGACGGCCTCTTGTCGAGGAGGAAATAGGTGTTGTGAAATACATACTCTGAAGTGTTTTACAACACGTGTCGCTCCCCCCTTCCGGTTTTTTTTGCGCCCACGACGCTGAAAAATGATTTCTTGATCTCTTAGCGCGCTTGGATTATTCAAGACATGCTCCGTTCTCGATGGCACATACCTTGTAATGGTCGAGCAATACCATGCTCGACCAAACCTTAGCCCTGAAAGAAAAACTAACCCGCGTACTTGATCGTGCCACGCATGAGGCAATCGCCTTGGTTCTGGCCCAACCGGAAACTGAGCGAGCCCCGGCGGAGCCGGTGCTTGAGTGGATGACAGCTACCCAACTCGCCCGCTATTGGCAGCTCGTTAACGCCAACGACGAGCCTACAACCGCCGGAATTCTGAAGTGGGTCAAGAGATCAGAGAATGACCATCCTTTGCCACACGCTTACATGGGTGACCTCTTGCGATTCAGCCGACACGAGGTTGACCTGTGGGCAAAGGAAGAAGCCGAACGGCGACGAGTCCAAAGTCAGAACCGGCGTCTAAAAATTGCGTGACACAAAACCTCTCTGGATTTAGAATCGGGCCAACTTTGACGGCTGCGATTCCTTAACCAGAAGGAGGAGCAGTCGAATGGCAATTTACAAACGACACAAAGGGAGGAGACTCAAGCGATCGGATCGCGATTGGGACAAAGGTACCTGGTGGATTGAGTTTAGTCTGCGAGGCAACTATGTCCACGAGTCTATTCCCGGTGCACGAACTCAGGCTCAAGCGGAACGAGCCGAGAACAAACGCAGAGAAGAAATTTATGAAGGGAAGTACAACCCGGTCAAAAAGCTTTTCTCTGAATTTGTCGATGAAACTTTCTTACCATGGTCCACGGCGAACAAACGCAGTCACCGCGAGGATGAACAGCGCTCTGTTACGCTCAAGGGTTTCTTTGGTGAGAAACATCTGCGGGACATCAAGCCAATGATGATTGAGAAATTCAAGCGGGAGAGGTTGGCGACGCCGACCAAGCACGACACGGAGGAACGGCCAAGGCCGCGCACTCCGGCGAGCGTCAACCGCGATCTCGCTTGTCTGTCAAAAATCCTCTCGATGGCTTTCGACAATGAGCTGATCGATTCCAACCCGATGAGGCGCGTGCGCCTGCTGAAGGAGAACGGCAGTCGAGAGAGGTTCATTACCGCAGAAGAAGAAGTGAAACTGTTCGCCAAGCTCACCGGCAGGCGAGATCATATCCGCTCCGTAGTCACCGTCGCTCTGAACACAGGGATGCGACGCGGTGAGATTCTCGATCTGCAGTGGGAACACGTGAACTTTATCGCTCGGACAATTTTCATCGCCAGAAGCAAGACTGGGAAGACTCGGACCATTCCCATGAACGACATTGTCTTCGCGGAGTTGAAGGCGCTCAAGCAGGATGCCGGAACAAGGGATTTCGTGTTCAGCGTTTCCAAGACGGGTGTGAACATCGATTCCATCAAGACCGGATGGCGGAATGCTTGCGCAGCGGCGGGGCTCGTGGATCTTAGGTTCCATGATACGCGTCACACCTTTGCAACTCGTCTAAGAGCCAATGGAGTTCACGAGTGGGACATCAGAGATTTACTCGGTCACACAACAACGCGCATGACCAGTGTGTACACGCATCAGACGCCGGCGAATTTGCGCCAGGCAGTTACGACGCTTGGGCAGAGTAAGCCGGGAAGAGTGGTTCGATTCCCAAGAAAGAACCGCGATTCACAGCGTGAGAGGAAGGCCGGTTGAAAAATCGCGCCATAATCGCGCCATCTTGCGTTTACGTGTAGATAATTGGTGCCCCCGCAGGGATTCGAACCCCGAACCAACAGATTATGAGTCTGCTGCTCTAACCGTTGAGCTACAGGGGCGCACCTTCGTCAGCCAATACTGGCAGGCTTGATGGGACCTCATTTGTAGGACGGGAAGGAGTGTAACATGCAGCCCTTTGCCATCTGCAAATCGGCTCCGGTGAGTTGTAACGACCCTTTGGAGTGCGGCGGGCCAGCGCCGCTTTGGACCTCCTTAGCGAGCGCGCCTCTCGAGAAATACTCCCCCAGCGAATATCCTAAGGATGGCCAAAGCGCCGTCAGGTCGGCGCACTCCAGGGAGTTGAGGCTGCCGGCATCAAGCGCGAAGAAACACGCGGCTGTCACTCAAGCACTTTCTACTTTCCGCCGGCGCTTAAGATCGGCAACTCAATATAAGAAGCCAGGCGCGGCGAGCGCGAAATGCGATGGGTGGCGGCGCGATAATCCTCTTCCAGCGCTTTGAAAATATTCGCCACAAACGTTTGGGGGTTGCGATCAATGACGGGAAACCAGGTGCTCTGGACCTGGACCATGATCTTGTGACCCTTCAGGAAAACGTGATCCGTGGCGTGCATGTCCACTACGTACTCGCGGAATTTGTTTGGCGTGATCGGCTCGGCGCGTTCGAAGCTGCGACGGAACCTGCCCCGCAGCACGTCGTTCGCAATCATTAACTGATAGCCGCCCATCTTCACATCCTTCGGATATTCCTCCGGATAGACGTCGATCAATTTCACAATCCAGTCCGCATCACTCCCGGTCGTAGAGGCAAAAAGATGCGCCAAGATGTTTCCTGAAACCGTGACGTCTTGGGTCAGAGTTTGCGACTCCCAACTCAAAACGTCCGGCCTTCCTTGTGCGAAGCGCTGATCTTCGACCAGCCAGTTGTACCAGCCTGAGCCCGCGGGAAAATATGTGGCCTCAATCGGACGCTGCCGATAAGGCACCGGATGAGCCGGGTCGGAAAGGTAACTGTCATAAGCCGGTGATTTGTCGCCGGCGCCTGACGGCAGTTCAAACGACAAGAGTCCCTTACTCTGAAAATAGAGTTTGCGTGCCGAAACATTTTTCCGCGGCGGCCACACGTCGTACGTCTGCCACTTGTTGCTTCCCGTCTGGAAAGTTTGCGTGTCCGCCTGATCGTTTTTCCCGGTTTGCTTCAGACAATAGTTAAGCCATGGCGCCATAATGTGTTCGCGAAAATATCTGCCGGTGGCACTTTCGAAATCGATCTTTCCTAACTTGCTGCCTTCACCATCCCAGCCCCCATGGTTCCATGGTCCAACGACGAGAAAATTCTTGCCATCGGTGTCGGTCTTCTCGAGGATCTGGTAAGCCTTAACCGGTCCGGTAAAATCCTCCTGATCCCACCAGCCCGCCACATGCATCGTCGGCACGGTCGCTCGAGTCAGGCTGTTGCCCAGTGCCTGCTGTTTCCAGAAGGCGTCATAGGTCGGATGGTTCGCAAAATTGTTCCACGTCGGAAGCTTGCCATGAAAATAACGTGCGTCGGCATTCGCGAGGGCGCCGAGACGCAGGTACCATTCGTAGGTGTCATACCTGTCAAACTTAAAGTCCTGATCTTCCCTGGACGACTCCAGCTGGTACGCGTACTCGAATCCATAACTCAACCGGAACGCGCCATGGTGATAAAAGTCATCGCCAAGGAAAGAATCCGCCGGCGAGGCCTGTTCGCAAATCGCTTTCAGCGCCGGATGCGGATCGAGCATCGCCATGATCGCGAGTTCGGCATCGTAAGAACCGCCGGTCATACCCACGCGACCATTGTTGTTGGGAATGTTCTTCACCAGCCAGTCGATGGTGTCGTAGGCGTCGGTGCTTTCATCGATTGCCTGCTTGTCGCTCTTGTCGCGCAGCGGACGGCCCATGACAAAACTTCCTTCGGACTTATAACGCCCGCGTATGTCCTGAAAGACGAAGATGTATCCAACATCCGCGAAGGGCTTGAGGTATCGCGGAATCGCGCGATAACCCCAGCCGCTGACGCCATAGGGTGTGCGCAGAAAGAGAAACGGCAAGGGCTCGCGAATCTGCTTCGGCGCGTAGACGATCGTGTAGAGCTGCACGCCGTCGCGCATCCGTATGCGATGCTCTGCTTTCTCAAAACCGACGGGTGGATCAGGAAACGGTGTGGGTGAGACAGCTGGAACCGGTGACGCTTGCGGCTGTTGCGCGCTGACCCTGATCCCGTCAAAAGCAAATAAGAAAAGAAAGAGAAGGAATAGAACTCCGACTCGTCGCGGATGCGCTTTCTTCGGTGGTTGCATGCCCGCAGTATGGCTTAAGTCTGCCGAAACTCAGAAGCACTTAGCGAAGACTCAGACTAAAGTTTTGAACTCTATGCACTTGTAGGGTTAAGAGCTCAACGCGCATGACAGGCGTATAAAGTTCAAGCCCCAGCTTGCCCGCCTGTGCCGGAGCAACCCTGAAGGAAAAACTGGAAGAGAATTAGCCGCCGATAAACGCAGATAAAACGCGGATTTGAAAGCAGGGCGGCAGACGGCAGGAGGAGGCGGCAGAGCAGACGGCAGGAGCAGACGGCAGGAGCAGACGGCAGTTAAAGCTAAAGCTCAAAACGTGTTCCTGCCGTCTGCCTCCTGCCGTCTGCCGTCTGCCTCCTGCCCCGGCTTCCTGTCTTCTCCGATCCGCGTTTATCCGCGGAAATCTGCGGCTAATTTCTTATTTCCCGCACTCACCGTTGTTATGACCTCTTGTCAGTACCACCTGCGATAGCGGGTGCGCCGCAGTCTTGCCCGGCATCGGCTCAAAGGTTCATCATCGCTGGCATCCGGTCCTAGGCCCGTCGGCACCGGGTCCGCTAGGGACACGATTCCCACCTGCGTCATTGAGCGATGATGCCCGCAGCAGCGCCTTGTGACGCGCCGCCCTCCTTCCGACTTGTAACGCCCGCGGTCGACCAGCCAATAAATTACTATGACGGGATTGAATGAACGTCTAGAATGGGGCGCAATTCAATTCATTGGCCGGAGGGGCTCATGCAGAAACTTGCTCAGCTTGTTTCGATCGTTTTTCTTTGCTTGCTCTGTCAAAGCGCATTCTCGAATAACGCCACGCTCCGCGCCGGCGGACCGCCCGGATATCACGTCACAAAGAAAACCGTGTTGGGTGGTGAGGGCGGCTGGGACTATTTGACGGTCGATAGCAAGGCGCGGCGCGTTTACATCTCGCACGGCACCCACGTCGTGGTGGTCGATGCCGACACGGGGACCGTAGTCGGTGATATTCCCAGGACAAACGGCGTGCATGGCATCGCAATCGTGACCGACGCAGGCACAGGCTTTACGAGTAACGGACGTGAGAACGCGGTCACCGTCTTTGATCTAAAGACGCTCAAGGCCCTGGCGAACGTGCCAGTCGGACGGAACCCCGACGCGATCATCTACGACCCGTTTTCAAAGCGCGTCTTCGCGTTCAATGGTGCAAGTCACGACACCACCGCCATCGATGTGAAGACTAACTCGGTCGTCGGCACGATTGCCCTTGGTGGCAAACCTGAATTTGCAGTCAGCGACGAGAGGGGCCACATCTACGTCAACATCGAAGACAAAAATGAAATCGTGCAGTTCGATCCCATGAAACTGACGGTCAACCATCACTGGTCCCTCGCTCCCGCCGAGGAACCGTCGGGCCTCGCACTGGATCGCAAGCATCGAAGACTCTTTGCAGTTTGCGCAAACAAACTGATGGCGGTAGTGAACGCCGACAACGGCAAGCTCATCACCACCCTGCCTATCGGCGCGGGTACCGATGCGGCGGCCTTCGATCCGGAAACAGGACTCGCCTTCAGCTCAAATGGTGAGGGCACTCTAACTGTCGTTCATGAGGATTCGCCCGAAAAATTTACCGTCGTGGAAAATGTGCCAACCCAGGCGCGGGCCCGCACCATGGCGCTCGATCTGAAGACACATCAACTGTTCCTGGTGACCGCCGAATTTGGGACGGCCCCTGCCGCCACTGCACAACAGCCGCGACCGCGTCCTCCGATGATGCCGGGCACGTTTACGCTTCTGGTTCTTAGTCGTTGAATGGCAGAAATCTCAAAAGGATCCAGGGAGAAATATTATGAAATTCACCACGACATCAATTCGACCAGCCTTAACGATCACAGCAATTTTTCTGGCCGCCAGTTTCGCGTCTGCCCAAGAACGGCAAGTCAAGAGGAAGGACGTTCCCATTGCCGTATTGAACGCTTTCAAAGCATCTTATCCGGCTGCGACTATCAAGGGTTATGCGCGTGAGAAAGAAGACGGTAAGACCTTTTATGAGATCGAGAGCATGGAAGGCGCGACCGGTCGCGACGTGCTTTATAACCCGGATGGCAGTGTCGCTGAAGTTGAGGAAACGATCCCGCCGAACGATCTTCCTTCGGCCATTCAGGAAGCAATCCGCAGCCGACCAGCCGCTGTGATTGTAAAAGCCGAGAAGACAGTACAAGGTGACAGGGTTAGTTACGAAGTCATCGGTAAACAAGGCCGAAAACGGTTTACGCTGGAGTTTGACGCTGACGGAAATTTGAAGCCCAAGTCCAAATAGGCCCGGCGATTGCGGAATGCGGATTTCACATTGCTGGTTGATGACTAAAAGAAAGGACCGGTCATCTTTTCAATCTGGAATCCGCAATTTGCATTCTGCAATCGCGTAGGGTTCCCCCGTTCGGTTGGCTGATGCCGAGAACTCGAATCAATCAGAAGCTGGCGCGATCCATCCTGTCGCTTGTTTTGACAGCGACCTGGGTATCGGTACGTGCCCAACAAGCACCGACCTCGAATTCCGCAACTTCCGGCAGCCAAACTTCATCGTTCAGTCCGCTTACGCTTAATGAAGCACTGCGACTCGCTACGCTGCAGGCTTCCGCCCTGCAACAAGCAACCCTGAACGAACGCATCGCGGCTGAAGATGTAAAACAAGCCCAGACTGCGTTCCTGCCGCATGTGAGCGCTCCGCTGAGCTATCTCTACACCTCACCGGCAATGGGGCTTCCGCCGGGCACTCCTCGGGCACCAAGCTTTCTCGCCAATAACGCCATCAGCGAATACCAGGCCTACGTTAACGTGGCAGGCGACTTTGATATTAGCGGCAGGTTGCGCGCGACTCTGGAGAAGAATCGTGCGCTGCTGGCGGCGGCCCGGGCAGGAACTGAAGTCGCGCGCCGAACGCTGGCTCAGGCAGTAATCGAAGCCTATTACGGCTTGGCCCTGGCCAGTGCGCAAACGCGCGCCGCGGAACAAAACCTGGCCGCGGCCGAAGAATTTGAGCGAGTAACTTCCCTGCTCCTCGCCGGCGGCGAAGTGGCTCCGGTTGATCTGACGCGCGCCCGGCTGCAAACGATTACGCGGCGCGATGAGTTGGAACGCGCTCGGGCGGATGAGATCATAAGCGCCGGCGGCCTGCGAATACTTGTAGGCTATGATTTCACCAGACCGATCGGCACTGCCGATCTTCTCATGGCGACCCCGGTAGATGGCGAACTGCAGCAATTCACTGTCGCAGGCGTTATGCGGCGTCCGGAGTTTAATCAATTCGAAGCGCAGCTTCGCGCTGCACAAGAGGAAGTGCGCATCGCCCATGCCGATCGCCTGCCCCAGCTCTCTTATTCGGTTCTCGGTGGTTTTGATAGCGACTCGTTGAGGCCGCCGCGTTTGCAGGAACATACCGGCATATCGGCGGCGGTCACGCTCTCGATTCCGGTTTTCGATTGGGGTGAATCCCGAAGCAAAGAACGCCAGGCGCGATTGCGGGCCGAGATCGCGGAAACGGAGCGCACTGTGGCGCTGCGAGCCCTGGTGCAACAGTTCTACGGCGCGCAAGCACAGGCGAATAGCGCGTTGTTTCGCATCAGACTGGCGCGCGGCGCCGTGACCCAGGCACAAGAAAACCTCGACGCTTCGATTGCCCGTTACCGCGCCGGCGAGGCACAAATTGTTGAAGTGACGGATGCGTTGACTATCCTTGCCGCGCAACGGCAAGCACTCTATCAGGCGCTCTTCGATTATCAGGTAGCGCTGGCACGTCTGCGACAGGCGACTGCACAATGACCCAAAACAGTTCCCGCGAATTGCCGCCAGAGGACCGAGACTTTCAAATTGATCTGGAGCCAAAGGCGCGCGCCCGTTCGTGGCAAGAGCGGCGTTACCTGATCATCGGTACGGCGGCAGTGCTCCTCGTCTTCCTGGTGCTCGTCATTATCCTCTGGAAGTTCAAGAAGGCGGACACTGCGGAAGAATCCGTTACGCCCATAGTCAGCGTGCGAGTCGCGAAAGCGGAGAAGGAGACAATCGCGGCGCCTGTGTCTGCGGTGGGTACTATCGCCCCGCGGGAGCAAGCGACGGTGGCGGCCAAGGTTAGTGCGCAGATAAAAACCATGGCGCTGTTGAAAGATAAGCTGGTTAAGGCCGGTCAAGTAATCGCGGTACTGGAATCGCGTGATCTGCTGGCCCAGCGCAACGAGGCGCTCGCCGCCCTCAACCAGGAACGCGCCAGTCTGCGCAGCATGACGACCGGTACGATTCCGCAGACAAATGCGGCAGACCAAAAAGCGTTGCGCGACGCGCAGGCAAAAGTTCGAAATGCGCGCGCAACTTATGAACGACGCGAGGTCCTGTTTCAAAAGGGAGGTATCTCTAAAAAGGATTTAGAAGCGTCTCAACTGGAACTCGCCACCGCGGAGAACGAACTGCGCCTGGCCGAGCAGACCGTCGTCTTACGCATGAAGGCGATCAACCCCAACGACATCGCTCTGGGTAACGCCAAGGTCGCAGCGGCACAACAACATCTTGCCACCCTCGATGCGCAACTGAGCTACACCGTGATCCGGGCGCCAATCTCCGGATTGATCACAGATCAGTTTCAATACGAAGGAGAGTTCGCGGCGGCCGGGGGCAAACTCGTCAACATTGCCGACATGAGCCAGGTGATTGTGAAGGCGCCGTTTTCTGACACCGTTGCCGCTCAACTAAAGGTCGGTGATACCGCGACTGTGGTCCCGACGGATACGTCGGCCGAAGAACTCCGGGGACAGATCACTCTGCTCAGCCACTCCAGCGATCCGACAAATCGCACGGTTGAAGTATGGGTTGCCCTGGGCAATGGAGCCGGCCGTCTGCGTGCGAACGGCGCCGCTCAAATCTTGATTTCAGCGCAGGCAAAGAACGACGCGATAGTCGTCCCGGCTTCCGCGGTTACCCTCGAAGCCAGCAATGCCAATGAGGGAATCGTTATGATCGTGGACGACCAGTCCATCGCGAAGGAGACGAAGGTCACGGTCGGCCTGCGGACCGCAGATAAGATAGAGATCATCGAGGGCCTAAGCGGCGGCGAGACCGTTGTGATCGAAGGCAATTTCTCTTTAGCCGACGGCACGAAGGTCGAGATTGCGAAGGAAGCCGACGAAGGCGCGGAGAAAAAGGAAGAAGAAAAGTAACGGCGCGACCTTTAGAGTGCGGTGGCAGAGCGAAGCGGCGACACCGCTTTGGATATTTTCTGTTCGCAAACTGATCGCTTGATGGGCGCTTGATAGCTTAATCCAAAGCGCCGTCGCCGCTTCGCTCTGCCGGCGCACTCCAAATAAGTTTCATGAAACTCGCAGAGCTAATCTCAAGGCAGTCGCGTGCCATCCTCGTTTTAGTGGCGCTGTTGTGCGCGGCGGGCCTGTATGCCTCGTGGCGACTGCCGATAGCGATCTTTCCGGCCACTGACTTTCCCCGCATTGTAATCATCGTCGATAACGGCGTTGCCCCGGCATCGCAGACGCTAGTCTCGGTGACCCGTCCGATAGAAGAGGCGATGAACGGTATTCCCGGCATCGCCAATATCCGCTCCAAGACTGCCCGCGGCTCATCCGAGATCAGTCTGTTCTTTAATTGGGACGTCAACATCATCCAGTCCCTGCAACTGGTGCAGGCCCGGTTGTCCCAGCTTTCGTCGACACTCCCACCAACGGCTTCAATTGAAAATGTTGAACGCCTCACCTTCGCCGTCTTCCCGGTAACGGGATATAGCTTAACGTCCGACAAACGCGACGAAGCCAGCTTGCGTGACATTGCCACGTACGTCATTCGGCCCCGTCTCGCCCGACTGCCGGGTGTTGCGATTGTCGGCATCGCAGGCGGTAAGGTTCGCGAGTTTCACGTCACGATCGATCCGGAACGTTTAGTGGCCCACAACGTTTCCGCCGAACAAGTTGTGGAAGCAGTTCGCAATTCGAACATCATCGCTTCGCCGGGTCTGATCGAAGAGAACCATCAATTGGAACTGGCGTTAATCAGCGGCCAGGCAACGAGGCCGGAGGAACTTAACAGCATCGTAGTGGCCACGGTGAACAACGCTCCGGTGACGCTCGGCGACGTGGCCGCGGTCGGCGCCGGGATCGAACCGCAGTACACGATTGTGACTGCCGACGGACATCTTGCAGCGTTAGTAAACGTCAGCCGCCAGCCGGATGCCAACACCGTCGCGGTAGTGGATGAAGTGAACGCCGAACTCGCGGCCATGCGCGGACAGATTCCGAAGGACGTCCGCATCGCGCCCTATTACGATCAGTCATTGCTGGTGCGCGAATCAATCAAGTCCGTACGGGATTCGATCATCATCGGGCTGTTGCTTTCAGTAATAATCCTTTACGCATTCCTGCGGAATTGGGGCACGACATTCGTCGCGATTCTGGTCATTCCCGTGACGGTCCTGGTCACGTTCCTGGCAATGTGGCTCGCCGGACTCAGCTTTAATCTCATGACACTGGGCGGTGTGGCCGCCGCGATTGGACTGGTGATCGACGATGCCATCGTAGTAGTGGAAAACATTTACACGCATATCGCCCGCGGCCAGTCGCGACGGGAAGCTATTGCCGGCGCCGTTTCGGAAATCACGATTCCCATCATTGGCTCGACCGTTACGCCCGTCGTCGTCTTTCTTCCCCTCACGCTATTGACCGGAGTCACCGGAGTATTTTTCCGATCGCTGGCGCTCACCATGGCCGTCGCTTTGCTTACCTCGCTCGTGCTGGCACTTTTCTTTACGCCGGTCCTCGCCGAGCGTTTTGTAAAAGTTAGACGTGCGCCTGAACCATCAGCCGAGGACGAGGAACTTCCGCCGTCTTCCGCTGATGAAGAAAAGCCCGGCCGCTTTCTCGGGGCAATTATTAGTCGTTACGAATGGGTGCTGGGCGTTTCGCTCGACAATCGCTGGCTGGTCATTGTTATCAGTATGGTCGTGTTGGCAGGTTCGTATCTTTTATATCGCTCACTCGGTTCTGAATTCTTGCCGGCCTTTGATGAAAGTGCATTCGTCCTAGATTATCTTGCGCCCTCGGGCGCGTCGCTGCAGGAAACTGATCGCATGCTGCAGCATGTCGAGCAACTGCTACTGAAAACTCCTGAGGTTGAAAGCTATTCGCGCCGCACCGGTCTCGAGCTGGGATTATTCATTACTGAACCCGACACCGGCGACTTCGCCGTAAAATTGAAGCCCGGACATAAGCGCTCCACTGAAGCAGTCGAAGCTGCGCTGCGGACGCAAATCAACGAATCAGAACCTTCGCTCGACGTGGAGTTCGTCGGAATTCTACCGGATATGATCGGGGATCTAACCAGCTCGCCTGAGCCGATCGAGATCAAGCTTTTCAGTGAAGACACCGCCGCGCTGGAACACAAAGCAGCCGAGGTCGAGGAAGCGATTCAGAAAATTCAGGGCGTAGTCGATACTCAGAGCGGCGTGGTTGTAAGCGGGCCGGCCATCACCTTCAAAGTTGATCCGCTCCGGGCCGAACGGTTTGGAGTGACCGCCGGGGATATTGCCAGGACCGCCACCACGGCGATGTCGGGCGAAGCGGCCTCATCAATTCTGGAACAGGATCGACTAATCACGGTGCGGGTCCTGTTCCCTCCTGACCTGCGGACATCGCTGGAGAAAGTCCGCGCTCTCCAGATTCGTTCATCATCAGGAGTACTTTTCCGGCTCGATCAAGTTGCCGACATTGAGTATGAAAAGGGCCAGACTGAAATCAATCGCGACGGCTTGCGGCAGACTGTCGCTGTCACCGGCCGGCTGGAAGGCAAGGATCTCGGCACGGGCATAAGTGAGATTCAGTCACTGCTGGCGCGGGAAGTAAAATTTCCCGCCAGCATGACCGTTGAGTACGGCGGGCTGTATAAGGAACAGCAAGCGAGTTTTCGCGAACTGGCGCTGGCGCTTTTTCTGGCCATCGTACTGGTTTTCATAACTCTGCTGATTGAGTTTCGTTCCTTCTCGCATCCGCTGGCAATTGTTGTGGGCGCCGTGTTGGCGCTGGGCGGAGTTCTCTTAGGATTGTTCCTCACCGGCACCACATTGAACGTCGTGTCGCTGATGGGAATGATTATGGTAGTGGGGATAGTTGCGAAAAACGGAATCCTGATGCTCGACGCGGTTGAAGAGCACCTGGCGGCTGGTGACTCGCTGCGGGATGCGTTACTCAGATCAGGGCGGCGGCGATTTCGTCCGGTATTGATGACTTCGCTCGCCGCGATCTTAGGCATGCTGCCCCTCGCGTTGGCGCTCGGCTCCGGCGCCGAGTTATTACAACCGCTGGCCATCGCGGTCATTGGCGGGTTGGCTGTTGCCTTATTGCTTTCCCTGATCGTCACACCGACGGTTTACGCAATGCTGAGGCGAGAAGATCGAGCAAACTAATATTTGAACTCTATGCACCTGTAGGGTTGAAGGCTTCAACGCGCGCAACAGGCGCATAGAGTTCACGCTTCAGCTTGCCGCTCTTTTACAGAAAGCCGAGGGCGGGAGCCGTTAGAAACAACTCCTAAACATATTCCTGCCCACTGCCCCTGCCGACTGCCTCCTGACCTATCGCCCACACTCCCGTCGTTGTTGACTCTGGTCAGTAATCACACAGCCCGGAGCCGCCCGTGCCGGTGGCTGTGAAGCTGCCGCTTCCGGTCAATGCATTGACGGTGATGCCCTTGGCGGCACCGTTGGAACTGAGCTTGTGAAAGCTGAATGTGCCCGGAGAGCTGCTTGATTCCAAAGTGGCGAAGGTAACGTTCGTGGTGAAGGCGCCGCTAGTCGAAACATTAATCGCGCCGCCGGTCTGTCTCGCTTTAAGATTCGATGTGCTTCAGTTCGAAAAACAGCTTGGCCCTACGAGATTCGGTTATCAGTTGCTTGAGCATGAACTCAGCCAGCGAGGGGAAGACAATATCTTCGTTGCCTGCGTGCGAGCGTGGTACATTCGCCCTACGAAAATGCCACACTGAATAGCGGCGACTGTGCTAGGGTTCGGCGATTCGCTTTCAAGCTTGTGGGAGTGTTATCGCCAAATCTCTGAAGCTGCGGAGCTGACGGGCCTGCTTCCAATTCAGAACCGCCGCAGGTGGTACTGACAGACTCCTGCCTATGCGCGAAATTCGCCCTGCAGATGAATTGCTAAATAGAGCTTTCGAGCTCGCCTACTTCATCCTCGGCGACAGGCCCGCCTCGATCTACGTCGCAACCACAGCGCTGGATAAACTGAAGACAGCCCTGGCTAACCAGGGCCGACGTCTCTATTACACTCCCCTGGGCCGATTGGCTCATCCGGGGTCCAGAACGAAAGTCAATTTAAGTGAAATCCACCTGCTACAACGGCTGGTCTACATTGAATCAGAGTTCTTTGAAAGACTGCTCGAGGGGCAACAGAAAAATCTCCAGCAGGAAGATCTGATCATCCGTTATGTCAAACACCTGATCAGAATCACCACGAAGCAGAATTCCTTTTACGTAACGCTCGGCCTCTGTCGCTTGCTGTACAACTACAACACCGGGGAGACGTCGGAGATTTACAATCTGGTGCTGCAGGATCCTGAGCGTATCCGGGACGACTACTACTATCGCTCCCGCAAACAGCGCCTTATGCAGGCAATAAGCGATCGCTTCGGCAGTCTAATAAAGACGCAACGCGGTTTTCGCGGGGAACAGCGATTCCAGCCTCAGGAAGATTCACAACCGTATGCAGAGCTTGTCAGGCAGTGCCTGACGCGCTTCACTCCATGGCGTTCGGATTGTGTTTTGCCGCCGGAGCTTGATCCAAACAGCAACGTGATAACGCAGCTCCTATTTGAGGATGGCGATCCCGACAAAGAACACCGGGTGGAACTGAATCGCATTCACACCCTCATTCATCCACAGTGCCTGGGGCGTTTGACTGCGGCCTTGGGTTTGGATCCGACCGACAAACGCCTCGAACTGCCGTTCTTTTTTGTTCCCGACGCGGGAGCCCGGCCCAGCGAAGATCGGTTTACCCCGGCAGAGCTAACGGAAGGAGAACGGGATGTCATCAGACGTCACCTGGATAAGAATGCTATCCACCGGAAGAAGTTTTCCGGAGGTCCGCTAAGCCTTCTCATCGACGGACAGCGACTGATGGATTTCGACTTAGATCGTTCCGGCACTATGGAATTCGACCTCGAGCACGGAACTGAGCTGGTTGAAATTCAATCCGTTGGTCCGGTTGAGGCAGACGAAGATACGTCGCTTGCGGTTTGTCTGCTGGCTTACGATCGATCAGGTATCCTTCCGGTGAACACATCCGTCGCGCTCAGCAAGAGCCTGCGACTCGACTTGAAAGTTTTACCTTTTCCCGCTGCTTCCAGTAAGACACGGCGCGCCACGCTCCGGGTCGGTTACCAGCACGAAATGCCGGCGCAGCACATCGCACCGTGGTTCAAGGGATTGGTCGACCTTCGCCCTCGCCGCGGTCTCCACTTGTTACAACCAGCGCCGGCATTGCTGTTCATTGTTCTATGTCTCGTTGGTTTATGGTTCTACTTTCAGCGAGGAACAGACGTGACGAATCCGGCACAGGTGGCGCAGTTGCAAGCCGATCGTAGAGGAGCAGCCCTTCCAAATATGCCGCCGGCAGAGGCTTCCCCGGGTCAAACGCAAACCGAAACTGCAGCTAAAGAAGGGCGGTCAGATCAGAACAGCGGTTTGAATTTAGCCGGGCGCACGGGACCCGGCCGGCTCGAAACAAGTGAGATCGAGAGAACGAGAGGGATAAAACGTAGAAACACTCCGGCGATGCTGCTTGCCGTTAGACGACTCTATGTCGATTCATTGGGAGATGACCCGTTTAGCGTTGAACTTCGTAAAGAACTGATTGGCCACTTGCGCGCGAGCACTCATTTCGAAGTGGTTGAGAATCGTGACGATGCGGATGCAGTATTTAAAGGGAACGCTATCCGAGTGCCGGGGCGGGAATCGAATTCATTAGTGGTCCTGGAATTAGTGAATGCGACCGGCCAGGTGGTTTGGTCTTTGTCTTCGCGAAAAGAGGGAAGGATTCTGCCGCGCGATTCAGCAGTTGCGTCAGCAACCATTTCGAAAGCTCTACTGCGTGAGATAAAGAGACTGCAGCGAACGCACTAATTCCGGGCCATGATTTTGGCTAGCGGTATTCGCCCTGCAGCACAAACGCCGCCCAGTAATAAGGCGCGTTGAAGCCGCGGGATTTCCACATCGCGATCTGCGCGTTTCTCATGGCGGCAGCAGGACTCAGCTTCTTCTTACCGAGCATTTCGCCATAGAACTTCCCCATCAATTCCGCGGTGGATCTGTCATTTACATCCCATAAGCTCACGGCCACGCGAGCGGCGCCGGCGTACATAAAACCGCGAGTCAGTCCCAGCATTCCTTCACCCTTGATCTCTTTGCCCAATCCTGTTCGGCAACCGCTGAGCACCACAAGGTCTGCGGGTAAGTTGAGATCAAAAATCTCGTGCGTCGCCAGGAAGCCATTTTGATCATTCCCCTGTCGATCAACCAGCGAGAGTATCAGGCCGGACAATCCCGGATGCGTAGGGTTCAGCAGACCGTGGGTTGCAAAATGCACAATCCGGTACTGGCTTAACCCAGAACTTGTCGCCGCCGAACGATTTGCCTGAAAGTCGAGGGCCTCGAATTGATCAGCTTTGGGTACCAGGCCAAGTATTGCCTCAGCTTCCTTCCGAGTTGAGGGTAAACGTTCGATCTCTATTCCATCCGCTTCACTGAAATCTCTGACCGCTCTTAGCAATTCACTCTCTGAAGTATTTTGGCCGCGCACCGCTTCACCCGACCTTGTTTCCCGGCCGCCGGACTGCCGAACCGGGAGCTCGGCTTTTACGCGTTCATCAGTTTTGCTGAACACGGGGTCGGCCAGGACAGCCACAGACTTTGGCGCCGGCTTTCGGTTTCGGACTTCGCGGCGCAGCACCTCGAGAATCGCAGCCGAAGGAAGATTGGTAACCTCGTGATCGACAATCAAAGGCCGATAGGCCGCGCGGTTCGTTGGTTCATTCTGTTTTGCAGTGCTCGCGCCAGGCGATGGCAAGGCCGCAAAGGGCAAGTATTGCAACGCGCCATCGCTCACAACCAGGAGCCGTTTCCCTGCTATCTTTTTACCGAGTTGGCCCAGGAGCAGTTGGCTCAAGCGCTCTGCCGCTTGCAAGTATTCGTTATCAGCCTTTGCGATTCGAGCTTGCCGCTCGTCGGGTTTTTCGAACTTGATAAATCGATTGCGCGAAGTAAGGAAGCCATAGAGATCACGCGCCTGATTGTCGATCTCGGCACGGCCAGGCAATTCGTAGGCGGTGATGTCAGTTCGCGTAATGGCCCACAGATAACTTCGCTGCTGACCCAGCGAGTACTCCAACAGCAACGTGTCGGGATCAAGGATCTCAGATTGAAGTTTGGACAGGCTGAGCGAACCTGACTGTGTGAGCGCGGCATAATGGGGATCCGACGCTGTGACTTCGGCCAATGCCTGTTCATAGTCTGTGCTGACCGTCTCAACGTCTTTCGCCAGCGCGGCCGCCTGCTCCGCCGTGTGCTGGCCGCTAAGAAGTTTGATCTGATTTTCTGCTTTCTGGTTGAGCTTTGCGCGCAACTCCCGCTCGCGTGCCAGCAGCGCTGGTGGGGCGATCCGGCGGATGTTCGACTGTGCCTCACCCAGGCTATCGAGCAGGCTGCGGGCGCGACGGCGCTCGCTGACGCTAAAGGCTTTCACCAGGTTCTCCTGGTTCAGATCGCGCCGATAGGATTGCATCAGCAGATCAATGTCCAGTTCATAAAAATCCTGTTTTGAAGCGAAGAACGAAGTGCGTAGATCGGCGCTAGCCACCCGGGCACGATTGGACTCAACGATCGCAATTGCGTCTTCGACCTGAGCTAGAGCTTCGAGCAGGTGACCGGCACTCTGATCGACGCGCGCAAGGTCGTAAAGAAGATTGGCCTCAATGAAACGATTTTTGATGGTCCGACTAAGAGTCAGGCCGCTGTTGAAGTAGGCGGTTGCTTTTTCTTGCTCGCCCGCCTCGCTGTAAAGTTCGCCGGCATGCTGCAGAGTTGCCGCTGCGCCACGACGATCTCCCGTAGCGCGTCTCAGCTCCAGCGCCTGCTCAAAATATTCAAGCGCTTTTTTTCGATCGCCCATCCGCGCACTCGTATTGCCCAGATTGTCCAGCGAAGAACCTTCTCCGTATCGGTCTTTGACGAGCTGGCGGAGCGAAAAGGATTGATTGTGAGAGGCGAGCGCTTTTGGATAATCACCCAAATCGTAATAAGCCCGGCCTATTGCATCGAGCAGCGCCGCCTCGTTGGTGCGATCACGATCAGCTAGTCCTTGCAGGAGCGGGAGCGCTTGTTGATAAAACTCCAGCGCGGTTCGAGGGTCACCTAACTCTCGATAATTATTACCCATGTTCGCGAGCGTAATCGCTTCCCCCCGGCGATCGCCCGCTGCCCGTCTAAGCGGCAAGGCCCGCTTACAATAATTCAGCGCCTCCTGGAATTCGCCCAAACCAAAATAGACTCCGCTGATGTTCGACAGCGATCTCGCCTGGCCTTCAATGTCTCCCGACGCCATCCGCAGCGACAGCGCTTCCTGATGAGACTTGAGTGCCGCTTGGAAATCACCAATGTTGGTGTAGACTTGTCCCAAATTGCTCAGGGTATAGGCGAGTCCACCCTTATCAACCAGTTGTTGCAGTTTGATCGCTTCCTGAAAACAAGTCACGGCCTCAGTCACTTTTCCATACGACGCGTAGGACGCGCCGAGGTTATATAGCGTATTGGCCTCCTCTCGCCGGTGGTTCTTCAGGGTGCGCCAAATGGGCAATGCCTGTTCGTAGGCAGCTGCCGCTTTCTTTTGCTCGCTCAACCGGGAGTAAATGTATCCCGTCTCATGAAGCGTCAGGGCTTCGCCGACACGATCACCAATCCCGCGCCACTCCGAGAGGGCTTCCTGATATTTTTCCAAAGCTGCACGAAACCCCTCCGCCCCGCCCCGATCGCGAAGTGCGCCGGCCTCCCAAAACAGCCGATAGGCCCTGACCTTTTGATCCGAGGCAGGCGCGGCCGTCAATTCAAGGATGTCTTCGAGACGAATCAGGTAGCGCCCGTATGATCCTTTGATCTCAGGAGCAGTGATCTTGATCTGATAATTTCCTGTCACGCTTGCCAGCGCCCAAAATGATTCGATGGTGCCCGTCTCCCCGAGGCTGATGTCCGCCACCAACTTACCGGACGGATCAGAAGCTTGCATTTCTAAATCAGTGCTTTGCTTCTCTATCAGCACCTTCATGTATTCTCCGGCCTTGAGTACGACGCTATATAAATGGATCTCTCCGCCGTTCAGCTCGCGTTCGGTCAATTGGCCTGCCTTGAGCTGGCGAACGTCAGGCCGTGAGGCATCTTCACCAGCGGCGTGCATACTGGTTTTCACAGGCGCGTGCGTGACTGCGATTTGTGGAAGGACCCGGTCCGTCGCGCAGCATATGAGTAATGCTATCCACAACGTGAACACGGCCTTGCGTGGAAACGCTCTAACTGAGAGGAAAGCCAGAAAACGATAAGCGGGAGGGGAAGGAGGTGGAGGTTGAACTTCGCCGCATCCGCCGGAAAAACATTGAACCTGCAAAATTGTAATGAGTTTTCCTCCGAACCCAAATTCCGGGGCATTCTATCCAACCAGCCAGAGCAAGCTACCGGGGTTTAGGGCCGAGTGGGCCGCTCATCTTCTGCACGCGCTTTAAAACGGCAGCGCGAACCGCGTCCTTGAACGGCCTGGCCCGGTAACATAGGAACAGAAGCCGTTCTTATTCGTTTCTCATTTCCAGTTTTCGCTTGGCGGAGATTGTCCGAGTTCTATATGGCCCAGGTAGTCAACAACGATGCTAGCTGGAACGCAAGACTCTGTTGTGTCTACTGGCGGTTAACGCGAAGCTCGCGAACCAACGCTCCGTATGCGTTAATCATAGAAAGGACGGCTCTGCTTATATAACACAGCGGAGCGGATTGAGCCCATTAAACGCGAAAAGCCTGCGGATAATAGATAGAGGATTAGTGAGTTAGCCCAGTAACACTAGGCGGACTCAATGGCGGACCGTAGGCTTGAGACCAGCAGGTCAAAGGAAGCGGGTTTGACGATGTAAGCTTGAGCCCCACATGCCAATGCATCCTGCCTATCGCGGTCGTAGGCGGCAGCGGAGTAAAAGATAATCGGAGTGCGGGGATCAAATTCTCTGAGTTTCCTGCAAAGCTCCACCCCTGAAATATCAGGCATCCAGGTGTCCAGCATATAAGCGTCCCACCGTTCGTTTTTCGCCCGGCTCAGAAAGTCATTCGGACTATCAGGACAAACTACGGCGAAGCCCCTTTTTTCGAGAGCCAGGGAAATCATTTCACGTGTGTCTGGATCATCCTCTGCGTATAGCAGGCGTAACGTCGGGGGCATGGGTCGTTCTTAGCATCGCGTAGTTGCGCCGTCAACAACTAATAACTATGTGCGGTAGCGCACGCAGGTGAAAATTGACAACCTATTCACTTCAACAAGGGGAGTATGCTGCTCTTCAATCCTGCAAATTCCTCCCTCACGGTTGTTCCCGTAGCTGATACCGGTCCACGCCGGTACGCCAAGCCACGATGTGCTGGTGGCTCAGTTCAGATACCGGCGCTTGTTCAATGCAAACGTTTCGATGCCTCGCTACAGCGTGTCTATCTCGCCGGCGCTGGAGCGGTACTCGCGGGCGCCGGGGCGGACACGTTTACATTCACCTTCGTCCCCCCGTTACCAAAGAGACGGCCCCGGAACAAGAAGAATCCCAGTGCTATCAGGATCACAAAGATCACCAGTACGGCGACCACGCCTGTGCTGCCGCCACCATTGTCTCCCATATATCATCCTCCTCAATCTGCGCGAACTTAGACTCTCTTAACGACCCGAGCAACCGCAACCCGAGTGCCATGGTCGGGTCTCAACCGTCTGTGCCTGTTCTCTGACATGGGGAAACCACGTGCAGGAGACTATTGGTTTTTCGCTCGTTAATCCTTTTGCCTCGGAAATTCCTGGTCATGCTGTATAGAAAACAGACTCTAGCCGATCGCTTTTGTCTCGAAAGGACCGAAACGCTTCAGTACCAACCGAGGTATTTCAAGAAGGCCATTAGGATCAAGAAGCTGAGAGCGATAACGCCCACGAGTCTCCATGAAGGGATCAGCCGGCCGCATCGCTTACAGCGCAGGTGCGGCCGAAAGATACGCTCGTTACATCGAGGACAGCGTCGAGAACGGTGATGAGGTTGCATTGCAGCGCAAGTTCTTCTGCTCGCCGTGAAGAGGCGGCAGTCTGATTACCCAAATCCTGATTCTTAATCCAACGGGAGAGGCGCAAAGTCTAACACGGACAGACGACAAGCGCGGAACTGCCAGACTCAACTTCAAACGGTCTCTTAAGTGAAGCCATTATGACTCTCACCGGCGATATTGGATTTCGAAGGAACGTTTACTTGAGTAGTGTGAGGCTTGAGCTTTATCAAGCTGAGTCCGATAAGGGCGTATCATTCATTCACGCGTGACGACACGCTACATCCGTAGCATCTGGTTGTTCTTCGTCCAGCTTATCATTCAGCCATACAGAATCCTTGACAGGGTGGACCCGCGATCGGTAAGTAAACTCCGCCAAGCTAGGGAAGAAGACTCCTAAAGAGACTCTTCATCTCATCGGGTGAATATCCAAACTCTCTTGCCAGCTTCGCCTTTTGAGCGGCGTTTCGAATCCGCAACGCCTCATTCCGCAGTCTTTCCCGTTCATTCAGAATCTCACGTTTGGGTCCTGAGGATCTCCACTTAATGAGCACCAGAATCGAATGGATAAGATATTTCGCCATAACGCCCAAGCCCATGACATCCCCTCCGATGGAGACTTGGATCGGCATCTTCTGATATCTACCATTGCTCTCGGAATCCATAAGCTACTTCCTTGGATTACCTCTAAGCCCAGCGAGAGGGCTTTCTACTCGGCCCTGCCTGATCGACGGTACTACAGTTATTGAACAATATATTCAGAACTTTCTGCATTATATTGAAAAGGAAGTTGATCTTATAAAAAGCATCTCACCGATTTGATCTTGCGTCTACTGCAAAAATTCGGCGCTTTTTGCAGTTGATAAGGATCCGGGAGCGTCATGAGTTGCATAGAGTATAGAGGGTATTCTATCTACTTTGGGTAGTGTTTCATTCCATCTAAGTAGTGAACTTTTCCGAGCGTAAGTTTAAATGAGATTCTGTGAGATGTACTTTATGTTTTGTAAGTTTCACCTAACATCAGGTGGGATATCTTAGGTCGCGTTGGCCCTTTATACTGCTACACACATTCTCAAGATGAAGGCATCTAGGTCTTGCGGACTCCTCACCCACGCATTCAATTCTTCTTAGCCGGTATCCCACTTTTCAAGGCGCGATGTTGTTTGAGCCAAACAACAGCTAAGGCAACGGCGATTCCCAATAGGAAGATCGCACAGGCGTGAAAGAACCGGAAGTGGTCATATGGCGTGCTAACAAAGAATGTAAGAGAGGATGCGGCGGATGTGAGAGATACCGTGACATAGATAGAATCTGGTGCGCCAGCTCTCAATGTCATCAGTTGGTCGTCAGTGATTTCATACACGATTATCGGAGGCAGCGGTATTTTTTTGACCCTAATACGCGCGAACTGGGCGTTTTGCCGCTCATGCTGGTGAAACTCGTTACGAGAGGGGGCAAGGTTTCGCATGGCATCTACTTTCTTGAGGAATTTTGAAGCAAGTCTGCTTCTGTAGCTACCGTCAACTACGCTGATAGAATTACATATCACCTGGACGTTATTTTCGCGGTGCGAAGTCAGCACGGAACTGACGCCCAGTATTATTTCAAATGGTAGGTGGTTGCAAAATAGACCTTCCAGGTCTTCCCCTGCCATTTAAGCAGTGAGCCAAAAAGAAACAGCCCGGCGATCCTTTCGGATCATACGGGCTGCGTTCGAGCCTCTTTGTTTTAGCGTGGTCTTGTAGGCTTCGCCTACCCACCACCGACAGGTTGTGTTTGGCCCTCGTTCGGGGCGCTGCTTACTTCATTCGCACATTACTCTTGCTTCGAACTTACCGCAACTGACTTTTTATCCGCGGCGTCCTATTCGGCGATCGGCGCTATGAACGCTGCTTTCACGCTATCAATCGCGATTCGCTGAAGCGTGCTGCGTCGCTCATCGTCGGATCTATCCCGTCCGTTGTAAAATTCTCAATAGGTTGCCCTTATCCTTAACCAGCAACGGGTAGAATGAATTGGCTACTTGTTCAGGAGACCACCATGAAAGAGCCTTGGGAGTGGGATGAATCGGACATACTAAGTTTGATCGAAAATAGGGCTTCTGAAAGCCTGACGCTTGAGTTTAAGGCCTGCGATGCGCTTACGAACAAAGAGTGGAAAAGCGAATTATTAAAAGATATTTCGGCCTTCGCAAATTCGGCGGGAGGAACAGTTATCTATGGTATTCGAGAGAATAAGAAAACCCATGAAGCTGACAGTATAGATGTGGGCTACGACCCCGGCGAACACAAGAAGGAGAAGCTTGAACAGGTGATCGACTCTAACATCCAGAGGCGAATCGAGGGAGTACGATACAACGCAATCCGTCTTAATAAAACTCGACCCGGTAGAGTGCTGTTCGTTATCTGCATACCGCAAAGCAGCCGGTCGCCTCATATGGCGAATCACAGGTATTACAAGAGGTTAGAATTCGAGGCCAAAGCGATGGAGGAATATGAAGTTCGCGAGAAATATGGCCGTGTGACATTTCCCAGCAAAGACGTCGTGGAAGCCTGGAGGGACGATGCCATTAATCCGCTGATTAGTACTCTTGCGCGAGCCGCAGGCGTCTTGCGAAGTGAGCAGTGGACCTGGACACATATTTACAGCAAATTTGGCGGCTTGGAGTCTATTGGAGATCAGCGCGAAGTCTCAGCGAATGCTGAAGATTTTATTATGCGCTATCCAGAGGTTGGCGTGTTGCTAGCAAACTATGACGAAGCCCTGGTTGCGGTAAATGCGAAAGGCCAAACGTTATTTGACAAACTGTCGTCTAGTTCTTTTATCCGTGAGACTTTTGCTGATGTAACTTCCGAAGAGTCTCTAGAAAGAATCGCTGCCAAAAGCCAAAATAAGATTCATGGAAACGTAAAGGAACTATATGCAGAGTTGTTCGGAAGGGATCGGGATCCGGAGCACCGCATTAATTACATAGCTGAGTCTGCGATAAATCAAAGGATGGAAGGGAATGTTGAACCTATGCTCTTATTTTGGCAGGTGTACGGGCACCGTTTCCGGGACCTCATCCTCTTCCCACCTTTAGATGAGTTCCGCCGTGCAGTCGAGAAGGCTCGTCAAGAAATGCTAGAGATTGGAATAGAGACGATCTCAACTCTCAAGGACATTCGGACAAAGTTGAGCGAAAAACACAATGTCGCCGTGCAAGCCTCACGAGGGAATCCGGAACTAGACTATGGAGCGCCGTTTCGGGGGAGAAGATTCAGCTAATAACTTCAAGGGACACGAAGCAGATGGCGCAAGAGATTGAATATCGGGAAATTTACACGTCGAAAGAGGAGTTTGATAAGCTCCGCTCGGATGTCAAATTCGCGAAGCTACTAAACCTAGCCAGAGCGGTAAATGCAATTTACTTTTGCTTTAATGCCTTGCTCGACTACAGTGGGAATTTAACACCTGCAGGGCAAAGGCAGACCCTCAATGCCTTTCTGTTCGCAACAGGCGCACTAAACGAGGGCTTCAAAGTCGCTGACACGCTTGCTAAACATTTCGGAGAACGTGCTTCCTATCAAAATGGTTTCGCAAAATTGTTAAGTGACCCTCAAATCAAAGAGCTACGTCGAACCATTCTTGCGCGCATGAGAAACAAGTTTGTGTTTCACTATGATGAGGACGTGGCTAGGAAAACACTTAAGTCTCTTGACCTTCCCTACTACCTTTTCGCGACTGGAACGGGCTCCAAGCGAAAGGGAACTTATTACAATCTCGCTGACGAAATAGTGATTAATTATTTGCTGAGAGATATTCCCGCCGAAGACGAACAAGACCGACGATTCCGGCAAGCCCTGGACGAGGTTGGTAAGGCTCTTTCGGCATATGTCGATTGCGCGGACGCGCTGATCGCCGATGTGCTTCCTGAAGGCGCATGGAAGGTTCGCAAGGGAACGAATAGAATCGCTGTATCGTAGATGTGGCCATGCCGCAATCGATCTTGCGAAGACGCGCTCTCGATCTACTCAAGATTTGCTTTGAGTCAGCAGGGCGCGTTGCGTCGGCGAGTTGCCAGGCAGAAGCGGTGAACGACAGTAGCCACAGTTGCCGTCTTCGCGATGCTGACGAAACGCGCCCGGCCGTTCATGAGTTTGCGCTCATGAAATCGTGGCCATCGATGACAAAGGCAAGTTTGGCTGAGCGCTCGATTCCGGTTGTTAACGAAAAGAGCGCCTGTCCATAATATGCCTCCTGAGCATAGTTCGCTTTCCCGATGGTGGTCGCCCCGCTCGCCAAGTGTTCGGCCGCGATAGCTGCCTCTCTCTGGCGATTGCGTGGTAAGTTGCATGCATCTCCACTCCCTTTGAACGAGATCCAACTACTTCATATCCGTCAGATGATACGCGCAATTTCTAATCTTCGGTTGCAAAAATCCCACCCGATACCGCAGGTGGTATTGACAAGGCCAAGCCGCACCGCCTAAGGGCGAACAATCGAACCAAATAAGGTTTGTACTCTATACACGTGTAGGGTTCGAAGCCTCCGCGCGCGTGACAAGCGCATAGAGTCCTAAAATGGAGAGACCGGGTTGCGTTGCGTAGAATCTGGAAGTCAGTTTCCCGGCTGATAAGAGGCTAAGGTCTTCAGATAGTTTGCTCGTTCGAAGGCCGTGGGATCCGGGCAGTGCTGTTGGCTTAAACTGCCAATCATCTGCGCCACTGATTCATATTCGTGGGTATCCATCCAATCAGTAACTTCCTGCAAAATCTCCTTGATTTCTTTTCAATCCGTTGGCGAGACAGCCGGAACCGGTGTCGCTTGCGGCTGTTGCGCGCTGACACTGATCGCGCCCAGACCACTGCGCGTCTGGCCCGTAAAGATAGTATGCGTCCCAAACGACGTCGGGATCGTCGGACTCAGGATCCGTGTCAGCGAAGTAACGGCCCAACATTCCCACTACAACGTGCTTTGAAGGCGAGCATCGTGGACCACTGGAAGACTCACACCGGCTGGTAATTTCCTGGAGAACAGATTTCCGCTCTTTCACGGCAGCGACACCGGTTCGACTCCCGTACCGTCCACTTAAGTCTCTGCGATCATTATCGCAATCAATCGTTTTCTTAATCATGGTAATAGTGCACAATGCACAAACGAGCATTCGCTCCGGGCTCGCTGCCCCGTTGTTTCCCGACCAACAGGATCGCCCACTGCATCCTTTGTCCACTTCATTCAGTCTTGAAGTTTTGTCCCTGGTATCCAGATTGTGAGTGCATGACAGGAAGCGACAAGGGACTTAATAGCCGCTCAAATCTCATTCGAAAGAAATCAACGCCGCACGTTCTAACCAAGGAGAATTATGAAATTCAGATTCTTGTTTGCCTTACTCACGTTGAGTCTTGTTTGCTCTGCGACATTCTTTAACCTTGCTATTGCTGCTCCGTTACCGGCTCCTGCTGAAACGAAGTTAACGGCGGCAGATGCCGGCATTGAGAAATATTTTGGTCGTGCAGTAGCTGTTCACGGCGATACTGCTGTGGTCGGCTCTCCTAACAATTCAGTCACTTCGGATGGCTCAGGTTCCGCGTACGTTTTTGTCAGAAGCGCATCCGGCTGGCAGTTCCAACAGAAACTAACTGCGAGCGATGCCTCTCCCCAAAGCTTTTTCGGCGTGTCAGTTGCAATCAATGGCGACCGGATTGTCGTGGGTGCTAATGGCGATCCTAACGCCGGTCAGGCATCTGGTGCGGCCTACGTCTTTGTCCGCTCCGGAAACACGTGGGCCCAGGAACAGAAACTTACAGGCAGTGAGAATTCGCCTAACGATGCTTTTGGCCTTTCAGTTGGAATCAGAGGGAGCACTATCGTTTGCGGTGCCTTTGGTAACTCCGTGGCCAATTCAGCTACCGAGGGTTCGGTATATGTGTTTAGGCAAACAAGCAACGGATGGGTCGAGAGTCAAAAGCTTGTGGCGAGCGATGCCAGTTACTTTAATAGTTTCGGAGGATCAGTTGCGATAAGTGACGACACAATTGTCGTCGGAGCGATTGGAAACGAGGAGTTCGGATTCTTTTCCGGAGCTGTCTACGTCTTTACGTTCGATGGTTCCAACTGGATAGAGCATATAAAGCTGCACGCTCAGGACGCGTCACCAAGGGCGTCTTTTGGTTATCGAGTGGGAATTGATAAAGACACGATTGTCGCCGCTTCTGACGGGTACGTTGAGTCCGAGACTCGGTCTGCGGTCTACGTCTTTCGACGAAACTCTTCGGGTTGGCATCAGCAGAAAAGAATTGTTATCAACGACGCGGGCATTCTGGGTCGGTACGGGCTGACGGTGGCTGTGAGTGGTGCAACGATTGTTATCGGCAGCCAAAACGATTTCGCGGTAGCGCCTTACGCAGGTTCGGCATACATCTATCGACGCAGCGGCGAATCAAGTTGGACGTTGTATCAAAAGTTTCGGGCGAGTGATGCAGCGTATGGTGACAACTTCGGAAACGCGGTCGCAATAAGCGGCAACACGGTGTTAGTCAGTGCTTTCGGCAAGTCTGATGTTGCGATGTTTGCCGGCGCGGCCTACCTCTTCGATTTTGTTTTCTGAACGGCTCCGGCTTACAGATATTGACTTTGAAGGGCAGCAACCTCTCGCCGCTGTTTTGCTCGTCGCAACTTGCCGCCAGAAAGGCGATGACAGATTGCGCCGCTTGTGAGAGCGCTCAGTCAGTGCGACGAGGCGCCATGGTCCCAGACACTTCAACCGACGGAATTTCCACAGTCGGGAAACCGCAAAGGTTCCGTGCGGCAGCGAAAAGACGCTTTATGATCTTAACCGAGGGCGAGTTAATTTCATCTTATGCGTGCCAATGGCGGTTCGTTATTTCTTCTCTTTTTGGAATTTGCTCCACTTATCCAAAAAATCACGAATGGCTTTCTTGTGTGCTGACTTGCTCGCACGAATTCCATAGGAAGAGTAGCTCGTTGATTTTCGTGTCGTGTAGAGGATCCGTAGATGGTATTTTTGGCCACCAACGCCGGCTTCTGTATTTGAAACAGCTTGCCCTCGAACGCAGACGGCTAGTTCACCTCGAAGTTGATAGCCCCCAAAAGTACCGTGGACACCAGCATTGCCGTACAGGATTATTATTTCCGCCTCGTCGGTGGTTCCAACAACTTTTGCATCCACCTTGCTCTTACGGACGTATTCTTCGACCTGGTTGACGATCGCCTTTCGAGCTTCAAGGTCCTCAGACATTATGTACACAGTCCGCTTCCCCCGCAGTTCAGAGAAGTCGCCATATTCAGGCATGATTTGTTGGGCCGAGGATCCGACTGAGAGCAAGAACAAGAAAGGGACCACAATTGCAAATTTCAACATGTCAGTTGTTCCCTTCAATTCAGAATATGAGAAGACGCCGCGAGGGACGTTGCATCCAGCGAAGTGGAGTTGGCCGTTGCGTCCCTTCTACGAAGCATCTCTTTTTGACCACCATTCTCTAATATCCCTAACAATAACGCCGACCGATGTTACGGCATGCTTGGCATCCGATTCATCGAAAGATAGCTTATCTCTTATCTCCCTCGCAGGATGCACCAAGTTCCTAAAGATGCGTAGCACATTGGTTAATTTGTCATGGCGTATTATTCCGATTTTAATCGCTGGATGAATCATCTCTTTTAAGTAACGAGTAGATGCGTCTTCCTGCGTCCAGTACTCGCTCGTCACCAAGGCGTCAAGCAGTAATGCCTCGATGATCCCGCCGGCGAGGATAAGGCATGATTTTGTGTGCTCCGACGGATTAAGCGCCACTAATTCAGCGTAATCCCGCTCTATTATTCGAAGAAGTTCGGGGTTCACAACAAAAGAGAAGTCAAGGGTTTCCACAGGTAAACTAGTCACCGGAGAGTCATAGAGGTAACGCAATGGGTAACGAAGAGGCAATATCTGATGACCTTCTACGCGCGCAGGCTCATTGGATTCAAAATACTGCTGAATAGCAGCGTAGATGCCCTTGTATCTTAGATAGTTCTTCTTTACGTACTCCGAATCAATGGTTAGAGACGTGCAGCCAAGGCTGGGACTTTGAGTAGATCCCTGAAAGAAGTGATTATTGAAGTCTGTCAGAAATCCCAAGACAATTTCGACTTCGGAGCTAGCGAGGCCCAGATCCTCAGAGATCGCTTCCGCCGTCAAACTACGAATGTTTGGCTCTCTCTTGATAGACCCCCGAATGTATCGAATAACTTGATCGGTTTTTTCGACCAAGTCAGTGTTTGGATTGATGTGTAGAACTCCGAGAAGTGTAAGAGTGCTATCGGCGTTAAGGAGTCGTCTATCTATCGCAAACCATTTGAAGTCTTCAGGAAGTTTTTCGTCCAGCTCAACGGACAACGTCGTGGTGTCGATTTTCTGACACCTGAGCATTTTGGAATAGACAGCGCTTAACCACAGCCTTTCTCCTTCAGAGAGTGGTATGTTGGGAAAGAGAGGTGGATTTACCGCGGTCATTGCTTCCTATTATCACCAGGCTCCGAATGGCTGATCTTCAACCCTTTTACCGCTAGGTGCAAGTGGGTGGGTGAGTTATGAGGGGGTCAAGGGAGCGATGCGTCGGCGAGTTATCAAGCAAGAGCGGTAAATGATCCGAAGGCGCTCTTGCCGTCCTCGCGATGCTGACGAGACGCGCCGGCCTTCCATAAGCTTGCGCCCCATGAAATCGTTGCCATCGACTAATTATCTTCAACAACCGTTGCTGTTTAACTAAGTCGATGCCGTTGCGGCAGGCTTGCTTGCTGGAATAGCCTTCGCTTGAATCAGCGATAATCTTTCCGTTAGCCGCCTTCAAGCGCCAGCGCCACTCGCCGGCGTTGTCTTTGTAGATGTGAAATTTCATCTGAGGATCTCCTTGACAAAAATCCCACCCGCTATCGCGGGTGGTACTGACAATCCCATCCCTATTGTCGTTGATCGATTGCCGATGGAGGTTCCTCGCTTGCCTCCATCGGCTCATCGAGTTGTTAGGTTAAGCGTGCGGAACAGGAGTCGGGCCGCCGCCGGTGGATGTCAGCCCTTTGCGAGTCGGCTTCTTGCGTTCGCTGGTACGAGTTCCGCCGACTGCCTCGTACTCGCTGCTATCGGTTCCGTATTGAGCAGCAACTCCTGAGAGGACGCGCTTACTAAAGTCGTCCACTACATCTTCCTTGCCGCCAAACTGGTTTTGCATAGTATCCAGCTCGGAACTTTTTTCGTTGTAAAGGTTCTTGAAGTCTCGTAAGTCCGTAATGACGTTCTCGTACAATTCCTCCGTCAAGTTGGCGCCAATGTTAGCGGCTGGTCTAATCGACTTGAGGCCGGCGAGCCGACGCTCGGCGGTCTCTAAAACGATTGAGCTGCGTTTTAAGCGGGCCATAGGTCGTACCTCCGTGATGAGAGTTTCCCGGTGAAGAACAGAAGCGAGGCCAATGAGCGCAGTATAAGTAATTCTCGGCTCAATTCAAGCGAAAAATGCGGATTTGCTTAGGAAAATCGTTGATTCTGAGGGAAGAATGTCCCTTTTTGCCCCACTTAGATCAGGGTTTGGGTCGATCAAATTCAGATCCGAGTGAGTTAGATCAGGATCTAGGTCGGTTGAATCCAGATCCAAGTGAGTTGGATGAGGATTTAGGTCGATTGAATCCGGATCCAAGTCACTTAGATCAGGATTTTAGTCAGCTAAATCCAGACCCAAGGGAGTTAGATCAGGATTTAGGTCGGTTAAATCCCGATCCAATCGACTTAGATCCGGTTTCTGGAGATCAGAATCGAGACCTGAAGAGCTTCGGTTCCAATCTTTCCAACGATTTGTTGGGCCGAGTGTGCTCCTCAGGGTCGATAAATAGACCAGGTCTTCCGTCCAAAGAAGTATCGCTCGCGGTTATTAAAAATCGCGAATCTCACACTACCGATTGCAGCTCAGCCCGGGGGGCGCGAGCTTCTTCAATTTCTTGGATCTTCGTTCGCATCCATTGCTTCAGAGTTGCTTCCAGCTTCGGCTGATTATTCTCTGCCTCCAGATCGGCAATCGTTTCGCCGGCGGCGTTCAAGGGAATGCAGTGACAAGGAACTGCTTCGTCTCGCTGTTCGCCGGCAACGAAATCGATGAGATGACACTCGCTGCAGGAATGCGCCCGGTAGGCGTAGCCGTAGTTAATGCAAGTCAGGGAGTCCTGAAAGGCAGACTTTGGTAACCAGGGCGTGCGCACCGAGCGTCCGTAACCGCCTTGCTCGACGAAAGCCAGTTCTTCCTTTAACAGTTCCAGAATATCTCGATCGTCGTTTGCCATGGTCGTCGTCCTCCGTTTTACCCTGACTGCATTCTGAGTAGCGAGCCGCTGCTCCATTCGCTCGAGCTGTGGGCTCCCGCTGTCTCTTCCGCAACCTTCATGCCGGATGAACTCCTCTGTGAATAGTGAAGAAAGGAAGGGCAGGCGCCAAAACTTTGTGGAAACTTCCACAGGCATTGCGCGAAAGCGCGCAGGATTGATCCGCAACCCGCGCCGTTGCTGATAGCGTTCCCGCCGCAGTGCCAACAAAAGTCATTGCAATCAAGTGATCTTTGGTGGAAGGCGACGCAGGACTCACCCAAACTAAGCGAACCCTTCATTGGCATAATCATTGCCCTGCCTATCGTGCTGTGAAGAGGCCGCCGGTTCTGAGTCTGTGTGTTGGCGCACAGACAGCATTGCGGAAGCCTGAAAGACTACTGCGAAACCAATTGCAGTCTGGTGAAGTCGACTCCGGATTGAGCCGGCAACTTAGAAGCGCTTTGGAGATGTGACCGCCGTCACAGCCAGCCCCGGTGTCGGCGACCTACAATCCCGCACTACCGAAAGTGTCACATGACGCAGTTGAAACTGGGTGAGTACTCCAGCCGGAAGGTTGAAAGAGGGGCAAATGCCACATAATCTCATTAAGGTTCTGCTCATCTGCAGTTCCATCATTCTGGCGGTTACTTGGCTTACCTCGCACACTCGTTCGCAGACAGTCAAACCGATCCCCACCGTCGCCGCGGTCACGCACAGCGCTGACGAGTACGTCGGCAGCGAAGCCTGTAAAGATTGCCACGAAGATCAGTTCAAAGCCTTCGCCCACACCTCCCACTCGCAACTCGCTTCGATCAAGAGCTGGAAAGGGAAAGTCACCGGTTGCGAAGCGTGTCACGGTCCCGGCAAGGCGCACATGGAAGAGGGCGACCCGGCGAAGATCATTTCCTTCAAAAACAAATCATCGAAAGAGACTTCGGAAACGTGTCTCTCTTGTCACGCCGGAAAAGAAGAGCACAACAACTTTCGTCGCGGTGAACATTGGCGTAACGACATTGGCTGCGTCGATTGTCACTCGCCCCACTTGACGGCCGCCGACACTAAAAATCTGCCCGGTTCAATGACGCGCGTGGGCCCGGTGAATTCTGAAAAACCGGGACTGGCTACGTTGAAGATGCTGAAGACGGGCGAACCGCAACTCTGCATGAGTTGCCACAATGAAGTGAAGCCGGCGTTCAGTGCTCCTTTCCATCACAAAGTTCTGGAAGGCGCGATGAAGTGCAGTGACTGCCACAACCCGCACGGTGGCTTTGAGCTGAAACAAACCAGACTGGCTACCGGAGCGGACGCAGCCTGCGTTAAGTGTCACGCCGACAAGCAGGGACCGTTTACTTTTGAGCACGCGCCTTTGAAAACGGAAGGCTGCTCGGCTTGTCACACGCCGCACGGATCAGCCAATCCACGTTTGCTGCGATTCAGCGCCGTCAATCAACTTTGCCTGACTTGCCACAGCGTAGCGCACGACGTGGGCGCCGTTGAGCCGGCCGGTCCGCAACACAATCAGAATGCGCAATACGCGAACTGCACCGCGTGTCACGTAAAGATTCATGGGTCGCATACCAGTCCCGTCTTTTTCCGATGAGACCGACGGACTAAGACTATTGCTGCAAAGCCGGCCGCAGTATAAGACGAGCGACCCACCCGCTACCGCGTGGTGGTACTGACTTCGTCGGGACCGATGCGCGACTGGGGGGGTGAGGTCAGTACCACCACGCGGTAGCGGGTGGGTCGCTGGGAATCTTGAAAACTTGCTCGCCTCGAGGCCCGGATATGGTTTCTATGAAGAGTTACTTTACAAAAGCACTAACGGCACTGACATTTAGCTTTGCACTATGTCTCGCAAGCGTCAGTGGACAACAACCTTCGCCAACGCCAACGCCGAAGAAGGCTGCGGCCAAACCGGCCGCGCCCAAAGAAGTCGGCGACGATGCCGGCGACTACACAGTTATCTCCAGCATAGAGTTTGGCTATCGCGGGCTGAGTGTCGACGGCGACCACAACAAATACCAGAGCGATCTGAACTACAAAGCCGGGCCGCGTATTTTCGATTCCAGCCTCTTGTTAAAGTCGAAAGACGGTAAGGGCGGTTTGTTCGATACTTTGCTCGTGACCGCGACTGGCTGGGGTTCCGACCCGTACGGCCACCTCAGGATCAACGTCGAAAAGCCCAAGTGGTATCGCTTCGATGGTAACTACCGGCGTTTTAAATATTTTCGCTTCGTCAATAACCTGGCAAACCCGAATTGGGTTTTTTCACCGGCGACCTTTAGTGTCGCGCCTAACCCGGTAACCGGAGAGCACGGTTACAACACGCAAACTCAATTAGGAGATTTCGATCTAACCCTCCTGCCGAAGAACCGGCTGATCAGATTCACCGTGGGTTACTCGCCGGAGAGATACAGCGGGCCGGCGTTCACGAACTACCATGCGGGCGGCAACGAGTTCAATCTGCTGTCGCAAATTAAATCGCGCGCCAACGATTTTCGTTTTGGCGCAGACGGGAAAGCCGGACCGATCGATTTTTCCTTCATGCAGGGCTTTCGGCGTTTTCGTGACGACAGTTCAATTAGCCTCGGGCCTACTTCGGGAATTAATCTGAATCCGGCGGTCGCCAGCTTTACCACTTTCAATCGCACTGAACCGACTCGCGGCAGTGTCGACTACACGCGCTTCAGCGCCCACACACTGGTTGCCAAAAAGTTGGATATCACTGGCCGCGTCGTTTACAGCAAGGCCAGCACCGCCTTTACGTTCAGCGAAATCTTCACCGGCCGGAATTTCAATCCGCGCATTACCGGCTGGCCACCTACGCCGCCGGCCGCCACGCCGAATACACTGAACCTGGGTCAGTACTTAATCACCGGAACCACTAAACGGCCGTACACGCTCGGCGATATCGGCGTCACTTTCATGGCCACGAGCAAGCTGCGCATCTCCGATACTTTCCGGGTCGAAGATTTCACGATTGATGGCACCGCGATCTTTAACGATTTCTTTTCGATTACGCGGCCCACCGGCGCCACGACGAGGACGGACGTGGTCAGTTTCAGCAATCTCGACGCCAACCGGACCACTGAATACCGTAAGTATCAGAACACGATCGAAGGCGACTATCAGTTTAGTAAGAACTACTCAATCCACTTCGGTTACCGCTATGGCAGCCGCCGCATCGAAGAAGCCTTTGAAGGATTCAATCTCGGATCCAGTGGGTCGCTAACTCCACCAAACGCGCGCTCGTCTTCAATTGAGATCGAAGAAAACCACACGCATGCATTTTTCGGGGGCTTCAAGGCCCGCCCGATGCAAAACTGGACCATCTACTTTGATGCGGAACGTGGCAGCGCCGACAACGTGTTTACGCGCATCGGGAATTACGATTACACAAACATTCGCGCCAAGAGCCGGTATGCACCCAACAAGAAACTATCCTTCAACGTAGCACTGATCACGAAGAACAATTCCAATCCTTCGGAAATTGCCGGGGTCTCGTTGCAGGATTTCGGCGTGGATGTACGCTCGCGGATCTTCACCTCTTCGGTTAACTGGGCGCCAAATGCGAAACTCGCCTTCAGCACCGGTTACAACTACAACTGGGTGAACAGCGACGCGGTGGTCGACTATTTCTACAACAGCGTCAGACATCCGCTCGGTCATAGTCTCTATTTCAGCCGGAACAATTTTTTCTTTATTGACACGACTGCTCAAATAATTCCGCGCGTGGCACTCTACGCGGCCTATCGAGTGAACCAGGACAGTGGCCAGGGCAACCTGCTGGCAGATCCCACGGGCAACCCCGGAACCTTGATCTCGTCATATCCGATGAGTTTTCAATCTCCTGAGGTGCGTTTGGCTTTCCGGATCAACCGCCGGCTAGATTGGAACCTGGGCTACCAATATTACAATTACAACGAGAGCGCCCTGGTCGGCCCGCGGCCACAGAATTACCACGCGCATCTGCCCTACACGTCCTTGCGTTTGTATTTTGGCCGCAAGGATTAACAGGTCCGCTTAGAGCGGTGACACGGGGAAGCTCTGAATAAGTTCAATATGAGTGGTTGCCTTAGCCCGCGGAGCGTGGCGGTAGCGTAAAGCCTGGGTGAAGCGAGGCTTGACGAGCGGAACCCCAGGATCCGAAACAATACCAAGTCGCAGCCCGCGAAGTGGGCGACAGCCTATTCATTGTCAGTAACTCGCAGCGTTTGCTAGCGCACGCTTCGCGCGCTTGAATTTCATAATGGTCGCCAACCTGGGGTTTCGCTTCGCTCCACTCCAGGCTTTACGCTATCGCCGCTCCGCGGGCTAAGGAAAATCAAACTGATGATGACCTTGATCAGCGCTTCCTGAAGTTTTGGCCACTCAGCAGGCAACCCTGACTCGGCTGCGCGCGCGGCCGAGTCTTGTCTCGAATATCATGCGACCCGCCGCACAGCGTCTAACTCTGTGCGCAGTTTTGGCTGCGCTGGTAACGTTGTGCTTCGCGGCTGCGGCTACTTCGCGTCCGGTCAAGGCGCAGCGACCCACGCCACGCTCCGTCACGCGTAAGAAAGTCGCCGCTAAAGTTCCGCGCATCGATTACTCGAAGTTCTCGCACACGACTCATGTTGTTACTGAGAAGTTGGCCTGCGCGTCCTGTCACAAGTTTCCTGCTAAAAACTGGAAGGAGGTGCGAACAGGCGACGCAGCCTTTCCCGATGTCACCGATTTCCCCGAACACTCTTCGTGTTTGACTTGTCACCGCCAGCAGTTTTTCGCGAGAGAGCGACCGGCGCCCGTGATCTGTTCCAACTGTCACGTCGCCGTCAGTCCACGCGATACCACTCGTTATCTGTTCCCCAGTCTCGGCGATATTACCGATCCGGCAAAGAAACGCCGCACCACGATGTCCGAATTCGGCGTTGCGTTTCCGCATGACAAACACCTCGACGTCGTCGGATTCAACGACGCTGCTCGAGATTTGAGGGCCTTGTTCGTGAACGCTTCTTTTCAGGAAAAGAAACCAACCGGTCCTCCCAAGAGTTGTCCCGTCTGTCACGAGACCTATCAACCGCAGGGCAAATCGAGCGAAGAATATTTGAGCCCGCCTCCCAAGACACTGGGCGACGCGTTCTGGTTGAAGAAGGGCGCTTTCAAAACGGTGCCTAACAGTCATGCGGTCTGCTTCACTTGTCACAATGCGGATTCCGGCGTCGCGCCGGAGCCAAAGGATTGCCAGGCTTGCCATCAGTTAAAGCCGTCCGTCGCGGCGCTAACTGTCGACTTCGATCCGAAGCTGCTCGAGGTGATGAAAGTCAGTGATCCGTTCATTCAGTCGCATTGGAGCCAGCGCGTTTCCGCCGGCGCCTTCCGTCACGAAGGCGGCGCGCACCCAGATCTGAGTTGCTTGGACTGTCACAAAGTCGAGACCCTCAACACGCTCGATTCGAAGACCTGGAAAGTTCCGGTGCAATCATGCGGCGGCCAGGACGGATGTCACATCACGGCTACCGCTGATGATGGTGGCATCTTGAATTTCGAAATCGATCAGAAGAAAAAGGATCCGGCATTTGCCTGCTCGAAGTGCCATGTGAGTTTTGGCCGCGATGGCGTGCCGGCCAATCATTTGCAGGCGATTACTGCGTTGGCCGCGCCGCCTAAGAAATAAGGTTGATGATAAAACGGATCATGATCGTTGTATTAGTTGCCACAGCCGGCCTGACACTTCTGTCGGTTGTGAGAGCGCTGGCCCTGGCAACGATTGCAACCGTGCCGGCTGAATCAGTCTTGGCATCGTCAGGCGAACCGCAGCAGATGCAATTCCCTGCTGATCTCGATTACTCAAAGTTTCAGCACAAAAATGCAAACCACGCGCGCTTACCTTGCGCCCTCTGTCACCGGCGCGATTCGAATGCGATACGTCCACCGATGCCGGGAAGCAACAACCATCTACCTTGCGCCGGATGTCACGCGCAGCAGTTCGCCAGTACGAGCGGGCCGATTTGCACAATTTGCCACACCGACGCCTCGGGCGGCGCGCTGAAACCGTTTCCGCGTTTGCGAAGTTTTCGCATGAACTTCGATCACGGCCGTCACCTCAACATGGGAAGTCTTGGTTGTGCCACTTGTCACCGGCCCGCGCGTGGCGGCGTAGCGCTTTCGATCCCGGCCGGCTTCAATGCGCACGCGACTTGTTATCGCTGCCACACACCGCAGGCCAAATCCGGCGACCGTGATATTTCATCGTGCGCCACCTGTCATCAGCCGGGCGGCTATTCCAGGACAGCGGAATCAGCCGTCGCATTTCGCGTCGGCTTTAATCATGCAAAGCATCAGAAAGTTACGTGCAATCAGTGTCATCAAGTGCGCGCCGGTTTGCCACAGCGCCGACAGGTCAGCGCGCCTGAGCCGCTTAATCATCACGCGACTGCGCGAGGCCTGAGCTGCATGACCTGTCACGATGGTAAGCGCGCGTTCGGTGGCGACGATTTCACAGTTTGCATTCGCTGCCACAAGGGCAGGGAATGGCGTTTTTGAAGGCGGCCTCGGTTTCTTTGTAGCGGAAACTGTTAGTTTGCGCGCGCATGGAATGCCACTTATCCATCGCAAACTAGCAGTTTGCGTTACAGAACGAGTGGCCTCTTGAAAGGTAGATGAATATGAACGTTATGACGATTCTTGCGGCTGTTGTTTTTTCAAGTTTGCTTCTTTCGAGCCCGTCGCAAGCCCCGATAGGTGGCGCGCCGAATGCTCAACAGAAGCCGCCGGAAACAATCATCCTGGCAAAGGAATCAAAGCTCGGTCAGGTAACGTTTAATCACGCCGACCACATCACGAAGAATCATAGTGCGGACGGAACGAAATCAGTTGCTTGTGTCGAATGCCATCACACCGCCCAGCCTGAAGCGGAGGCGGCGAAAAACCCGCCGCACAAAATGGTCTGGCCTGCGCATCGGACCACGACCTTAACGGCGGAGTTGCTTGAGAAAGACTCGAATGCGCCGGTCGTAAACATTTGTACCGACTGCCACGCGCGCGCAGAGACTAAGCCCAAACTTTTGCCCTCAATCCCACAACTCAAGTTCGAAGGAAGCGAGCAGGCAACGGTCCTGAATAACCAGCAGGCATTCCATCGCACGTGCGGCGCCTGTCACGACGCGGTTGTAAAAGCCAGACCGGATCTGGCGACGCCTCCGCCTATTTCCAAGAAATGCATGAGCTGCCACAAGAAAGTAATCGAGAAGGCGTGATCAGGGTGGGGGAATTCTTCTGGCGGGTGGGGAAAAGCTCGCAAATGAACAGTCGCGAATGTCGCTTTGCTGGGGTTTCCCACGGCACAGTCATTGCCGTGTACATATTAGGAAGTTCATAAGCCCCCGCATGGGGAAGTTTCCAGGAAGGTAGCAATCATGAGATTAAGTGTTTCGCGACTTATTACTTTGACGGTTAGTGTTTTTGGCCTGGCGTTGTTTGCGGCATTACTGCTGGCGCCCGCGCCAGTTCGCGCCCGAGCAACAGCGGACGATCCGTTTGACGCCACGGTGACGTATAAAGCGAAGTGTGTTGTGTGTCACGGAGCTGCCGGCGAAAAACGCTTCGACAAAACCAAGGCTGACGATCCGCTGATCGAAGCAATCATGGCTGGCAAGAAGGGCGAGAAGCCTCCCAATATGCCGGCTTATGGCGAAAAAGGAATCACAGCCGATCAGGCGAAAGCGCTGGTCGCGTACATGAAGCAATTATAGCCGGCGGCCCCAGGGTTGCTGCCGGTTCAGGCTTTTAGGTTCTGAAGAGCTCACCTCTCGATGGCTTTCACTTGTTGGGTTGCAAGTGAACGTCATTGAGAGGCGTGCGTTTTTGCGTTTGCAGATTGCAAAAAGAGAAGGCCAAACCCTATGACCGATGAAGCAGCCGATCCCGTAAAACCACCGACGCTTTTCCGCAACTACATCAGCTTCGCCGGCGCAGTGATCGTTGCCGCCAGTCTGACCAGCATCATTTTGCTGTTCCTGATTGAATTCACGAGCACGGCTGACAATCCCTACCTCGGAATTGTGACCTACACAATTCTGCCACCGATCCTGATCTTCGGCATTGTGGTCATCGTTGCCGTCATGCTGCTGGAGCGACGACGCCGGCGGCGTTGGCCGGAATCTGACATAGCCGCGTACCCGAAAATCGATTTGAACGAGCCCCGGCAACGGCGCATTGCGTTCACACTGATCAGCGTTGCCTTCATCTTCATCTTCATGAGCGCCTTTGGCAGTTATCGCGCCTACGAATACAGCGAGTCGGTCGAATTCTGCGGCCGGACGTGCCACTCGGTGATGAAACCGGAGTACGTTGCGTTCAAGGCCACGTCACACGCGCAATTGCGATGTGTCGACTGTCACGTCGGGTCAGGCGCGGAGTCGTATGCGCGCTCGAAACTGAACGGCGCTTATCAACTCTATTCCATTGCCTTCAATAAGTTCTCCAGACCGATTGAAACTCCCGTGCGCAACATGCGTCCGGCGAATGAAACCTGCGGGCAGTGCCATTGGCCCTCCAAGTTTTATGGCGCGAAGCTAAAAACTTTCAATCACTATTCGTATGACGAGCAGAACTCTCTGCGCCAGACGCGCATGCTGATAAACGTCGGGGGCGGTAATCCGGAGACGGGCCCGGTGGCCGGAATCCACTGGCACATGAACCTTGGTAACGAGATTACATACATTGCGCGTGACAGTCACCGGCAGGTGATTCCGTGGATTCGCGTGAAGGACCGGCAGGGAAAAGTCACTGAATATATTGATCGGGCCAGGCCGTTAAGCGCCGAGCAAATCTCTTCGGGAGAGCAACGGCGCATGGACTGCATCGATTGTCACAACCGGCCGGCCCACGCCTACCTGCCACCGGACGTGGCGGTGGATCAATCATTCAACGCCGGCAAGCTGGATCCGTCATTGCCGTATTTGAAGCGGCAAGCGATCGCCGCTCTCAATCAGCCTTACAACACGGAAGGCGAGGCGGTAAAAGCGATCGCGGCAAGCATGGATACTTTCTACCGTTCGAATTACGCCGACCTGTACCGGGAAAAAGAAGCCCTGGTGAAGAATGCCATCAGCGAAACCCAGCGGATCTATACGACCTATTTCTTTCCGGAGATGAAGACGAACTGGGAAAGTCATCCCAATAATATCGGCCATCTTTACTCTTCCGGCTGTTTCCGTTGTCATGATGGCGAGCATGTCAGCAGTACCGGCAAAGTGATTTCGAATGACTGCAACGTTTGCCACACGGTGTTATCCGATTCTGCGAGGCCGGCCACGGTGATCAAGACTGTGCCGGTCCAGCATCCGGTGGATCTGGGCGGGATGGCGGATCGCAAGTGCGACACTTGTCATAAAGCCGATCAGCCGTTCAAACATCCCATCAATCTCGGCGACATCTCGATGTTCCAGTGTGTTGAGTGTCATCCGAAGAAGTGAATTGTAGGGGCGGCACGCCGTTATGGAGTGCGCCGGCAGAGCGAAGCGGCGACGGCGCTTTGGATTTCAGTGGCACAGACTCCAGGCTGTGATAATTGTTGAGATACTAGATCACAGACAAAGTCGGTGCCACTCGGAGCAATCCAAAGCGGTGTCGCGCTTCGCGAGAGCTCACGCCAAATTCCTACTAAGTGAAAACCCGCATTGTGGGTGAAAGTTCGCAGGGCTAACACATGCGAGTTAACAAACTCCAGCAATTCAGGCGGCATATCGTTTGCCCTGTTCACTAACCAAGCACGCATAGCACGAGTTTTTAGTAACGCAGTTAGAGGCAACTTCTGAATGGGCGACCATAACACCGTAGAGTTCGACCAACAGAAAGGTCAGGCCTTCATGAAGGCCGTGCTCGACGATTTGCGGGCGCTGGCCTTTATGCTGGAAAACGGTTGCCTGGAAAGCGGTGTGGACAGAATCGGGGCCGAACAGGAATTGTTCCTCATTGATCGTGACTTGCGGCCCGCGCCCATCTCCCTCGAGGTGCTGCAGCACGCCAAGGATGATCGGCTAACCACAGAGATCGCCCGGTTCAATTTAGAAGCCAACCTCACACCGTTGTTGCTGAGCGGAACTTGTTTCAGGGAAATGAAGAGTGAGCTGGAGTCGCTGATCTCGAAAACCCGCAGCAGCGCCGCCACACTCGGCGCGGACGTATTGCTGGCGGGAATTCTTCCCACGTTACGCAAGTCTGATTTGACGCTGGAGAACCTGACGCCCGTTTCCCGCTATCACGAATTGGATCGTGGCGTTATTCGCCTGCGCGGCGGCCCGTTTTCCATTCACATCAAAGGCCTGGACGAACTCCAGATCACGCACGACAACATCATGATGGAGTCGTGCAATACCAGTTTTCAAATCCACTTCCAAACGGATCCGGCGGACTTCGTCGCACACTACAACGTCGCCCAGGCGATTACGGCGCCAGTGCTGGCAGCCGCAGTCAACTCGCCCGTATTGTTTGGCCACCGCCTGTGGCAGGAAACCCGGGTGGCCTTGTTCCAGCACTCGACGGATGAAAGGTCCCGACCGCAGTTAGCTCGTAGTCATCCGACGCGCGTCAGTTTCGGTGACGATTGGTTGCAGCAATCTGTCATTGCGCTCTTTCATGATCAGATTTCTCGCTTCCGTCCGATCATGATCACAGAGCCTGACGAGGATCCATTCCAGGTACTGGCGCGCGGAGAAATTCCTGAGTTATCCGCTTTACGCATGCACAACGGCACGGTCTGGCGTTGGAATCGCGCGTGCTATGGAGTGGCAGACGGAGTGGGCCACCTGCGCATTGAGAACCGCGCCCTGCCGTCCGGACCAACCATCGTCGACGAGATTGCCAACGCCGCATTCTTTGCCGGATTGATGCTGGCGCTGCCGCAGGAATATGGCGACCTTTCCCAACGCATGTTGTTTGACGATGCGAAGTCCAACTTTTTCCGTGCGGCCCGGCATGGCCTCGATGCGCAGTTCAATTGGGTCGATGGCCAGAGTTATCCGGCGGCGACGCTGGTATTAGATCATTTGTTGCCGCTGGCCCGGCAGGGCTTGAGCGACGCGAAGGTTGAGCCCGGCGACATCGACAAGTATCTCGGTATCATCGAAGAAAGGGTGAGCAGCAGGCAGACCGGGGCACGCTGGATCTTGAAGTCTCTGGCGAACATGCCGGCGGGACCCAAGGACAACGGCCTGCGTCAACTGACGGCAACGATGCTTGCCTGGCAAAAGAAAGAAAAGCCGGTTCACACCTGGCCGGTGGAACGACCGGAGGCTGTTGATTGGGCGCAGGGTTATCGCACCGTCGGCCAATTCATGTCGACGGACCTTTTCACGGTCCAGCCGGACGATCTGATTGACCTCGCAGCCAGCGTGATGGATTGGCGTCACATTCGGCACGTGCCGGTCGAGGATGATAACGGTGCCCTGGTCGGATTAATCACGCATCGGAATCTGCTGCACCTGGTCAGCACCGGTGGGCGCGAACAAAACATGACCCTCGTTACTGTGCGCGAGATCATGGTTGCGAATCCGTTAACGGTTTCTCCAACCACGCCAACCTGGGAAGCAATCACGCTTATGCGCGAGCAGCGAATCGGGTGCCTGCCCGTCGTCGAGGGTAATCAGCTCGTCGGAATCATTACCTCCTACGATTTCCTCGACGCCTCGGCGAAGCTCTTCCAACAACATCTGGCGGCGGAGCGTGAACCGGAATCAGTTCGGACGATGACCCGGGGCGCGTAAACGAAACAGCAGACGGGAAACGGACGGAGGAACGGTGACCACCTCGTTCGCGCTAGCGGGCGAATTACAGTAGCCCGGCGATTCAGAGTCTGTGTCAGGACTCAAGTTCTCACGCCGCACGCGTTGAATAACTCAGCCCAGGCTAACACCCTGGGCAAGATGTGTGGAGTGATTCATCACCCTGAAAGGGTAAAATAGCCGGACCATCGCCAGCTCCTATTCAACCCTTTCAGGGTAGGAAGGGGGTGGTTGCGTTTTTCCCAGGGTGCTACCCTGGGCTGAATTATCCAACGCCTTCGGCGTAAAAACGAAGTCGTGATATCTGAGCTTTGACACACACTCTTCATCGCTGGGACAGCAACCACGATGAAATAAAGTCCGTGAAGCGGACGACTGAGAAGATGAAACTGGCCCAGGACCGACTGGCACAACGACTTTTTGTGCAAGGCTGACTCTCGTATACTTCGGGCCGCCGCCTTCAAGCTCAGCCGGGGCGGCGATGGAAAGTGGGAAAAACTATTTCAAAACCTACTAATCAGAAAATCCTTGTCGTTGATGACGAGCGGATGATTCGCTGGTCGCTAGGCGAGGCCCTGCGCGGCTGGGGCTACCAACCGATCGAGGCCGAAACGGTGGCCGCAGCGCTCAGTTTATTCGAATCGGAAACTCCGGCGGCAGTGCTGCTGGACATTAACTTGCCTGATGGATCGGGACTGGACGTGCTGCGTCAGATTCGCCGTCATCAAGCCGACGCGGTGGTGATCATGATCACTGCAAACGTGCTGGTTGATGAAACTATCGCGGCGCTGCGAGGCGGCGCATACGATTTTATTGGCAAGCCCATCAACCTCGACGAACTGCAGGTCGCCATTCGCAACGGTATCGAAGCCGCGCGTTTGCGCCGCGAAGTGTCGATCTATCGCCGCGAACGCGCGCAGCAGTTTAACTTCGCCCAGATCGTGGGCCAGTCGCCGGCCATGCGCGAGATGTTGGATCTGGCGCACAAAGTCGCCGAGAGCGAAGTCTCCTCCGTTCTGCTGCAGGGTGAGTCTGGCACCGGCAAGGATCTGGTTGCCAAAGCAATTCACTATCATTCGACGCGCGCCGACGCTCCCTTCGTTGCTATCAACTGCGCGGCGCTGCCCGGCACGCTGATTGAGAGTGAACTGTTTGGCTATGAAAAGGGCGCCTTCACCGATGCGCGTGCGCGCAAGGAAGGACTGTTCGAACAAGCGGAAAGCGGCACGCTCTTTCTCGATGAGATCGGCGAACTGGAGTTGAGTTTGCAGGCGAAGCTTTTGCGCGTGCTGGAGGAAGGATCATTTCGCCGGGTTGGCGGCTTAAAAGATTTGCCCCTCGACGTGCGGGTGATTGCGGCTTCGAACCGCGATCTCAGGACCGAAGGCGAAGCCGGACGGTTCCGCGCGGATTTGTTTTATCGCCTGGCTGTCATCCAAATCGACATTCCGCCTTTGCGTGAGCGCGGCGACGACGTGCGATTGCTGGCAGAGCATTATCTCGCAAGTCTGGGAGAACGCCTGCGCAAAAACATCAACAGTATTTCTCCGGAAGCCCTAGAGGCGTTTCGCAAATATGAATGGCCCGGGAACGTTCGCGAACTGCGAAACGTCATTGAGCGCGCCATGATTTTGGAAGATGCCGACGAAATTACGGTGAAGTATTTGCCGCGCAATCTTTCCGAGGAAATCCGTCGCGGCTCACTGGGCAGCAACGAATCATCGCAGTTTCGCTTGCCCGCTAACGGAGTTTTGCTTGATGAAGTCGAGATGTCTCTCGTCCGCCAGGCGATCGAACGCAGCGGCGGAAATCAGACGAAAGCTGCGGACATGCTTGGTATTTCACGCGATCAGCTGCGCTATCGTTTGAAAAAACTTGAAGAGGCAGCCGCGTCGCTGCCGGCGTGACTTTGCGAAGTCTCCTAATCTGAGAAAGTAGGGGCGTCACTTCGTGGGCGCCCCATTTCAACGGACGAAGGGGGCGCCCACGGAGTGACGCCCTAATCTCCTGAATGACTGATCACGCGCCGAAACATTCACGGGCCGGCTCGTCCGCCGAACCCGACCAGTTGCAGCAGTCTCTCAAAGAGATCGCGGACATCAAGTTCGCCCTCGATCAATCCACCATCGTCGCCATCACGGATCAGCGCGGCATTATCAATTATGTAAACGACGAGTTCTGTCGCATTTCGAAATACTCGCGCGAGCAACTGCTGGGCCAGGACCATCGCATCATCAACTCCGGTTTTCATTCGGAGCAGTTCATCCGCGAACTATGGACCACGATTGCTGCCGGCAATGTCTGGAAAGGTGAGATCAGAAACCGCGCCAGCGAGGGATCGATCTACTGGGTCGATACTACGATCGTTCCGTTTCTGAGTGCGGACGGAAAGCCTTATCAATACGTCGCGATTCGTCACGACATCACGCAGCGCAAACTCGCCGAGGAAGAGATCAGCCGGCAAGCCGCGCTGCTCGACGAAGCTCACGACGCCATTCTGGTGCGCAACCTTGACGAAACGATTGTTTACTGGAACAAAGGCGCGGAACTCATTTATGGCTGGTCGGCTCAAGAAGCCATGGGAAAGAATGCCCAGGAACTACTGTTCGAGGATCTGCCCCCCGAGTTTGAAGAAGCGCAGCGCGAACTGGAAACGACGGGCCACTGGCGGGGCGAACTAAATCAGGTGACCCGGGACGGGCGGGCCATCGTCGTCGAAGGCCGTTGGACCTTAGTGCGTGATATCACCGGCGCGCCGCAGCAGAAGCTGGTCGTGAACACCGATGTCACGGAAGAAAAAAGATTGCAGAGCGAACTGCAGCAAGCAGCCCAACTATCTCTGGTCGGTGAACTGGCTGCCGGTCTGGCCCATGAGATAAAGAATCCGCTGGCGGGTATTCAGGGCGTAGTCGACATTCTGCTGCTGCGCCGCGACGCAAACGATCCCGACAGTGAAGCCTTGAGAGCAATTCGCAACGAGGTCGGGCGTATCGATCAGACGGTGCGCGCCCTGCTGGGCCGCGCGCGACCGCGCATTCTGGCGACAAAACCAACCGCCTTGCACGAAGTCGTGCGCCGGGCTGTGAGCGTGGCGCGCGGACAGGTCTTCGGCCGGTCCGATGCCCGCATCACCGTCCAATTCCACGCTCCGGACAACCCGATTGTCCTGCCGGTTGACGCGGCACAACTCGAAGACGCAGTGCTCAACTTGATCATCAATGCGATGGAGGCCAGTGAGTATGTCGGGCGCATCGATGTGCGGCTCTATCGCTCCTCGCAGGATCAAACTGCACACTCTGGCGCCGAAGCCGTGATCGAAGTTACCGACACCGGTCGCGGGATCGGTGAGGAAGACCTGCGGAAGATCTTCAACCCTTTTTTCACCACCACCGAAGGTGGCACGGGCCTCGGACTTCCGGCCGTACAACGCATTGCCCGTCTGCACGGCGGCCGCGTTGAGGTGAAATCGCAACCGGGACGCGGTTCCACGTTCTCAGTTCACCTTCCCATGCTGCGGGATGAATGACTTCTGCTCGACTGCGAATAAGCGCGCAGCAATCTCGTCATAATCCGCAGACACTACGAATTCTCCGCTGAATTCTCACGAAATTCCCACGGCACGCAGCTGGCATATAAGTAGGACAGACTTTCTTGTCTGTCCCTGCCATTGAGTGGCAATGGTTCCGATCTTAGGGAGGCAACATGAAAACTATGAAAGCAAATGTCTTTCACGGGAAGGACGACATTCGAGTGGAAGAGGTTGCGCGGCCTCGGGCCGGCGTTGGCGAAGCAGTGATCCGCGTGACGCTGACAACTATCTGCGGTACCGACCTGCATATTCTGCGCGGCGAGTATCCCGTAAAATCCGGATTAATCATTGGCCACGAGCCCGTTGGAGTTATTGAGGAACTAGGACCCGGTGTGACGGGATACGCAGTCGGTGAACGTGTGCTGGTGGGCGCGATCACACCTTGCGGCCAATGCCGGGCCTGCCTATCAGGCCAGCTTTCGCAATGCGGTCACGGCGCGGGTTATGAAGCGCTGGGCGGTTGGCGCTTCGGCAATACGATCAACGGCGCACAGGCAGAATATCTGCTGGTGCCGCACGCCATGGCGAACCTGGCCAAGATTCCTGATGATTTGTCCGACGAACAAGTAGTGCTGCTGGCTGATATCGCTTCCACCGGTTTCAGCGGTGCCGAGTCAGGCAATATCCGCATCGGAGATTCGGTTGTCGTGTTTGCGCAAGGACCTATCGGCCTTTCGGCTACCGCGGGCGCAAAACTGATGGGCGCAACCCTCGTCATTGGTATCGATGGTGACGATGCCCGTTTGGCGATGTCTAAAAGAATGGGCGCCGATGTAGTGCTCGATTATCGCGAAATGGACGTGGTCGCGGAAATCCAGCGGCTGACAGGTGGTGGCGCCGATGTGGCCATCGAAGCTCTTGGTACGCAGGAAACTTTCGAAAGCGCTTTGCGCAGTCTGCGGCCGGGGGGAACGCTATCAAGTCTGGGAGTCTATTCCGGCAAACTGCAGATACCTTACGAAGCCTTCGCAGCCGGAATCGGTGACTATCGTATCGTTACGTCTTTGTGTCCGGGCGGCAAAGAGCGCATGCGGAGGCTGATGGAGGTAGTGAAGAGCGGTCGCGTTGATTTCACGCCGTTACTGACACACACTTTTAGCCTGGACAACATTGCTGAGGCTTACCACCTGTTCGGAGAACGCAAGGACGGAGTATTGAAAGTGGCGATCAAACCGTAAATAGGACTAGTTCTGGCTCAACCAAAGACGCCGCTTGCACAAAAAAGGCAGCTTAAGGCCGTCGTATTTGAAGCGCCAACGGCGCGAAATGTAATAGCCTGGGCCGGCGGCCCAGGGTTCCGTCGACAGAAAACGTGCTAGCACTGAAAGTGCGAAATACTAGTTTGCTATCAAACTCACCACCGTTCACAAGGATTCGATTTCGCGCCTTCAGCGCATGAACAAATACGACGGTCTCATCCCAGGCTGTTGGCCTGTGCACTTCGCGCCGTTGGCGCTGGCGGGATTTTCCCCAACACCGTAAAGTCTAAGACTCGCGCTCGAGCCATTACCGCTAACCATCATTGTCAAAGCAGGTGTAGCAAACTCTCTTGAATGCCTGGTAGCTAAGCAGCTCGACCTCCGGCGTCAGATAGTCGTCCTTCACTGGCTCTTCGCGCAGCAAATCCGTGCTCAGGTATTTCTTGTTATCATCCGGAAAGATCGTTGTCACTACCGCCTCGCCACCCATTTCATCCTGCACCATCAAAGCGCCCAGGAAGTTCGCCCCGGAAGAAATCCCAACCGCCATGCCCAGGCTCGCGGCCAGTTTCTGGGCCATCAGAATTGCACCCCCATCAGGTCGTCTTCAAGCGCCAACGGCGCGAAATGCAATAGCCTGGGCCAGCGGCCCAGGAGTCAACCGAGCGACCCTGTTTAGCGCTGTAAGCGCGAAATGCTATCGGGTTCACGCAATGGCTGCTATGACAGGAATCGATTGCGCGCTTTCAGCCCTTGCAAACCGGTGCGCACCGTGACCGAGGCCGTTGGCCTGAGCTTTTACATTTCGCGCCGTTAGCGCTTGAAGAGCCGTCAAAGACTCTTTGCGCAAAGCCACTCGACAATGCGGGGCTTGGTTTGAGTTGAGCAAACTTTCCCACGGATTGAGGAAAAGGCCACAGCGCGCCGGCGCCGCTATCCCAGCGACAGCGCATTCACAAACATTTCGCAGCACTCGAGCACCCACAGCGCCCCGGCATGGTCATTGCTGAAGACACGGCTGGAGGCGGGGAACGATTCCTGTAATTTTCTCATGAACATTGAACGCATTCTATGCCCGACTGATCTGACATCCGATGCCGAAGACGCTCTGCGCTATGCATTGGCGCTGTCACGTGCTTACGATGCCGAACTGATTCTGCTTCACTGCGAGACCCGCTCAGATCTGCCCGCGAATGACGAAAGCAAGGTTAGCCTGCAGAAAGCTGAATTACTTCAGGCGGCATTCTTTCAGCGAGTCGATCCGGCGGAGCTTTCGGGTTTGCGCTGGCAGCCGGTGGTAGTGTCCGGCGACGATGTTGGTGAAGCCATCACGCACGCAGCGGAAGCCGCGAGTATCGACCTGATTGTCATGCGCTCGCGCCGGCGTCCGCATCGTGCGGCCCTGCTGGGGTCGACTGCGGAATCTGTCTGTCGCACCGCACCCTGCCCGGTACTCGTAATGCACAGTGACGAACGCGACTGGGTCGCGCCCGGGACTGCACGCGTTGATCTGAAACGAGTTCTGGTGGCGTACGATTTTTCAGACTATTCGGAACGGGCCCTCAACTACGGGCTATCGTTCGCACAGGAGTATCAAGCGGAGTTGCATCTGTTGCATGTGCTGCCGCGGTTTTCTCTCGAAGAACCGGAGATCTCCTGGTACCCGCTCGGCAAAGAAGGCGCTTATCACAAAACGGCGCGCCGGCTGCAGAAAGCGGTACCGGCCGAGGCCCATCTATGGTGTGACATCAAGAATGCGGTCAGCGAAGGACAAGCCTATCGGGAGATTCTTGATTACGCGGAAAGAAACGCCATCGACTTAATCTGCATCGGCGCACATGGCGCCGGATTCGGCAGTCGGACCCTCTTCGGCTCAAATGTCGATCGCGTTCTGCGGCAGGCACCCTGCCCCGTGCTGGTAGCGCGGTCGCTGAAACACCTGGTTTCCAAGCGAACTAAATCAGTGGCTGCAGAACTGGACCACATGAAACTTTCCCGTAAACCAGTCACACGCATCGATCGCGTAATGCCAGGTTTGTGAGCTGGACCAGCGAAGAAGGAGCAATGATGAAAATTCTATTGGCTGTAGATGGATCGCCCTGCAGCGATGCTGCGATAAAGGAAGTTGCCGATCGAGTTTGGCCGCCGCACAGTGAAATCAGAGTTATCACTGCCTACGAACTACCCCTCGTGCCGACTCCGGAAACCTGGGCGCTCCCACCGGATTACTTTGACAAACTGGACTGCGCCGCCCGCGAACAAGCGGAATCCGCCAAAGACGCGGCGCTGCGAAAACTGGGACAGTCGTTGGGCTGCGTAGTCGGCGTTAGCGGCGATGTCTGCAACGGTCCACCCTCGTCTGCGATCCTTGATGAAGCAGAACGTTGGAACGCCGATCTGATCATCGTTGGTTCTCACGGTTATGGCCCGTGGCAGCGATTCCTCATGGGTTCGGTGTCCCAGGCCGTAGTCTCGCACGCGAAGTGCTCAGTCGAAGTCGTGCGCTTACGCAGCCGGCCGGCGCCCGCAAAGGCGGCGTAAGATGGCGAAGGTATTAGTTGTCGGTGGTGGCTTTGCGGGCGTGGTCGCAGCAGAGTCCCTGGCGCAATCATTCGGAAGCGATCACCAGATCACGCTCGCCTTGCAAGCCCGGGATTCCACAGCATCAAAGGCTCGGGCGTCACGTCAGTGACACCATGAAGCAACGCCGCTCTTTCATTCCTACGCTACGCGACGGATGCACTTTTGGAAGGACCCCATACCCAGCCTTAACAGGCTGGGCTAAAGTCACCTCGACGCAACGCGTCGAGTACAGCCACTCAACTTGCATTTCCCTCTCAGAGGGTTGCGTCTCCGTGTGCTTTCATGTAAAGCAAACGATCAGTTTGCTCGTCGCGTCCGGTACCGTTTACAACTTCGAACCCGCGACACCAACTCCCAAAAGTGGACCAAAGACTGACACTGCGATTTCGCCTGCTTGGTATCCTGCCGCTGATTTTCTTTTTGGCCCAGGGCATTCACTACTGGCGCACGAATGAACTCGGACATATGTTCTGGATGTGCAATATCGGCAATCTGATGTTGGGCATTGGGATGCTGTGGGGACAACCGGTGTTGATTCGGGTAGCGGCAATCTGGCTGGTGCCGGGTCTGGCGATTTGGTACGTGTACGTAGTCAGGCCTTACGGCATCGTTTTCAGCTCCACCCTCGCACACCTTGGCGGTCTCGTAGTCGCCATCTTCGCGCTGCAAAAGGTGCGGGTGGATAAACTCGCGTGGGTATACGCCTTCGGCTGGTACTTCATCATGCAAGCGCTTTCTCGCCTTTTAACGCCAGCCGAAATGAATGTGAATGTCTCGCGATCCGTTTATCCCGGATGGGACCAGGCGTTTACGAGTTACTGGAAATTCTGGTTGGTGCTGACGTTAGCGGTGGGTGCCAGTTTATGGATTCTGGGAAAACTGTTTTCGCTGCTGTGGCCCGTCGGTAAGTAGGACAGGCATTCCTGCCTGTCCCGTTATTTTCCCCAGCAACACCTAGAACCGTCAGTCTTACTTTATCCAGCAGCACTGGACCAGGGCCAATCTTCAGGACTAGCAACCAGTCCAGCTTTTACGGGATTCCGTTCGATGTAGCTCTTAATCCGATAAAACTCGCTCTCATTTCTCACCGCATGATCAAATGATTCATCCTGCCAAAACCTTTCGCCCGTTCGATTCAAAATTCTATTGGATTGTCGCGCGGTAAAGCCCTTAAACCCTTTTGTAATCCTGGGCAAAAGCGCCTGTGGCCAAATGAGTATATGGGCGTGGTTGGACATCACCACATAGGCGACCAAACGAAAGAGCTGTAGTTGCTCTGCGCCGCGGTGTAAAGACGTCACCAATTGCTCGGCGACACGCGGATCTTTTAACCAAGTGGGGCCATAAAGTGCTTTGTCCAGATCGCGATCGAGAAGCAAGAATTGCCTACCAGGATCAAGGTCTTTAAAATGTGAAGGAAAGGCTTTTCGCGGGAGTGATCCGAACAGTCGCCATGTGATGAAAAGTGCGCTCTCCGCTCTTTGCCAGTGGGGGAGGTGACGTCTGTAGAACATGGTAGGACAGTATCCTGACTGTCCTTTCAGTGTTCAACCTATCAGCGAAGCGGTGAGATTCCATCCGTTACTAATTTCTTTGCAACAGAAAAGGGACAGGCAGGAATGCCTGTCCTACTTCAGCACTGCCGCCTGCGGGCTCAGGACCAGAAGATGCCAGCGGGGAAAGTTATTGACCGGATCGTTGGGGAACATGCGGACGAATGCGGTCTGCAGGAATATCTGATCCGGCGCGGGCCACTCCACCCTGACAATCGGATTGAATGAAACCGGGATTTCACCAGCGTGCGCTGCGCCATTTGCCGGAGCTTTGCCGTTGGCGTTTTCCGGCTGCCTGGCAGCACCGGCTTTCTTTTCTTCATTAGCGATCGACGCCTTGATCAAAAGATCGCGCAACTTAATGCGCGCCTGCGTCGGCGTCTTGCCGCCGGCGTCGTAGATGCCGACGTCAGTGTCAAAGGCTGTGACAACTTTCGATGAGTCCGGCGACCACACCGGGGCCGCCTCCGCCAAATCATCATCGAGCAGACGCTCTTTGCCTTCGAGCGAAACCAGCCGCGGTCGCCCAGCCGGTAATTTGTATTCCCTTTCGCGCGTGTCCCATTCCGCCTCGCGACACGCGAGGGCCACCAGCGCATGATTGTCCGGCGCCCACGCGATGTAAAAGTAAATCAGTCCCTCGCGCGTAGTCAGCGGGTGAAGATCAAACCCGTCGCGATTGCAAAGATAAATCTGTTCACTGTTGAAGAGCGGCACCGGCGCAAAGCTCGGCGCAATGGTCGCACTCGGCTGCGGCGAACCCGTGGGAAACTCCGGCACTAGTTCGGCCGGCGTCGGCGTTGGCGTAGGTTTCAAACTCCGCCGCCCGATGAAGGCAATGAAGTTACTGTCGGAGGACCAGGCCACCGCTTCCTGAAACGAAGCGGCCAGATCCGGCGGCGTTAGGTTGCGCAGAAAATTGCCGTCCGTCGAATAGAGATCGATGCGAAAGTTTTCGCTGGGCTCATCGGCAGTCCCGTACAACGCGAGCACGCGCTGGCCGTCGGGTGAAACCACTGTGCGCAGCAGCGCATCGTCGGTGCGGCGATTGTTGAAGTCATCCTGAACCGGTCCCAGTTTATCCACCGGCTCGTCGCCAAGGTTCTTGGGCGGGTCGATATCGGCTTCCAGTCGATACGCCAGCTTGTTTGCCGGAACGTCGCGCAACTGCCGCGGTCGCACACTGCGCGATTCGCGATCGGTGGTGCAACCCGCGGCGCTAAATACCAACGACAGAGTTAGGAGGATGAGGACGCGGAACGAAGTCGCGCAGGAACGCGCGCCGACAAATTGGCTGCTGTCGGTTCCCAGACCTGCTTCACTGAATGGGGAAAACTTTCGTGGCTTGAGTCGATCAGTCATCCTGCGCGGCGATCATAGGAACCGAAAGTGTCGATGTCAACGAACGGATGTAGCAGGTACTGGGTCAGTTTCATCTTCTCATTAGCACCTGACTTCAGTCAGGTGGCATGGGCGATACGTTGACCTTCGGACCGTTCCCACGGGTTTACTCCGGAAAACCGTTAAAACGGTTAATTAAATCTGGCCCATCTCGATCACCACTGAAGTGCGGTGCTAATGAGATTTTCAAACTGAACCCACTTTACCTAAGGTCGATCGGAAAGCAGTGTGCTGGCGAATGACAGATCCAGGCTGAAGAGTGCACGAATGGTATTGCGCGGAGAGAGATGCTCTTCATCACCCTCGTCTTCCGTGACGCAATTATGCTCCAGGGAGCGCGCCAAACGCCGGCCCAACGGTTCCCAACTGGGCGTCTGCTGAACGAAAGCTCTTGCGGCCAGCGCGCCTACCAGATCGCAGGCCAGCTCTTCCGCGCGCTGACCCTCAATACGCTGCCCGGTGCGACTGGCCGCGCGCCGGCCGATGGCCCGAAACATCACATGCAGCCCGTCCGCGCGGCCATCGGCAATATGCGTCAACTCATGGGCCAACACGCTAATCATCGCCTCATCGGAACGCAGGCTCGCGAGAAAGATTGTGCCGAAGTGAATTGTACGCGGGTCTCTCAGAAAAACGCTGGCATTGTCGCGAGCTTCCATATCAGGCTTGACGCGCGTCACCCGTTGGATGCGAGCGCTGGCGCTCTTAATGCGAAGCTGGTCCCGCGGGCTCTGGTAAACACGATACTCGTGGGCCAACTGAATCAGCGCGGTGGCAACCAGCGTCCGGGCTTCCGGCAAAAGTCTTTGCGCGCGCCGCGCGCCGGCAACTGCATCCGGGTGGCCCAGCGGCATCGAAGGCCGCGACTGCATTTCGTCAATAGGAACACTGCCGAACGGATCTCGCACGCGTTCGCTACAGGCAAAAGTAATCGCGTGTTCCACCAGGGAACGATTAGCAGCGCTGAACTCAATGGCGGGTTTTGAATGTGCTCCCTGAGTGCGCGGCCGGCGCGTCTGCGCATGAACAAAGGGAAAATCCAAGAGGGCGACAATAACTAAGAAGGCCACCAAACCAGGCAGCAGAACGCGTCGGTCCGACCTCCAATCTGAGGGCCGACCGCCGAGATGTCGTGAACGTATCCGTGTCACGAGGTGTTGGACCTTACTGCCAGCCATGCCTTTAACTCAGCGATGCCGCCATTCAGGTTTGCGCTTTTCCATAAACGCCTTGACGCCTTCGGTTGCGTCCTCGGTTTTCATCAACTCGAGCAAATACAGATTCTCAACCTCCTGCAGGGTCGAGTCAAACATTGATTGTCGTCCCAGATCCAACGCGCGACGGGCCATCTCCAGTCCTGCGGCCGATAACTCCCGCAGTTTCGTGAGGACTTCCTCTACTTTTGCTTCCAGTTGGGCAACCGGCACCAAGTGATTCACCAACCCGAGTTGCAACGCAGTGCCGGCATCGATCACATCACCAGTCAGAATCATTTCGCGGGCGCGCTTTTCCCCTATGATCCGGCCCAGCAGGATGGCGGCTATCGGAGGAAACACGCCAAGTTTGATTTCCGGTTGACCAAAGCGAGCACGGTCCGTAGCGATAACAATGTCGCAACCGGCGACCAGTTCACAGCCGCCGCCGAGCGCCGGTCCATCAACGACGGCAATTGTCGGCCGGGCCAGTTGTTCCAAAATGCGAAAGATGACGTGGAATGAATCCAGCATCTGGTACACCGTCTCTTCCACATGTTCTTCGATCGCCACGCCGGCGCTGAATGCTTTTCCGTCCGGCGTCGACGCAAAGACTACGGCGGCCAGATCGCGTTGCGAAATGCAGTGGTCCAGCGCGTGAGCCATCTCGCGCATCATGGCGATGTTGAAAATGTTTAAGGGCGGACGAGCAAAACTGATTCGTGCCACGCGCTGGTCGATCTCGAAGTTTATGTGCTGGTAGCTGCTGGCCATGCTGGCAGAGACTTTAGTCGTTCTTAACCCATAAACCAAAACGCAGACGGCAGGGCGAGGAACAGACGGCAGGAGCAGTCGGCAGTTAAAGTCAAAAACTAAAACCGCACGACTGCTTCCTGCCGTCTGCTCCTGCCTCCTGCCGTCTGCCTCCTGTCGCTAGGGCCGTGGGCCATAAGCGGGGCGCGGGGGATGCCGCGGTGGATTCTTGCGCAACTCCTCATTGAGGATGTCGATCGCCTTTTCCAATTGCGGATCATGACCCGCAACTACCAGATCAGGCCGCGCATCCATCTCGACGTCCGGTTCGACGCCTTTGTTCTCAACGACCCATTCGCTCTTGCCATTGTCCGCCGTCCAGATGGCGAACGTCGGTGCGGTCACCGAGCCGTTGTCGATCATGGGCAGTCCGCCGGAAATTCCCACCAGACCACCCCACGTGCGCTTACCGACGATGGTGCCGATGTTGTAGCGACGGAAATAGTACGGGAAAGCGTCGCCGCCCGAACCTGCATACTCGTTGATCAACATCACCTTTGGTCCATAAATAGCGGCGCCGGGTGTTTTGAAGTCGTTCCCTTCGCGCGGCGCGTAGTAACTGAGCAACTGGCGCCGCAGACGCTCGACAAAAAAGTCGGGAATGAAACCGCCACTGTTCCAACGCTCGTCCACCACGAGGCAATCTTTGTCCGTCTGCGCATAGAAAGATTTCGCAAACGAATTGATGCCCAGGATCGAAGTATCGGGCACGTACATGTAACCGCAACGCCCGCCGGTCGCATCGCTAACTTTGCGCCGGTTGTTTTCAAACCAGTCGAGATAGCGCAACCCGCGGTCGTTACCAATCGGACGCACCGTCACGTTGCGCGCGCCGGCATCGGAAGGCTTGTCGTTGATTTTCAGAATGACCTGCTTGCCGACCGTGTTCTCGAAAAAGGAAAACGGATTGTCCCCGGCCCGCACTGGCTGGCCATTTACCGCGATCAGGTAGTCGCCTTCTTTAACTACTACGCCGGGTTCAGTCAGCGGCGAACGCGTGTCGGGCGCCGAATTGTCCCCGGTGTAGATTTTCTTGAAACGGTAATAACCGTCGCGGGCTTCGAAATCCACGCCCAGCAGTCCCACGCCAATTCGCTGCACGTCAGGAGAGTCGCCACCGGAAACGTACGCATGCGACGTACTGAGTTCCGCGATCATTTCGCCGATGATGTAGTTGAGATCGCTGCGGTGCGCGACGTAAGGCAGTTCCGCTTCGTAGCGGTTTTTGATCGCCGCCCAGTCCAGGCCGCGCATTGTGGGGTCGTAATAGAAGTCACGCTCGATGCGCCAGGCTTCGTTGAAAATCTGTTTCCACTCAGCCCGCGGATCGATTTTCATTTCCAGTCCGCCCAGCTCGATCCGCCCGTCGCCAACTTTTTGGCCCGGCTTGACGTCGATAATGCCAAAGGCCGGACCGGCACGATAAATAACTTTGTCCCCCGCTCGATTGATGTCGTAACTGGTGAGACCCGTTAAGAGCGCCGAGTCTTCACGCTTCGTCAGATCGAAGGTATGCAGAACACGAGCGGGCGGTGGTGGCGCTGTGGCATCCGGCGCCTGCGGTTGCGGCGGCGGATTCTGCAGATAGAAAAGTCGATCTTTCCCGGCCAACAGCCCGTTGTAACTTCCCGGCGGAATCGGGAGACTAACTACGCGGCGGCTAATATTCTCGACGTCGATCTTGATTGGTTTGACGTCGTCCTTCTTCGGCTGCTCTTTTGCGGGTTCCTCTTTTGGAGTTTCCGCCGCTGCCGGCTCAGCAGGTTTCGCAGCAGTCGGGTCGCCACCGCCAGTCCCCGGTTTGCCACGTTCGCCAGAGCCACCGGCGCCCGGCGGCATCGGTGGTTTCGGCGTGGCGGCTGCACCCTTTTCTTCGTCTGATTCCGGCGCAAAAGGCGAAGGCGTATCGGCCGCCAAAGTCACTGCGTAGATGCCAGTCGTGTTGTTGTAGTTGAAGGATAATTCGAAGTTGCTGAACGTCGGCGCCAGATTACGGTCCGAGAAGAAGTAGAGATATTTTCCATTCAGGTCGAACACCGGACTGGAGTCCGGCGTCATGCCATTGCCGATCGGATAAGACTGTTTCCGATCGAGTGAATAGAGATGGATCTGGGAAAACTGGTTGTCGTTGGCCCTGGCGTAGGCGATCCATTTGCTGTCGGGCGACCAGTCGTAGTCGTCAATGCCGCCGTTGCGTGACTGGGCAATCTGGACCGGCTTGCCGTCGTCGATGTTCACGTAGAACAGCTTCAACGTCTTTTCACCGAAGATTATTTTTTTGGAGTCCGGCGACCAGCTTGGTCCGTAGCGATAGGCGGCGCCGTCACGAGTGATGCGCCGTTCTTCGCCAGTGCCGTCCTGCGAGCGAACGTAAAGTTCATACTCGCCGGTGCGATCTGAGAAGTAGGCGATCCACTTGCCGTCCGGGGACCAGGTCGGCCAAAGCTCACGCACTCCCGGAGACGCAGTAAGATTACGCACATCACCCTTCTTGGCCGGGACAGTGAAAATCTCGCCCCGAGCGCCAAACAACGCGCGCGTACCTGACGGCGAAAGACTGAAACTATTAATAAAGCGCTCAGCGCGCGCGTACGTCGGTCGCGTCAGCGTCAAATCGCTCTCGACCGTGATCGGGATCAGGCTGGTCTTTTCACTTTTGAGATCGAGCGTATACAGCAGGCCGCCGTTTTCATAAACGATCGACGGATCGCTGCCGCTGCCGAGACTCGGCCACTTAACGTCATACTCCTTGTAGTGCGTGATCTGCTTCAGCTTCTTTGACCCGAGGTCATAGCGATAGATGTTCATCACGCCCTCGCGATCCGAATCGAAGTAGATGGCATCGCCGGACCACATCGGGAAAGTGTCAGCCGCGTCAGTGTGCGGGACTTCGTCGTACTGGTTATTCTTCAAGTCATAGATCGAAACGTACTGCTGCCAGCCGCCGCGATACCGTTTCCAGGTGCGGAACTCAGTCGAGATGCGGTTGTAGGCAATTTTGTTCCCGTCCGGCGAATACGAAGTGAGGCCGGCGGCGGGCAAAGGCAATTCGTCAGGCAACCCGCCATTGACGCTGATGGTGAAAAGTTTGTCGAAGCGTCCGGAGAAACTGGTGCGCCCTGAACGGAAAAGAATTCGCTGGCCATCCGGCGTCCAGGTCAGGACCTGATCGGCCTGGGGATGCCAGGTCAGACGGCGCGGCTCGCCGCCCGCCGCCGGCATCACGTAAACATCGGTATTGCCGTCATAGTCGCCGGTAAAGGCGATCCACTTGCCGTCAGGTGAAAACTTCGCAAATACTTCACTGCCGGGATGGGCCGTCAGGCGCCGGGCCTGGCCGCCCGAACGCGAAGCCAGCCAAAGGTCTCCGGCATAAGTGAAGACGACGCTGTCGCCATGAATGTCGGGAAAGCGAAGCAGGCGTGTGTTGCCGGCGGTTTGGGCGCTCGCGGAAACTGAAATCAGCAGCGCCAGAGAGAGCCAGAGCGCGCTCACAAACGAGCGGCGTAGAGTCTTCTTCGACAAGGGAATGACCTCCAGATGTTACTTAAGTTTGCGGGACAGATGCGATTAGAAATGGCTTGCGCTGTTATTACGCAAAGGGGCAGGGAAAGTTCTAAAAGGTTTTGCGAACTCACGATCCAGAATTTCGGATCAGAAGCCATGAAGCCGAACCACCGCTCACCAATGAATGTCGCAACTCAAATGCGGGGAAGCAGGGGCAGGGGGAACCATTTTCCATATATCATTTTTGATTTCTCATTTAGTTCAATGATCGGTGTTGGCCCTAATCTAAGAGCATCAGCTCACGCAACCAGTGAGAAATGACATTTGGAAAATGATATATGGAAAATGGTTCTTTCCTATCCTGCTCCCGCTCCTTAAGCGATCGTTATCTCTTCGGACAGGTAAACATCCTGAATTGCATTCAGCAGTTGGATGCCCTCATCCATCGGCCGCTGAAATGCTTTCCGGCCGGAGATTAGCCCGGTGCCGCCGCCGCGCTTGTTAATTACCGCGGTGCGCACTGCTTCGGCCATGTCGCTGGCCCCCTTTGATTCGCCGCCGGAATTTATCAGACCGCAGCGCCCCATGTAACAGTTGGCTACCTGATAACGGACCAGGTCGATCGGGTTGTCGGTGGTGAGTTTCTCGTAGACCAGTTTGCTGGTCTTGCCATACGATCCGCCCGCAGCCTCCTGTGCTGCCATGTACCCACCGTTACGCTCGGGAAGTTTCTGCTTGATGATGTCCGCCTGGATCGTCACTCCCAGGTGGTTTGCCTGCGCCGTGAGATCAGCCGCCGAGTGCATATCGCCCTGGGGAGTTTTGAATTTGGAATTGCGCAGATAGCACCAGAGGATGCAGGCCATGCCCAACTGATGTGCTTCGGCAAAGGCTTCGGCGATTTCCTTTATCTGCCGGGTGGATTCATCGGACCCGAAATAGATCGTCGCGCCAACTCCAACCGCGCCCATGTTGTGCGCCTCTTTGACGGTGCCGAACAAAACTTGATCGAATTTGTTAGGAAGTGTCAGCAGTTCGTTGTGATTGATCTTAACAATGAAGGGAATGCGGTGCGCGTAACGACGGGCCACGCTGCCGAGCACTCCGAAGGTCGAGGCTACGGCGTTGCAGCCACCTTCCATCGCCAACTCGACGATCTTCGCAGGATCGAAATACGACGGATTGGGCGCGAACGAAGCGCCGCCGGAATGCTCAATGCCCTGATCGACCGGCAGGATTGAGAGATAACCCGTGCCGCTCAGCCGGCCATGACTGAAAAGCGTTTGTAGCGAGCGCAAGACTGCGGGGGACCGATCTGACTGGCTCCACACCCGATCGATAAAGTCGGGGCCAGGCAAATTGAGCTGGTCCTTGAGGATCGTCTGGGAAGTGTGATCAAGCAGCGTGCGTGCTTCAGAACCCAACATCTCTTCAATGCGGTTCAGCGCCGGTTCCGAACGCTTCAATTCCGTGGCCATAAAACGGTCCTCCTGACAAATAACGTGCAAATTGAGTAGTGCGGACGCAAATTATAGCACAGCTGATTTCCCGGCATCGCCCGCCGGAAACTCTGCCGAACAACCATCTTGCGGCTTAATTTTCTTTCCAGTAGAATGCCCGCTCAAATCGCCCCGGCCGGGCAAGCAACGCAAGAGTTATTAAGTTCAACTAAGAGCGCTCAACCTCGACCCCGATAGATTTCACCTCGAAAGGCCTTACGCAAATGAAGTTTCCCCGTCCCGTTGTATTCCCCACTGCCTTACTGTGTTTATTACTGGTCGTCGCTATCCCGGCGTTGGCTGATGACTGGCGCGCCATCGATCCGGCGGAACTCGCCCTGAAAACGCCGGTGGTCGACAAGGATTCAGACGCCGAGGCCCTTTTCTGGGAAGTTCGCGTGGATGACAGCAATCCCGACGAACTAGTCCTGACACACTACGTTCGCATCAAGGTTTTTACCGAACGCGGTAAAGAATCGCAGAGCAAAGTCGATTTACAATACTTTGCCTCCAGCAAGGTAAAAGACATTGCGGCCCGCGTCATCAAAGCCGATGGCACCATCACCGAACTCAAGAAGGACGATGTCTTTGAGCGCACCATCGTCAAGATCAGTGGTGTGAAAGTTAAAGCCAAGTCTTTCGCCCTGCCTGGCGTCGAACCAAACTCGATCATTGAGTACCGCTGGCGGGAAGTTCATCCCGGAGCCAGCGCCAACCACCTGCGCCTGCAGTTTCAGCGAGACATTCCGGTTCAGACGGTTACGTATTACCTCAAGCCTTTCGCCGGGATGCGCTACCAGCCGTTTCATATGGGCGAAGCGAGATTCGTTAAAGACAAAAACGACTTCCATAAGTTGAGCATGATTAATATGCCGGCCTTCCGGGAAGAGGCGAGAATGCCGCCGGAAGACGAAGTGCGGTCCTGGGTTTTCCTTTACTTCAGCGACGGGGAAAAGACGGACCCCGAAAAGTATTGGAAGGAGAAGGGCAAGCAGCTTTTCGAAATCTTTAAAGACGACATGAAGGTCAATGAAGACATCAAGAAGGCCGTTCCCGACATCATCGGCGATGCCACCACTCCCGAAGAAAAACTGAAGCGCATATATGATTTTTGCCGCACAAAGATCAAAAACATCAATGATGATGCTTCCGGAATGACAACCGAGGAAAAACTCAAAGTCAAAGAGAACAAAAGTCCCGCGGACACACTCAAGCGGGGGATCGGCGCGGGATCGAGTATTGACCTGCTCTTCTCCGCACTGGCCCGGGCCGCGGGCTTCGAAACCCGCCTCGCGCTTTCCGGTAACCGCAACGACATGTTTTTTGATAAAAGCCTCGCGAACCTCTACTTTCTCGGTTCATCTTTCATCGCTGTCCGGGTCGGCAGCGATTGGCAGTTTTTCAGTCCGGCAGAGATGTACACGCCCTTCGGCATGCTCGGCTGGCCGGAAGAAGGTGAGCAAGCCCTGATTACGGATGCCAAAGATCCGGTCTGGGTGAAGACAGAGATGGCGCCGCCGGAGAAATCCCAGGAGAAGCGAAGCGCGAAGTTTAGTCTGCAGGAAGACGGCACGCTCGAGGGCGATGTGCGGTTGGAGTACTCCGGTCACATGGACTTTGAGAAGAAAGAAGCCAACGACGACGACTCTCCGACGCAGCGCGAAGATACGCTGCGAGCGAATGTCAAAGCTCAAATGAGTACCGCGGAAGTAACCAATATCAAGATTGAGAATATTACCGACCCGAATAAACCCTTCACTTACACCTATCACGTTCGGATACCAGGCTATGCCCAACGCACCGGCAAACGATTGTTCCTGCAACCGGGTTTCTTCGAGCATGGGGCGCGACCATTATTCACCACCAGCGATCGGAAGCAGCCCGTATTTTTCCACTATGCGTGGTCGGAAGCGGAAGATATTGCAATCACGCTGCCCGCCGGTTTCACCCTGGACAACGCCGATGCGCCGGCGTCGGTCACGCCGCCGATGACCCAGAACATCGCGGGTCAGGCTTTTAAGCTGGCTGTGAGTAAGGACGGGCGCACCCTGTTCTATCATCGGGATTTCTTCTTTGGCCGTGGGGGCCAGGTTTTTTATTCCGTCGTCAACTACCCGGCGCTCAAAAGACTTTTTGATGTTTTTCGGCAAAATGACGACCATACGATCACGCTCAAGGCGGCAGCGAATTGATGCCCGGTAGTCTGCTGTCTTTCTCAACTCTGTTTCGTCTGTTGCAAAGGAATACTTAAATGCTTTGTCGCTTGCTTGGCTCTCTTTTCCTTCTCTTATTCTTAGTCGCTCCGGCCCTCGCCGGTGACGAGACGCCGCTCTGGCTGCAACAGGTCATGACCGCGCGCACCCCCGCGTATGAGAAGGATGTACCGGCAGTTGTGCTTCACAAAGAACAGCGCTCGACGGTCACTACCGACGGTCGCATCGTCACCGAGACTTCATACGCGGTTCGCATCCTACTGCGCGAAGGCCGGAAGTACGCAGTTGCTCAGGAGTTTTACGAGAGTGATGCCGGCAAAGTCCGCGACATGCATGCGTGGCTGATCCGGCCTTCGCTTCCAGTGAAGAAGTACGGAAAAGATCAGACGGTTGATGCGATCGAAGATGCCAACGACGTTTACAACGAATCTCGCTACAAAGTGATTGACGCCTCTGACGACGCGGATGCCGGTTCCATCTTCGGCTATGAAACCAGAACTGAAGAACGATCTATCTTTTCTCAAAACGTGTGGCAGTTCCAGAACCGGCTACCCACACTTTTATCTCGGTACGTCCTGACGCTGCCCGATGGCTGGCACGCAAAGGCCGTTACTTTCAACCATGCGAACGTCGAGGCTGTTTCCAGCGGTTCTGTTTCAACCTGGGAGTTGCGCGATTTGGCGCCGATTTCGCCCGAACCGAACAGTCCTGAGGTTTCTAGTTTGGCGCCGCGGATAGCGGTCAGCTTCTATCCCCAGGGCGATACTCAGCCCACAAGTTTTAAGACTTTTGCTAGTTGGACTGAAGTTTCCCATTGGCTCAGCGAGTTGCACGATCCGCAAGCCGTAGCCGACGACGCGCTGGCGGCGCGAACGCGCGAGCTGACCGCGAACGCTAAAACTGAGCTGGACAAGATTCGCGCCATTGGCCGCTTTGTTCAAGGTATTAAGTACATTTCAATCGACATCGGCGTCAGTCGCGGTGGCGGCATGCGCCCGCACAGCGCGGCCCAGGTCTTTGCCAAGGCGTACGGCGATTGTAAGGATAAGGCGAACCTGATGCGGGCGATGTTGAAGGTCTTGAACATTACTTCGTATCCCGTCGGCATCTTTTCCGGCGACTCCTCCTACGTTCGGGAAGAGTGGCCTTCGCCGCATCAATTCAACCACTGCATCATCGCTATCAAGGTGGCCGATGACACGCAGGTCGCAACAGTCATCCGCCACCCCGGCCTGGGACGACTTTTGATTTTCGACGCCACCGATGAACACACGCCCGTGGGCGATCTACCGGATGACGAGCAGGGAAGCTTTGCATTGATTGCCGCGGGAGACTCCGGCGGTCTGATGCGCATGCCAACCCTCGCACCCGAGTCAAGCCGCCTGGACCGCGAAGCCGATGTCGTGCTTGATGGGAATGGTTCGATTACCGCCGTCTTGAAAGAACGTTCAGTTGGCCAGACGGCCGTCGAAGAACGGCGGGCGTTTCACTCGTTATCCAATGCCAACTACCGGGGAATGATCGAACGCTGGGTTACGACCGGCGCAAACTCCGCGAAAGTTACCAAGGTCGATCCGGTAGATAGCAATAATGATGGCAAGTTTGATCTCAGTGTGGATTTTTCGGCGCTCGGCTATGGGCAATTGATGCAGGATCGGCTGCTGGTTTTCAAGCCGGCTATCATTTCGCGGCGCGAATCGCTGTTTCTTACCGATAGTAAACGCACGCACGCAGTCGTGCTCGACGCGCGCGCTTTCAATGAGACTGTGCGCATTATGCTGCCTGCGGGATTCTATGTGGATGAGTTGCCGGATGCCGTCAAACTTGACACACCGTTCGGCATCTACAGCACCAGTTATGAAGTGAAGGACGGACAGCTGACTTTCAAGCGAGCCCTGGCGCAAAAAGCAATTACCATCCCGGTGGAACAATATGCTTCGGTGCGAAGTTTTTTTGAGAAGATAAGGGCTGCCGAACAAGCGCCGGTGGTGCTGGCAAAGAAATAGACGAAGCTGAATTGAGCTTCTGTGCCAACAGGTGATCAGAGTCAAACTTCAGTTTGCGTAGTGAGAGACTCGAGCTAAAGCTGGAACTCAATACGCCTCGCAACCGCGACGCCCGATTCGCCAAAGACGGGCTCACGCCAAAGTCAGTTGCCGGAACCCTTCACGCAGGATGGTGATCGCGCTGCCGACGTTGACCGTGTAGCGGTGAAAATCGAAAGTCGTAACCGGCGCGACACCCAGCGCCGCTGACGTTAGAAAAACTTCTTCGGCATCGGCCAAATCGTTCAGTTCGTAAACTCCCTGAACGAGGGGAATCGCCAGTTCACTCGCCAGCGAGATCACGCGCCCGCGTGTTACGCCCGCGACGGCGCCGGTCGTCAGCGAAGGTGTGTGGATCGTCCCGTCCCTGACCCAAAAAAGATTTGCCATGGTGGTGCAGACCAGTTCGCCGCGTTCGTTCATGACTACCGCGTCGTGGAAATCTCTGGCGCGCGCTTCTTCCCACGAAAGAATCTGGTCCAATGCACTGATACTCTTGATTCCCGTCAACGCGGAGACGCTATTGATGCGATAGGGCGACACTGTCAGCGTTAAGCCCGACTCCGGAACCTTGCGCGCGTCCGCGGTCATTAACAGCAGATCCGTCTTCCGCGTAGTAACGGCTTTCGTCATCCATTCATCGCGGCCTTTGTTGGCCAGCAGGACCACGCGGGCGCGGCCATCGACTACGCGATTCACGCCGATCAGTTTCTGTAGACAAGTTGCCAGGCCGGATTCGCTGTAGGCGCTGCGATCCACGCGCGCGCGGTCGGCGTGGTCCAGCAAGCGGGCGCAATGTTCGGCCCAGAGAAAAGGACGGCCGCCATAGATCGCAACTGAAGTGAACACACCGCGTCCGTACAGCAGGGCCGAGGAAACCGGAGCGATGCGCGCCTTTGCCGCTTCGACCATGTTCCGGTTGAGGTAGATTATCGGGTGCATCTAATGAGGTGTACGACGGTGCTGTACTCGTAAACTAACAACTAACAATTCGCGTTACGACTTAAGCGCCAACGGCGCGAAATGAAAAAGCCTGGGCCAACGGCCCGGGATTATTCCGCCCGAAAGTTTCCAGCGCTGAAAGCGCGAGATCTTTGTCGCAGTTCATTTATTTCGCGCCTTCAGCGCTCACTCATTTGAAAAGGAACTTTTCTCTGGGACTTGCCCCAGGCTTTCTCATTTTGGGCCTTCAGCCCACTTATTCGGCCCCCGCGGCCATGACCTCGGCCCGCAGCCGCTGGGCCAACGATGAGCGCCAGGCAGTTTCCATTTCGGTAATACTCAAATCCATAACGTCCACGCCGTCGCTTTGAATGCGCAGTCGATCAGAGTTGACGCGTCCCAGAATTGTCATCGCACAACCGGCGCGGGCCACGGTCTCTTCGATATCGCCGAGCCCGGCTTCAGCGAAACTGATGATAATGCGCGACGGTGACTCACCAAACAGCCGCGCGGCAATGGAATACTCGCCGGTAAGATCTATGTTGGCTCCGAGAGCGGCACGATTCAGATAAGTAAAACAGGATTCCGCCAACGCCACCGCCATGCCGCCGTCCGCGCAATCATGTGCGGAATTGAGCAAGCCCGCCTCGGCGGCCCGCAAGCATGCCGTCTGCACTGCCTTCTCGGTTTCCAGATTCAACTCCGGCACCCGCCCCTGCGCGATCATTTGATCCAGAGTTTGCCCGCCAATCACGCTGGCATACTCGCTGATGGAAAGATCGTCGTGCGTTCGGCCCAGCAGGGCAATGAAGTCGCCTTCGTTCTTGAAACCGGGCTGCACAATGCGACGCACGTCATCAACCAGCCCGACCATGCCGATAACCGGCGTTGGCAAAATGCCGCGCCCTTCCGTCTCGTTATAAAAGGACACGTTGCCGGAAACGACCGGCGTGCCCAGCGCGTTGCACGCTTCGGCCATGCCGTCCACTACTTCGGAGAATGACCACATCACTTCGGGACGTTCGGGCGAAGCGAAGTTCAGACAGTTAGTGATCGCCAGCGGTTGGGCTCCGACGCAGACGACATTGCGAGCGGCTTCGGCCACCAGCAGCTTTGCGCCTTCGCGTGGATTCGCGGCGCAGTAGCGTCCGTTGCCATCCAGACTGATGGCCAGGGCGCGCCGGGTTTCCTTGATGCGGACCACTGCGGCGTCGGCGCCCGGCAGCACCGCCGTGTTCGTCCGCACCATGTGATCGTACTGGCGATAAACCCACTCTTTCGAAGCGATGTTGGGCGAGGCGAGCAGCTTTATTAGCGAATCGTTGTAATTTGAATCTTCGACCTTTGAACTTTGACTGAACCCGGATGGTTCTGCGACTTGAGACCCACCCGCTATCGCAGGCGGTACTGACTTCGCGCCGTCACTTTCGCCTTCCGCCAACCTGAAACCTGAGACCTGAGACCTGAGACCTGCGGCCATCGGACGCGTGTAGCGCGGGGCTTCGTCCGTTAATGCGGCGACGGGAATGTCGGCAACTGTATCGCCGTTATGAATCACGCGCATGCGCTGGTCGTCACGTACTCGACCAATCACGACAGCGTCCAGATCCCACTTGCGAAAGATGTCGATCACTTCGCGCTCGCGGCCGGCGTGCGTAACGATCAGCATGCGTTCCTGTGATTCCGACAGCAGCATTTCGTACGCAGTCATCCCCTGCTCGCGCTGCGGCACCAACGAAAGATCGAGTTCGATACCGGTGCCGGCCCGCGCTGCCATTTCACAAGTCGATGAGGTAAGTCCCGCCGCGCCCATGTCCTGTATGCCGGCAATCGCTCCGCTGCGCATGGCTTCGAGGCAGGCTTCCAACAAAAGTTTTTCCAGAAACGGATCGCCCACCTGGACCGTGGGGCGTTTTGCGAGCGCTGCGTCGTCAAACTCTGCCGACGCCATGGTGGCGCCATGAATGCCGTCGCGCCCGGTCTTGGCGCCGACGTATAGCACCGGGTTTCCCGTGCCCGTCGCTTTGCCAAAGAAAATCTGATCGCGCTTAACCAGGCCGAGTGCAAAAGCGTTGACGAGGGGATTCAAAGCGTAGGCGTCGTCAAAAGCCACTTCGCCACCCACCGTGGCCACGCCAAACGCGTTTCCATAGTGAGCGATGCCGGCGACCACTCCGGCCAACAACGATCGATTGCGCCGGCCGTGCTGCGGATGATCAAGCGATCCAAATCTTAAACTGTTAAGCGAGGCGATCGGGCGCGCGCCCATCGTGAAAATATCGCGCAGAATTCCACCCACGCCCGTGGCCGCGCCTTGAAACGGTTCGATGAAAGATGGGTGATTGTGAGATTCAATCTTGAACGCGGCGCACCAGCCGTCACCGACGTCGACTACCCCCGCATTTTCGCCGGGAGGCACAATCACGCGCTCGCCCTTGGTCGGTAGCCGCTGCAGATGAACGCGCGAAGATTTGTAAGAGCAGTGTTCCGACCACATCACGGAAAAGACCCCGAGTTCGACGAAAGTCGGCTCGCGTCCCAGCAACTCAATGATGCGCGCGAATTCCTCTGCGGTTAGATTGTGAGCGGCGACGACTTCGGGTGTGATCGATTCCATTTTGATTGGGAGCCAGTAGAACAGGCATTCCTGCCTGTCCCTCTCATTTCCGAGGCAATGGCCTCTCGGAAAAGGCAGGAATGCCTGTCCTACTGCCGGGAGGCCGGGAACAACAATTACTGTTTAATGCCAATCAGCTTATCGATCTCTGCCCGTAACTCTTCCGGCTTGATGGGGCCTCTGTATTTGTAAACGACCTTGCCGGTTTGATCGTAAAGAAAGGTTGCCGGCATGTCGCCGTGCCAGGTCTCATCGATCAGTTCGATAATGGTTCCCTGGTCCGGGACATCGAGCAGAAACACCGGCATCTTCGCCCGCTGTGACCGCAAGAAGCTGGTCACCGCAGTTTTCATCTCGGTCAGATCGTCGAGTGAGATAGTGACAAACTCCAGACCCTTGTCGCGGTAATCGGCGTCGATCTTTACGAGGTCCGGAAACTCTTCGCGGCACGGTACACACCACGTAGCCCAAAAGTTCACTAGCAGCGGGCGCTCCTGAGGCGGCGTGCCGCGTTCCAGTAAACGCTTGACGCCCGCTTCATCGATCACGCGGATCTGGGTTCCGATCAATGATGGCAAGCGTGCCTTACGTTTTTGCCGCGTGCTGGTTTTGCGTTGCGGGACGGATCGCGCCGCCGCCGGCCAGCCCGGCAGAATCAGCAGCGCTGTTCCACACACCAAAGCGATCAAGCAATTGCGGAGACTCGCAGAGGTAATCATTTGCCGCGTTTGATCGAACAGCCAAACGCCTTTGCCTCCGTCTTAGCGATCGGCTTGCCCGCCAGCATGCTGTCAATCGCATCGCGCAAATCGGTGGAGATGATGGCGTCACCCTTGATCGAGTTATCGATACGTCCGTGATAGACCAGCTTTCCGGAGGCATCAATCAGATAGGCTTCCGGTGTAACTGCCGCGCCCAACTGATCCGCGACCTTGCCGTCATCCTTCAGAATCTGAAACGTCAGGCCTTTCTCCGCCGCGTGTGTTTTCACATCCGCGGCCGTCTCCGTCGAGTTGGCGTTAATGCCGACGACGTTGATGCCGCGCGCTCTGTAGTCCTGCCAAACCTTTTCCATGCGCTCGTTGTAACCGTTTGAGACGGGGCAGCGCGTCGCGATGAAGATGAAGAGGGTTCCGTTCTTGCCCTTTAAAGAGGCGAATGAATGCGTCTTACCGTCGGGGTCGGGAAGGGTGAAATCTGCAACCGGTTGGCCGATGGCCGTGCCCGTTCCGGGAGTCTCGCCGGCGGCCGCCCCTGGTACGAAAGCGATTGCAGCTACCGCAACCAGCAGCGAAAGGATCAGACCGCTGATGTAATGTTTCTTCATGATCGAAAACTCCTTCAGGTCAGGTTTTTGTCAGCAGGGAGAGCGTAAGGTTAACAGCCCATGCCGCGGGCTGGCAAGCCTGCCACCTTCAGTAAAAGATATTTGTCGAGAGTCTCGCGACCAGCGAGAAATGGTGAAATAGTTCTACTTAATTCCGCTCGCTCCGCCCCTGTCCGCGCCCTGGCGTTGAACAACTCAAGAATTCCTCAAGTCTCTTTTTCTAAACTCTCGCTTGTTTCAGGGGAAGGATTCAGGGTTGCCGGCAGGGGCCGTAAGTCGGAAGGGAAGGGTGTAACCGTGCGGAATACTGACTTCAGAGAGGGGGGCGTTTACGCCCTTCCCGACGGCCGGGAACTCATTGCCAGCGAAAGCGGTCTGCGGTTCAAACTTTACGATCCGTTGGCTTGGAAATACCAGGGTCCCGCGCTCTATGAAACTAACGGGCTCGGCTTATTGACCTCGGTAGGGCGGCCTACACCCTGGCGCGTGGACGACCTGCAGGATAGGGGCCGCACGGCCCTGAGACGGTCATCGTTAAGTAAGAGGTAAATCCCGCAAAACGTTGGCGAGTCTGCGACGATACCTGAAACCAAACTGACTCTGAAAATCCGCCGGCGGCGGCAAATCAAACAACCTGATCATGAACCTAATCCTCGATAAAATCACCCCACCCGTTCAACCAGCGCATACCGTGCGGCGGCGGTTGCTGGATCTGCTGCAGACGAGCCTCAACGCCTGCAGCGCCACCGTTCTTAACGGCCGCGCCGGAACCGGAAAATCAATTTTGGCGGAAGATTTTGCGGCCGACTGCGGGCGCCAGATCGCATGGTACCAAGTGGATGTGGCCGACGCAGACCCGCAGACATTTTGTAAATATCTGACCGCGTGCGTGCAGCAGGCGCGTCCGGCGTTTCGAGGAGAAGCTCTTTGCCGCCTGGTCGCCGAAGCAACGCTGGAAGACTTTCCCATTCTCGCTGAGACGCTGGTCTTCGAACTGCTGGAAACTTCCGGTGAACCACTACTCATAGTGATGGAGGACCTGCACAGTATTTACGACTCAGAATGGGTCGTACCATTCTTTAGCCGTTTGCTGCCACTCTTGCCTTCGGATGTGCACCTCTTAATTACCGGCCGCGGTTTGCCTCCGGCTCCGCTGTGGCGCATGCGCTCAAAGCAGAGCTTGATGGTTATCGAAGAGCCGGAACTGGCATTCACGCTTCCGGAAGCCATCGAACTTTTCAGGAGTTGCGGCCTCACGGACACGCACGCCGAAGTCGGCTTGACCCATAGTCACGGTCGCGCAGCGACGCTGGCCCGCATCGCCAACACTTTGAGTAACTCCGGGAAAGCAATCGCAGACAGTTTCATAAGTACCGAACGCCGCCGTCCCAGACTGGCAGGAGCAGGCATGATCGGCTACAGAAACTAGTGGGAGATTGGTGACTCGATCCAGACTCGATCAGCTGTGAAGTTTCCTCTCAAACGCTGCAGGAGATGTGGGCAACCCGCAGGGTTGTCAGAGAGTAGCCGGACGTCGAAGCGAAGCGAAGACCTCCGGTTGTAGCGGGATCGAGTTTCGCACCCTGAAAGGGTGCCAGCTCATGCTCTCGTGAAATGCAACGCCTCGCACCCTTTCAGGGTGCTGGATAATCAATTGCTTCGGTCGGGTGGTGTGCGACCACCGGCTCCTATCTTGCAGCCCCTCGGTCTGCGACCCAAGCCGGAAGAAGTTACTTCGTAAGCCTGCACTCCCCTTCTATGACGCCTGCGTTTCCATACAATCAATCGCTTGACGGCATAGAAGAGAAACAATTCGGTGTGCTAATCTGCGCGGCAGTCCCGCCACGGTCAGGGCGACAGTCAATGGCAGAAAGGTTAACCGAGAAAGCGTCGCTCGGTGCGACAGCGGTGCCACCGGGAGATCGGCGTCTTACCCCGCGCCCCAGTCTATTTCTGCGTACCAAGCTGTTGCCGCCCAGGCCGGCGCCCGAAGTACTCTTCCGCCCTCGCCTGGCGGGACGTTTGGAGGCCAACCTCGCACGGCCGGTTACAGTTGTTGCTGCGAATGCGGGTTCCGGAAAAACCACGCTGGTGGCGGATTTCCTGCGCAGTGGCGCGCGGCCCTTTGTCTGGTATCAACTCGATCACACTGACGGCGATCCCTTCGTCTTCCTGAGTTATCTCGCTCACGGCATCAAGCAGGCGGCGCCCGAATTCGGGGAAGTTACTTTCTCCTATCTCCAACAGGCCGCGGGCGAATTGGCCCAACATCCCGAGCGAGCCGTCGATGTTTTTTTGACGGAGGTACTCGAGTGTGTCGAACAGCAATTGATCGTCGTACTGGACGACTATCACCACTTGGGGACCGACACACCGGTGCATGCAGCCGTCGATCGGCTGATTGCTTACCTCCCCGACGTACTGCATATCATCATCATCTCGCGCGACATGCCACCGCTCGCGCTTGCGCGTCTACGATCGCAGGCCTCGCTTTCAATTATCGATCGGACGGAACTGCTGTTCACCGATAGCGAGACGCAGGAACTGTTTCGCCGCGTATTTGATCTGGAACTTACTCCCGAACAACTGAATGAATATCGCGAGCGCACGCACGGTTGGATCACCGCGTTGCAACTGGTACGACAGGTGGCCCAGCGCCAGGCGCTGACGGCGCAGCGAGAAGAAGGTGCGGATAATGGCGCCGGTGTGCCGGATTTGCTGAACGTGTTGCGCCAGTCGGAACGTGACATCTTCGACTACTTCGCGGAAGAAGTTTTCGCAGATGAAACGGTCGCGGTGCAGCGTCTGCTGCTGAACATTTCTCTGCTGGATCGCGTGGAGGTTGAAATCTGCCGCCGCCTCTATCCCGAGTCGGACGCTGCAGAAATATTGCCCGCCCTGGTCCGCCGCAATGTTTTCATGACCGTGGCCCGCGACGATCGCGGCGAGGAATACCGCCTGCATCCTTTGTTTCGCAGTTTTCTACTGCGCCGCCTGCGAACGGAAATGGGAAGCGGCGGTCTCGCGGCGGAGCACGCGCGGTATGCCGAGTATTTTTTACAGCAGGGGTTGTGGGAAGAGGGCGTGCGGCATCTGGTCCATGCCGGGGATTTCGAGCGCGCCGCGAGTGTGATCGCCGATCGCGGTGGCGAATGGATCGCGGGCGGAAAACTAACCTCGCTGTCCACGCTCGCAGCAGCATTGCCGGCGGCGGCACTGGAGGCGCACCCGCGCGCCCTGGCCCATCGCGCCGAAGCGGCACGCCTACGGGGCGAGTTTGAAACCGCGCAATCACTTTTCCGGCGGGCCGCCACGCTCTTGCGCGAAAAACAGGATGGCGAAGCGGAAGCGGAAGTCCTTCATTCATTGGCGACACTCGCACGGCGCCAGCGGGACTACGACGCGGCCTTCGCCCATCTCGATCGCGCGGTGGCCCTGACCGGCGAAGCTTCGAGCATTCATACCAAGTGCGGAAATACTCGCGGGCTTTGTCTGGTGGCGATGGGCCGCTGGACGGAAGCCGAGCGAGAGTTTCGCGCCGCCCTCCAATCAGCTGAAGAAAGCAACGACCAGCATCATATCCGGCTAATCACCCACAACCTGGGCCTGCCGGCAATGATGCGCGGTGATTTTGAAGAAGCGCTGCACTGGCTGCGACGCATGCTGCGCGACGAGCAACCTCCGATCCCGCAGGAAGCCACGGCGCACCTGAACATGGCGCGCTGCTATCTCTATCGCGGCGATCTGCGCGCTTGCGAAGCGCACCTGGACCACGCCATCGAGCGCTGCCAACTATTCAACCTGTTGGCGTCGCGGGCTGAGACTTTCGAAACCTACGGCAATTTATATCGCGAACTCGGTGAGCCGGTCCGCGCGGCTGAATTTTATGAGCGTGCGGCGCGCGCTTACGATGAAGCGGGAATCAGTCTCGCGCGCGTGGAACTAATGGAGGAGCGTGCGCTGTTGAGTCTGCAAGCCGGCGACGTAGTCACGGCCCGCAGCCAAATCGATCGTCTACTTGCCCTGCGCCCGCGCGAGAAAGACGAGCTGGGCTTTTACACCGCCAGTCTGGCACGCGCGCGCATCATGTTGGCCCAAGGGGAATCGTCCGCCGCTGCGCTCGAGTTGGAGCCCGCGTTGGAATATTTTCACGCGCACGGTCTTTATTACTACGAGGCCCAGGCGTGCCTCGCGCTGGCGGCTTGTGCGCTCGCGGCCGGTGGCGGGGGCAACATGATTAAGCATCTGCGGCGGGCATTGGATCTCGCTGCGCGTTACGACTATGAGTACTGGTTGAAACAGGAAGTAACCAAACAGCCCGCGTTGTTCTCCGCCGAAGAAGCGATCGAACTGCTGCCGGCTGACCTGCGCGATCTGGCTCTGGCCTCAAGCTCAATCGCGGCACCGGCGCTGGCCCAACAGACCCAGACCGTGATCTCAGTTAAGCCCGTAACTGATCTGACCATTAACATTTTAGGGCCGGTAGAAATCGTACGCGATCCGGCACGTCCCCTGGCAGCCGATGCCTGGACCACCCGCCGCGCTCGCGACATTCTGTGCTTCATCGTTTCGCGGCGCCACCATCGTGCCTCCAAAGAAGTGATTATCGATACCTTCTGGGGCGAGACCGAATTTGCGGCAGTCGAGAAAAATTTTCACCCGACCGTTTCTCATATACGCAAAGCACTAAACAGCAATCAGCCTTTGAAGCAGAATTTCCTCCTCTATCGCGACGGGGATTACCAGCTCAATCCGGAGTTTTCCTACTCCATCGACACCGAAGAGTTTGAGGGCCTGATGGCTGCTGGAGAGGCAGCGCGGCGCGAAAGGGACTTCAGCCGCTGCATCGATAGCTATCAGAAGGCAATCGATCTTTACCGCGGCGAATTCATGCAAGGCAGCTACGACCCATGGGTGGAGGAACAGCGCACTTATTATAAGGAGCAATACCTGCGCATGATGGAAGCGCTCGCCGCCGTAGCGCAAAAAACTGAAGACTGGATGGGTTCACTGCAGATGGCGCAGCGCATCCTGCGCGATGATCCCTATCGCGAAGACATTCACTGCATGATCATGCGCGCCCACGCCGCCCTGGGGAACCGTATGGCTGTGAAGGAACAGTATGAAAACCTGTGTGCGCTTTTGCAGCAGGAACTGGGCGTCGAACCGGCCCTGCCCACCCAAAAGACCTACAAGGAACTGGTGAACTGATTGGGAGTGGTGGCGCTCCTACCGTTGGGGTCGGGCTATCGCTCGGCCGAGCGGGCAGTAGCTCGCTCCTAAACCTCGGAATACGGGGAATTCGGAATGCAGGACTTCCGCGATCAGGCTTCAAAAAGGCGGTTACGCAGAGGAAATAAAAAAAGAAGAGTAACGCAACAAATGCTTCTTCGAGACTGCCATAAAATGCGCGGTCGCTCATCTTCCCCCATGTCTTTATTAATACCTCGCAGTTTTGGTGTGGATGGGCCAGTACGCGGCACCCGACGCAGGCTCGGGCTGGTTCTGATATGGTTAGAGTTTCTTCCCAACAATACCGGAAACTGATCGCCTTGATCCTGATGATGGTCTGCGCTGCGGCGCCGGCCCTGGCAGGGCTGACGATTACCGGCTCAAACGGCATCACCGCGACCGGCGCCGACGGCATCACTTACGTCGGCACCTCCGGTATTACGGCGACGGGCGCTGATGGGTACCTGACCTTCGGCCCCAACGGCATCACCGCAACTGGAGCTGATGGGATTACTGCTACGGGCGCGGATGGCATCACAGCCACCGGCGCCGATGGGTTCAATGGGACGAACGCAAATGGCATAACCGCGACTGGCGCTGACAGCACCACGATTCGTCGGGCCGACGGAATCACAGCCACCGGCGCAGATGGCATCACGGCCACCGGGGCTGATGGCAAAACTTATCGGGCGGACGCAATCGCGATCACGGCGCCAAACGGTATTACCGCTACCGGCGCGGATGGGATAACTGCAACCGGTGCAGATGGCATCACGGCCACCGGGGCTGACTCCCGAAGTATTGTCACTGTCGATGGCATCACTGCCACCGGAGCGGATTCGCTTTCCATTGGCAGCGCTGACGGGATCACTGCCACCGGCGCCGACGGTCGGACCTTTTCGATTTCACCAAACGGCATAACGATCACCGGCGCCGATACGGTCACCGCAATGGGAGCCGCCGGCATCAACATCGTAGGCGCTGAGTCGTTTACTCAAACCGGGGCGGCGGCAATTGCATCCGCACTGGAAAGCACCGGAGTGCAGACCGGTTTGAAGAGCGTCGATCCGGAACTCGCGGTACTGCTGAATGAGCCCACTGATGACAGCGATATCGGCGTTGTCGTCGTCTATCATCACTTACCGACGGACTCCGATATCGCAGACTTGCAGCGCATCGGGATCATCGGCGGCACGCGCTATCGCGTCTTGCCCATGATCATGCTGAGCGGCACGAAGGAACAGATCCTGGCAGTTTCCAAATTCCCGGCGGTTCGTTCCCTATACAAAAATCGCACCCTGCAGGCGACTAGCGAGCCTGATGTCCGCCTCGTGACCGGTGTTAATCGCGCGTGGCAGGACGGCGACCTGACCAGCCGCAACGCAAACGTGCCGGTAAGCGGCAAAGGCGTAACCGTAGCGGTGCTGGATACCGGAGTTGACGGCACCCATGGCGACCTCGCGGGACGCGTGGTGCAAAACGTGAAGTTGGCAGACACGCAGGGTCTTGGCGTCGGCTTCAACTATCCGGTTAACGTAACCAATCTCGCGAACACCGACCTGCTCTATGGACACGGCACATTCGTTAGCGGCGTCATTGCCGGCAACGGAAGGTTATCCGGCGGCAAGTTCAGCGGTGTCGCTCCCGAGGCGCAAGTGCTGGGACTCAGCGCCGGCGACTTGAATCTCTTTTACGTGCTTTCCGGGTTTGATTACCTGTTGGCGCGCGGGTCTGCTTTCAACGTGCGCGTGGTCAATTGCAGTTTTTCCGCGAACACCGTTTTTGATACGAACGATCCCGTGAACATCGCGACGCGCATGCTGGCGGACAACGGCGTCAGCGTGGTCTTTTCGGCGGGTAACACCGGGCCGGGACTGCACTCTCTGAATCCTTATGCGGTGGCCCCGTGGGTGATCGGCGTCGGCGCTACTGACACTCAAGGTCACCTGGCAAACTTTTCTTCGCGGGGAGATTTTGGCAGCGCGCTGTTTCGTCCCACCCTCGTCGCGCCCGGTTCCAGTGTGGTTAGCCTGCGCGGCACGGGCGTGGTCAGCGTCACCGGCGCTGAAGGGTTAGCCGGAAGCGATCTCAAACGTCTTGCTCCCGTCGAGCTGCCTTATTACACAACCGCCAGCGGCACCAGTTTCTCCGCACCGCAGGTCGCGGGCGTTATTGCCCTGATGCTGGAAGCAAACCCGCAACTAACGCCGGCGCAGATTCGCGACATCCTGCAACGCACAGCCACACCGCTCGCTCAATATTATGAACACGAAGTCGGCGCCGGAATGCTGAACGCGCACGCCGCCGTGTTGGAAGCCGCTTTTTCCCAACGGCGGTTCGGCCAGTTTCGGGCCATCTCCGATCGGGGTCAGGTAAAGTTCGTTAATGATCCTCTAGAGATATTTGACGGCGCTGTGGTTCCCGGCTCAACTGTCGAAGCTTCGTTGTCCATACCGGAAAACGCTTTGGTGGCTTCCGTGCAGATCGGCTGGGGTGGATTGCTTAGTCCCAACGATCTGAACTTCAGCTTGTTTGATCCAAAAGGGACACGCGCGGGGTTGGGCAATACCATCAACCTGCCGGGATTGACCGGGAAACAAGAGCGGGTTGCAGTGAACGACCCGGCAGCCGGCGCCTGGAAGGTGAAGGTAAATAACATGCTGGGCCCGGTTGGCACCGTGCAGCCGTTTACCGGCGTGCTCGCCGTCACTCGCGCTCAGTACCAGCCGATAACCGATATTGATAAGTTGGACCCGCAAGCGCGCGCTGAAATTTATCAGAGCGTTCGCTCAATGGTGATGTTCCCGCTCGGCCAACGTTTCCGTCCCGGCTTTGAAGTGTCGCGAGCCGACCTGGCCGCGGCCCTCGTGCTGGGAGGCCGCGTGCCGCAGTATTTGCCGGCGCAACCTCGCTTCAGCGACGTGCACGACAAACAAACTTTGATCTTTGTAGAGAGTGTACAGAATGCGCCGGATGGTCCTTTGTTTCCGGACGCCGCGTTCGGCGGTCGCTTCATGCCCAACAGCGCGGTGACCCGGCTGGCCGCCACGGTGGCGTTGGTGCGCGCGGCGGGATATCGTTCGGAAGCCGAATCACAAAACAGCCTGCTGGCGCTTCTCGATCTGGGTCAGGTTCCGCTGGCGCTGCAAGGTTACGTAGCAGTGGCGTTGAAGTACGGATTGATAAAAGCTGACGGACTTTACTTCCGGCCGGAGAACACACTTACGCGTCAGGAGTTGGCGCACGCCATGGCCGTAATGGCCCAACGATAAAATTGTAGGGGCGGCCACGGAGTGCCGCCCTTACAGTTTGGCTTCGATTTTCTCCAGGCCCAGGTAAAACTCCCCGCCAAACTTTTCGTAGAACTGTTCCAGAAACAATATCGCTTCAGGCGCACTCAGCGAGTGGATGATCTCCATGTCGTCGTTTGTAGCGAATAACTTCCGGCGCGCCGGACGATCGCGATAACCCTCACGATACGCACTCTCAACCTCAAGCGCCCGCACACCGGATAACTCATTCGCCGCGAGGAAAGCGTTGTTGTATTCCAACGCCACGATGCTGTAATCAAACTCCGCGCACCAGTCTGCCAGACTCGCAATGCTGAAACCGAAGAAATGATGGCGCAGCGTGAATGCAGGATTGTATTTCACGATAAACCTGATCGGAGGCGGAATCTTTTCGTTGATTTCCGTCACGATCAAGCGCGGCCGAAACTCAGAAAGAATTGCCCGCAACACCCAGTAATCGTTGCCATCAATGTCCAGGCTGAGGACACTGAAGTCTTTCTCAATTTCGTAAGCGCGCAGGAGTGGCACCACCGTGTGCGGCGTCACTTGGGCGCGACAGGCAAAAACCCTGGGATATTGACGGTAGGCCCGCGCAAGTTTGATTACCTTATCAGGATCGCCTTCGGCGCCGAGGCCGCGCCAACCCTGACTAAACAACGCGTAAGTATTGGACCAGCGCACGCCATCACCTGCGCCGATATCGACGGCGCTGTGAGCGTGATCGGTAGGAAGCAGATCGGCGACCAGCCTTCGCAGAATGTCGTCTTCGCCGGCTCGCGAAAAACTTCTCTGGTTGCGGGAGCGTAGATTCACGGAGATTCAGGAAACCTTCAAAACACTTTGCTATGAACGAGCGGTCACCGTAGCAAAACCAGAGCTGCGATGTCCATGGCTGTCAATCTGCATTCCGCAATGGCAATCGGCAATCGCTTGACTGAGTATTTAGAAAAGCCTAATTTGCCAATCACAATGTCCGAACCATCGGGTGGCCCGCCAGGGCCGGAACAAACAGGGGCAGCCGGCGGCCATCAACTTGCCGAGAGCTCACGCATCATCGCCGAAACTGCTTCCGACGCCATCATCACGATTGATCGGACCAGCATCATTCAATTCGTCAACCGCGCCGCCGAAAAAACTTTTGGTTACGCCCGCGAAGAAATGTTGGGCCACAGCTTGACCATGTTGATGCCGGATTACTTGCGGCATGTGCATGAGGCGGGCATCCAGCGCTACGCCGCAACCGGCCGGCGCCATATCGAATGGGAAACGGTTGCCTTACCGGGTCTGCATAAGCTGGGCCACGAAATTCCCCTGGAACTTTCCTTCGGTGAATACACGGAAAACGGAACGCGCTACTTTACCGGCATCGCTCGCGACATCAGCAGCCGTCGTTTATTTGAGCGAAGACTGGCAGCGCAATATCGAGTGACTCACGCCCTGGCGCAGTCCGTCTCCGTGTCCGAGGCCGCCGAACTTACCCTGCAAGCAATTTGTGAAAGTCTGGATTGGGAGCTGGGGATCTTCTGGCGTCTCGATCGCGACCAGAATGTTTTGCGCTATGTCCAAAGCTGGCGGCAACCAATTTTTGATATCCATGACTTTGTAGCGGAAAGCAGCCAACGTACCTTCACCCGCGGCGCCGGTTTGCCGGGACGAATTTGGGAGAGCGGCGAAGCAGCGTGGTTGGAGGACGTAAGCCAGGACGGCAACTTTCCGCGGGCGCCCTTCGCGCTCAGCGCCGGTATTCGCAGCGCTTTTGGTTTTCCCGTCAAACTTGGCAATGACATTCTGGGCGTGATTGAGTTTTTTGCTTGTGCCAGCCAGACGCCTGACCCGGCGATGCTGGAAATGATGAGTACCGTCGGCAGCCAGATCGGACAGTACCTGGAACGCAAACGGGGCGAGGAAGAGCACATGCTGCTTCTCGAGCGCGAGCGAAAAGCCCGGCATGCCGCCGAAGTCGCCAGCGGGCGTATTCACGCTTTGCAGAAAGTTACCGATGCGACGCTCGCTTACTTCTCTTTGGATGAGCTGCTGGCCGAGTTGCTCGATCGCATTCGCGAGGCCCTGCATGTAGATACGGTTGCCATTCTTCTGCTCGAACCGCAGGGGACTGAACTGGTCGCCTGGGCGGCAAAAGGACTGGAAGAGGAAGTCGAAATGGGGGTTCGCGTGCCGGTCGGACGGGGTTTTGCAGGGCGCGTGGCCGCCTCCGCGGCACCCGTCTTTATTGAGGACACGGAAAAGGCGGATTTGGTCAATCCGCTATTGCGGCAGAAAGGGATCGCTTCTCTGCTGGGCGTGCCGTTGCTGGTTGAAGGGCGCGTCACGGGTGTGATTCATGTAGGCACTTTTAACCGTCACCAATTTACGCAACCGGACACACAAATCCTGCAACTGGTAGCGGACCGCATCGCCCTGGCTATCGATAACGCCCGGTTGTATGAAGAGGAGCGGTCCGCGCGCAATGAAGCCGAAGCGGCAAATCGCGCCAAGGACGAGTTTCTCACCATGCTCTCGCACGAACTGCGCACCCCTCTGACTCCAATTATCGGATGGCTGCATATGATGCAGCGCGGCGTTCTGCCGGAGACGGACTTCGCTCGCGGCCTCTCCGTGTTGGACCGAAATTCCCAGGCAATGAAACGATTGATCAATGACCTGCTGGATATGTCCGCGATTCTGACCGGCAAGCTGCGGTTGGAAGAACGTCCCGTCCCGTTGGGCGCCGTGGTGCGCGAAGCGGTTGAGACGGTGCGACCACAGGCGGCCGAACGCGATATTCATCTCGCGCTCTCATTTCAAGATTGGCAGGAGCCAATCGTCGTGGGTGATCGTACTCGCTTAGTTCAAATCTTCTGGAACCTGCTATCGAATGCGGTGAAGTTTTCGCGCAACGGCGGAGAAATAAACATTTCCTGCGCGGCTGGACCGGCAGAGGCTGTCGTCTCGATCAAAGATTTCGGCGAGGGAATCCCGGCAGAATTTCTGCCGCACGTGTTCGAGCGGTTCCGCCAGGCGGACGCGTCAAAGACACGAAGTCATGGCGGGTTAGGCCTGGGCCTGGCCCTGGTGAAAAACTTTGTTGCGGGTCATCACGGCGTCATCGAGGTTGCCAGCGACGGAGCTGATCATGGATCTACTTTCACCGTCCGATTACCTTTGCAATCCATTGCGCTGCCGCCGCTGGGAGACGATGCTGCGGATCTGAAAACGTACCCGGACCTTCAGGGTGCTCGCCTGCTGATTGTTGAGGACCAGCCGGACACGCTGGAGATGATGAAGGCCGCACTGGGGGCGGCCGGTTATCAAATAACGCCATGCTCTTCGGCTGCGAGCGCACTTGAACTTGCCGGGGGCCAGGAGTTCGACCTGATAATTTCGGACATCGGTATGCCGCAGATGGACGGAAACGAATTGATGCGGCAACTCCGCCGCAATCCGCGCCTGCAAGATACACCGGCAATCGCGGTCTCCGGTTATGCAGCGAAAAAGGATACTGACGCCGCGTTGGCGTCAGGTTTCAACGCGCATCTGGCAAAGCCTATCGATCCGGCTCAGTTGGTCGCAGTTGTCAGGCAGCTGCTGCGGAATCAGCCCAGCAGAACGACATAGACAGGCCGCAGACTTTGCGCTAAATTATGCCGCGCCCCCAATCGTAATAACTGAAAACCGCCGGCCCCTGGTTGCGCAAGAAAGGCCCCGATGCAATTAGTGTCCTTCCCTGTTTCGTTGGTTTCGCAAGTTCCTTACGTGTGCTCAAGCCTTTTCATTCCGCGCACCGGCGATGATGCCGCTAAGATCGCGACCTTTCGTGACCAAAACGCAGGGCGTGACAAACACCAGCCCCTCGCTCTCGTCGTTGACGATGTAGCCGATGTCACGGAAATGATTTCCTTGTTTCTGGGCCATGCTGGTTTCAAAGTTGTTACCGCAGAATCCGCGGCCCAGGCATTGGCCCTGGCGCGTACCGAAGTTTTCGACGTCGTCGTTTCTGATATCGGCATGCCCGTGATGAATGGCTACGAGTTGGCGGAAGCGCTGCGCGAGCTGCCCGATTACCAGGACGTGCCCATGATTGCGGTCACCGGTTTTTCGATGTACGACGATCGCGAGCGAGCCCTGCAGGCGGGATTCAATGCGCACATGATCAAGCCCATCGATCCGTCGTCGTTGTTGGATTTGATTACCGAACTCCGCCGTTGAATCACTTTGAATCCGCAGATTACACCAGCAGGAGCAGTCGGCAGGAGTAGTCAAACGAAACCGGCGCCACAAATTGCCTGAAGCGCAGAGGCGGTTTAAAGCCTTAGTGGAATGTTGAATCTGTGAAATCTGCGGATACCTAACCCCAAAGAAGTTTCCTCACGTTCAGTTTCGCGCTTGCAGGTAATCTTGTTATCCTGCGGCTCATAATGACAACGGATCCGGATACTCCAACACCAACTGAAGTCGGCAAAAAAAAGTCGGTGCGTGAATTCCTAAGTTCCGATGCCGGCGCACGGGTAGGTAAGTTGCTGGTCGGCGCCGTCGCCATCGGACTTGTCTTCTGGAAGCTGCAGTTCTCTACCCAGTCGATTTGCTGCGGCGATTTTGATGGCTACTATCACATCAAGTGGAGCCGGCTCTTGTGGGAGGGAATTCGCAGCCGCCACTTTCCACCAACTTTTACCTGGCTGCCGTTGACGACGCTGAACCCGCGCAACTACGTCGATCATCACCTGCTGTTCCACTTCTTTCAAATACCCTTCACGTGGTTCGGCGATCTGCGACTGGGCGCGAAGATCTCTGCCGCCGTCTTTGCCAGTCTGGCTCTCTTTTCCTGTTACTGGTTGCTCGTTCGTTACCGCATCAGTTACGCCCTGGTTTGGTTGGTGGCCCTGCTGGCCTGCTCATCGCCTTTTCTTTACCGCCTGAACATGGCCAAGGCGCCGCCCTTCGCGATCATTTATTTGATTATCGGAATCTACCTGTTTTTTGAAAGAAAATACTGGTTGCTGCTGCCGCTGGGGTTCGTTTTTACCCTGACTTACGACATGTTCGTGCTGTTGATAGTGGCGGCTGTGATTTGGGCAATTGTGACCGCATGGACGGAGCGCCGTTTTGAGTGGCGCCCGCTGCTTTGGGTTGTGGTCGGGTGCGTAGCGGGCCTGATCATCAATCCCTATTTTCCGCGCAACCTTCACCTTTTGTACGAGCACGCTTTGATCAAGTTGACGGCGCAGGAATTCTCCACGCAGGTCGGCATGGAATGGTATCCGTACGAGCGGGGTGACTTCGTCATCAATTGTTTTGTGGCCCTCGTGGCAATGCTCGCCGGCTACATTGCCTTTAATGGAGAGGACCGGAAGCGCTCCGCGCGCCAGCTGTTTCTGCTGATTTTCTCCACGGCGTTGATGATGATGACGATGCGCTGGAAGCGCTTCGCGGAATACTGGCCGCCTTTTGCCGTACTGTTTGCGGCGTTTTCATTGCAGCCGTTTTTCCTGGGCGGAAGATCTGCAGTGAACCGGCTGCCCGCTGACTTGCTCGACGAGCTGGAGCCTTTCCTTGATCGTCAGGAACCGGCCGCGGCAGTCGCGGCCGCAGAACGGCGCGACCTGATCCAAACAATCAAAGCCGGCGGCGTGATTGTTTTCTTAGGTGTGGTTCTGTTTTTCAATTTGAAGATCACTGCCAGAGACATCGCCAACAGCCCAAAACCAAATCACTACCAGGGCGGCGCGCAGTGGATGCGGACCAATGTGCCGGCGGGACAATTGATTTTCAACACGGACTGGGATGATTTTCCCCGCCTTTTCTATTTTGATCCGACGCACGTTTACGTCTCCGGACTCGATCCGACTTACTTGCTGGACCAGCATCCCGATCTTTCCCGGCTTTATGATCGCATTACCCTGGGCGAGGAAAAGGATGCCGGGCCATTGATTCGTGATCGGTTTGGCGCCCGCTATGTGTTTAGCGACAACACCGACGTGCATGATGAGTTTTATGCGAACGCGATGGACAGCGGTTGGTTCGACCGCGTGTATGAAGACGCAGATTGCACCATCCTTCATATTCGTGACGAAAAAGGCGAGCCACCACCAGAGGACCAAACGGAGCCTGATGACGAAGGCGGCGACACCGAACCACCAAACTAGGACAGGCATTCTGTCGGACAGGAATAACAGGATTCACACGATGTGAAAACAAACACTGCCAGATTGCTCTGAAACCTGATGCGGAACTTGGGTAGGCGCCTTTTCTTTTCCACCCTGTGAATCCTGTTAATCCGGTCCCCAGGTAAATTGTTATGCGAAATTCAAAAACTCTGCGATTTGCCGCTGTGCTGGCAGGAATTTTTCTGCTGGTGACGTCGCTGTCGGGTTGCCGCCGGCGCGCGAGCGAAGACGACGGTGCCCTCGATAACTCCAGCTACCGGCCGGTGGCGACGCCCGCGACCGAATTCGAACAAAAACTGAAACTGGTTCGCGACGCGCACTTCGACCATGTCTGGATCTTTGAACGAAATGACGGCCGCGCTTTTACGCCGGAGGATACCAGCATACTGCACGCCAACGCGCCGCGAGTTGTGGATTGGGTGGGAATGGATGATCAGAAGAAGTACATCGCCGGCTCAAACGTTGAGATCGAGCCCGAGATGATGGCAGCGCTGCGAAAACGATTTAAGATCGAGGACTACACCGGAAAGTGAGACTGATTATTTTCCATATATCATTAAGGGCGGAAGAAAAAGCGTTGCATTCGCCACTACTCTCTATTTGGAGTGCGGTGGCAAGCCCAGCGCGACACCGCTTTGGAAGACTAACGGGCAGTAGCCCGACCGTGAGGGAGGGCTCCCGCTCGCATGCACTCAACCGGAGCCCTCCCTTACGGTCGGGCTACTGCCCCGCTCCGCGCAATAAAATATCCAAAGCGCCGTTGCCGCTTCGCTCTGCCGGCGCACTCCATAGAATCCCAATGAAAAATGAGAAATGGAAAATGATATATGGAAAATCCGCCCTAACTTTTGCAACGCACCCCCAAATCCCCATTCCAAGACCTCAGGGCACCAGCACAAGTTTTCCAAACTGCGCCCTATCGCCCATCAGCTCGTGAGCGCGGCGCGCTTCTTCGAGGGCCAGCGAACGATCCACTACCGCGCGAATGCGCCCGCTCTCGACAAACTTCATAGCCTCCAGCAATTCGGCCTTGGAACCCATCATCGAACCCAAAATCGTCAGGTGCCGGAAAAAGACGTGGCGCAGATCGGTGCGCGCATCGAAGCCGCTAGTCGCTCCGCACGTGACCAAACGCCCGCCCCGTTTTAAAGACAGGATCGAACCGGGCCACGTTTCAGCGCCGGTATGTTCAAAGACGACGTCGACTCCCGCGCGATCCGTCAGGCGTTTTACTTCTTTGGGCCAGTCTTCCCGCGTGTAATTGATGGTCGCGTCCGCACCCAGCTCGCGGGCCTTCGCAAGTTTTTCATCGGAACCGGCGGTAGCGATAACGCGCGCGCCGAATAGTTTCGCGATCTGAATTCCCAACGAACCAACGCCGCTGCCGGCCGCATGAATCAGTACGTCTTCACCTGGCTGCACTTTGGCCTGCGTTACCAGCATGTGCCACGCAGTTACGGTCACGAGGGGCAGCGCCGCGGCTTCTTCCCAACTCAAACTTTTCGGTTTGGGAATAACGTTCACGCCCGGCACGGCGATCAACTCCGCGTAACCACCGTCACGCCGCTGGCCCAGGATGTCATACTCGGCGCACAGGTTGTCGCGCCCACCCACGCATTCGATGCAATGCCCGCAGGAAACGCCCGGGTGCAACATGACCTCATCGCCGGGCTGCACCCAGGTGACAAGCTCGCCAACTGCATTAACTACTCCGGCAACGTCGTTACCTAAAATGTGCGGCAGCGGAATCTTGATTCCCGGCAACCCGCCTCGCACCCAGACATCCAGATGGTTCAGCGCGCACGCGCGCACTTCGACCAGCACTTCGTTGGGTTTGATCGACGGCTGCGGAACGTCGCTAAGCTGCAGCACTTCCGGCCCGCCGTGTTCCTTGAAGATGATCGCTTTCATTCTTCAATTGTAACGCAAACTGTTAGTTTGCGATTTACTGTTGGCAATCTGTGGGGGCGGCACTCCGTGGCTCCACCTTTTTCGCCATCGTTCGAGCGGGCAAAGAACGGGGGCGGCCACGGAGTGCCACCCCTACAAAACAGACGCGAATTGTCCTAACCGCAATCCGAAATCCGCATTCCGCGATCGTCAGTTGCCGGCGGCGATGCCTTTGTTAACTTCGTTGATTGCTTTGCCGACGTACTCGAGCGCCTTCTGGCGATGTCCGCCCTTATCGGATGTCGCCGCTTGCAGGTTTCGCTGCGCATCCATCAGATGATTCAACGCCGCCTGCATGTGCGGTTGGTCCGGAACGACGATACCCAACGATGCGGAGCTCGCCGCATGGTTGTGACGCCGGTCGTATGCGATGCCGGCATTGATTTCCGCAATCGCCGAGTTGACGTACCCGATGGCCTTTACGCGATGGCCATCCTTATTGCTGACGGCTTGCTGCAATTGCGCCCGCGCCTGATTCAGATCGGCGCGCGCCGCTTGCATGCGCGGCTGATCCGCAGCGGACGTTGCCGGCGCCACCACAGCGCTCACAAAAACGACTACGAGAAAAACTGCTAACAGGCTTGGGAATCTTCGTCTAGACATAGTTAGAAATTCTCCTTCAAGGGAATCTGGAAAATCTTGCGCGAGGGTAAATCTGAAGCGGGCGTAACTTACTACAGCTTCGTTCCGACTCCAAGCTTTTGTTAGTGCCTTTATTTGTAACGCAAACTGTTAGTTTGCGCGCCCGCAGTGAATGCCGTTCACTATCGCAAACTAACAGTTTGCGTTACAGAATTGGGCACTGCAAAGTCTTTGCCCACCGCCTCGCTCAGGCGCAGAACGCGAACCATCTGGAGACCTCGATCCATCCCAGCTGTTCGTCATATTGAAACAGCACCCAGTACCAGGGCTCGCAAGGGTCACCACCATTCTCCCCCGGCGGCGGGTCGTTACCGCCACCACCACCGCCATTGGGAAGAGTTACTAAGCAGTGCCATTCACAATCGAATGGCCACCCCCATCTTGCTGTACGACCCGGAGGACATTCTGGCAGGTAGGTAGGCTCGCGACACGTTGCGTAGCAACAATTGCCAGCTTGGGAGTACCCAAACGGACAATTTGTACCTGGTATGTTGTTAGCAGTGTCACAAGGATCAGCCGGCAAGTCCGCGAGCGGGTCAGTACAATTCAGCGGACAGTGCTCTGGCGTTGGCGAGGGTGATGGCGTCGTCGGGGGCGGCGTTGGCGTCGGTTGAGCACTTTCGCATGGAGAGACGTCGACCTGCGGACATAGAAACGTTTCTCCGCTCTCAGGATTCATACAATCAATCGAATAGTAATCAGGATGCCAACAACGCGCGAACGGATCGCTGCAAAAAGCACCGTTTATTCCATCCCTAAGGTCGCAATTGACACAAATAAATAGCGACCACGTCTTAGACTGCAGGCACTCGGATCCTGAACAGCACGTCTGTGAAGTTAAGGCTAAAGGTGAAGTGTTCGAAGAGTCCTCCAGCAAAAATTTTACCGGCAAGAAGCCGGTAGATAACCTTTCAAGATCTATTCTATTACGGTTTTTTGAACTATCTTTGTATGGAGGATCTGCACAAGCGGCCGATACTTCCTTTGCCGAACGGGGGAAGAAAAGGCCGGTATTGCCAAGGAACCCAGTGCCATCACCAAAACTCAAGAAATTGAAATGCAAAACGATTTTTTTCGGCTGTGGTCTTGTTAGCTTTTGGTTAACGGTTTCATGTGCGAGCACCAAGTTTCTGGGAATCCTAAAGACGTATGTCTCGCCAGGTCTAATCGGAATATCGTTACTGTTTGCCTTCACTTCAAGGTCGCTCAGTTCTGGCCTGCCATAGTGCAGCGGAAAAGATACACTCCTGCCATCGCTGGCTTTTATTTCCGGCAATATCAAATTCAAACCTAGAAAATAGACATTCTTGTCGCCGGTATTGGTCAACTCAAGCTCGAACTCACGAGCCCAATGTTCATTCTTAAGATCCTTGAACTTCTCCTCCTTTTCTTTTTTTATTTTCACCTTAATCGGGAGATGTTTTGGGATCTGATCGTCAAATTCTCTTTCGTCTTTTTTCGACAGGGAAACGGAACCGTCTTGAACCCGGTGACTGAGATTAGCGATCTCCGCGGCGGTCGGCTTTACGTGAACCTGATCCTTCCGGCGCAGAACTTTCACTCTCATTCCCTTGGCAGAAGCACCCCCTTCACCGTGCACAAAACGCAACGCAATCATGATTGACGCGAAAGCAAAAAAGGTGACGAGGCCGAGAGAAATTATTCTCTTCTTAGATATCAGTGGGGAACCTCCAGAGTTGAGGATAGTGCGATGGGATCGCCTTAGAGACGCGCCTTTATGTAACAGAAAGCGTAGTAATAATCAATGTTACGCTGGAACAGTGTTTGGTTGCTTTGCGTCTGCGGCCGATTGGGAATTGGGACACCGGTAGTTCCCATAAAACCGGTGCCGTCCCCGAAGTTTACCAAGTTAAATCTTATCAATGCTTTCTTCGGACGCAGCATCGCTTTGTTCTGGGTACGAAAGTGTTCCCATCCTTCAACGAGGTTCTTACCAATCCGGAAGACGTAAGTGTCTCCGACCTTGAGTGGCGTATCTTCAGGCTTCAGGGAGTTGGAAAAATCCAATAGGTCGCCCCGGCCATAATGCAGTGAAAAGCCATAATCGTTTCCATCAGGGGTTTTTACTTCAGGCATGGTGAAAATAAGACTGAGGAAATAAATCGGCTTATCGCCAACATTCTTAACCTCAAGCTCGAAATCCCTTAGCCACTTGTCGTTCTTAAGATCCTTAAAAGCCTCTTCTTTCTCCTGCTTGATTCTGATTCTGATCGGCAGGTGTTTGGGAATCTGATCTCCAAGTTCTCTTTCCTCTTTCGGCGTTGCAGCAGCGTCCTGGATCCGGCTTCTAGGATCCGCGATCTCGGCAGCGGTTGGCTTTACGTGAAGTTGATCCTTCCGGCGCAGAACTTTCACTTTCATTCCTTTGCCCGAAGCGCTGGTTTCGCCATGCACGTACCGCAACGCAACCATGATGGACGCGAAAGCAAGGACGATAATGAGGCTTAGAGAAATTGTTCTCTGCTTCAATATCATGGGGGAACTCCTTTCGAATGTGCGAGGGATGAGGTTTATCGCCTTGCGCTACCGATCATCAAAGGAACGACGTTTTCAACTCTGGGCATCGGGTATCAACGACGGGAAGAATACTCCCCCTGAGAAACCTGTCCCGTCACCAAAGCTTAAATCTTCAAAATGAAGCCTCACTCTCTTCGGCTGTGGGTAGTTTCCCTTTTGTCGCGCGTGTTCCCAAGCAACCACTTTACTGTCAGCCAGTTTGAAAACATAGGTTTCACCGGCACCAATTGGAACGTCGGACGCATCAGCTTTCGTCTGAATTTCGGCTAGCTCGATTCTGCCATAGCGGAGCGGAAAGCCAATGCTGTGCTCGTCACGTTTTATTTCAGGTAGAATTACGAGTAATTCCAAATAATAGATCGGTTTCGTTCCGACATTGATTACCTCAATCTCCATATCACGAGCCCAGTGAGGATTATTGAGATCCTTGAATGCCTGCTCTTTGTCACTTCTTATTTTGATTTTGATCGGAACATGTTTTGGTATTTCATCTTCTAGCTTCCTCTCTTTTTTTTGACACTAGTGCGGAGTCCTGAACCTGAATGCTTGCAGCAGGTTTTCTTGCGCTGATCGGGCCCGCCGCAATCAGGATGCAAACCATACAAACAATGAGCGCCGATGAAACTGTACTTTTCTTCGAGAGCATGAGAAACCACGATCGTATAGAAAGGACAACGATTTAGCCTTTGAGAAGGGCTTGTCTACCAGAAATCGGATGAGGAATCAATGGCTACACTCGCAATCGCTTTGAAAGCGCTTGCAGAGATTCAGTTATGACTCGACCAGTTCTTTTAGGCGATCAAGGGCGGCGGACCAGAATGTCTTCATGCGGGCTGCGGCTTTGGCGTTGGGCAGTTTGCTGTGTTGGGCGACGACCTGTGACTTCGAGGCGTCTTTCGCATAAAAGTTAACTGAGACGCTCGTCTTATCGGGCCACGTGAGACGCATCGATTTGTTAGCCGTGGCCGTGCGAATGACGATTGGGAGTTTAGGTGTTCCGGGTTCGGGTAACCACGTCGCCCGGACTTTCTCGTCCTGCCAGGCCTTGAACACTTTGTTGACGGAAGCGGCGATGGTGCGGCTGACACTGATTTCATAGCCCGCTGGTTTTTCGTGTTTCGCACGCAGGCCGCGCGCCTGCTCGTACGTCACCGTCACCATCTGTTGCCACCACGGACCGACACCGTGTTGATTGCTTAGCACGGCGACAATTTCCTGGTGGCCCATTTTTTTGGCGCCCGCCTGATCCAGGATTTTGAACCATGCGGCCCAGTTCTTGCCGGTCTTTGCCATCACAGCCTCGTCGCTCATGCGCGGGGCGGGAGTCTTTGTGGTTGTCATATTAATTGGAGAGGATTAACAGGATTTACAAGACAGGAAAAACAGTTCTTAAGGATGCACATACGAATTTGATTGCGCCCGCTTACACCGCGACGGAGGTTCTTTTCTTTATGCCATCCTGTAAATCCTGTTAATCCTGTCAGCAAACTTCCTACGCATCGCGTTCGTAAGCGACTTTCAACCAGTGCTTCGCGTCGTCATCGATATCTTTCAATGAAGTGATTTCGATGCGGTGCGTGATGCGGTCCTTCTTGGCAAAGCCGCCGCTATCGATCACTCGTTTCGGAGTCTTCATATCACCCAGCGCCAGGCCAAGATCGATGCGCGTCTGCGTGGTCGGCTTGATTTGCGCGAAGACGTGTTTGCGATAGAGCGGCACAATAGTTTGACAGGGACAAGCCTTCACGTCTTTGCCCATCTTCAGACCGAGTTGCAGGAGCTTGTCATAAATCGGCCGCAATGCGGCTTTCTTCCCTGCGAACATTTCAACGACGTACTTTTCTGCCGCCTTCAGATATTCGTCGGGGTCACCCACTTCGGTGCCTTTGCCGAACGAACGCTCCGCCAGCCACCAGGCAGAGTTTGTTCCCAGGCCGTATTTTTCCTTGAGCCAATCCCGGCGCTCCTTCTCCGCAGGCGGCCCTTCCTTTTTCAACAAGGCCAACCACTCATCCAGCGAGCGTCCAGTTTTCTGTTTGAGTTCAGCCACCCACTTCATCGTCATCGCCACGCCGGGGTGGACGCCGTAGATCGATTTCGTGGCCGTTTTGGTCGCGCTCTTTGGCATAGCTGGGGTCCTTCCTATTGATGTGCACTCAGTTTGCGTGAACTTATGCCCGGCTCTTTGTCTTTAGCAAGGAAACCCGCTGATTTGCGCCCATTTTCGCGGCTCTTTCTGCAGCCCACTTCTCATCGGCGACGCTGCGAATGAAGTATTTGCACCTGCTCGTAGCTTTTGATCCACTTCTCTTTGAATTTTTGCGCTACGCACGGGGTCGTTATCGCTGCGCACGGCCCGCGATCCATTGCGCACGAGGCATTTCACACTGCGCACGGCGCTGGATCAACCGCGCGCGGGATTTTTCACTATGCGCGGCGAGAGTTTGTCTCTGCGCTTGGCCCCGGCGCAGTTGCGCGCAGGTATTTTCACAAGGCGCGCGGAGGTTTCAGCCTTCCGCGGCGAGGTTTCATCGTGCGCACCGAGGCGGCACCGCCGCGCACGGCCTCTCCATCTCGACCCTTTGCGCTTTGCCCTTTGCCAATCTATCCGGCCGCTTCAGCCTCTTTGTCCTGCCCAAAGCTGAACCAGTTTCCGGAGTTGTCCATCATCACCGTCGCCGTTCCCCAATCCTGCACCGTCGGCGGCCCTTTGAATTGCACGCCCTTCGCGTTCAACTCCTCGTAAGTTTTGAACACGTCGTCCGTCTCGAAAACGCCGCCGCCCAGCACCCCCTTATCGACCAGCGAACGCAATTGCGCGGCTGACTCTTCGTCCAGCATCATCCCAGCTTTCGGCTCCATGAGGATGATTTCAAAGCCCGGCTGGTTCTTGATGCGCATCGTCAGCCAGCGATAGTCCGGGCCCATCATCGCGTCGGTATCGACTTCGAATCCCAACTTATCGCGATAGAACTCGAGCGCTTCCTGCTGGTTCTTTACCCAGATCAACACGTGGGACATTCTGGTGATCATAATTCTCCATTCCCTTCCGCAGATTTGCGGAGGAGCATAGGCGGTTTTGCGAAAACTGGCTTCTCGAAAATTGCTAAAGGCGCAGGTTCTGCCCTCTAGGCTCAAACAACGGGTTTGGGACCGTACATGAGAATGAAACAGCCAGGTACTTTGCGAAGCGATTTCTTTTGGCGCTCGCGGAAGCTCTGCGGGCCGTCGCCGACGCGACGGCGAAACAGCGCGCTGAACGATCCCAGGCTTTGAAAGCCGACGGCAAAACAGACGTCGGTAACGCTTAGTTTCCCGGTAACTAACAACTCCTTCGCCTTCTCAATCCGGCGTCGCACCAGATACTGGTGTGGCGTGGTGGCAAATTCATCTCGAAAGAGGCGCAGGAAATGGTAGCGCGAGAGGCACGCATGCCGCGAGATTTCGGTCAGGTTCAGCGGCAGGTCGTAGTACTCGTCGATAAAAGTGCGCGCCCGCAGCAAACGCTGATTGACGTCAGAACCCTTCGGAATCGTTATGGTTTTCTGGGCCATGGTGAACGCTCAAATCAGCGCGGATTCTACTGCGACTTCCCTGAAAGCGAAAGGGTGGGTGCTGTAGGGACGTCCCTCCAAATTTTATCGGCCCGAGTTGTACCAGTAACGTTGCGCGAGTTTTTCATCGTTCCAGTTGCCGGTAACCAGACTCTTCAGCGCCTGGATGGGAAAGCCGAAGTAATGCCAGTCGCCAAACTGATCGAACTTCCGCGCTGAGCCAAGTGCTTTAACGCCCTTGACGCGACCCAGCCGTTGACCCCGGCTGCGACCCAGAGTCCGCATCGCCAACAGAAACATCACATCTTCGCCGTACAGACGCGTCTCGTCGTAACCGCCGATCGCCTTGAAGTCTTCGCGCTTACAAGAAATGACGCCGGCATCGATCCTCGTGATCCAAATCACCGGCTGCATCAGGAGGAAAGTCGCGAACACGCCCACCGATTCTTTTTCCGGTCGCAACCCGGTTGAGCCGGCTATGAACTTGCCGCCGTTAACGAATTTCTCGATGGTTGAAAGTGTTTACATGAATTTCAGAATCGGCGTCGATGAAACAGAGAATTTCACCCTGCGCCACTCGCGCCCCGCCATTCCGCGCCGCGGCAATGCAACGCTTGCTGACTTTCACTACTTTGGCGCCCAGAGACTCGGCGAGCGCGACCGTATCGTCACTGGAATTGTTGTCGGCAACAATGACTTCGATCGCTGCCGCTCCGCCTGAGTACGACTCTCTGGCTGTTTGAATTGAAGCGAGCAGGCGCGGGAGCAACAGCTCTTCGTTGTAGGCGGGAACGATGATGGAGAACTTTGGCGCCGGCGAATTCATGGCAGAAGCAGGTTCGTTCATTACGGGCGGATGCCGCCAGGCACCTGCATAAGGATCATCCTGCTCTGAATGTCGTACGTATGGACGAGGACGCCCTTGAACCTCACCGGGTGGCCGTCGATGAGCGCAGGCCTGAATTTCGCTTTCAGCGCCGCTTCCTCGGTCGGCTTTTTGAATGCCGGCTCGCCGGAAGTCATCTCAGCGGCGATCACGTTGCCGGCTTCGTCAACATCGACCGAAACCGTAATGACGTATCGATGATCACCACGACCCGAAAGCGACCGCGGAAATTCAGGCCGCGGATTGTTGACCATGCGGCATTCAAACGTCGCCGGAGACATCAGGAAGGGTTCGGATTTTCTCGCCTGATTGCGGTAGAGGATTTCGTTGGCCCGCGTCTCTACTTTTTCGGCTTCTGCCTTCTCATTGTTCCGAAACATGGCGCAGGCTAGCCGTTCCAGCGAGCGGCCAAAGTCCGGATTCGACTTTCCATACTTCTTTTCCCGTAGCGTCGCCACTTGCTGCAACAACACGATCGCCTGCGCGTAATCTCGCTGCTTGTTGTAAAGATCGGCAAGACTGTCGAGCGTCAGCGCCACCTCCGAATGGTTCGGTCCTAAAGCCTTTTCCTTAGCCGCAATCGCACGGCGATACATTTCTTCAGCCTTCTTCACGTCCCCGCTGGCCAGGCGAATCGCGGCCACACGCTCAAGGGTCTTCCCCACTAACAATCCATTGCTGCCGGGATCTTTTTCCTGAATTGAGAGGGCCCGCTTGAGCAGCGGTTCGGCGTCCAGGGGTTTGCCCAGCGCCAGCTGAATCTCAGCGACGTTTGTGAGCGAATCGGCCACCAGCAAATTCATTGGGCCGAGGGCTTTTTCCCTCAACTTCAAAACGCGCTTGGCGAACGTTAGCGCTTCCTCAAGCTGGCCCGCCTGGTAGAGCCTCGCTACCTCCGCGCTCAATCGATCGGCTTCGATAAGTTCCGGAGAAGCGCCAACTTCCTGAGGCGCGTTCTGGGTTTGCGCCTGGATGCAGGTGTTAGCAGTCAGAACCAAACAGACCAGAACGATCCCGCCGCCGATGAAGATCTTAAGTAATCGCATTGCAGTTGACCGATAAGCAAATTTTAGAACAGCAGAACATCCAAGTCTAATCACTGGACCACAAAAAGCTTTCTCTTGCAGGAGCCCGCCTTTGCGGGCGTCATATCAGTAGCCCACAGCGCAAGCTGTGGGTTAAATTCCAGCGATGGAAACTAGCTCGCGAAGCGAGCGACATAATTTTGAAAGTATAGTGCGTCCCCACGATATCTTATGTCGCCCCGCTGGGGCGTGGCGATGATGGTTGCGCTCTCACCCACAGCTGGCGCTGTGGGCTACGGATATCCCCATTGGCTTCGCCAACTGGTTGAGCGTTGTTATCCAGCGCGACTAACGAATCCCTTCTCCTCCAAATAAGCGAATACATTTTGCGCGTTTTCTTCAGCTCCATTTTTCAACGTTTCCAGCTCTAGCTCTGCCCCCAGCGGCGCTTCGTAATCGTCGTCGATGCCGGTCACATGCTGAAGTTTGCCGGCGCGCGCTTGTTGATAAATGCCCTTGGTATCGCGCTGCTCACAAACTTCGAGGGGCGTGTTCACGAATACTTCAATGAACCGCTCGTCGCCAATCATAGCGCGACACTCGTTGCGCGTACCGCGGTGCGGACTGACCGCGGCGCAGATGACGGCGCCGCCATGACGCACGATTTCCGCGGCCACAAAACCGATGCGCCGGATGTTTATGTCGCGATCCTCTTTGCTGAAGCCCAGGCCTTTCGAAAGATTAGTGCGCACGATGTCGCCGTCTAAAACGGTTACGCGACGGCCGCGCTCCAGAAGTTTGACCGTCAATATCTCTGCGGTCGTACTTTTCCCGGCGGCGCCCAACCCGGTAAACCAAACGCAGAATCCCTGCGCATGCCGCGGCGGCGACGATTGCGCGAGGATGCCGGCCACCTCCGGCCTCATGTACCAGTCGGGAACTGGTAAGCCCGGCTGCAAATATTTTTCCCTGATGTTCGTCGCGGAAAGATGGACGGCGTCTTTCGCGGATGCCGTTGACACTTCTCCATAGATCCGTTCGTTGGGGAAATAAGCGAGCTCTGAAAAGCGAACCAGCTGGATTCCCAATTCTGCGCCGTGCTCGGCAATTAGCTCCTGCGCGGCATAGGGCTGATAAAACGGACCGCCGCTTGAATCCAAACCGGGGCTGGCATGATCGCGGCCGACAATAAAATGGCTGGCGCCAAAATTACGGCGAATAAGGGCGTGCCACAGCGCCTCTCGCGGGCCGGCCATGCGCATCGCGAGCGGCAACAACGACAACATGATGCGATCCGGATCGGCAAAGTGCTGCAACAGCGATTTGTAAGTACGGACGCGCGTGTAATGATCGATGTCTCCCGCCTTGGTCATGCCCACGACCGGATGCAGCAGCAAAGTGCCGTCGACTTCTCTGCCGGCGCGCAACATCATTTCTTCATGCGCGCGATGCAAGGGATTGCGAGTTTGAAAGGCCACGACATTTGCGCGGCCCATTGCCACAAGTTTTTCGCGCACCTGCGCCGGCGTCATGCGCAGCGGGCGAAAATCATAATGCCGCGGCAAGTTCGCTACGCGAAGCGGCCCTGCAATCTTAAGCTTCCCCCACGAATTCATTTCTGCGACCAGGGGATGGCGTAAGTCGTTAGTGCCGTACGCGAGCAACGCTTCTTTTTCTGTGTCCCAGGGAAAGATCTCTTCCACCCGCATCACGGCGAGCAATTCGTTCTGTTCGTCGGCGAGCGCGATCTCCGCATCCAGTTGCAGCCCGGGAAACGCATCGCATGGCAACGTGATCGGGATGGGAAACAGCGCCCCCTCCGACAGGCGCATCTCCGCCAGCACTCGTTCGTAATCGGCCGAAGTCATAAAACGATCCAGCGGCGAGAAGCCGCCCGTCGCCAACAACTCCAGGTCGCAGGCATTGCGTTGCGATATTCGCAAACGCGGCAGACCGGCGGCGCGCGACTGCAATACCGCACGCTCTTCGTCTGAAACCAGCAAATCGATCAGGCGTCCGCCGTAGGGAGCAATCAGATTTGTTTCCGTCATAGATTCTTTCTTGAAAGGACGTGAATTATAGCGCACCGACTACAAAGCGGAAGCGACTTGGTGATAGGTGGTTCGTTGTCGAAAAGAAAGAGCGGGGGCAAGCCACCCTGCCTGACTGCGAGTATTCCAAGTTGCGTCTTCGTTGTTGACGGCAAACTCGACACGGCTTACTCGCAGTTAGGAAGGGTGGCTTGGCCCCGCTCTTTCTTTTTCAGTCTCTGCAAAAATAAAAATTCCGCAGGCCACCCGGCACGACTTTGAGTGCATCCATAAAGATGTACGCAAGTTCAGATTTTTGCCGTCGACCCGGATGGCAGCTCTGCTAATTTCGGGAACTGCTGTCCACGCTCGTCTCCCTCGTTAACCAACAATTTAATTATCTCGCGCTGTTGTCAGTTTTCGACTGCGCCAGGTTGTAGTCTGCTCGTAACGGAGGAAGTTATGAAGCGCAACCCTCTCCTGAGATCAATACTGTTTGCCTTCGTCTGCCTGTTAGTAACCGGAGAAATTTCCCGCGATCACTTCGTAATGGCCCAGGGTGCAGCGACCGAAGGCTCACTAATGGCCGTCGACGGAAGTGGTAAACCGGCCGGGCCGTGTCCGCTGAAACACACCGACGTCAAAACCGAGATCAGCGGATCTCTCGCGCGCGTCATTGTCACGCAACAGTTTGAAAATCCCTTCCCCGACAAGATCGAAGCGGTCTACACATTTCCGTTGCCTTCGGCGGCCGCCATCGATGACATGACCATCACGGTAGGGAATCGCACGGTCAAGGGGAAAATCATGCGGCGCGAAGAGGCGCAGGCAACTTATGACGCGGCGCGCGCCGGCGGCCAGGTCGCGGCCTTGCTGCACCAGCAGCGTCCGAACATTTTCACGCAGGCAGTCGCCAACATCCTTCCGGGCCAGCAAATCAATGTCACGATTAGTTATGTCGAAACCCTGAAATATGACGCTGGATCTTACGAATGGTCTTTTCCCATGGTGGTTGGCGCTCGCTACATCCCGGCGGCCGCCAATGACAACTCCGGATCTACAGCAGCAAACGCGCCGGAGCGCGCAGGCGCTAACGCCCAACCGGAGGCAGCCGCACGTGTGCGTGACGCGGCGCTGATTTCGCCTCCGCAAGTTTCCGAAGGCATGCGCCCCGGCCACGACATCTCGATCGAGGTGAATATCGATAGTGGCGTTCCGCTTATCGGCTTTCAATCAGCCACTCATGAGATCGAAGCGTTGCAACCCGGTCAGGGTAAGGCCACCGTCCGCTTAAAAGATCAGGCCTCCGTTCCCAACAGGGATTTTGTCCTTAAGTATGAAGTTGCGGGAAACCAGATCGAAGACGCGTTACTCACGCATCGCGGTGCCGGCGGCGGCTTCTTTACTTTCATCCTGCAACCGCCGGCGCGCGTTACCGTTGCCGACGTCACGCCGAAGGAATTGGTCTTCGTCCTCGACACTTCCGGTTCTATGGAAGGATTTCCGCTGGACAAAGCGAAAGAGACGATGCGGCTGGCGCTTGACGGGCTTTATCCGCAGGACACCTTCAACGTCATCACGTTCGCCGGCGATACGCGGATTTTATTCAAGGAGCCGGTCGCGGCGACACCGGCAAATCTCAAGAAAGCAAAAGAGCTCCTCACCCGCACGCAGAGCGATGGCGGCACGGAAATGATGAAAGCAATCCGCGCCGCCCTCGCTCCCTCCGACGACGCCGACCATGTTCGCATTACTTGTTTTCTGACTGATGGTCAGGTTGGCAACGATATGGAAATCATCGCGGAGGTACAAAAGCATCCGAAGGCGCGCGTTTTTGCACTCGGCTTTGGCGATGCAAATCGTTTTTTGCTCGATAAGATTACGGAGTACGGGCGTGGTGAGGTGGAATACGTCACTGAAAATGGAGACAGCTCTGGAGTAGCAAAGCGATTTCACGAACGCGTGCGCAACCCGCTGCTCACCGATGTCACGATCGACTGGGGTGGTCTGGCTGTCAACAGCGTCTACCCGCAAACGATTCCCGATCTCTTCAGCGCCCAGCCCGTGGTTATCTCCGGCCGCTACGCCACGCCGGGCACCGGGGTTATTCGGCTCAAGGGAATGATGTCCGGGCGTGAGTTTGTGCGCGAGATTCCCGTCTCGCTGCCGGACAACGAACCGCAACACGACGTGCTGTTAACTCTCTGGGCGCGCCGGAAAGTCGACGATTTGACGGGGCGCGACATGCAGGGCATGCAGACCGGCACGATGAAGGAGGAGCTAAAAACCGAGATTACAAACCTTGGCCTCACGTATCGCATGATGACGCAGTTCACTTCGTTCGTAGCCGTCGAAGATACCAGCGTAACTGACGGGGGCGAGCCTCGCCGGGTGGATGTACCGGTCGCATCGACTGCGAACGTTTCGGGTCCGGCGGGGGCCATAACCTCAGTGGTTAACGTCATCGATACGAGCTCAAGCGTCAACACGTCGAACTCTTCAATAAGCAGCACCGTTACGCAGCAGTCCCTTCAGAATTTGCCTCTCAATGGCCGAAGTGTGCAGGGACTTCTGCTACTCGCTCCCGGCACCGTTTCGCCCGGGCGTGCGACTGCCGCTGCATCAGACGTTGTAAGTATCTCAGTGAACGGAGAGGGACCGGCCTCGAATGGTTTCATCCTTGACGGTATCTCCGCAAACGTCGGTATCGCTCCGGGGGGACAAAGTCCAGGCAGCTCTGCCTCGGGAAACGGACCGGCGTTGACTGCAACTGGAGGCACAACTTCCATCTCAGCGGTAGACTCCGTGAGGGAAGTCAATATTACGACGCACGGGTTCGCCCCCGAATACGGGCGCAGCACCGGCGGTCTGTTCTCAGTGATCACAAAGAGTGGGACCAACGAATTCCATGGCTCTACTTATTACGCCTTCAACCATGAAGCTCTTGATGCCAACGACTGGTTCGCCAACAGTCGTGCTCTGGCAAAACCGCGCCACCGCATGAATGAGTTTGGCGGCAACATCGGCGGTCCCCTGCAACGGGATCACTGGTTTTTCTTCTCCTCTTACGAAGGTCTAAGACTCCACCAGCCGGTCGTCGCGCTGACGGATGTTCCTTCGGTGGCCGCGCGGCTGACTGCGCCCGCGAGCGTGTGGCCCTTACTAAATCTCTATCCCCTGCCAACGGGTCCCGCGCGGCCGGACGGTTTCGCCGAGTTTGCTTCGAGTTTCGCCAATCAGGGAAAACAGAATACGGCAAGCTTGAGCATCAATGGACACCCTAACGATCAATTGACGCTGGGAGGTCACTTCAGCTTCACCAACTCTCACGCGGATGAACGCGGCGCCGGAGAATTCTCATTGAATACTCTCAATCGCGTGGCAAACCGATCTGCATTGATCACGGGCAACGTCGATTACGTGATCTCGCCCCGGGTAGTGGCTGAATTGAAACTGAACTACAGCCGCTTCACGTCCCGAAGCTCATACGCGCTGGATTCGTTTGGCGGCGCCGTGGTGCCCTTAACCTCCAATTTCCTAACGCCAGGATTCTTCGGCGACGGCACATCATTTAGCGCCGATCTCAACGCCAGGAGTTCGAAACTGCTGCGCGGCGCTGGGGTTGGAAGTACGCAGCGACAGCTGAATCTTTTGGGCGCGGTCACGATGGTTTCCGGGACGCACTCTTTGAAGTTTGGCGCCGATTACCGCCGGCTGTTTCCGATCATTGGCTTGCGCCCGGAGGAGCAGACCGTACTTTTTGACGGCGTGACCCAGGCGCTGTCGGGCACAGCGGCGCGCGTCAATCTTTTGACGCGTTCATCGGCGCAAACTCCGGTGTTCGATAACTTCGCTGCCTTTGGTCAGGATGAATGGCGCATCACGCCCAAGCTCACGCTTAATTATGGATTGCGCTGGGAACTAAGTCCGGCCCCGCATGCTTCCGATCAAAGGAACGCCCTCGCCGTCAACCAGGTTGAGGATCCGGCGCCACTCACAGTCACGCCGCAGCGAACGCGTTTGTGGCAGACCACCTACGGAAACCTGGCCCCACGCTTGTCGATCGCTTATCAACCACTCCATGACGACGGGCTGGTTCTGCGCGGCAGCTTCATCGTCTTGTACGATACGGGTAACGGCGCTGTCGGCGATGCGTATGCTGATTCGTATCCCTTCCTCAACATCCAATCGCAAGCGAATGTGCCTTTCTCTTTCGCGTCCGCTCCCGCGTCGGCGAATTCAGGTGCGGCGATTCTGGCGCCCTTCCTCGCTTTTGATCCGCATATGAAAACGCCGTACACGCTGCGATGGAGTGCCGAGGTCGCACGCTCGCTGGGTTCAGCGCAAACTATTTCCCTCGCTTACGTCGGAGGTGCCGGCAGACGCTTGTGGGTAACCAATACGTTTTTGCATCAGAACTCGGACTTCGACTTCCTGCGGCTTACTGACAATGACGGGTCGTCGACGTATCGCTCGCTGCAAGTGGCATTCAACCGCCGCTTCTCGAAAGGACTGGGTGCCATGGCCAGTTACACCTGGGGGAAGTCCGAAGACAACGTTTCACAAGACTCTCCCGCGCTGGCTCTGTTTAGAAGTAGTAATTCACAAGTCGAACGCGCGCCGTCTGACTTTGATATTCGGCACACGCTGAACGGCTTTGTCTCGTATGGCCCGCCCCCGCCTTTCGCATCGGGCTGGCGTAATCTACTCACACGCAAATGGCTGCTCGACGCGTCCTTCAGCGTCCGTTCGGCGCCGCCGGTCAACGTGGTTTACGGCATTCCCACGAGCCTGGGATTTCTTTACCTGCGACCGGATGTGATTCCGGGAGCGCCGCTTTATTTAGACGACGCTGCGGCTGCAGGTGGCAGACGCATCAATGCCGCTGCGTTCAGCGTGCCGCAGGAATTTCGTCAGGGAACATTGGACCGAAACACTCTGCGCGGCTACATGCTTTCGCAAGTCAACCTGGCGCTGCGGCGGCGATTTAACTTCAGTGAGAGCGTCACCCTGACGTTGGGCGCCGAAGCGACAAACGTTTTCAATCATCCAAACTTTGCGGCGCCTTCAGGCAATGAAGCGAGCCTGGGAACCAGGTTTGCGCCTTCCGCAACGCTGCAGGCAAATACTTCTTTTGGGCAGTCGTATACAAACGCCGCCAGAAGTTCAACGGGAATTGCCGGCAGTAGTTTTGGCGCGAACTATTATCCGGGCGGCGCCAGGACTGTGAAGCTGACCGCGAAATTTGAGTTTTAAGAAGAAACAGGCTGATTGGGAAAGCGGGCTATGCTTTTGCACGACAGTCGCCGATCCTGGCGTCGGTAGTGGCGCACACAGCATTCTGCGTTACCACTAATAACGCGGAGCGCTCTGATTAACACGCGGCTTCAGCCGGTGATCAAGGATGGCTCCAATTTCCGTTTTAGCGGTTTACCAAGACGGGAGGAAACCGTTGGAACGGTTAGACCACGCATCATCAACGACCGTGGTCACCGGGCTGAAGCCGCGGTGTTAATGAGAGCGCTCCGCGTTAACCCGTGACCGGACTTTTTGTGCAAGACCAGCCGCGAACTGTCTCAATCCCGCAGCCATTTCAACATGTGCGGATAAGGCAGCAAGCCTCGTTCGCGCGCGGCTCTGGCAGTGACCGTCATCCCGAGTTCCTCCAGGCCGTTGGCGCCCAGGTAAACTCCCAGGCGAAAATTCAGTATCAAATCCTGCGCGTGTTTTCGGTAGCCGCCTTCGTGGAAAACAACTTCCGGCGCCAGGCCCAGGTGCGTGAGGGCGGCATAGGACCAGCAGATCGCTTGCGCTTCAATGGGATCCATGTCCTCGTCCTGAATATTTACTTCGCCGCTCAGGCTGGCTCGAATTTCTGGAGGAGCGACCGCCAGATGACCGGCCTCATGCAACAGGTCTCCCGGATACAGTATCTTCGCCTCCTCGACCAGCAGCCTGCCCTTGTCCACCAGAATTCCCGGTAGAAAGGTCTCTTCCGCAAAAGACGCGGGTACGACTTCGATCCCAATCTCTTGCAGGAAAGCTACGATCCTTGCAGTCAGAGGATTTGCGAAGACCATTTGTTTGTTCACAGCTACTGCATTCAGGCCCTTAAGGCTTCTTCATCAGCTCCAATACTGCGGCCGTCATGGCCTTGATGCCGGTGCGCAACGTGGGCTCAGGCAAGGGAGCGAAGATGGGTGAGTGTAACGACGGCAGCGGCGTTCCGGTTTCTTTGCTTTGTTTCACTTTTACCGGATCGACTGCGCCCAGCCAGAACTGCGTAGCTGGAATCGTCTGTTGCAAACTGAAAGCCCCGAAGTCCTCGCTGGCCATCGCGGGTGGTACCTGAACAACGTTGTCCTGGCCCAGCGACTTCACAAAGGCGGCCGCCAGTCGTTCGGTTAATTGCGGATCGTTGTAGGTGGCCCCGGTGCCAGAGCCGGTGAATTTCACGATCGGAGCGAGGTCCTCCGGCACACCGGCGGCGAGGGCAATTCCCTTCGCGATGCGTTCGATGGCGGCCAGAATCTTTTGTCTCACTTCCTCCTTGTAAGCGCGCACAGTGATTTGCAAGTTAACTTCATCAGGGATGATGTTGTGCTTGCTGCCGCCGTGAATTGAACCCACGGTCACCACTACCGGATCAAGCGGCGAGATTTCGCGGCTGGAAATTGTTTGCAGAGCCAGCACGATCTCAGCGGCGATAACGACCGGATCCTTCGTAGACTCGGGCTTTGCGCCATGTCCACCAACGCCGCGTATCTTCACATCGACTGAGGTAGAACTGGCCAACGCGAAGCCCGGCGTGTATCCGACCTTTCCCGCTTCGAGTTCAGCGCTGTCGTGAAGCGCGATGGCAAAATCAGGTTTGGGAAATTTTTCGTAGAGGCCGTCACGCAACATCGATTTTGCGCCATCAGTTACTTCTTCCGCGGGCTGTCCGATGATGACGAGGGTTCCGCTCCATTGATTTTTCAATTCCACGAGCATCTTTGCCGTGCCCAGCATGTTGGTGATGTGAATGTCATGACCGCAGGCATGCATCACGCTGACTTCCTGGCCGGCGTCATTCTTTGTTTTCACTTTGCTGGCGTAGGGCACGCCGGTTCGCTCCTCGACTGGCAAGGCATCGAGTTCCGTGCGCACCAGCACGGTGGGGCCGGCGCCATTTTTCAACACGGCCACGACGCCATAACTGGTCAGACCGGGAGCTTCATACTTGCCGACGCGCTCAGTAACCGTGTAGCCCAGAGTCCGCAACTGGCCGGCAAAAAATGCGGCGGTCTTTTCTTCCCGGTGCGAAAGCTCCGGCGCCGCGTGCAACATTTTGTAGGTCTCAACCAGCGACGCGAGGTCGCGATCGAGCCGGGCGTCCAACGTTTGCTGGGCATGGACTACGGTGGCTAACGAAAGGAAGCTGAAACTCAGCAGGAAGATTCTAGTTCGCATTGATTGCTCCAGTCAGAACCGCCTGCGGTAGCGGGCGGGCTAGTCGATTGAAGATTGCAGATTTCGGATCGCAGATTGCGAGTTGCGGAAGCGCCATGCCATCTTTGAAATCCGCAACTCGCATTCTGCATTCCGCAATCGGCTCAGCGTTTTCGCGCGCTCAGGTTATAATTGCTCATCGATACAAATTGCAATCAAAACTCGAGAAGGACAACTGATGACTACGGGCCCGATTTCGAAACAAGCCGATCGGATTTCATTTAACGGTCGCATTCTTTTCCTGACTGAAGACACTTCGCTAATCCGCCGGCAACTGGAAGCTGAGGGCGAACAGCGCGAGAATCTGGAAGCCGAACTCGCGCGCCGCGTGCTGAATGACGACCTGCCGTTGCTGAGCAATATCTCGACCGACGAAATTACGCCGGGCTGGGTTTGCTTCTACTACGACGAAACGTTGGGCCATTACGTCTATGTTGCCATGCGCGAAGGCGCTGTCAAAAAAGACGAAGTGAAGAACGGCGGATTTGCCGTTGTCGTTTCGGGATTATCAAAAGGCTGCGGCTCATCGAGAGAAACGGCGCCCTATGCCGAAAAATGGGCCGGCATTCAACTGGTCATCGCTAAAAGTATTGAAAAGATTTACGGGCAGAATTCGCAAAACATCGGGCTGTTGACTTCAAATGACTTCGGCTTAATCGAGCGAATCCGCAACGGTGAAGAAATCCCGTTGGCAGAATTCACTCGCGGGCTGGATCCGATTTCACAAGACATCGTCGAATACGGCGGCCTCTTCAACTACAACAAAGCGCGGTTAGCTGGCGAAGTCTCGCCGCCGCCGCTAGACACCAAACCCCGGCCGATGACGATCGTGGAAAAAATCATCGCGCGTCATGCATTCGTTTCGGCGGGCCAGGTTGGCGTCGCCTCAGTCAAACCCGGCGACTCTCTTTTCGCAGTAGCCGACGTCCGCTTTTCCCACGAATACGTAACGCCGATGGCGGAGTCGCTCTTCAAACAAGCTCTCGGCGCTGATGCCCGCGTCTCCGAGGCCGAATCAGTTTTTGCCTTCCGCGACCATCTGACTTTCTTAAGCAAAGTCATGTCGCCGAAGCATCGCGAGATGGGCCTGCTGGAAAAGGCCGACGGCCTCGCGACCACGCAGGAAGATTTCACCACCAGACAGGGCATACGACTGTATGGCGAAAATCCCGAAGGCGGATCGGAAGCAATTTGCCACAACGCGGTCGTCGAAGATCTCGCTTTGCCGGGGCAAGTTGTTATCGGCACTGACTCGCATACGTGCATGGCGGGCGTCCTCGGATGTTTTGCGTTTGGCGTCGGCTCAACCGACATGGCCAACGCGTGGTACACGAAAGACATTCGCATCCGCGTGCCGGAAACCGTGCGCTACGTTTTGAGGGGGACCAAGCGGCCGGATGTTACGGCCAAGGATGTGATGCTTGTAATCCTGGCCAGCGAGTACATGAAGACGAGCAAGGGCATCGGCAAAGTTCTCGAGTTTGCCGGAGACGATTTGCGGAACTGGCCCATGGACGAGCGCGCAACCTTGACGAACATGTCGGTCGAAGCCGGGGGCACCACGGGCATCATCGAACCGGACGAACAGACTCTGGACTACATCGTGAAGATGCGCGACCTGGATCCGGAAGAAGTGCGCAAGGGTTTCACTTTCAGCGATCCTGATGCCGAATACGCCGCGGTCTTTGAAATCGAACTCGATGAGATTCGGCCGATGGTGGCGTTGCCGGGCGATCCCCGCAATGGCATTCCGATTAGCGAACTGCAGGAAGAAGTCAGAATCGATGCGGCGTACGGCGGCAGTTGCACCGGCGGCAAGATGGCCGACATGGATATGTACGCGGAAGTTTTACAGAACGCCCTGGCCCAGGGAAAACGCGTCGCGCCCGGCGTTCACCTTTACCTGCAATTTGGATCGCAGAAGATAAAGCAGTACGCGCGGGAGCGAGGCTACATGGAAATCTTCGAGCGCGCCGGCGCGGAACTAATCGATCCCAGTTGCGGCGCCTGCATCAACGCCGGTCCCGGCGCGTCTCCTTCCGCCGAAACCGTTACCGTCAGCGCGCAGAATAGAAACTTCCCCGGCCGCAGCGGCCCCGGCAAGTTGTATCTCGCATCGCCGTACGTCGTGGCCGCTTCGGCGATCGCCGGACGAATCGTCGAGCCGTTTGAATTCTTAAAGAAGCCTGATGAAGAGTTGGTGGGTGCTTAAATCCTGTCTTAACTAACGTCACCTAGTGCTTCATGTCGCCAAGATTACCGGAGCCTCCGGGAACGAGCAGCCTGGCGATCAGTTGATGCATGCGATCAAAATCAACTGGTTTGGTGAGGTAGCCGGAAACGCCGGCGTCGTAGGCTGCGCGTTGGAAACCTTCGGTGCCGAATGCCGTAACCGCAACGATCGGAATGGCCCGGAGAGCGGGCGTCTCGCGAATCTTGCGTGTGGCGCCCAATCCATCCAGCCTGGGCATGCTGATGTCCATCAGGATCAGATCCGGCCGCGCGTATGACGCCACCGACACGGCTTCTTCACCATTCGTCGCAGTCACAACCCGGTAACCCTGGTTCTGCAAATCCAAACTGAGCATCGCCACGTTGTCAGCCGCATCGTCGACCACGAGGATCAAAGACCTTTGCGCCGGAGCCGCCTCATTGGCGTCGCCGTCGGGGAGCGAGCTTTCTTCGTTGGGCTCCGCGATCGCCGGCAACGCTGTGGTGACGAAAGGATCTTTATCTACCATATCTGAGATTATAGGCTACGCACCGCTGACTTCCCATCGCTCGTTCTTGGTTTCTATCACTACTCTGCATAAACTACGACGGTAATTGCTTTCAAGTTGCGTTGTCGGAAGCACACAGTTTCTTATGGCGATCAGACCCATCGTTGATTACCCCACACCCGTTCTGCTGGCAGCCGGCGATCCGGTCGTGAATTTCGACCCCGGATTGGAATCCCTCGTTCAGGATATGTTCGACACGATGTACGACGATCGAGGCGTCGGGTTGGCGGCGCAACAGATCGGGGTGGCACTGCGTCTTTTTGTAATGGACTGCGAGGATATCAAGCTGGTCGCGGCGAATCCGGAGATTCTTTCCGTCGCAGGCGAACAGGGCGGCGAAGAGGGATGTCTTTCCGTCGGCAAACTACATGCTGAACTGAAACGTCCCGCGCGCGCAGTCTTACGAGCGCAGGATATTCAGGGCGAATGGTTCGAACGCGAAGCAAGTGGACTGGCCGCGCGTTGTTTCCTGCACGAAACGGATCACTGCGACGGCATCTTGTTTATCCGCCACCTCAGCCCGCTGCGTCGTGATTTGGTGTTGAGAAAATTTCGGAAACTGCAGAAGAAGTAAATTTTGTGGGGGCGGCACTCCGTGGCCGCCCCTTTCCGTTTGGATGACGATCGTCTCGAGGAAAGGCGAAAAGGGGCGGCCACGGAGTGGCGCCAAGTCGCAGACGTTGCCACCGTTAAGCTCCGTAGGAGCCGGATGTTTATAGCAACGACCAAGCACCAGCGACTCTAGCTCCGGAGGAGCGAAATATGAGTCAGCCGATAATATTTCGCTCCTCCAGAGCTTGCCGGATTATTTCAGGACCTTTATCTATAAACTTTCGTCCCTAGGGGACTGACAACGTTTTCCAGCAAGCAGTCTATTGCCACGGATAAGAGCAACACACTAACGGAGCGGTATAAAAGAATCGGGAGTAGCGTAGTGCCAATCAATCGACTTCACTTACTTTTTATTATCTGCCTCAGCCTGATCGGAATTTGCGCCGCCACCACCCGCGCGCAAGACACGGCTGAGGAATTCATCAAGCGCGGCCGCGAGCTGATCGAACAGAAACAATATTACGAGGCCAGCAAGAATTTTGACGCTGCCGTTAGGCTCAATCCTAACTCAGCGGAGGCTAACTACTATCGCGGGATGTATCACCTCGATCGCCAACAGGGGATCGCCGATCTGACAAAAGCGATCGCCCTGAAGAGCGACTACGCCGAGGCTTACTACCAACGCGGTTTGCATTATGATCTTGCGGGAGATTCGGCGGCGGCGTTGCAGGATTACAACAAGGCGATTGAACTCCGGCCGCGTTTTTTTGAGGCGTATCGCACCCGCGCTGTGATCTACCTGCTGGCCGGAAAGAATGCGGAGGCGATTGCCGATTACACCCGCATGATCGAACTGCGGCCTGATGGCGAGAGTTATTACATGCGCGGCAATAGTTACCTGGAGATTGGGCAGAACGTGAAAGCGATCGACGATCTCACGCAATCGATCAAACTCGATCCAACTTATTACTGGAGCTACAAGCAACGCGCGAAAGCTTATCGCAACCTCATGCGGTTGAAATTAGCGGAAGCCGACGAGCGCAAAGCCGCCCAAATCGGCCCGCCGAAATAAGTTGTAGGGGCTTCCGTTGCATGAAGACTTAATCCGCAGATTGCACAGATTCCACAGAGGAAACAGGATGTTGAAACAGCAGCGCCGAAAACTGCGGTTGGTCTTCATTCAGTCTGCGTAATCTGCGTAATCTGCGGATTAACTGCCGACTTGCCAAAAAGGGGGCGGCCACGGAGGGCCGCCCTACAGTTATGACGTTAGGGCCGCTTGCCCCACACGGGTGATGCGGGTTCCTTGATGGCGCGATCGACGGGGTTCGCTTTCAGCAACCGCGTCGCTTCTTCCACCGCGCGCTCCAGTTGCGGATCGCGCCCCGCGATCACATCCTTCGGCAAGTTTTCAATATCGATATCGGGCGCGACGCCTTCGTTCTCAACTGCCCAGTGTCCGTCGCGAGTAAAGAAACCTCCGCGCGGAGCGATCATCGATCCACCGTCGACAAACCCCGGCGTATCGGCCGTATGGACCAGGCCGCCCCAGGTGCGCTTGCCGATCAGTGGTCCAATTTTGCGCCGCTTGAACATGTAGGGCATCAGATCGCCGCCCGAGCCGGCCATCTCATTGATGATCATTACCTTCGGACCCCAGATGCCCGCCGCCGGGCTGGTGAACGGATAACGATCGCCGGCCACGTTGTTGAAATAGCCGTCAAAGTCGCGGCCCAACACATCGATGATGTAATCCGCCGCCGATCCGCCGCCGTTAAAACGCTCGTCGACGACCACGCCCTTTTTGTCTTGCTGCGAAAAGTAGTAGCGATTGAAACTGGTATAGCCGGGCTGACCAGTGTTCGGCAGATAAACGTAGGCCAGTTGCCCGTCCGAAAGTTTTTCCACCAGGCGGCGATTGGATTCGACCCACGCGCGGGCGCGCAAGCCCTGCTCGCTGCCGACCGGCATGACAGTAACTTGCCGCGCACCATCCATCGCAGGCTTGCTATTCACCGTCAGCGCCGTCTGCCGCCCCGATGTTCCGTCCAGCAAACGATAGATGTTGTCGGGCGCTTTCAATTCAATGCCGTTAATTGCCAGGATGTAGTCTCCGGTGGTTACATTCACGCCCGGCGCCGACAACGGCGCGCGCAGTTCCGGATTCCAACTCTCGTTGTCATAGATGCGCGCAATTTTGTAGCGCCCGCTGTCGATTACAAAGTCTGCGCCCAGCAATCCTCCCTGCACTTGCGGCACTTCCGGCATGTCACCGCCGCGAACGTAGCTGTGTCCAATCGCAATCTCAGCGCCCATCATATCGAGCAGATAATTCAGATCGGCGCGATGCATAACGTACGGCAGCAACTGGCCGTACATCTGTTTCATCTTCGGCCAATCGGACCCGTGCATGTTCGGCACGTAAAGATAATCGCGTTCGTTGCGCCAACCCTCGTTGAAAATTTGCCTGAACTCTTCTTTGGGATCCAGGTACATGCGCAGGCTGACATTCAAACGACCTTGTCCGGCCTGAGGTGGATTCTTATCGGCATCAACCAGGAACAGCGATGGTGCGGGCGGTGGACCGCCGGCGCCCGGGCCACGTGGCGTGGCCGGCGTGCGATACAAAAGTTTGTGGCCGTCGGCACTCACTTGATAGGTGATAACGTTATTGACGAAGCTCGCGGCTTTGCGATCGCTCAAACGATAACGCCACAGCTCGCCTCCTCGCGGGGCGCCGCCGCCCGGGCCCGCCGGGGCTTCGAGATAATAGACGGTGCCATCGACGCCCGCGCGCAATTCCGAATACTGCCGCTCCGGCACACCCGGTACTGAGATGATTCGTTGCTGCAGCCGATCAAAATCGATCTGCACTGTGATCGCCGGACGCCCTCGCCTCGGGGCTTGCGGTGAAGCTTCCGGTTGCGCGGGTTCCGGTGATGCATCAGCTGCCGGCGGCGCGCCGCTGCGTCCACTGCGACCACCGGTATCGGGACCCGGCGAGGGCGCGTTGCCGACGCCCTTGTCCTCGTCGCTCTCCGGCAACAGTGGACTCGCATCAGATTTTTTCAGCACGGCCACATACAATCCAAAGTTTTCGTCATGATCGTACGAGGTCATATCCAGCCACTGCGAACTCAAACCGAAATCCGTAGAAGCCAGGAACCAGAGATACTTGCCACTCGCATCCCACGCCGGCCAGATCGCATCGGCCAGGCCATCCGTGACCTGCTTTGTCTCTCCCGTGTCGACGTTGCTGACAAAGATTGCGTGATACATCGACTTCAGGCGGCTGGCGTACGCGACCCATTTCGAGTCAGGACTCCAAACCGGATTCAGCGTACGGCTCGGCACCATCCACGGATCGTTGCCCACCACTTTAGCTGTGCCGCCGGCCACATCCAGCACCCAGACTTTCAAGTTGGTATCGGAAAAAAGAATCTTCTTCGAATCCGGTGACCACGACGCGGTGTAGTAATGCGTGGGATTCTGCAACACGATTTCGCGCGCCGGCGTCAGTCCGTCCTGCGCTTCGATGTACAAACGGTACTCGCCTGACTTATCGCTAAAGTACGAAACGAATTTTCCATCGGGCGACCACGCGGGATCACGTTCGGCTGAAGCGCTGGAGTTGGTCAGGTTACGCACGTCACCTTTGTCGGCGGGGATTGTGAATATTTCTCCGCGCGCTTCGACGACCGCGCGTTTCCCAGTAGGCGATAGCGCCATGTTGGTCATGCGATTATTGACGTCCTGCCAGTTAGGCATCATCCAGGGGAAATCGCCCGCGGCTGTGATTTGAACCACGTGCTCTTTGCCGTTCTTCGGATCCAGCTCATGAACGTAGCCGGCCTGTTCGAAGACTAGTGCGCCGGCGCCTGAATCAAGTGTCTTCACATCGAAATCCGTGAAGCGGGTAACCTGACTTAATTTTTTGGTCCTGGTCTGATACTCCCAAACGTTGGCCACGCCATCGCGATCGGAAATGAAGTAAACGGCGTCATCAACCCAAACGGGATCGACATCCTTTGAATCGGTCCATGCCGGCGACACCAGATCATAGGTCTTCAAATCGACGATCCAGATGGGACGGTTCTGGCCTCCGCGGTAGTTGCGGCGTTCTTCGTCCCATGAATTGTTCATGCGGTAAGCGATGTGCGATCCGTCGGCTGAAATTTTTCCCTGGTAGGCGCGTGGCAATGGCATCGGTGATTCGACGCCGCCCATCGCCGGCACGGTCCAAAAACGCGGCGCGCCGCTCGGCGCCCAGGTTCCCCGCGAAGAGGCAAAAAGGATTGCCCCGCCATCGGGCGTCCAACCCTGCACTTGATCGGCGCCCGGGTGCCACGTCAAACGTTTCGGCTCGCCGCCGTCGGCCGGGACCACATACACATCCAGGTTCCCGGCATATTCACCGCTGAACGCGATCCATTTGCCGTCCGGCGAAAAATGCGGGTTCAACGTTTGCCCCTGAAAGCTGGTCACTCGCCGCGCACTGCCGCCCCCGCGCGGGACCGTCCAAATATTATTGGCGTAAGCAAAAGCGATCTGCGACGCGCTAACAGTCGGCGTGCGCAGGAGACGCGTCTGCGCGCCTGAAGTTTGCGCAGGGGAACTCTGCGCGCTGAGGTAGAGGGCGAGTACGATTAAGACTCCGAATAAATGGACTTTGCGACGACGAATTGGATCGATCATTAGTGTTCCTTTCGATGGGCCAGTTCAGTGCGCGCTTCTTTTAGCATGAAGCCGCGCGATAGGAAAGCCTATTCGATCGCGGAATGCGGATTTCGGATTGCGGAATTAAGACTTGCCGGAAAGGGGTCTGTAAGCGATCTTCGAATCCGCAATCCGCATTTCGCATTCCGCAATCGAAAAGCCCCGTTTAAGCGAAACCAATGGTCCGTGGCCCACGTAATACTCCGAAATGGCGCAAGCTCGGTCGTGATTTGCTAGAATTAGATTCTGGTTCCCCCTCGGTCTGGAAAACTTTTGCCATCATCTCAACCTGACAACCAATGGAGCATTATTATGAATTCGTATAAGAGTTTTGTCGCCATCGCGCTGCTCGTGATTTTCAGCGTCGTGGCTGTCTTCGGCCAGGGCGGGCACAGTTTCGATCTGGCTAATCTGGACAAGAACACGCCGGCTTGCACCGACTTTTACCAGTACGCAAATGGTGGTTGGCTCGCCGCAAATCCTATTCCTGCTGCCTACCCGAGTTGGGGCGTGGCCAACGTGCTGAACGAGAAGAACCGTGAGGTGCTGCATCAGATATTGGAAGACGCGGCCAAAAACGCGCGGGCGCGAAAGGGCAGCAACGAACAGAAGGTTGGCGACTATTACGCCACCTGCATGGACGAAGCGAAGATTGAGGCGGAAGGACTTAAACCGCTGCAGGCGGAACTGGATCGGATCGCCGGCCTAAAGGATCAAAAAGCGCTGCAAGCGGAGATCGCACACCTGCATTCGATGGGCGTGGGCGTGCTCTTCAACTCCGGCTCGAATCAGGATTTCAAAAACAGCGCGGAACAAACGGCAGGAATTTTCCAAGGCGGATTGGGCCTGCCGGATCGTGACTACTATTTTAAGGAAGACAAGCAAAAGATTCGCGACGAGTACGTTAAGCATGTCGCCAAAATGTTTGAGTTGATGGGCGATGACGCAGCCACGGCAGCGAAGGAAGCCCAGACGATCATGGCGCTGGAGACCAAACTGGCAGAACCATCAAAGACGCGGGCGGATCTAAGGGACCTGGACAAGCTCTATCACCGCATGCCGATAACGAAGGTCGGCGATCTCGGTAGCAACTTCGATTGGCTCGCCTACTTCAAAAACATCGGAGTCTCGCAGAAACCGGATGTTAACGTGGCGACGCCGGAATTCTTTAAAGTGATGGACCAGCAGATGACGGCGACTTCGCTGGACGACTGGAAAACCTATCTGCGGTGGAACCTGATTAACGGCAACGCCGGATCGCTGCCCGCAAAATTCGTCGACGAAGATTTTCATTTCAAGGGCACGGTCCTGCAAGGCGCAACTGAGAACCTGCCGCGCTGGAAACGTTGTGTGGCCGGCACCGATCGCGCCTTAGGTGAAGCACTGGGCGAGGTCTACGTGCAAAAGGCTTTCCCGCCAGCCGCAAAAGCCCGGGCGCTCGCGATGGTGCAGAACCTGGAAGCGGCGCTGAAGAGCGACATCGGCAGTTTGAGTTGGATGAGTGATGTCACGCGCAAGCAGGCAATTCTCAAGCTCGATGCCTTTCTTAATAAGATTGGCTATCCGGACAAATGGCTTGACTACACGCCGCTGACGATCGATCGCAGCTCATACGTGGCGAACCGTTTTCGGGTGGGCCAGTTCAACACCCGCCGCGATTTGCAGAAGATCGGCCAGCCCGTTGATCGGATGGAGTGGGGTATGTCGCCGCCGACCGTCAATGCCTATTACAATCCGCAGATCAACGAAATAGTTTTTCCCGCGGGCATTCTGCAGCCGCCTTTCTTCGATGCTGAAGCGGATGACGCCTTCAACTACGGCGGCATGGGTTCGGTGATTGGACACGAGATGACGCACGGCTTTGATGACCAGGGCGCCGGTTTTGATGCGAAGGGCAACAAGATCAACTGGTGGAGCGAGACGGATCTCAAGAACTTCAAAGAACGGGCGAAGTGCGTAATCGATCAGTTCAGCGCTTTTGAAGTTGAAAAGGGCCTGAACGTCAATGGTAACCTCGTGGTCGGAGAGTCGATCGCGGACCTGGGCGGCCTCGTGGTTGCGTACGCGGCTTATCAGAAAGCGATGGAGGGCAAAGCGCGGGTGGTGATCGACGGATTCACTCCGGAACAGCGTTTCTTCCTTGGTTATGCCCGGGGCTGGGCCACTAACACGCGTCCGCAGTTAATGCGCATGCTGGCGACGGTTGACCCGCACCCGCTGCCGAAGTTTCGCGTCAATGGTCCACTTTCAAACTTGCCCCAATTCGCTGCCGCCTTTCAGTGTAAAGCAGGCGACCCGATGGTGCGGCCGGAAAGCGACCGTTGCGCGATTTGGTAGCCTGCCCATTGCGGACTGCAGAATGCGGACTGGGGATTGAGGAATTAAGGCCGGGTGATCTGTTAATCCGAAATCCGCCATCTGCAATCAGCCGGCGGGACGCCCGCGGTCCCGTTGAAGAGCTGGAATTCCGATGACGCAACGGCGTTCATCGCTACGATTGATCAGTCATCGCCAACACACTTAGCAGGAGAGATCCCATGCGTAAACAGATTTACCTTTTTGCATTTGCAGTCGTGGTTATGGTTTTCGCCGGTGCGCAATATGCATCTGCCCAGGCTCCGCCAACGGTACGCACGCCGCGTCCCAGCCCGTCCGCCAGCGTGTCGCAGACGATCGGCGTGACGGACATAACAATTAACTACAGCCGGCCGGCAGTAAAAGGGCGTGCGATCTTTGGCGATGCGCTGCCGGAGCAAACCGCAAAGGGCGAGGCGACGCTCGACGATCAGAATGTTCGTCCCAAGGGAGCGGTGATTGTTCCCTGGGGCCACGCCTGGCGAACCGGTGCTAACGAGGCTACGCAGTTCACGGTCACCGATGATGTCTGGATTAATGGACAGAAATTGCCCGCGGGTAGCTATAGTCTCCACACCATTCCCACGAAAAACGAGTTCACTATTATCTTCAACAGCGTCGCCAATCAATGGGGCAGTTTCAGTTATGACGCTGCTAAGGACACGTTGCGCGTGAAGGCCAAACCCGAGTGGGGAACGCATGATAAGGAATGGCTGGAGTACTGGATCGATCCGATCAACGAGAGTTCAGCACGCGTGAATATCCGTTGGGAGAAACTTACTGTGCCCTTCACAGTTGAAGTGAAGGACGTGAAGGGGATAACCCTGACCAAAATGCGGGCGACGGTGGTAGCTGCTAAACCGGACGACTGGCGCACGCCTTTGGATGCAGCCAGATATGTGCTGCAGAATCCGGGCAGCGGAGACCCCGCTGAGGCCGCCCGCTGGCTCGACCAGTCAATAACGGTCAAAGAAACCTACCAGAATATGTCCGCCAAAGCGCGCCTGCTGGCAGCCCAGGGCAAAACCGCGGAAGCGATCGCGGCCGGTGAACGGGCACTGGTCCTGGGCAAGGAAGCAAAGGCCAACACAGCCGGCTTTGAAAAGACTATGGCTGAGTGGAAGGCAAAGAAATAGTTCGTCAACGCGGTTGTATAAGCAGCCGTAGTCACACGTATAAGCTGTCGTAGTTAGATGTTGATGGCGTAAAAAACACGTTCAACGTTCCGCATTTGCCAAGAAGAATTGTCTTGTGTATAGTCGTCGACAATCAGATGGTTGGTGAATCCTTCCATCAAGTGGTTGCTGGGGTGAGGACAGTAACCACACTTGAGAAGGCGCGGCGGCCCAAAAACTGCTGCGCCTTTTCGTTTTTCCCGAGCCTGATTTTTCGTTCGCATCAAACCTAAAAACCAATGAACATCAGAATAACTTCGTCTCGTTTACTTGGCAGTTTTCTGTTAGTCCTGCTGTTGGGGGCGCAATTTGCAGCCCAGCAAACTTCACGGACTGATCCGAGGCTGTTAACGATTAACAGCGTCTTTACCTACCGCGCGCAATCCTTGAATGCCGTCCAATGGCAGTCAGACGGCAGCGGCTATCTCGCGCTTGAGCCGTCCGACAGCAAGCGAGAAGCGCCGGACCTCGTCCGCACTGACGCCGCCACCGGCGAGAGAAGCGTTCTGATTTCAGCCGAAAATCTGGTGCCGCCCGGCGCGTCTGCCGCTCTCGTGATTGAAGAGTTTGACGTCAGCGCTGACGGGCAAAAACTGTTGCTGTTCACCAACACGGCGCGAGTATGGCGTAGTAATACGCGGGGCGACTACTGGGTAGTTGACTTGAAAACTTTGAAACTACACAAGCTCGGCGGCAGTGCGAAGCCTTCGACGTTGATGTTTGCAAAGTTTTCTCCGGACGGAACGCGAGCCGGCTATGTGCGGGAAAACAATATCTACGTGGAAAATCTCGCCGACGGTCGCATCACGCAGTTGACGAATGACGGTTCGCGTTATCTGGTCAACGGCACGTTTGATTGGGTGTACGAGGAAGAGCTCTTTTGTCGCGACGGCTGGCGCTGGAGCCCTGACGGTAAACAGATCGCCTACTGGCAACTGAATTCCGAAGGTGTGAAGGAAATGCAGTTGATCAATAACACCGGCGGCCTGTATCCCGTCATCACTTCGTTTCCTTATCCGAAGGCCGGTGAAATGAATTCTGCTGCGCGCGCCGGCGTGATCAGCGCCGCGGGTGGTCCAACGCGCTGGTTCAATGTGCCGGGCGATCCGCGCGATCACTACCTGGCACGGATGGAATGGGCCGCGAATTCGGACGAAGTAATTATTCAACAACTAAACCGGCTGCAGAATACGAATGTGGTCATGCTCGGCGACGCTCGCACGGGCAACGTCCGCCCCATCATGACTGAAACCGATGACGCCTGGGTTGACGTGGCCTGGGGCGACATCGATTGGGACAAGCGAGGACTCGCGCGCGGCGAGGTCGAATGGCTGAACGGTGGTAAGACCTTCCTGTTTGCCAGCGAGCGTGACGGTTGGCGTCACATCTTTTCAATTTCGCGCGACGGCCGGCAAGCGAAAGTGGTGACTGCCGGAAATTACGATGTCATTGGTGTCGATCATGTGGATGAAACAGGTGGTTGGATTTACTTTACGGCCTCGCCGGAAAACCCGACCCAGCGCTATCTCTATCGAACGCGCTTGAACGGCGAGGGCACGGCCGAAAAATTGACTCCGGCGGCGCAGCCGGGCAGTCATGGCTACACTATTTCTCCGCGCGGCGATTTGGCGATACATAATTATTCCACCTTTGGAATGCCGCCGGCGATCGACATCGTTAAGCTGCCGGATCACGCGCGGGTGCGCTCCTTGATTGATAACCAGCCACTGCGGGATCGTTTAAGCAAACTCAAACCGACGCCGGCGGAATTCTTTCGCGTGGATATCGGCGAGGGCGTGAAGCTTGATGGCTGGATGATCAAGCCGCCGGACTTCGATGCGCAGAAACACTATCCGGTCCTCTTCTATGTTTACGGCGAGCCCTGGGGTCAGACTGTGCTCGACAATTGGGGCGGCACGAATTTGATGTGGCACAAGATGCTCGCGCAACAGGGTTACATCGTCATGAGCGTTGACAACCGCGGCACGCCGGCGCCGCGTGGCCGCGCCTGGCGCAAATCCATTTATCGCAAGATGGGGATTGTTAACTCCGGGGATCAGGCGGCGGCAGTGCGCGCGATCATCAAGTGGCCCTTTGTCGATGGGACGCGCGTAGGAATATGGGGATGGAGCGGCGGCGGCTCGTCAAGCTTGAACGCTATTTTCCGTTATCCCGATCTTTACAAGATGGCGATGTCCGTCGCGCCCGTTCCCGATATTCGTTACTACGATACGATTTATCAGGAGCGCTACTGCCGCCGGCCGCAGGACAGTCCGGAGGAGTACAAGCAAAGTTCGCCGATCACTTTTGCGGGCCAGTTGCAGGGGCAGCTTTTGGTCGTGCACGGCACGGGTGACGACAACGTGCATTATCAAGGGACGGAGGCGCTGACGAATGCCCTGATCGCTGCGAACAAGCCGTTTACCATCATGCCTTATCCGAATCGTTCGCATGGCATCTTTGAAGGCAGCGGTACGACGCTGCACCTCTACAGTTTGCTGACTCGATTTCTAAACGAAAAACTGCCCAGCGGGCCACGCTGAGAGTAGGCCGTGCATCTTACTGCCCCGGAAAGCAGCGGATTCACAAAGTCAGATCAAAAGGGTCACAAATACGTAGAGCTCACCAAATCGAGTGATGTGCCAAGCCGTCACAAGCACGAGATGAGCAACCCGGAGGGTTGTCAGAAAGTAGCCGGAGGTCGAAGCGAAGCGAAGACCTCCGCTAACGGGCTTCTTTGGATCACACCCCGAAAGGGTGCCAGATCTTGCGCTGGGAGAACCGACACGTCTCCCACCCTTTCAGGGTGCTGACGATCAATTTGAATTGGTTCCGGTGGTCTCCGACCACCTACTATCTTTCAGCCCTGCGGGCTGTATCCCGAAAGGCTTTACCATGAAACCCACTTTAAGGAGAATTCCGCGCATGAAACCCAATGCATTCAAAGGCATCGCCATACTCCTGACGCTGCTGTTTTCAGTTTCCCCCGTGTGGGCCACCTGCGGTGGCGGCGGTGGCGGCGGCGGCGGCGGCGGCAGTTCTTCGGGAGGAAGCGGATCTGGTGGCGGCGCCAACCCGGCGGTCTACAACGTGCCGTGGAAAATTCGGAAGGCTACCGATGCGCCGGCGATGGGTTTGGTCCTTTACTGGTTTCCCGCATCGGCTGACGAGTTGAAAAAGTCCAGTTTGCGGCAATCGCGCACGCTGTCTGTCTACGCTTCGCAGTGCGTATCGATGGAACTCGCCGACGGCTCCACACCGAACGCCGAGAAACTTGTGGGCGAAGCCAAGCCGCCGTTGGCCGTGCTGGCCACTCCCGATGGTACGCCGGTGAACAGAATTGCGGCGGCGGATGGCAAGCTGAAGGTCGTGGACGTTGAAAAGTTGGTACTGACTGAGGTCAAACAACGCGAGGCCGCGCTCGATGAAAGTTTAAAAGAAGCTAAAGCCAAGGCCGGCGCAGGCGAGAAGGACGCGGCCATCAAACTGTTTCAGTCCGTTGCCGGAAACAAATGCATGTTCCCGTCAAAGGCGAAGGAAGCCGCGAAGGAGTTAAAGAAACTCGGCGCTGAAATTTCCGCCATTCCCGCAGTTCCGGTTTTAGAACCGATCGCCAGTGCGCGCATTGAGCAAACGATGCGGCGCGGGCTGATCGCGGAACTCAACGGCAAGTACCTTGCGGCTGAGCGACTTTACAACCAGGCCCGTCGAATGGACCCGGCCGATCCCACGCCGCTGCGTTATCTCGGTGAGAACTATCGTCACAACATCGGCGATTGGGCCAAAGCCCGGACCTCATTCGAAGCGATCCTAAACATGCCATCCGATCCGCTAGCCCGGGCAGTGGCCCTGCATGGCCTGGGTAAAATGACGATCCACGATGGCGAGTTCAAAAAAGGGCTGCGACTGATGGAGGAATCGGTCGCCGAGTTTCCCCTCGCCCTCGCTTATCGCAATCTCGCGGTGTATTGGAATTCGGAACATGATTTTGCGAAGGGTGATGAATACACGAAACTGGCCCTCGCTATGGATCCGAAGGACCCTTACAACCTGGTGTTCGCGGCGGTCTTTATGTCGGCGAACGGGCATGGCGACGAAGCTTTGAAGATCGCGAAAGAGAATGTGAACCTGATGCCGGCTTCGTATAACCTTGCGGGCATCTACGCACAGAACGGACACAAGGAGAAAGCGCTGGTCCTGCTGCGCCGGCACTTCTTCCAATACGAACGCTTCCAGGCAGTGCGCGAGAAGGAAATGATGGAAGCTCGCGTCGACGTCGTCTTCGATTCGTTGCGCGAGGATGACAAGTTCCTTGCGCTCACCAGCGGCGCTGACGGCAAGTTACCGATGCCGATGCCCGGCATGGGTTCCGGCACTCGCCAGAACCGGTAGGTGGTTCCCAATGCCCCAACGGGGCTACGGCCTTCAGCCCAGGGTTGCCGTTTCGGCTACCCTGGGTAAAGAAAAAGCGCTCTTGCCCTCAACCGCAACGCGGTTGCGTCTGTTTTGTGCATTTCTCTCTCTGAGAAAAAGCCGCAACCGCGTTGCGGTTGAAATTTCTTTCCTTACTAGTTCCCAAGGTTGCCGAAGCGGCAACCCTGGGCTGGAGGCCGTAGCCCCGTTGGGGCAATCACTCCCACTCTTCACAAATCAAACGCACCTTTTTGAAACCGGGCGCGCCGTGGGAAGTGTAATGGTCGTATGAAGTGAGCTTTTGAACTTCACCATTTGAATAACGCGGAAAGCTCCCCAGCAATATGTTGGCTCCCACGATCTCTCATTTTCTCAGGCAGCTCATGGCTTGCACCGTCCTGCTGGTCATTCTCAGCCCGGCCTCTCTGGCGCAACAAGGTACCGGCGCTCTCAAAGGCACAGTCACTGACCCGGCGGGTGGCCTGATCGTCAGCGCCAAGGTAATTCTTCGGGACGCTAAGGGCGCCGAAAGAAAAGCAACCAGCAACTCAAACGGCGGTTTTGAATTTAAGTCTCTGCCACCGGGGTTTTACGATTTAACGGCGGCCGCTCCGGGTTTTGATCAGTTTGAAGAAAAGCGAATCGAAGTCCGATCCGGCCGGACTACGCCATTTGACTTGCAACTGAACATTGCTTCCGTCGAACAATCCGTCACGGTTGATCAGAAAAGCCTCAGCACTGATGCCGATCGAAATGCTGATGCAGTGGTCTTGCGCGAACGCGAGTTGGAGGCCTTGCCTTCTGATCCGGACGCCTTCGCCTCGGCCCTGCAGGCACTGGCGGGTCCACCTCAGGGTGAGAATGGCCCGCAGATCAAAGTCGACGGTTTTTCGAACGGACAGATACCGCCGAAGGAAACGATTCGCGAGGTTCGCATTAATCAAAATCCTTACTCCGCGGAGAATGAATTCCCCGGATGGGGCGGAATAGAAATCTTTACTCAGCCCGGCTCAGATAAATTCCATGGCGGCGTCGGCTTTCAATTCAATGACGAGAGTCTGAATTCGCGCAATCCCTATTCCGCCGTGCGAGCGCCTTATCAGCAGCGCTCTTTCAACGGAAACCTAACCGGGCCGATTAAGGCTAAACGTGCTTCCTTCTCGCTTTTTATGGCGCGGAACGCCAATGACACCAATTCACTTATCAATGCCACGATCCTGGATGAGCTGACCCTCAAGCCGGTGCAATTCAATCAGACCATAATCACACCGCAGGTCTCGACAAACTTCACCGGTCGCGCCGACGTGAAGGTAAATAAGCAGCACACACTGGTCGGAAGTTTCGAGTACAACCAGTTCTCCCAGGCGCGGCAGGGCATCGGCGGATTCGCCTTGCCGTCACGCGCTTATCGCGGCGAGCGTCGTTACTACGGCTTGCAACTCACTGAGACGACTATCCTGAATGAAAAGGCCATCAACGAAACTCGCTTGCAGATTACTCACGGTGTCTATTCCCAAACGGCGCTGACCGCGCTGCCGGCCTTGAATGTGGCCGATTCATTTTTCAGTGGCGGTTCGCAAGTGGGTTTGGCGGCCAACACGCAGAATCGCGCGGAGTTGCAGAATTTCACTTCCTGGTCGTCAGGTAATCACTTCCTGAAAATTGGTGGGCGCCTCCGCTATGTCGGTATAAGAAGTATTGCCCCCTCAAATTTTGGCGGCACTTACACCTTCGGCGGTGGTACCGGCCCGGTCCTCGACGCCAACGATCAGGTCGTCCCAGGCGCCGGAACGATTGCCATCAACAGCCTCGAGCGCTATCGGCGCACGCTCGTGTTTCAGAGACAAGGCTTGACTGCGGCGCAGGTCCGGATCCTGGGCGGCGGCCCTACACAGTTATCTATTGCCGGCGGCAATCCCGAAGTCAGCGTCAGCCAGCGGGACATTGGTTTCTATGTGCAGGACGAGTGGAAGCTGCGGCCTAACTTTACGATCTCGCCCGGCTTCCGCTACGAGAACCAGAACAACATCAGTAGCGATCTGAACTTTGCGCCGCGCATCGGCTTCGCATGGTCGCCGTCCTTTGGCGGAGGAAAGAAAAAAGCCGCAGCTCCATCGGCGGCAAGTGGCTCGAAGGATGCCGCGCCGGCGAAACCTGCAACTGCCGCAGGGTCGCCTGGCGGGAGCCAGAACAAGACGGTGGTGCGCGGCGGTTTCGGCATCTTCTACAACCGGATCGCCGAAGATCTGACCATGCAAGCGCTGCGGTTCAATGGTGTAAATCAGCGTCAATATGTAGTTTCTGATCCGGCGGTGCTGGGGTTATTTCCCGCTGTCCCGCAAATCAACGACCTGGCCGCATTTGCGCAACCACAAACACGGCGGGTCCTAAATCCTGAACTGGCCCCTTCACTTTCTTTGCGCGGGTCGGTCAGCCTGGAGCAACAGCTTCCTTATCATTTAAAACTTTCGGTGACCTACTCTCATTACCGGACCCTGCGTAACCTGCGCTCAACGAACATCAATGCACCGTTGGGCGGAACGTACAATCCGGCTCAGCCGTCAAGCGGCATACGCCCGCTGGGCCAGGGAGCCGGCAATGTTATTGAATGGCAATCGAACGCTACGCAGGTGAGTAACTCTTTAAGTTTGAACTTGAATGCAACCCACAAGAAGTTTAACGGTTGGATCAGCTACTCCTTCAATAAGACCAACAGCGATGACGGCGGCGTCAGCGGTTCGCCTTTCGATGCTTATGACTTCAGTAACGAATGGGGCCGCGCCAGTTTCGACACGCGTCATTTTTTGTGGGCCAACAGCAGTTATCAATTACCGCTGGGCGTCAGCGTGAATACTTTCATCGTCGCCAATTCCGGCAACCCCTTCAACATCACCACCGGTCGTGATACCAATGGCGACACGTTCTTTGTTGAGCGTCCGGCGTTTGCGACCGATCTCAGCAAGCCGGGCGTGATCGTCACACCCATCGGTGCTTTTGATCCCAATCCTGTTCCCGGCCAGCAAATAATTCCGCGCAACTTTGGCGAAGGCGAGAACTTTCTGTCAGTGAGCCTGGGTCTCTCCCGGACGATAAGGTTTGGTCCGGCCATAGCTCCGGCGGCCGCTGCCGCTCCACCAGCGACAGTCACTGCAGCCGCGGCCCCCGGTCAAAAGCCGGCCGCCAAGCCTGCCATTCGCAGGCCCTATCAACTGCAGTTGTCCCTCAATGTCAGTAATCTTTTGAACCGCGCCAATAAGGGCAATCCCATCGGCAACATGTCCTCGCCGTCGTTTCTGAAGTCGGTAGGCGGATCCAATATCTTCTTCTTCGGGCCGGGCGGCGCGGGAGGACCCGGTGGGAATCGACAGATCACACTGCGCGTCAGATTGAGCTTCTAACAGGCTCGAAAAACTATTTGGAGTGCGGCGGCAAGCGGAGCGGGACGCCGCTTTGGATTCGCCGGATGCAAAAACTTAAGAATCCAAAGCGCCGCCGCTGTCGGCGCACTCCAAATATGCTGATTCAATTCTCAAGTTGAGATTTTCAGCAGCCTGCTAGAATTACCGGTACGCCATCCCGCCGCCCCCATTGAGTGTTACAATCCCGCGCAATCAGTCAATCTGCAGTTCTTCTATTTTGGAGTCGCAAATGAATCTTCGTCGTCCCGTGTTCAATCGCCTGGTTCTGCTTACGCTGCTGGTCTCGCTGGCAAACACCGCCCTCGCGCAACAGAAACCCGACCCGACAACAGATCTGGTAACGCTCGAGCGCAACATACGCGCGGAGATGAACTTTTTGGCGAGCGATGCGATGCAGGGACGCGGCAGCGCCAGCGGCTATGAACGCATTGCCGCGGAATACATCGGTTCACAGTTTCATCAGTTTGGACTTGAACCCGCGGGCGACGCTGACGCTTCCGGTGCGAAGGGCTTTGTGCAAAGAGTTGGACTGCAAGGCCTGAAGTTCACTGAGGCGCCGGCACTGCGCGCCACTTCAGGCAATCAGACACGGACGTGGAAGTACGGAAGCGATCTGCTCGTATCATTTCTGCGTGCGCCGCAAGTCGCCGGAGATTTGCAGATCATTGAAGCCGACGCCGCGCCGGCGAAAGGTTCCGTGGCGCTGGTTCGTTTACCCGCGGGCGCGAGCCGGCAAAAACGTCAGGAAGTAATCGGCCGCGCACGGATGGCCCAGGCCGCGGGCGTCATTCTTCCCGAAAGCGAGGCCAACAAGCAGTTGCGAGAAGCGGGCAACGCTCCACTGCCTGTATTGCCCAGTCGCGTGCAAAGCGACGCCCCCGCGACTGGCCCAGGTGATGTTCCGTTCGCCGCAATTAATTTGCGACCGGAAGCGTTTGCTGAACTGGCCGCGATGCCCGCTGGTACCCGGATCGAATTCGGGGCACCAACGCAGCCGAATGATTTAGCTGCCACGTGGAACGCCGTAGGAATGATTCGCGGTTCCGATCCCGCAATGGCCGCCGACGCGATCTTTCTCAGCGCGCACCTGGACCACCTGGGTGTGGGCGAACCGGTGAACGGCGACGCGATCTTTAATGGTGCTGACGACGATGCTTCGGGCTGCATAGCGGTGTTGGAACTCGCGCGCGCGCTGGCCAGCGGTCGGCGCCCAAAACGAACCATCTACTTCGTGTGCTTCGGCAGCGAAGAACGCGGTGGTTGGGGCGCGCAGTTTTTCGTAGCCCACTCACCCGTTCCGCTCGATCACATCATCGCGGACATCAACCTGGAAATGCTGGGACGGCCGGACGCCAAGGTCGCCGCAAACACGCTTTGGCTGACCGGCTATGAACGTTCGAACCTGGGGCCGGAACTGGCCAGGCAGGGAGCGCGACTCGTCGCCGATCCGCATCCGGATCAAAATTTCTTTCAGCGCTCCGATAACTACACGCTCGCAGTGCGCGGCGTAGTCGCTCATACAGTATCCAGCTTTGGCTTGCATACTGATTACCACCGGCCGAGTGATGACGTATCAAAGATCGATTTCAGCTTCATGACACAGTCAATTCACTCGTTGATTAAGCCCGTGCGCTGGCTCGCAGATTCGACTTTCCGGCCGGCGTGGGAACCGGGCAAAGCACCAAAACGCTGAGCACAACATAGCTATTGTCGATACGCCTCAAGCTCTTCACTGGACCGCGGGCGTCTCGCCCGCTCTTTCAGAAAACTGGACACTTGGTAAGAGCGGGCGGGACGCCCGCGGTCCCAGTGAAGAGCTTGAGTTGCTGGATCGGCGAAACTAAAAGGCAAACTCTTTGGCTCAAAAACCTTCCATTCCACAAACAGCCGCCGGTCGCGCCGGTGACGATGCGGTCCATGGTTACCGCATCTGGCAAGTGATCGCAGCGTCCGCGGTCGGCACCATGATCGAATGGTACGACTTCTATATTTTCGGCAGCCTCGCCATCGTCATCTCGCCGCTATTCTATCCCAGGGGCAATAACACATTAGCGCTCATCGCTTATCTTTCTACCTTTGCCGTGGGATTTGTCGTGCGGCCGTTTGGCGCACTTTTCTTCGGACGCATCGGCGACCTCGTCGGGCGCAAGTACGCATTTCTCGTCACGCTTCTAATCATGGGCGGCGCCACGGCCGCGATAGGTTTCCTGCCAACCTACGCGACGATCGGAATAGCAGCGCCAATAATTCTGCTTCTCATACGCATACTGCAGGGACTTGCGCTCGGCGGCGAGTACGGCGGCGCTGCCGTTTATGTCGCTGAGCACGTACCCGATGAACGCCGTGGGTTCTACACCAGCTTCATTCAAATCACTGCGACGTTAGGTCTCTTCCTTTCCCTCGTTGTCGTCCTGACTGTGCAGAACGCGATGAGCAAAGAGACGTTCAACTCCTGGGGCTGGCGCGTGCCATTCGTAATTTCGATTTTCCTGGTGGGCATCTCGCTCTACATCAGGTTGCGCATGAAGGAGTCGCCCATCTTTCGTCAGATCAAGAGCGCCGGCATGACCTCCGTGCAGCCTTTGAAAGAAGCGTTTACGAAATGGGGGAATCTTAAGCGCGTCCTCATCTCGCTCTTCGGAGCAACGGCCGGCCAGGGCGTCGTTTGGTACACCGGGCAGTTCTACGCGTTGTTCTACCTGCAGACGATCCTGAAAGTGAACGGACGTTCTGCGAACTACATCGTTGCGATCGCGTTGCTGCTGGGCATGCCGTTGTTCGTTTTCTTCGGCGCGTTATCCGATCGCATCGGCCGCAAATGGATCATGATGGCGGGTTGTCTGTTGGCCGCGATAATGTACCTGCCTATTTATCACGCCATGCAATCGGCGGCTGGCTCAAGCGTGGTAACCGCCATCTCGCAGAAAAATGCCGTCACAGGTGCTATCAACCTGACGCCGCAGACCAGAGTGAACGATGTGCTGCAACCGGCGCCGGAAGTTCTGCCCTACACAGACTTCAGCACTCTTATGAGTTCCGCGATTGCGTGGAAACTGATTCTGCTTGTCTTCGTTCAGGTCATTTTCGTCACCATGGTTTACGGGCCAATTGCGGCTTATTTGGTAGAAGCCTTTCCGGCAAAAATCAGATACACGTCGCTGTCGTTGCCCTATCATATCGGCAATGGCGTCTTCGGCGGTTTGCTGCCGCTCATCGGCCTGACTGTCATCGCGCAAACAGGCAACATCTACGCCGGCCTGTACTATCCGATCGTCGTCGCCGGCATAACCTTTATCGTCGGCTCTCTCTTGCTTAAGGAAACCAGGCACGTGCGTATTTGGAGTGAAGTGAATTGATCGGGAAACGAATTTAGGGCTGCACTCCGTGGCCGCCCCCTCAGGTTCCTTACATTCGTAGGTTCCAAGCAAAGGGGGTGGCCACGGAGTGCCACCCCTACAACCATGTCGAATCAGGCAATCACCTACTTCCCGACGCCCGCTAGTTTCCGCCGGTGGCTGGGAAAAAATCACGCGACCAAAGATGAACTCTGGGTCGGCTTCTATAAAAAAGATTCCGGCAAAGCGAGCATCACGTGGCCGGAGTCGGTCGATGCAGCACTTTGCTTCGGCTGGATCGATGGCATTCGCAAGCGGGTTGATGACGAGGCGTACACGATCCGCTTCACGCCACGCCGGCGTGGCAGCATCTGGAGTGCCGTCAACATCAAGCGCGTTGGTGAACTGAAGACGCAGGGACTGATGCAGCCCGCCGGGCTCGCGGCGTTTGCTGAGCGGCGGGAAAACAAGTCCGGCATCTATTCATATGAACAGCGCAGTGTCACTTTGCCTGAGCCGTACCTGACCCAGATGAAGCAGAACAAGGCCGCCTGGACTTTCTTTGCAGCTCAGCCACCCGGATACCGCAAGCTTATGAGCTGGTGGATTGTCAGCGCGAAGCGGGAAGAAACCAGGCAGAAACGTTTACAAAAACTGCTTGCGACGTCCGCCGCCAGGCAAAGGGTGATATGAGGAGGTGGAGATGTCATCGGGAGAAGCAAAACCTGTGAACCTGCAAAAGGAAATGCTCAAGGCCGCAAAATCAGGTGCGGTGTTACGTGTGCAGCTGCTGCTCGAGCAAGATGCCTCGCTGATTTCCGTGAAGGATGCGGACGGGTCGACGCCGTTGCACTGCGCTACCTGGAAAGGCCACCTGGCAGTAGTTGAACTGTTATTAAGTCGCGGCGCCGTCGTCAACGCGACCAACCAGAACGATCACTGGGGCATTACGCCACTGCATGCGGCAGCGCACGCAAATCAGCGGGCCATCGCGGAAGTCCTGATCGCACACGGCGCGGACATCAATGCCATAAATCTCAATGGCCGGACGCCGCTTGAGGAAACGGAGTTTCATAAGGCCAAACCAGTGGCTAATCTCCTGAAACAGCATGGCGCGATCGAGCGTAACGAAGCTAAGGTCAACCAGTTGGCGCAGCCAACGAAATATCCGTAGCCCACAGCGCAAGCTGTGGGTGAATGTGGGCGCATCGGAACCGAGCCCCAGCGGGGCGGCATAAGCAATGCAACGAGCGAAACCTTCGCATTTATGCCGCTCGCTTCGCGAGCTGGTCTTTAATCGCCGCGATGAACCCACAGCTCGCGCTGTGGGCTACGGATATGACACCCGCAAATGCGGGCTCCGACAATTGCTGAAGTTACTAAGGTATGAAGTTCGCCGGATGAAATGTAGAAGTTATCTTGCACCACAGTACTGAAACCGACCTCAACCTTGTCGCGTAGTTATTCAAGGATTTTCGGCGTCAGCGCTTTCACTCGATCTAAAACTCCAAATGCCTTTTCTCGAAGCCCTCAAGTTGGCGCTGGCCGCGATACTCGGGCACAAGCTGCGCTCGTTTCTAACATTGCTGGGGGTGATCTTCGGCGTAGCGACCGTCATCGTCGTCGTTTCACTGGTCGAAGGCTTCAATTCCTACGTTGACGAAAAGATTGCCAACATCGGCACCAACGCTTTTGCAGTTAGAAAGTATTCCATCGATGATTTTTCCAGCGTCGAAGCTTTGAACGCTGCGCGCCGCCGCAATCGCGATTTGACGTTGGAAGATGTTGAGGCCCTGCGCGCGCGCGGCAATGCCATACGCGAAGTTGGCGCCAAGGCCGATACCGCCGCCGACGTGAAGTTTGGCGCGATCAACCTGATGCGGATTCATATCAGCGCCACGACCGCGAACATCGCTGACATCGAACGCATCGCTGCCAGCGATGGCCGTTATTTCAACAAGAACGAAGACGATGCCCGGCGTCCTGTTTGTTTCATCGGCGCGGACGTCTCGGATAAACTATTCCCAACATCAAATCCGCTGGGCCAGACGATCCGCATCGACGGTCGCGCCTATGAAGTGATCGGTGTCGGCGCCGCGCTCGGTTCAGTTTTCGGGCAGCCGCGCGACATGTACGTGGCCGTTCCGCTTGCAACTTTTCTGGCGTCCTATGGCTCCCGGCGATCGCTCAGCATCAGTGTCACTTCCATGAACGAGCAGAGTTACCAGGATGCCATCGATGAAGCGCGCGTCGTTATGCGCACGCGACGCCGGCTGGCGCCAGGTGAGAAGGACAACTTCGGCATTATCACACCCAGCGCCATCAACGAACTGCGCGACAAGATATTCGGCACCATTCAAGTAGCCGCGATCGGAGTCACTTCAATTTCATTGGTCGTGGGCGGTATTGTGATCATGAACATCATGCTGGTAAGCGTCACTGAGCGCACGAAAGAGATCGGCATACGCAAAAGCATCGGCGCGCGGCGCAGTGATATCCTGAAACAGTTCCTGGCGGAGTCGACGTTGTTGTCACTGATTGGCGGTGCGATTGGCGTCGGCATCGCCTACACGCTGGCGTTGTTGGTTGCCACCTTCACTCCTGTGCCGACCGCATTGCCGTGGTTGGCAGTGACGTTAGCCCTGGCCGTATCGGCGAGCGTCGGACTTGTTTCCGGAGTGTATCCTGCGTGGCGCGCCGCGCGCTTGGATCCCATCGAAGCGCTACGTTCGGAATGAAGGCGAATTTTGGAGTGCGGTGGCAAGCGTAGCGCGACCCCGCTTTGGATTTGGCGAAGATAGTTCGCGCTCTGAATTTTCACCAAAGATTCCAAAGCGCCATCGCCGCTTCGCTCTGCCGGCACACTCCATAAACGGATCCGACTTCACAGGTGACGGTTCACGGTTTACGGCTTTTTCCATATGCGACTTTTCCGCGGCAGCATTTACGAGAACCTGCTAATGGCGCTGGATACGCTCCGGCTGCATAAGCTGCGATCGCTCTTGACCGTGCTCGGGGTCGTGATTGGAACGATGACGGTGATTGTGATCGCCGCGTTCGTTTCCGGAATCGACGCGCGGGTATCGAAGGAAATCGAATCGTTCGGCACCAACTCAATCTACATTTACCGGTTCGATCCGGGGTTCAACTTCAACCCTTCTGCCGAAGAGCGCATGCGCAAACCGATCAGCTATGACGACACGCTCGCGATCCAGGCTGAGTGTCCTTCGGTCGCCCTCGTGGCGGCGTTCATGTCGCCGATAGATTTCACTGCCGGCCCATTCACCGAACGCGTTAACGTCCGCTATCACCAGATCGAAATGACCAATGCCGCGGTCCAGGGCGCTTCCCCGGCGTACTTCAAAATGGGTGTGACCTCGGTGGCGGAAGGTCGCTATTACACCGAAGATGAAAATCAGCGGCACGCGAAGGTGGTCGTGCTGGGCCGCGACGTCGCCAACGTGCTGTTCCCGTTTAGCAACGCCCTGGACCAGGAGATATCGATCAACGGCCGCAACTATCGCGTTATCGGCGTGCTGGCCGAACGCGACATATTCCTGGTAGGCGCCGAAGATCCGAACAACGAAAACAAGGCCGTGTACATGCCTTATCTTACGCTGCAGAAACTGTACCCGGAGGTCGACGACAATTTTGTCCTCGCCCAGGCGCACCCGGGAAAAATGAATCAGGCCGAAGAAGAGGTGCGCGAACTTTTGCGGCGCCGCCGTAAAGTTCCTTACGGAAAGCCCGACAATTTCGGCATCTCGACTTCCGATCAGATTCTCGATCAGTTTGCGGCGATTACCGGCGGTGTCTTTGCTTTGATGGTAGCAATCTCCAGCGTCGGTTTGCTCATCGGCGGCATCGGCGTGATGAACATCATGCTCGTTTCAGTTACGGAACGAACGCGCGAGATCGGAGTGCGCAAGGCCATCGGCGCGCATAAGCGCGACATCGTCCTGCAATTCCTGATTGAGGCTGCAACGCTCACCGGCCTGGGTGGACTGCTCGGCATTTTGCTCGGCTGTGGGATTGCGCTGCTGATCAAAACTTTCATGCCGACCTACATCCCGCTCTGGGCCCCTTTGGTTGGCTTCACCGTTTCGGTTGGCTTGGGCGTTGTCTTCGGCCTCTGGCCTGCCTGGAAAGCTGCGCGACTCAATCCAATCGAAGCGTTACGGTACGAATGATCGGGTCTGATGCCGTCGCTGCGCTATGAAGGTTTGCGTTACAGCAGCGGCGCGACGCGCTATCATCTGTCATGGGTTATGAACAGACCGCGCCGTGTGCTGGTTAATGATTTGATGCAGCGGAGCTACGTATACTTTTGTACGCAGCCGATAGGTAGGAACTTCGATCCGGAGTTTCGACCGGAGCTGACGCCCAAACAAATGCTGGCGTTGGGAGTTTTCGGCGGCAAGTATATGACGGACTGCGCGCCGGAGTTTCCCGCGGATTGGTTTGCCGACGCAAAGCTTTGTCATGAACGGCATGATCCGAAACTCAATTTTTTCAAGGTGAATGCGTCGCAGTCACTTTCCGTCTGGCGTCAGAAGGGTTGGCTATACCACGAAGATCCGCGCGGTTGGTTTCAATGGTACTGCCGGTATTTTATGGGCCGGCGCTGTGCTGATGACGAACGGCAAATCAAGCGCTGGAAGGCGCTGCGCCGGCACGAAGCCCAGATTGAGAAACACTGCCGGCCGGGCGACCTGTCGTGCCGGCGCCGCCAGCGACAAGCGCTACTACATTGGGCCTATGACTCGCGAAGGATCTAATTGAAAATGGGCGTCGCAAAACTAACCGATCAAAACACCATCATGCCCGCCGAGAGCAAGTACGCGCACGTCGAACGCGAGCGGCGCTTTCTTTTGCAGGATCTCCCCGAAGGACTATCGCGTGCCGATCCGCATGTGCAAATCACCGACAACTACATCACCGGCACGCGCCTGCGCTTACGCAAAGTGCGCGATCCGAAGACCAACAAGTGGACCATAAAGTTTACGCAGAAGTTTGCGCCCGATCCGCGCGACCTTTCCCGGACGATTATCACGAACACTTACCTGAACGCGCTGGAGACGGAAAGCCTCGCAATCTCTGACGCTAATGAAATTCGCAAAAACCGCTACCACTTTGATTACGAGGGTCACACTTTTGCGATCGATATGTTCCTGGGCGATCTTTTTGGTCTGGTGCTCGCCGAAGTAAGCTTTGCGAGTGACGCCGAAATGGAGAACTTTCCCCCGCCATCATTCGCCCTCGCCGAAGTTACCAATGATGAAACCTTCAGCGGCGGCCGATTGAGTGAGTTGACGTTTGCCGACATCAAGGAAGCAGTGGTGCGCTACGCAGCGGCAGGCTCTGGAAGTCAGAAGCGATGAAACGAATCTTCGTTAATTCTACGTTGGCCCTGGCCGCATTGGTGTTACTCGCCTTCCCAGGTTGCAGGCGGCAAAGCATGCCGGGCCAACCACTGAACGCCACCGGCGATAGTCCGCCCGCAGTCGCCACTGAAGCCACACCGAATCCGGGTCCGCTTAGCGAAACTAAAATCTTCGCCGGAACCATTGGCGCCAGCAACGATTTGCAAATGAAACTGGTCCATACCGGCAGCGATCTCTCCGGCAGTTATTCTTACTTGAAGGTCGGCAAGCCGATCACACTTAAAGGCACTGTGGATCAAAAGGGCAATGTCGAACTATCTGAGTTTGACTCCGGCGGCGGGCAAACCGGACTGTTCCGGGGAATATGGGACACTTCCGATCCCGCCGCCGTCAGAATCGAAGGCACCTGGGCAAAGCCGAATAGTCCCAAGCAAACAAAGTTCAGCCTTAGCGAACAGCCGATAAATTTCAGCGGAACTCTGGAGCTGGTCGCCAAACGGGTCAAAGAATCTGACGAAAAGTTGAAGAGCGATATCGACGCTGTCTATCCGCAGTTGAGTGGCTCAACCGATCCGCGGATGCTCCGGTTTAACGGCGTGTCCCGGGGCATCGCGTTCAAGCGAATTGGCGAATTCAAGAAGGGCCTGGCGGCGATTGCGGCCGAAGAAGAAGAGCCACCGGCGGATTCGGATATGCGAAGCGATCTGAGCGTCAGTTATACGGTGGCCGTGGCGAATGACGACTTAATCAGTATTAGTTTTGTTACCAGCGGATATTCGCGGGGCGCGGCTCATCCGAACTCGAACACGGAAACAGTCAATTACGATCTCAAGAACGGCAAGTTATTGAAGCTCGCCGATCTGTTCCAACCGACGGCGACTTACTTGAAAACGATCTCCGCTTACTGCGTTGACGATTTGAAGAAACAGGCGAAGGCCCAGGGCGCCAGCGCCTCGTTAACCGAGAGTTGGATCGCAACCGGGGCTGCGCCTAAACCGGCAAATTACAAGAACTGGACCATCACCCGGAAAGCACTGGCGATTACGTTTGAGGCGTATCAGGTCGGGCCCTACGCCGCCGGCCCGCAGTACGTAACGATTCCTTTTGAGGTGTTGAAGGAAAGTATTAACGCCGATGGTCCGCTGGCGCCGTTTGTGAGATAGCGGTCGAAGCACGCAATCAGGCTTACGTTTCCGCAGGTAATTCCGAGTCGGAATAGTCTGCAGCATGAGCGCGAGCAAAATAAAGTGCGATCAGGAAAGTTACAAACATGATGGCTGAGCCGGTCCAGAAAGTAACGAACAGCGAGTGATCGCTCATGTAGTGCGGAACCTGATCGGCGCCCTGATGCGCTATCGCGCTGTGAATCAGTAACGCCGCTAACGCCGGGCCCACGGCCCTGGCCAAACTCGCCACCGATTGCGTAACTCCCAGCACGCTGCCTTGTTCCGCCGCACCTACACTCTTTGACGCCAAACTAGTGAGCGCCGGCGCCGACAAAGAGTTACCCAAAGAGAAAACGCCGCCCCCAACCAACAACGCGATCAGGCCGCCGTTGTTCGGCCCCACGAACGGGACCGCGAAGAGACTGGCGGCGAAAAATAGCGCTCCGACGATTATGAGCGGCAGCTCGCCGAAACGCTTCACCAGTTTGCCAATCAATCCTCCCTGAATGATCACGGCAATCACACCCACGTAGGCGAAGAGCCAACCGTTGTGCTGGGCGTCATAACCAAAACGGAACATGGTGTACAGCGAAAATGACGTCGTCATAATCGAGAACGCAACGATAAAGAAAAAGTAGATCGTCAGCACGAATCCAAGGCGTGGTTCTGAAAAGGACTTCACCAATTGCGCCCAGCCGCGACCGCGGGCGGCGGAAATTCGCGCTGGATGATCTTTAGTTACCGTTTCCGGCAAGGTGAAATAAAGCAGGACTGCATTAGCCAGCGCCAAACCCGCGGCGAAGAAAAACGGCACACCAATGCCCCAGCGACTGAGAATCCCGCCGATCGCCGGGCCAAAGATAAACCCCAGGCCAAACGCCGCGCCGATCATGCCCATCCCTTTGGCGCGATTTTCTCGAGTTGTGATGTCGGCTATGTACGCCTGGGCGGTGGAAATATTTCCGCCGGAAATCCCATCAATGATTCGCCCGACGAATAAAAGCAGGAGCGTATTTGCGAGACCCAGAATCAGGAAACCCAGACTGGTTCCGAGAAGACTCAGAAGCAACACCGGTCGACGGCCATACTTATCAGACAGCCGGCCGAGGACAGGCGAAAAGATCACCTGCATCACCGAGTAAGAGGCGAACAGGAATCCCACGGTACGAGGTGTCGCGTTGAAGCGCGTGCCTTCGGCGTAGAACGGCAGGACTGGAATGACAATTCCAAACCCCAGAAGGTCGATGAAGACAGTGACAAAGATGACCAGCAGTGGCGATCGTTTCATGTGGTCATTAATTAACTGGGAGGCTTTTACGATTTGGGGTTCGGCCGAGGCATTCTCGCTTCAGCAAAACTCAGATTGCAGTTACTAAACTCTGACAGCTCACCGCCCGCGCGTTAGCGCCTTATCAAACGACGCGTACCCCCCGCCCGAGATCAGCAAAGCTACAGCCATCGCCAGAAGGGCAAGCGGGTATTCAAAACCCTGGGGATTGAAGAAGACTGGCCAGTGCACACCGAAAATGGCGACGATCATGGTGACCGCGATTACGAACGCGCCGACGCGCGTCAATAGCCCGAGCAAAACAAGTACGCCGCCCACCAGTTCACCCAGAGCGGCGGCCGCCATCCACAACCACGCCGGGCGCATGAAAGGGTAAGGCGCTGGAAATGACATGAACTTGTTGAGGCCCGGCCCGCCAAACTTGCCCAGGACCTTCTGGCATCCGTGGGCAATAAAAATCCCACCCAGCGCCAATCGCACCGGTATCGGCATCCAGACCGGCCAGGTCTTGATCAGTTTTCGTAACATAGCAACAGATCCTTTCACTCTATTTCGCGGCTTGGTGAACGGTCATATTAAGTCATCTGAATTGAAAAGTCCTCTCGCGCAGGGATCCTCTGCTCGTCGCTTGCGCTGGGCAGCAGTGGTAAATATAATGCGCAACTTCATAGTCGCCTATTTGCAATAACTCGGGGCGCCGAAAGTTTCATCAAAACTACAATATGCCTATTTCTTCTAATCGGACTGCGCGCAATAGTGTCCCCCGGCGTCGCCAGTTCCGCCAAAAAGACACGCCGCTGCGGACACTTGCCGCCGGAGTAGCTCAAGCGGCGCGCGCCGCTTTAAGCGAACCTTTTCTGATCACCGTCGAGCATCAGCCCGTAGTTCTCAATAAATTACCCCCCGCCCTTAATGGATTTAAGGTAGTCCAGCTATCAGACCTGCATCATAGCCCCTTCACCGGAACCGAACAGATCGAACGCGCTATCGAAATGGCGAACCGTTTGCAGCCGGACATTATTGCGCTGACCGGTGATTACATTTCTCATGATCGTTCATACGCCGCGGCTTGCGCCGAAATGGTCGGAAGATTACAGGCCCGCTATGGCGTCTACGCGGTTTTGGGGAACCATGATCATTGGACCGACGCAGCGCTGATCACAGACTTGTTTCGAGCCGAAGGGATTCACGTGCTGGTCAACGAAGGACTGAGGTTCGCACATGGTGACGCATCCTTCTGGTTAGCCGGCGTCGACGACACGATGGTGGGGCTTGAGGACTTGCCTTTGGCACTCGCGGGTTCAATCGAAAGCGAGATGAAGTTACTGCTCGCCCACAACCCGATCATTCTGCGCCGGGCTGCCCGCGCCGGCGTCGATCTGGTTCTCAGTGGGCATACCCACGGCGGCCAGGTCGCGTGGCGTCCCGAGAAAAACCTTTCCGGTCGCCCCCGGCGTCGCTTGCTCAAAGGCTTGGGACGTCGCGGGCAAACCCAGATTTACGTAACCCGCGGATTGGGTACGGTCGTGCTGCCGATCCGCTATGGTTGCCCTCCGGAAGTCTCCCTGATCGAGCTGCGAAACGCCTGATGCTGTGAAGGCCCGGCCAGCATCGGAACGTTTCTGCCACGTTAGCGTCTAACTATTTCCGATCCGCGATCTAAGATTCTCTGACCTATGTCCTCACGAATCATTACGATTCCTAACTTGCTCACCATGTTTCGCATGGTGCTGATTCCGATCTTTGTTTCGCTTCTCTTCTACCAAAAGTTTTGGTGGGCCCTGGCAGTGTTTGTTTTGGCCGGCGTTACAGACGGTTTGGACGGGTTGCTGGCCCGCCGCTTTGCGATGGAATCACAACTGGGTACCGTATTGGATCCGATTGCCGACAAACTGATGCTGGTAACTTCATTTGTCGTGTTGTCCATGCGCAGTGTTTTTCCTACTCCCCTGCCGGCGCATCTGCCGGTGCCGTTCTGGGTCACGATCGCAGTGATCAGCCGCGACGTCTTCATCATTGTCGGCGCGGCCGCCATCAACATGATGACTGGTTTTCGCGGCTTTCGGCCCTCGTGGTTGGGAAAGGTCAGCACCACGGTTCAGATATTCGCCATCGCCACCATCATATTCGCCGCCAGCTTCCCCCACGGCACGGGGTATTACCTGCCCACCGTTTATGCCACCGTTTTCGGGCTGGCAGTTTTCTCCGGCGCCCACTACGTTTTCTTCGTATCGCGTTTAATGAGCGACGAAAGGCGGCTAGGAGCGCCGGCTTCATCTGCAGATGAAGCTAATTCACCCTGAATCTCAATCTACGTTTTACGTAAAGCTATTGGAAGATTCCTCAACAGCCGAGTTTTTCCAAAACCTCACAGTCGGCTAATCGTGCATGATCCCTGAAACTATTAAGTAGGTGCGCTCTAAATCTCGCAAGGTTCCTGCGGACTGTTTGGGCGCTTCACGGGACTCAGTGCGCTCACTCGTTAGTGAAATCTTTACCTTAATTGCGGACGCCTGTTAATCTACTCACACTCACACTTCAGGAGGAAACATGGTACACCCGCCTCAGACCCCACAGAATCACAGCCGTAGGAAACAAGGGAGGGAAAGTCATAGGAAAGGCTACTCATTTGAGGAGAATGTGGTCGAGCTCTACAGACTCATGCACTATGGGGTCGAACATGGCCGATTGTTTTCCGGTCGCCAAGTCGACCTATTCATAACCCGGCGTTTGGGTGATCTTATTATATATCGCGCGATTGAATGTAAGGCTGGACCGGTCACAACAGAACATATAGACAATTTCATAACTAAGCTACGCCTAGTGCGGCAGGAATATCCGGCAGCCCTAGGGAGCATTGTCAGCGGATCGTCTTTCACGGATTCAGTTACCTCTCATGCTAATAGGGAGGGAATTCAACTTACATTCTTTAGAGACCTCGCGGCGCAACTTCTTGACGGTCATGGTTATGTCCAGAATCTACTTAGGGAATGTCGAACCAGCGACCGATATCCCATAAAGCTTTTCATCGAGCCTGAGACAGGTTATGACACGATCGGTGAGGCATTGCCCGCATTTGAGCTCATTGAAGAATGGCTGAAGGATGACCACTGGCAGCAGCTAACATTGTTGGGCGATGTCGGCACCGGCAAGTCTTTTCTGGCGCGCATGGTGGCTCATAACTTAGCTGTAGAGTTTCTTAAAAATTCTCTAGAGAACCCACTTCCAATCTTAATCGACTTGCGTAAGGCCGATAGGCAATTCAGTTTGGAGGGCTTAGTTCTGACGCACACCGCCAGATGTGGACTTCAAGATGTAAGTTTCGATGCCTTTCAGTATGCATTGTCGCAAGGCCAGATTGTTCTTATTTTTGATGGATTTGACGAAATGGCCGCCAGGGTGACGCCGCAAGTTACCGAAAGAAATTTCCAGGAGCTTGCTAGATGCGTGCGAGGCCGAGCAAAAGTCATGCTTACTTGCCGCACTCATTACTTCAAGAGCCGAACTGAAGAAGAGGAGGTGGTGCTCGGCCGAACCGGCGACTACGGTTCCGAAACGGCCAAGAATTTATACTGGGAACTCATTTCTCGTAAGGGATTCAACATAGCCTACCTCCGTCCGTTTGATATTCATCAAATTGAAGAATACCTTCGGCTCGCGAAACCTAAGGACGCAACTGAAGCATTAGTCAAAATTCGGAATACGTACAACTTAATGGAGTTGTCCCAGCGACCCATGCTGCTGGAGATGATTGTTAAGTCTCTGGACAAGCTGACCGTTTCCGAGATCAACGCAGCTACCCTTTATCAGGTCTTTACAGACGTTTGGATCCATAGGGATCAGTGGCGAGAAGTGCTCTCACCAGAGCACAAATTGAGTTTCCTGATGGGGTTGGCACGGAGTCTTTGGGAGGAAGATTCACCTACGATCCACTACAAACAATTGAACGAGTACGTAAAAGCGGAGTTGGCGCCCCAAATAGCTGATGTCCAGCAGTTTATTGAAATTGACAGCGAAATTCGGACAGCGAGTTTTCTAACGCGCGATAATGCGGGTCATTACGGATTTGCGCATAAGTCTTATAGCGAATACTTCTTCGCCCGCTATTTGGCCTCACGGATCACAACCGACTGTCTCACCTGTCTCAATACGCGGAGGATTTCGACTGAGGTACTTGGTTTTCTTCGTGACATGATCGATTTTGTCCAGCTGGAACCTGCCTTGGAGGATATTCTTACCCGACCGTACAGCTCGCTCTTGTCTGAGAATGCGCTGATATGCCTTTATTCAATCCGTCGCTCAAGGCTCCTAAACGAGCACAATGTCGATCAACTTGCCGTGCCACTCCCTCCTAAAATGGATCTATCGATGGCACAGCTTGATCAGGTCGACTTAACAGCGGCAGTGATGACCGAGGCCAATCTCTCTGGGGCTAACCTATCAGAAGCAATCATGACGCGAGCAGCACTTGAACGTTCGAATCTGCAAAAGGCCAATCTGGATAAGACCGATCTTTCGGAAGCCAAGTTGAATCAAAGCAACTTTCATGGTGCGAGCTTGGTAGGCTCAACGTTAACAGGCGCCCAGCTATTGGGCGTAGATTTCTCCGGCGCCGATTTGACGGGCGCTTTTCTGTCTCAGGTCATCTTCGATCGTGCGACCTTCAATGAGGCTCGCCTTACCAACGCATTTCTTCCTGTCGAGTTGAAGGAATCGGCACTTACCGGGCCTGAGAAAAGCCCGTCACGACGCATCACGGGGATCGCCGAGAAAGGCACTGATAAGTACTGGTCCATGGTTTTGGAATTGCAGCCCGTCATGATAAAGGCAGCTCGCCTTGTGGGGTTAGCTAGTGGGGAAGATCCTGAAGATATTGTCTCCGAACTTAACATTAGATTGAGAGGCGCAAAGGGTCTTGACCGGCTGATTTCTGACAAGCCAAAGAAACGTAAACAATACATTTTCTGGCTGGCACGCCAAATCCAGCAAGAGCGATCTGGTGTGAAGCGGCGAGCTTTTGAGGATTTTCGTCGACCCCCACGGCCTTGGGCGGAGGACGACGAGGATGATGTCAGGCGGGCGGAAGCGGAAGATGCAAGGGGGTATTCATATCTAACTTGGAAGGGTGAGGGATCGAGCCCAGACGACGAGTTCGAGCTAGCACAAGAATTCGATCAGGATGATGACGATGAGCCGCTAGATGCAGCCGACACCCTTCCCAGCAATATCGGCGATCCTTACGAGCAGGCGCTCATTGCGGAAATTCGAGACGCCATTTCGCCGAGATCTTGGAACATCGTTGAAGCTTGGCTAGTATTCGGAGAGGAATTGGAAGAAATTGCAAAGTCAGAAGGAGTGAGCGTTGTTTCAGTCTACACTCAGATTCGGAAGGCGCGCGAGATTCTTGCGAGCCGTTTTCTCTAAACTAAGGATTGTGCCCGGCAGTCTCCTCGGCCGCCCACTACGTGCTTTTCGTATCGCGTCTAATGAGCGATGAACGGCGGCACGGAAACTCCTCCCGCGGCGGAATAAGTAGCGCGCCTCGCCCCAAACTGCCTGTTTTCGCTCAATTTCTCGACCAATCCCTATCCCCTTCGGCACATAACAAAGTTGACAAGAAGGCACTCAGGTATTATATTGTCTGGGCGTTCAACTAGTGCGTTAGCGCCTGTTCAGGGTTGGCTCGAAGCCAATCCTAAGCGCAATCCGGGTGGCCGGGAAGGGCTGACAGCCAGGCCAACAAATTTCTGGGAGAGTATCAACATGAGCAAGATCATAGGTATTGACCTCGGCACGACCAATTCCGTCGTGGCCGTTATGGAGGGCGGAGAGCCCACAGTTATCACCAACTCGGAAGGCGGCCGCACGACCCCTTCGGTTGTCGCGTTTACCAAGGACGGCAATCGCCTGGTAGGTCAGGTAGCCAAGCGCCAGGCAGTCACCAACCCCGAGAACACGGTCTATTCGATAAAGCGATTTATGGGACGACGCTTCAGCGAAGTGTCGGAAGAAATAAAGCAGGTTCCTTATAAAGTTCAGGGCACGGGTCCGGGCGGCGACGTGCGCATCCTGGCTGGCGGAAAAGAATATAGTCCGCCGGAAATTTCGGCGATGATCCTGCAAAAGATGAAGCAGTCGGCGGAAGACTACCTGGGCCAGAAAGTGGACAAGGCTGTTATCACCGTGCCGGCCTACTTCAATGACTCACAACGCCAGGCCACTAAAGACGCCGGCAAGATCGCCGGTCTTGAGGTCATGCGCATTGTGAACGAGCCCACCGCTGCGGCCCTCGCGTATGGCCTGGACAAGAAGAAGGACGAAACGATCGCTGTCTTCGATTTTGGCGGCGGCACATTTGATATCTCAATCCTGGAAGTTGGCGAAGGCGTCGTCGAAGTGAAGTCGACCAACGGTGACACGCACCTGGGCGGCGACGACATCGACGAGCGCCTGATGGAATGGATCACGGAAGAGTTCAAGAAAGATCAGGGCATAGACCTTTCTAACGACAAGATGGCGCTGCAGCGTTTGAAGGAAGCAGCGGAGAAAGCAAAGATCGAGTTGTCCAGCACTATGGAGAGCGAGATCAACTTGCCTTTCATCACTGCCGACGCCTCAGGTCCCAAGCACCTGGTGATGAAGCTGACGCGGGCCAAGTTTGAACAACTCGTTGAGCCAATCCTGGAAAGGCTGAAAGGGCCGGTCGAGAAAGCAATCAAAGATTCCGGCGTGGGCGCGGGCAAGGTTGATGAAGTTGTGCTCGTGGGCGGTTCGACCCGCATTCCAAAAGTCCAGGAAATCGTTAAAGGAATCTTCGGCAAGGAACCTAACAAGAGCGTCAATCCGGACGAGGTCGTAGCTATCGGAGCTGCCGTCCAGGCCGGCGTGCTTTCGGGAGAGAAGACCGACATTCTCCTGCTGGATGTGACACCGCTCAGTTTGGGAATCGAAACTTTGGGCGGCGTGGCCACGAAACTTATCGAACGCAACACCACGATTCCTACGCGGAAGTCCGAGGTTTTCTCAACTGCTTCCGACAATCAAACATCAGTGGAAGTCCATGTGCTGCAGGGCGAGCGGCCGATGGCTGGCGACAATCGCACCCTTGGTAAGTTCCACCTGGTAGGAATCCCACCGGCGCCGCGTGGCATGCCGCAAGTCGAAGTCACCTTTGACATCGACGCCAACGGCATCGTCAACGTGTCGGCCAAAGACATGGGGACCGGTCGCGAGCAGAAGATCACGATCACCGCGTCGTCGGGTTTATCGAAAGATGAAATCGACCGCATGATGCGCGATGCGGAGTCGCATTCGGCTGAAGACGTGCAGAAACGCGAAGAGATCGAATCTCGTAACCGGCTCGACGGCCTCGTCTATCAGATGGAAAAGACGTTAAGCGAGAACCGGGAAAAGGTTGGCGCGGACATCGCTGGCGAAGTTGAAACTGCCATTGCCGACGCGAAGAAAGCAATTGAAGCGGGCGCGGCTCAGGGAATGAACGACGCTTTCAACAACCTGCAGACGGTTTCGCACAAGATGGCGGAGGCGCTCTATCAAACTGCGTCGTCCTCGGGGACTCCCGAAGGCGAGGGCGGCGAGCAAGCGTCGGCGGCCGGGGCCGCGGGTTCGGCGTCGCCGGGTGGCGGTGACGACAACGTCATCGATGCCGAATACGTCGATGTAGACGACAAGAAGTGAGAGGGTGACAAGGAGACGGGGAGATGGGGCGACATTTAGCATAGTGCCCCGTCACCCCGTCTCTGCATCTCCCCCTCTCTCTCCGTCTCAGGTCAAATGGCAAAAGAAGACTTCTACAAGATCCTCGGGGTCAAGCGCGATGCGAAGCCGGAAGAACTGAAAAAGGCTTACCGTCGTCTCGCGCGCAAATACCATCCTGACGTCAATCCTGGCGACAAGGCTTCCGAGGAACGATTCAAATTAACAACTGAGGCGTTTGACGTTTTGTCAGATCCTAAGAAGCGATCCGTCTACGATCGCTTTGGCCAGTATTCCGACAACCTGGCAGACGCCGCCGCGCGCGGCGCAACTCCCGGGAGCGGCGCGAGCGCCGGTCAAGGATTCGGTGGAGCCGGGTTCGACTTTCACGGATTTGACTGGGGTGCAGCCAGCCCTTCATCGAGCGGTGGCAGCGGTTCCAGTTTCAAAGATATTTTTGCCGATCTGTTCAGTGGTGCGAAAGCGGAACGCGAACCACCGCGGCCTCAACCGCAACGCGGCGGGGACATTGAAATGCCGCTGTCGCTGAGTTTCGAAGAGGCCATCACCGGCCTGACCACGAACCTGACCGTCAATCGCTCGGAACAGTGTTCGCGATGTCATGGCGCCGGCGACACCGGTGGATCGGTCATGACTTGCGCCACGTGCAAGGGCTCGGGACAAGTGCAGCGTGCGGGGGGCCGCTTGCGCTTTACCCAGGAGTGTCCTGATTGCGAAGGCACCGGTCGTCGCCGCCCGCCCTGTCCTGTTTGCAAAGGCAAAGGCACAATTCCGAAAACAGAAACCGTAAAAGTGCGAATTCCCGCGGGTGTCGATACGGGGTCACGCGTGCGCATTCCCGGCAAAGGTCACGGCGGACGCCTGGGCGCGCCCAATGGCGACCTGCATATCATCACCAACGTCGGGCATCACAAATACTTTACGCGTAAGGGCGACAACATCTACGTGACGGTTCCGATCACGGTGCCGGAGGCGGCGCTGGGCGCGAAGATCGAAGTGCCGACGGTTGAAGGTAAAGCCCAACTAAGAATTCCACCCGCGACGCAATCAGGTCAGAAGTTTCGCCTGCGCGAGCGCGGCGCGCCATCGCTCAGGGATGCCGGCGCGCACGGCGATCAGTTTGTTGAAGTTCAGGTCGTTTTACCGAAAGTCATTTCCGAAGAGACCAAGGAACTGCTGCGCAAGTACGGGCAAATGAATCCTGACAACCCGCGCGTGGCGATGGGCTTGGAATAGGTATCAAGTGCCGGGTGTCAGGTGCCGGATTAAGAACTAGTACCATCTAGCACCCGACACCTGACACCCGGTACCCAACACCTGATACCCGCTTTGCAGTTATGAAAAGAAAGGCACACACATTCACCATCAGCGCCGTCGCGGAGCAGTTTGAGATTCATCCGCAGACGTTGCGCCTGTACGAACGCGAGGGATTGCTCAAGCCTTCGCGTTCCGTGGGCAACACTCGCCTCTACACAGACGAAGATCTCGAACGCCTGGAAGTGATTCTTTCCCTCACTCGCGACCTTGGAGTTAACCTTGCGGGCGTCGAAATCATTCTCAACATGCGGGAAAAAATGGACGCGATGCAGCGCGAATTCGAGCGTTTCTTTCATTATCTGCAATCCCATGCGGAAGAGTTTTCACATTTTACCGACGCGCCGCCACCCGAGGCCGGAGCCCTGGTTCCAGTTAACCGGACTACTGTTTTGCGGCGCCGGGTTACGTTATCTAAACCTTCCCGCTAAGTCCTTGCCTTTGCGTCGCACCCGATGCTAGAGTTCGCCCTTCGGCAGGCGGCGTTCAAATAATTCTTCCCAATCGATCCCGGCTAATGAGTTCTGAGATCACCACTCAGCTCTTTGCTGGGACCGCGGGCGTCCAGCGATTGCAGATTGCGGACTTCGGATTCAAAGACGCCCAGCCTTTCTTTCTTCAATCCGCAGTCCGCATTCTGCAGTCCGCAATCGGCTGGGCGGGACGCCCGCGATCCCAGTGAAGAACATGCTGATCGCAACGCATTAATTGTCTTCGCGTCACTAACCCATGAAGCTGAGCTTCTCGATCAATAGCGTACGCCTCGTCATGATGGCGTGTGCTTTTGCCTTCCTTTCAATGGTTGCGCCCTGGTCGGTCAACGAAGCACGCGCGCAGGATCTGGATAACGTCACGATTTCCGGCCGCGTGCTGGACCAGAACGGCGCGCTCATCCCCGGCGCGACAGTGACTGCTGTTTTTGTAAAGTCCGGCGCGGAGCGGAGCGTGGTCGCCAACGACGACGCGCGTTACCGGCTAATTCAGTTAGAGCCGGGCGTTTACAATTTGAAGGCTACGTTCGCGGGCTTTGCCGCTGCAGAAAAGAAAGACCTGACGACAATCGCCGGGCAAAATGTGCAACTCGACTTCACGCTGCGACCCGGCGACGTCACGGCGACCGCTGTGGTCATTAGTCAGGCTGAAGTGCCGGTGGTAGATACAACTCGCACCGTAGTTGGCGGCACGATCACCACGCAGGAAGCCGAAGCACTACCCGTCGCCACGCGCTCAGTGCTGGATTTGATCTTTACCCTCGGCGGCGTCACGGAGGAACCACTTTCCACTCGCGATCTGGCCGAAGACCGCAACACGAATCCGCGCGGCACTCCGGAAGAGGCGGGCAACTTTGCACTCTCCGGCGGGCCGGCATACTCAAACAACATCACGATCGACGGCCTCGACAATAATGACGACCGCGGCGCGCGCGAACGCTTCCAACCGTCCATCGAGGCAATCGAAGAAGTTCAGGTAATCACAAACCAATTTTCCGCTGAGTACGGGCGAGCTTCGGGCGGGCGCATCAACGTCAGGACGCGCGGTGGCTCAAACCAGTATCGGGGACGCGTTTTCGAGTTTTATCGCAACGACATTCTTAACGCGAACACTTCAAACAATAAGGCGAGGGGCCTGCCGCGGTTGCCTTTTGAGCAGCACAATCCGGGCTTCACTTTGAGCGGTCCTGTCCGGTTGCCGCTTTATGATGGACGCAAGCGAACGTTTTTCTTTACGGCTTACGAATACGAAACGATTTTCGATTCCGCCACTATCGACACGCTCGTGCCGGTCGAGCAGAATCCGCTCTTCAAGATTCCCGCGCCCACGACGCTGAACGGCCGTCGGCGCGAAGACATTTCCGCCGGCAGCCTGCCACCGGGCGTAACGCTCGCGGCAGAGATCGCGCCGTTTATTTCAACCGTCAACACTCCGTCCCGAAACCACTCGTTTACGACTCGCATCGATCACAAGTTCAGTGACAACCACAACGGTTCGTTGCTTTACCAATTGGGACGGCAGAACAATCTGCGACAGTTTGGTGGCGGCAACCGGCTGGCAGAAGCATTGCTCGGCAGAGTACGCAGTACGGACGCGATTTCTTATTCAGACAATTTCGTGTTTTCGCCGACAGTGGTTAATCAAACGCGGTTTCAATTGTCGCGCTTGACGCCAGCCGTCACGGCAAGCGGCGGCCGAAAACCGGTTGTGCTGATCACGCTTAACGATCCCCTGCTCTCTTCGGATCCACAGGAACGCTCAGGCACACTGGTCGCTGGCTCTTCTACCTCCGGTGCGACCGATCGCCGCGAAACGCGCGCCCAATTGCAGAACATCGTTTCCTGGGCCCGCGGTGCGCATTCCCTGAAGTTCGGCGCCGACGTGCAGTACATCACTTCCACGTTCATCGACCTCTCGGACATCTCCGGCACTTTTACCTTCGCTAGCGCTACTGATTTTCTCGCGAACGCACCCAGCCGTTTCCGGCAAAACTTTCAGGCGGAGTCCAGCCAGAAGAATACTTACATGGGCTTTTTTGCCCAGGACGAGTGGCGCCTGCGGCCCAATCTGACGCTGAGTTATGGTTTGCGATACGAGAACGAAACGATCATTAAAGACACGAACAACTTCGCGCCGCGACTGGCCGTTGCGTACGATCCGTTCAAGTCCGGGAAAACCGTGATTCGTTTAGGTGCGGGTATTTTCTACAACCGCGCGCTGCTGCGCACGATTGATGATTTCACGCTCGGCCGCCAGCAACTTTTCTTCGACACTAATACCATCATCGATCCGGCCACCAGCCAGGTCGGCAGCGCCAGCTTTCATCGTACGTTCATTGCCAACAACCTGCATTTCCCCGCAGTGCTGACAGCCGATTCAGCCCTCGTGAAGCAATACGGCGTGCTGAATACTAACTTTTCGCGTCAGCTCGATCCCGCACTGCGCATTCCCGAGAGCTATCAAACGAACGTCGGCTTTGAACGCGAAATTGGCCGCCGGTATGTTGTCGAAGCGAACTACACCTGGAACCGTGGCATACATCTGTGGCGGGAATTCAACGTTAACGCGCCGCGCTTGCCTGCGGGGTACAAAACCTTTACCGACTACCTGGCGTCGCGAGACTTTCCTAACTTCCTGAGCGGGCCATTGGGAAGCCGGCCCATCTACGACGTTTCAACGGCCGGCGACTTAGTGCGCTTTGTCCTGTCACCACCGGTTCCCGCGAACCCGAACGCGGTCGGAAGTGTGATTGAATTCGGAATCCCCGTTTCGCTCATCAACCTGAACTCTTTCACTTCCACAACGGCGATTGAAGTGGCGCTGGCGGCCTTGAATCGCTTTCGGCCTGATCCCACGCGCGCCGAAGTTGAGCAACTTGCTCCCATCGGCAACAGCTTCTATCACGGGCTGACGTTGGAACTGCGGCGTCGCTTGCATCACGACAAGAGCGGCTTTGGGATTTCGTTTCGCGCGGCTTACACCCTCTCGCATCTAACTGATGACGGGATCGTGAACACTTCCGACGCGCTCATTGCCGGCGACTTCTTTAACGAACGCTCGCGCAGCCTCTTGGATCGTCGCCATCGCTTTGTGCTTTCGGGAACACTGGACACGCCGCGCATGCTGGGTAAACTGCGCTTCGCCCCGATTCTGCGACTGGCATCCGGCGCTCCCTTCAACATTTCGATCGGCGGCGCGGACCGAAACCTGGACGATGTCAGCAACGACCGGCCGAACTTTTCGGGAGACACTTCCGTGCTTCGTTGGCGCAGTCCGGGCCAACCGCTTGATCCGGCAATTCTCACGCAGTTCTCATTACCTTCAATCGGGCAGACCGGAAACTTGCCGCGTAACGCCGGCACTGGTCCGGGCCTGTTTCTGTTCGACCTGAACATCACGCGCGAGTTTCGCCTGAGTGAGCGCATGCGGCTGCGGCCGGTGATCGAGTTCGATAATATTTTGAACGCTACCGTCTTCAGTTTCGGAACCGAATTCATAGACTTCAGTGCCTTCGCTCCGACCGCTACGCCGGAGCAGCGCCAGGCATTCCTTGATTCATTCCTGGTTACCACCCGCACCCTCCGCGCCCGTCAGATACGTTTGGGCGTGCGCTTTGATTTCTAGCTAAGGTTCCAGCTCGTTGGCAATATCAGGGGACAGGCACGAATGCCTGTCCTACTCTTATTTCCGCCAGACAATCGAATAACGCCAAAACAAATGCTGTGTGACTTTCGCGCCCGGCAGGATTTCGGCACAAAGCTTGCGCACTTCGCTTACCGCCGGAAACACATCGTGCTTTTCGTGTTCCGCCCAGGCAGCGCGGACTTCGCGCGGGGGCAGCAAACGGCCAGTGTGCCAGAGCCGCAACCCGACACTCAACGGGATTGCCGCGAAATGTAGTAACCAATCGCGCAGGCCGTTCCACGCAAAAACATTCCTTTCGCGCTCAAAAAGATCCAGCACCAACAAGACCCCGCCGGGTGTTAATGACTTTTTGAGCTTTAGCAGCACGCTGCGCAGCGGCACATGATGCAGCGTCGCTAAACTACCAATGCAGTCGAATTCGGCGGGAATTTCGCGGGTCATCACATCCGCGAGTTCAAAGTCCAGATTGGGAACGTGCAGCGATCGCGACTGAGCAATGCGAATCATTTCCGGCGACAGATCGAGCGCGGTTACATGCTGCGCCCGTTCGGCTAACCCAGCGCAAAACCCCCACCCCTAGCCCCTCCCCGCTTACGGGGAGGGGAACATAAGGTACCGGCAGCTTAAATCAGCGGGTGCGCTTGCGCAAAAACGGCGTGTGATAAACTTTGGTCGGCGGCGACCCTTGCCGCCAACGACCTTCATGACCCATGAAACTGACAAAGAGGCAGTCGGAGAAATCGAAACAGCGCTGCTGGACGCAGAGCTATTTATCAAGTACGGCTCGCCGGAACGCGCTTTCAAAAGATTGAAAACGGCTTTGGAGCATAGTCCCCGCTCAATCTCTTTGCGCGAACGCATCCGCGAACTTGCTTCGACGAACAAACATCCACAGGAAGCGGCGCGTCAATGTTTGGCGCTGGCAAGTTTATATATTGAGCGTGACGACTTTGATACGGCCTACGACCGTTTGTTGGAAGCCAAACAACTGGACGGTCGCATCTCGATTGCCGGGGGCTTGGAAGCGATCCGCCGCGCCCGTCATCCGGAACGTGCCGATGCGCCGGTGACGCTACCGCGTACTTCGGTGGCGCCGCGCAGCGTGACGCTGGCCGGCGACCTCACGGCCATAACCATCTTCGATGCAATTCAAGCGATTGAGAATTCCCGTCTCACCGGCGCTCTGCACATCGACAACAGCAGTCAAACCGGCCGCGTGCTTTTTAACGACGGTCAGATTGTCGGCGCCGAGAGCGGCACCCTGACGGCGGAGGAAGGCTTCCGCCAGTTGGTAGAGGCCACCGGCGGCACCTTCGATTTTCAAAAAACTCCGCAACCCTTTCCCGTCACTATCGTGGTAGCCAGTAACACCAACTTGATTCTTGATAGCTTGCGGTTGGCCGACGAAGCGAACATCGAGGAAGAGTTGTAGGGCGGCACTCCGAAAACGTCTCAGATCTCAGGTCTCAAGTCTCAGGTTCGCACGAGGTTGGTTGAGTCTCAGACCTGAGACCTGAGACCTGAGACTTGGGACCTGAGACTTGAAACTTGAGACCTTTCTTAACTATCAATCCACTAGCAAGCGAGTATCCAACGCTTCCGCGCGCTCGAGGGCCGTCAACAGTCGCAGATACTGTGAATAGTTCTGACCCCGCCCGTGCAAGCGTTCCTGTTCCAATTCGCTGACTTCGCTCCGCAACAACCAGTCGAGAAAATCGTAGTAGTCGGCGGTCGCGGCGTAAGGAAATTCGCGCGTGTAGCTGGTCGCAGCAGAATCATCAGCGCGAAACCCGGCCAGCATATCAAACAGATTATCGGTAGTGAGATGCCCGCCTTCACGCGTCAAGCGGATCGGAATACGAAGTTCGAAAAACCGAAGCTGGTCGGACGTGGTCACGCGGCGCAATTCCTTTGTTCCCTCGCCATCAAACGGCGACTCTGGATCAACCAGGATGCGCAGCAGCCTCGGCTGGTCCTCCTTATCCAAAGTGTCGAGCGCCAATTGGACCCGATCGGCGAGAAACTTTTCAAACTGCGCTTCGATCGGATAATTGATGCGGCCCAAACACCCGACTGCTTCTCCTTCGCCGGCCATTTCCGGGGGCAAGCACGCCGGGCAGGCGGCGCAAACAACGGTTTCCTGCTGCATGCGCTCGACTTCACTATGGGCGTCTTCGACCCAGCGCAGTTTTTCGTCGGACGGCGCGGTGGTGTCCCCCGTCGTCAGGCGAGTATGTAAACTGCCGAGCCGTCCCCACTCCCGCAAATGCTTTTCGGCGTAGCGAGCGCGCAGAAGGCAGGGATACTGCACGGCGAATTCAAGTGACATCAGCGTTTCAGTAACACAAACTGTAGTGGTCGAGCAAGTTTGGGCTTATCCACAGATTACGCAGAAGTTAACGTCATAACTCCAAACCGCTCGATCCGTAACCAGCCTCAAGGCTTCTCCCATGACTGCCTCGGAGACCATTGCCCTTTTTCGGGTTCTCCTCATTCTGCGTAATCTGCGTAATCTGTGTAATCTGCGAATTCTGATATCCTGTCTCGTCGTATTGCTGCACCACTGAGTACTCGTTGCAAACTAACTACCCTCCCGGTCCTAAACGCAGTTTTCCTTTGGCCACCTTGCTGGCCTATCAGCGCGGCGCGCATCTCTTCTTTGAACGGATTGCGCGCAAATACGGTGACATCTCACATTTTCGGTTTAGCGGCCTCGACACGTACCTGCTGAACCACCCCGATTACATCAAGGAAGTTCTGGTTATTAATAATCAAAACTTTACGAAAGGCGTGGCGCTGCAACGGGCAAAACGGTTGCTCGGCGAGGGCCTGCTGACAAGTGAGGGCGAGTTTCACCGGCGCCAGCGACGCCTGGCCCAACCCGCATTTCACCGGCAGCGCGTGGCGTTGTACGGCGCAGTCATGACGGAGTACGCCGCGCGAATGTCCGCCCGTTGGTGGGATGGCGAAACCCTGGACATCGCCGACGAAATGATGCGTTTGACCCTGGCGATTGTGGGCAAGACTTTGTTTGACGCGGATGTTGAATCTGAAGCGGGGGAAATCGGTGAAGCGATGAACGCCGTGATGGACTTGTTCAATGCGCTGACGATTCCATTTTTCGAGTTACTTGAAAAACTGCCGACGCCGCAGATGCGACGTTTCAAACAGGCGCGCACCCGACTGGATCGAATCATGTATCGCATGATCGACGAGCGGCGACGCAGCGGGCAGGACCGCGGCGATCTGCTTTCGATGCTGTTGCTGGCCGACGACGAAGAGGGCGCGAGTGGTGGAATGTCCGACACGCAGGTTCGTGATGAAGCGCTCACGATCTTTCTGGCTGGGCATGAAACGACAGCGAACGCCTTAACGTGGACCTGGTACCTGCTGTCACAAAACGCTGACGCCGAAGCGGGCTTTCACGACGAACTCCAGACCGTTTTGGGAACACGCTCACCAACGCCCGAGGATTTTCCCCGGCTGCGTTACACGGAGATGATACTCGCAGAATCGATGCGCCTCTTCCCGCCCGCATGGGCCATCGGCCGGCGCTCAATCGGACCGTGCAGCATCGGCGGTTTCAACATTCCCCCGCGCTCGCTGATCCTGATGAGCCAATACGTCATGCAGCGCGACGCGCGCTATTTTCCTGAGCCGGAACGTTTCGATCCGGAGCGGTGGCTACCGGAAAACCGTGATGCGCGCCCGCAGTTTTCTTATTTTCCTTTTGGTGGCGGGCCGCGACGTTGTATCGGTGAAGGCTTTGCGTGGCTGGAAGGCGTGCTGCTGCTGGCGACGCTGGGCCAAAAGTGGAAAATGCGACTGCTGCCCAATCATCCCGTCGCGCTGCGCCCTGTAATCACCCTTCGTCCGAAACACGGCATGCGCATGATCGTCACAAAAAGGTAGCCCTGCCGATTGCGGATTTCGGATTGCCGATTGCGGATTGCGGATTGCCGATTAACGTACGACTCACGTTCGTGCTGACCTGGATATCCTAATTCCATTCCGCAATCCGCAATCCGCAATCGGCAGGCGGTTCTGACAGTTCACTTCGGGCGATTCTGCAGTTCCCACAACATCAGGTATTTGAGGAATGCATGATGCGCCGCGAAGGCTGCAATGCTGAACCCGACGAGGCCGTCGCGGAAACCGCCCTTCAGAATGTAGCTGCGAATGAATGACGCCATGCCGACCACGCCGACTTTAAGAGGCGAAGTGCGACGTCCCGCCTCGAACATTTGCCGCGCCGCCAACGGCGCATAGCGCTCACCGATCAGTCGATGGTGCTCGGCCGCGTCGCTGCCTGGATAATGCAAAATATCTCCCGGGAGAACTTCCACTCGAGCGCCTGCTTCCATTTTGACGGACTCGTGAATGTAGGCGCCTTCCCAACGGCCCTTTGCTTTTCGATAGAGGCGCAACTGCCGATCAGGATACCAGCCGCCGCCGCGTATCCAACGTCCCATGTAAAAAGCGCGCCGCGCCATGAAGTATCCGTCGGCAAGTTTTGCCTCAGGATTGAAGAGCAGGTCTTCAATTTTCAGTTGCAATTCCGGCGATACGACTTCGTCGGCGTCAAGGCTGAAGATCCATTCGTGCGCAGCCTGCTCTGCGGCAAACTGTTTTTGGTTTGCGAAGCCCGGCCAATCTCTTTGCAGAACGCGAGCGCCGCACGATTCAGCAATCTCGCGCGTGGCGTCAATCGAGCCGGAATCTACCACCAGGATTTCATCGGCCCATGAGACAGACTTGCAGGCCGCCGCGATGTGCTCGGCCTCGTTGAGTGTGATAATGGTCGCGGTTACTTTCAAAGCTGCCAATCGTAGGACAGACATTCGTGTCTGTCCATCGTCGCCATGGGTAGAAGTCCCGGTTATCCCACCAAGCCTGGACAGGCAGGAATGCCTGTCCTACTCGGCTCAGAGAATAGGAGGCGCACCCTTTTGGCGTCAACAGCACGGCACGATCCTTAATTAGACAGGGCCCGCAACGGCAGTCTACAATCCGAAATTCTCGAAACGTGGAGATTGTATGAAGGAAGAGTTGGCCATAGTTAACCTGAATTCGCTGAGCCGCAGCCAGATCCAGGAAGAGCCTTTTCCGCACGTCGTCCTCACAGATTTTCTGCGCCCCGAGTTTGCCGGGAACATCAACCGGGATTTCCCCGAAATCAAATCCGGCGGCAGTTATCCATTGCAGGTGCTCAAGTATGGCAAGGCATTTGAACAACTGATCGGCGAACTGCAAAGTCCCGCTTTGAAAGCGGCCATTGCCGGGAAATTCAAAATTGATCTGGACGATCGGTCCACGCTGATCACTGTCCGCGGCCTCGCCAAGGAACGCGACGGCCAAATCCACACCGATACCAAATCCAAATTTGTGACGATGCTCCTTTATTTGAATCCGGCGTGGGAAGCGCCCGGCGGCAGGCTGCGCATCTTAAGAAGTGAAAACAACCTCGACGACTACGTGGTTGAAATCCCGCCCACGTTTGGCACCTGCGTGCTGTTCAAAGTTACGGAAAACTGTTGGCATGGGCACAAGTCTTTTAGCGGCATGCGCCGGGTGCTGCAGTTGAATTACGTCCGAGACGAGGCCGCCATGAATTGGAGCCTTCGGCGTCACCGGATCAGCGCCCGAGTTAAAAGCATGCTGCAAGGCTTCAGCAACCACTAGTGTCAGCCGAGAGTGAACTCCACCTCAATTTGGTAGTAGGTCAGTTTGAAAATCTCATTAGCACCGCACTTCAGTGCGGTCATCGAGATGGGCAATAATTGATTAGCCGTTTTAACGGTTTTCCGGAATAAACCGTTGAAACGGTTCGGGGGGTTAATGTATCGCTCATTCCCATCTGACTAAAGTCAGGTGCTAATGAGAAGGTGAAACTGACTCAGCAGCTGCGATTTTAGCAACCCCGCAACTCAAGCCTTCTTGTGATAACCTTTAACCTTTCCCGATTCGTCTGTTCACGGTCTCTTAACCAGAGCTAAACCAAGGAAGGTACTTTTATGGCAGTGAGCCCGGACTTGTTGGAACTTCTCGTTTGCCCGGTGGATAAAGCTAAAGTCGAGTTGAAGCCCGACGGCAGCGGCCTGAAGTGCGTTGAGTGTAAACGCGTCTATCCGATTCGCGACGATACGCCCGTGATGTTGATCGACGAGGCCACCATCGAGAGTGAATAGCCTGCGCGAAACCATCTATGCATCACCACGGATTCGCCGGCTGATGGCCGAGAATGCGGCAACCGGGGCCGAACAACCGCCCATGCCCCTCGCGCCGGCGCGTTGGGATTGGCAGAGTGTACGGCGCGTCTTGCTGATCCGTTTGCGTTCAATCGGCGACACTGTCCTGACGACCCCGTCTCTCTTCGCGCTGCGACGGTTTCTACCTCAGGCGCAGATCGATATTTTGCTGGAAGATTGGGTAGCGCCCGTACTCGCAGGTTCAAGTGACGTCGATAACATCATCACTTTCCAGCGCGGCAGCAAACGCGATCGCCTGCAGGCTTCGCGGGCTATTCGCAAAGCTCGCTACGACGTAGTTTTCAATTTGCACGGCGGCACGACCGCTACGCTGATGACGCGGGCATCGGGAGCAAAGCATCGTGTTGGCTTTGCACATTACCAGTACCGGCACCTGCACAACCATCTGGCGCCGCCGTCGCCGGAATTGTGGGGCCGCGACAAATTGCATTCGGTGGAACAACAATTAGCGTTGCTGGGATGGACCGGCGTTCCCGTCAGCGATCGCCCGGCGACCCGATTAACGGTGACCCAGGACGCCGCGAAAAAAGTCTCGCAATTTCTACGAGAAGCTGGCGTTGCAGAGAACCGGCCGTTCGCTGTTATTCATCCGGCCGCGTCGTATGCAACCAAGCAATGGGCCACCGACAGGTTCGCGCGGGTCGCGGAAGAACTTATAGCGCGCCATATCACTCCCGTGGTCATCGCCGCGGCACACGAAGCCGAGATCGTTTCAGCTCTCGTGCAGGAAGCTCGCTCGCCGGTTGCGGGCTTAAACAATCTTTCTTTGCCGGAAGTGACGGCGCTTACTTCGCGCGCGCGATTGTTCGTAGGGAACGACAGTGGCATCGCCCACATAGCGGCCGCAGCCGGCGCACCCTCAGTAGTAATCTTCGGCTCTTCAAATGTTACGCACTGGCGTCCCTGGAGTTCGCAGGCCAATGAAGTTGTGCGTGAAGAACTTCCCTGCCAACCTTGTCATGGATACTTCTGCGCAGAGTTTGAACAGCCGGAATGCATTGTTCGCGTGCCGGTCGAGCGTGTCGTCGAAGCCCTGGACAGAGTCTTGAGAGAAAGCGCGTGACTCAATTAAACAAACAACGCGGCGCAGAAATACTTGCAGCCATGACCGGCCGCCGCATCGTCGTGCTTGGCGACATCATGCTGGACGAATTCGTCTGGGGCGATGTAACCCGCATTTCGCCGGAAGCGCCGGTTCCGGTCGTAAACGTACGACGCGAATCAGTTCATTTAGGAGGCGCGGCGAATGTGCTGGCCAACCTGATCTCGCTGGGAGCGCGCGGGTCTGTGATTGGAGTGCTCGGCAACGATGCCGCGGGTGAAACCGTTCGCAACACCTTGCGGGAAACCGGCGCCAACCAACCGGACGACTTGATGATCGTTGATAGCAGCCGACCGACAACCACCAAGACGCGCATCATTGCCCACAATCAAATGGTCGTGCGCGCCGATCGTGAGCGACAGGCGCCCGTTAACGAAGCGACCGCAAACGCTATCATCGATCTGATGAGGCAGGCGTTGAAAGATGCGGACGCACTGATCGTTTCCGACTACGACAAGGGCGTCGTGACGCCGGCCATCCTCGCAAAAGTTCTGCCTCTCGCCTACGAACGGATGCCGGTGCTGATTGATCCTAAGCTCCGCAACTTCGATTCGTACCGGCCGGCCACCATGGTGACGCCGAATCATCATGAAGCACTGCGGGTAACTAACATCGAAGACGATACCGATGAGGGACTAACGCGGGCGGCGCGTCTGATAAGCGCGCGGTTGAACTGTGATGCGGTGCTGATCACACGTGGTGACCGCGGCATGATGTTGCTGGAAGGAAAGCAGGAACCGGCGTTTGTCGAAACTGCGGCGCAGGAAGTTTATGACGTGACTGGCGCCGGTGACACGGTAATAGCGACGCTTGCCGCAGCACTCGCGGCGGGGGCCTCAATGACGGAAGCCGCGATCCTCGCAAATCACGCAGCGGGCATAGTTGTTGGCAAGCTGGGTACGGCGACCGCAACCAGCGATGAGCTTCGGCTGTCTATCTCTTAAGTGAGGGGATCAATATTGGTAATAGCCCTGAGCGTGCTGCTACTCGGCGCTTAATACTTCGCGAATCGTCTCTTTCAAAGCCGGAACAGGTTTGGTAGCTCCCGGCGCTTGCTGTGGATCGCGCCAGTTGTCGAGGATGGCTACCTGATGCACGCATTGCAAGGTACAAGTCGGCGCGCACCATTTCTCGGTGTTGTATTCGCGGTAGAAATCTTCCATGGTGTAGTCCGCTAGCGGAATTCCCGGATAGCCACGTTGCTGGGAACACCAGTGGACCAACCCTTCTTCACAAATGTAGAGGTAACGCGCGCCGGCGCGACAGCGCCAATTGTAGGGTTTGCCTTCGGCAATACTGTCCTGGAACCAGTTCAGACGGGCGTGGTCTTTGTTGCCGAGTTTCTTAACCTGCTGGAAGATTTCTTTCTCTTTGCCTGAGAGCGGCTTCAAGGTGCCGTCATTGTCGTGAATGACGCCCACCGTAGTTGAGAATCCAAGTTCGACAGCGCGCTGCGCCACGGTCAATGCATCTTCAGGGTTCTTGATGCCGCCGCCTATCACCGAATTGATGTTGACGTGGAAGGCGGCATGCTCTGACAGATACCGCAGTTTCTTGTCCAGCACTCGCAAGCTCTTGCGCGACACGGCGTCCGGCTGCACGTTGTCGATGCTGATCTGCAGATACTCCAGCCCGGCGTTGTTCAGCCGCTTAATCCGATCCGGCGTAAAGTAGTAACCGTTGGAGATCAGGCCGGCCAGCATGCCGTGATGGCGAATGTGCGCGACAATCTCATCCAATTGCGGATGCATCATCGGCTCGCCCCCGGAAATCGTTACGACTGAGGTCTTAAGGGCGCCCAGCTTGTCCAGACGCTTCTTCATCTCCTCCAGCGGCACGGGCGTCGAAGTGTGATCGTATTCGTTGCAATAGGTGCAGGCCAGATTGCAGCGGCGCATGGGGATAATATGCGCCAGGACCGGGTGCTTCGGGGACAGCAAAGCACGCGAAATAAAAGCCGTTTCGCGGATCTTACGCTTTAAAAAAGTACTGTTCTTCATCTGGGGAACTTCTGCGCCGGTTGAAAGCCCCGGCGAACAAAAACGCCTGCGTTGGTTTAGTGCTGAAGGATATGCGAGACGAACGGCCAAACGCAAGAACGCAACATGCTCCGGAAAATAGTGAAGGGCTCCGGGTCGTCCAGAGCCCTTCACTGGTATTTGTCGATGGCTACTGCCTAGGTCTTCACTCGTTTTACGTCTGAGTCCAGTTTCAGGTTGAACTCGTCCATAGAAACGGGCGCGTTCCTTTGTGTGTTGGTCAAACGAACCGTGGTAGCGTCGTCGTTCTTTTCAACCACCTTTGTTTGAATCGGCATACCAGCGTCATCCACCCAAATTTCCGCGTATTTATAACTGGCGACGCCCTTGGGAACGACCGTAAGGTGAATTGTTTTCACGCCACCCCACAAAGTCTCGTTATAGGCGTCTTTTTGATCAAATTTTGATTGCAGTTGCGAGCGCGACATGTTCATTAATTCCAGCGCGCTGCCGGCCTTGTTATGCGAATCCGTCGTCTTGCCAATGTAAACGGTTTTGAGTCGCGGGCGATAAGCCATGTATTGGCCTTTGCCCACAGTTATGATCTCATGCTGCGGACTCTGCCATTCAAGGCGCACAAAAGCGTTCCGGCCCGCACCGGGAACATAGACCATGACACCCTGCTGCTTATCGCTATAACGAAGCTGCGCGTTGTATTTCTCCAGGCTGATGTTCGCGCGCAATGATCTTAAACTCTTCCAGTTACCATCCAGTTTATTAAGCATGGAACTGACGAGGCCTGCGCCTTGCGCATTGCTCCTGGGGGGGAGACTGAGGGTCAAAGTAGCAACAAACATCGCTACCAGACCGAGGGAAACTAATCTTTTCATTACCTACTCCTCTATAAAAAAAGGCTCCGAAGCCGGAGTCCCTTATGAAACCGTGCAATTATAAGGGATGCTTACCTGATGTCAACCTCATACCCCGCAACGTTGCCCTGCGCATCGACTCGCCGGCGAACGGCGGTCACTACCGCATCGGACCTGCCAATTATGGCCCGTACCCGGCGCTCGATAGCGGCGTTATCTGCTTGATTACCAATCATATCCGGCGTTAACAGTAGTGTTGCAGCAACCGTGTTTTGATGCCCCGCAGCACCCCTGAGTTCGCCGGTTTCAAACCACGTTTTAGGTGTCAAAAAGATAAATACCAGGATGAGCACGCAAAGCACATCCCACTGCCATGTGGTGCGTTCGTATGACCACAGGATGACTGCTCTTATCGCGCGTAGGACGTCCTTCACGTTATTTGATCCAGTCTACGATTTGAGGAGCAAGTTAAGTGCCGCTGCAGTGAAATACGGTGATCCGTGCTCAACGAAGAGCATTACATCCGCACGACGGCAGTGGGTTCCACAATTAGGCCGTCGCGCATCTGGACGATGCGGCGGCACATGGCGGCCGCTTCCGGATTATGAGTGATCATCACGATCGTCTGGTTGAAACGAAAATTGAGCTCCTGAAACATATTTAGCACTATCGCCGAGTTTTCCGAGTCGAGATTTCCGGTCGGCTCATCGGCCAGAATAATGGTCGGGCGCGTCACAATTGCACGCGCGAGGGCCACCCGCTGCTGCTCGCCGCCCGACAATTCCAGCGGCTTGTGGTGCATTTTGTCTTCGAGGCGCAACAGTTTGAGGACTTCGCGGCGGCGTTCCGGATCATTCGCGCCGTTATTGCCATGAATCCGCTCCGCCAGGGCCAAGTTACCCTCCGCAGTCAGAGTCGGGAATAAATTAAAGCGCTGGAATACGAAGCCAATCTTGCGGCGGCGAATGTCGGTTCGCTTGGCATCTGAGGCGGCCGTCATGTCTTCGCCTTCGATCATGATGCGTCCGCGCGTCGGTGTCAGCAGCCCTCCGATCAGATGCAGCATGGTCGACTTCCCACACCCCGAGGGTCCCATGATCGCCAGGAACTCGCCCTCTTCAACGTCGAGAGACACGCCGCGAAGGGCCGGCACGTCGACCTTGCCGATTTGATAAACCTTTTCGAGGTTCTCCGCTTTCAGAATCGTTCGCATTTACTGTCAGATCACCGCGCGAAACAAACAGCGTTCGCTTGTCACGTTTTACCTGCAGTGCGTTGCGGCCACCTATTCGTAGGCCAGCGCGCTCACCGCATCCAGATTCGCCGCCCGCACCGCCGGGTAAAGGGCGCCAAGCACTCCGCCTAACAGACCGATGGCTGCGGCGGCCAGGCCCCACTTCCATCCAAACTCAAATACGAGGCCATACACTCGGTGGATCAGGAAACCGCCCACGATGGCGATAATGAAGCCAGCCACCAGCCCCATCGTGCTGATCAGAATAGCTTCCTTTTCAATCACCCCAATGATGTAACCGCGCGACGCACCCATCGCTTTCAGAATGCCAATCTCGCGGGTGCGTTCTGTAATCGTCGTGTACATGGCCAGCATGACCACCAGGGCACTAACCACTGCCGCCAGCCCCACCAGCACGCGCAGGAACAATCCCAGGAAGGGAACACTTTTTTCTACACTCGTAAAGACATCGCGCGTGAATTGAATCTTATTGCCAGGAAGTTCAGCGTTGATACGTTGAGCGACCACGCCCGCGTCAAGTCCTTCCTTGCACTTCACCAGAATGTACGTGCATCTGCCGGGCGCTTCCAGCAAATCCTGCATCGCGGGAAAGCTCATTTTCACGCGCGCGCCGGACTCTGGAGAATAGATTCCGGAAACGCGATAAGGCTTGTTTCCGAAAAGCATTATCTGACTGCCCGTTGTCAATTTGCCGTTGCGCGCTTTGGTCACATCAATCACGACTTCATCAGCGGCTTGCGGGGCGTGTCCCGAAACCAGTTGAATACCGTTCATGTTTGCGAAGCTGGTCCACTCGACGCCCTCAATCTGTTCGAAGCCGAACCCGCGGTTGCCTTGAAAGAAATACAGAATCACCGGAACTGCGGCCTCGACCCCTTCGATCGTCTGCAGCCTTTCGACATACCTGGTGCTGAGGCTTGCTGAAGAACTCGTAAGCTCGAGCGCTCCCGGCCTGGTAAAAATGATCTCAGCGCGCAGATTGGAAGAGCGCCGCTGTAAATCATTGGACATGCCGCGCGCCAGCCCGGTGAACAGCATTACCAGGGCAACGCCTAACGCCACTCCCGCCACGCTGATTAATGAGCGCAGTGGCCGCTGCCGGATGTTCGCCGTTACAAGGTTGTTCATGAATAAGACCGGGATTCGCTGCCAGAGTTTAATATAACCGGCAACGAACATCTAGCGGCTGCTCGGGAGGAACAAGCTTTACGGTTTGATCGTGGCGCCTTTTTCTTTATCGAGGTCGTACTCTGGCAGTTGCCACTTGTTTTCCAGGAGGAACGTATCGGTGGGATATTCCTGGTTGAGGACGACTGATTCCGGCGCCTGGTAGGTCAGGCTTAATTTGTAGTGATCCTGAGGCCGGGTTAACTCAACGATGGCAGGCAACTGAACACTAGCGTCAGCGCCGAACGTTTTGAGACCGCCGTATGTAACATCTGTATTTAGTGTGCCATCGGCAGCGAAGGTCTGCAGGCGGGCCAATCTAATACCGGTAACGCGATCAAACCAGAACCGGCGTAGCAAGCGTGCTGTCGCCTGGCCCGAGGACTCAAGCTCATCGAGAAAGTAATAGCCACGCATCACTCGCTTACTGCCTGACTGCGGGCGCGGATCCTTCTCTTCCTGATAAAACTCGCTCTGTACGTAAAGGACGCCCGGACGCGAATCGATCCCCTGCAGCAAGAGTGCATCGGTTAAATGCTGCGGTCGCAGATTCGACAGCGCATTCACCGTCTCCTGCTCGGACTTCGTTTTTTTCTTTGCGTCGTTGCCGCGATTGTCGACGGGCGGTGTGCCCGCCAGTTTGCGATACATCGCGTTATTGGTTCCCATGACAAAGCGGCGGTATTTTGTATCGCCCTGCAACACGGCCACTCGGAAATGCTCGCCGTCGGACGTCATCCTCGCAATGTCGGTGGAAATAAAAGGGGCCTGAATAATCAGGAAGATTTTTCCCGGACGTTGCAGCACGACGGTACCATCGGCCGCTCGATACTTTTCCGCGATGCCCGAGGTGGCGAAAGAGGTGTCCTGGAATTCAATATCAACCTTGCCCCGTAACGACTGCACTTTGGCCTGGCGATTCACTTCGGCGATGAGCTGGCTGCTATTCGCTTCAGCCAGGGGACTGAGCAACGCGGGCACGGCAATTTCTTTGTGCGTGAAGCGGTCCAGGATGAAGCAGCCGCTGTTAGCCAGCAGGCCGGTTAGCAATAGAATAATCCCGGTTAATCTAAAAGCCGTGTTTACAATCGGGGCGAAGGGTCTTTGCATCAACGGAAGATTCACGACAGCGGTCAGGCGCCAGTAACAGTGGTGTTAACAGGCGTTCACGCTAACAAACAGGTTTCCAGATGTCAACGCGGCATATTTTATGAAAACTGCCCGCGGGCTGCGACGCCTCGCTCCAAATGAGGACAGCGCGTGGTAGCGCCGTGAATACATAAAGCAACGGCGATGCGAACCAAATCACATCGCCGTTGCGTGGTCCAGATCACACAATCCCCCGCGTTGGGATATGCGACTACTAATTGTTTCCTGCTGCCGCCGACTGGCTCAAGACCAAATGAAACGACGTGCCCTGTTCCAGCCGCAAGTTACTGCCTTGTAATGACAGCAACGCACCGCCATCCGCCGAGGCGCTACTCGACTGCGCAATACGAAGACCACCGATCGATCCGGTTAAGCCTGAGGTGGTATTGCCTGCCGCACCGACCGTACTTCCCACCGCCGTCGTCGTATTCGATGCAACTGTACCGACGGTCGACGTTGTAGTGTTAAGAACTCCTCCGATTGTGCTGCCGACCCCGCCTAACAATCCACCGCCATCTGAACTGCCGCGGGTTTGCCGGCCAGCTGACGCGTTAGATCGGGATGACGCACCCATGTCCGAACTAAACAGATCGTCATTGCTACTTTGGCTCCTGGTCCTTGCCTGCGTAATCGAGCTGATAGTCGCGGAAATCGGCGTGTCTAACGATCCTTTCTCTAGGCGATCGAACACCAAGCCGATGCGCGATTCACCGTTTGCTTTGGTTCTCTGCTGCACCTCCGTCACGTGGCCGATCAAGTTCGCGCCCTTGCCAACGACCGTCTGACCGTTCGCCTTGATGGCCTCGGTAGTCTTCAGCACGACGCGATCGCCGACCCTGGCTTTCCGCACATCCAGTGTGTTTTGCAGTTGAGCTGCGACCTGCGTTCCGGACTCAATCTGTGCCGACTTGCCGCTCTTTGAAACTGACGTCGCACTGCGCGCCCTACCCGACGGCGTTGTTTCCGATGTCTGCGCGGTCACTGCGCTGCCGCATACAACAATCAGCGCCAATGTCAAAAAAGTTCTATTCATAAAAGCCTCTTGGTTGGGATCGCTTGTCCAAGCCAAGCGAGTTAAGGCCGCGGCGGTTTCGTTTATGGGGAGATTCAGAGTCAGGGCCCACGGCACCAGAAAGACATACCGCGACTCAAAGTTAGCGTCGCGGCGGTCCGAGCATCTATTAGCAAACAGGACCGCGAGTTCGCGACGAACTACGTGATGCGGTGGATTGTAGGGATTGTTGTCGCAGGCGATGCGCAGTTTCGATTACAAAATCATTGCAAAAGCGCTGCGGTCTTTCAGGCAAGAACCAAGAGGTTGGTCCGGAACCGTTATTGTCGGGAGCGTCGTCATAAGCACAGACGCGTACCTTTCGCTAAACTGCCTTGCGCAGCTGTTGCTCAATCTAATGCGGTGGGGGTTTTCGCGAAAGGCATTGAGCCAGGACACTAGCAGCCCGCGTGTTCGCAGCCGCAACCAATTTCCATGACATGCGACTTCTCGGCTTCTTTGCAGTATTCGCTGCAATACTTGCTACCCTGTTCTGGCTGGCAGTCGCAAGCCGGATGTGCACATGTCGTCTCGCCTTTTTCTTCTGACATAACAGACCCCTTTCTGAAAAGGACCGGGGGGAATCCGTGTGATGATTTGTTTCATCATGCTATGCCGCCGCAATCGCAACGTCAAGTGGTTGGGCCGGCGATGTGCTTTGAACAGCAGGACTAGGGTGCGGCCCGCACTACGATTCTCCGCTGCCGGTTTCCGAGTTTCACCACCAGGGGATTGTTCAACTGAATCGGATGTTCCTCGCCGTCGATAGCGATTACTAGGTTAGCTGCCGCCACGGGCGTTTCTTCTGCCAGCGGAACGCTCGGGGGAACCGCAGATAGATCAGCCTGCATGATGTCACTGGCGCGAGTCAGAAGATTGGTAGCAACAATTCGCCACGTCGCCGCCGAGCAGCGCAGCCTCAAGCCCGGGGTATCGGTCTCCGCAGATTCGCCAGGCGCCAGAGCGTCAACCTTGAATAGCCCTTCGCCGCAACGGACACCATCGCTGCCATAGAACGTGGCCCAACCCGTGAGGTATGAATAGTAAGTTGCGCTGGCATTTTTGATCGTCAGGCGCACGTTAGTTACCGGCGAATCCTGAGCGCCATTCAGCATTGTGGTCAACAAACGTCCTTCCAATGCCGTATTCCCTCGCGCATCAAAAGCCGTCGTCGTTGAAGTCAAAGGCGCACGAGCTTCGTGCGAATCGCCCGTCGCTCCGGATGCCTGTTGCGCCGAACCGTTAACGCCCACAGCGGCAATGATCACGAGGCTGGCCATGACAAGTTTGAGTTTCATGAATAAGGCTCCTTCAGTTCATCTTCAGTTTGGAGATGCCATTCGAGTAAAGCACGCTTAGGATTTGGACGCCAGACTAGCGGTATTCGCGCCGAAAATAAAGACTAGTCAAAGCGGAGAGGGCAAATCAGATCTCGCCGACCATCGGCAACGTTGACGACCCGCGCGGCAAAATGTAGCCACCTTCGTTTTGACCAGCATCAGCTAGGGCTTCTGCCAAACTGCGTGCGGGACGCATTCGCATCTTGCGAACGTCGCTATCAGCGAGTTTTGATATCAGTTGTATCCGAAAACTTTCTGCTTTGGTGAGCAACGACCACGCTGTTTGGCCGTTCACTTCATAGGACTCTTTCAAACGTGCTTCGAGCGCCTCAGAATCGGTTGACTCAAACCACTTCAAAAAGTCTGAACGCCCAAACCCATCAGCGCATTCTGCTAATAAGATAATGTCCCCGCCTTTGACGCATGCCTGGGCAGCCATATCCAGGGCCTTATGCGCCTGGATCATATTGATGTCGTAGGGGGAGCCCCCGCAACTCACAACTACCATCCCACGCTTTTCGTGAATCGGCAGTGCATGCGCCGCGCCGTAGGCTTGGCAAGCTTCACGGTGGGCGGTCCGCCAGTTCCCGGCAAAAACCTGTACGGCCCGGCCGCGTTCATCCACGATCGCATTCACGATGAACGAGGGATCGATGAGAGCCGCGACGCGCTCGCATTCTTCATGCACGGCGTTTCCGTCCAGTTGTCCCGCACCGACGCCTGCACGGCGACCGCCGCGTTCAAAGTCCAAAGCTAACATGTGAGTCGCTTCGATGGTTCGCGCTGCCGCTAACCCGGGACAAATGGATTTTCGGCCCCCGGTGAACCCCGCGAAGTAATGAAATCCGACGGCGCCAGTAAGTATGACGCGCGAAAAATCTTTTAGCGCCCGATTAACTTCGACCGGAGTACCATTGCTCGTCGTGCCCAAGCTGACCAGATTGGAAGCGTCACCAGCATCGTGATCAAGGGTGCGAATTCGTTGTGCGATGAACGGCGTCAACAATTCACGCTTTTCTTCATCAGTCGGCGGCCGGTGAATCCCGGTTGCGAATATGATCGCGATGTCGGAAGCATTGATCCCTGATTGAATGAGACGGCGAACAAGCAGATTGACGATCTGTGCGCTGGCAGTGGCCCGCGTCGCGTCGGAGACCACGATCAAAACGGTCTCGCCTGGCTGAACTATCTCTTCCAGTGGACGCGAGCCAACTGGCGAGTCGAGCACCTCTCCGATTTCGGCGTCCGACAGCGGTCGTTCGTTCCCGGCATCCGGCGCCAACACATGCCAACGCGCACGGTCGTACTCGAGAGCAAGTGAATCGTTTCCGTAACCCAGTTCAATTGAAGGCATGTGATTGAGGTTCGCTGTGGGCTAAGCAAGCGCCAGGAATAGTGCCTGGAGTTTGTGCTCGTCGAGCTTCCCATTGGTTCGCACGCCCGTGCAGATATCGACGGCGAAGGGGCCTACCTGATCCACTGCCGCGCGCACGTTCTCCGGCTTGATGCCCCCGGCGAGATAAATGGGAACGGGAACGCTCTCGCGAATTTGCCGGCTTAGTTCCCAATCATGCGTCCTGCCGGTGCCTCCCAATTCCTTCACGCGCAATCGCTGATTGCCTGAATCGAGAAGGATCGCATCAACATGAGGTGCCACGCTTTGTGCCTCAGTCACTGATTCCGGGCCATTAACGTGAATGACCTGCACGAGAGCAACACCCGGCAGTGACGCTCGCAGATGGTCATAGGTTCCCGCCTCCAGCCGATCACAAATCTGAATCGTGTTAGTGCCACAGTAGCGCTGTTGCTCAACGATCGCGGCAGCATCCTGTTTGCAAGTCAGCAGAAACGTTGCAATGCCCGGCGGCATCGCGGCAGCTATTTCGCGAATCAAGTCTTCGGAGATGACACCTGGACCGCTTGGCATATCCGAAACCAAACCAATTGCAGAGGCGCCGTATTTAATTGCCAACCAGGCTTCTTCTACACTTTCGTTGCAGCAGATCTTCACTCGCGGAGTTGCGGTTGATTGCATCCTTGTCCAATCAGCCTACAGGCCAAACTTTACGAGAGAACGTTCGATGACGTTTAGCGACGCGAAATCTGTTTCGCCGGCAATGCGCGCGTTCGCAATCCACTTTCGCAGCCGCTGGCCTTCGTCGATGTTGGAAATCTGACACGTACCTTTCAACGCCAACATGACCAGGCAATCTGGCGCGCCATGCGTTAACAGCGCAGCTTGCAGTGCGGCCTGCTCTCGTTTATCGAGCGTAATTACAATACTGATTTCCATGTCGCGCTAGAGGCTGGAGACTAGAGGCTTGGAAAAACGACTTGGAACTAGGCGAGAGAACGAACTTGTACTGTTACAGCAATTTCTAACTAGCCTCTAGTCTCTAGTGTCTATTAGTCACTCCCTTTCCGAGCGGAAACATGCAGTCCCGGCGTGGCAGAAATGAAACGTATCGTCCTCAAAGTCCGGAGTTTCCATTTGAATCGTCAAATGATCGACACCAAAACGCTCTTGTAACTTCGCTCGCAACGCCTTCAGGAGTTCGGGTTGTGAGGCGGCCGGCCCATGGATAATGTGGGCGCTTAGCGCTTCGCGACCGGACGTAATCGTCCACAGATGCAGATCGTGAACGTCATCAACACCCTGCGTTTCCAGAATCGCGTCTTCCACTGCGGCCAGATTTATGTGCGACGGCGTGCCCTCAAGAAGCACATTCGTGGATTCGCGAATCAGGTGCCAGGAACTCCACACTATGAGTAAGGCAATGATTCCACTGACCAACGGATCCGCCGCATACCATCCGAACCAGAACATCACCGCTCCGGCGATGATGGCTCCTACTGAACCGAGGGCGTCGCCAATGACATGCAGCCACGCGCCGCGCACGTTGAGATCTTCCTGGCGATCGCGATGCAACACCCAGGCGCAAACTATATTTACTAAAAGTCCTCCCGCCGCTACCAGTATCATTTCTCTACTACGAACCAGCGGCGGACTGGCCCAACGTTGGTAGGCTTCGTAAAAGATAAGAAAGGACACCAGCACGAGCGCCACGCCGTTAATTAAGGCGGCGAGGATTTCCAGCCGGTAATACCCAAACGTTTTGCGCGGCGTAGCCGGTCGCGCCCCAAACCAAACCGCCATCAGCGCCAGCGTAAGCGCCGCCACGTCGGCGAACATGTGCCCCGCATCAGCAAAGAGGGCCAGCGATCCCGTCCACCACCCGCCAATGGCCTCGGCGACCATATAAATCGAAGTCAAAATCAGAACGATGCTGAGACGACGTTGGCTCTCGGCAGCGCGCCCGTGACGATGAACGTGCCTGCCGCTTTCGGCTGAATCGAATGCGCCGGATTCCGCCATGGCTTCTTAAACTTGATCCAGAGCTTGCGTGACATCGGCAATGATGTCGTCAGGCCCTTCAATCCCAACAGCAATGCGAATGGTCGCTGCGGAAACGCCCGCCGCCCGCAGTTGCTCCTGGGAAAAGCCATAATGGGAAGAATAGAGAGGGTAACTGACCAGCGATTCCACTCCGCCCAAGGACGGAGCACAGCGCACCAGACGCAGCGAGTCAAAGAATCGTTCCGCTTCGTTTTCGCCACCTACCAGATCAAGCGCTACGACGCCGCCGAAACCCTTCATCTGGTGTTTTGCGAGTTCATGTTGGGGATCGTCATCAAGGCCCGGATAGTAAACGCGCGCCACTTTTTTATGTCTGGTTAGCGCCTGCGCCAAACGCAAAGCGTTTTCACAGGAAGCGCGCACGCGCAGATCGAGAGTCTTAATTCCGCGGGCCAGCAAATAGGCAGCGGCCGGATCGAGAGTCGAACCAATACGAAGATTGATGCGGCGCACTCGTTCAATGTATCCAGTGCTGCCGACGACAGCACCGGCGGTCAGATCCGAGTGCCCGCCTAAATATTTTGTTGCGCTGTGCACCACTGCATCAATACCCGCCGCCAAAGGCTGTTGCAGGACCGGTGTCGCAAACGTGTTGTCGATGATAGAAAACAGTCCGGCGGCCTGAGCCGCCTGGGCAGTTTTCTCCAAATCGACCAGCCGGTTAATTGGATTAGCGGGTGTCTCGAACCAAAAAACTCGCGCCTTGCCGTTTGCCAGTTTTGGCAGGTCATTGATTTCGTCCAACCGGATGAAGCGTGAAGTGACATCGAAACGGCTTAGAACCTCGGTCAGGATTTTTGTGGTTCCGCCGTAAATCGAGTCGCAGGCAATTACCTCGTCCCCCGATCCGCAAGCCGCGATCAGGGCGGCGAAGGTCGCCGCTGATCCGGAAGCAGTAACAACGCAAGCGTCGGCGCCTTCCAATTCCGCGATCTTGCGTTCCACTTCCGCAACCGTGGGATTGCCATAGCGGGAATAGAAGTATTCTCCCGGCAATTCACCGCGCGCATAGCTTCGCATTTCGGCGAAGCTCTTAAAACTGAAAGTGGAAGTATGAAAGACAGGTGAAACCACAGCGCCGAATGGCTGATCGTCGATCTCGCCGCCATGGACCGCTACCGTTCCGGCCGACAAAGGTTTTGTGGAATCGCGCTCCGACATATGAAAAGGATTTCCGGTGCTGATTGGTCAAACCCGTCCCAGGATCTTGGTCGCCAGGGCCTTTGATTTGTTGAGCCTCGTCTTTTGATCGTCAGAGCCGCCGATGCTAATGCGAACGAAAGCGTTTTTCTGTAGCACATACAGCGCGCCGCCAATGGGGCTGCTCATCCAAAAAGCCTCTTCGCCAATGCCGCCAACTTTCTGCGGCGGGGCGGACTCTTCTTCTTCCTCGCGTTGGCCCTTTTCCCTTCGCTCATCCTTCTCGCTTTTAGATCCCCGCTTCTCTTTTTCGCGCTCGCGCTCCTTTTCAGCTGCGTCCTCACGATGGAAAGTTTCTTTCCAGAACTCTCGCGGGTCACGCGTTCCGCGCGAAGTGATCGAAACGCTTACTGATTTAGCCAAGGTTGGTAGCGAATAGAAACACTGCGAAACGTGGAAGCCGCCGTCAGGTCTCTCACTGGCTTTGGTTTCTTTCAATGGCTCTCCCAGAACGGCCTGCAACTCGTCGCTGGTGAGAACTTTGCACGGATCAATTGCCGACCCGGATTTTTCCGCGACCGCGTTCGATGCTGGTGTGGCAGTGGAGGAGGGGGGAGCGTTTGCGGGCGGCGCGGGCGGCGCGGGCTCCGAAGTTAGAGGCTGCGATGGGGAACTCGAATTGGAGCAGCTTAGCGCCAGTACGCAGGCGCCAACGAGAATCAAGCCTTTTACCTTCACAGAAGTTCCTCCGTGGTGCGCGAATACGACGAGCAGCGCTGATTCTACACGCATTGCTACCAATTCAAAATTGTCGTCGTGGGGACGTCACACGTTGCATTCATCATTGCTATTCGGGTTTTGAGATCGCTGGAAACACGAAAACGGCTTCCCGGGGGAAGCCGTCTCAAGATCGAAAACTCTCTTAGGCGAATTGTCTAAATTGCCGGAGCTTGAGTTACCGCTTTGAACTCGCGATACAGCTCGTTGAAGTCGCGAATCGACCTTTCCAGAACCCCCGGCAGTTTCTCAATATCTAAAGGATTCACCACCAGATTCACGTTGTTCAGGAAAGCGGTATGCAAGTCAAAGGTTCGCACGGAAGGTGAAAGAGACACAAAGAAGAGGCGGCGTCGATCGGCGGGCCGCAAAATATTCACCTCTCGCGTTACAAAAGCGTACCCCTGCTCGACGGGATCAAACTGCGGATCAAGGATGACAATATCCATCCGTTCTTCACGCATACTCTCCAGTGCCTGCGGGCTATTTTCCGCCACGAACACATCGTACCCGTTTGCTGATAACAAGGCCGCGATCGGTTCCCGATGAATTGGGCTGGCGCAAAGAAGTAGTCGCTTGCGATCGCTGCGTCGCCGCCCTTTTTTGTCCGGCGCAACTCCGCTGCGATGAAGTAGATCAAGCAGAAGCTTTGCTGCGTCATCAGCTGATGCGCCAGGTGATTCCGCTTCACTAACGCCACTCGTCGTCAGGGTTTCAGACGCAGGTCGATATCGAGGAGCCGGCAAAGATCGTTCAAACCTGGCCGGTTCTCTAGCAGGCGTTTTTCCCATATCGACACTACTTTGATTCGCAGGAGGCTCTACCGGCTGTGCCTCAACCGTAGCCTGACACTTAGGACACCGCACGGTGAATGCGGTTGCGGGAGTCTTTTCGTCGTCGAGTTGCAGCCGCGCAGCGCAGGTTGGACATACAATATTCATAGCGTTGGGAACTACTTATCTGAGTGGTCTTCGCAAGCGTTAATCGATCATGCTCAGCATTGAGCCGGCATCGGAATACGAGGGAGACGGCAGACCTGAGTTCTTGGCCTTGATGAAATCCTCGGAGGAGGACAGGCCCTTCAGGGACAGCAGGAGGTTGTTCTGATTGGTCGCGAATCCTAATCCGTCCTCGACCGAAATCATTTTGCGCTCAATCATCTCGCGGATCACCGTGTCAAAGTCCTGCATGCCATCGAGTTGACCGTCACGCATGGCATCGAGCAGGGATTTGCCTTCCTGCTCACCATTCTCGATGTATTCGCGGGTTCGCGGGGTCGATCTCAGTATCTCTACCGCGGCGATGCGGCCACGAAAATCTGCGCGCGGAATCAGCCGCTGAGAAACAATGTAGCGGAATGTCTGGGCGAGTCTGGTGCGAATCACCGGCTCTTCATTTTTGGGATAGAGACCAATAATGCGGTCAACGGTCTTCGACGCGTCGATAGTGTGAAGGGTGGAAAGAACCAGATGGCCAGTCTCAGCCGCTTCGAGTGCGATTTCCGTAGTTTCAAAATCGCGCATTTCACCGATGAGAATGACCTTGGGCGCCTGGCGAAGCGCAGCCCGCAGTGCCGAGGGGAAATCACGGGTGTCATGCCCGACCTCTCGCTGGTTGATTGTCGAATTCTTGTGAGCATGCAGGTATTCGATAGGATCTTCGATGGCTACGATATGGTACTGCTTGGTTTCGTTGATCAGATCTACCAGCGCTGCCAGGGTGGAACTCTTACCCGATCCAGTCGGGCCGGTTAACAAAACGATGCCGTTGCGTAGTTCTGCTATCTCAGCGAGTTGAGATGGCAAATATAAGGACTGGAGTGTCGGGATGTCGGTGGGGATCACGCGCATTACGATTGAGTAAACACCGCGCTGCTGAAATATGTTGACGCGAAAGCGCGCGCGCGAAGGCAGGGAGTAACTCAAATCCGCCGTGCCGCTCTGTACCAAACGCTCGGCTGCGTCAGGATTCCCCTGGAGCAGGCTCATGGCGATGATTTCCGTTTGATAGGGAGTCAGTTTTTGCACCCCAAGCGGCTGCACCGGCGTCAGCTTGCCGTTTATTTCCACCTGAGGCAGTTGACCCACAGAGAAATTCAGATCGCTGATCTTGTCAGAAACCAGCAGCATTCGCTCGATAATGGGAGGCAGGTCGAAAAAGCTCACTCCGTTTAAGCTCCGTGATTGAAGTAGTTACCAGAAGTACAGGCGAGATGTCGCGATTTGACGCAACCAAGGGGGATGCCGAAGCCGGGAATGGCAAGGCAAACGAGATTCTGGCGTATTAGCGTGCTAAACGCAAGCTAAATCTGTTGAACGCTGGTTTTAGCGCGGTTCGAGGGAGGTATGCGCAGAAACGCTTGAGTTGTTGCGGCAATATCGCCGTTGGACAGAAGGCCGCTAATCAAGGCTACGCTATCGGCGCCGGCGGCGAACACTTCAGCGGCGTTCATGATGCTAATGCCACCAATTGCCACTAACGGGAAATCGCCGAGTATTTGACGAATCTGGCTGAGGCCTTCGACCCCTAGGACTGGATCCGGGTTTGATTTCGACCCGGTCGGGAATATCGGACCTGCGGCGAGATAGTTAACCGGAAGGGTCAACGCGAGGTGAGCCTGCGCCTCATTATGCACTGACAAACCGATGATGGCATCGGGTCCCAGCAACTTGCGAGCTTCGTTCGGAGCGAGATCGGACTGGCCCAAGTGGACGCCGTCCGCCTGCAGCGCCATGGCGATGTCGACGCGATCGTTGATAATAATCTTAACCCCAAGAGTGCGCGCAGTTGTTATTGCTGCTTCCGCTTCTTCATAGAAATTACGTGCCGGCAAATGCTTTTCTCTAAGCTGTATCAGAGTCGCGCCGCCGGCAGCGAGTTGGCCCACCTGAGCTGCGTGCGATAAGCGCGAGCTGCGCATGTCTGTGATGGCATAGAGCTGTGGTAGGTCGAAGGTCATTTGCTGCGGACTATCCTATAATGCACCCATGAATAGAGAGAACGACGCCGATTCAACACCGCTGTCAGAGAGGAGCGAAGAAAAGCCGGAACCGAAAAGCTATTATTACGATGATTCGACCGGATATGAAGTGTATGAACCCGAAGGATCCTCTGATGAAGAAGAAGAGGAAGAATAGGTAAAAGAGCGTCATCATTGACGGATCATCTCTGCGCTCCCGACAGAATCAATGTTTCATCAATTGGTCTTTTCCTTTTTGGGTCGTTCGTTTGACCGCAAGATACGTTTCCGCAGTCGAATGTTTTTCGGCGTAACTTCAACCAGCTCGTCGTCAGCGATGAACTCCAGCGCTTGCTCCAGCGACAGCTCCTTGACCGGAACCAGCCGCATCGCTTCGTCCGCACTCGCGGCTCGCATATTCGTCAACTTCTTCTCTTTGATCGCATTGATATCCAGATCCACCGGCCGAGCGTTTTCACCCGCAATCATACCTTCATAGACTTTCGTTCCTGGTCTGATGAAAAGCGAGCCACGCTCCTGCAGATTAAAAAGCGCATAGGTGGTCGTCTCGCCCATACGATCGGCCACGAGTGAGCCGGTCGCACGGCCGCGCATCACTCCCTGCCAGTTTCCCCAACGCAGAAACAGAGTGTTCAGCAAACCCGTCCCTTTGGTTTCAGTAAGGAATTCGCTGCGAAAGCCTATCAAGCCGCGCGACGGTGTTTCGAACTCCAGCCGGACCCGGCCGGTTCCGTGGTTCACCATCTTTATCATTTGCCCCTTGCGACGCCCCAGCGCCTCGGTAACCACCCCGATGAATTCTTCCGGGCAATCCACTACTACTTGTTCAATTGGCTCTAGGACCACGCCATCCTCGCGTCGGGTGATGACTTCTGGTTTGGAAACCTGTAGTTCATAGCCCTCACGCCTCATCATCTCAATCAGAATCGCCAGCTGCAGTTCGCCCCGTCCGGAGACTCTGAACTGGTCGGGCGAATCCGTCGCCTCAACTCGAATCGCTACGTTGCCAAGGATCTCCTTGTCCAGCCGCTCTTTCAATTGCCGGGAAGTTACAAAGCGTCCTTCCTTGCCCGCAAACGGCGAGTTGTTGACCCCAAAAATCATCGAGATAGTGGGCTCATCAATCGCGATGACCGGAAGGGCCTGCGGATTATCGACGCTGGTAATCGTTTCGCCGATCTGGATGTCTTCCATTCCAGCCAGCGCTACTATTTCACCAAAGGCCGCTCGTTCGACTGACTCGCGCTTCAACCCTTCAAAGGCGTAGAGCTGCGATACTTTGGTCTTTTGTATGGTGCCGTCGCGTTTTACGATCGCGACCTGGTCACCGATGGCGATTTCGCCGGAGTAGATCCGCCCAATCGCCAACCGTCCCACATAGTCACTGTAATCAAGATTCGCCACCAGTAGCTGCAGGCTATCTTCACGGCCTTGCTTTGGCGCCGGAATGGTAGTCACGATCTGATCGAATAGTGGTCGCAGATCAGTAGATTCATCGCCGACTTGACGTTTGGCAATCCCCTCGCGAGAAACGGCAAACAGAATTGGAAACTCGATCTGTTCATCGGTTGCATCCAAATCGAGAAACAGCTCATAGATTTCATTGACCACTTCGGCAGGGCGGGCGTCGTGACGATCAATTTTGTTAACTACGGCTATCGTAGGCAGGCGCGATTCCAGTGCCTTGCGCAACACGAAACGCGTTTGCGGCAGACAGCCTTCGGCAGCGTCGACCAGCAACATCACGCCGTCAACCATCTGCAGTACGCGCTCAACCTCCCCACCGAAATCCGCATGGCCCGGGGTATCGACGATATTAATCTTGACGTCCTTGTAGTGCACGGAGGTGTTCTTAGCCATGATTGTGATTCCGCGCTCTCGTTCGAGATCCATGGAATCCATAACCCGTTCCCGCACCTGCTCGTTTTCGCGAAAGGTCCCCGATTGGCGCAGCATCGCATCGACCAGCGTGGTCTTGCCGTGGTCAACGTGAGCGATGATCGCAATATTGCGTATGTCTTTTCGTTCCTGAGTCATCTTGATCCTATAGTCGCAGCCAGTCCATTTTGAAGGTCGGAAGTGAAACTATGAATCTTAACATGTATGACACCAGAACCCCATCGGACAGCGAGTTGGCGACACCGTTGGGCGGAAGCTTACGATCGCAAGTTGCTTTTGAAAGACGATTGGCGGAGAAACGAAGAGCGAATCTCGGGGGCGAGGCTCAAGCGAAGGCGTTGAGTTGTCTTAGCGCTTCGTAGACCACGATGCTGACTGAGTTAGCGAGGTTGAGGCTGCGGATGTTCGTATTCAGCATCGGGATCGTCAAACATCGTTCAGAGTTCTGCTCGAGCAGGGCCTCAGGCAAGCCCCGCGTTTCGCGCCCAAAGACAAGGCAGTCGTTCTTTTCGAAGCTCCAATCAAAGTAGGGCCGCTTCGCCTTTGTTGTCAGGTAAAGAAAACGTGAATGCGGCAGTGACTGATAAAGCGATTCCAGATCCACATGACGATGAAGCTCAACCTCAGGCCAATAATCGAGGCCGGCACGCCGCACCGCTCGATCGTCCAGGCGAAAGCCCGTTGCACCAACTATGTGGAGGGGAATGCGATTAGCTGCGCAAAGCCGCGCGATGTTACCGGTGTTTGGTGGGATTTCCGGCTCAACCAGAGCAACGCGAATCATATGCGTGAGACGGCTAAAGGTAAGAGCCGGCGAGCGGGGCCCTATCTCTGATAATCATCCTGTATCCGAACGATATCGTCTTCGCCGAGGTAATCGCCAAGTTGCACCTCAATCAGAACCAGCGGACCGTCCGAACTATTTCCCAACCGGTGATTGGTGTTGGCAGGAAGATGAATATGGCTACCTTTAGCCAGTTGTAATTCCCGGTCGCCGCAAACAACGTCGGCGACTCCTTCCACTACCACCCAATGTTCACTGCGCCGGGAGTGACGTTGCAAACTTAGACGCTGGCCCGGAGTAACTTCCAGCCGCTTCACTTTAAAGCCAGCACTCTCTTCCAGCACTTCATACCGTCCCCAGGGTCTTTCGTCTTTTTCTCGCACTGGATTTCGCGCCTCCGATCAGTTGACTAAGAATGAAGTCGCAGCATAACGAAGTAATGGCAGGACGCGCAAACAAAAGAATAGGAACGGCGTGTTTCTATCGAAAACAATCGCCGTTCCTTTACATGGCCTCTAGGGCCTTAGATTTTTGTGTGCGCCAGGTGCAGGTTGTGGTTGTACCCTGATTGAACGAGCTATCTCTTCTTGGCTGACTTCTTAGCTGCCTTTTTGGCTCCGCCCTTTTTGGCGGCCTTTTTGGCTGCTTTCTTTTTAGTTGCCATAAGTGTCGTTGCTCCTTTTCGGTTAATTGGTGATGACCACAAGATACTGTGTCGAGGTACCTCTTGTGGACTAGTGTAAACGGCGCACAACATCTTGCTATATAAACTTAAAACTCAAACTTGTCAATAACTTATTACCTTATCGCTGAAATTTTTTCTCAGTGGGATTTCAGATCGCATGACGTTAATTTTTCAAATCGGCGGTTACATCGATCACAGATGAAGAAGAAGATGCGACAGTAACTCGATCTAAATTTGAAAAAACGAATGTTGCGAGACGCGGATTGGATCTGAGGTCTCATCTAAACAGCGGCGTGAAGATCCAATAGTCGTGGCGATCAATTCCGTAGTAGTTGATGACTGCGTTGCGACGACTCCGGCTAGCGACGCCAACGAACGGTCCGCTGGTGCTTGGAGTTGTATCTTCACCGCCGGGAGCTGCTTCCTTGCTCTTGGTGTTCAGCACCCCGGCTAAGCGCGGTACCGAAGCGTCCTGCAGACGGGCGATAGAAGTATCACGAGGCCGCGGCGGAAATCCGCCGGCGAAGATCGCCACCGACTCTTCGAAGTTCAAAAGCTCCTGAGCCTGAGGCGCAATCAGGCGCCATTCGCCTGAAGTCGAGAGAGCATCTCGAGCCGCAGAGGGCCGTAGAATCTGGACTTTACGGGTTCCTTTGGTAATTCCCTCCTGCAGTTGTTCGACGGTGGTGGGAAGGCTTTGCGGGGGCGTACCACCATGGTTGAGATAATAAATGCGAATCGCATCGGCCATTTGTTCGCCACGGAATATTTCCTCAGCCTCACGATCGCGTTGCGCCTGCTGACGCACCTTGGGCGCAGCCGCCACGGCAAAGAGCGCCATGATCGACATCAGCGCAAGCAGTGCCACCAGCGTGTACCCGTTTTCCTTTTTGCGATCAGTCATGAATAGAACCGGAATCTTTCTTAACACCGTCGCCCGTTGTCAGGGTTCCTCGTCGGTGTCCGCTCGTTGCGGCGGCCGCATTTGGTTTCCGAGGGAAGGATCGCGCGTGAATGGAATTGTGTGTTTGATTTTCAACGTGGTGTCGGTAACGACGAGTTCTCGTTCGGAGATGCTGGTGACGCGGAAGCGTCCGCCCACCAGATCGCCACGTTGTACGTTCACAATGTCCTTACTGTTTTTATCCTGCAGCACCGCCCAGTCATTGTAGTGAGGCTTGCCTATGATTCCCACGTAGTTGTAATTCGGCGTGGGCGGAGCCGCAACATTTAGTGTTACTTCATTAGAGTAAAGGCTGCCATCCGCGTTGCGAACGCTAACCGGGCGCGTGCCAGGATTTGCAATCAGCGCCGCGACAACCGTAGCGGCCAGTTGCTGCGGACCGATGAAACGCGTAGGCAATTCACGTCCGTCAAGTATCACGCGAACAGCCGGGGTGAACTTATCTCCGGAAATCTCAATCGTAAAATCAGCAGTGCGCGCATACACATTTGCTGGCGATAGTGATGCCAGTAACACGGGAGGCGTCGGCGTAGGCGACGGCACCACAATCTTTTCGACCTTTGGCGGAGGCGGGGGCGGTTCATAGAATGCAAAGATATTGCGGCGAGGTTCGGCGCCCGGCTGCGAAATAAGATTGACTGGAACGGGTTGCACCGAAGGTGGGTCATCCGGCGAAGGTATGCTGCTGTCAATTCTGGTACTGCCTGGCGATCGTTGCGGACTCGGCGTAGATCCAGCCACCACTGCTTTGCGCTGTGGACCGCTCGCCGAACCCCCAAACAGTGCGTAAGAAAGCACGGCTATGGCGACAACCCCGAGCACTATGGCGGCAATCAGCTTTTTTCGATCCGCCGGAGAATTGATTTGAACAAGTGCCATAACGATTAGTGAATACTCTCGTTGGCCGGCGCCCCTGACTCTGTTGCTCCGCGCTGAAAGTAAGTTGCCATATCGAGACGAAGGCTCACCAGGCTGGGTTTCTTGGCCACTAACCTACCGGCAAGCTCCGCATCGTTCAGCGATACGGCGTTCGATTCGCTGGTATTCTCAAACTCCACTGTATTGATGATCAGGAATTGCCCGCTATGTTCGATGTCCCGCAGGAAGTGACGTAGGTTCTGGTAAGAACCTTCCACCGTGACGCTTACGCCGATGCCCGGAAAGACGCTTTGCCATTTGGCATTCCCCTGTTGGTTGTTGTCATTCGCGGTTTGCTTTGTTCCCAGTGGAGCGAGCGCGCTGTAAGCCGGGCCAGCCGTGTTGCGTAGGCTGTTGCTCCGCAGCAGTTGATTCAGCTCAGTGTAGAGCGACATGCGACCCGTGTCTCGCGGTACCAGATGCCGATCTTCAAACTGTTGCAAACTGGCGTTGATGGTCTCCACAATCGTTTTGGTATCGGTGGTATGCTGGTAACCCACTTGCGCGTTCCGATACTGTGCTTGCAGGCGTGAGCGGTCTTGCTCTAAGGCCTCACGCCGCGCTCGCGCCGGCGCCAGGAAATAGAAGTAAGAGACGAAAGCCAGCAACAGCAGCAAGCCCGCACCCGCCAAGCCAGCGATCTCTGCGACGCCCAGCACCTTCCGCTGCCGCGAATTTCGCAATTGCGTAAGACGCAACCGAATCTGTTCGCGTCGCGCGGGTGTTCGAACATCGGTGGGCTCGTTGGTCACGGACGTCGCCCTCCGGTCTTAGCTATGAGCGAAGGCTCCATCGCCGTTAGATTTTTGGCACTGTCGATATTTGCGGGTACGCCGGCGCGGGGCGCGTAGCGAACTTTCATCACGTATTCAGTGCCAATCTCGCCCCGCCCTTTTTGCAAATTCTGTGCAATCAATTCCGCGCGGAAGGTTCCCCCGGCTTCCATGTCGGAAATCATTTGGGTAATCGTCGTCGGATTCTTGCTGACGACGACTAGCTCAAGGTCCGCCACGGTTTGATTACCCAGCGTGTTGACGTCCTTAACGCTGATCCGTGTCACTCGCACGGTGCCGGGAAGTGCCGCTTCCAGATCGGAGAAAAGCAACGACCAGGAAAAACGCTTGCGGTCCACAAGGGTGTGGGCTGCCTGCAGGGTTTTCAGTTGATCCGGGGTGAATGCGGTCTTCACCTGCTCGGCTTTGACCTTGACCGCGGTCAGCTGTTGCTCAAGGTTCGTTACGTCGATCTGGGCCTTTTGAATCTGGGTCCTATTTTGACTGGTAGCGCGGAGAATGAAGACCAACGAAACCAGCGATAAGAGGGCGACAACAGCCGTCAAAGTCCATGGCAACGCTCGATTGCTAAACGGTTCGCTGGCAAGATTTAATCTGGCACTCATGATTGATTCCGCGGCCGGGTAAATTCATTCCAGAGCATACACGCCAGTCTGGAATACGCGCAACTGAACGCCCGTCAGGTGGCTGAACGGTTTACACGCCAGGGACAGGAAGCAGTTGCAAAATTCGTCCGTAGAGTATCGACTACTGGGGTGGGGTGGCCAACTTTTCAGTCTTTTCGGTGGCAGCTAACGACAAGCGGTAAGCGGCCACGCGGTTGCGGCCGCTTCGCTTGGCGCGGTAGAGGGCGGAATCGGCAAGCTCAACCAGTTGAATCGGGTCGCGGGCATCATCGGGAAAAGAGGCAACTCCGACGCTAATGGTGATCTTGTGAGTCTTTTCGATTTCTCCCGTGCCGCGCCGCGAGGCAGGAAAGATATGTTGTTCGATGGCTGCTCGCACGCGTTCAGCGGCCACCAGACCCTGAGCGTAGTCGGCGTCAAGCAGAAAGGCGGCAAACTCTTCGCCGCCAAAACGCGCCGCAACATCTCCGGCCCGCAGCGCGCGCTTGATGACTACGCCAATCTCTTCCAATGTTTGACTGCCAGCTAGATGGCCGTAAGTATCGTTGACCTGTTTGAAATGATCGATGTCCATCATCAACACGCAAAACGGCAACGATTCGTGCTCGGCCCGGGCTGCCTCTCGCCGCAATTCGGAGAAGAACGACTTACTGGTCAGCAAACCCGTTAATTCATCATGGACCAGCAACCGATGAATCTGCTGTTGGAATTCGCGATCGATCTCGTCGAGCATGTCGAACCGAAGCATGTGTTCGCCGATGACCAGCTTGTCGCCTTCCTGCAGGAACGCCTCTGATATGGCGCGTCCATTCAGCAACGTGCCATTGGTAGATCCCAGGTCGGTGACGCGATAGCGAATTTCTCCTGAGGCGTCATCTCGTTCGGTGTTGATTCGTGCGTGCAGACGAGACGCACGTGCATCATTCACCCGGACATCAGCTTCCAGCGCGCGGCCCAGAATGACCTGATCGCGCTCCAGCGGGATTGGTACTGCCAGCAGCTCGCCCCGTAGAAAGACCAAGGCGGGCCGCCGATCGCGACCGGGAGCGGCCAGCCGGCCGGACTGCTGGCTCAGCCTGGTCGTTTCTGCTGGCTCATCGCCTTTTGACAACGGTTCTCGATTCATCGGGTATTCATGAATAAGCTAACGCGATACGAAACGCTTCTTGCGGCAGGCGGCTAATCTTAACGCGCCGAAGTCTCCCCAGCAACACTCAAAACGGAGCTCACCGGTTCAATTATGGCCCAGGCCAGGTTGCTACTCACTTGTGGGCCTAACACGTTACTCTTATAATGAAATCACACTGATTCAATAATTTCACGAAGTACGGCCGGGTTAAATACCGTCTGGCATCCAGTGTTGCAATCGTAGATTTACACGGAGCTATAGCACTTTGAGCAAAGAAACAACTGAGAGTAGCGAGACGGCGGAGAGCTGCCCCTGGGCAGGACAGCCGCTGTCTGTTGAGCGAGTTGCGACGGCAAGTCTTCCCACCGAATGGGGTGATTTCAAGATCGCCGGATACCGTTCGCTTATTTCTGAGGAAGAGTTTGTGGTCCTGTTCAAGGGCGAGATGCAGCGCGAAGTCCCAACGCTGGTGCGAATTCATTCGCAGTGCCTGACCGGGGACGTCTTCGGTTCCACGAAATGCGACTGCGGCCCGCAACTGCATCGCGCGATGGAGCTGATTCAGGAAGAAGAGCGAGGGGCGATCGTTTATCAACAACAGGAAGGCCGCGGCATTGGGATTGTGAATAAGATTCGCGCGTATGCATTGCAGGACGAAGGCGCGGACACGGTCGAAGCGAATGAGCAGTTGGGACTGGCAGTCGACCTGCGCGAGTACAAACAATGCGCCGAGGTTTTGTTCGATTTGGGACTTTGCAAAGTCAGAGTACTGTCCAACAATCCGTTGAAGTTGCGCGCGCTGGAAGAAGCCGGCCTGGTGATAGTCGAGCGCGTCTCTATAGAAGTGAAATCACATGAAACCGCGGCGAAGTATCTTCATACGAAGAAAGACAAATTAGGCCATCTGCTGGAATTCAAGATCTAAACTTTGGCTCGCCGCTTAGGGCGAGCGGCAAAAAGAAACGGCCGCAGTTCACTGGTATGAACTGCGGCCATTCTCTTTTCCGGCAAAACAATTTATGGCTGACTACGCAGGTCCTTGATGATCGTACGTAGCTTCTCGGCATCGGCGGCTTTGGGCGCCAGCTTAAGGTAAACCTCAAACTCGTCAGCGGCGCGTTTGTGATCTTTGTTGCCCCAATAGATGCCACCCAGATAGCGATGGGCCTGGGCCACCTCGCCCTTACCGGTGGCGATGGCCGTCTCCAGTTCCTTCTGCGCCTCGGCGTATTTGTCTGCGTGAAACTCCTTCGTTTTTTCGTCCCGGCTGAGATTCAACAAAGTAATGCCCAGGTACATGTGCGCGGTCGGCGCCATACTGTTCAGCGTCAACGCCTGTCGCAATTGAGTTTCAGCTTCGGCATAGTTTCTCTTGCCCGATAGGGCAATGCCGTAGTTCAAGCGCGCCCCAAAGTCTTTTGGCGCAAGTTCGACTGCCTTTCTCAACGGTTCAATCGCTTTGTCGGGCTGATTCAGCGTCAAATACTGCTTACCTAATTCAGCCAGGGCCAAGCCGAAATCCGGGTACGCAGCCACGGCACTACTGAGCTGTTCCGCCGCCAGCTTGTTGTCGTTTTTCGCGGCGGCGGCCATTCCCTTCTCGTAGAATTCGCGCGCGGCCTTAGGAACCTTCGCCAGAGCAGAATCGGCCGACAAGCTTCCTTTGAGACGAAGCACAATGTTCACCGGGATAGTCTGCGGCGCAACCTTGCCTTCGAAGGCACTCGTCCCATAGATCGTCACGGATTCTCGTACCGGCTCGTACTCCTCGCCAGCATCAATCACGACCGTGTAGTTTCCCGCGACCATCGATTGAAAAGAAAACGAACCATCCGAGTTGCTGGAGGTGGAATTGGTGCCTAGCGAATTACTCTCCAGCCTTATTCTCAACTGAGCAACAGGCCGGCCGGCAGGAAAATAAATTCGGCCCTGAATAGCATGAACGCCGCCACTGGAACCCGGAAGGCCGCGAGTGCTGCCAACGCCGCCCTGAGCAAGCGTAACTGAGCATGAGAGCAGGAGAACGGAAGTCAGACTGAGAACTGTTAAGGGTAGAAGGAAAAACCTGCTTGAAGAAGTCGACATTTTTATACCCCCTTTGTCTAAGCGGAGAGATTGAAATGAACCTTCTTTGGAGACGACCAGCGGGCTTATCGTAAAGCTTTCTGCTTTTCGCGGCAACCTAGGATTGCTTGGTGCGCAGTTCCTTAATCGAAGCGCGGGTACGTTCCGCGTTCGGAGCCTTGGGGGCGAGCTTGAGATATTTTTCCAACTCATCGGCGGCCCGGCGATAGTCGCGCCGGCCCCAATAAATCCCACCCAGATAGTAGTGTGGCAAGCTAAGCTCGTCGCCACCAATCAAGAGCGTGCGCAATAATTCCTTTTCCGCTTCGACGTATCTTCGCAGGCTGATGAGAGTGATACCCAGATACATATGGGCCTGCCACGCCTCGTCATTCTGTTTGACCGCCTGGCGTAACTGAGCTTCGGCTCCGAGCGCGTCATTCTTCTTTAACAACGCCATCCCGTAATGAAGCAGCAAGGTGAAGTCATCGGGCCTTATTCTGAGTGCCCGCTGTAAAACGTCAGCAGCCTTATCCGGTTGCTCGAGCGCCAGATACTGAATTCCCAACTCATTAAGAGCAATTGTGAATTCGGGATAGTAACTGACTGCGCCTTGCAATAACTCTATAGCCTTCTTGGTATCGCCGGCGCGAATCGCATCGATAGCTTTGTCGTAAAGCTCAACCGCAGGGGGGGGCACGGTAGAAAGCGCAGCATCGAGAACGGCCGGTCGGGATTTACCGGCGGCACCCCGTTTCAATTGGAGATTGACGATGACATTGAATATTCGTGGTACATCCGCGCGCGCCATTTCCGCGCCGGACAGCGAGCGGCTCCTGATGCCGCTGCCTTCCACGTTCACGAACTCGCGCGCGATCTCATACTCCTTGCCGGCGTCCACTGTCACGTTATAGGAGCCGGGCGCAATCGCATTGAAAGTGAAGGTACCGTTTAGATCTGCAATCAACGACAGTTTTTCGGAACTGGTACTTTCCAGATTCACGCGCACAGAAGTCGCGTCGGAGCGCCGTCCGGAGGGAAAGTAGATGCGTCCCTGAATCTTGTGCTTGCCGCCCGTCCCCGTGAGGTCGACACCCCCTTGGGCGTGAATAATAACCGGCGTCAGAAGCAGCGCGGTGCAAGCTATGAGTGGCAGATGATGACGGATTGAAAAGAGGACACGACCTGGAGAGAGAAACATTGCAGACTCCTTTCTCAAACAGTTACGAGGTCGATTTACAGTGCGATTGTCCGCTTTGGGGAGCGCGCAGCATATCACAAGAAAAGAAAAGGGAGGAGCGCATTTGCGTGCGCTCCTCCCTGTCAAAGCTTTCGGTTTGCCTGCGAAATTTAACAGGCAGAAAGCAGCCAGTTTAGAACTGGAATTTGATACCCAACCGCAGTGACGACGGGAACTGGAAGATCGTTCCGGAGCCGTAGAACGGATTAGGCAAACGGTTAGATGGAATGTTTGCCAGGTTGGGGATACCGCTGTTGATGGAGAACGTCTCATCCAGACGAATTGCGCGCTGGTTGTTGAAGACGTTGAACCAGTCAACCTGGAAGCGCAACTGCCGATTCTCACCAAGCTGAATCGGATAGTAAGCGTTCAGGTCGAGGTTCCAGGTCGTGGGCGTGCGGTTGCTGCCGATGCTGTCCACAATATTCGGGAAACCAGCTTCGGTGACCGCCACGGTCGGAATGATCGCGGTACCACGTTGCACACCGAACCCTTCGTTGTTGCCATAGACAGGATGCGGAACCAACTGGTTAAACGGAATACCGGACTGAGCGCGGAACGAAGCGCCGATCAGCATTTTGAACGGCGTGCGATAGCTGCCGTCAAATTTCAACTGATGCGGACGATCGTTTGGCAGACGTCCGTAAAGGTTCGTCAGCAAGCTGACCAAATCGAACAACGAAGTGATGTTCGGGTCAGACTGGCCGTTGTCGTTACGGAACAAGCCTTCGTAGTTACCAATCAGGCTGGAGTACACATAGGAAGCGATGAACTGATAGTTGTTCGTGAAACGCTTCGTGGCGGTGAACTCGAGGGCGCGATAGTAACGACGAGCGCGTCCAAAGCAACCGATGGCAGGATTTGCACAAGCCAGACGCTCGGTCAGAGACTCGCCCGGATTGAACAGAAAGTAATTGTTGCCATCGTCGAACGATCCGTCTTCAATGACTGAGCCCTGAGCGCGATAGATACCGCGGAAGCCAAGGGCCAAATCTTTGACGATTTCGTACTCAAGGCCGGCGGTAACTTCGTTAACCGTCTGCGGTTTGAGATCGGGATCGATCGGGGTTGAAGCTGAACCCAGGTTGCCCAGATTACCGCCGAACGCAATGTGCGAACCGGCCGGGAAGTTGAGGGTGTCAACGTTCAGGTTAATGTCCGTCTGAGTGGTGTCACTGCCGGCGCGAACGTTGATGTCCAGCGGAAGCGGTGTTTCAACGAAGCGAGCATAGTTGGCGAACAACTTGCCCTTGCCCTTGCCGGTGAAATCCCAAATCAGGCCAACACGCGGCTGCAGATTGTCTTTGAAGTTATTAAGCTTCACATAAGACTGGCTGCCACTGCCGTAAGACTGCTGGTAATCCCAGCGCAAGCCAAAGTTGAACTGAACGTCCTTGGCAAGCTTGTAGTCATCCTGAATGTAGAAGCCTTCAACGTTGGTGTACGTGTCGCCCTGATCGCTGATCAGGCGGAAGTCACGAACGCGGGTGCTGGTGCGAATCAGGAACGGATCCGGACCGATCGATGAAATGATCGCCGAATTGAACACGACCGAAGTCGGACCGCCCAAGTTAATTCCGGCGGTAAGCAGCGATTGAATTCGCGTTACGGCCTGGGTCGTCGGGCAGTTGATGACGGTGCCAATCACTCGGCAAGCCGCAAAGTTGTTGGTGACGCGATATCCAATCAACGACACGCCGTCCACTGTCGTGGGCGCTCCGGTCGAGATGGTGTTGATGGCGTAGATGTTCTTGTTGTACTCAAAACCATACTTGAAGGTATGGCGGCCCCAGATGTTCTGCAATCTGGCAGCAACTTCCCAACGATTGCGATCCTGGTTCGAGAAAAGACCGAAACCCGGGCCACGAATAAAGTTGCGCTGCAGCGTTCCACCGGTGCCGTTGACGAAGTCGCCGGTACCAGTCGAGTTGCTCGCAGCCAGAACCTGAACGTTGGTATGAGTCGGGGTTAGAACAGCACCACCACGAAGCACGGCAAAGTTGTCTGTGATCAGCGGAATCGCCGTGTCAGACGCCGGCAGGGTGTTGGCCCTCTGGAAGTGGAGTCCGAAAGCAAACTCGCCAATCCAGTTAGGAGTAATCGTCGAATTCAAACGCGCGGTGTAGTTATGGCCACCGGTCTGAATCTCACCGTTGAAAGCCGTGGGATCGTTACCGAAACCGGAGCCACCGAAAAGGAAGCCTTCCTGTTTCGTGAAATCGCCGAACGTGGACAGGGTCAACGTGTTGTTGGTGTTAACACCCCACGTGATCTTGCCGGAATAGAACGGCGTCGTGATCTTGTTTTCAACCGGCGCATGGAAAGTCTGCGTCAGGAAGCTGTTTTTGCGCTGCTGGGGATTGAAAGCGCCGAAGAACCACAGCTTGTCTTTCTTGATCGGGCCACCGATATCAAATCCGGCGTCGATTTCGGAGAAGCCGTTCGGGGCCGCGCCCGTGAACGGGAAATTCTTCGTTTCGCGAACCAAACCCTTGGTCGTGAAATAACCGAAAGCGTCACCGCGCACTTCGTTACCACCGCTCTTGGTGATTACGTTGAAGATACCGCCGGTCGCTTTACCGTATTCCGCGCCGTAGGCGCCGGTCTTGATTTCCACTTCCTGTACAAACTCGAAGGGAAGGTTGGCACCGGAACCGCCGAAAGCAGGGTCAGTGGTGTTGACGCCATCAAGGATGTAATTGTTTTCCGGACCAGACGATCCACCAACTGAAGGATCGCGGTCACGACCTGAGGCATCGCGCAGACCGGAACGAGAAACGGTAGGTGCAATCGAATAAAGCGACTGCACTGTGCGCTGCGTCGGGAAGTTTGAGAACTGTTCGGTTGAGACGTTCGAACCGCTGGTGTTCGCGGCTACGTCGACCGCCGCACCTGAAGTGTCCGTAACGTTAACCACGCCGCCGACAGCCTGGGGCCGCATTTCGGCATCAACCGCTGACGTCCGGGAGAGGTTAACTTCAACGTTCGCCTTCTCAAATTTGTCGAAGCCCTTGCCACCGGCCTCGATGGTAACGTTGTACCGGCCTGGTGGTAAGTTCAAAATCGCGTAATGACCATTGTCATCTGTGGTAGCTGACTGCGGGGAGATCAAGTTCGGGCTTGTCACCCGGACTGTCGCTCCTGGCACGGCCGCTCCGGCAGTGTCAAGAACTGTACCCGCAATAGAACCCGTCGATACTGTTTGTGCCGATGCGCTAACTGCAAACAACGCAAGGCACAACGTAAATACCAACGAGGTAATTAATCGCATGCTGATTTTCATGCTTAGTGTTTCCTTTCTTTTCATTTAATTCTTGGGCCGAACATGGCGCACGGATAAAGTGTCGATTGTTCATTTCTCCTGACACTGTGCCGACTTAGATCGGCCCGATGCAGCATGTGTTTGAGTATTTCCTGAGACAAATTGCATAATTCCGGTTAGCGATTGTGCAACTACTATGCCCAGTTGGCCCATATGTGGCAATCAGTTGCAGTTCATGGGTTTAGGCTTTTCTCGGATCTAAGAACAGGGGCCGAAAATCCAAAAAAATGGTGACAATCCATAAATCAGGAAGCGCTAAATCTCAGGGCCCACCCTTAACCACACGCGGCCCCAAAAGCGCGTGAGGGAGCCGCCGCGCTCGCCATCAAATCCGGCGATCACGCTGGTCTTACTCTCTTAGCCGCCAGCGCCAACATACAACCGTGAGGTCGGGAAACCATTCCCGGATAGCATCTCCATCAGAAGATGTTTAGAATGCGCGAGAGTTTTTCCACTCAACAACATGTCCGAACGTATCTATCGCGATCCGGTTCACAACATAATTCGCCTTCGCACTGATTCAGACGAAGGCGAGCTGATGGTGCGTTTGATAGACACAGCTGAGTTTCAAAGGCTGCGTCGCATTAAGCAGTTGGGCCTCGGTCTCTACACATATCAGGGCGCAGAGCACTCTCGTTTCACACACTCACTCGGCGCACTACACCTGATCACACGCGTGCTGGATCGCCTCGGCGAGAACTACCCGATCGCCGAAGAAGATCGTGCCGCCGCGCGCGCCGCCGCTCTGCTTCATGATGTGGGCCATGGATCATTTTCCCACGTGATGGAAAGCGTGCTCGGATTTCATCACGAGACTATGACGGCCCGCGCTGTATCCAGTCAGGAAACTGAGATTGGACAAGTGCTTGGTTCCTACTCTGCGAGTCTGCCCGCAAGGGTCGCTTCCATTGTCGAAGGCACGTTCCGCCCCGCGGCGTTGGCCCAACTGGTATCTTCGCAACTTGATGTTGACCGCATGGACTACTTGTTGCGCGACTCGCTGATGACCGGGGCGAAGTACGGCCTGTACGATCTCGAATGGATCGTCAACGCGCTGCAGATCGACGAAGCGGGAGATCGAATATACGTGGCGGCGCGCGGCGTGTTTGCAGTTGAAGAGTATCTACAGGCGCGTTACTACATGTTTCGCCAGGTCTACTTTCATCGAACGTTGCGATCGGCTGAGGCGGTCCTGCGATCCGCCCTGCGGCGCGCGCTGCAGTTGCTCGAGGAGGGCGAAGAGATCTGGTATGCGCCCGGCACGGCCTTCGAAAAAGTGCTGCGCCGAAAAACGTTGAGCCTGATGGAGCATTTAGAGATCGACGACTCCGACGTGATCTTCCATTTGAAGCAATGGCAGCGCGCACGTGACCCGGTACTCAGCGATTTGAGCCGGCGCTTTGTCGATCGCCGCCTCTTCAAAGCAATCGATCTGGATATGCCGGAACCTGAGCGGGCGGAATTTATTGCTGCGGCCCGCGAACTGGTCGCACGCGCCGGGTACTTGCCCGACTACTACTTCATCGAAGATCACGCCGGCGATGTTCCTTATTACAACTACTACACCGCTGAAGGTGTTGAGCCGAAGGCGCGCATTTATGTCGAAGATGGCTATGCGCGCCCGCGCATTCGCGAAATCAGCGAAGTCAGTGAGGCAGTGCGCGGGCTGCAACGCGGATATCAACTACATCGCGTTTGTTTTCCGCCCGAGGTTAAAACTGAAATCTACCGGCTCTATCACAGCGTCACTCCACCGAGCGTGCTACAAACCGCCGGATAATCACGCAGCCGCAGCAGGAGTAATTCCATGGCACGTATCGAGCCCGCTATTATCGATCAGCTAGAAACCTCAATAAGAAAAGTGCTGGAGACTCAGGCAAAGAAATGGGGCGCACCGTTACTGAATCATCTGGCCTACGCAAGGCGGCCGACGATTTTTCGGGGTGTGCGCGCGATGTGGACGGGAATCGAGGCTTCCGGAAAAATTGATCGCCGGCTGCAGGCGCTCATCAATCGCCGCGTTGCCGCCATTAATGGTTGCGAGTTTTGACAGGACATCAACGCTGCCGTGGGCAGTGAACTGGGATTGACAACAGAGAAGCTCCAGGCACTGGAAACATATGCGACCAGCGCTTTGTATAGCGATCAAGAGCGCTTGGCTCTCGAGTACGCTGACCGCATCACAATTACCGGAGCGGATGTTGATGACGAATTATTTGAGCGCTTGCGCCAAGCCTACGACGAGGACGCGCTGGTTGAACTTACCGCAATCATCGCCTGGGAGAATGCCTCCAGCAAATTCAACCGCGCTTTGCGCGTGCCATCACAAAATCTTTGGAAGCAGTAAGGCAATACGCCGCTGCTCTGAAGATTACTTCGGCAATATCTCAGCGCAATGAAACTCCGTTTTCTACTTTTCCTCGTTATCGGCATGCTCGCGCCGTACTCGAGTACGACGGCCCAGGTTGAACGCTTACCACGCGTGGCCGTACTCGATCTGGGCAGTTCCGAATTTGGAAAACTTGCGACAGCGGATCTGTACACGGCGCTGGCCGCGCAAAAAGAGTTCACGCTACTGGATCGGGAACAATCGCGCGCGGCTGCTCGCGGCTTCGGGTACACCGGTTCTTTGAATCTGACAATTGTTGAAGCTCGTGATCTGGCCGCGGCGTTGGGCTGCGATTTCTTCATTACGGGCGACGCGGACATGCTGCGACGTTCGTCATCAGCCCGGCCCATTTATTATGAAGCTTATGCTGCAATCTTCCTGGTCAGTGGCCGCACTGGCAGGTTGTTAGCCTGGCAACGACCGGGCATTCAATCGTCTACTCCCGATGAAGCCACGAAGTCGTTGCGCGCGGAATTGGTCGATGCCGGCGCTCGTCAATGGATAGTCCAGGTTGTGGTTAGAGCGATGCAAGCGGAACGCGTGGAGCGCGCGCGGGCGATAGCCGCTGACATCCCCGTGATCGAAGCAGCTCCCGACGACGACACGCCGGCAGAGAAAGGCTTACAAACACCCCGTCCCTTCCGCCGTTTGCGCCCTGCCTATCCTGCATCAGCCGCCAGCGCCGATGCGGAAGCAACCATCGATGCTGTCGTCGACATTGATGAACAAGGCGAGGTCGGCCGGGTACAGATCGTGCGCTGGGGCGGCTTCGGATTGGATGACGCGACCGAAGCCACGATTCATCAGTTACACTTCTATCCCGCGATGCGAAACGGAAAACCGATCCCGATGCGTGTGCTGCTGCGTTACAACTTTCGCAAACCACCTCCCGAGCCGAAGCCATAACGGCGACTAATCCTCGAGCCACGCTGCCCCTGTTGCTGCCCCTGAAGTGAGATCAGAGCCGCCCTATCTCGTGTTATCATCGCGGCGTTAAGCGAGTCGGCAATGCTTTATTTATCCCAGGTGTTGGGTCGTCCCATACGCGACCTCGAAGGCGAGCGTGTGGCCACGATCAAAGACGTAATTGTGCGTCTCGGTGAGGACGATCATCCGCCCGTCACTGGTTTCGTCGCGCGCTATCGGCGGCGAGATTTTTTCCTACCGCGCTGGCGCATTTCCGATTTTGGCGAACGCGGCGTGCGGCTCAATGCTGACATTCTCGACCTGCGCCCTTTTGTGCGGCGCGAAGGCGAAGTGCTTCTGGCGGGTGACGTACTCGATAAGCAACTGATCGACGTGGACGGCAAACGTGTGGTCCGCGTGAATGACGTGCAAATCATCGAGGCGGCCAACGAATGGCGAGTCACCGGCGCGGACGTCAGTCTCGCGGGGCTCTGGCGGCGCCTGGCGCCTGCGCTGTTTTTACGCAGCGGAAAGCCGGTGGAAGTTATCGATTGGGCCGATGTTGGCTACCTCGGGACGGACGCTACCGCCGTGCGTTTGAAGTCTGCGCGCGGCAAGCTCGCTCGGCTGCATCCCGTTGAAATAGCGCGCCTGGCCGAAGTTTTTTCATATCAACAGGGCGCCGAAATTGTCGAAGCCCTCGACGATGAGACGGCCGCTGAAACCCTGGAGGAGATGCGCGCTGAACGTCAGGCCCAGATTCTCAGCGACATGGATGAAGAGCGCGCTGCCGACATTCTGGAATGGATGTCGCCGGATGAAGCCGCCGACGTGCTCGGCGATTTGCCGGAAGAAAAAGCCGAGGACTTGTTCAATCGCATGGAAGGCGAAGAACAGTCCGACGTTGCTGAACTACTGCTCTACGAGGACGACACCGCCGGCGGCTTAATGACCACAGAGTTCGTCACGTTGCCGCGAGATCTGACTGTGGGCGAAGCGCTGGCGCGATTGCGAGAGATGGCGGAAACGCCGAACATGATTTACTACCTGTACGTTGTGGAGCGGGAGCATTCATGGAAGGTAGCCGGAGTGATCGCTCTGCGTAGTTTGATTCTTTCACATCCTGAGTCACCTCTTGAAAGTGTGATGCGCCACGAATTTCGCACCGCACACCCTGACGATCGCGCTATTGATGTGGCCCACACGATTGCGGAATACAATCTCCTGGCCCTGCCGGTGATTGACGAGTCCGGAGACATCCTGGGAATTGTCACGGTAGACGATGCAATGGAGATTCTACTGCCAAAGGATTGGCGACAGCGCTTGCCGAAACTCTTCAGATGAACAGTCGAGTACGACTCTAAATCGATCGGGATTTGTAGCAGCCGGACGACGAAAAAAATGAGTGAGGATCCTCCAAGTGACCGCACCCCAAACACCGGTGCGAAACGCGGGGCAACGCTTTTTGCGTCGCAGCGCCAGAGGTGTGCGCAGCACTGTCGCGCGTCGTCCTCGTGTGCTCATCTATCTCGCCATTCTGGGGCCCGGGATGATCGCGGCCAGTGCCGGAAATGATGCCGGCGGCATCGCTACTTTCGCGTCCGTCGGCGCAGAACACGGCTACAAACTTCTCTGGGTCCTCTTCCCTTTAACCATCAGTCTCGGAATCGTGCAGGAGATGTGCGCACGCATGGGCGCCATCACCGGCAAAGGGCTCGCCGATCTGATTCGCGAGCGCTTTGGCGTGCGTTGGACCGCAGTGGTGATGCTGGCGCTTCTGATTGCGAACGGTGGCGTGACAGTTTCTGAATTCGTCGGCATCGCGGCGGCGACGGAGCTGTTCGGAGTGCCGCGCTTTGTTTCCGTACCCATCGCCGCACTCACTATCTGGTGGCTCGTAGTCAAAGGATCGTATAAACGAGTCGAGCGCGTTTTTCTCCTAATGTCGCTGGTCTTCCTCGGCTACGTCGTTTCAGCATTCCTGGCAAAGCCAAACTGGGGAACCATCGCACATGAAATCGTGCGGCCGCGATTTGATTTCACTTCCGCCTATCTCTTTACGTTTATTGCCATCGTCGGCACGACGATCTCACCCTACATGCAGGTCTTCGTGCAGTCGTCCGTGGTGGATAAGGGCGTCACTGCTGAGGACTATCACCTCACGCGGCTGGATGTCTGGGTAGGAACTGTGTTCGCGATGACGATGGTTTTCTTCATCGTCATCTCAACTGCGGCGACGTTGCACCTGCATGGCGAGCACGTCGATAGCGCCGGGACAGCAGCTCAGGCGTTGCGGCCATTCGCCGGACCGTATGCGGAAGCGTTGTTTGGTATTGGACTCTTCGGGGCGTCGATGCTGGCAGCGGGAGTGCTGCCGCTCGCGACAGCCTATTCGATCAGCGAGGCGTTGGGTTTCGAAAAAGGAGTTTCCAGCAGCTTTCGTGAAGCGCCCATTTTTGTTGGCATTTTTACGTTTCTGGTAGCCCTGGGCGCCGTGGTGGCTATGTTGCCGGAGTTGCCTTTGATTCGCGTGCTGCTGGTGACCCAGGTGATCAATGGCTTGTTATTACCGGTCATTCTGATCGCGGTATTACGGCTGGTGAACGACAAGGAGATCATGGGCACACACGTCAATGGGCGACTTTACAACCTCGCGGCATGGCTCACTACCCTGGTCGTCTCGGCGCTATCCGTGCTCCTGATTCTGACCAGCATTTTCCCTGGACTCTTCCACAGCAGTTAAATCAGAGCAACGCCATACTGCTTCGTGTAGGGGCGTCCCTCCGTGGGCGCGCCATTGCTGCGGAAGAAGGGGGCCCCCACGAAGGGACGCCGCTACAACACGGCACTGCGCGCTGATCATTTACGCTCGCCAATCCAACGGCATTGGTGATAAAAGTATGCGACTCTTTTAGCGTTCGAGGCTTACCGTCAGATGGCCACTACTCGGGCAACCAAAAACAAACTGGCGCTCTTCTTCGTGGCAACGGCCATCGTTTCGCTCGCGCTTTACTTTTTGGCGCGCCCGCTCCGCCACTATCTGGCGTCGCACATGCGCAGCGGCTCATCGCCGGATAGCATCGTCTATATTCCGGAACTGATCCTATGGGCCATACTCGCTTACCTCGCGGTGCGCGCGCTGAATGCGATTATCTTTGAATTCGTTTTCCGCGTGCGCAAGGGTTATGAAGCGCCTACCCTCGTCCGCAATATCTTTTCGATCGTCGCCTTTATCCTCCTTTTCGTCCTGATCTTTAGAGAGATTTATCCCGGCGTTAACCTCGGTGCACTGTTTACCACGTCCGCTATCTTCGGCGTCATTATTGGACTGGCATTGCAGGACACGTTGGGTAACTTTTTTGCGGGCATCTCGCTTCACGCCGACCGCCCGTTTCAGGTGGGTGACGTCATTACGGTGGGCCAACAACAACAACTTACCGGCGTCCTGGAAAGCATAACCTGGCGCGCCGTCAAGATTCGGACCTTCCAAAACAAGATTGTGCTGGTCAGCAATAGCACGATTGCTAAAGAAGCGATCGAGGTCGCTCCCCGTGACAATCTGAATGCGCGCATAGTTTTTTTTAATTCGCTCTATACCGACTCTCCCGCCAAGACAATTCATATTGTCCGTGAAGCAGTGCGCGACACCGAAAATGTTTCACCGAAGATTACTCCGGTCGTGCGAATAAGAGACCTCGCCGAAAGCGGAATAGATTGGGAAGTGAAATATTGGTTAGAAGACTACGCCAAGCACCATGATACAGACGCGCTTGTGCGGCAAAGGGTCTGGTACGCATTTCGGCGCGCCGGAATTCAATTCGCATTTCCTACTCGGACGCTTCATGTCGAGCGCCGCGCTTTGACCATAGAAGATCGGGGAGCCGGTCAGGACATTGTCGACCGTCTGACTGCCGTTGATATTTTCGCCCCTCTCTCGGACGAGGAAACGGAGCGGCTGGCGGCTGCGTCTGTCCGGCATGTGTTCGCGCCGGATGAACTGGTCATCCGCGCCGGCGACGAGGGCTCCTCAATGTTTGTGGTCCATAGCGGCCGCGTCCAGGTTCAAATCAGCGAGAACGGAAAACCGCGCGCGGTGGCTGTCCTTAATGAAGGAGACTTTTTTGGCGAGATGGCGCTCTTCACCGGCGAGCCGCGAGCCGCCACCGTTGTGGCCCTCGAAGAAACGGAGGTACTGGAAATCGGCCACGCTGCCATGAAGCTAATATTCGAAACCAATCCCGATCTAGTTGAGTCTTTGAGCTGGACCATCGCGGAAAGACGAGCGGGCCTGACGGCCACCCAGCAGGACGCTCAAGTCAGCATCGAAGAATCGGCTGGCCTGTTGGCCTCAATCCGGCGCTTTTTTGGCATGAAGTAGTCAACCCCTCCTCCGATTTCCCCCAAAGAATAATCGGCTATGCCTCTTTTCCCTCAAGGAAACCCGCACCCGCTCTGGACTTGACAAGGAGGGACTCACTATTTATTATTGGCATGCGCTCACAGTAGTCCAGGCCGCTGAATGAGTCCCTTTCGTCACGGATTCTGAGGCGAAACCTAGCGCAGATCTACAGAACTATTAGGAGGAAGTACGTCATGAGTATCGTTCGTTACGATCCTTTCCGAGACTTGCGCAGTCTGCAGGATGAAGTCAACCGTTTGTTCACCAGCAACCTGACGCGATCGTTCGACGACGAAGGGATCGCCCGCGGAGCCTGGAGCCCGAGGGTGGATATCTACGAAAACAAGGACCAGATAGTGCTCGAAGCCGAACTGCCCGGCATGAACCGCGAGGACTTTGATCTTTCCGTCGAGAACAACGTGATCACACTACGCGGCGAACGTCATTTCGAAAAGAAGGACGACTCCGACAACTATCACCGGGTGGAACGGGCGTACGGCTCGTTCACTCGATCATTCACCTTGCCGCAAACGGTAACGGCGGAAGGCGCGAATGCGGAATACCGCAACGGCGTGTTGCGCGTGACCTTGCCGAAGCGGGAGGAGACCAAGGCCCGTCGCATCGAAATCAAAGGCGAAGGCAGCGAGGGACGGAAGACCATTGACACAACGGCAAAGAGCGTTGGTGCAACCGGCGAGACTTCAAAGTCCGCCAGTAGCTCTCGCTAATTGCTAATTGGAGCGGTGCGAGGGCGGGACACTTGCCAGGTTCCGCCCTCAACCATTTTCAGCAGAGTTTTTGATCACTTAAAAGAATGCGTTTAGACAAATTCACCTTACGCGGACAGGAAGCGATCCAATCCGGCATTGAGCTGGCTGAGAAGAACCAGAACCAGCAGGTCGAGCCGGAGCACGTGTTGTTTGCGATGCTGGAACAATCTGAAGGCATCCTGCGCCCGGTGCTGGGTAAACTCGGCGCGAACGTTCAGGTTGTCCTGAACGATCTCCAGGCAGCGCTGGCACGATTGCCTCGTGTTCAGGGCGGACAACAATATTTCAGTCCCCGTCTAAGCCAGATCTTTACGGCCGCGCAAAAAAAGGCCGACGAGATGAAGGACGAGTATGTCTCGACCGAACATCTGTTGTTAGCGATCGTGGATGAGAAGGATGGCGAGGCGGGAAAGATCCTCAGGCAGCACGGGGTCATCCCTGACGATCTGCTGAAGGTTATTGAACAGATGCGCGGCGGCGTCAGGATCACGGATCAGAACGCGGAAGCTAATTACCAGGCGCTTTCTAAATATGCCAAGGACCTGACTGAGCTGGCCCGCAAAGGAAAGCTGGATCCCGTCATTGGCCGCGACGACGAAATTCGGCGCACGATACAGGTGTTGTCCCGCCGCACAAAGAACAATCCGGTTTTGATAGGCGAGCCCGGCGTAGGTAAGACCGCGATTGTCGAAGGCCTGGCCCAACGAATTATTTCCGGCGATGTCCCGGAGACCCTGCGCAACAAGCGCCTGGTGGGACTCGATCTCGGGTCGATGCTGGCGGGCGCAAAGTACCGCGGCGAATTCGAAGATCGTCTGAAGGCCGTGCTGAAGGAAATCGAAAACGCGCAGGGTCAAATTATTCTATTCATTGACGAGCTGCACACGCTGGTAGGGGCGGGCGCGTCGGAAGGCGCCATCGACGCCTCAAACATGTTAAAGCCGGCGTTGGCTCGCGGCGAGTTGCGTTGTGTCGGCGCGACCACGTTGGCCGAGTACAAAAAATATATCGAAAAGGACGCGGCCCTCGAACGTCGCTTCCAACAGGTTTACGTTGGCGAGCCCAGCGTCGAAGACACGATCGCGATCCTGCGCGGCTTGAAAGAGCGCTACGAAACGCATCACAACGTCGACATCAAAGATTCTGCGATTGTGGCCGCGGCCACGCTTTCACATCGCTATATCACCGACCGTTTCCTGCCGGACAAAGCAATCGATCTGATAGACGAGGCCGCTTCGCGACTGCGCATTGAAATCGATTCGCTGCCAATCGAGATCGATCAGATTGAACGCGAGATCATGCAGCTGGAGATTGAACGCCTGGCGCTGCAGCGTGAAGAGGACGAACGCTCAAAAACCCGGCTGCACGAGATCGAACAACGCATCGCCAATCTCAAGGAAACCTCGGCGGGCATGAAGGGTAAGTGGCAGTCTGAGAAAGAAGCCATCAAGCGGATGGAGGAAGCACGCGGCAAGCTGGATGATTTGAAGTTGGAGTTGGAGCGGGCGCGCAACGCCGGCGATCTGGCGCGGGCTTCTGAACTTCAGTATGGCGAGATTCCGGAACTGGAACGTCAACTGGCGGCGGAGCAGGCTAAACTCGATGAGATTCAAAAAGACGGCGTGATGCTGAAGCAGAAGGTTGACGAAGAAGATATCGCCGAAGTGGTTTCAAAGTGGACCGGCATTCCCGTCTCCAAGATGCTGGAAGGCGAAATGCACAAGCTGGTGACGATGGAAGACCGTCTGCGCGATCGCGTAATTGGCCAGGACGAAGCGCTGCTTGCAGTGGCTAATGCTGTACGCCGGGCGCGCGCCGGCCTGCAGGATCCCAACCGGCCCATCGGCTCTTTTATTTTTCTGGGTCCAACTGGCGTCGGTAAAACTGAAACTGCAAGGGCGCTCGCAGAATTCCTGTTCGACGACGAACGCGCCATGATTCGGCTCGACATGTCGGAGTACATGGAGAAGCATGCGGTCGCGCGGATGATTGGCGCGCCGCCGGGATATGTCGGATACGAGGAAGGCGGGCAATTGACCGAAGCCGTGCGCCGGCGGCCGTACTCGGTGATCCTGTTCGATGAAATCGAAAAAGCGCATAGTGATGTTTTCAACGTGCTGCTGCAGATACTCGATGACGGCCGGCTAACTGACTCGAAGGGACGCACCGTTGATTTCAAGAACACGGTTCTGATCATGACTTCGAATCTCGGCTCACGTGAGATTCAGGCGGCGGAAGGTGACGAAGACGAAGTGCGCGAGGCGGTGATGCAGGAACTCCAGGTGAGCTTCAAACCTGAATTCCTTAACCGCATTGATGACATCGTGATCTTCCATCAATTGTCGCGCGAGCAGATTACGCTGATCATCGAAGTGCAATTGGAACGGCTGCGCGCCATGTTGCGCGAGCGGGATGTAGCCATTGTTTTAGAAGACTCAGCGAAGAAGCTGTTGGCCGACGAAGGTTACGATCCGCATTACGGAGCGAGGCCCTTGAAGCGCGCAATTCAAACGCTGATTCAGAATCCGCTCGCAGTTAAGTTACTGCGCGGCGAGATTGCTCCGGGCCAGACGATTCGCGTGTCGGCTGAGGGCAACGAGATGAAGTTTCAGACTGAAAACGCGGCCGCGACAACCGGCTGAATTTTGCAGAGGCTAGCGGTTGGAGACTAGCGGCTAGGGAACAACGCAGTGCGGTTGACAGCGGTTTTACCTAGCCTCCGGTCTCTTGCCTCCAGTCTTCTAATCTTGAAGGAGTTTGAAGATGTCACAGAGATGGGACCCGTTACGCGACCTGGTGCTGCTGCAGGACCGAATGAACCAGGTGTTTGCGGACGCCACGCAGCGGCGCGGCCAGGGTGAAGCGAACAGCGAAATTGAACCGGCCGATTGGTCTCCCGCTGCGGACGTCTACGAAACCGCGGGGGAGTACTTGGTAGCAATCGATTTGCCCGGCATTGAGCGAAGCGCACTGGATATCAGCCTGGAAGACAACCGGCTGGCGGTGCGCGGCGAACGGGTCGTGCCCGAGCAGAACGAGCAGCGGCGGGAGCGACCGGCGGGCCGTTTTCTACGCCGCTTCGAAGTTCCCCCGGCCGTAGATACCGAAGCGATCGCTGCGGAATACAAGGACGGCGTGCTAAATATTCGCCTGCCAAAACGTCGGGAACAGAAGGCGCAGCGCGTGGAGATAAAAGTTTTATGAGGATGGGGAATCCGATGAACCGGCATGGGCGTGAGAAAGAAGCTGCCCGCGAGCGCGAAGCGTCGCGCGACCAGGGTACGCCCGAAGAGATTCGCGTCACCGATCGCCGCCGGATAAATATTGACGGCGACGGCGAGCGGAACAGCGTTGAGGAAAAGCCGCCCAATCTGAAACCGAGTTATGTCGAAGAACTCGAGCAGCGCACCAATGCGGCCGAACAAAAATTGGTTGAGGTGCAGGCCCGTTTCGATCAACTCAAGACGCAATTACAACGAGAGACGGACGAGACGAGGCAGCGTTTGAACCGCGCGGCTGATGAAAGGGCCGAGCGGGAAAAGATTAATTTCATAACTACCTTGCTCCCGGTAGCCGATAATCTGCAGCGCGCCATCGACGCAGCCGAACAGCATGGTTCGGCGCAGTCAATCCTGGAAGGGATTCGCAGTACCGCTGCAAATTTTGCAGCCGCACTGACCGCCGCGGGCCTGAAGCCAATCGACACCGTCGGCCAGACTTTCGATCCCGAGAAGCACGAAGCCGTCGACACGATCGAAGTGGCCGCGGAGAAAGACGGCGTGATCACGGCTGAATACAGCCGCGGATATCAAATCGGTGAGCGATTGCTGCAACCAGCGCGCGTCCAGGTAGGACGTGCAAGAGTAAAAGCAGAGGCTAGAGGCTAGGGGCTGGGAACAAAAAGAGCTGGGCTTGCGGGCGTTTTCCCTAGCCTCCAGCCTCTAGCCTCCAGCCTCTCATAAAGGAGAAACAGTGGCAGCCAAAGAGTTGAAGTTTAGAGAAGAAGCGCGCAACGGAATGTTGCAGGGCGTTAATACGCTCGCCAACGCAGTGCGCGTTACGCTGGGCCCCAAAGGGCGCAACGTCGTCCTCGGCAAAAAGTGGGGTTCTCCTGTGATTACCAAAGACGGTGTCACGGTAGCAAAGGAGATTGAGCTCAAGGACAAGTACGAAAACATGGGCGCCCAAATGGTCCGCGAGGTTGCCACTAAGACTAATGATTCGGCGGGCGACGGTACTACTACGGCGACCGTGCTGGCGCAGGCGATCTTTCGCGAAGGAGTCAAGAACGTGACCGCCGGAGCGAACCCGATGGATCTGCAGCGCGGAATCCAACAAGCGACCGATGCAGTAGTAGCCGAACTCGAACGCACTTCCAAAAAGGTCAAGGGCAAGGAAGATCTGGCCAGTGTGGCCAGCGTGTCGGCAAACAACGACCGCGAAATCGGTAAATTGATATCCGCCGCCATGGAAAAAGTTGGCAAAGACGGCGTCGTAACTGTCGAAGAATCGAAAACACTTCAGACCGAATTGGACGTCGTGGAGGGCATGCAATTTGATCGCGGCTATTTGTCGCCCTATTTCGTGACCAATCCCGATCGCATGGAAGCCATGCTTGAGGACCCGCTAATCCTGGTCCACGAAAAGAAGATTTCCGCGATGAGGGATTTGCTTCCGGTGCTCGAGCAGACGGCCGGCCAGGGGCGCGCTTTGCTGATCATTTCTGAAGACGTTGACGGTGATGCACTCGCGACCCTGGTGGTAAACAAACTGCGAGGCACGATCAAGGTTTGCGCCGTCAAGGCCCCGGCCTTTGGCGATCGGCGCAAAGCCATCCTTGAAGACATCGCTGGATTGACCGGCGCGCGCGTGATCACTGAAGACCTGGGTATCAAGCTCGAAAACGTTACCGTCGCCGATCTCGGTTCGGCCAAACGCGTGATCGTGGACAAGGACGCCACAACCATCGTCGAGGGCGGCGGCGACGCCAAAGAAATTCAGGGCCGCATCGGCACGCTTAGGAAACAGATCGAAGAGACCACGTCAGACTACGATCGCGAAAAGTTGCAGGAGCGACTGGCGAAACTTGCCGGCGGCGTTGCAGTGATCAGAGTGGGCGCGCCCACCGAGATGGCGATGAAAGAGATCAAGATGCGCGTCGAAGATGCCTTGAACGCGACCAGGGCCGCGGCGCAGGAAGGCTATGTGGCCGGCGGCGGAGTCGCGCTTCTGCGAGCGGCAAAGGTACTCGACAACCTTAATCCGTCTGGCGAAAAGAGTGACATTCAAACAGGAATCAGAATTGTGCGCCGCGCGCTGGAAGAGCCGATCCGCCGAATCGCGGAAAACGCGGGGCTGGATGGCGCGGTGGTTGTCGGCAAGGTGGAAAGCCTGAAAGGCACGAACGGTTTCAATGCGGCCACCGGGCAATACGAAGACCTGGTGGCTGCTGGAATCATCGATCCGACCAAAGTGGTACGCACGGCACTGCAGAACGCCGCCTCCATTGCCGGGCTGTTACTGACCACGGATGCCGCCATAACCGACGCTCCCGAGCCGAAGAAAGCGGGACCGCCGATGCCGGGCGGCGAGGATTACGATTACTAAGAGAATGTCCGCAGCGCTGGCAGTATATTTGCTTGACTGAGGTCGCCTAGATTTTCATTGCATTGAAACGCAACGGCGAATATGCTCGTCCGCATCTTAGAAGGGGTTCCGAAGAAAGGTTTCGGAACGATTGCTGATTGAAAACGCAAGGATACTGGCCGCCACCCGTTCGACAGTTGTTGAAGCTTCAAATGGCGGCGGCTGCGTCCGAGGAGTTGGGAAAAGAAATAAGGTAATAAATGGTTGACCTGGGAGCATACAGAGATAAATTCGGCGACAGCGGTCAGCGCGTGTTGGAAAACGCGTTGAACGAATCGCGCCGCCGCGATCAGAATTATATTTCGGTCGAACATATCGTCAGCGCCCTCGCGCGCGAAGAGCCCGATCTCTTCAATTCCACAATTCGTGATCTGGCTCTCGATCCTGCCTCTGTGCGGATGGCGATCGAGCAGCGGCTGGAAAGCAGCCGGCAGCACATCGGGAAAGGATTTCGCATCGCTCCCGACACCACTGATTTGTTCAAGCGCGCCATGGAGCGCGCGCGCGCGCATGGCCGTAAGACGATTGAATCAACTGACATTTTCGAGGTGCTCTCGAAATATGACAGCCTGCTGGTCGAAGTCCTGAAAAACCTGGGCGCCAGTCCGGAGGCCGTGATTGAGAACGTGAGGGTGCACGTCGACAAACGCGAACAGGAAGAAGAGCAGTTCAAAAAGAAATTCGAGTTGCCGCCGTACCTGAAGCACTTCGGCGTTTCGCTGAATCGCATGGCGCGCGCGGACAAGATTCCGCCGACCATCGGCCGCGAACTCGAAATTCAGCAGATGGTGGAAATCCTTTGCCATCGCGAACGCGCGAATTCGCCCATGCTGGTTGGTGAACCAGGTGTCGGCAAGACTGCCGTGGTCGAAGGTCTGGCGCGTTTGATTGAGTTGGAGCCACACAAAGTTCCGGCCCGCCTGCGCGGCGCGCACATCGTGCAATTGCAAATGGGCGGCATGGTTGCCGGCACCATGTTGCGCGGTATGTTCGAAGAACGCATCAAGGGTGTCATCGACGAAGTTAAAGAGCGCGACAACCTGATTCTGTTTATCGACGAAGCCCACACGATCATCGGTGCGGGCGCCGCCCTGGGCACGTCTTCCGACGCGGCAAACATGTTCAAGTCGGCACTGGCCAAGGGCGAGCTGCGCATCATCGGTGCAACGACTTTGACCGAGTACAAAGAATCGATCGGCGAAGATGAAGCACTGGCGAGACGCTTTCGCTTAGTCAAGATCGTCGAACCGACGATTGGCGAGACTCGCGAGATCCTGCTGGGTCTGCGGCCGCGCCTCGAGAAAAACTACTCCGTAAAGATTTCCGACGACGCCATCAACACCGCGTTGGAAATGGCGCCGAAATACATCCGGAACCTGCACCTGCCTGACAAGGCGATCGGCTGGCTGGACACTGCGGCGGTGAAGGTGGAAATCAACGAACCGCAAACGCTGATCGTGAAGCCGGAGCATGTTATCGATGTGATCTCGCAGGAATCTCGCATTCCGCGCGACATGATCTTTCGCGACACGGGCGAGCGTTTTGCCCTGACGGAAGCGAAACTCGGCGGGCGTGTGATCGGGCAGCATGAAGCGATCAAGGCTGTGGCCCAACGGCTGCGCCTTAACAAAGGACCGCTGAAAGAGTCGCACTACAAACCCGATGGCGTGCTGTTGTTCCTGGGGCCGACGGGCGTCGGCAAAACGGAACTTGCCAAGGCGGTTGCCGAATTCATGTTTGGCGACGAACGCAAAATGGTCCGGATCGATATGTCGGAATACAGTGACGGCACCGTCAGCATTGAAAAGCTGATCGGCATGCCGCGCGGCATTGTCGGCTCGGAGCGCGGCGGCATTCTGACAGAACAGTTGCGCGAGAATCCTTACACGGTTTTGCTGCTGGATGAAGTCGAGAAGGCATCGCCTTATCTAATGAATCTTTTCCTCCAGGCTTTCGACGAAGGCTGGTTGACGGACGGGCGCGGCAAGAAAGTTTACCTTTCCGATGCGATCGTGATCATGACGTCGAACCTGGGGTCGGAAAACTTCAAGAAGTATGAGAAGCCGCTTGGCTTCGGTACTAAGACGGCCAACGACTTCCGCGTCGTTAAGAACGAGATCATGAAGGCGGCCGAGTTGCGGTTCTCCGCGGAGTTTCGCAACCGTATCGACGAGATCGTTATTTTCGCCCCGTTGACGATGGACGAAGTGCGGCAAATCGCCGGTCTTTATCTGAGTCGTCTGGCGACACAAATGGAGCGGCAGGGGAAAGCGTTCCAGGTGACGGACGCCGCCGTGAACCTGCTGACGGAAAAAGGTTACAGCGCAAAGTATGGCGCGCGTTTCCTGAAGCGGCACATCGACGAGAAAGTTAAGCTTCCGGTTACCACGATGTGGAAGTCCGGTTCTGGCTTCCTGGTTGACGTCGCAGATGGCGAAATCGTGATTAGCGCTATTGATGCGCCCGGCGACGATGCGCCGTTGAATTAAACTCTTGGCGCCATACTGTCAGAACCACCTGCGGTAGCGGGTGGTTAATCATCCGCTAATACGTCGTTTCTCGTCGGCCGATCAACCGCCCGCTACGGCGGTTCCCGACTTGCAGGAATGAAGTTAAGGGTTTCAGTGAGCAGGCTTCATTGAGGCCCTTTCTTCTTACTGATTTGCTTATGATTCGTATTTCCGTATCGCGCCGAATCGTTTTCTCCCTTGCCCTCTTGACGGTTTTCGCTGTCTCGAGCCTGCGACCGCAAACCGTGCCCGCCCCCACGCCAACACCGCAGCCGCCAACCGCCGAAGAGATTGAGAAAGCCGAACAGATAATCAAGCAGGCCATCGCGGCGCTGGGCGGCGATGCTTATCTAAATGTGCGCAACACGATCGGTCGCGGGTTCTTCTCGCCTTACAAAGACGGAAAGTCGGAGCCTCCGCTGCGCTTCGTTGATTACATCGTCTATCCCGATCGGGAACGCACCGAGTTCCGCGGCGGTGGCGGCCGTCTCATTCAAACGCATCTCAGCGACAAGGGCTGGCAATACGATGGCGCCGCCAAGACGTTGAAAGATTTGCAGGCGGCGCAGGTGGAAGATTTCAAGATCAGCATGCGCACCAGCGTCGAGAATTTGCTCCGCGGCTGGTGGCGCAAGGAGGGCGGCACGATCACCTTTGCGGGCCGTCGCGAGGCGGGCCTGGCCCGTCGCAATCTAACAGTGCGGCTTACGTATCCGGACGGTTTTTGGGTGGAACATGAGTTCGGGGCCAAAGACGGCCTCCCGGCAAAAACCCTGTACCAACGTAAATATAAACGGCCCGATATTGAAGAACTGGAAATGGTAGCGGAAGAAGATCGCTACTACACGCCGCGGGCCTTTGATGGCGTCACCGCGCTTTTCATCATCGATCATTTTCGCGCCGGCACGCAGACGGGCCGCATCAATTACGAGTCAATTGAATTCAATCAGGCGATACCAGATTCGCTCTTCACCAAACCCGCCACCATCAAGGAAATCAAGTAGCCTTCGAGGGTAGTCTTCTATCGTTTCCCCAAAAATTAGATAAGCGGTTCGCTATTGCCGACTGCGAAAAAAGCGTGAGAGAATGTGCCACCTCAACCAGCGCGAGGAACTCAACGACTGCGGCACAATCCGAAAACGGGAGCACGCCCCGGCCTTAACGATCGCGAAGGGCGCCTCAACCGCAAGCCTTAACAGTCTCGGAATTGTTGCCGCGAAAACTCTTCTCATGAAGGACGGTAACCATGGCTAAACTCAACCTTACCAAAGTAAACATCGCAATTGATCGCCTGTTGGAAAAGACGAAAAATAAGCGGCATCGTTATTTGCTACAGGCATACTCGCGGCATCGCTATCTGGAAATTGCCGGTCGCTATCAGGAAATACTTGCTGCGGACATGATGGTAGACAATCCGGTCTATCACTTCCGGGCGCTCGGCATCGACGCTACTCTGAGCGGGCGCCAGGCGATCGAAGGCTTGTACAGCATGTGGACCGCGACGGACCAGTGCATTTTTTATGCTGAGAACGAACAGGTCGCCGTGGCTGACAACTTCACCGTATCCGCCGCCGTTACTTATCAGCAGGTGCAAGGGAAGGCGCTCGCGGCCAACGGCGTCAAAATACCCGATCCCAATGCCATGTACCTCTACAAGGCGCAGGAACAAATGATCTGGCACTACGATGATCAGGGCCGTCTTATCGGCGAAGACGTTTGGGAAGTCGATCCCACAAAAGCAGAAATCATCAAACTAGATCCGAAGGACGTCGTGACGGTGGCCCAGGCGGCTAAGAAACTGAAGAACCTGATCAAGCCGCTGCCGAAGTTTCCTGGTTAGAATTCAACTTAACTTGCGAGGGACAGGCCGGAATGCCTGTCCTACTTCAAACAAGATAAGCGCGCAGCGTTTCATACATCGTGGCAAACGAATCTGCGCAAAACAAGGTCGGTTGAAAGTTCGTCGGATCGTAGTCATGACGCGAGGCCGCTTCGGGATCAAGCGGCCGGAGCTCGGCCTGCTGCATTGCTTCCAGTTCTCCGGCCGATGACAGCAACCCTGTGCCATAAGCTTTCAATTCTCCATCTTCCCGCAGTACGCCAAATTCCAGCGTAAACCAATAAAGACGCGACAGCCTGTCCAATTCTATTGCCGACGCCCGCTTCACTGCCGCTCCGAACAAGCGATTGAGTTCCGCTAAGCGTTCGCTTCCCAACGTCACTGCGTGACCGATGATCTCGTGCACGACGTCAGGCTCCGGCGTGTAGAGCGGCGTCGAATGATGCCGAATGTATTGGGTGCAAAGAAAGACGCCATCCGCGAGTGACTCCAGAAAGACCCTGGGTTCAACCAGGCCGGCCACGGGTTCCAGCCGGAAGCCGCTGATCGCCTGCACCTTTTCACTCACGTCGCGCAACTGCGGAATGCGTTCGCGATCAAGCGCCAGGCGATCGACAGACAAAAGGTATTCGCCGCATGCATGCCGGGCGTGGGCCGGTTGCAAGGCCCGCTGGATAACGCGCCAGACTTCGTGCTCTTCCGTAGTGTAAGGGGCGTCGGGAATCGCCTGGCCCGGCTGATACCCAAAGGCGATCTCAGCAATGCGATTCCGGCGGGCACGATATTCCGGATCGCGAAAGCCGGGATGATCGGGATCGAGTTGCACAATCCTGTTTCGCTCCGTTTGATCTGTGATGGCAGCCTCCGCTTCAGTGTCAGCCGTGACGATTCGCATATCGACGTGATCGGAGAGTGGCGTTGGTCTCTGTTTGTTGCTCATTGATTTGCTCGCTTTCGTAATCGGCAAACTTGCCTGCGGGACCCGCGGAGCCCAAACACAAAACCGGCCATCGATCCTTCGCCTTGGGAAGGACCGATGGCCGGTTCTGGAAACTGTTTAGAGCGTTAGATGATCATTGCCCAGACACAGCCCTTCGCCAACCGTCCCTCCCACCGGAGAGGGGGCTGTAATAGTAACGATGGCTTTCGAGTCGCTTAATCATCCTCAAGACGTCCCTGGCACGTGCAAGGTTAGGCGGGGACTCCCCATCCGTCAAGGGCTAGCGATTCCGGCCAGCAGTTAGAAGCCTGCGGGGCGTCCGAACCAGGCAAACGTTTGGCATCCACCCTTTTCTGAACACGTTCAAAAATCTCTTGACAGCCCGAATATCGCGGCGTATTCTGCAAGAGTTGAACGTGTTCGAATTTGAAGGAGGAAGTTATGACTATCGAAATTGTGACTTACCTGGTCTATCTGGCCATCAGTATTAGCCTGACCATCTGGGTGGCAAAAACGCTGCACAAGAATGGCCGGATCTTTCTGGTGGATGTGTTTCACGGTAATGAAGCCCTGGCGGATTCGGTCAATCACCTGCTGGTGGTGGGCTTTTACCTGATCAATCTGGGTTATGTCAGCATGGCCCTGAAGCTTGGTTACGACATCGCGACACCGAAGGAAGGTATCGAGGCCCTTTCGGTAAAGATTGGAATGGTGCTGATCGTGCTGGGTGGCATGCACTTCTTCAATCTCTTCGTCTTTAGCCGCATGCGGCGTCGTGCCAGCCTCGTCAATGCTCCGCCCCCGGTTACTCCCGATGCTTACACGACCGTCCAGGAGGCATAACATGCCGGTACTGACACTACTTTACGATCCCGACTGCGGGCTCTGCCGTCGCACGCACGAATGGCTGCTCGACCAGCCCAAACTAGTTGAGTTGCTGTTTGTCCCGATCAAATCCGACGAGGCCCGAAAGCGCTACCCGCATCTCAACCACGAGATCACGGGAAAGGATTTGACCGTCATCAGCGAGGGGGGCGATGTCTACTTCGGTCCCAAAGCGTGGCTCATGGTCTTGTGGGCCCTGCGCCGGTACCGCGAGTGGTCTTACCGTTTGGCATCGCCCCAATTACTGCCCACTACGCGGCGCGTAGTCTCCATGATTTCCCAGAACCGTTACCAGATCAGTCATGCGACTGGCCTGGCGAGGTAAACCTATGACAGCAGCCACAGCAGCAAAAACACAAAAGGGTGAACAAACTCGCGCGCTCATTCTGAATACGGCCCTCGAACTTTTGGAGCAGGATGGCTACGAGAAAACAACAATGCGGGCCATTGCCAGCAAGTCCGGTGTTTCGCTGGGCAATGCCTATCATTACTTTCGCTCCAAAGAGCAACTCATTCAGGCGTTCTACCACCGCACACACGAGCAACATGTGGCGGCGTCTTTACCGGTACTGGAGCGGGAGTCCGACATCAAAGGCCGCTTGCTTGCAGTGATGCGTCTGAAGATTTCTACGCTCGAGCCGTATCACGAATTCGCCGGGGTCCTTTTCAAAACGGCAGCCGATCCGCAAAGTCCTCTCAGTCCCTTCGCGCCGGATTCGCAGCGCGTCCGCGGTGAAAGCATAAACCTCTTCGAAATCCTGGTGGCCGGATCGAAGGCCCGCATGCCCAATGATCTACGCGCGGAACTGCCCTACCTGCTGTGGCTCTATCACATGGGGGTAATCCTTTTTTGGATTCACGACTCATCGCCGAAACAAGTAAGGACCTACCGGCTGATTGAATACACAGTCGACATATTGGACCGGCTGATTTCTTTAGCCAGTAACCCGCTCCTGCGTCCGCTCAGAAAGCGAGCGCTGAAACTTGTTACCGAGCTGCGCGATCTCGGGGCTTGAGTTGAGGGTACCCCAAACACCGCAGGGGCGAGGAAAGGTTGCATAGCCTGCAACGAAAGAGCGGCGTGAGATGGAGAAGAAAACCTTCTTAACTTTTCTGGGACAGGGCATAGCGGGCTATGTCGTTGCCACTTACGTCATCGCGAACGGTTTGATGTTCTACCGTCCGAGTTCCAACAACCTTTTCCTTCTCGTGTTACTACCGGTACAAATTTTCGTTGCCGGAATTGTTGGTCCAATCACGGGCGCTGTTGTTTGGTTAGTGGGATTTTTACTAAAACGCAGACTCAATATTCTGGCGCGGGCTGCGCTGGGAATCGGACTCGCGACCCTCTTCCCTGCTCTCATTATTCTTTGTGAGGGATGGGACTGGCAGGTATTGGCGGTAATGTTTGCCTGGGGCTTATTGCTGTTTTTGCCGTCCGCGCTGTTGGCCGGCTCGCGGTTTCATCCACTACAAAGAATTGTGCTGGGCTGGTCGCAGACCAAAGCCATTCACGATTTCGGTAGCGGGATGGCATTTCCTCCCGCCCTTCTGCTGCGCGCGATTAGTTGGTTCGGTTTGATGGAGTCGCTCCTATTTCTCGCTTACCTGGTTTCGTGCCGGATGCCCTGGGCGGACGCTGGTTTCGAAGAAAATTATTTCCTCATAGCTATTGTCGCCACTCTTTATTTCGCAGCCAGCATCCTTGGAAGCCTCTCGTCGTCTTCGCAAAAGGCGCTCGTTCTGGCGAGCGCCCTGATCGTAAATGTGCCGCCGTTAATCTTGCTTATAAACCCGCCACATTACTTCGATGGGGAACGCACCGTTTTGCTGATTGTGTTGGCGGTACTTTGGGTGCTTTGGACGCTAATGGTGTTCGGCCGGCTGATTTCATCCGAAAACAAGAACGGCGAACGCCGGCACCGAAGGCTTTTCCCGCTCACGATTTGGGAGATCGAAATCCGGCACGTGCTGGGTCAATGGTAGGTGGTTATGAAGATCGTAATTCCCGGCGGTTCAGGTCAGGTGGGCACAATTCTGGCGCGCGAGTTTCATCGTCTTCGCCATGACGTAGTGGTGCTTAGCCGTAGCCCGGCGCAGGCGCCGTGGCGGACAGCTCGCTGGGATGGTGAAAATCTCGGTGACTGGACCGCCGAACTTGAAGGCGCCGATGTCATCATTAACCTGGCGGGACAAAGCGTTAACTGTCGTTACAGTCCCGAGAACCGGAAGTTGATCGTTGACTCGCGCGTGAAGTCGACCCGTGTGATAGGCGATGCAATTCTGCAGGCATCAAAGCCGCCTCGCGTTTGGCTCCAGGCAAGCACGGCTACGATTTATTCGCACCGGTTTGACGCCGCAAACGACGAGGCCACCGGCATCATCGGCGGCTCAGAAGCCGGCGCACCGGAAACGTGGCGTTTCAGTATTGACGTGGTGACGCAGTGGGAACGGGCTTTAAACCGCGTACCCGCGCCACTGACTCGGAAAGTCCTGATGCGCTCAGCAATTGTAATGAGCCCTGACCGCGGCGGTCCGTTCGATACGCTGTTGAGATTGGTCAGATATGGCCTCGGCGGCAGATCCGGAAACGGCCAACAGTATGTGTCATGGATCCACGATCAGGACTTCGCGCGCGCTGTGCTCTGGCTAATCGAACATGAAGAATTCGCCGGGCCGGTTAACCTGGCGGCGCCGAATCCATTGACTAACTCAGAGTTCATGCGTGCGCTGCGGCTCGCGTCGGGAATTCCGTTCGGCCTACCGGCAACGAATTGGATATTAGAGCTTGGGGCTTTCGTGTTGCGAAGCGAAACGGAACTGATTCTGAAGAGCCGGCGAGTCATTCCCGGCCGGCTGCAGCAGTCAGGATTCGATTTTAAGTTTCCGAACTGGAGCGAGGCCGCGGGTGATCTCTGTCTGCGAGTAAAAGATCAGAACCACCTCCGGTAGCGGGCGGGCCGGCCGATTGCGGAATGCGGATTTCGAATTGTGGATTTAATAGATGTCAGTCCTTCGTTACCAATCCGCAGTCCGCAATCTGCAACCCGCAATCGACAGGTCCGCCCGCTACCGCAAGCGGTTCTGACATCAACCTCCGTTACTCGCAATCGCTCTTTCGTCCCGCTGGTTTGTCGACCCGGGTAATGCGGCCATCCGTTTTCGGCGCAATGGCCCGCACCAAGGAAATCGCTTTCTGCAAAACATCGGAGTCAAATTGACCTTGCGCGACGGGAATCAAGAGCCGTGCGTCCTTGAGCATGGCGTAGCCATCGCCGCCGCCGGCAACATAGTCGGTGGTGGCCAGCGTGTACGTCTTGCGATCGTCGAGCGGCTGGCCGTTGACGGTAAGTTTCGTAATGCGCGCTCCGGGGCTGCGGCTGGCGTCGAAGACGTAACGCATTCCGGAAACCTGTGGGAAACGTCCCGGCTCGGCGTCCTCTGCGCTGCGGGCCACGCCATGTTCCAGCGCCGCGCGCAAAGTCGCGCCGGTAAGTTCCAGTTTCACAACTCGGTTTTTGAAAGGCAGCATCGACAGGACGTCGCGCCGCGTTAGATCGCCGGGTTTGATGATGTCGTCGGCGCGAATCGAACCGCCATTCATGATCGCGACATCGGCGCCTGTGGCTCGCCGAAAAGCGTCCGCGATAAAATCCCCAATATTCGTTTCTCGCGTGCGGCCGACCGCACCGCGCGCATCCAGCTCAACATTGGTATGGCCCACGCGTCGCGCCAGTTCCTTTAGTAAAGACCCGTACTTGCGTTCCAGCGCTCCGAACTGCGCGTCCTCGGGTAGTTCATCGGTCACTTCAATAACTTGCCAGTCGATGCTCTGCAGCTGGCCCGTGGGTTTCGAAATATTCAAGTCGATGCGACCCAGCTGCCGCGCGTCCGCGGTCATTTTCAAAATTGGCGCGTGGCCCGCCAACGACTCCAGCAAACTGTGTTCGTGTCCGCCCAGAATCAAATCCACGCCGGAGCAACGGGCCAGCTGCTTGTCTTCCTGCATGGAAAGATGCGTCAGCCCGATAACTACCTGGGCGCCGCGCGCGCGGATCTCCGGCACTATCCGTGTGGCCGTGGCGCACGGATCGAGGATGTCCACATCGGGGCCGGGCCGCGAAGTAGTTTTAGTTTCCGGAAGGGTCAGGCCAAAGAACCCGACTTTCACCCCTTCGAACTCCCGAATCAAAAACTCGGGCGTGTCGGCAAAAGGCTTGCCGGTTTTCTTGTCGATCACATTTGCCGCCAGCCACTTAAATTTCGATTCGCTCACGCGTTCGCGCAGCACCTCCGGCCCAAAGTCGAATTCGTGATTGCCAAAAGTGGCAAGGTCCAGCCCGCTCAAGTTCCAGGCGTCAATCATCTGCTTGCCCTTGTAGGTGATTGATTCCACTGAAGGCGAAATGGTGTCGCCCGCCAACAGGAACAGCGTGTGCGGCGAATCCGCCATGATCTTTTTGCGCAAAGCGGAAACCCGCGCCAGCCCGCCTCGTTTTCCACCTTCCACGGGCGTAAATTGGTAGACATCGTTGACCTGCAGCAACGTCACGCGCACCGTGCACTCGGTATTTTTTTGCGCGAAGGTTGGCAGGATCGCGAGGAGCGCGAATAATAGGGCCGCACTCATACCGCGACGCAGACGGCGGATTGAAGTCATGGCAAACTCCTTCGGGGTTTGGAATCAGTCGGTTTGGATGGCTACATTACACTCATGAGCTTTGGGATCCAATGATGAGTTCGGCGGACACTTTTTTCATAACGGGCTTCCCCGGCTTCATTGCCTCGCGACTGGTCCAGCGCCTCGCGCTTGCGGACGCGCGTTTTATTCTGCTGGTCCAGCCGACTTTCCTCGAACGCGCCCGCGAGGAAATAGTTTCCCTCGCGCGCTCGACCAATAGCTCTGCGGAGAATTTTCGACTCGTTGCCGGTGATATCACCCAACCGGCGCTCGGCATGACTCCGGCGGACTGTGAAATTGCCCGGCAGGAAACGACAGCCGTTTTTCATCTGGCTGCGATTTATGATTTGGCGGTCGCGCGTGACTTGGCTATGCGGGTAAACCTGGAGGGCACTCGCAACGTCAATTCGTTCGTCAGATCAATCGCGAGCCTGCGCCGTTACCATTACGTCTCGACCTGTTATGTCGCCGGCCTCCGCCAGGGTTTGATTCGGGAAAGGGAACTGCGACACGACGCCGGCTTTCGCAATAACTACGAAGAGACGAAGTACCTGGCGGAGTTGGAAGTTGAGGCCTTGAAGGCAGAACTTCCCGTAACGATCCATCGGCCCGCAGTGGTCTGTGGCGATTCCCAAACCGGTGAGACGGCGAAATACGACGGCGTCTACTACCTGATTCAATATTTGCGGATGTGGCCAGCCGGGCTGACGCTGGTGAATATCGGAAATCGAAACGTCAGTTTGAACCTGGTGCCGATCGATTTTGTGATCGACGCCATGGTGGCTTTGGCTGGAGATGAGCGTGCGATTGGCGCTACGGTGCAACTTGCCGATCCGGCGCCGCTGGCGACGCACGAACTATTTGACGAGATCGCGCAGCAATTGAGTGGTCGCAGCTCACTCGTGACTTTGCCCGCCGCCTCAGTGCGGCCCGCGCTGATGCTGCCGTTCTCAGAAAAACTGAGCGGCCTGCCGCACGCTGCCGTGCCCTATTTCTTTTTGGAACAGACATACGACACAACGCAGGCAAAAGATTTATTAGAGCCTCACCATATTCATTGTCCGCGTTTTTCGGATTACGTGAAGAACCTGATTGCCTTCGTGGAACAACACCCGACGCTGTGAGACCGACGCTACACTACGCTTACGTTTTTAATTAGGAACCACAGCACTAATGCCGAAAGAGCAAGGCTCCCAAATAGCAGCGCCATTAAACTCACGATTATCACTCCCACAAATAACCAATCGCTGGAACGGCCATGTTTCGCCTGCTCAGCCGAAACGGTAGCGCGCCGCCGCAACAGGTTCAGGTTGCGAATATTCGGTTTCCACCAAACGGCAAAAATATCTCCCAGCAACGGCACCAGCCCAACGACAAAATAGATCGCGATATTCAGAGCCATTCGCAGCAGCGTTACTTTCGGCACGCGGTAACGTACTGCAGAGACGACCACGTAGAGTGCGACCACGGTTGTGGCCACGTCGCCGATACCCGGCACCAGATCGATGATCGCATTCATCCCGAAGTGCCAATTCAGCACGGGAATGCGGAACTGGTTGTCCATGATCTGGCTGAACACTTCCAGTTCCCGCTCAATCTGCACGGTGGATGGCCGTAACACTGCGCGCTGCGCATCAGTCTTTTGAATTTCTTTACGAGCTAACATAACTTTTTAAGATCGTCGGTTCCTGCTCCTGCCGAATGCTCCTGCCGACTGCCTCCTACCGTATCCTCGTCATCTGTTGCCAGAAAAATTTTCCGACTCTGCTGAACGCCGTCAACGCGCCGCGGTCGCCGCCTTTTTGGTTCGGGACGGGCAGACCCAGTTCCGCAGCCAGACGCGGATCGGGTGGTCCAATATCTTCGTCGCCGCGCTTGCTCGAAAGCCAGCGGCCAAACGTGCGGGCCACAACTCGCCTTTGCGCGAGCGGCGCTTCGGCAATAAACGCGCCGCGCAAATCATCCATATCTGCGATCTCGAGTGAGTTTGCCGCGTAATAACTTCGCAAGGCGGCAAAATATTTCTCATCACCCAGAAGCTTCTGCAGGGCCACAAACATCAAGGCGCCTTTGCTGCCCACGATAGCCGAATACTGAAACGAGTTTCTGAAGTCTCGCGCGGCCCGATCGGCTTCAATATCTTCACCACCGAACGTGCGATAGACTTTGTAGACACCACGCACTTGCTCGTCCAAAGCGCTGGCGGCCAAATCCTCGCCATGCACGTCACGGTAATAAAGCAGCGCCGACCAGTTCGCCAGTGCTTCATCGACCACCGGCGCGCGCGCGGGATCGCTGCCCACCATCGCGCCCCACCATTGATGCGCCACCATGTGGGCTACCGACCATTCCAAACTCGACTCCAACGACGCTCGTTGTTCGCGTATGACCTCCGGCATATTGCGCATGGTCGCCGAATCGAAATCCACGTAGAAGGCGCTGGCGATTGCGCCTAGTCCGGAGAATTCAGCGCTGCCGAAACCTGCAACCAGAGGCGCGCCAACGATCGTGACATTCCTCAGCGGCAGCGGACCAAAGCGCGCGGCATACACGCGCAGGCTGTCCGCCGCTACACCCAGAACGCGCCGGGCCACACCCTCCTGTTCGGGCAGGAACACTGATCGCACCGATACGTTTCCGACGGAGCGCTCCTCCGAACGTAACGTTGGGCCGGCGATGATCGCAAAGTCGCGCAGGTTCTCTCCGGAAAATCGAGTGACACTTTTTTGGTTCGACTCATTAACAGTGCCCGGCTCAACTAATCCGCCTGAAGTAAACAGGCTGACAGCCGGCGCCGCCTCAATCTCCACGACGTAATCAGCGACATCAGCGAGGACGATATCGCCTACCGTCGGCTCCACCTTCCGCAACCAATCGTCGCCTGAGCGCGCCGACAGTAGGGGGTAGGCCGTTCCCAACATCATCACATTGCGGCAGCGAAAGTTTACGTCGCGCGCCCGTCGCAGTTCGCGATCGCTGCGGATAGCGGCGCTGACTTGCTGGACAATATGTGTAACCAGTCCAGTCTCTTCCGCATCGATCTCCGGAACGCTGCCTTTGAATTTGATATCGATGTCGGTTGCCGCGCCGGGCGCGATTACTTCGCGCAGCGTGATGCGCAGGTTAGTTCCCTGATCGTCAAGGGTGTACGGCAAGGACGCGCCTGAGCCGGCGGCGTTGACTGCTGAAATCTCTATCCGGGGCTCGTCATTTGGCTGTAAACCTGGGGCATCGCCCGTCGTTACGGGAATGGCCTTCCCTGTTTCTGAGCGAAGATTCGAATAAAGATGAAAGTACAAAACGGCGGTCGGGTGATCGCCGCGATTGATCCAATGCACTCGCTCGCTGCCGGAGTAGGTGCGGTTTTCAAAGTCGAGCTCCAACTTGATTTGATACTGCAGCCGCTTTTCCGAAACAGCCGTCGCACTTGTCTGCGCCCGAGCCACGGGAAAATTCAGGGTCAGCAGCAGAAGTGCCACGAGGGACCAGCAGGAAAACATAAAGGCCGGCCCACGCGAACGCAGCGCGTCCAAATTCAGCGAAGGCGTTACCCCGTTTCCCCTGGTCACTAAATCAAGAACCATTTTCATACTACCCACTAACGAGCTTCGGTAATCGTAATCCGGCGGATGACATCACCTCGAACTATTCTGTCCACTACGTCCATGCCGGAAACAACTCGTCCAAAGACGGTGTAGCCGCCATCCAGATGCGGTTGCGGCGAATGCGTCACAAACCATTGCGAGCCGCCGGTGTCTTTGCCGGACAACGCCATGCCGACTGCGCCACGAGCATACGGCGCCATATTTATTTCGCACCGGATCTGATATCCGGGGCCGCCATTTTGATCGCCGCGCGGGTCGCCCGTTTGCACTACGAAATTCGGGACCACGCGCGGAACGATCTGCCCGTTGAAATAGCCTTTGCGTGATAGTTGCACAAAATTATCAACCGTTAGCGGTGCGTCTTCGGGCAGAAACTCGATCGTGAAGGATCCTTTGCCAGTTTCCACGTTAGCGCGCACCGGTTTGCCAATTCGCGCCATGGCGCGCCGGTAATCCGCGTCTGTATTCCGCGTTTTCACCGTTCCGATGCGCGCCGAAAAATCGCCCACGCCATTTTCCTTCAAGAGCGCGACCGCTTTCCGCCGCAGCAAATGATCGGAAGCAGCGAGCGCTGTCTTGATCGCGTCATTCGCGGCCGCGCTCTTTTGTTTGCCGAGTGAATCGAGTATTGCGAGTGCGGCGTCATTCAGTTGACGGTCGGCCACTGCTACCGGCAGGGACTTTATTAACGCTCGCGCGTTAGCCTCTGCAGGTTCCAATTCGCCTAACAACTCTGCCGCGGTGGCCCGCACCACCACATCGGATTCTTTTAGCTGCGCGCGCAGCACTTCCGAAAGATCGTCGGGCTTGAAGGCCGCATAAGCCCGGAGCACATTAGGGATCGCGTATTCCGAATGAACCGCCACCAGAGTATTTATCGTCAGGCCCGAATTACGATAGTCGATCATGGATCGCAGGGCCGCGATGGCCTTCTGGGCGAACGCATTTTCCTTGTTCTTCATGCGCTCGATGGTCGTCATCTCTCGCAGGCCCTGGGCAATGCTGTCGGCCGCTTTCCAATTTAACAGCATCATCCGGACCGCGTTCTTGTCGGTGCTGCAAAAGATAGCGAAGTTCTCTGGTGAAATTCGCGCGTGCGCAATTTCGAGTTCCGGCGCAACATGACCGAACCGTTCGGCAGTTCGCGACAACCATTTGACCAATTCAGTTTGAGCGGTATCGCTTGCCTGACCCAGCCGGCCAAGCGTTGTTGCCAGCTCCAGCACTTCATTGGCTTCGCTCGATTGTCTTTCAAATCTTTCTTCAGGCGTCAGACTTTGGCCCCGGCGCAGCAACGGCGCAATCGCCCGCTGATCTTTCAAGAGCCCCAACGACCTGATCGCACTCGCGCGTACGCGGAGGTCCGCGTCGTTCAAGGCGCGGTCCAGCAAAGCATCAAAAGCGCCTTTGTCTTCCGCGACCCCGGCCACGCGGGCGGCATTCGCGCGTACGATCGGATCGGCATGCTTTAGAAGTAACTGCCGCACTTCCTCATTGTTATCCTTCAACTTCAGCCGCGCCATCGTATTCAACGCATCCGCTACGATGCGGGGATTTGAATAGCCAAGAAACTCGACGAGTACCGGTCCGGCGCCTTCAGGTTTTGCCCGCAGAGCTGCGGTCACTCCCAACAGAATCGTGTCCGTATCGGGACCTGATCTTCGTTGCGCTTCAAATCTCAGTGCGTCCAGAATCGCCGCACCGATGATCTTGCCCCGCGCCTCTTCGCCTTTGGGCAGTGCGGCGGCGATCTTTCCCAATGCTTCCACGGCCCGTGCTCGCACCGGCGCGCGCGTGTCACTCAAAATCGTAAGCAGGCCGGCAGCGGCGGCTGGCGATTCGATTTCGCCGAGGGCGAACGCCACCATTTCGCGAACTTCGATCGTCGGGTCTTTTTGCAGCAGATCATTCAACTGCGGAATTGCTCGCTCATCGCCAATGCGGCCCGCAGCCAATGCTGCCCGCACCCGCACTTCCAGGCTTGAATCAGAGAGCAAGAGGCTCAAATCATCGTCCCAACGACGTTCGTCTTCCGCGCGCAAAATCCGAATCAAAACGCTTTGCGGAATTACCGTCGCGCCAGCAGTAGAAGACCTGCGCTGCTGGGCCAGCCCGACAACCGGCAAGGCGATTAACAAAAGAATCGCGTAAAGACTTGAAAGACGCTTCATAGTTTTGGCTTACAGCTTAATGCGCTCGTGGCGAAAAAGAAAAGGGCGGACAAGTCCGCCCCCAAAAGGAGAGTGATTTCGTGCGCCTGACGCCATGAAAAGGCGTCTGCTACGCACTTAGTTTTTCTTTGCTTAGCTCGCGATATCAGAGACGACGTCGCTTGAGTCAGCACCGTTATCAGCATTGATCGGCTGCATGCCGGTCGCGTCCAGCGCATTCTCTTCGCGCGCGCGATAATCACGCTTGCGGCCCTTTTCGAGCGCGGCGCTCGGTTGAATCATCTTGCAACTGCCTTCGAAGATCGCGCCTTGCTCGATCATTAGCGAAGGAGTCTGAATGTTACCGTTAACTTTCGCGGCCCGTCCGAGTTCCAAGCGCTGTGAGGCGATAATGTCGCCATTGACAGTGCCGTGAATCGTCGCAGTCGCCACTTCGATGTTTGCGTCGACCTGGCCATGAGAGCCAATGATCAAGGTTCCGGTTTCCGAAGTGATGCGGCCGGAGAGATGCCCGTCAACGCGCAGCATCGCCTTAAAGTTCGCTTCGCCGGTCATCATCGTACCGCTGCCGATGAAACCACTGAGCGTGCCGTCTTTGATCTCGCGCGCGAGAGATTCGCTTTCCGTCAGTGCTTTCGGACTGGCGCTGGCATCAATCGTTGGTCGCGGGGTCTCGCCACTTTGATAGGAGGCGTAATTGCGCGGTGCGTTATAGGGAGTTTCCTGAGGGCTGGTCGAGCTCTCGTTCTCTTCTTCTTTCGGGTTCTTTCCCATTCTGAGCATAACTAAAACCTCCATCAATGAAGTCGCGAGACGTTGACTCACCAACGCCGGGTGGCCTTGAAGCGACAAACAAACACGCGATCAGTTTTCGATTTGGCTGACGGCCGCCCGCGATGGTCGGCCTTTGGTGGTCTCCCCCTTCTCGGTGGGGGTGGAATAATAAACAAAGGGTGCAAAGCTGTCCAGCGTTGCAATCAAACTAGAATGATTCGGGACTACGAACGCCTCCAATCAGGCTTCCGGGAAACTCGTCCTTTTTTCATGGCCGGCTTCTGCTGTCGCGCGCGCATATACGCCGGACCTGAAGATTCAGTTTCGCCGGCGCTTGCAATTCTTTGACGAATTCGCCGTTTAACTTTTCCCGGAGCATCCTGCGAATAACACTTTCCCTCAAAAATCGCTCCGGGCATTACCGTCAGAGCCGGGGTATAGAGGTCGCCAATCACGCGCGCGCCGCTGCCCAGCTCAATCCGGTGACGCGCCCTGATATTTCCCACGACCGTTCCGTTAATGACGGCGACGCCCACGGCGATGTCGGTATTAATCTCTCCGCCCTCTGCCAGCAGTAACGTTCCTTCATGGGAATGTAGCTGGCCCGTAAAATAACCCTCGATCCGTAGCGTGCCATCAAATTTCAATTCAAAGGCGCTGACGTATTCCGAGTGCGTCAGCGAAGGCGGCGGCGTTTCCGCACGTGCCGGTCCTTCGATGAAAAAGGGTTCCTCTCTCGTCCCTGCTTGACTGCCGTTTGGAACTGTCGCGGCATCGGCTTGCATTCGGTTGAACCAAAGTTCAAAAGGCCCGCTGATATCAGCCGCGATCACTTCGCCGACAGACGCGCGCGTAGTGCCGGCCTCCGGGTACTCGTCAGACTTTCGTTCCAGTTCGTACATTAAGGGCAAGAACTTCTTAAGCCGAAAGGCTAAACCTGCGGTTCTTCGTTTTGCAGCATGCGACAGACACCTTCAAAGATCGCGCCCGGCTGAATGGCAATCGATTGCGTCCAGATGTTTCCGTTGATGCGGGCCTCCGGGCCCAACTCCACTCGCTGGTGCGCCACGATATCTCCGTTCACTGTCCCGCCGATGACTGCAACAGCGACGTCGACGTTCGCATCAACTCGCGCCATCGAGTCGACTATGAGCGTTCCTTTTTGTGAACACACCTGGCCGGCGATGTGGCCGTTCACCCGCAGCATGTCTTTGAAGATTAGTTCGCCGTTCAGCTCCGGTCCGGATGTCAGCAAGGTTGTTCTGGACTTTTGTCTTACCCCGAGGTTGCCGCCGGACGCTCCCAGCTGCCCTAGGAGGACCCCGTCGACGGGCATCGTTCCGGTATAGGTCGCCTCGCCGATTATGACCGGCACACGAGTTTGGAAACTGGCAAAAGCCGTTTCCTTGCGCGGCGTTGCGCTCGACTTTTTGGCACGATTCAGATCGAGGCCGGCGGTCCGTGATCCCGCCGATTCGCCGATCCGGTTCGAGAAGAGTTGCGGCTGCGAGACGGCTACGCCTGCGTTTTCATCCGCGGTTTTACTGGCTAATACCTCGTTTGGAGATGGTTTGGCCGGGAGCATCGTCGGTTCTCCGCTGATACTTGTACTGCTGCTGGAATTGGCGAGCGGCAGATTTGTGGATTGGAAAACTCTGGCTGACTACGGGATCAGACGAGTCGAAGTGCAAGCAACCACCTTGAGTGGGGCGCACGGTAACACAGGGTGACCAGCGTTCACAAGGGATTTCTGGGAGTCGAGTGGTCCAGAGGGATGAACTAAGGTACAGGCTGGCGGTGAGCGATGTCAGAACCGCCTGCGGTAGCGGGCTGGCGCAACCTTCGGTGAAGAACTGGTCAGGTGAACAGAGTACGAGTGTCAGCTTGCATTCGAGACCGCGCCCGCCAAACCTAAGTTTGTAGTCTGAACACGCGTTCTCGAACGGGTTTCTTTTTCGCTCTCGGCGTTGGCTGAGACTGGCTGGCGCGGTCATCCGTTCTGATTCCCATCCGATCACTGAGCAAGGGCAAGGGATTCAACGCGCCGCCGCGAGCATAAACTCCAAAGTGAAGATGGGGAGGTGTGCCGTCGGCGTTCCCGGTCGTGCCGACATATCCGAGCACCGTTTGCCTGGTTACGTAATCGCCTTCGAAAAGATTAGTGGCGTAAGAATCCAGATGAGCGTAGTAGTAGATCCTGCCTCCTGCTCCGATTACCGAAACCGTCTGACCGCCAAGATTGTTGGGGCCAATCTTCACAACATAGCCCTCCGTCGCAGAAAGGATCGGAGTGCCGCGCGGCGCGAAAATATCCTGACCTTCGTGGCGGCGTTCTCCGCGGGCTGCGTGCCATGTGTTGGTGATTTGATTCTTCGTCACGCCCGAAACCGGCATTGAAAGATTCAGGTCCGGCTGCTGTGCAGAGAGCCGCGCAACGCGAACATACAACACGAGCTTGTCTTTGAGTTTGATACCCGTCCACATCATCCCTGCAGGGGTGAGGATGAGAACCAGCAACACCAAAGGCAATGAGGCAAGGACTAACTTCTTCACACCAATTTGACGTCGCAATGCAGCCGGGCGTTGCATAACGGTAGGCGCAGTTTTGGGTTCAAGCGTCATCAATATTACAAACGAGATCCTGATTAAAGTAGTTCGCTGAAATTTATGTGTAAGACGAGATTTCGTTGGAACTGATTCCGTTATTTGAGGCGCAGAAAATCATCGCGTTCAGATGCTTGACACCTTGCGCGGCAGCTTATAGCTTGAGCGGGTGATTCGCTCCTTCCGGGGAAAGGAAGCCCAAGCCTTATTCGAAGGCCAAAGCCCGCGGCGACTTCAGCAGGTCGCTAGGGTTGCGCAACGAAAGCTCATGCAATTACACGCGGCCCACCTGTTACGAGATTTAGCGATCTTTCCGGGGAATCATCTTGAAGCTTTGAAACGCGATCGGCAGGGTCAACACAGTATTCGCATTAACGATCAGTATCGCATCTGTTTCGTTTGGCGCGACGGTGATGCTTTTGACGTGGAGATAGTGGATTATCACTAGGAGTCGTTATGCCCAAGAAGAATGGTCGAATGCCAGCGGTTCATCCCGGAGAAATTCTCAGAGAAGATCTCATGAAGCCTTTGGGCCTTTCTGTAACCGGTCTTGCGCATGATCTTAAGGTTCCCGTAAGCAGATTGAGCCAGATCGTCAACGGCCGCCGCGCCCTAAATGCCGACGCTGCATTGCGTCTATCGCGCTACTTCGGCAATACCCCCGAGTTCTGGATTAATCTGCAAGCCGCCTACGATCTCCGCGTCACGATTCACTCCTCGGCCAGTCGCATCGAGCGCGAGGTGCACCCGCGAAGGGCGGCATGATTCTGACGATTTCTGAGTTAAACCTGCGTTGCTTAGTACAGCAAAGAACCATTTCGACCAGGACATGAATCGCGCGCGTGAACTCTTACAGCACGGGCGAGGTCTTCCTGTCGGCACTTTGCGAGATGATATTCTCCGGTCAGCTTGGATGATGGGGGTTGGCGCTTGCGATGCCTATTTTTCCGACGCCTACGCGGATATGATTGCTCGCGTTTTGCGAGCCAAAGATATTGACTCAGCGGTCAATCTTCCAAATAGACTAAACGATTTGAAACTCCCCGTAACAGCCGTACTCAGTCAATCAAAGGCGGCTGGCGCTGGCGTATGGCGGCAAGAGAACTTATCGAGGACGAAAATGTCTTGTCTCTAGAAAAAATAAGACAACTCTTCAACCACTTCTTCCGAACTGATCAAAAACTTCTAAACAAAAACAGCCTCGAGGGTTGGATTCTCCATAAAGATGCAAGGTCTCGTCTTTTCGGAATTACAGCGGGCCAGTACAATGCCCTACCAAATCCGCAAAAAGCTCACGCCCGTGAGAGAGCAATGGAACACTTGCAGGAGCATTTCAAAGGGATCTTTCAAAGGCGACACGATTGTATTCATAACTGCGATCGCCCTAAGGTGGCGATGCAATCTATCAGTGACGTTGCAGTCGAGAAGAGGCTCTATGACATCGAGTTTTTGATTTCCCGGTGTCAAGAGGCGTTCCTTTCTGAATTCCCAGAATATTTGAGGATATGTGGATTCGGAGCCATAACTCGGAACCGCGTCCTAATAGGTTGACAGGCCCAATCTAGCGCTCTAATGCGGCGCGGTCCCAGCCTGCCAGGTTCGCACCAGATTCATAGGTGCTTTGGCAAAACTCCATCAGAGCGTTTTCGGGTGACGACGACTGGCGCACGGCATCGTAGGGCAGCAGGAATTCTTTCATATCCTCACTATAGAATGCCTGCTCCGGGCGCACCGGCGCCTGCGGGAGGCCGGCCGGTTCGGGCGCAGTGTAAGAGTAAAAGGCAGCCTGCACGCCGTTACCGCCGGGCCAGAATCCGTGGCTGATGACTTCGTGAGAATATGCCTCGAGCGTAATCACATCGGCGTTCTCGCGAGGCGGCGCCGGACGCCCCGAGAAACGAGTAACCGCATGATCGAAACTCCCCCACCAGAAATGCACCGGACTGACCTTACCGATGAAACGCGAACGAAATTCCTTGAACACTTCATCGATGCTCACCAGGGCCCGCCAGAAACGGTTAACGTATTCGGCGTCGTATGAAGCATGCACGACGTCCTCTTCAAAGCGGATCGGATTCGGCACTTCGACGGGCATGGTCCAGATCTTCACATCCAGGCCCAGCTCATGCATCGCCGTCATGACCTCACGATAAAAGTCCGCCACAGTTTGCGGGCGCAACGGCAGTTTCCTGATCGCGCCATCGCTGCATTCAATCCGGAGTTGGTGATCGATAAAGTCGAATTCGATCTCAAAGATGCGATCGCCGCAAGGAATGGCCGACGTGTTCAATCCCCGGGCTGAAACATAAAGCGGTACATTCCACCAATGATTAATCAGCGGCGTTTGGTGCAGCCGAATCTTGCCGACTACCTGGGTCCACATATGTAGTGTCGCGAGTGTGTCCTGCCATTCCTCGAGGACCAGTTGGGGCCATGAATTACTGCTCATAATGTGAACCGCCGCCGTGCATTAATCGTTCGCGCCGATCTCGGCGAATTTCCAAACATCGTCGACCTTGCCAAACAGAAATATCGTTTCGCCGCAAAAAATCTCGTAGTAATCATTCTCTTTCAAGGGCTTCTCCCGGGCAAAGCAACGTCGCGTGCTCCGGTGAAACAGCTTGGGATATTCTTTTAGGAGACCCTTACGATCAAGATCCTCGCCACCGATCATGAAAGGAAGTTTCGTCATCTCAACTATGCGGGCTCTGTCATTGCGCGCCAGCGCCTCCTTGAACTTGACCCAAAACGCGGTGAACGCCGGCTCGGTCTTAACCCGACGGCTCTGAGCAGAGAGTGCCGAGGGCCCTCCCAAAACCAATATCAAACTTAGCCCGAGTAGTATTTTGTTTTTCACTTTACACCGATCCTAATCGCTCAACTTCGCGCAACCAGTAGGACAGGCATTCCTGCCTGTCCCTTCGCGACATGGATTACAAGGACAGACAAGAATGTCTGTCCTACGGTTCCGGCGGTGGCGGCTCATTCGTGCCACGTTCGCGATTGAAGGGCGACGTCTTCAGCCAAGCCGGCATCTGTTCGCTATTCGCCAGGCGCATACCCATAACCACGCCCAAAACCGCAAGCGTCCGTGGCCCATCCCAGTGCCAATCGGGACGGATTATGTCCGTCGGCTGATGATAGTCGGTTTTCTCCCATTGCTTCATGCGCTCCGTCCATGCTTTTGTCTCACCATCCGGCGCTCCCAGAATCATCAGACCCGGAATGCCTTTCTTTACGAAAAAGTAATGATCAGACCGGTAGAACGCTTTCTCGTCAGGCATCGGATCAGGAATTATTCTCAAGTTCAGTGCAATCGCCACTTCACCCATTACTCCTCCGAGGCTCGAGTGTTCCGCTCCGAAACCGACCAACGCTTTTACCGGACCATAGACCTCAGTGCCCATTCCATCGTAATTCAAATCCGCCGCCACTTGTTTAAGTTTCCAGGTGGGATTGTGCACCCAATAATCTGAACCGTAGCCGCCATACTCCTCACCGGTGACAGCCATAAAGATTATCGACCGCCGTGGTTTCGTTGCGGACTTTGAAAAGGCTTCGGCAATCGCCAGCATCTCCGCGACACCCAAGCCGTTGTCGGCGGCGCCATGATAAATGCGATCGTCCGTGGAGAGGCCGTAAGCATCATAGTGAGCTGAATAGACAATGGCCTCGGCCTTTAACACCGGGTCTGAACCTTCGAGCACACCGATCACATTGTTCCCGACGCCCTTGCCTTTCTTCAGGCGCACAGTAATCTTTGCCGACTGTTTCAGATTGATTGGCCTGAAGCCTTCCTTCTCTGCTCTGCTCAGCGCCTCAGCGCGAGTCACACCAGAACTAGCAAAAAGCTTTTCGGCGGCCGCGTCGCTCATGGTCAGGAAGGGAGGCAGGAACGAAGGGAACTCTTCCTCGTCGGCTTTCTCGACCTGTCGCCGCGTTAGATAAGTTGCGCTCTCGGAATACGGATGCTCTTCTCTGCCATGATCGATGACAATAACGCCGGCAACACCTTGCGCCACGAGGGAGGTGATGATGCCTATCTGGGCCTTCGCTTTCTTCCAGGCGTCCTTTGCCACTATTGCGGGTGGTCCCTCCAGCATCACGACAATCTTGTTCTTCACATCAATCCCGGCGAGATCGTCGCGTTTCGGAGTCGACGAAGAAAGCCCGTACGCGATGAACACCATGGCACCGCTCGCGCTTTTGTCACCGCTATAGGGCGGGGCGACCACGAAGTCAGTTCCTAAATTCAGAGTGTCATTGCCAACCTTCAAACTGGTTTCCGGCATGAATTCAAAATCGCGAAACTTAATCGGTTGCAGGAAAGTCCCTTTGCCGCCCAGAGGTTTCAGACCAAGTTTAGTAAAGCGTTCCGACAAGTATGCTGCCGCTTTATCGCCGCCCGGTTGGGCCGTGCCGCGTCCCTGCATTTCGTCGGCAGAAAGTGCGGTAACCACCTCCCTTATTGTTTCGCTTTTAATATTGTCGGCCAGTTCACGTTCGCTGGCTGACAACGAAGTGGATGACGCGGGCGCAGCGGATTGTTGCGGCCGGCCAAATACGGAAGCGGCGACCAGCAGAACTAAAAATAAGGAGAGCGCTTTGCGCAGGCGCATCCGGTCGCGGTGGGATTGTGTTGGGATCATGCTTGCTCCAAAAAGTTATCCAGTAGAGCCAAACCCGCCATTCCCTCGACTTGTTTCCGGTAGACTATCAACCCAAACAGCGGTGGGCCTGGCTATTTTCTCAATTATCAGTTGGCAGATTTTTGTCTGCGCCGGCAACTCAACTATCTCGTCCCCGGTGTTATGGAGCAAGCAGCCAATCTCACCCCGATAGTCCTCGTCGATGACACCGGCAAGAACATCAACTCCCTTTTTGACTGCTAATCCTGATCGCGGTGCAACCCGTCCGTAGTGACCTTCGGGTATATCAACGGCCAGCCCGGTGCGGATGAGACGACGTTCGTGCGGATGCAAACGGACCTCTTCGATCGAATAAAGGTCGAGTCCGGCCGAAGCTGGACTTCCGCGCGTCGGCAGCACTGCTTTGTGATCGAGTTTCTTGAAGTTCAGAAATTCAGGCTGTTCCATGAAGGCCCCTGATCCGGCACATCCCCAGGTTCTGATGGTCGTGAAATCACGCGAACATAAAGCCAAACAGATTTCCGGAATCTTATCAGAGTTAGAGATGCCTGAACCAATGCGCTTGTCCTACAGCAAAGAATTTTTCTTCCAAAGTCCTAAGGCGGATTCTGCTTGTTGATCATTGACTGACCTCTGGAAGTAGGGGTAAAGTCCCGGCCGTACTCAACCGGATGATGACCACTCGGGAGTCCTCTGCCGTCACGTCCCAGGAAAACCGGGAACCCGCCCAGAATTCCTTCGACCTCTAACCCTGTAAGTAAAGCGAAACTTTGCGTGCAGGCGATCCGGGCAAGGAGTTTCTCATGACCCGCTCCGTCCCAATTCTTTTTCGTTGGATGCAACAGCTCTTGAATTCAGGCGCACTTGTCTCCCGACTACGCCAAGGTGTTGCTCTTGGTATGGCTGGTTCAGGAAGTACGATGTTAATGCAATCCTCATCGAAGCTCCTTTTTCAGGATTCAACAGATCGTTACGACAAGGTGATGTCATGGTTTATCTCTGCACGTGACTTTCCTACTTGCTTTTACCCTTCTCGGTTTTCGTTGACACGTAAGTATGTCTGGCGTAAGGTCACCTCGTTACTCATGAACCTTACGTCCGCCGGCGCCTTGCCGGTGTCCCCCGTCGTTAGAAACCGAAGACAACAAAGAAAGAAGGCGTCGCTTGCGCTTTTTCTGCGCTATTTGAATTGGGAGCCAAAAGCTCGGCAATTTCATTTGCAAAGTTCAATCGCGTAAACCCGCCCTCTTTCGCCCTGCGCTGCTTGACGCATATTGCGTCGTCCTCGAAAGGCGCGCAGTGCTCACCCGCCTACAAGGAGTAAAATCATGTTCTTCTCACGAAAAACTTCACGTCACCTTTTTCAATTTGCGTTGAGCATTACGCTCGTTGGACTGTTGTTAGCACCCGGCGCGGGTTTGAAGCACTCGCGGTTAAAAGTTCCCGGGACAGTGGTCCACGCGACCGATTCGAAGTCGTATGTTGACTTCATCAACGCTGCTTACCTGGGAGCATACGGAAGGTATCCGAACTGTTCCTTCGAACTTGAACCTGAGTTTTACAACATGGTTTATGCAGCGTCACAAAACTCGCTGCAGGCCGAATGCGAACGTTTCGTCTCCACGCTGTTTGAGACGCAGGGCTCGTATAACGCTCAGGACCTAACCACCTACACCCAAACCTACGAATACGAGGGGCGAAATCCACATTACTTAACCGGGTACTCGGATCAGGAAGCATATGTTTCTGACCTCTACTATGCTTTCCTGCAACGGGCACCGGACGCCCCAGGCTTGGCCTTCTGGACTGACGACGTAATCAGCGAAGGAAGGAAAAAAGGAATAGTTGCCTTCGATGCCTGTGGAGAGTTTGAGGATCTCGTCGCTAACCTATATGAGGGGTCCGCACCAGACTGCTGTACGCTAACTTGCGGCTACGGTGAAGTGCTGGACGAACAAAGCTGCACTTGCGTGGGATGCATCTGGCCCAATTGCTATTACTACTAAGGTCGCAGCCTTCGTGCTATCGAGCAGCGAGGGGGGATCTTAATTTACCGAAGGATGGGCGGTGGGGAAACGCGCCCCGCCGCCATCCTTCAACTCTCTAACGGCGGCGCTTTAGGATCAGTTCTTAAAACACGTCGTCTGCGAGGTTCTCAGATTGGCAACAATCAGAAGGTTGAAGAGAAAATCTGCTGGCGAACGCCTGCCCTTCCTCGACAAGCGGGAGTCACATTAACTATGAGAAAGAATTTCACTAACTATAGTGCGGATTTCACTAACTGTGGGAACCGACAACCGACATCATCTCTAGGTTCTCACAGTTATTGAAATCTCACCCACCAAGATACAACAACTTACCCGGAATCTTCTCAGAGTTAGTGAGTTCTGATTCTCATAGTTAGTGATTTTTTCCCCACAAATACTCATAGTTACCGTCGCTAACGCGTAACTCCGTCAATTGGATAATTGACTGAACCTGGTGGGGGGTTGGCAGGTGGTGAAGAGCCGGTCTTGAATGAAAGGTGTTTTATGAGTCCAAACCGTCATTTGAGTTGACTACCGGCGATCCGAGTTTCATAATTAAGCATCGTTCGTGAATATAATCGCCGAAACACTCCGGCGTTTCGGCTCTTGAGGAGGTTGTTATGAATCACTCTGAAAACGAAAATGGAAGTGCTTTGCTGAATTACAAAGAGGGGGCAAGTATCGATCCTACGGTAGCTGACGCCCGTTTTGCCAACGACGGGGGGAGTTGCTCCTGTAATCACAGTTCCGCTGGCCAAGTTGCGACTATGGTCGATCCGGTTGCGACGTCCTCTTCGGATGGTGAGTGATCGCAGCTTGCTGCGTCGTACACAGTTGTCGCAGTAACCGAGTGCTCGCGAAGTTATGCCTCATCGAGCTTGGCATCTGTACCACGAGGCCAGTTCGCTTACGGTAGCAGACGCGGCTCCTGAATCACGGCACTGGCTCGCTCACCAGCAAAAGTGCTACCGGCGGTTCGAACATTTCTCCCTTCCTGCTCCAATTCAAACTCAGCCCGTGACGTTACAAGCGGCGCTTGAAGCGCGGCGAACATCGTACGACTTTCAAAGGCGCGTCAATGCTAGTACGTTAGCGATGTTTTGCCGAAGTTGCCTTGAGGAGCGCCCGTCGGCAGACGCTGTAGAAGGACCCGCGTTACGTCCTTACCCCTCGGCGGGAGCGCTATATCCTGTGGAGGTGTACTTTTGGGCGCCTTATGACCTTCGCTCTGGAATACCAAAGGGCAAGTATCATTACTGTTTTCTTCAACGACAGTTGGAGCTCTTGAGCCCTGAAGTAGATGAGCGCTCAATCGATGAAGCGTTCGGGCAAGGATTTACGCTTGCCGGAGCACTTACTGTTATTCTTTCTGCAGTCGTGGAACGCTCCTTCCGGAAGTACCGAGAGCGCGCTTATCGGTTCGCTCTGCTCGAGGCGGGTCACATCGCGCAGTCGCTCTGTCTTGCAGCGGCAGCATCTGGCATCAGCGCGGCACCTTTGGGTGGCTTCCATGACGAACAACTCGCAAAGGCTTTTTTCCTTCGAACGAGCCTTGAAGTGCCAATCTATGCCCTCGCTTTGGGTTGACAAGGATCTCTCGTCACAACTCCGTGCGTTTTGCAGATCGGAGAGATTGTCATCGTCAACCTTACGACTGGTCCGTCGGCGTTCTGTCGAAATCAATGTGTCCCGACTACTTCAGGCGCTGATCCGCGAGCAGTTCCTCCGTTCATCGGAAGGGACGGCGTTCGCGCCGATGTACTTTCGCCCGTATGTTGTTGCCACTCCATTGTGCTTCACCCGGTACAAAATCCATTGGACCTCAGATGATCGAGGTAGACTCCTCGCCGACCTAGCTATCGGTCACGTCATAAGTTGGCTCCACAATGTAGTCGGAGGCAATCTCACAGCACAGCACTGGGACACGGTGCAAGCATGCTTTCGTCAAAGTCTTGCACACACGATCGCTGACTTAGCGCTGTCGAGAACGCAAATTTGCGATAATGTATTTAGCATTGAGCGAAATCCAGAAGGCCATAATCTCTATCCATTTCCTAAATTTAGGCAAGGAATTAACCTAAGTCGGTTATCGCATTTATCCCGGCGACCCGTCGAAATCCCATTGTTCGAAGCTCCTAACCTAGTCTACAACTCCGTCGCTCTGCCCGAACGGGCCACCTGCAACAGACAGGTCTTCGGCGTACCGAGGCCTTGGGAACACGCACCGCTCGTACCAATTCACCCCTGGCAATTGGAATGTTCCAATGTCGTGCGGCGCGCGTTCGGCGTCGGTATTTTGCCCACAGGTCTTTATTTGAGAGGCGAACCTCTAATGTCACTTCGCACTTTTTCATTAGTAAGCGGCTACCATCTTAAGTTAGCGGCAAATGTAGTTATCACAAGTGCGCGACGTCTGATATTTCAGATGCATTGTCAAAACGCAGTCCCAATCAGCACCTTGGTGGCCAGCCTTCAATCCACCGGTCTACTTCCTACATCTTTTTCCGTGCAACACGATGTGGCGACTTTTTCAATAGCCGACGTGGAACTTGCGCCCCATGTCAGCGCTATTCTGAGAACGCCCATCCCTATAGGGGGACATGAGATTCTGCCGGCAGTTGATCTTTGGTACGGTCCGACGAGTGCTGTGGCCATGTGGAGTAATCTAACTGACGCCGAATTGCAGGAGTGCTGGTACAGGTACTGCTGCGTGCTCATCGAAGGTCCGGTGAAGCTTCTTATCCAGTACGGAATCGCAATCGAGCCTCACCTTCAGAATGTGTATGTAGAATTTCGAGATCGGGTGCCTCACAGGATTATCGTTCGGGATCTTGATCATGCGATCCTGGATCGAGTAGCTGTTGAATCTCCTTTAAAAGAGCTTGGACTTCGGCTATTCCCCCATACCTGGGAGTATATGCCACGGATTGAGGCCGGAATAAATCGGTTGGTCCACGACTTGTTTCATGCACATATTAGCGAAGCGATCCTGGCCATCGCCAAGGCCGGACGATTGTCTGTGCGGTGGTTATGTCAGACTGCTCTTGACGTGCTCGAAGCGCAGCGCCCCCCGCCTAAAGATGTTATTGCTAGTGAACGATTTGAGCGTATCCAGCAGTCATTGGGAACTGTTCGCGCGCTACTTCGCATGCGACTGGAGAATACAGAAGAAGCAATTTACCTCTGACGTGGGGAGGAGCCGTTACAAAAAAAAGTGCGTAGGCGAGTCGTACAGCTGCCGAAACTGTTGGAATCGCTCTCCAGTCAAGATTCGGTAGGATTCATCAATGAACAAAGGCTGAAGTGTGGGAACCATCACCTTCACAACATACAGCGACAAGTCAGTCGCCCACGTGAACCGGCTTGATAGATCAGCTACGAATGCAGATGCACCCATTGCCAACAAATCTTTTTTCAGGTCGTCGAGAACAGGAAGACGGTGGGCCTCGGTAACCGTGTACTCCTCGAGGAGTCGCCTGGGAGCTGTACTATAAAAGTCGATGTGAGACAGCATCGATCGTCGACTCCACAGTCGGGCCCGGTCGAGAAAACTGTGAACAGTCGCGGGCTCGTTGGTTTCAGTTTGTTCGAAGTGCCCGTCGCGATCTGCCAAGTGATCACGTAACCACGCCCGAATATGGACGGCCTCTTCGATGGCCCCTCGTATAGCTGCAACTGGATCGACGCCCGCTTTCGCGCCAGCGGTTAAAGCTGGCCCAAACTCTGTCTCATCGATCAAAAGAACTAGAAAGGATTTCACGCAGAAATCAGTACTTGAGACGTCGGCAACAATTAAGCGGAGTCGACAGCGTGCGAGCTCGTCAACGATGGGCCAAAGCTCGCTGTCCGCAGTAATATCAACCTGAGCGACGCATTGCCTGCCGTAAAACGATAACATGACTGCGTCACGTTCAATGCACTCAAGTAGTCCCCGAAGGATCGCGTCTTCGCGTGTATCGCCGCAAGCGGTTCCAGTAGATATGGGCTCCCTAAGAATAGGTTCATCTGAAGGTATTGTGTAAGGAACGGTCACGAGTTGCACTGGCACCGGGACGGTGTCGTGGCTCTTAGCCGATCCAACAAGTTGGTCGCACTCGATCGCGCGAATTACTTGATGCGGCAGCACGTCGGTCAGTATAGGCGCACGAGCAAGCGGAAAAAAGCGACTGACCTCGGATGCGGAACTCAATCGAGTTGGAAGTGACGCGCTCACGCAGAAACGCTCGACAGCCTCAAAGATGGTCTTGCGATGCGCGGTCTCGGGAGTGAATGCAGTCCCGGTGATAATCTGCTCCAACGCCGTGCCGACGTAGATTCGCGTATAGAACTGATAGTGGAGCGGTTCGTCAACATAGTACCAACTCTCTTTTAAGTCTTCGCAGACTCCGTGGGCTATTAGGCTACTGAGCACGTCCGCCAGTTTGTCGTTTAGCATGGCCGTGTGAATGACCAACCTCCGAGCGGAGAACAACGAGGAACCAAGAAGGGGTTTACTGATAGATGATAGTCCTTAATCGAATACACAGCAAAAACGTCACAGCTTACTTTCCACAGCATTTCTTGTATTTTAGTGTGCTGTTGCAAGGACAAGGATCGTTCCGACCCGGTTTGCCGAACTGCGCAAAATGCTGCTCCAGTTTGCGTTGACGGTAGTGTGCTACCTCCCGTTCCTTCTGCGCGTCGTGGCGCCACGGTGACGCGAAGTATCTAAAGTCATATGTATTCGCCTCACCGGACGCGTCGACTATCAAAAGGATCCACTTCGGATACTTAAGTTGATACTTCCGCATCAACGAATAGCCGGCAGCCCGTGCGAGAGAAGGCGATTGCTGATTTGTCGAAACCAGAGTCGTTAATCCTAAGCCCGAATTCTCAAATTCGAGGGTGAGGTCATGATCTCTTCCATCACGCAATGAGATAGCCCTGCCTTGTCGAATGTTTTCCAAAATGACTTCCATGGCCTCGACATCAAAATCAAGGAGCGTAGTAGTCACATCGGAGAAGCCGGGCTTTTGCGTAGCCTCAATTCCCTTGATTAACGTCTTATAGTCTTCGGGAATTTCGAGTCGTGGTTTTTCGCCGCTGGAAACGCGGCCAGCTTGGAAATCATACCAACGATCTAGTCGCTCGGTGTACGCGTGCAATCCAAAGCTCCCCTCTCGACCCAGACGGCCGTCCTCAAAATACAAGCCGTCTTTTAGGTAGTACATGAAAAAGTCGAGTTCGTCGCATAGTCGAAGCTGAGGATAGTCATTGGCTCTGATGCGGCGCTTTAAGTAAACCAAAAACTCTGAGGGACTTTCGACTAGCTCAGCTATGACCCGCAAGTCCGGCAGAGATACTGACCATGGCCACTCCTTACCCTTAATCAGATTTAGTTTCTTCAAATTACCTAGCTGCGACGACAAATGCGCCAAGCTATCTAACGTGACATTTAGAAGGTACACGTTACCGAACCGCTTCCTTTCCTTTAGCATTAACGCTTCCGATCCGTTTTCATATTCGAACCTGGGCTCGTCAGCGGTTTCTATATATGTTTTTGTCCGGAGAGCTTGGTCATAGGCCTTGTCAACGAGTTCGCTGAGGTCGCGTTTGAGCCGCGATAGCGCCCCGCGCTTCGAAGGTGTCGTTAACGATCCGGCCTTGCATTCAACGATAAGAAGGTTTGTGTCGTAGACCACCAGCAAATCTGTTTCTGCACGTTTTGTTTTCTCGTTGTCTTGGAACTGATAAAAAAGCTCCTGGAAGACGCTGGCGCCTGGCAGTAGCGCTGCCAGATATCTTGCGGTCTGATGGACCAAGTAGCGTGCGCGTGCTTTTTGAAAAGTCTGTTGGAAGTATTTTTCGTCTTTCTCTCGAATAAGGTCCCCCAGCAACTGGATCAGATTTCTATAGAGGATCTGTGGCGCAAAACAATAATGCGCGTCTTTGAGGGAGATAATCGAGCGTCGGTTAACTATGGAATCATTCGTAGGCCATGCCGGCGACTTCGCAAAGGAACCAAATTCCTCATTGTCGCCAAACCTCACGCTTACAAGCTCTAAGAACTCCTTGCGCAGTTGGTCATTAGGCTTTACGTGAAACAGCGGACTAATTTGACTATGTAGCTCATCGAGTTCTTTTTTCTTAGATTGAACGGACGGAAGTGAATCGAACTCCTCTATACATTGTTCAAGACTGTCAAAAGAGTCGATCCCTTTTTCGTCGACAAATGCTTGGTAGATTTTGTGCGTTTCACGAAGCTTCGAGAAGAATGCAAGCTGAGAGAAAAGTGAGTCCGTTAGCTGCGCCTCAATCTGTTCGATCCATTCAATTACGTCGTTCGTGAGAAAACCATAATTCGTTTGGAAAAAGGAGTCGTGTGAAGCAAACAATCCGCGAACGAGGTCAAGGTAATGTTCGGGATACGCATCACCACGAACCATTAAATATCGCATCATTGACTGATAGCGGACTTCGCTCTCAGTCTCGTCGCCTTCTTGCAAGCGTTCAGTCGCAAAGAACCATCCAACATCATTGAAAATCTTTGCGATCAATTCCTGCGTGCGATCAATCGCCTCTTCGGACGCATTAATCTCCAGCTTCGGATCTGAAATGGACAGCGCAAGACTTAGGGCATATTCGACATAAGACTCTTTGCCTTTGTGCGTAGATTCCGTATATGTTTCAGGATTCGCAAAAACGTTCTTGAAAGCTAACACCGAAAGCAACTCCAAGGGATTGCATTGACGCATTATCTTGATAAGTTCCTGGATCTCGTCGGTAATCTCCTTTCTAAATGGCTCCTGATGGGCTTTGACACGCGCGATGTATTTCTCAAATTCACCAGGCGGCCAATGCGAACTTAACGCGACAAATCGGCCCGACCGTTCCAGTCGCAGGGGTCCAAATTGATAAATCTCATCAGCCGATGCTACGCGGGCTTTCTTCCGGCGTGACTTATTTCTACGATTGTGTTTCTTAGCCATTTTCTGTTAAAGGCGAACCAACGCCCAACGATCGCGCGTTGCGCAAACAAACGTATACTGAGTTAATGCCTACTTCATACCCCTCACTCAGCAATTTCTTGTGAATCGCTATTCCTGATATGCGGGTTCCTTGAGCCAAGGCCCCGGTCATTAGCGCATTTACGCGCGCAGCTATGGCCTCGATCACGGGGCCGTGTTTAGGACCTGCTGGTTTTCCGAAACGAGCAGATCCGCCTTCGCGCGCGCGTTTCCTTTTGAACGATTCTCTTTGCTTGCGAAGCCTCTCAACATCACTCTTCAGAAACACATTGACTGCGGAACGATCGATGTCGGGACCAGAGACGGGCTTGAGTTCTTCAGATTTCACTAATCTCAAGAGTTGGCTTTCACTGATTTTGAGAAGCGTGCGAACCGCCGCGGGAGTTAGGATGCTTTTCTCTGACGCCCTCAATTCTTCAATATCTTTTCGCCGAAGATAGGGTCTCTCATCGCCAGGAACCCTCGTTACGTTGAGGCGACCAGTGGAAACGTATTTGTCTCGGAAACTGGATTCCGTTCTTCCTAACATCCGAGCCGCAACACTTATCGACACCAGAGCGAAGTACTTCTTAATTCTCCCGTCGCTGAATTTACGGAGGTAGTATCCAGTGAAGCAATAGGGCCGTTTGGGTCGACGCTTAGAGTTACACGGCAATAAGACTCCATCCGTAATTAACCGTTCAATTGTTTGGTCAGTAGTAGCCAAGAGCCTAGCTGCATCGGATATGCCAACCCGTTGCAATTGCGTTTTGAGGCAGCCGAGACGCAAGGCTCCTGCGAATACAACCGCGGACAAGTCTAGCTTGGCGATGTCCTTCTTCAAGTAGACCAGATTCTGGGGTCGCTCAGACTTTGAAGACGAGACCGGGTTGATTCCCTCCACATCGAGGATCTTGTTTAAGTAATAAGTTGCCCTTCCAACTTCCGACGCAAGGGTAGTGGCCAAAACATATTTCGAGGAAAAGTCAGACAGTCCTCTCCTAGGAACCGTAAGATGCCAACGGACTCTCTGCGACGTCAGGAGTTTTTTCTTTATTAGAAATCGAATAACTCGGGGACTAGTCTTTAATGATTCAGCAGCTTCATAGGTGCTGAGGGCGTTTGGGTATCGTCTCCTGTAGACCTCATTCTGGTAATCAATGATGTCGCGGCGATAAAAGTTGAGTTTTCTCAGTCCGGGTCGTGTACTTGTTCCGCACGGCTTTATTTTGCGTCTCAGGATTGATCGAATGAAATCCGGCGCTCCTATGTCGCGATGGCAGGCAAGCGTGTAGAGAGCCCGGGCAAAATCAATTGTCTGCGCGGAGATTGCGGATCGCTCCGGCCGCACGAACTTAGCCACTCTCGCTATGAGCCCATCAATCTCCTGAATGCTATAGAACGCGCTGCTGCGGCAATCGAACGAGCCGCGCTCCGTCAGTAAGTTTGCTTCAACCAAAGCCTGCGTTTGAATAATGTTTATGCCGAGACGCTTCGCTGCTTGCTTCCTGTCCAAAAGTTCCGCCCGCGCCGCCTTGACCTTCTCTATACTCCTGGTTTCGATAAGCACCACTTTGGTTCTTCCATGACTACGAATAACCGCCGTAAGTGCTCCGTCTCTCAGTAAGCGATGTATTTTCCCTGAGCCAATCTTCAACAGATCTTTGGCCTCATCAAGCGACACGAATTTCTTGTTGGGATGCTTCCTTACACCAAGCCGGCGAAGCCTTCGAACGTAACCACCGTCCCATGTCGTTGTTATGTACTCTTCAAACCCGTGCCGCAGGAAATCAAAGGCACTAGCTGTTAGTTGCGTATAAAGTGCATGCTCGAATGGGCCAAAGTCTTTGCGGACTCCGCCTGCATGTTTTGTCGACTGCAAGTTTTGCTTTCGCCACTCCAGAAAGTTGAAGTAGTTCGTGGGCCAATTGTGAAATACGAGCGCGGCGCGAGAAAGAAGGCTATGAATATCTGCATTTCTCAGGTTGCCACCGAACTTTACTATGAGGACTCTCTTGGATTTGAGATGAGTGTTCAACCTGTATTGGCTCGCAACGAAGAACAGGGCCAAGAAAAGATCTTTCAGCTTTAGTTTATTTAAGGGATTGTCTGGGAAGTCGAATGCTGCCTTGGCATTTTGACCTGGTAAATCGCACAACGAATGCACTCGGTTTGTGACCTCCAACTCAGGGCCATTGACTTTTATGACCGGCGCCTTGCGCCAATCGTATTCGCACCGGCAAATACTCACCTTGCCTCGGGTAAATGGAAGAGGGCGGGCGCAGTTGGGACATTCATCTATTAGCAAACACTGGTGCAGTGGGCAGACGGTAACAGGAGCAAGGTCCCAGATCTTTCGAATGTATCCATATTGAATCAGGCATTTGGTGCAAACCTTGGGCCGGTGGGCCCTGATTGCCATTCTCGGAGCTGGCGCGGCAAGGACGAAATACTCACCATACTTCTGCCTCCTTGTTGTGGAAGGCCGGTATTGGAGATTCTTTAACTTGGCTTCTTCCACGCCTGTTAAGTGAGCTAGCGGCGTAAGGTTCAATCGGTCGTCGAACGCCAGTGAGACTTTGTGCAGGCGCTCGCGAAGATTCGCCAACTGCAGAATCCAGGAAGAGGTGTCATAGTGACTTACGTCAGTTAGCCGTATCAGGTACCCAATAAAACTCTCACCTTCCTGGGGGATAGCCGAGAAGACTAGCGATCTTTTTGTGACACTCATATGAGACTTACAAAGTGAACGTCATCGACCTTTGAGCACTTCAGACATCGACGGTTTTCGCTTCTGGCCCTTGAGCCGTTTACTCATCGCTTCAGGCTTGACAGCTCTCTCTGCGGGTTTCCTTGGTTGAGACGACCTCCTGACGTGATCGAAAGGGTTTGTCCGATTCTTGAAAGCCTTTGAGAGCCGTTCCTCATAAGCCTGAGCCAGTATTGTGACGTCGACTTGTTCTGTACCCAGTTCGATTGCCAGGGCCGCCGCCTTCCGCAAAAGCTTCATGACATAGTTGATAACGCCGTCGGTGGCTGAATGGATTAGAAAGGCGGTGGCGGATTCGGCCAAATGTGAGTCCTTTAGAAGTGGCAGGTCATCATCGATCATTTTCAACAGTTGCCGAAATTCATCGACTTGTTCGGCAGTGGTCCAGCCGAACGGGAGGATTTGTTCTCTCGCGGAGAAGCGCCGCTTCAACTGCTCATTGCCGTTTGCATCTAAAACGCTCTCGCAGCCAGGCATGCCAACGAGGACTATTGGAATACCTGTTTTATTAAGCAAATTCTTTAGCCAATCAGAGATTGTTTTCAAAACGTTCTTTGATTGGCGGTCGTCGAAGTGTTGAAACTCATCCAAAATGATCAATTCAACTTCGCAATCCTTAAGATACTTTCTTACACGCAAGGTAATCGAACTGACCGTTCCTTTGTCGGCCGCGGGATCGCCCAGGGCGTCCAGAACTTCAGAGGCAAAGCCCTTTACAGTCGCGGGCGAGGGCACGCTGATTACGAGAACCGGCACGATTCGTCTTTCGGGGAATTCGCTTATAGGGAAATCGGCAGCGTACCACTCGGTCAAGGTGGTCTTACCAGCTCCTTGCTTGCCACTGATCAGCATACATTCCGGTTCAGCGGCATTCCTGGAGAATGTGCGGCAGAAATCGATCTTGGCATATAACTCTTTAAGTCTCGGATATCTGATAAAGACCTGTTCAGTTAGCGCAATCCTTTGCGCTTTGCTTAAGTGCCCAAACCTATTCGCTCTGTTGTGTTTTTGGGCGACACGACCTTTTTTTCTCATTGCCTTCTCCTCGGTAAGTCATATCCCGATTCCCAGCCCTCTAGACGAAGGTCCTTCTCAACTGTGGGTGTTGTCGGATGCGACATTGTTTCCGTGGAGTGCTGGTCCGGTGGGGACAAATTTTCTTGTAAGCTCTGCGACTCGAGCTCCATAGAACTAGTCGCATCCTTACTGCGGCGCCGGTTTGAATTCCCGGGGTTAGCGTTCTTCGAGACGGTTGATGAAGCAACCACTACTCCGGAAGTGTTGTCTTCGATTTCTACATTGGCATCTTCACCGCTCTTGGCTGTCATAGCGCTCGGAAAATTCGAGATGCCGGCGGAAGGGTCGGTTTGAGGATTCAAACCGAAACTATTTCCCAAGCTATCCGACCCATTGTGGTTCCCGTCCGATTCCGGATTGCTAACCTCCAAGCTACCGTTTTGGGTTTGGCCTATGCCCAGCCAGAGCGCTGCTCTCACATTTGTTTCGCTCTTGCTCTGAGCGTTGAAGCCCTCCGCCACCATCTTCTTGATGCGATCCTTTGCCAGGCAGAGCTCAACAATGTCCACATACTCTTCAGCACTATCGCGGGCCTCCCGTTTGATCACCTTGTGCTGCCATAGTGTGAGTCCCGTTGTGTAGTCCTGGTCGACCGCGGGAACTGGGAGATAATCGTTGGCTCGGCTGTCATAGACATGAATCAGCGATATGTCCATTGGATCGTATTTAATCTTGAACTTCTCTTTTTTCTTTGCACCCACACGAAGTGCCGAGAGACAGGGATCGTTATAGTAGAGTCCGCCGAAGAGCTCGATACCGGAGTTCGAAATTACGCGGTGTTCAACATGGCCCAGAAGAACGTTAAGCTCTTTAACACTGTAGGGGAGTGCAGGCGGAAATTTCTTCGTTCCGATCTCCCAGCGACGGGCGGGTACATCGTCAATGCCCCTGTGGTAGCTGCGCTGGTACACATCGATCAGCCAATTGTGAAGTAGTCTTTCGAGACCGCCCATTGAGATAACTGCGTTTTTCTTGGGATCGTAGTCCCACTTGTCGGAGATACTGGAGAAGGTCGTTCCAGGCATCTGATGGAGCAGCCGTGTGTTTGCGCTTCCGATGACTCGCTCCACAGAAGGTTTGTAGTAGGGATGCCGAACCGGACAATACTGCGTCAAAATTCCCAGCTGTAGGCATGCTTCATCGAAACCCGCGCTGTAATACTGCTTAGCATTATCGACGACCAGGAGCTCAGGGAGACCGTACGCATCCCACGAATGCACGATCTCCGGATACTGTTCTCTCACGTATGTCTTAGGCCGTATGCTGTGTAACAAGCATTGCATGACGGAGAGGTAGCTGGGCCGTATAAAGCTGAGGTAGTAACCGAGAATCATTTTTGTGAAGACGCAGATGGCAAGCATTAGCCAGGGTCTCCCAATCGGAAGGTTTGTTTTCTCATCGATGACGAAGAGGTCCAATTTGGTGTCATCGATTTCCACTCTCTCAAGAGGTCGGCTCGGTCGCACACCTTGCTGGTTTACCTTGTGCCGGAGATCGGCGATACGCTTGCCAAATCGGGCTTTGTCTTTCTCATACGGATCCAGCTTATTAACTGTCCGGTAGATGGTGTTCCGGTGCGGAGTTGGCAGCTTGTCATCGTCATTTCGGAAATTGTTCTCCTGAGCGATGCGAGCCACTATACTTTCGTAGGTTGCTTGGACTGTTGGCCTCGTCAGCGCGAGGTATTCCTCGCAGATCACATCATCAATGATCTTTTCAACGGCCAGGCATACCTCCAAATCATCGCTGATCTTGCGTCGATCATTCTCGCTGGTTTTCCCCCGACCTTTGTAAGCTGGCACCAGGACTCGAACGTCATCTCCGGATGCCGTGTAATCCTTGTTCCAACGCCATAGCGTCACACAAGACGGGGGCGTGGAATCACCGAACGCTTCGCTGACCTTATCGATGATGAGTTGAACCTTCTCCGGGTTCTTGCCAAACTCAGTTACACCTTGTCTTCTTATTTCTTCGATATATTTGATTCTGCGCTTGGCTTCGATTTTCCGTAGATCGTTGTCATCAAGAGCTGAGAAATCATTGACAAGGGATTGTGTCTGCCGCATGCGGAGATAGTTAACCTCACTGCTATCGCCAAGCAGTTCGGCGTCTTCGGTGAAGAGCGCCTGAATCACTTCGCTTTCCGGTTTAGCCAGGAGTGTCTCGCTGGCCACATGCTTCAATTGAAGATCGTTGTTAGGCAGGCGCTGTTCAATAGTGTATTCCTGGCCCGTAAACTTGATGTGCATGCCCTTCCGCAGTCTTTGTCCTTGCATAGCTATTTTTTATGCCTCCTTAGAGTTCAGTAGTAAGTTGCACCGAATCAGGCTATTAGGTTCGATTGGACCGGTGAAGTCGGTTGAGATGACTCCCCGATACAAAAGCGCGAGAACAACCTCCTTACCTATCCCCTTGGCCGCGAAAGAGTGAAATACTTCCTGAAGGCTAAGTTCAGGCGTTTTCACAAACATTTCGTAACACAGGAGTTTGTGGTAGGGGATAAGAGGCGTTCGAGCGTAAATCCGAAGGAGCTTAATGTTGTCCAGCAGTGGCTGAACTCTGATATCGATTTCCGTATAAACAAGAAAATCGTATCCCTCGCGCTCACAAATCGGAGTGATCGTGCGGATGACCTGATCAATCTTAGGTTTCGATAGCTCACTCTGATATTTGACCTCAATGACCTGGGGCTTTTGGTTCTTGCGCTGACACAGAATATCGGCCGTGTAGTAACGTCTCTTGCCATTCAATTCATAAAAAATTCTTATTGCCTGTTCCCGGTAGGAGATGACGTCTGAGTCGTACTCCAACATGAAGATTAGGTCCCGTTCGAGTAATGACTCGAACCAGACGTTTCTTCCCATCTTGAGACTGGGGAACTTGCCGATGCATATGCGGCGTCCGGCGTTCGTAATCTTTCTGAAGCCCATGACCAGAACGTCTCTGATGCCATCAGGAAAAGAAAGTCCCCTATACTAATTACGGAAACTTGTGACAGGACGGCGAGTCCTAAACTAGCCAAAGCCAACAGTGATCGGCCATTAGTTACTCTGAAGGACGATTAGATGAAGGTGCTTGATACGAACACGCGCCCGATCCGGAATCGGCCTCGCCTGCCATTTTGTTTTGTGATGAGTGAGGGAGTACGCGATGATTGCGCCAAAGGAAAACTCTAACTATTTCCTACTTGGCTGATTGGAATTGTTGCCGGGATATCTCGTAGTAAAGCAAGGTACTTCCATGTGACCTTGTCGTTGTTACATACTTCATCCCGAGCTTAGCTAACACTCGGCAGGCAGACAGGTCCGTTGGGGCTGCAACCGCCCCCAATTTGGAGGGGGTGCTCTGCCATGAAAAGCATTTTGTCAGCCAGCCCCGGGCGGCTTCCAGGGCGAGATCTTCACTCCAGAAGCGAGATTCAATATGATAAAAAAATTCAGTCTTATTATTGCCGCGCAGTTTTCTCACGCCCGTGAAACCGATTAGTTGATCTTGTTCCTTGAGAACCAACGCGCCGTAATTCTCGTCGTGGGCTGTCCAACGTGCGTGCCATAGGGCGATTGTCTTTTTAGTGTGCGGCAATCCCAGCGGCAAAGACCTCGATGCAGTCCGGTTGGAGAGAATGCGCTCGAGGTAATTTAGATCACTATCTTTAAAAGCTCGCAGAAGAAGATGCTCGGTCTCGGTGGCGGTCTCGGGCGGTTCACCTTCACCCCATCTCCTTACCCAACTGATCTCGAGCCGCTCCGGCTCTTCATCGTCGGGCGTTGGGAGCTCCGCAGCATCAAGCTCAACAGGCAGAATCGCTTTTCTGATAGCAGACACGAACTGCTCAAAGACCTCATGGGTGATCTCCCTTCCCTTTCGGCTGGTCAGTCTTCGGAACATTTGCTGCCGTAGTCCTTCCGAAATCTCCAACTGCACCCCGCACTGCCGCTTCCCGCGATTACATATGTTGCGGGGATGATCACCTTTGAGGTTCCGAGTAGGAGATTGGCGAACCTGAAAACCTGCGTCCACTAACGCCGTTTGAATCTGCTCACGCAGGACAGCGTCGCGCCCGCCGATATAGACTATTGGGTCCTGACCAATACAGCCGTGAATTGCTAACACTTTCTGTGAACGCTTTACGACCTCTAACGCCGTGGGTTCATCGAAGTTGGTACTAGTGATATGGAGATCGCTGTTTCCAGTACGCTTTCGTCCCGTGAATGTGTAATAGGCGTGTTCTCTTCCTGCGATGTAATCTGCGATCTCGGATGTGCCTGGTTCAATCGCCCCGCCGTGCGGCGCAATGACCGCGATGCCAGACGTGCCATTCCTTGATACGATGGCGAAGCTACCCTCAGTCTCACCCTGGTTAAGCTCGTCAAAATTTCCATACTTATCCATCGTCTTTAGACTGCTTTCTGCGTTTGCGAATCCCGCACCAATCGGCTGTACGCACTTTTAAGCATCCAGCGATCAAGCCCAGATTCCACTTAGAAAGTTTCGACATTATCGACGGAATGCGGACTTTTCAAGAACAGGAAGCGGGCGATTGTTGGCGCCCGCTTCCTGGAAGCCATCGCAACATGCGCAAACTCCAAAGCAAAAAGGCGAGGCGAGAAAAGGCCATGAAGCCTCCCCCCCGCTCAGAACTAGAGAGTCACTGCGCGTTCATTTAGCTCTCTGTAGGCGCGGCGTAGCTTCTTGCGTGAGCGGTAAAACCGGCGTCGCACCGCTCCTTCTGAAAGGCTGAACTCGTCCGCAAGTTGATAGAAATTAACCCGATCTGCGCCGCGTCGGTACACCAGGCAACGATCAAGTTCGGGGAGCTCGTTTATTAACACTTCAACCGCTGGCTGTGGAATAAACTCGGGCTCTTGCCGCATCGGCGCCGATACCAGCAACTCCAAGCAGAGTCCGAGTTGGACTTCGCTTCTACCCTCCACTTCGCGCGCCCAATCACAGAAAACGCGCCAGGCGATAGCGGCAATAAACGCCGATAAGCAGCCGCGCTCAGGGTCGAATTTGAGGTAGTCGTATTCTACGAGCTTAAGGAGAACTCTGCCTACTAGTTCTTCGGGATCGCACACTCTCAATCTTGCGAAGAATCGTGTGAAATCCGGTTTCGTTGCTTTAAAGAGCTGTTCGAAGCCCTCCTCTTCGTGAACAATGAGTTTCTCGATCAGTCCAGGCTGATCAACTTTCTCAAACATCTTCTTTCACTCCTTTTTGCAAGGGCGCTTAAAAGGGCTTGCCAGAGAGTGTGTGATTGTGGTAAAAGACACACTAAGAGCGTAACGCGTCCTTGGAAGCGCTCGGATTTGGAAACCAACGGTGGCGCCGTGGATAGGGACCACCAAGAATTTACGCAGCGTTAATGAGACCATCATTAAAGCTGGAGACATTTAGCCTGACTTTTTGTCAGGCTTTTGTTTTTAGGTCATAGCTCACCTCCCTTCTTCATTCCCGTGAGCGGGGAACGTTCGGCGTTCCTCGAATTCGCGTAAGTTCGCTTCCGTGAATAGAATTCGGCGACCCTTGCCGACGCCGGCAGGCCGGAAGCACGAGATCTCCGCCCGCTTTACAAATCGCCTTAACGAAACGGTGGATACCCCAAGACGAAGCGCAGCCTCAGCGAGTTTGTATTTGCGGTGGTTGGAGTCTGGGTTTGTAGTCACGAAGGCACACAGAAAAAGGGCACCTCCAAACACAATTATTCCCAGTTAAGGACTAAGTGTGCTTGGAAGTGCCCCTGTAGCGTGCCGAAACTAGCTACTAAATTTAGGAAACCCGAAAAAGGGCCACTTGAAGTTCAAATCGGTGTGTGCCTTGAGCTCCCTCTCCAAAACTCGGCCACCTTTACCTCGTCCTGGAGAACCCTACTTGATTTACAGGGCCCGCAAGCCCAGCCGGTAAGAGACGACGCACCACAGCGGTGTACCGTGACTGGGAGAAGTTTACAATTAACCATAGTCTTTGATCAAGCTTGATTTAATTTGATCTTTTTGGTGTCTTGGAAATACGACTCGTCACCTCAAAACGCATCTGTCCTGTCGTTTGCCCAAAGCGGAATGCTGAAGCGGTCGTTAAGGCTTTGTAAAACGCTTTCCAGGTCCGGGTAGACTCGCCGGTACCTCGAGCTTATCGTCGACTAACAACTCCAATGGAAGGCCGGCGGTTCTGGCATAGGACAGTAGCGCCAGTAAGGATGGCTCTCGCTTCCCTCTTTCAAACTCCGAAACGTGACCGGGATAGACGGGCGATTTGCGAGTGGTAAGCAATTCTCCCAGTTGCTCCTGCGTGAGGCCAAGGCGGGTACGGATCTGTCGCAGTTTCGACGCCAGTCGAGCCGGCCGCGGACGGCGCGAGGTTCCCATCAGAGTAGCCCTCCCTGCGGGATTCCTCACGGCCTTTATCCATCCTCCCATTTGGGAGTATGCTGGGGCGGCTTTTTCGCCTCACCGGGTTCCTCAACAATGAGTTCCCGGCGCTGCTCATCACTTAGTGCTGTGGAGCCGCTCCATGGATTCGCCTGTCGACTGTCAAAGAAACGAACTAATAGAGGTTTTTATATCAGAAGTCCCTCTCAGCCGCCATCATTTCATCCCCGGTTAAAGCGCAGACCCACGCAAAGGAAGCTTGAGCAGTGATACGCCTCCATGTCATAGGCAAGGCCCAATCAGACGAGCGCGCGGCCGCCGAATCGCTCTACGCTCTAATGAGTGAATTCTGGGTCGGGATTGAGCAGGATCCGGATTCCGATGTCCGCATCCTGGTGGACGTCAATTGCCCCGGCCAAGCGGTGCAGGATCTTGATATCGTTGTGCTCGCAGTTTTTGCCAAGCCGCCCGAGATCATGATTCCTGATCGGGATAAGGGATCCGAGCTTGGAAGATTTCTACTGGGTAACCTTTGCGCGGTAATTGAAGTCAAGAGCCACCGCCGTGAAGGGGTCAAGCTTGACGGTGACCGTCTCTGTGTTAGATATGGAGATGATTGGCATGACGCGACCCGCCAAAATGCACAACAGGCGGCTTCCTTGAAGCGCCATTTGGAGCAGCGCAACCTAATTCCACCATACGTCTATAACTTTATCTGGCTGCGAAACGTAACGGGGGAAGAGATGGCCCAGGGACGTTCTGCCAACAATCCGCTTCCCCATAATCTACTCTTTAGCGATTCGAGCATGGGCAATCTGCTCACATCCATATGGACTGACTGGCACGCAAAGCATCCGAATACCCGGGTGCTCTACGGCGACCAGTTATTGATAAGTTCCGATCGACACACCCGGGCGCAGGCCGATTTCGATGGCATCAGTCAAACACTCACTAGCCGGGAGATGACGTTGTTGCCTGTCAGAGCAACCAGCGTGTCACAGACCGGATACCGCGGGGACGCGGGTCGCGTACGCTCCAATGCTTCAAGAACCCAGTATTCGCGGCGCCGCGGTAGGCCCTCGTTCCTCCGGCTGGTGAGGTCATTGCCCGGACTGCTCATTCTGGCATTGGTTGTAGTAGGAAGCTCTCTCATTGGCTTTCAACGCCTAGTCGGTTGGATTCGGCCGCCGGCCGTACAAACGTCGCAACAAGGCTCGGCCGATTTTGCGGCGTTTGAAGGCAAGTACAAGTGTCAGAGCAAAGGTGAAAGTTACAACCTGACGATCAATCGCGATGGCGATAGGTTACACGCGAGTTCGGTAAAGGGACACATTGCGTTGATCCCGGTTTCCAAAAATGAATTTCGCGGCGGCTCGAATGTGGGAGGCTTTAACTCATTTTCATTCAGCCGTAATGTACTGGGTAAGGTTGTGAGTCTGACGAGTAGTGGAAACGATGGGCAGAAGATTCTGTGCCAACGCATAGACTAACTGTTTGAACCGCAGGCAATCAAAGTTCTAAACAATTCACAAAAGTTGTACTCGGACGGTAGTGGTTGATCCTTTTTGATTATCACTGAACGTTAGCGGAAGGTACCTGAGTCCCTTGCTCTAATATCCAATGTTGCCCGTAATCCTGTGTACGTAAGGTCGGCGGAGGGCCTTGTTGAAAGGGGTTCTCATGTAGGTGCATCGACCCCGCTCCATCTGTGGCAATGTTTACCTGCTTAATGGATCGAGAATGAACATGTACGCGGTCTTTTAGCTCAGTCTCCGCATTCCACAAAGCCCATGAATAGCCGCTATCGGTGGTCACCGCAAATGCCTCTCCCATAAAAACGTAACCGATCCGATCGTTTACAAAGCGAATCTGCTCACGGGGTATTGGCACCGGATCATCGAACTTTAAGTTCATGATCTCGCGCCAGCTTTCGGATCCGATCGGCGCCGATCGAAAGACGTAATACGCCCCTGGATTAATGAGGGCCTTTTCTCCGTATGTGGTTACGCGCACTCTGAAGGTTGTGTTGGCCGTCTCCCATTCTTCAAGTACCTTGCCACGAGTGCCGCCATGAAAGTGACTGATTCCCCAGACGGACACACCCAACACGAGTGCGGTGAGAACTAGAATGACGCGCATCGAAAACCTCCGCATTACTGTTCATCCCAAGATGTTGTGTGGCAAGTTCAAGGGGTGCAAAGCGTATCCCTGATCCATTGCCCTAAGTGTTGGGCGAGCATCTGTGTGCTCTCATTACCTCCTCCAGCAAGTCTTTCCCCCATCGGAACGGTTTGATTGTTCAGGTTTATGTCGTTGCGACCCCGCGGATCGTTGGGGTTTTCCCTGGCGTTCATTCTTTCAAGCCCTATGCCAGCGTATCCCGCAACCAAACCCCCGGCCGCATGTCTTACCTGGTTGTTTCCAGGAGGTCGTTCATAGAACTGCTCACGAAAACCGCTACTACCAAACTCGCGCGCGTTGAAGCCGGCAATTGGAGGATGTCCCCTTCCCTGCAAAGCTGCTGACCAAATTGTGGCGGAGTGCATGCCGGTGAATCTTTGTGCCACTCTGTCCATAAAATAGTTCACGTTGTGAGGGAAGGAGTTAGTACTGGCATTATTATTATGGACCAATGCTTCATCGGCAATTCGGTCCACTTCAGCAGCAAACCGCCAGCAATCATCTGTTCGCTCATTGTCAAAATCGCTGCTCCAGCCCCTTGGATGACCCTCTCGAGTACCTCTGTGATAGCGGCGCAGCACCATATCCCACGCCATCTCATCTTCCTTGATTATAGCTTGTCCGGGACGAGGATCGCTGCCCCACCCGTTACCTCCCATGTACTCGCCACCCCAGCCGCCAAAACTACCCCAACCGCACCAGGCATCATAGCAACTCTCAAGCCCGGAGGGGTCTATGGCGTTCACGGGATCATTTGAGGAGTACGTGTACGCATTGAAAGATTGAGGGTCACTCACACTGCCTCCGAGCGGCTCAGGAGTAGTCCAGCGGCCCGAAGAATTCTCATATTTTCTAAACCAGGTATGATCGAGTCCGGTAGCTTCGTCTTTCTCTGTTAAGGCATAACGTACTCTGCTTTGATCCATAGTACCGAACTTTTGCCCGGCGGTCCGCATTCCGGTGGTCGCCCACAGTTCTTCGCCGAACGGCAAGTAATCATGGCGGGCCAGCACGGTACCGTTGCCATCCATTAACGCGCGCGCTGAGCCCTGATGGTCCATGAAGACATATTTCACCGCGGCCGTGCCGCCCAGCGCCGAGCAAACTCCCGCAACTTTGTACTGGAACTCCAGGCTGCGGGCGAACTCTCCGCGAATGGTTTCTCGCGAGGCGCCGTTGTAGGTGAGTTGGTATACCCAGAAATCCAATCCACCCTGGTCTGGACCGCGTTGCAGGTAAGCCCAATAGAGATCGGTTACAAACTGTGTGTTGTTGCGATTGCGGTTGGCGTATTCAGTTGAGGTAAAGAGAGTGTTTCCCAGGCTTTGAGCTTGAGTCAACAGTGGATCGAAACCTTGCGCCATCGCCTGATCCAGAGTAGCGGTCCATTGCGGTGACTCCGGGTCAACAGTCGCCCGGCCCAATGCGCCAGAGTAGAAATTCTCCACAAACGTGCTGGTGGGTAACGAACAACTTCGCGGTTGTTCGTCAGAAGCCAGCAGGGCGCCGCCCTGGTAGATATACTCCCGATCCAGCACCCCTTGGCGGTACTCGGCTACCAACTGCCCCGAAACGTTGTAAACAAAGTTGCGGGTGATCCCGTTCAGAGTGGTCTGTACCCGCTGGCCGGAGCCATCAAAAGTTGCGCTGGTTGCACCGGTACCGTCCAATCTTGCGGCCCAGCGCATTCGGCCGTTGGTATCGTACTGATACTGCATGCCACGAAACTTGCTGTCACTCGTTATCCGGCCAGCATCATCGTAAGCGACCGGAGTTTGACCGGTGGAAATGAAGCGATTGTTCGTTGTGTTTACGTCCGATGTAACCACCGCGGTATACCCGACACCCGCGTTCTCCCCTCCGGATTGGAAGCGATTGCCCCATGGGTCGTACGTATAGGCTGCTTGCCAAGCTTGTTGATTATTATCGCCTCTGACTTCTTTAGCCTTATTGAGACGGCCAATGCTGTCATAGTTGTAGCGCTGTTGCCATTGTTTCGTGCCACCAATAAAGCCCTCGATGCGGGCAACTTGACCAGTGTTTTTGGTCTCATCAACCGTGCCGGAGCTGATATCGGCGACACCGTATTTGTATTCAAGGCGCTGGATCTCCGAGTTGTTCCGGGTAAGCATCAGCGATTGAGGTTGTAAGCTGCGGTTATAGGCGATGCTTTCGACCCCGCCATTTCCCCACGTCTCCCCGGTGAGCCCGCCATGGGCTGCATAGGTGTAGCCTGACGCTGAGATCCTATTTGCACTATCGCCAACGCTTATTAGCCTGGAAGCGGCATCGAGGCCGTAACTGATTACACGGCCAGAAGGGTGAGTGCAGCTTGTCAGCTGCCCTAAATAATTGTAAGCATATCCCAGCGTGTAGGTTGTGGCACCGATCTTCTCTCTCTGAGTAGTAACCCGGCCCATCAAATCGTAATCAAGCTCCTGTGCGGTGGATGCCGTTGTACCCACGACTGAGGTTTCAACCTTGGCAATCCGGTCCTTGCCGTCCGCCGGCACCGGATTCAGTTCATCGCCATAGGTGTAGGTGACGGTCGGCGTCTGGGTGCTTTCGCCCGAGTGTGTGACTGTCTTGAGGCGATTCAGGGTGTCATAACCGAATTGTGTGCGGGTGCCTTTGGCATCATAAACATCGGTCATTAACCCAAATGAGTTATAGACATACACCGAAGTCCACAGGCTGCCGCCCGAGATATAGGTGCCGGCATCATTTAATTTTGCGTCGGCCTCGATCCGCTTTTCATGCGTCAAACGCGAAAGTGAATCATACTTGAACTGGCTAACCTGCGTCCCCTGTGTAATCTTCGTCAAGTTGTCCAGCGCGTCATATTCATAGGCGGTCCGCTGGGCCGGAGATGAGACGGTTCCCAGGTTCCCATTCGTGTCGGGCTCATCAAGATAAATCAAATGGCCTAGAGCGTCAGCGATCAGTCGCCGTTGCCTCAGCGCCGCGTCGGTGCTGGTGGTGACTGTGCCGGCATAGGAAACGGACGCCGTGATAGTCGTCGAGGTACTGTCACCTGAAGGTGCGGTCGTGGAGGTAAGGCGGTTCAGCCTGTCATAGGCATTTGTGGCCCATAAGCCTGCTGGGTTGATGGCGCTCGAGGCACCACTGGAATAATAAGGCAGACTGCTTTGCTTGACTCTGCCCACCTCATCATATTCAGCGTCCTGTGTAACCCAGCCCTGGGCAGACGTGTACCCGCTAAACGAGCGCGCAACGGCTCCCCGGCCGTCCAAATATTGATAGCTCGAAATTGAGGTATTTGCGTCACGCTGAGTTGTCGTTAACACATAGCTGTGTTTATGGGCCGTATCCGGATCGCTTACCAACTGATCATAATAAACAAACGTAGTGCTACCCTGAGCGCGGTCAATGGCCGACGGGCGCAACGAAGCAGAGTCATAATGCATAGTCGTGGTCCGGTTATTCTCATTGACTCCAGTGCGGATCACTCCTGTATTGAAATCGTAGCCAGTGGTGCTCGAAAGCTGGCCCGTCTCGCCACGAGTTTGAGCAGTGACGTATGCGTTGTAATAGTCGTCCGAGTAAGCGAAGGTCTTCCGGCGACAGCAGTTCACAGTCTCTTCCACGACATTGCCGGCAATGTCATAGCTCATTGTGTTGGTATTGGATCCGCCCGCATTGGCAGCATCGGCAAAGGCAGTGACCGTCGTAACATTGCCGCGGTAAGCGGTGGAGGCATCGTAAATAGGATAACAATACTGGTTCCATCGAACACAGTTAACATACCAGTAATCCCATTCGACACATTCCTCATAGCAATATTCACCGGCATCAGGATCGTAAGCTGGGTCGTGCATGATTATTCCTGGCCGCTCCATTAAGGCGCCCTGGTCATAGGTATAGGCCACGTAAGAAGCCGGTGTGTAAGAGCCCCCGCCAAAAACCTTAATCGTTAAGGGCAGGTGAATTAGGCCGCGATTAGTATAGTTGGTGCTGTTCTCGTAGGTGGTTTCTACACGTCTGAGTTCTGTGCCCAATGTGCCTGGCGAGGCAAAGCCCCTCTCACTTACCACCGTCACATTGTTGAAGATTGTGTTGGGATCATAGCTAAACGTTGTGGCCCTCGTCTCCTGGGCTTCATTGGTTGTCTCGACCTTCTGCATTCGCGGACCGGCGGTACTAGATTCCCAGGTGAACGAACTTTTTGACAATATCGTGCCCTGATATTTGACGGTGACACTCTGGACCTGCCCGGTGGTGGTGTCGGACTGCGTTTCCGTAACGGCGTTTTCCGGAGCAGGACTCGTGACCGACGAGATACCGGTAGCCTCATCTGATGCGAATGTCCAAACTGGAGCGGACGCCGTAGTCCGTCCCGCCCAGTCGTCGGTGCGAGTTGTATATTTGGGAACGTCTGAGAGTACCTGCGCCGTCAGGGGATAATTATATTCAGTGGTAGCGGCCACGCTGCCATCGGAGGTTACTGACCCCATGGAAGCGAGCGAATTAGTGTCGACAGTCATCCCACGAAGTTGAGACGTTTTATAGATCATGCCATAAGGCGAGTAATCGTAACGGTAACCATTTTGAGTTCCCGGCAAGTAAACATAGCGAAGCACGCGCGCGGTCGAGGCAGAATTGACTTGAATGCCATAGGCGAAAAGTGTGTAGGTGTCGCAGCAAATGGGCAGCGTAATGGTTTCGTAGTAGAACCTGGCAACCTGTCGATCGGCTCCTCCGTCATAACCTGGGGCGGTGATGGCAACCAGATCATTTCCGGAATAGTAAAACTGAATGTAACGGCCTAAGGTGTCAACGATGAGCGATATTTTTGGTCCCACACCGTTCACATAATAAATGGAAATGTAATTGCCCTGCCGATCAGTGACGGCCCCGGAGTAGCTGCGTGGCCCACTTGTAGAGCCGTACCATATATGAGTGCCGTCCGGATAAGTGACTGTGCCGCCCCACTGGCCGCCGTAGAAGGTAATGAACGAACCATCGGTGGTGCGGTAGGTATATGATCCTATGCTGGTCATTTGCCGTCTGGTTCCGTCCGCTTCGACCAACGTAACGCCCGCACTACCCTGATATTCGATCTGGCCGTACCCTAGACGAAAGCCCGGCCCTGGCCAGCCAAAATCCACGTCGTAGTACATCTTTGTCGTCGACCCGTTAAAGGACTTGTGCCAGACCCGGCTGTTGTAATTCAGGCTGAGACTAGTATTCAGTTGCCTCCCCGGGAGACCCACCAGCGAAACGCCAAATTCGGAGTTGGCGCTGCCTGGTGTTTCCATACCCTCCGTGGCTGCAGGAGGCGTCGAGGCAATAGCTTCGGTTTTTCCTTCGGGTTTTCCAACTTTGTTCGCTGGTTGGTAAAGAGTGTTTGTTTCAGAATCAGGCAGCCGATCGTCTGGAGCGGTCGGCATTACCGGGTGGGCGAAATCTGTTTTGCCCTTTCCCCATCGCGCCAAAAGACCTCCCTTCCCAGATCGTTTGCGGCTACTCGAAGCAGTTTCCTGTGACGTGTTTTGACTATTGTCGTATACATTGATCTTTACGGTTTCCTGTTTGTGACCCGCCCGCGCAATCAAGCGAGCGCTACCGGCGCTACCTGCAATGGCTTTTCCATCTCTGGTAACGGAGACTACTTCCTTATTGCTGGTGCTCCATTCCACGGCCAGTCCGTGCACCGCATTACCGTCCTTATCGATCGGTACCGCACCGATGGAAAACCGTTGTTTCGATGCGAACCATTGCTCGCCATTGACGTTGAGCTGAATACGAAATACGCGAGCCTCTCGCTCGGCTCTTGACGGCGGTGGTTTAGGTTGAGAGCGCGACGGAACGGGCGGTGCAGGCGGCATGCCGCGGTCGTGACCTCTTCCCTGCCCATTCCCTTGTATGAAATCCGACAACGATACTCTCGCTAGTAATAATTGTTCCTTCACAGCTCCCGCCGCTATCACGGGTGAGGTTATCAGCCAGGCAACCAGGCAATAGGAAAGCCAAAAACGCAGATTAAGTTTTCGGAGGATCCGGGAGTGGCTCTGCCGCATGAGTAGCTCCTTGTGAGTGGGTGGAGCCCTATCGCTTGGGTTACATTCGCTCAGAAGGATGCAAGCTGATCTTTCTTGGTCTGAGGTCGTGTGACGGCAAGGAAAGGCACATCTGAAATTCTTCCTTAAGGAAGCGGAAGATTGAGATCCGCTTATGAGGACGTTTCTCAATCTGGCTTAAAGAAAAACTTTGTCCACGCAAGACTTCGAGGTAGGTCGGGCGTAAACAAAAGGTCGATGAAAATTACGCCGAGGACTGTATGCCCAGTCAGCAGAGCTGTCAACAAGAAAATCTAGAGTCCTGAAAACCGTTTGATGCAAGATTTCTTGTATCGGGAGAGGACTATGCCAAGCACACAACGCGGCGAGAGTTTTGGACTCCCGCCGCGCCTGTCTTGCCCGGTTCGAAAGCAGACTGCAGATGATTCGGGCGGATTCCCGTCAGTGTCGCACCGGCAGCCTACTTTGTCGAGAATATGCGAATGACTTGGTGATTAACCGCGGAGTTCCGTATACGATGGTGAGAATTAATCGATAATCACTCATTAATCATGTTGGACGACTGGCTTAACAAGCGCAGTAGTTGATGGTACACTAAGTCAAAACATCCTCAGTTCCCCTAGTAGTTGGAGGTAAGAGATGAAAAGAGCTTTCGTTTTCCTCGTCACACTCACAATCATTAGTTCAGCTTTACTAATGTCACAGCCTACAAATGCTTTTGTCTGTGACAGTAACACGGTACAAGGTAACTGTGTGAAATATGCACGCACGCAAGTTACATTGCCAGCGACAGATCTTACATACTATCAAGCAAAGAAGAATATTATTAACCATAGATTCCCGACAGTCGGATCGGTGGCTGTGATGCCTGCACCCGGAACTCTCGCGCAGTACGGCCATGTTTCGGTCGTTCGTAATGTTAAACTTAAACCAGATGGGGGTGTCGAATTAACCGTAGAAGAGTCAAACTATGGCGATTGCGCTATTTCAACACGCACGGTAACGCCGGAATCACGTACCATTCAAGGTTATTTTGATCCGAGATATCCTTCCGGTCAGTCATCGCCTCGACTCGATTCCGTGGTGCCATCTAGTGGCTTAGTGGGTCAGCAATTCTACATTACGGCGACCGGAGACGGATTCGAAGCCTCAAGCGCGCGCGGAATGATTTATGGAGGGTGGTGCGACGCCTTCGGAAAATGCGCTATCCCAAATGATGTCATCACCAATAAGAGCAGCACCAGCCTTCGAATTCCTGTGACGATCACTACTCCGGGAACATATACGCTTTACATCTTTAACTCAGCGGCTGGCAAGACCTCGAACGGAAAACCCATTATCATCAAACAACAGTGATGAAAGTGAGCACAGTCAGTTACGTTATGTCTTGGTACTCTTTCTTCATTCTGCGCAATGATGGCACAGGCGACTGGACGGATCAGCCGCAATTCACCATACACCCCGAGCTGCGTCAAGAGATCGGCCTGCCGGCGCAAACCTGTTCTTCAGAAGGCCGCGAGTCTTTTTCGAATCTCCTTTTTCAACCGTAACGCGATAAGCGCCATTTAACGCACGGCGGATATCCGTGTTCCTTGAACAGCCGCTAATGACGCTTTTCTTCCGTCATCAGCCGTTGCGCCCGCCCATGCACAATGAATATCGCCGTACGCGCATAGGCGCAAATCACGTGCACCCGTTGCACCATGCAATTTGACTTCAAACCTATAGGTTTCGTACTATGTCAATGACATATGACGCCACTGGCGTCTTACGGCAAGGAAAAGCGGTCTAGACTGTATTTCCTAACGAGAAACGGCCGTAAGTGTTATTTGAAAAAGAAAGAGCGAAACCCGCTTGTAACGAGTTTCGCCCTTCCCTTTGCCCCTGACTCGACTTGAACGAGTGACCTTCCGCTTAGATGCAGGATGCTCTTTCCAACTGAGCTACAGGAGCAATGTTGACAGTTCTGAGGGCCTGCGCCCTTAGAACGGCCCGATAGTGATCGTGACGTTACCATTGGCATCCATGGTCACGACCACCAGACAGCGACAGTTGATGTTCAAGTGGATCATCTTTCTGTCCCTCCTTTCTTTTTGCATTCCGGCCTCCGATGTTCACGCATCGGAGGCCGTCGGCTTTTTAGGGCCGACATTGTTGGGGAAGAAAGGCAAACCCCAAACTCAAACAACTGGTGAGAAAACTATATCACGGCCCCGGCAGTGGCGCGAACTCTGACTAGCGTTTCACTGTACTGATATAACTGATACAACTGAAAACTTGTAACCCTGCCTCAAAAACGCTACCGGACGCGCCACCTTTGCCAGTTCCTTGCCCGCTATCTGCCGTAGCCGTGCTCGAACCCAAGTGGAGAGCGGGCGACACTTTTAACGGTCTGCGGCTCCCTGCTCTTTCATCCAGAACAACGGCTGAGGTCAAGCGGCGCGTTGATTATGATATGTTCCACCGGTATGAATGACACGGTGCTCAGCACGATCGCGAATCTCTTAGGAGAGTTCACACCGAACCCTATTCCGATTCCTCCTCTCGACAGCAAGGTCAAGCTCGATGATCCCTTCATCCACGCGTTCAACCTGTTGCAGCAAACTGAGGAAGACAAGGCGGACCCGCCCATGAAGCAGGCATTCCGCTTGTATAGCGAGGAGCGCCATTACTCCCACAACATCTCAACCTTGCTTTATTACTTCCTTTACTATTTCAGGCATTACCGAGATGACGAGTGGGTTCAGTGGGACTTTCATAGCCGCTTAACTCTTGACGTCGAGCAGCTCGTCACTAACACGAGATCATTCTTAGACTCAACCTTTAAGCTGGCCTTACTTTTCTCCGATAACGCGCCACTGGTTCGAGGTAAGAAGCGAGAAAGCTTCGGCAAGTTCGCGGAGTGGGCCACGCGAGATAATCTGTCCTTTCGTCCGCCCCTCAGCTTCTTAAGCGAAGTTATTCCCTGGGGACTCACGATCCGGAGGGTGCGCGACGATTACATCCATAGGGGCCAGGAGTCAGAGCCGTATTGGGACAGCGACGAGGTCTATTTTTATCCCTATATATCTCATCGAAAGGTGCGCCCTATGCCAGATATCTTCTACGGATCGCATCCCCCGCAATCGTCCATGAGTGATGCCATAAAACCGATCTACTTAAGAAAGTTCCTAGTCTACGTCGTGGCACCCGTCTTTGCTGTAGAACTATTATTGGGCCGCTATCTTACCGAACTCTTCCGCTCGAGATACGGTCCTTGGTCTTTTCACGAAGAAGGCTGTCCGTTCAGCGCTGGGCCCAATATTCAGGCGTTGTACGAATTGGTTTGTCAAAACAGAGCGTGTCTCGAGAGCGAAATCTATAAGAACACGTACTTTACTTAGGCGCGGCCCGAACGTTCTGATCTTGGTCGTTACGGTATAGTCGATGGCCCAACTTTAAGTCCCCTGGCTCTATTCCGAGAAGTTTCAACCTCGGAGGTCGCGACGCGTCTGGCCTTCTCTCAATAAACCTACCAGCATCGGAAATCCAAGAGCACACTGTACGCGGCCATTGCCTACGGCTTCCCTTTTGCGCGATTTGTTTCATCCTGAAGCGCCAGTAGTTCCCCCGCGGTGGGCTCTTCGACTTGAGAACCGTGACGCACAAACACCTGTCCCACTTCGATTCTTTTATGAAGGCCCAGCGCCTTCGCTACGCCATAGGGCAGCTTAGCGGCGTCACGCTTAACTTCGAGAAGCGCCACATCTCCGGCGCGATACGTTAAAACCTTGTACTGCACATCGATATTCGGTGCCGCGTATTCGGCAACAATCTGCTCGATCCGATTTTGGCTAACTCGGGGATCCGGAGGGCCATGGAACCCTCGTGTCTTGTCATCAAAGCCTATTACCAGCCAACGACGCCCGCTCACCTGCGTGTTCGCAAGACCGATCACATCTTTTATGAATTCGGCTTTCTGATCCGCCGTCTCGAGCTGTAGTTGTCGTTTGAATTCAACGCTGGTTGTTTCCCATTCCTCGACAAGCTTATCGATAAATTGCGAATTGATCGTTAGACCGCGCCGCGTTTCCCAAACCAGCCCGCGATACGAAGCTCTCCATTGAACCCCAACACGGCGAACAAGTCCTCGCTCTTTCAGTTCGTTTGCTACAACTAATAGTCTCGTCCGCCCATCAGTCCAGTTGAGTTCCGCCAAAAGCTGCTCCTGGCTAAGAGTTTCCAAATAAAGGTGGTCCGGCGCTGTTTGTACACTCCTTCGGTTGACAAGACGAAGCAGCTCTTCTTGTTCAGCTTCCAATTCGATTTGGCAGGTAGAAGACCAGTACCAGATCGGGTTCTGCACCGGCCGCAAGGCAATCGTGGATTATGATCGCAAGCTACAATCTGCCGTGCATTTTAGTACTTGGGCTAGCTTACGAAGAAAGGATTCCTCAGGAAAGCGCCCATGATCGTCTTACTGATGATCCTTCTCATCTCGACAGCCTTACCTCAAACCCGAGGACCGCCCAGCTCAAAAGCAACTCCACGAGAATCTGTACCGACCACAAGAGGCGGCCGCACCGTGCTGTTGAAGAGTGACGGGACGTGGGGACGCCCAGTATCATGCTTACACGAAGACGTGCCGATCCTCTAAGGGAGTGTCTGATCAATGCCAAAGGTGAAATTGCCGAAGCCGACCCCGGACTATCGGAAGATGTACCAACTAGCCGAGCACTACTCGGAGGCATCGCGTATTCTCGAACAACAGGCAAAGGGCAAAGAGTGGGGCTGCTCAGCGCCGCAATTGCTAGTTGATTCCTTCGCGGTTGAACTTTACCTAAAATGCCTCTTCGTACTGGACACGAACATCGCACCACTAGAAGAGCACAATTGGGAAAAGCTGTTTGATTCCCTATTGTCTCACACACAGACCTCATACGTGACGCCTTCGACCGAATCGTACGCTCCGATCACGTTCTGTCGCACCTCGACGTGATTAACCCGGAAGCCGTCATGGTCACGGACTTCAAGCGTTCTCTTACCGCGGCGAAAAATACGTTTTATAAGAAACGTTATCTCTTCGAGTCGCAACCGACAGACGAATGGTTCTATGCGCACCTTCTTAGGGAAGCGATCCGCGCCGTCACCAGCATGGACATTCGGCTCGCGGGACTGAGTAAGCCTCCGGGGTGATCAGGAAGCGTGTATGATGTGGGCTACGATAAAATATTCCGCATCGAATTCGGCAGCGAGTTGCCCTCAACGGCTCGGCATAATAACCCGTTGGGCCCAATGCTTGTCGGGAACGCAGGAAAACAGCTCGAATGACTGACAAAGAATTCATCGAAATCGAATGCCGCAGGCGCGAGGAACAGGCGCGCTTCTTTTCTAACGCGGGAAAGCCTGAGCGGGAGCGATGGGTAGTTCGCGAATTCTTGCGCAATCTTTCGATTTCGGCCTCGGACGATGAGCTGATTTCAGTAAATCAGTATGACGACGTCGATGTGAGATTCCTTGAGGCAAATTTTCAACTTAAGGAGATTCCCGATACTTACTCCTTCCGCTCATGGGAGGTTCGCGCCGACTTGGATAGGGCCAAGACAGCTGTTCAACCGAAAGAACTCTTCGATATTCCGGATGCTCGCGACATAGTATGCGTCGATGCTTATCCTCTAATTCTGAAATCCGCTTCCGACGTTCGATATCCACCGAGCCGTCGCCGGAAATTAGACTTACTCTTCTATATCACCCACAAATATGCGTTCCTAGATCAATCCGTCCAGCCTGATTTCTCATCTCTTGGATGGAGATCTATATCGTGTCTGCATGGCCCGGCCGCATATATTCTCGTATCCGCGAGTGATGCCCCCTCGTTCCTAAAGGTTTCCTTACCTAGACTGCCAACTTCTTAGATACCGGCGGGGATCCATCCGCGCGTAGCGACCGTTCGCTTCAACTTCCTGCGATCAATCCCGTGTGTGCACGGACAGCCGGCGAGTCCAGTATTCAATTTGAAACACATAGTTACTGGCATGGATCAATAATGTATACCATTGCTTCAACTCTTCCACGGCGCCATCAACCTCCAATTCCGTCTTTCTTTTGCTGGCCTTGGTCTGAGGAAGCGCATCACCGCTTCGCCGCGAGTTCGCCTCAGGTTGTTTCTTTTGCTGCTCATCATAGCGTTCCTGAAGATCCGACATGCTCTTACGAATAAACCGCGCCATGCGTGTGGCCACTTCATGAACGATCGCATTCCGCCGGCTAATGTATTGATACAACTCGTTCCCGATTAGTGGAAGAGAACTCAGCGGCTGAACGAGATGCTGGTCATGCACTCCGCGTTTGATAATTAGGTCGCCACCATTCTCGAATGGGGCTACATAGAATGGTTTGGGTTTTTGATTCTTATAAAGCTTTGGGTGTGCTCCGGTGCACGCGATAATGAGCAGGTCCCGCAAACGATCCGAAGCAATGGCAAGCTTTAGAAAGGCATCGGTGTGGTGCAGCCAGAAGAACGAGCTCTCATTAATGGGATTGTCCTGCGTCCCGGCGTTTCCAGACCAGCGCCATGCCTATCGAGAGGCGTGATGCTTCCATGAGGCCCCAGAAGTCTTCCCCTGAAGTGAGTATTTCCTTTTCAATATCTCGTGGACGAATTCGCACACGGCTCTCTCCAAAAAGAGCCCTCTCGTCTAGCGATGGGGCGTTTATCTGCCACATCGCATGGCCAATAAAATCCGGATCCGGGTCATTCTCGTTAAGCCAACCGTAGGAACCGATGTCAAAGATCGATGCCTCCTCAAGCGCGGCCTCAATCGTCTGTTTGAAATCATCATGGAAGTGAGAATCTGCTTGTTCAACCACTCGATTCCGGCCGGCAACAAAACCTGGCTGGTGGCACCGCCTCCGTTTAATTCTATTCTGAGCCCGGGAATAATCGCGCCATTGTATTCATGTCAAAGGAGTCTTCCGGGTACTGCTGTCCAATATTAGTCCAGATCTGGTCAGTGCTTGGCATGCCGAATATCGTTTCGAGAATTACTAAGGACGCCAGTGCGGTCGCCGCATTGCCTAGATTTCCAGAGCGATACTCATCGTATTCGGAGTGCTTCACTTTATTGTAAGCTAGCCACCATCTCGGATTATTTCGGCGGGTTTTCAATGAGTAGAGCGGCAGGATCAAACCGTACGGGAATCTGCTCCTAAAGTGCACACTAGCCAGATATATCGTGCTGTCCTGTGCTCTAAGAAATGATTTGTAATCAGCGATGGTGGTTTGCCCCCGAACTACAAACCCAGAGCCTTTTATCATCGCATCAAGCACGGAGCTAAAGACGCTTCCGCTATCCCTGAGAATGCTTGCAAATTGATACGAGAAGGCGTCGCAATTCTCAGCATGCACTTCGACATATGGCATGCACTCAGCAAATCTTTTCTGAACAAATACCCTTCTCTGTACTAAGTATTCAAACGCCTGGATGTACCACGCTTTTTCATGATGGTCTTGATAGAAGCCGGAGATTACATTCCTTTGTCCATCAATTATTGCTGGTAGAGTTGTCATTTCCTTCGAGTCTAAGCCGATACTTGCGTAATGGAACAGATCAGCATCTGCCCCTCAACCATTTCTTGCATCCCACTCGGCCGCCATCTCATAGGCTTTGCTAAGCACCGGACGTGGTCTGGCATCATCTGCCTGACCAATTAAGCCCTCGCTCTCCATTGTATCCAAGATAGCGGCCGCTCTGCCATAGCCAATTTGTAATTGACGTTGAAGCCCAGAAGTCGAGGCGCGTCCCATTGCCACACAAATTCGCACAGCTTCTTCAAATAGCTCGTCGATTGCATCGGGATCATCAAGCCCCTTTAGTTCATCTATGGACTGGTAGACAGGACGACCCTGGGTTCTAATATGTGAGCTGACGCGCCCAATTTCCGGCCCTTCCACGCAGGCTCCGTGAACTCGCACTGGATGCGAAAGACCTGGCGCCGAAAACAACATGTCGCCACGGCCCAACAACTTTTCTGCACCGGACTCATTGATAACAGTCAGTGAATCAATCTTTGAGGAAACACGAAACGAGATGCGAGACGGTATGCTCGCTTTTATGAGACCAGAGATCACGTCGACAGAGGGGCGTTGAGTCGCCAGTACCAAATGGATTCCGACACTGTGCCCTTTTTGCGCCAGTCGGGAAATGCTGCTTTCAACGTGACGATCGGTCAGCAGGTCTGACAAATCATCTATGCAGAGGACGATATATGGCAGCGGCCGCCAAGGTTCGCCTTGCTCATCAAACTCCTTAACGAGATTTCGACCCATGAGTTCGGTGTTGTAACCCTCAATTTCACGGACGCCCCACCCAGACAACTCGCGATAACGGCGCTCCATTTCGTTCACGGTCCAGTCAAGAACAGCTGATGCCAAGGAGGTCTCCTTAATAACTGGAGCCGCCAAGTGAGGAATATCTGAGTACAAGTTCATCTCTAACCCGGCCGAATCCATCAAGATTAATTTGACTTCGTCTGGGCGGGCTCGATAGAGAAGAGAGATGATCAGTGAATGCAGAAGAACCGATTTACCCATGCCCGGTGCCCCGGCGATTAGCAGATGAGGCATCTTCGCCAAATCAACGACATAACTCAGCCCATCGACTGTTTCGCCGAGCACAAAGGTGAGCTTAGAAGCTGACTCCCGAAAGGGCCTGGATGCGATAGCGTCACGAAGATAGATTGTTTCTCGTTGCCGATTCGGAACTCGAATGGCGACCTTTGCTGTGCCCGGAATGCGCTCAATGTCGATCGATTCAGCTTTGAGAGTAAGGCAGAGATCGTCCTCCAAATTCGTAACGCGTGAATACTTGACGCCTGGGTCGGGCTGGTATTCGTAAGTAGTGAATATTGGCCCCGGGCAGATGTGCTTGATTTGTCCCGTAACATCAAATTCCTTCAGTCGTTCAGCCAATCCTGTTGCTGTGTCCAACAATTCTTCATCAGTCAGGTGCGTCTCTGTCGGCCCGGCGTTTAAGAGCTCGATAGGAGGAAAAAAATAATTCTCATAAGAGACATGGGGCTTGGGAGGCAGGATCTTGTTCGGTCGCAATGAGGAGTTCACCAATGGCGTCACGTGCTGATCGGATGAGTGCGGACTCATGTTTTCGGGGAATTGCTCACCAAACGAAGTCTGAGGGAGACTGATCGTGACGCTCTGCTTGGGCGAGAAACAGTAAGCAATTAGACGGGCGAGCCATCCACCACCAGCTGCGGTTCGATTGGTAAGCTGCTTACGGTAGTAAAGACCTTTCCGACCTGAGTTTAGTTGGGTGCCCTTAGGTCCAGCAGAAATTCTCGCACCTCGGATCCCGCCCGAAAGCCCAATTCCTGACTTCGAAAGGTTGATCCGAAATGGGCCAAGTTTAATGCTCTTACGTAAGAAAAACCCCATGAGAATCTCTCTGGCAAGCTCTCCAGACAGGGAGGTGTTTCCTCAGTCTGGTACGCATGAAAGGAGTGGCCCCCCCAAAGAATAACCGATGGAAGACCTACATTGTATGATTAGCCATTGCAATGATGGGCCCAAAGCGAAAGCACCATATCACCCCGGCCTTCTATCTGCGAGGATTCACCTGCGCGGAGAAGGAGAGACAGTCATTTGTGTGGGTATATGAACGCGGCCTGCCGTTTAAGCCTGGATATATCAAGAAAGGTGTTTATAACCCTTGCCAACGCCCAGTGACAGCGACTGGCTTCGAGTGGGACTATTATGCCTTTGAAAAACCGGATGGTAGCGGGTGGGATTACGAGACGTATGAGAACGCCCTGGAGAAGATAGAACAGGACGCGAAACCTGCCATCCAGCGCCTCCGGCGCCACGAGATGGTCGACGGCGCCGACCGCATGGCTCTGGCCATTTACCTGGCTGTCATGGTCAAACGTGTGCCGCGCCGACGTGAGTGGGCGGACGAGATGTGGCCCGATGTCATCCGGGAGTTCGAGCAGGGTACGAATGTGCTAGAGCGGTTGAATGCGCACGAAATGAATACCATACCTTCTGATATCAAGAGACTGAATAATATTGCCAGGATACGAGCTGAGTATCTCGAGGTGATGAATCGATACAAGAATGCTAACAACATCCCTCGCCATATCCTGCTTCCCATACTGACAGTGCGGTCTAAAATTCCCCCAGCTCTGTTTGAGATGACCTGGCGCTTACTCGTCTGCAGCAAAGACGAGTTCTTTCTGACAAGCGACAACCCTCTGTGGTTCGATGAGGAAAAGGGGATCGGTAATCAACAACTTGAAGCGTCATTTCCTATCTCTTCTGATTCGGTGCTAGTGATCTCTAGAAAATTGGTTGAGGAGGGAGTCTTCGCTGCGGGCACGCGCGTAGTCGATGAAGTAAACCGTAGGTCCGCTACAAGAGCGACACAGTATCTGTACGGCTGCCGCCCCGAGGGGTGGGTGGTCAAACTGCTGGGCCGAACTTTCATACCTCGGTCTATCATCCGCTAGCAGAGGGGGCTTGACTCTCTATTGTGCAATTTGCTAGCAAGTAACCGGTTGTGCCGCCCGTTAAGAACAAGATTTACGCAACGCCTCGGGATAAAACCAATGGAAAGCATTCCACTGCACGTAATGGACATGACGCCTTTTCTCTCGGGCTGACGCGACTTGCGCGGCCACCCTAATTCAGACGGTAACTTGCTGTTGAATCAAGGAGCTCAGAGTTATTGTGAAGAGTAATCTGAAGAAGAATTTCGCTCGTTGGATATTCGCATTATTGTTTGTAGCTTTTGCGTCCACTTTCACTGTTGAGGCACAGAGACGCAGACCACGCTCAACGAAACCATCTCCCAATCCGCCCGCAAATGTCGTTTTAGACGAAAGACTCATCCCCCGTTATGAATATGACCGTGGTGAAGGTATCACTCGAGTCTTTCTTGGGTGGTCTTCTGTTGAGGGTATCTCCGAAAAAGGCGCTGACGTAAGATTTACAGTCCGCTACTTGCATGATGACGAGTGGCGCTACATCGGACATTTGAATGATGTAATGATCTATTTCATGATAATAGCCAAGAACCCGGTCTGCTCGGGGGTGTGTACGGTGGCTCTCACACTCGATGGTTTACGCAAGGAAAGTACGATAAAGTCCACATCCACCCCAAAAGCGAATGGTATCTTCGAGCAGCAAATAATAAATCAAATCAGACCTGAAGCCTTCAAGACACTCGCGGCAGGTAAAGCGCTAGAGGTAGAGATAGGGACAATCAAGTTTCGCCTGACAAAACACCAGATGGAAGCGATGCGGCAAATGATCCCATTCATGAAAGTTCGCGCCCTTCCCTTCTAGTAGGAGGAAATACTGCAGGACTGGTGTTGTCGCAAGCGGGCTATCCGCCAACTCCATAAGCCGGAGGAAGTGTATATTGACCAATTGATAACCGCCGGCGAGAGGATCGTTCTGGATTGGAGAACCCCTAATGTTAATGCTGATTCCGCCAACGGCGGAGTAAGAGTTATGTAACCGTAGGAAAATTTAGAGCGGATCCCGAGCCAATAATCATGAACCCTCCGAACTATTATTTCATGCCTCTACATAGTCACTTCGATGGGGGCTTCGGAGCGATCGGTGACGCCTTTGAAAAAGCTGGCGATGAGTTAGCCAGGAGTGAGGATGTCGGAAAGCATATTCACGTTCACCTACCCGTTACTTACTTGTATCGTCACGCGGCGGAGCTCTACTTAAAGTCGATGATCGTAATGGTTCACAAAACCTTTGAACCGTCTACTAGCCCGCCAACTTCCAAGCCCCCAGAGGTACTATTCAGAGGCAAGTGGAGGCCCTTCGACAAAGTCCATAACGTGGGGGGACTGTGGGATTGTCTTAAGACTTTGATGGATAAATACAGATCAGCCATTGAGGCAGTCTCAACAATAGATTGGACCGAGTTGGATCCATGTGCCGCCTGGGCAAAAGAGATCGACGCCTCTGACCCGATAGGTACTCTTCTGAAGTATCCCGCGTCAGGGAACGAAGCCGCAGATCGGGAGAAGACGTCTTTTAAGACCATGTCCGATGATCTGCTGACGAAAGTTGCGTCGTCAGGCGGCTACGTGAAGGGCTTTGTCCTTGAGAAACCTGACGGATCGACCGAAAGTTACATGCTCGACCATTCTCCGATTAAGGAACTTCGAGGAACAATCTCGCAACTCGTCAAGCTCCTGTCGGCTGCATCCTTCGCGATGAGATGCGAACTCGGTAAAGGACTCTAAAGGCGGTGGCTACACCACAAGTCTTTCTTTCGATGTGGAATCTTAAGCCGGAGGTTAGATCTCGGCCTCACCTTCTCAAGAATGACAAGTGCCGCCTCGGTTGCTTCATTACAAAGATTCCCGGAGCTTGAGTCCTCGCGATAACCCACCGACTAATATTGCCGAATTCTGCGACGGTCGACCTATTTGGGAATTAACGAAAACCGCCAGCGCATTAACTGTGAGAATTAATTTCACTAACTATGGTGCGGATTTCATTAACTGTGAGAACCGACATTGTTACAGCTTCGGCGGAGTGACGCCCTGTTGGCCTTGATATTTTCCGCCACGGTCTTTATACGAAACTTCACAGACTTCGTCGGCCTCGAAAAACAGCACCTGAGCGACTCCTTCGTTGGCGTAGATCTTCGCCGGCATCGGTGTGGTGTTCGAGAATTCTAGCGTCACATATCCTTCCCACTCAGGTTCGAACGGGGTAACATTTACGATTATTCCGCACCTCGCGTACGTGCTTTTTCCTAAGCAGATGGTCATTACCGACCTGGGGATTCGAAAGTATTCCACTGTGCGAGCGAGCGCAAAACTATTTGGTGGAATGATCACATGATCGCCTTTCATGTCGACGAAACTCTTATCATCAAATCTCTTTGGATCGACAATCGCACTGTACACGTTCGTGAAAAGTTTGAACTCGTCAGCGCATCGCACATCATAGCCATAGCTCGAAGTGCCATACGAAACAACTCGTCGGCCATCGACCTCCTTCACTTGGCAAGGCTCGAAAGGCTCAATCATGCCGTGCTCTTGGGCCATGCGGCGGATCCATTTGTCTGATTTTATGCTCATGCTGGGCCTGTTCCGGTCGGACGCGGCGCCGAAATTTCGTTCTTTTAGGTCGCCGAAATGAATACGCAATTCGGTGCGCGCTTATAACAATATGAAAGACCTGGCTGACTGCTGCTAAATACCCTTCTTTTTGCCCCACCCGGTTAAGAGAATCTCGCGTAGGTACTCTTGCCGAGACAGATAGTTAGTACGTTGCGCGGGATGCGAAAGTACTCAACCGTGCGCGCCAGGGCGAAACTGTTTGGGGGAATGATTACCGAGTCGCCTTTGACTTCAATAAAATTCTTTTCATCGAAGTTCTTGGGATCGACGATGGTGCTGTTGATGTTTGTGAACAGTTTGAACTCATCTGAACAACGGATGTCATAGCCATAGCTGGACGTTCCGTACGAGACGATCGGTTTTCCATCTACTGCCTTCACCTGGCCCGGTTCGAATGGGTCAATCATGTTCGACTCCTGGGCCATGCGCCTGATCCACTTGTCTGATTTTATACTCATGCTCGGTGCTCTTCTCGGTTGCGCAGTGCGCCAATTCTTTTGCCGGTCGTACTGATAAAAACGAATGGGTTCGTGTCAACTATGCAAAGCATAGCGTTGTTCGAGTTGGGAAATTTCGTAGCCGCTGAGAACGTCGCGGCAGCATAACGGCGACGACACGCGAAGTCCAGTGCATGGTTAAACGCAGGAGCAGACGGCAGCCGCAGTCGGCAGAAAAACCCCCGGAAAATCTGTCCCGCAGGAATCATTATCCAAAGCGCCGTCGTCGCTGCGCTTTGCCAGCGGACTCCACAAGCTCGACTTGGTGAACACAGTTACTGACCGCTCAGTTTTTGAATGCGAAGCGTGCCATCGCCGACCGTGAGGCTGAGTGTCGCACCGCCTGACCCGGCGCGCGCGCGCAAGGAGCGCGGCGTGCTGCCACCCTGTTCCCGCGGAACCAATTCAGAATAGTTATTCTCAATTCCACCCAAACGCAGCAGGTCGGCATCGATGTCGCCATTAAAGCCGGGAGGCAATGAGACGGTGAGCACCCCCACGCCCAACCGGAGCTCGGCCCCGTTGCCGCGCCAACCCCGCGTAGGAATATCGAGACCAAGGGAACCACGTAGAACGGTGACTGAGACGTTGCCGCCCGTGAGCGTGAGCTTGGTGTCGCTTTCCAGCGCGTTGATGCGCACGGCGCCGTCTACGCCGCTAAGAGTTATGGGTCCATTACCCGCATTTATTTCCAGATCGATAGCCATGGGAACCTTGATGCGATAATCAATTCTCCAGGGCATCCCGAGCAGGTTTTTTGGAAAGCGTTTGACCCGTCGCATAAAAGCTTTGTCATGCGTACCCGTGGTCAGAATGCGGAAATGGTTGGCATCTTCGTCGAGCACGAAATTGTTGACTGCGGCTAACAGGGCCAGTTCCTGTTCATTGCCCGCTTGCCACTCGATGTTGGCGGCAATCTCAATTTCACTTTTTTGCCAGCTCTCTATCACAATCGATCCTGTTGGCGGTCCAATGATCGTGAGTGTGCCGCCGTAACCGAAACGACGCGTTTCGTACCTGCTCGTGGAACGTTTCAACAATGAAGGTGTTTGCGCCGTCGTCGCTTTGCCCTGGGGCGGCGTTTGCGACTTTGCGCTGATTCCCGGGAGACAGAGAATGATCAAGAGTAAGACGAGCGTCTTGGGTGATAACGGCATTTTGTTTACAGACTCACAAACTTTGCGAATGTTTCATTCAGACCGCTGCAGTTGTTTGATGGCACCGCATTATGGCGTTCCGTCGAGGGCCTTTCAACTTCGAATCGAGCAAACAGAATATCCGATCATCATCAGGGAGAAAAAAGCCTGATCATTCGACGCATCACTTCGATGTTATTATTCTGAGTCAGCGACGGAATTCAAATGAGATCCAAACTGGCGCCCGGCCTTACCATCAAGAAATCTACCATTAACGGCAAAGGCTGCTTTGCAACTACCTTCTTTCCTCATCGGAAGAAGATTGCCGAATACACTGGCGAGTTAATCCCTGACGCAGAGGCAACGCGCCGGGCGCAGAGTCGCCGCGTGTTGCGCATCTGCGCCATCGATTATCGCTGGAGTCTGGACGGCAGCCGAGGTGGTAACGGCACGCACTACATCAATCACTCATGCGATCCGAACGCCTACATGACAGTGCTCTACGGCCACATATTGTTTTTTGCATTGCGCGACATAAACCCGGGCGAAGAAATCACCATCGACTATGAAGAGACGCTGCACCCCGATTCGAAGCGTTGCTTCTGCGGAGCTAAGACTTGTCGCGGCAGGATTAACAAAGGGGCTCGAGCGTAGCGGAATTTCGGGTAAGGCATGGTTACCTAGCGCGTCGAATCTTTGAGCCAACTGTCCATTTGGACGTTAGGAGAGAGCTTCACGCCTTGGGTTCCCACCCAGCTGAAGCGGCTGGCTTCCCACCTGTCGTTAACTCGCTGAACACTTGCGACGCCCCAGTAAGTAGCCTGGCTGTCATTGATTTCCACGTCGAAGGCGTTGCGTAAAATATTCTTTGGCTTGTCCGGCTTCAAGTAAGACGGGCTGCGCCTGTCAAAGGCCTTGCCGATTTCATTGGGCTTCCATCTCCAGGTGAATGAAACCAGGGCTTCGTCTTTCAAGGGCTGATCGTCCGGAGAAGCCATCACGTCCATGACTTGGATTAATTGCCTTTCGCCAAGCGGAACTTTCCAACCGACTTTCCCGTCCTTTTTCACTTCATACGGTTCCCATGTGTCGGATTGCGTCTGGCCGCTGTCGGTCAGTTCCAGGTTAACGTGCGTATATTCGAAGGGAACTAATCCCGTTCTAGGATCAATAATCTGCTTCCCATCCCTCCAGGTTGTAGGTACATCGGAATAAAAAGACGTGCGAATATAAAGCAGCCCTAAGCTGTCCAGCACATATGCCGCCGCGGTCGCCTCCTGATCCTGTCGGCTCGCTTCGCGATTATAGAAAGTGTAACGGCCCGCTTCGACGGCAACCGGTGCATTGAATTCGCTTGCGGCGCGTATCGCTGCCTCAAAGGGAGCATTGCGGTTTGCGACCCCTCTTCGCCCGGTCACGTAAAAGGTCAAAACCGCTCCCATAACAAGAAGCACCAGCAGCAAAGCACCGCCGGCGATTAGTTTGATCGTCGTGCTCGCTTCGTGACCAGGAGCCGGGATTTGCGCGCGCTCAAAAGAACGCAGCCCTTCTAAACGTGAATAACAGCGAATACAGTTGCTATGTGTTGCCTTGTTGTTAAGTCCGCAGGTTGGACACGTTACGAGAAGCATCTCGTCTCCTTTTGTTGGATGTCCGGTGTGAGCTAAGGGCGGGATGGACCGAGCGACGGCGCTAAAGTCTAGGCAAGGTGAAACTGAATTTCGAGCCGCGATCGACTTCGGATTCGACGGCGACGGTGCCGCCGTGCTGCTCTACCACTTCGCGCACGAAGGAAAGGCCCAGGCCCGTGGATTCTTCGTCTTTCTCATGACCGTCGCGAGCAATGCGGTAGAATTTTTCCCAAATGCGATCGATTGATTCATGCGGAATACCGTAACCGCGATCCTCAACCGTTACTCGCACCGCCTCGGCTTCCAGGGCGGTGGAAACTGTCACGAGTGTGCGTTCCGGACTGTACTTGATCGCGTTGCCCACCAGGTTTGTTACTACCTGCGTAATCAGACTCTTGTCAGCGGCCACGGGTGGAATCTTCGCGGCTGGCTGTTCGACCAGACGGATTCGCTTCTTCCTTGCGACGGACTGTAAGTTGGCAACCGTTTCGCGCACCACCTCGTCCAGGCGTAGTGGAATCTTCAAAACCTCCTGCCGATCACCCGCTTCGAGCTGGGTAACTGAGAGGAAGGTATTAATCATCCGCGACAGACGTTGCGATTCGTGAGAAATGATATTCAGAAACTCGCGGGATTCCTGGGGAATTGTTTCATCGGCGGCGAGGAGTTCGGCGAATCCGTTGATACTGGTAATCGGCGTCCGCAGTTCGTGCGACATCAGTGAAATCATGTCGCTCTTCAGTTTCTCGTGTTCTTTCGCACTGGTAACGTCCCGCACGGTTATCGCCAGGCACAAGGGCCGGGAGTCGACCCGCTTGCCGTTACCGTTGCCGTTGCCCTTTCCATTGCCATTGCCATTGCCGTTGCCGTTGGAGGCGTCCTCACAAAGTAGCGCGATTCTCAATTTCAAAGTTTGATTGCGATCGGGAAATTGAAGCTCTCTTTCGTAGGCATCGCCGGATTGCAACACACGACGCACAGCGATCGCCGGCTCGTCAAACACACCCGTGCGAAATGTTTCCAGCAAGCCAAACAGGTCGAGATCGCCAGCTTCGATTTTACTAATCCTCGCGGCGTTTACTAGAGGCTCGTTGAAGTAAGCAAGCGTGCCATCCAGATAGGCAACCGCGTATCCGTCCGGAGCTTCGGTCAAGATGTGCGAGCCGAATCTTTGTTCAGTCAGCAACCCGCTGACTACATCGAACGCATCCAGGCGCCGGCCGGAAGCGCGAGCGGAGAAAAAGTTCAGCTTGTCGCTGGCCACCTTTTGCTTACGCACTTCGTCGCGCTGCAGATTGCGAGCCAGTTGCGCGCCAACCGCTGATAAGAGTTTGCGATCGCTTTGTTCAAAGTCTTCGCGCAGCCGCAATAACAGAACGCCAACCCGGCGGCCTTCGTGTTCCAACGGCAGGGCCACCGTTTCAAATGAATCTATCTTTCCGGCTTTGGCCAACACGATTTCGCCGGTAGCGACGGCGCTGTCGCACAGGGCGACGACTTTGCGCCACATCGAATTGCGACCTGTCTTTAACGCATCGGTCGGTCCCGATCGCAAACGTGCCGAAGCCTGAAGCATTCCATCTTCATTCGGTTGAAAGACAATTGCTTCTTCGAGTGGGAGCACGGTTTGCAAAAGCTTGAGACCACTCATCAAGCGTGCGCCTTCGACACCCGTGTTCGTGGCCTGGCTCTGTGAGGCCACCTTGCGAACATGGCCGGCGAGCGCCGCGTCAATGCTCCACAGGCGGCGAACCTGGACCATGCCGATGGCGCCGGCTGCCCCCAGCGCCATGGGCGCAAAGAGAATATCGATTTGCAGGAAGCGCGATGCGGCAAAGCTCAGCAGCGAGAACAAAAGAAAGCCCGCGCCCAGGTACGGAAACGATCGACGCGCTCCGGCGCGCTCCACAAAGAAACCGGCACACATCGCGATCGTAACGATCAGAAGTAAGCCCAGCCATAGGCCCGGCGTGATGAGTTCTGTCTCGTTGGAATTTCGATAAGACACGAACATCTGTTGGGCAGTTTGCAACCAACCCGCGCGCCAGAGCGTGCAGGCCGCCACGCCGGATGTTGCGGCCAGACCCAACGAACACAAAAGTGATTTCAGGGAAAGTAGACTCTTCAAGATTTTCGATTTCCGGTGGCGCGGATTTCGGCGGATGGGCCGAACGCCTTTAGGCTTGAGATGCGTCGCTCTTTAGCCACGCACTTGATGACAAAGGATTATACACAGAATGGGCAATTTTTGGGCAAGTAATGTGTTTTCGGGAGTTCTAAAGGTTGGACAGGCATTCCTGCTGTCCACTATTGAAAACGTTTGGTCAGGAAACTTGGGACAGGCAGGAATACCTGTCCTACTTTTGATTAGGAAACTGCGCTGAGTGACTTAATGAGTTCTGGCTCTTCTTCCACAGCAACCGTGCGCAGATCCAGCAGTACCCGTCCCTCAGCGATGCGCGCGATTACGGGAGTCCCCGAGTGTCGCAGGGCCGCTTCGATCGCGTCGGATGAGAGATGCGGATGAGACAGGGCTACCAGTACGGTTTTAGGGTTCGTAGTCGGGGCTGAACCGCCGCCAATCGCGGATTCACCTTCGACCAACTCCATCATCAAACCGCTGTCCGAGCCAACTCTAACCCTAAGCGCCTCAGCTCGCTCTCCTATTTCCTCGGTGGACAGCGCGATCATTCGCAAGGTTGGTATCTGGGCTACCGCGTCGTCCCGGCGGTAAGCAGCGAGAGTGGCCTCCAGTGCCGCGAGGGCCAGTTTGTCGGCGCGCAACGCTCGGTACATCGGGTGCTTCCGCAATGACTCGATCACTGTCGCGCGGCCCACAATCAGACCCGCTTGTGGTCCACCAAGTAGTTTGTCCCCACTAAACGACACGACATCGGCGCCCGCCGCGATCGATTCGCTGATCAAAGGTTCCCCGGTGAGTCCATAAAGTGAGAAATCCAACAGCGCGCCTGAGCCGGCATCTTCGTAAAGCGGAAGGTCCGCACTGTGGGCGAGCTCTGATAATTCAGCCAGGCTGGGCGTATTTGTGAATCCGACAATGCGATAGTTTGAAGTGTGCACGCGCATGATCAGCCGGGTCTTGTCACTGATCACTTTTTGATAGTCGGCGAGGCGCGTTCGATTGGTAGTTCCGACTTCAATCATCCGCGTGCCCGATGACGCCATTACATCAGGAACCCGAAAGTCACCGCCGATCTCAACCAGCTCGCCGCGCGAAACAATTGTTTCGCCGTCGCTCGCCAAAACATTTAAGACCAGCAGCGCAGCTGCTGCGCAGTTGTTAACCATCAAAGCGGCTTCGGCGCCGGTGAGTTCGCACAACAATTCTTCAACTCGACCGCCGCGTCTACCCCGCGCGGCGTTCTCCAGATCGTATTCGAGCGTACAGTAGCCCGCCGCCTCACCGGCGATCATGCGACGAGCTTCCGCGGACAACGGGGCGCGTCCCAGGTTTGTGTGCAAGACGACGCCGGTGGCATTGATCACACGGCGCATCCCAGACCCCACGTCGCGCCGGCAGGCCAGTTCCAAACGATGCGTAGCTTCTGCCAGCAAAGTCTCCCGCGAGTCCTTTGCGCCCTCTGCTTTCTTCGAGTCTGTGGTACGCACTTCGCTTCGCAGCTTATCGGTTACCTCACGAGCGACGGTCGTCAAGCGGCGCGCACCAACGACTGACTTCAGACGCTGTGCTGCTGGGGTGCGCAAGAGCGCGTCAACCGACGGCAGCAGGCGCAATGATGCAGTGTTTGATTCGGCAGCCCTGGACATATGGAATCTCGGTTCGCTGCAAAGAGTAGTCTGTCTGCCTCTTTGAATCAATCAGGAAGTCAGTACCGCCACGCGGTGGCGGTGGGTCGCAATCGCCAATCATGGAAACCCACCTGCTACCGCCTGGTGGTACTGACCTCATGGAACCGCGCGTTGAAGGTAGGCAACGCTCAACCTCCATCAGTACTCGCTAAAAGAAGTTCGTTGACACCTTGCTTTCAATGCGCCTAGACTCGATCAAGTGCGCGCATCGCCCGGTGCGTCAGTCCTATCAGGAGAAACACCTTGCCGATTAGAGATAACAAATTTGCCCGCCGGTCTCGCGAACGACAGGAACGAAACAAGGCCAAACAGAACGTTGCTGAGACCGTCGTTACGGTCGAAGAGCAGTTAACCCGGCTTGAGGAAGACATTCGGCGTCTGAAAATCGAATTTGATATCTACTTCAACGGCGCGGTCAAACGCGCGCCATACGATACCAAGATGCGCGTCGAGGCCCATATCAAACGTCTGGGCGACGATCGCTCGCTGACGTTCGCGCAACGCTATCATTACAACTCCCTGGCGGCACGCTATGCAGCCTTTCGCGACATGTGGCGCCGTACCATGCAAGGCCGTGAAGAAGGTCGCGACGCCGGGGCTGCGGCGCGAGCCACAGCGCGCGCCAGCGCTGCCGGCACTGTGGAGCGGACCACCTTCCTCTGTTCCGATGGCCACAAAGATCTGAAAACCGTAAAAGAGTTATTCAACGCCCTGGTGGAAGCCAAACGAAAATGCGGTGAGGCGACTGAAGATCTTTCCTTTCCTCGATTCCATCGCCTGATTGCCGCCAAGACCGACACGCTGAAGGAGAACCTTGGTTGCGACCGCGTTTTGTTTTCAGTTGATGTCGACGGCGGCCATGTCAGTTTCAAAGCGAAAGCAGATAAAGAATAAGAGTCTGATTGGCGCTGGCCTTCGCCGGCGCTACCAGGATGTTCGCGTAGCGACGAGATCCTTACGCAAACGCAAAACAGGCGGCCTCTGGAAATAAGAGGTCGCCTGTTTTGATTTTCTAGCGCTTCCCGGATTCAGGACCGGAAGCAGTCAGTGGCTTTGCTGTGAAAGCCGGGGAGACTTACGCCTTCGTCACTTTTTCCGCCTGTGGCCCTTTCGGACCCTGCGTCACTTCGAACTCGACATCCTGACCCTCTTCGAGCGTCTTGAAGCCGTCGCCTTGGATGGCGCTGTAGTGAACAAAGATGTCTGCAGAGCCAGGCTGCTCAATGAAGCCATAGCCCTTGGAATTGTTAAACCACTTGACCTTACCGGTTATTCTAGACATAACGAACAAATCCTCCTGAACGTAAAACGGGGCGTGTAGCACTGGTTGCAACCTGTATCAGGCAACTGTCACAGATTGCCATCTGTGCTACCGACCGACTTGGTTAATGCTTGTGAGCCGGACGCGCTTTGTGAAATGGGGCGCTGCACGGAAACACAATCAGCAAAAAAGCGCATGGTCATAACGCACAACGCGCGATATCACCATACGCAGACTACCGGGGGGAAAACTGTAAAACTCATTACTGTAACGCCCGTAAAGCGAAATGCGGGATTGAACTAGCTGAAAGTCCCGGCATTGAAACGACGGCGCATACTAAGCGAAAGACTTTCGACCTGTCAAGCATAAAAACTGTAAATTTCCTGCAAATTTCCCAATGTTTTGCAGGAAATCAGGGTCTTGGATCGATTCTGCCCCACGCCCATGTGCATTCCCGGACAGCCCGGGCGAGGAATGCGCTTCGAAGTTTCAAGCTGCTTTGCGCAAAGCCGCCGGCGCGTTCTTAATATCCAATTCCTTTAGCAGGTAACCCGCGCCGCCAAACTTGTCGAGGATGAAAAGCACGTAACGAATGTCGACGGAAATCGTTCGCCCCTTGGGATCGTTGTAGAAAAAGTCGTTCCCCAGGCCTTCATAGTTGCCATCAAAGACAATTCCGACCTGCTCGCCGCGTCCGTTCAGGATCGGCGACCCGGAGTTACCGCCGATGATATCGGTCGTCGAAAGAAAATTAACCGGGACATTCGATCCGTCAGAGTTCCCATATGCGCCAAAGTCGCGACTGCGATAGAGCTGTTTCAGTTTCTCAGGCACATCAAACGGTTCGCGGCCAGTGTCCTTTTCAATGACGCCCGCCAGGGTTGTGAACGCCTGATAGATTGCGGCATCGTGAGGAACGTAGCCCTTCACTTCGCCGTAGGTGAAGCGCAGCGTCCGATTCGCATCGGGATAAGATCTGAAGCCCTGCATTTCACTGATGCCCTGGACCATCAAGGGCCGCCATCTTGCCACCGTCGCGTTGAACTGTTGGGTGCTCATCTGAACTTGCGCGAGCAGTGGGGCAAGTTCCAGAGCTAACTCAATGAAGGGTTCATGCAACTCACGCAGTTGGGCCAGTGAAAGTCCAAACAGCCGGGTCATGGATTCTTCGGTCACAAAGTTCTTGCTGTCGACAATGCTTCGGGCGAAGTCTTCTTCAGCGCGGCGGCGGGCCTCTCCCTGCATTCCGGCAAACCGTTTTTCGATCGCTTCGATCTTTTGCCCGGGCGGCAATTCAGCCGCGCGTCGCAACATGTAGGTCAGCAGTTCGCGCTCCACTGAAAGATTGCGTTCGGGCACGGCGGCCTTAGCATTGTTGAGAGCTCGAGCCACCGCAGCTGCTACCGCCGGATCGGAATCCGAACCCGGCCGTTCCTTGATCGCCGCAACGCCTTGCGCGCTAAAACCAATGGCCAACAGATCGCTGGACTGTAAGAGTTGCGGAACCAACAAATTTCTAGCTGCGGTTGCGTTCAGCTCTTCGTAAGCCTTGGCTAGACTGGGGAGAGCTGCGCCGTACTTAGCTTTGCGCGCCGGATCTGCTTCCAGCCAACGCGTGAAGGCCGCTTCCTGTGCGCGCTTTTTGCCGACGATATCAGCCCGGCGCATGGCCAGCACCGACCCTTCGTCGTTCTTCAAAGTGTTCGCAATGTCAAAGATGTTGCTTTGCAGCTTCATGCGCAGCGCTTCGTCGTTCTTGCCTGCATTTTCTAACGCTTCGATCTGTTTAGTAAAATTATCTATCTCAAAAGGAATAGCCACGTCCTGGTTGTAGGCCACCGAATAGCTTTCGCGATAGCGCCGCGTCAGGCCCGGATATCCCATGACCATCATGAAGTCGCCTTCCTTAATTCCGGCCAGGGAGATTGAAAGAAACTTCTTTGGTTTGAAAGGCACATTCCCGGTCGCGTATTCAGCAGGCTTTCCGTCAGCACCGACGTAAGCACGCATGAACGTAAAGTCTCCACAATGTCGCGGCCATTCGAAGTTATCCGGGTCGCCGCCAAAGAACCCAATCGCTTTCGGCGGCGAATAGACAATGCGCACGTCGCGCAGAACCTGGTAAGTGAACTTGTAATAGGAAAGGCCTTCGTGCAGTGGCAGGATCTGGGCCGTGATGCCGTCCGCGGGATGCCTGGCCGCTTCCACCATGCTTCTGACCTTGCTTTGAATTGCGGCAGCGCGTTCGCCCTGCGACATCGCCTCAGTCACACCGGCCAGGACTTCGGCGGTGACATCTTTGATCTCCTGCGGAATCGAAACCGTATAACCTCTTGCCGGTAGTTCTGAGCTTCGATCTCGCGCCAGGTATCCATTAGTCGCATAGTCTTTGGTTTGCTCGGAAGCACTTGCCAGAGCTTCGAAGGCGACATGATGATTTGTCAGAAGGAGGCCGTCCGGCGAAAGAAACTCGCCCGTCCCGCCATCTACGATTACGATCGCGTCTTTAATACTTACGCCGTCGGGATTGTAGAGATCGGTAATCGGAATCTTCAGCCCGCGCTGGTTTAACTTCTTTATCGGCAGCGTACTAATGGCGTCGGGCAGAAACATGCCCTCGTCCCCACGGGCGGGCAAGTGCACAACGCTTACGAAGACAACGGCGGCGAGCACTATCGCCGCGACGCGCGCGAACCTGTCAGGCATGTTACGAATTCCTTTGCTGGTTGAAGTAATCAGGAGGGAAGATTCTAGTTAATGCGAGGGGAAATGGACAACAAAAGGGCGGCCGGTGCCGCCCTTCAGTGCTCAATTTAGTTCTGGTCGCCGAGCAGGTATTGCAAAGGATCCACCGCATTATCATTAATCCGGACCTCGTAGTGGAGGTGTGGTCCGGTCGAACGCCCGGTAGATCCGACCTTGCCCAGCAGGTCTCCGCGAGAAATCATTTGTCCTATCTTGACCCCGATTTGGGAAAGGTGGCCGTATCGAGTCGTCAGGCCGCTGCCATGATCGATATATACGACCTGACCATAGCCATGTTGCCAGCCCGCGATAATGACCTTGCCGCTGGCCGCTGCTACCACGGGAGTGCCCCACGCCGCCACGATATCCTGACCGGTATGGAACTCAAATGAGCTGCCGCCAAACGGGTTTCGCCGTCCGCCAAAGCCACTTTCCAGCCGCCCGATGATGGGCCAGAGGGAAGGTGTCATGCCCCGTTCGCGCAAGACCGCTTCGTATTTGCCAAGCGCTTGTTCCAAGTGCGCGGTTTTGTTTTCCAGCGCAGCGAGTGCGGCGCCGTCCAAAGGAATGGCCGGACCGCCCTGCCCGTGAAGGACTGCCTGCTGATCGTGCGGGATGCCCGAAATCTCGGCCAGTCTGCGCGACGTGTCTTCTACTGCATCAACTCGATTGTTCAGGTTCTTTAGTTCTTTGCGCTGCTTTTCATTTTCCGCGCGCAGACGCTGATTCTCATGTTCGATTCGCAGGTGCTGTGCCTGCTGCGTCAGGCCATAAAACCCATAAGCCAACCCGCACAACACGGTTAACAACAGTACCGCGAAGAGTTTTAGCCAGCGCTTATGTAGGCAGACGCGACGGATGTGGGAACGTGAACGGGAGGTGCGAGCAACGATAAATGCGTAAAAGCGGTCATCTCTGATCATTAGATCAATTCCTCTGCTGAGCCGCAAGCCACGCATTTTGGACCCGGGGGAGGGTTTGCGCGGGCGACCACGAAAGGCATAGGCACCATAGGGCGGCCTATGCTAACTGTACTTTGACGAGGTCTTAGTTTGCTTTTTCCTGCTTGGACTTTGCAGCGGGTGACCCGAATCCGTAGATACTGCGGATGCCGCCGAATCAGCCTGATTGCTACAAGGAAGGCGCACCCTATCACACCAAACTCAAGGATTGCAAACGCTCAGGCCGGTCAAAAAACACAGCTCGGCAGGAAAATCCGCGGTATTCGATTTCGAGGATAATGGCAGGAAAAGCTTAGAAGTCGTCGCGTTCGGCGCGCGCCCGGGAACGAGAACGCATGATAGAAATTACGATCACGACCATGAGGCCGATGAAGGCAATAACAATCACAACCTTCACCAGCACGAGCAGGACACCGACCAGGCCGATCAGGGATTTGAGTAAGGTGACCGCCAGGAGGGCGGCGGCTAAAATTGCACCAGCCATTTTTAAAAGCAGAACCATAAACGCAATCCTTCCAAAACCTGTTTCGTCTTCTGACTACGGCCGCTGTTGAAAAGGGGCCGAGCCCATTCCCCGCTGCGATATTTGAGTCACGATATCGCCAGTCCCATATGATTGGCCCAGCGGCCCGGTGCCGACGACGGAGGGCGGTGGACGGCGCGTATCAAAGGACCGCCCGGTCTGATCACCACTACGACGGCGGCGCAGGTAATCGAAGAACATATACGCTCCCAACGCCACCAGGGCCAGGGGCAACAACTGGCGCACCGGCAATCGCACTCCCAGCAACGTATGCAGCAGGAACACGGCGCCCAGCACCATCAGGGTTACGCCCCACGCAAACGGATTCCCGTACAAGCGACGAGCAATCACGTCTTCTTCTTCATCGGGAGCGCGACCAGATCTAATTAGTTGCGCGGTTCTACAGGCATCCACCGTAGCAAAGAGCCAGGTGCCAATCACACCGAGAATGAAAAACTGCACGCCGTCGGTAACGACTGCCATCTGGAAAAAGCTGGCAAAGATGGCGAAATGTACAATGGCTTTCGAAGTTTGGCCGTTGTACGCCGCTCCCAGGCCAGGCACAAACGACAGAAGTGTTGCCACGAACGGCGAGGTGCGCCGTTGCGCCACTTGCTGTGGAGGCGCGTTGACGTGCTGGCGCAACAATTCTACGCCGGCGACAATACAATCCTGGCAAAAGGGAAATCCGCGAATGCGATGGTCACAGGCGGGACAGAGCGGCCGTGCGCAGTTATGACACTGAACGGCGGCAGGATTCTTTATGTGATAAGCGCAATTCATTTTATTTGTAGGACAGGCATTCCTGCCTGTCCCTGGTTCAATTATTCCAACTTTCAAACTACTCAAACGGGACAGACAGGAATGTCTGTCCTACTTATGCTGCGAACCGTTTGCATTCTTCTGCTGGTCTGATTCCGAGCGATTTCCCTTTTGATTGTTGCCATTTACCAAATTCGTCACGCTGCCGGCTATTTCCTTTAAGTCGTCGGAAAGCTCAGCACTCTTTACGGCAGTGGTCGCGCCTCCCACATAGGTTTGTTGCGCCAGCCGCAGACTCGCGCTGTACATGCCACTGATTGAGCCGTCCGCCGAAACCGTGTTGGTCAGAACAAACACGGCGATCAGCAACATGGTTGCGACCGTAGCCAGTTGCGGCGAAATGATTGGATCCAACCAATGGCGCAGTATCGATGCCAGGCGAGTGGTCAGCGGTTCGGACACAGTTTGCAGCCGCTCTGATCCCACAGTGGCTTGCAGAATGCGCGCTTCCAGGCCAGCTGGTACTGGTTTTTCCTCGCCCACATAGGTGTAACAAGCGCCGATCGCGCGCACTACTTCTCCGGGCAAGTCGGTGCATTGGCTGCACAACGCCGCGTGACGCTCCCAGCGATGATAGAGCGCGGCGGGCAAATAGCCATCCAGATAATCAGTCAGACACTCTTCAAACTCTTCGCAGGACATCACCGTTGCGGGCATGGTTCGCAACAGGATGCGAGCCTCCAGGGCCGCCCCGGGGTTGGGAACCTTTGAAACGACGCACGCCTGCATCGCGTTTTTTACTTCGCTCAATAGCTCGTGACACACCGGACAACGCATCGCGTGTTCGACAAACGCCTGATGCGTCGACACGTCGAGCGTCTCGTCAAAATAATCAGTCAACCGATTCTCAAAATCCGCGCAAAGCATTTGGTATGTTTATTCCTTCTCTTCCACTTCTTTATGTCGCCGCGTTCATTTGCACGACGCGCATGCGGCGCAAAATCTTCGCCAACTCAATCCGCCCCCGGTTAATCCGCGACTTCACGGTCCCTTCGGGTATCTTTAAGAGATCAACGATTTCCTGATAGCTGAGTTCCTCAATGTCCCGAAGAATCACGCAGGTCCGCAAATCCGGGGAAAGTTTATCAATGCCGGCCTGGACCTGAACGCCAAGCTCGCGTCGTTCCATCTCCGTCTGTACCGATCCGCTGTTCGCCTTCAGGTGATATGTGTGATCCTCGAGATCATCTGCCTGGGCGTTTTGCGGAGCCCTTTGGCGACGGCGATAGTCGTCAATAATCAGATTGCGCGCCAGGCGCATGAGCCAGTTCTGCAAGTCGCCTTGCCGGGCATCGTATTGCTCAAGGGAGCGATAGACCCTGATAAAAACTTCCTGAGTGAGGTCTTCGGCGGTGTCTGCTCGCGAAGTGAAACGGTAAGCGAGGTTGTAGATCCGGCGGGAGAAGCTCTGGACAATTTCCTCCCAGGCCGCGCTATCACCTGCGCGACATCTCCTGACCAAATCGCCTCCAGCGCTGACCGCCAAGCTTTTCGCAGCCCCCACCGTTAGTATCCTCATTCGTTCCTTCGACCGTCTCGCCGGTCAAAACTTCTATCCCGAAGCAAGTTACGTCTTCGCAAGATCCAAAGTTCCTTGGATTTATGCCCTGTCCCCCGATCCCCCACGGTTCGCCTCGAAACAGTCGGATGGATGCTGTCCGGCCCCCGCTTGCACCTTCGTAGGTTCCTATTGTAGCCTTGCCGTGCCACCCAATATCTTGTGGTTACGGTGCGACGACTGTCAAGTTTGTCGTCGATTTTGTGCCAGGCACACTGTCCTCTTAAGTACTTAGAATACTTTGCGTAGATACCTGGAGTTCGGATTCCTACTCCTGCTGGCCGCACTGATTTTCTGGTGGTTCGGACGCCGTCTGGATTGGGCGCAAGTCAGAATCACGGTGCGACAATCGGACTGGCGTTTGATTGCGGCCGCGACGGCGATTGTTTGCGGCGCGTATTTGATCCGGGCGCTGCGCTGGCGCGCATTGTTGGCGCCGCTGACACCAGCCGCGGTGCGCGAGCTGTTTGTCGCGACCACCGTAGGTTTTACTGCCGTTTTCTTATTTGGCCGAATGGGCGAGGTGGTGCGACCGGTCGTGCTGCCGATGCGTGACCAGCGCGTGCGTCCCAGTGCCTCCTTCGTCACCATCATGGTTGAGCGAATCTACGATTCGATCACCGTGTTGTTGTTGTTCTCGCTGAACCTTTTATGGTTTCGAGTTCCACCCAACAGTCTGTCGGAACTTTCGAATGTGCGCGCCGCGGGAGCTGGACTGGTTGTAGCTGCGATTCTGGGGCTCGTACTTTTGGCTTGGTTCAAACGAAGATCGGCAGCAGTTGTTTCCTGGTTTGATACGACGCTTTCGCGCGTTCCGCTGGTCCCGGTGCGAGCGAAGCGCGCCGTTGTTTCTTTGCTGGAGCAACTGGCGATCGCTTTGAGCGTCCTATCAAAACGGCGCGAACTCGCGGTGACGGCGGGCTGGAGCTTGCTGCTGTGGTTTTCAATCGCATTTGCCAACCTTCTGGTTTTTCGGGCGTTTGGCATGAACTTTGGGCTTAGCCAGGTGCTATTCGTTTTGGGTTGGTCAATGGTTGGTTCGGTAGTTCCGACACCGGGTGGTGCGGCCGGCGCCTTTCATGCAGCCACCGCGGCGGGTTTGCTGTTTCTGGGAATCGGACGCGACCAGGCTGCGGGCGTAACGATTATTTTGCACTTGGTGGACTTTGGCCCGGCCGTTATCTTTGGTCTTTATTATTTTCTGCGTGGCGATATCAACATTGCTCGCCTGCGAGCTTTGACTTCTCCTAAATCCGTCGAGCACGCAGTCGAAGATGAAACGATCCGGCCGCTCGCGCCGCTGGGCGCGGAGCAACTGGAAAGCGCTGTTTCTGGAAAATGAGCACCGTAATCTGTTCCCCTAAACTGATGAGGCTGATATGAAATGTCCCTTCTGTGGATTCATTGAAGATAAAGTGGTCGACTCGCGCGAGTCGCGCGAAGGTGATGCGATCCGACGCCGGCGCGAGTGCCTGAAGTGTGAGCGTCGCTTCACGTCGTATGAGCGCATCGACGAAATACCGCACATGGTCATTAAGAAGGACGGTCGCCGGGAGTCCTTCGATCGCACCAAGGTCATGGCCGGATTACTACGGGCTTGTGAAAAGCGTCCCGTACCTTCAGCCAAGCTGGACGCCATCGTGAACACGATCGAAAAATATGTTCAGGAATCGCCAGAGCGCGAACGCCCGACCAGCAAGATTGGCGAGATGATAATGCGCCGTTTGAAAGAGTTGGATAAAGTGGCGTACGTTCGTTTTGCTTCAGTTTATCTGGAGTTTGAAGACGTTTCAGAGTTCATGCATGAACTGAAACACCTGGTGCGTTCGCGTTCGGCCGGCGTTCCGAAAAAGGTTTAAGAAGAGCGAGTGGGGACACCTGGACCGCACCGTTACCGTGGAGATCGATGAAAGCAGTTGTAGCGAGAGGGCTCGAAGCTCTCGAAATAAAACGCCTGCGCGATCGGATCGGCCGGCTATTTGCTACTCTGCAGGAAGCTGCCGAAGCAGAAGGACCACTGGCGACCGGCGCCTGGTCACCTCCGGTCGATGTTTGTGAAACGGAAGTCGCGGTAACGGTAAGAGTGGAGCTGCCGGGAATCAGCGCCGAACAGATCAAAGTCGGACTGACCAGCACCAAGCTGCGCATCTGGGGCACAAAAAAGAAGCGCGTGTCCCGCCAGCGAGTTGTTTCGCACCTATGCTCGGAGCGCAGCTTCGGGAACTTTAGTCGCGTCGTACACTTGCGCTGGACTATCAGCATCAAAGAAGCGCGGGCGGAGTTAGCCAACGGAGTTTTGCTGGTCCGCTTGCCGAAGACTAAGGATCGGAGAGGAACCGAGTTTCGCGTTCCCATCAAAGAAATCAACTAGGGGTTAGAATTTTGGACGACTCGCAAACAGGAAACATCGCTATCGCCGGCGAAATAGAAACCGCCGAGGAAATCGAAAACACGGAAGCCATCGAGCAGCAGTTGCAGATTCCCGAGTATCTGCCGGTGCTGCCGCTGCGCGATATCGTCATCTATCCGTTCATGATTGTGCCGCTCTTCGTTTCCCGCGAACGTTCGATTCGCGCGGTTGATGAGGCCCTCGGCGAAAATCGCATGATCCTGCTAGTGTCGCAAAAGGATCTCGACAAGGAAGAGCCTGCCAGCGACGACCTCTACAAGATTGGAACAGTCGCAGTCATCATGCGCATGCTGAAGCTGCCGGATGGCCGCATACGGGTGCTGGTCCAGGGTCTGGCGCGCGCCCGCATTGAGTCTGTCGAAGCGAGCGGCGAGTATCTGCGCGCGCATCTTCAGGTCGTGAAAGAGACGCTGGCCTCCGAGCGTTCGCTTGAAGTCGAAGCGTTGATTCGCAACGTGCGCGGCTCAATGGAAAAGGCCGCGAGCCTGGGCAAGAACATTTCGCCCGAAGTGATGGCCATCATCGCGAACCTGGACGATGCCGGCCGTCTGGCGGACCTTTCCGCCTCCAACCTGGAGCTGAAAGTTGAAGACGCCCAGTCAGTTCTGGACATAGCCGACACGACCGCGCGGCTGCGTCGCGTGAATGATTTGCTGAACAAAGAGATCGAGGTGTTGACCGTCCAGCAGGAGATCAATACGCAGGCCCGTGCCGACATCGATCGTTCGCAGCGCGAGTTTTACCTTCGCCAGCAGATGAAAGCGATCCAAACCGAACTCGGCGAAGTTAACGAGCTGGCGGAAGAGATCGCGGTGTTCCGCGAAAAGATTGAAGCCGCGAAGATGCCTAAGGCGGCAGATGAAGAAGCGCTGCGGCAATTAAAGAAGCTGGAGAGAATGCATCCGGACGCGGCGGAAACGGCTACCCTCCGCAACTGGATGGAGATCATGACGGAACTGCCATGGTCCAAGGCTTCGAAGGACAACCTCGACCTGCACAAGGCTGAAAAGATTCTGAATGAAGATCACTACGGCCTCGAAAAAGTAAAAGACCGCATCCTCGAAGCACTGGCGGTGCGCAAGCTGAAGGAAAAGCCAAAGGGTCCTATTCTTTGTTTGGTGGGTCCTCCGGGCGTTGGGAAAACCTCGCTGGGCCGCTCGATCGCGCGCGCGCTGGGACGAAAATTTGTCCGCCTTTCCCTGGGTGGTGTGCATGACGAAGCAGAGATTCGCGGCCACCGGCGCACCTACGTGGGCGCGATGCCCGGGCGCGTTATCCAGGCTGTGCAGCAGGCGGGAACAAACAATCCGCTGATCATGTTTGACGAGATCGATAAGGTGGGCGCAGATTTCCGTGGCGATCCCTCGTCTGCCTTGTTGGAAGTCCTCGATCCGGAACAGAACAATAGTTTCCGCGACAATTACCTCGGCGTGACGTTCGATCTTTCGAATGTGATCTTCATGACGACGGCAAACATACTGGATACGATCCAGCCTGCATTGCGAGACCGGATGGAAGTGATCCGCCTGGCGGGCTACACGGAAGAAGAAAAACGCGAGATCGCCAAGCGTCACTTGCTGCCAAAGCAGACTGAAGAGAACGGCATCACAGCGCGCGAGCTGAACCTCTCAGCCACGGCGCTAAACGCGATCATTCAGCAATACACACATGAGGCCGGTTTGCGGCAACTGGAACGCGAGATCGGCGCCATCTGCCGCAAGGTGGCGCGGCGCATCGCCGAAGGAAACAAGCGTACCGTGCGGATTTCACTAAAGAACCTGCACGAGTTTTTGGGCGCGCCCAAAGTAATTCCCGAAGAAGTTCTGAAAAAAGATCAGATTGGAGTTGCCACCGGTCTGGCATGGACTGCGGTTGGCGGCGATATCCTCTTTATCGAGGCTTTGCGCGTAAAAGGAAAGGGCAACCTGGTTTTGACCGGCCAGCTGGGCGAAGTAATGCGTGAATCGGCGCAAGCTGCTTTTTCTTATGCAAAATCTCGTGCAAAAGAACTCGAGATCAATGAAGAGGACTTTGCCAACTACGATATCCACATACATATCCCGGAAGGCGCGATACCCAAGGACGGCCCTTCGGCAGGCATTACACTGGCTATTGCGATGGTTTCGGTTCTGTCCCAGCGCGCCGTACGCAAGGACGTTGCCATGACCGGCGAAATCACTTTGCGGGGAAATGTGCTGCCAGTCGGTGGCGTCAAAGAGAAAGTCCTCGCCGCCAGACGCGCCCGCGTCAGCACCATTATTCTGCCTACTCAGAACCGCCGGGACCTCGATGAAGTGCCAAAAGACCTGTTTAAGGACATCCGGTTCGTTTTTGTTGACCACATGCGCCAGGTCTTCCGCGAAGCGCTGAAAGAGAAAAACGCTACCCCCGTATCGTCTGGGGTTCGGCCGCCGCGTATGCCTCAGGCAGCAACAGGCAGAAGTGTTTAAGCGGGGCGCAACCCCTGCCAGAGCCGGGGCATCTGATGTAAGCGTGGGTAAAGAAATCAATGGGAAAACTCCCAAATTCCCCTTATATTTTGAGCTAGAGGTTGTTTGACACCCCCCAAAATCGTGTGATAACCTCCGGCAGTCAGTTGGTTCAACAATGGAGAGCCTGCCACCCAGCCGGCTCAAAAAAGGGGAACTTTCTAACGACCTCGCATGTTAATGATTAGTGGATGCCGCAGGCGCGACTCTTTCGGAAGAGGCCGCAGTCGTGGATTCGCCCGAGCCTTAGTGAAGGAGAACAACGATTGATGACAAGTAGCTTCCCCCGTTGGATAGTTCGCGCAGGTCTTACCGCGACGTTTTTTGTCCCAGCCATAATTCAAGCTCAGATTCCAGGGGGTTCGTCTGCCCGGACTACGCCGTCTGCAGTTGAGAAGACTGACGCTCGCGTCGACCAGATCATTGACCGTGCCGAAGTCTATTTCAAAGAAGCTGAACTGCATCTGAAAGCCAACGAGCGCGATCAAGCCCGTCAGAAATTCGATAAGGCCGTTGATACGGTTCTTGAATCCGGGTTGGATGTCCGCGCTAACCAACGTTTGCAGACTTTCTATCTTGAGCTGGTCGAGCGCGTGTACCGCGTGGAAATACCGGTGGTGCCGGTAACGCAATCTAACGCGGCGGTATTGGCGCAAAACACAACTGCTCCTCAGCTGCAACCAAACCAACAGATCGCGAAGAATGATCCCCCGCCGCCGTTGCAAATCGGTTTCCGGCAACAGGGGTTTGATCCTTCTCCGCTGGATCCACTGAGCAAGTTGATTCTGACTCCGGAAGAGCAGAACGTGACGCCCGCTGACGTCGAAGCGCTTGAGCTCGCGAAGAATTCGGTAAACTTTTCGTTTACGACCAACCCGCTGATCCAGCAGTTCATTAATTACTACCAGGGCCGCGGCCGCTCCACGATGGAAGCTGGTCTGCGCCGTTCCGGGAGATATCAAAAACTCGCGAGAGAGACATTCAGACGAGAAGGCGTACCCGAAGACATTATTTGGTTGGGCCAGGTCGAGAGCGCCTGGAGTCCAAAAGCGTTTTCGTCGGCCGCCGCCTCAGGCTTGTGGCAGTTTGTGCCCAGCACCGGTCGTGGCTATGGACTTCGTCAGACCGCTTACGTAGACGAGCGTAATAGTTTTGAGAAGGCCACCGCGGCATCGGCCAAGTATTTGCGCCAGCTGGCGGACCACTTCAATGGCGACTGGGCCCTCGCGATGGCGGCATATAATACGGGCCAGTCCAACGTAGACCGCGCGATTGGTCGTGCCGGCACCGCAAACTTCTGGAAGATATATCCGTTCATCGCCCAGGAGACACGCAATTACGTTCCCAACATTCTGGCGACGATCTTGATTGCCAAGAATCCTGAGAAGTACGGCTTCACGGGAATTCGCCGCGAGCCGGCGCTTTCGTATGACATCGTGCAGGTGCCGAATGCCACCAGTTTGCGTTTAATCGCCGATGCTACCGACACCAGTGTCGATTACGTGCAGAGTTTGAATCCGGAACTGCGGCGCGACGTTACACCGCGAGGGGAGGCTTACAACCTTCGTGTCCCAGCCGGCAAATCAAAGCAGTTGGTGGCCGTATTGAAGCGAGTACCGGGTGATCGTCGCGAATCCGCTCGCGTGATTTCCATTGCTCCCGGCGAAGACCTGCAATCGGTCGCCAATCGAACGGGCGTCAGTGTCGCTCAGCTTCAGGCAATGAATACCGGCGTCGACTTGAAGAGCACTACCAAACTGGTAGCGCCCAACAGTAATGTTCGCCTGACAAACTGGAAACGAGCCAAGACAACCACCGGCACCGCTGAGGCAGCACCGGCCGCTCCGACCAAGATTCGGGCACGCAAGGGTGACACGATTGCCAAGATCGCTGCGGCTCGAAAGGTTTCGGCTGACGATCTCGCGCGCCTCAACGGCGTCGCGGTCAATGTAGAACTCAGAGCGGGCCAGGAGATCAGGTTGCCCGCTTCCCAGAAATAACGCGCGACGCGCTTCCCAGGCGCGAAGGCTTACTAACGAGCGCGCTTCCGAGTTTTCATTCGTAAGCGCGCTTTGTTTCTTTCAATCGCTTTCGGAGTTTTTCCCGCCACAGTTTTACCACCTCTTTCGGGAGTTTTCCCGCACGTGCTTTTCCGCACGCAATCAGCCGCCGTGTATGGCATCGACGCCGATCTGGTCGACGTAGAGGTCGATCTGACCCCGGTGCGCAATGAAGAATCGCCTTCCACCGTCACCATCGTTGGTTTGCCCGACGCGGCGGTGCGAGAGTCGCGCGAGCGCATTCGAGCAGCCATCACGAACTGCGCCTTCTTTTTCCCTTTTCAAAAGACGACCATCAACCTTGCTCCGGCGGACGTGCGCAAGGAAGGCGCCAGTTTCGACTTACCAATCGCCCTCGGCATTCTCGGCGCCAACGGCGATCTCGGGAACACTGAGAATCTCACGGACACACTTTCCGTCGGCGAGTTGTCGCTGGACGGCCGCGTGCGCGCCATCAAAGGCGCTCTGCCTATCGCCTTACGTGCCCGCGACTCGGCCATCAGGCACCTGATCTTGCCTGAAGAGAATGCCAAAGAGGCTGCAGTTGTTTCCGGCGTCGACGTTTATCCCGTAAGCGATCTGCGAGGCGCAGTAGATTTGATCGCCGCGCTGCGATCCGCTTCGCCGCCAAAGCCGTTGCGCGTTAACCCGTCCGAGATACTCATTCATAAGGACCACTACCGGGTTGATTTCGGCGAAGTGCGGGGCCAGCTTGCGGCCAAGCGCGCTCTGGAAGTTGCGAGCGCCGGGTCACACAATATCCTGCTGATCGGTCCACCCGGTTCGGGCAAAACAATGCTGGCCAAGCGTCTGCCGACGATCCTGCCGCCATTGGAATTCGAAGCCGCGCTGGAGTTGACGAAAATCCATTCGGTCGCGGGATTGACCGGCCGGGCGGGTCTGGTAACCGAAAGGCCCTTTCGTTCACCGCATCACACCATCAGCGATGCCGGTTTGATCGGAGGCGGCGCAGTCCCACGCCCCGGCGAAGTTTCGCTGGCGCATCAGGGAGTACTTTTCCTCGATGAACTGCCGGAATTCGATCGCAGCGTTCTCGAAGTTCTGCGCCAGCCTCTGGAAGATGAGCGAGTGACGATTAGCCGCGCCGCGATGTCGCTGACCTTTCCCGCCTCGTTCATGCTCGCGGCGGCAATGAATCCCTGTCCCTGTGGTTTTTGGAATGACCCGACGCGTGAATGTCGTTGTTCCCCGCTGCAGATTCAACGTTACGTGGGACGGATTTCGGGACCACTGCTAGATCGCATCGACATCCACGTTGATGTACCTGCCGTGAAGTTCAGAGAGTTGGTAGGTCAGCCGGCGACCGAATCCGAATCGTCGGCTGCCATCCGTGAGCGCGTTATCCGTGCTCGCGAAAGTCAGCAGAAGCGTTTTGCCGGCCACGGCATATTTGCGAACGCCGCGATGACGCCAAAACTGATCCGTGATTATTGTGCGATCGATTCGGAGAGCGAGGTGATGCTGGAACGCGCCATGGCCCGCCTGGGCTTGTCCGCGCGCGCCTACGATCGCATTTTGAAAGTAAGTCGCACTATCGCGGATCTTGAAGGCTCGGAAAACATCGCCGCCGCGCACGTCGCTGAGGCCGTCGGTTATCGTTCGCTCGATCGCACCTACTGGACATAGGCATAGCGCTCAAGCCGTGTCCGGCCTTGTCAGGGTTACACCTGAAATTGCATACTAAATCCCAGCCACATAACGTCAATCGAAGATTAGTTGCGGCCCGCCCAAACGTAACGGGCTAGCTTGAGCTTCTTTCCGGAACGGTTAGCTCACGATTGCCAGGGCTGTCGCACTATCAAGAGGAGCGTTAGAACGGCGAACCGAAGAAACTGAGTTTTCAGACGAGCAAGGGCAACGACGCGCGAGAAGCGCCGCATCACAAACCACGTGAACCCGCCCGGTCTCCCCAGCCGGCCTTGCGCTTTTGCAGGGGACGAACCGGGCGCTGTTTTGTTGAAATCACGCGGACGCGTTGCATGTCGGTGAACAGGCAGTGAAGATGTACAGTCAACTTCGCGACTGAGCCCGAGCGAAATAAAACGTGACCGCAGCCGAAACCGAGACAAGTGGAAGATCGGACTACGAGCTGGCGCAGGCGGCTCACGGGGGCGACATGCAAGCCTTCGAGGAGCTTTACCAGCGCCACAATCGTCGCGTCTATTCTCTCTGCCTGCGCATGACCCAAAACGTCTCGGAGGCGGAAGACCTCGCTCAGGAAGTCTTCATCCAGCTCTTTCGCAAGATAGGCAGCTTTCGTGGCGAGTCGGCCTTCACGACCTGGCTCCACCGGCTGACGGTGAACCAGGTGCTGATGCACTTCCGCAAGCGCGGCGTGCGCATGGAGCAGACCACGGAAGACGGCGAAACGCCGATTCAAATTGTAAAAGGCACCGAAAACCCCAACTCCATGCCGGTGGTCGATCGCATCGCCCTGGACAAGGCAATCGCCCAATTGCCGCCTGGGTACCGTACGGTTTTCACTCTCCATGATATCGAAGGACACGAGCACGAAGAGATTGCGCGCATGCTGGGATGCTCAGTCGGAACGTCGAAATCGCAACTTCATAAGGCGCGCATGAAATTACGAGGACTTTTGAGGCAACAGAATGAGCCCCAATAGCTTCCAACAGAGTCCGCAGGTTTCACCGGTCGCCCCGAAACCACGGAAAACCCGTTGGGAAACGCTCAAAAAAGTAACGTGCAGCGAGCTTTTTCCCGCTCGCGAAGGCACGGATACGCAGTCTCCCCTTGATTGATTTTGAGACCATGATAGTTGCGAGCCCATCAAGTTAGAATTTTGCGCAACCGGTCAGAGGTTATGAAGCAATGAACTGCGAAAAATGTCGAGACTTACTAAGCGAATTTGTTGATGGATCTCTGGGACGAGCTGACTACGCAAACTTTAGTGCTCACCTGGAAGAATGCCTGGAGTGCGCCGAGGTGCGAAACGATCTCAACCAGATCGTCAGCTTCTGCCGCGAAAACCGCGGCCAATACGAAGCGCCGCCAAACGAACGCGCGCTCTGGTTGCGAATCCGCAACGTCATTGAAAGCAAAAGCCCGACCGGCGAGAATTCCGGCGCGACGGGAAAAAAGCAGGTGGCCTGGCTGGGCCGCATGGGCCATAGAAGCTGGGAGCTTACGTTTCCACAACTCGCGGCTTCAGTGGCCGCCATCGTCGTCGTTGTGGCTCTGGCAACTGGTGTCGGCGTGCAGCGCTTCGGTGGTAAGGTATTCGGTTCCGGCGGACGCGGTCCGGATATTGTCGCCCTGGGCGGTTCTACGTCATCGCCTGAGGATCGTATCTGGCAACAACAACAGGCAATCAGTTACTGGAACCAACGCGTGGAATTGAACAAGGCGCGTTGGAGCCCGCAGATGCGCGAAACGTTCGATCGCAATCTCAAAGTTATCGATCAGGCAGTCAATAATTCGCTCGCCGAATTACGCAAGAATCCTCATGACGAAGTTTCCGAGGAGATGCTGAACTCAGCCTTGAATGACAAAATGGCACTGCTAAGGGAGTTTTCGGATTTGTGAGCTGACGCGAGTACACAAATAAGCTGAAAAAGACTCCGAGCAGAACTTCCTAGATTAATGAACCGATCCGTTACCAAGATGCTTTTCCCTCTCATTGAATCGGGCCGCGCCCGCGTCGGCGCCAATCTCTTTCTGGTTTGCCTGGTGCTTTTCGTGGGCGCCACGGGTGTCTCCGCGCAAAAGAGCGTGACCCGCCGTTACCCCGCCGGCAAAAACGTTCGCCTCGAATTGAAAAACCTGTCCGGAACCATAACCGTCGAGACTTGGGATCGCGACGAGATCAAAATGACCGCCACCCTGGAGTCACCTTCCGCACAATTTACACCGCGACAAACTGAGAATGGCGTTACCGTAGATGTCGTGGCTGATAATCGTGGACGCAGCGACGTGGGCGACGTCAATTTCAATATCTATGTTCCCGCAAGTTCTTCCGTAGACCTGGAAACCAAGCGCGGCCAGATTACCGTCAGTAACATTCATGGCGGATTAGTGCGGGCGCATGTCTCTTCGGAGGGCGATATCATTCTGAGCGGCATCGGCGCCGAGCGAGTGTTTGCTTCGAACACGATGGGCGATATCTTCTTTGACGGCAAACTTGCTTCCGGCGGCACTTACGAATTCAAGTCCAACTCCGGCAACATCACGCTGCGCATTCCTTCCGACTCGGCTTTCCGGCTGGTCGCGTGGACGTCGACCAGAAAACTCGAGATGGGACCTTTCTGGAACAACAGCATGAAATCGATGGGCGATGGTCGCAAAGTCACCGGCGACGTTGGTGATGGCCGCTCCTCGGTGAGCATCACAAACTATCAAGGCATCATTTCCTTCCGGCCGCGCTAATCCCTGCAATTCTTTTTAACTATTCGTAGGACAGGCATTCCTGCCTGTCCATTAATTCGATAAAGGCTGATTATTCAAATGGGGGACAGACAGGAATGTCTGTCCTACTAATAAATCATCTACGCGCTCATGCTTTCTTGGGGAAAGTAATGTGCCCCTGTATCATGCTGCTTCCGTGATTCAGCTCGCCGCACGACTCTAAACTTGACCACACCGATGAAGGGTAACATTCCAATTCCTGAGCTTCCTTTTGGCGAGGAAGTTTGGCTCATGCTGGCTGTGACCGGCGTCCGTGAACGACGTACGCAGCAGGGCAAACCCTTCTGCGATCTGACGGCCCGCAACGCCAGCGGCACACTCGCATTGAAAGTTTGGGGCGAGGTGTTAGACGTTTGGAAGGAAATCAAGCCCGGCCTTTGGGGAGTCACCGGACGGCTTGAGACTTACCAGGACCGCCAGCAGTTCGTGGTTTCGGAGTATCGACCAATCACCCTCGAGCAATACCGCGAACATCAGCAATCGGATCCCGTCATGCCCCGCGCGTTCACGATGGATATTGAGACGCTGGCACTGCCCGACTATCGCGAACGGGTCGGCCCGCAGCTGGAAAGAACTTTGCGTCTCGGCAATATGCGCTGGGAACAGCAGCAACGATATCTTGAAGACATTGCCGCCGAAGAAGAACGCGTTTATCAGCTTGGCTCTTTGAATGCGACTTCAGGACGTGTGCTTTCCATCGCGGTGCATGCGGGCCCAATTCCGGGTTTTGACATTGAAGGCATCGCCACGAGTGCGACTGAACACGTTTTCGGTATCGACAGTGAGGGCGAGGAGCAGGAAGAGAAAGAGACGTTGAACGGGTTCCTGGATTTACTGAACGGGTTTGACTGTGACAGCGACGAAATCGTGGGCCATAACGTGATCGGTTTCGATTTGCCATTCATTTTCCAGCGTTGCCTGATCAATAACATCTGCGTGCCGTCACTGATCAATCTCGGCGAATACAATGTCCGCGGCGTCTTTGACACGATGCATCGCTGGTGGTCCGGGGGAAAGCGTAACGTCAGCCTCGATGACATTGCCTGGGCCCTGGGGATTGAATCAAGCAAGACCGCCGCCGTCGAGGGCAGCAAGGTTTTTGACCTTTACTACGCCGGCAAGCTGGCGGAGATTCGCGAATACAACTTGAACGACGTGCGCGTAACCCGCAAAGTCTACGAGCGCATGGTCGCCTGCTTTGGCCGGTAATTTAGACGGCCACTGTCCCGTGAACGCTCCCGCGTTTCACTTCTGCAACATCCTTGGTAAAATCTGACTGAATGGTTGCCTCCGTCTTCATGCTGGTCATCGGTATCGGTATCGGTGCGGTTTGTGTTTGGCTGATCCTGAAATCCAGGATCAGTCACGAATACGACCGCGCAAGATCGGAGTCTGCCGCCCAACTCGCCACCCTCAACGAACGTTTATCAGGCAAAGATAGCGAGCTGAGAAAGGTGCAGGACGCCTTCGACCGTGAGGTCTCGGATCATGCATTGGTGCGTGAGCAAAGTACGTTGTTGAAAGCGGACTTGGAAGGGGAGCGCCGGGCTGCACAGGAACGCAAAGACTCATTTAAGCAAGCCGCTGATGAACTCGCCGAAAAATTCAAAGCCCTTTCCCGGGACGCACTCAAAGACAACAACCAGTCTTTTCTGGAGTTGGCGCATACGACCCTGCAACGATTTCAGCAGACGGCGAAAGGGGAGTTGGAGCAGCGACAGCAGGCGATCAATCAGTTGGTGAAGCCGCTTCGTGAGTCCCTGGAAAAAGTCGACGGCAAGATCAATGACCTGGAAAAGACACGCGCCGGCGCCTATTCGGAGTTACGCGAACAGGTGCGGGCCCTGGCAACCTCGCAGTTGCAGTTGCAGGCCGAAACGGGAAACCTGGTAAAGGCCCTGCGTGCCCCGCACGTGCGGGGGCGCTGGGGCGAGATCCAGTTGCGCCGCGTGGTCGAACTCGCCGGCATGCTGCAGTATTGCGACTTTGTCGAACAGGAAACGGTGGCCACTGAAGACAGCCGCATCCGTCCCGATCTGATCGTGCGCTTGCCGGGTAATCGCACGATCGTAGTCGATTCCAAAGTTCCCTTCGATGCATTTTACGAATCGATTGCCACTACCGACGAAACGATTCGGTTGGCGAAACTAAAGGAACACGCCCGGCTCGTCCGCGGTCATATCACCGCTCTAAGTCGTAAGTCTTACTGGGAGGCAGTACAGCCGACGCCGGAGTTTGTGTTGTTGTTTCTGCCGGGCGAAACATTCTACAGCGCGGCCCTGGAACACGATCCGAAACTGATTGAAGACGGAGTGGGCCAGAGTGTAATCATAGCTACGCCTACAACTCTGATTGCGCTGCTGAAAGCTGTTTCTTACGGTTGGCGGCAGGAGCAGATGGCTGAGAATGCGCAGGAGGTTAGCAAGCTCGGCAAAGATTTATACGATCGCCTGAGGACCTTCGCGAACTACTTTGCGGACATCGGGCGCGGATTGGACCGCGCGTTAGAGTCATACAACAAAGGAGTGGGCTCATTGGAGGCGCGCGTTTTGGTCACTGCCAGAAAATTCAAAGAGCGCGGCGCAATCGCCGGTACTGAGATTCCCACGTTGGAACCGATTGATAAGGCCGCGCGATCGCTGACGTTGGACGAGGGCGGTTTGTTCCCCGACATTGTCGCGGGTGAAGTAGCGATTCCGGAAGATGATTCACTCCCGCTGCTGAACACAAGAAGCACAAGCGCCGGCGAGTAAATTTGGAGTGCGCCGGCAGAGCGTAGCGACGACGGCGCTTTGGATTGGTGGTGGCAGAATGATCCAAAGCCGTGTCGCGCTTGCCACCGCACTCCAAGAGATGTGTGCCCCCGAATCATTCGTTCCCTGCTTCTCTGAGATCTGCGTAATCTGTGGACCGCTTATCCAAAGAAATCTGGTTAGGACCAGTTCTGGGCGCCAATCGCGAACGACTGCTCGCAGAATGTGCAGAGTTTGTCGCGAGAGGGGAAGCGCACAAGTTTCTCTACCTGGCGGCGTCGCATACGTTATTGGAACTGGTTACTGAGAGGCTGCTGGACGGTGAAAACTCACGCGGCGTCTGGGGTGAATTTCCGGTTTATCTGTTCCGCGGTTTTGTGCGGCGCTTGCTGGCGGGCGCGATCGATACGCAAACCGGCAAGCCATTGGCCCCGCGCACCTCAATCGATCGCGAAGAGTTGCCGCTCAGGCGCACTCTGATCTCACAGATTCTTATCAACCTCGCATCGTCCGGAAAACTGAAGGCGCTCGGGCCCCTGGTGCATCGCGATGGCTGCGTGAACAGTCTGGCTACGTTGATTGGCGAAATTGAACGCGCCGGAAAAAGCCCGGCTGAGTTCGCCGAGATCATCGAGAACCGCGTGAGCGACTTTGGTGAACGGGATTCCGGCGCAGTCAGCAGCCGCAGCGATGCAGCGGCGGCTTCTAATCTCTCGCTGTTCGCCCTTTTGCCGGAAGTGGAAACCGCCGGCAGCTTGGCTCCGCGTGCCCAGGTCGATTTTGATCGCGACATCGCACTGGTCTATGCCACCTACCATGAAGCCCTTGATCGTTTTGCCTTAACTGCCGACGATTCCGATCAGTTGCGCGCGCTGCAGATTTTGCGCGGAGATCAGACCGCAGGCGCTATCAAGATCCCCTGGCTGGAACAAGTGGAATTGCTGGTGCTGGATGGCTTCTTCGATTTCACCCCGGTCCAGGGTGAAATGCTGGCGTGCTTGATTCCCGCGATCCCCAACGTCATCGTCAACCTCAATAGCGACGAAGTGAACGCAGAGATCTTCGCGCCTTTTCGCGTCACCATCGACCAACTTCGTTCGATCACCGAATTCTCGGAGGAGTTCAAACCAGATCTCATTCCGGTCACTGGCGCGCTATCGCCTTTGCGTCAAAGGCTTTTCAATTCCAGTGAACCGAGCGCGGCCAATTCGGAACCAGAGGAAGCGGCGGTTGCGGAAACACAAAACGAAATAACGCTGTTGGAGTGCAGCGATCGCGACACCGAGGTGCGCGCAATTGCCAAAGAAATCAAGCGGCTGATCCTTTTGGAAAACTACACGCTGGCTGAAATCGGATTGGTAGTCCGCGAACGTGCGTCATATGCCGACACCCTGCTGCGCGTGTTGCGTGACGAAGGAATTCCCTGCAACCTGGAACAGCAAATCGAAGCTGCGGACGTTCCGGCCGTGCGGGCCTGCCTGAAACTATTTCAGATGTTGGGCAGCGAGAATTCGCACGCGCTGAAAAGCAGCGACCTCGCCGACCTGGTGAAGTCTGACTATTTCCGGCTTTCCGATCCAGAGCTTGATGCTTTGCAGAACCAGTTTGAAGACGAATATGCGGAGTTGTTGGAGCTGCAGACGAACGGCGCAAACGGGCAACCGGAAAACGAACGTCGGGTGGAACGCCTGCGGTTGGAACTCGGGATTGGCCGCTGGGACGCAGACAATCTTGAAAACGTCATAGCCTTTGTGGGTAGCGAACTGCGCACCGGCGACTGGTTGGCGCGCGCGGCAAAACTAGTCGCCGAGCTGCCGCAGGCCGGGGAAACGAAAGAGCTGCTGGTCGGAAGCGAAACGTCGGACGATGAAGACGGCGACTCCGTGATCGAAGCTGAATCCGAGCGCGATGATCCGGCGATCGTTCGACCTCCTCGCGCTGAAAAGAAACGGCGCCCTTCGCGTGAGGTTCATCCCGCCGCCATTGCCTGGGTCTCCCTCGTGGTCCAGCGTATGGACCAACTGATCAAGGGTCTACCGGCTGGCGGTCGTCCGCCCGAATTGCGCGCTGCAATTGTCGGGCTGCTGGATGCGCTGCAATTTCACCGCGCAGCCATCGGGCCAGGACGAAGAGCTGCGGAGGATGAACTAGCTCAGGTCACGCTCGACCGGCGCGGTTTAGAGAGTTTGCGGCGGGCTTTTGTTGCCGCTGCACGAGGAATTGAAATCGCTGCGCAGATTCTTCCCGGTAAGAAAGTCCAAGGCGAACTAAAGCTTGATACTTTCCTCGGCGAAGTAATTCGCTGCCTCCGCGCCCAGGTGTTGCGAACCGGCATTGGCGCTCGCGACGGACTGCGAGTGTTGGAAGCGACGGACGTGCGCGGCCTTCGCTTTCGCGCCCTGTTCGTAGCCGGCCTGGTTGAAGGCGGATTTCCATTGCGCGCCTCGCGCGATTGGCTCTACAGCCACGAGGAGCGCGAGCGGCTGCAGCGCGAGGGACTGACGCTCGAAGACAAATCGCCCAACGTGCTGCTCAAGGAAGAACATTATTTTTATCAGGCAGCCTGCCGCGCCACTGATCGTCTGTACCTGACCCGACCGTTGGCGCTCAATGATGGAACGGAAACCGTTGCCTCTTACTACGTTGATGAATTGCGCAGCGCGATCGCGCCCGCAGAGCTGAAACCGCGCCGTGTGCGTCTCGACTTTGATGAACTTGATTTGTTTGACTCTTCCAGCAGTTCAGAGTTGGCCATCGCACTGGTACGCCAAAGCGAACCTCACCGGCGGCCGCAAAAAGCTTCGCTGCCGCGCGAGGGAATCGAATGGCTGCTGGCGCAGGCGCAGCAACGCAATTACCTTTCCCCGTCCGCGCGCCGCCGCATCCATATAGAGCACGAGCGGGCGGGCACTAGCTTTGGTCCTTATGATGGTCAAATCACCGACCCGGATCTGATCCGAATGCTGGCACAGGAATTCGGGGCGCAGTTTCCGCACAGCGCCAGCGGTCTCAGTCTCTATGGCAATTGCCCGTACAAGTTTTTTGCCAGTCGCGTACTGAAGCTGCAGCCGCGCGGAGAAGCAGCGCTCGATCTGGAGGCCATCGATGCCGGTAAGCTACTGCATGAAGTTCTCCGCCGCTTTTTTGATCGTCATCGCACCCATTCGCTTCTGCGACAGGAACGCAACGACTTGCACCGGGAACTGGCGCAGATCGCTGACAAAGTTTTCGACGAACACGAATACGTGGTGCCGCCACTGAACCCGCGCATCTGGAAAATTGATCGTGAGATTCGCAAAATCATTTTGGAGCAGGTGCTGGAATACGAGTTGGGAATGCAGGAAAAAACTGGTCCCGCCGGCGGGCAACCGACTTATTTCGAAGTTGCATTCGGAATGAAGCGCGAAGGTACCGATCCGATCTCGACAGACCAGTACCTGGAACTCGCTCGTTCTGGCAATCCTGCGAGTGGGATAGCTGAAACCGCGCGCATCAAAGGACAAATCGATCGCGTCGACGTCGCCCCCAGCGGTGGTTTGACCGCGTATGATTACAAACTTTCGAAAGGCGCGACGCTGCACGACATGCGGGCCGGACGCGATGTGCAGCTCGCTTTATACCTGGCGGCGTTGGAACAAACGCTGCTGCCCGGGCGGGAGCTGGCCGGCGGCGGCTACTACATTTTGAAGGGGCGGACCGAACGCCGTAACAAAGGTCTGTATCGATTAGCGCATAGCGACGCGACGGGCGTCAGCAAGCAAGTGGACGCGAACCTGCCTGATGATGAATGGCTGAGGATCCGGCGTGAAGTAATCGAACGCGTCTGGCAATTCATTGACGGCATGCGGGGCGGAAACTTCCGCGTCACGCCGTCGCTGCAAAGAAAAACCTGCGCCATGTGCGACTATGCCGCAGTCTGCCGTTACGATCCTTACCGGATTAACTGGAAGCTGAGACACGAACGAGCAATTACGTGAGCGCCGAAGGCGTTCCATAACTCAGCCCAGGGTAACACCCCGGCGGACGGTCGACTCAATGATTAACTACGCTGAAAGGTAAGGCATTCGGATGATGTGAGATCCGTATTCAACCCTTTCTGGGTAAATCCCTCGGCTGGTCTTTTGACCCGGCGTGTTACGCCGGGCTGAGTTATTAGACGCCTTTAGCGTACCTCCGATTCGCCGAGGGCCTGACTACGTTCCTGAATTTATCTACAGTCAACGTATTCAAGACTTCACCTCGCCGCACCCAACCACGGCGCGCAATTCCCACGCCGAACTTTAAGTTCAGCATATCGCGCGTCGAGTGCGCATCGGTCGAGATCACAAACTTGATCTTGCGCTTGCGCGCTTCGCGCAGCCAGCGCGGTTCCATATCCAAACGATGCGGATCGCCGTTGATCTCGATGGCTGCGCGCGATTCTGCAATCACGTCCAGAATTTCTTCGACTCGACAGGCGAAAGGCGGCCGCCGCTGAATCAAGCGGCCCAGGGCGTGGCCCCAGATTTTATAGACCGGCTGCTTCATCGCTGAGACAATGCGCCGGGTCATTTGATCTTCATCCATTTTGTAACGCGCATGAATGCTGGCGACGATGACATCGAATTTTTCCAGAATGCGATCCGGATAATCGAGGGCGCCTTTTTGGGTGATATCTGACTCAGTGCCTTTCAACAGTTTGATCTTAACTTTTTCCTGCGTCTCGTCGATCTCGTCCCATTGCCGTTTGAGGCGGTCAACCGTCAGCCCCCCAGCGTAGCTCGCCGTCGGCGAGTGATCGGTGATGGTCAAATATTTCATCCCCAGAGCTTCAGCAGCGTGCGCCATTTCTGCGACCGTGTTGCGTCCGTCGGAATAGACGGTGTGGCAATGGACCATTCCCTGAATGTCTTCGATCGTGATCAAATCCTTCGGGAGTTTTTTCTTGAGAGCTGCCTGGAGTTCGCCTTCGTCTTCGCGCAACTCCGGCGGAACGTACTGCATGCCGAATGCCTTGTAGATGTCCGCTTCGCTCTTGATTCTCGCCAAGTCCTTCCTCATGGTTGAGCTTCCGCCGCCTTTACCGGCCGCCATTCTGGTCAGACGCCGCAGATGCTCTTTCGATCCAGTAGCCCGGAAGAACGTGGCGACGTAGTCGGTAGGCCGCACTGCAATGAACTCTACCTTGACGCCTTCGGGTAAACGCGCGACGCAGACATTCTTCTCTTCATCTGGTTCGATCTGGATGATCGGAGGATAGCGGCGAAAATGCTGTATCAATGAAGCGGGCTTCTCACCTGCGGCCACGAGCCGGACGGTCCCAACTGTTTCCTTCCAGCGCCGCAGCGAACCGGCGGGCTCGATAGAAATCAGGCCGCGCGCGGGCTGCATGTATTCAATGATGCGTTCCGCCAGGCGCCGCGCGTGAAGACTCAGGAGGCGCTCGCTGCGGTTTTCAAATTTATCGATACTTTCCAGAATCCGCTGTTCCGTCTTTGCGCCAAAACCTTTCAAGTCGCGAATCTCTCCGGCTTCGGCGGCGGCGCGCAGGTCGGCAACACTGGCAACACCTAATGCTTCATTGAGTTTCTCGATCTTCTTCAGATTAAGCCCGGGCACTTGGGACAATTCGATGATTCCGGCGGGCAGTTCCTGTCTTAACTTTTCCAAAAACGATGACTTGCCGGTCGTGTACAGCTCGGCAATCTGCGCTGCCAGCGCGTTGCCCACGCCTTTGATTTCGGTCAAGCGTCGTTGGCGAACCAAATCGCCAATGTCGGTCGCCAACTCTGCTACGGCGCGGGCGCCGGCCTTGTAGGCGCGGGCCTTGAAGTAATCGTTGCCGCCGCGTATTTCGAGCAGCGTGCCAGTCTCTTGCAACGCCGCGGCTATGGCGAATTTATCAAGCATACTTTTTCTTAACTAACTTGCGTAAAGTGGTTTCCACCGCATCGCGATTGACACGGCCACCGGCAATGCCAACATAAAGCCTGAGTAATTGGCTTTCCGACGCGGCAAGTTCAATACCGTTCGTTTCCAAAAAAACCTCAGTCGCAACGGCGGCGATTCGCTTATTACCATCCAGAAAAGCATGGGAATTGGTGAGATGGTAAGCGTAAGCCGCGGCACACCCGATCCCATCAGCGCTCTCATAATGCAACCGATTCTGGGCGGCAATCAACGCCGATTCGAGGGCAGCTTCATCCCTGATTTCCGGACGTCCGCCATGCTCTTGTATCAAACGAGCCTGCCAGGAAATCAGGTGGCACTTGTTCAGAAAAATCACTTAATGCGTCCTCGTCCGCGCTGGGTTTCATCACCCGGCCCTTCTGCCAGCCGAGCCAGAAGTCCTTTACGACGCATAAATACTCGATCAGCGATCTGTCGGATGCGCTCGTTGCGTTCCGCCTCTGCGGCAGAGCGAACTACCAGTGCGCGATCAAGCACCGAGAGCTCGACCTCGTCGCCAATTTCAAGGTTCATCAATTTCAACACGTCCCGCGACAAAACTATGGCCGCAGAATTGCCAACGGAACTGATCTTTTTGCGTAGCATTCGCGTGGCCTCCTAACGATATGTTATAAACGTTCCATCTCCAGCGTTAGAACATAGTAAGTACGGCGAGCGTCCCGGTCAAGCGGGGCGCGAATTGATGTGAAAGGGAAAAAGAATGAAGAGACTTCTAGCGGTTTGCGCTGCGGCGTTGATTCTTGGCAGTTGTACCCAACCCTCCGGTAACAACCAAAACAGCGGCAAATCACCAGGCGCCGGCGACGCTGCTTTCAAGACCGCCCACGACAAATACGTCGTCGACTTTCTTCGGCACAACCCAACCGTGAACACTTATCTCGGCGGCGCCGGGCTTGATCCATCGCTCAAAGAAGTGGATGGCATGCTGCGCGACCATTCGGCGGCAGCGCTGGAGCAGGAAGATCGCTGGCTGGCGGAAAGTCAGAAAACATTCGAAGCCCTCGACGCGACTTCGCTTTCGCCCACACGCCGGATCGATCGCGAAGTGGCCATCGCCCAGATCAAGTTTCAACTCCATCAGCATCAGGTGCGCAAGTATCAGGAGCGGGCGTTGGATACGTACGCTGTAGATCCTTTTCGGTCGCTGGACTTCTACATGCAGGGCATGAGCCAGACTGGTCCCACCACTTATGGGTCGTCGGAAGAATGGGCCCTCGTCATCAAGCGACTGCAGGCCGTACCGCGTTTTCTGCAAACGGCGCAGGAACGCCTCGGCGCCGGTGTGAAGTCAGGCAACACACCTGATTGGCGCATGCTGAAACGTGATGGGCTCGATACGACGACCGCCAACGCCGAATACTTTGATCAGAAACTACCGGAGTACGCCGGAAAAAACATCGCGGCCGGCGCGCAGCACGATGAAGTGCTCAAACAGCTGACCGACGCTTCGAAGGCAGCGGCGACTGCCTATCGCACGCTTCATGATTTCGTCGCGACCACCTTTTTCGACGATGCGAACGCGACGAACGCACACGACGGCGTCAAAGCCGAATTTCGTAACGATCATTTCGTTTTCGGCGAAGAGGAATACGACTGGGCGTTGAAGAACAACCTGCGCATGGATAAAACCGCAGCGCAGTTATACGAAGAGGCATGGCCCATCGTCCAGGCTACGCAGCAGGAAATGATCAAGCTGGCCGGCGAAATAGCGGCCAAACGGAATATTAAGGCGGGCACTCCGGAAGAAACGGTCAAGGCGGTCCTGGAAGAGTTGGGCAAGGAATATCCCAAAACAGATGCTGAGGAGGTTACCTGGTACAAAGAGGCCGGCGTGCGCCTGGTTGATTACGCGCGCAAGACCGGACTCTTTGACGTACCCCCGGATTACAAACTGGACGTGGTGGAAACTCCTCCGCCCCTGCGCGCCTCAATCGATGGCGCGGCATATTACCCGGCCCCTCCTTTCAAAAACAGTGGCGTCGGTCGTTTCTACGTCACCACCTCGGGCAATAACGACCAGGCGGTTTTGAAGGAAGCGAATCGCGCCGCCCTCGCCGACCTGGCGGCCCACGAAGGTTTTCCCGGTCATGATTGGCACTACAAGGTCATGACGCAGAATCGCGACAACATCGCGGGCGTTCGCTGGCTCACACCGGGCGCGGTCGAAGATTCATCATCGATGTGGGAAGACTCGGTGGCGGCTGAAGGCTGGGCGCTGTATTCCGAAGCTCTGATGGCGGAACCCCAACCCGGCGCTCCGGACGGTTTCTACACGCCCGAAGAACATCTCTATCAACTTCAGGGGAAACTCTACCGCGATCTACGCGTGCGCGTTGATACCGGCATTCACACCGGGCGAATGTCTTATGACGAAGCGGTTGATTTGTTTTCACAGGTGCGTGATTTCCTGCCCGGCTCTTGCCGTGACAGCAACGTTAGTGAAGCTAAACGGGCCAGTTGCCGCAGTTCGGAGAGCGCGATCTTTCGTTATTCCAAATGGCCCACGCAGGCGATCACTTATCGGCTGGGGAAGGATCAGATCTTTGCCTTGCGCAAGGAGGCGGCTGCTCTTCTGGGCGCGCGCTTTTCCGCAAAAGCGTTTCATGTGCTGTTCATGAAGCAGGGAACAATTCCGTCGGGATATTTTCATGACGAGCTGCTGAGCCTGTTGAAGTAGGACAGACATTCTTGTCTGTCCATTTCGGGTGAGAACAACTTGATGAGAGAAAGGACAGGCAGGAATGCCTGTCCTACTTTTTGGAAGTAACTCTCGATTCAACCTTCTTAATCAACAACACTTCCCTTGCTAACTGACTAAGCGAAGGGCAAGAACAGAGAGGCAAGCGTGCCGCTGATTCACGCTTGCCTCTCACCATTTTGCTCGCGGTGGCGACGCCCGGTTTGCCTCCTCCGGTCGAGAAATCACTTCAGACTCCCGCCCAGTTCAACTCTGTTGGCCACTATTCGATGCCCGCTCCCGTCATTTCAACCACGATGGAATAACCTCTCGATTCACTATTTAAGTCCTTCGTAGCTAAAACTTATGAAGACTGAACTGACTCGAGGATTCGACCGGACTAACCTCTCTCTGCGAGAGGGCAGCGGTGTGCTGTTTCGCCGCAAGGGCATGATTGTTACCGCGTTTCTGGCGATCGCGCTGGCGACTGCGGCGGTCACGTTCCTGCTGCCAAACAAATACGAATCGCGCATGAAGATTTTAGTGAAGAACATGCGTGTTGACGTCGCCATCACGCCGGAGCGAACCACCGGCGGCACCGGACTCGCGACTGAGAACGAAGTCGGCGAAGCACAAATCAATTCGGAGATCGAATTGTTAACCAGCAAGGATTTGCTGGAGCAGGTCGTCAAAGAGTGTGGCCTGGCGAAGCCGGCGCCGTCCCTGTTTTCACGCACTGTGCCCACCGAAGCGGTAAGCATTGAGAGGGCCGTCAACCAACTGGCCAAGGACCTGACAATTACTCCCGTCAAAAAGTCCAACCTGATTTCCCTAAGTTACGCGTCCGACTCTCCCGAAGTATCGGCGGCCGTGTTGCGCAAAGTCGGCGACCTTTACCTGGAAAAGCATCTGAAGCTGCATCGCCCGCCCGGCACCTTTGAATTCTTTAAGACCCGAGCCGCGGAATACGAAAAGCAACTGCGCGCGGCGGAAGCCCGCCTGAGTTCGTTTCAACAAGACAAGAACCTCGTCGTTCTCAGCCAACAAAAAGATTTGACGCTGCAGAAAACCGCCGACCTTAAATCGAAGATGCTGGAGGCGGAAGCGATGGTCAGCGAAACCGCCAACCGCATTCAGAGAGTGCAACAGCAACTGGCGGCTGTCGCGCCCCGGGTAATTACCCAAAGTCGCACACTGCCCAATCAATATTCAGCCGAACGCTTGAACACGATGATTGTCGAGTTGCGCAACAAACGCACTCAGCTGCTGACCAAGTTTCGCCCCGAGGATCGTTTTGTCAAAGAAGTGGACCAGCAGATTCGCACGACCTCTGACGCATTGGAGCGGGCCACCAAACAAACCGCGACTGAGCAATCGACGGATCTAAATCCGCTGCGTCAGATTCTGGAAACTGAACTCTCGCGGGCCCGGTTGGACCATGCCGGCGCCGAAGCGCGGCGCACGGCGTTGGTGGGTCAGCTCCAGCAGTATCAGGAAGGCCTGAAGAAGCTGGAAAGCGCCACCACCGAACATGATGATTTGCAGCGACAGACGAAAGAAGCGGAAGAGAACTACCAGCTCTACGCGAAGAAACGCGAAGAGTCGCGCATTGCCGACGAGATGGACCAGCAGAAGATAACCAACGTTTCCATTGCTGAGGCGCCGGCGGTTGCGCACATACCTTCCACCCCGAACCGGCCGCTTAATTTGATTGTGGGAGTGTTGCTGGCGGCTTTTGTGGGACTGGGTTGCGCGTTTTCAGCTGAGCTTTTCAGTGACAGTTTCCATACCCCGCGGCAGCTCGAGGCCATGACCGGTATCACTGTGCTGGCAACCGTGCCAAACGATCGACGCCGGCTCTTAACTCGCAAAACAAAAGCGCTGCCGGCGGCAAACAATCGCAAGGTGGCGGAAGCAGGTTAAGAAACGAATTGAGTAGCGGAAGATCCGGCCACCGGCGAACCGGTATGAGTCGAACGAAGAAGACCTTAAGAGGCTAATAAACCGTGCAGACAGCAGAAGCCCTGACAAACAGCGCCGTTCTCAGCAACGCCGGGAAACCGCGTAGCTCACGCCAGCATAACTTGCAGCTATTGCTAACCGGAATTCTGGGAGGCATGCAAAAACAAAGTGAAGGCGCCGTGCTCGCGTTCACTTCGGCTGCGCCGCAGGAAGGCGTGACGCACGTAACGCAGGCTTTTGCCGTTGAACTGGCGAAGCATAGCGAGCGGCGCACGCTAATCATAACTGCGGAGCGACTGCAAACGTTGCGGGTCGCCGATTACATTCGCATGCCGGAGGGTTGTACCCGCACGAACATTGAAAACCTGTGGGTCATGGGAACGGAAAAATCGAACAACGGAAAGGGTAACGGCAAAGCGCTCGAACGCAACAAGGTTACGCGTTTGGAAGATGAATCGGAGTTTGGCCTCGATCGTATTGAGGCGTTGCGCCTGACGTTTCCCAATATCCTGATCGATTGTCGCTCGCTAAAAGTTTCCGCTGAAGCCGCCGTGCTGGCGGCCAGTGTTGATGGCGTGGTGGTGGTAGTGGAAGCCGGTCGCACCCGGCGGGATGAAATTCAGAACGCGCAGCGAACGATTGAGATGGCCCAGGGAAATTTTCTGGGAACGATTCTGAATAAACGCCGCTATCCGGTCCCCGAGTGGTTGTACAAGCGTCTCTAGAAAACTGATATGAAAATCTCACGTCTCGTCTTTCTTGCCCTGATTGTTTTTACCACCTGCGCCGCGGTCTCGGCTCAGTTGCAGCGGCCGCAGCTCCGCACGCCGCAGGAAGAGCGCTACCTGGTCCAACCCGGGGACGTGCTGGAAGTGCAATACCGTTATTCGCCGGAGTTTAACCAGACGATGACGGTCCAGCCGGACGGCTACATTTCGCTGCATGCCGGTGGTGACGTGAAGGTCGCGGGGAAAAATGTCGAGCAGGTGCGGCAGTTGATTCTCAAAAAGGTAGCTGAGCGCCTGCAGGATCCCGACGCTACCGTGATCCTGAAGGAGTTTCAAAAACCATACTTCGTCGTGGCCGGCGAAGTGGTCCAGCCCGGCAAGATTGAAATGCGGGAACACGTGACCGCCATCCAGGCAATCATGCTGGCGGGGGGACTGAAAGAAACGGCCAAGTCCTCGCAAATCGTGCTCTTTCGCAAGATCAATTCCGACATCGCGGAAGTGAAAGTGCTGAACTTGAAAAAGATCAAACGCACCAGCGACCTGGAGAATGATCTAACGCTGCAGCCGGGCGACATGCTGCTCGTGCCGCGCGACACCATCAGCAAGATCGAACGGTTTATGAAACTGGCAAGCGTGGCCGCGTTCATGAGTCCCATACGTTTTTGATTCCTTTGTAGGGGTGGCACTCCGTGGCCACCCCATTTAATCGCAACGAGGGGGCGGCCAAGGAGTGCCGCCCCCACGGTAATCACATCATGACCGCGCGTCACGGGCAACTCTCAAATTTCTTTCTTAAGGTAAGCGACCTCTCGCTGGTGCTGGTGGCGCTCGCGATTGCGGTCGTTTATTACTATGCCCCCTCGCACAATCCCGGGTTCGCAATTGACTATCTTTCAAATCGAATAAAGCTTTCCAACGCCCTGCTGGGGTTCGCGCTGATTGTCATCTGGCACATTTCCTTTGGCGTGCAGGGGCTGTACCTCTCGCATCGTCTCAGCACGATCTATGAAGAGTTGAAGGAAATCGCGCAGGCGATCGGGGTCGCCGCAGTGGCCTTGCTTGCAGGCGCGCACATGGGACGCTGGCCGACGATCAACGCTCGGACGGTGGCGGCTTTTGCCTTTATCAGTTTCGGGCTGGTGGGAGGAATGCGGCTCGGGTTGCGGCTCAATCTACGCCGTCTGCGGCGCCGGGGCCTGAACACGAAATCACTTTTGATCGTCGGCGGTGGCGCGCGCGCGGAGGAGTTTGCCGGCAGAGTCAGTCAACGACAGGACCTGGGTTACAAACTCATTGGTTACGTAGAAAGCGATGTTGCTTTCCGGCGGTCCAGGATGGCGGGTGCCCCGTGTCTGGGAAGTATTAGCGATTTAGCCGACATCGTCGCCCGCACAGTAATCGACGAAGTTGCGATCGCCCTGCCCATCAAATCGCAGTATTCGCAAATCGAATCAACCGTCGCCTTGTTTGAAGAGCAGGGCATCGTGGTCCATCTGCTTTCAGACTTTTTTCCCCATCGACTCGCGCGCTATCAACCTTCAGAGTTTCAGGGCATTCCGCTCGTCTCGCTGCACAGTGCGCCGACGCTGAGCTGGCGCACGGAGTTCAAGAGATTAATCGACTTGTTAATTGCCGCGGCGTTCCTGCTGCTGCTGTTGCCGTTGTTTGCAATCGCTGCCCTCGCCATCAAGCTTGATTCGCGCGGCCCAATCCTTTTCGTACAGGAACGCATGGGCTTCAACAAGCGCCGGTTTCGCATGTTCAAATTTCGCACTATGCAAATCGACGCCGAAGCGCGCATGAAAGAAATCGAACACTTGAATGAAAAGCAGGGACCGATCTTCAAGATTCGCAACGACCCGCGGATTACGCGCGTCGGGCGCTGGCTGCGCAAGACGAGTTTTGACGAGATGCCGCAACTGCTGAACGTGCTGATGGGAGACATGAGCATCGTCGGTCCGCGGCCCCTGTCGATTCGTGACGCATTGTTGTTGGAGGAGGCGTGGCAGAAGCGACGTTTCAGTGTGAAGCCGGGCCTGACCTGCCTCTGGCAAGTATCCGGCCGCAGCAATTTGTCATTCGAAGAGTGGATGCAGCTGGATCTGGAATATATCGATAAGTGGTCGCTGATATTGGATTGCCGAATCCTGCTGCGGACCATTCCCGCAATTCTATTTGCCCGGGGAGCTAGTTAAGCGATGGCGGCGATGTTGGAGGAGTCACGAACGTGCTCAGTAACCGATGAGTTTCTAACCGGTGAACTGGTGGAGGTACGCTCCGAAGCAGAGATCCTCGCGACCCTCGATGAGAAAGGGACGCTGGAGAACCTGCCGTTCATGCCGGAGATGCTCAAGTTCTGCGGCCGGACGTTGCGCGTTTCCAGCCGGGCCTTCAAGACCTGTGTAGACGATCAGGAAATGCGGCAACTGGAACGGACCGTGTTTTTGGAAGAGGCCCGCTGCGATGGTCGCAGTCACGGAGGTTGCGATCGCGCCTGCCTGATTTTTTGGAAAGAGGCATGGCTGAAACGAAGTAATGGAGTTTCGCAGGCCGTAACGGCAAGCGCGCAGAAAGCGATTACGCCGAAAGTGGTGCGCGCCGATCTCAGCCTGTTGGCCCAACAAGACGGTCAGTTCTTTTGCCAATCAAGTGAGATTCTCAACGCTTCCAAACCGCTGCCGTGGTGGGATGGAAAACAGTATCTGTGGGACCTTAAATACAACCGCGTGTCGCTGATTAACTGGATCAAGGGTTTAGGTATCGCCGTCTACAACAAGCTGGCCCACTTCGGCAAATTCAACTCGTGGCGCTTCGTTACCGGTCCCGCGGAAGAAGGCTACCGCGGCGAGGCGCTCCACTTGAAGCCAGGTGAAATTGTCCGAGTGAAGTCTCTATCGCAGATCCGTGAGACGCTCGACGCGGCCGGCAAAAATCAAAATCTGCTGTTTGCGCCGACGATGATGAGTTTTTGCGGACGTGTTCTGCGCGTACAGGATCGCGTGGAGAACATCATTTTGGAAGGAACAACTAAACAGCGGAAGATCAAAGATACGGTGCTCCTGGAAGGTTCGACCTGCGATGGCGTTTGTCACCGCCTGTGCCCGCGACAATCGTTCCTCTTTTGGCGTGAATGCTGGCTGGAACGAGTAGAGGCTTGAGATTAGAGGCTAGGCAGAACTTCGACCGTAAGGCACGGTCTCTCGCCTCTCGTCGTCTCGGCTCTCATCGTCACTAACTTTATTCCTAGCCTCTAGTCTCTAGCCTCCATGCTCTAGTCTCTTCCCCCTTCCCAATTTCGATTACAGCTGCAATTCCCGAACTGAAATTCGGCCTTCATTCTGAGTCTTATATTTCCAAACAGAAGAAAGGTTTTTGTCTCCTTGTCCAAAATAGCACTGGTACACGACTACTTTATTCAGATGGGCGGAGCTGAGCGGGTTGCGGCGGCGATGCACGAGTTTTTTCCCTCCGCGCCGATGTACACGACGGTGGCACTGCCGAACCGGCTGCCGCAAAGTTTGCGTGACGCCGACATTCGAACTTCCCCCATGCAATGGTTGCCCGGATTGGAGCGCCGCTTTCGACATTACTTCATGCTCTACCCTCTGGCCGTGAAGAGTCTCGATCTCTCCAAGTATGATTTGATCGTCAGCAGCAGCTCCGGTTACGCCAAGGGTGTGCGCCGGGGTCGCAACGCGATCCATATTTGTTATTGCCACACGCCGATGCGCTGGGTCTGGCGCTACCAGGACTATGCGGCCCGCGAAGGATTTGGTCGCGCGGCGCGGGCGGTATTGCCGCCCATGCTTTCAAAGTTGAAACGCTGGGACCTGTACGCATCGCAGCAACCCGATTACTACATTGCCAACTCGCGCGTAGTGGCTCGCCGGATCAAACAAATCTACGGCCGCGAAGCGACGGTCATTCCGCCGCCCATCGACACTGATCGATTCGCGCCTTCGGAAAAACTGGATGACTACTATCTCGTGCTGGCGCGCCTGATGCCCTACAAACGAATCGACCTGGCGATCGAGGCCTGCAATCGTTTGCAACGTCCCCTCGTGATCATTGGTGATGGACCGGACCGCGCGCGTCTGGAAAAACTTGCCGGGCCATTGACTCGTTTCCTGGGCCGGCAACCGGACTCGGTGGTATCGCGTCGCGCCAGTCGTTGTCGCGCCCTGCTTTTCCCCGGCGAAGAAGATTTTGGGATGTCGCCTTTGGAAGTTAATGCGGCTGGCCGGCCGGTGATCGCTTACAACGCCGGCGGCGCAATTGAAACTGTGGTTGAAGGAGAAACCGGTCTGTTCTTTGACGAGCAAACACCGGAATCGCTGGCTGCGGCGATCGAAGAATTCGAAACTCATACCTGGAACCCGCGAGTGATCAGAGAGCACGCCGAAACATTTGATCGCAATGTTTTCAGTTTTCGCATGCTGCAGTTCTTGAGTTCCGTGGCGCCGGCATCGTGCGCCGAAGAAGTTTCGACCGGCGCCCGGCTGCTTTCGCGAAACCTATCGGCCCGCGCCTGGCGGCCGCGGTTGGCAGTCGCGAGATAAGCGCGTTAGTTGATGCTTCGGGCCGGCACTCGGCAATTGCAGAAACATGAGTAGCAACGTCTTAACTGCACAAACTGCGCCGCGCCGTCCCGCCCGGCTTTGGCCCATCGCCATGCTGCCGGTATCCGGGATCGTGGCCTGGGCTGTGAACACGGGCGGGGAAGCGATTCGCTGGCTGCTGCTGGGCGGCGTAACGTGGGCGCTGGCGATACCCATGCTGGTCAGCCTGGAAGCCGGTCTGGTTGGCATGATGTTGTTTGAACCGCTGCGAGGGCTACTGCGCCGGGCACAATACCTACTCGTGCCTTACACGCAGAGCGACCCGATCCACATTGTCACCCCGGTGATAACGATCATGGGTTTCGCTTTGCTGCTGCAACGGCGCCGTTTGCTGGTTTTTGTCGAAACACGGCTGGCAAAACTCGTATCCCTGCTGGGACTGATCTATTTCCTGCAGATTTTCAATCCGCTGCAAGGCGGATTGGCCGTCGGCCTAAGCGGTGCGTTGTTCATCCTGGTACCAGTGGCCTGGTTCTATTTTGGCCAGGCGATCAAGCCGGAGTTTATGCCCACCGCGTTGCGCCTGATGGCTGTCATCGGCGTAATCGCATCGTTGTATGGCCTCTATCATTTGGCTTACGGCTTCCCCTCGTTCGAACAATACTGGCTGGACAATACCGACGCTTATCAATCGATTTCGCTGGGCCACATCAAACGCGCCCTGGCTACTTTCAGCAGTGCGGAAGAGTGGGGCCGTTATCTCGAAGTCGGGGCGCTTGCGGCCTTTGGCTTTGGCGCCACCGCCGCCAACTACCGGAAACGCACCGCCTGGTTTCTGTGCGGCGCAGCATTGATCGGGATGCTGTTGTTAACGGGACAACGGACTGCGATGTTTGGATTGGTTCTGGGCCTCATCGTTCTCTTTGCAATCGGAGCTCGCAGCGGGCGCGGTGCTGCTGCACGTGTGCTGCTGATACTGGCTCCTGTCCTGCTCATCGCGCTACTCGGTAAGGCGCCGGACAACGACGACATGCTGAGTCATGGCGACGACGAGCGCTTTCAAGCGGTTCTCTCTCACTCTACGAGAGGCGCCATGCGGCCCACTGATGAAGGCAGCTTGCAAGAGCGTTTCAATATCTGGAGCGAACTGGCGACCGAGACTATTCCGCATAATCCGCTCGGTATGGGACTCGGCGCGACCTCGCTGGCCGTGAAGCGATTCGAAAATGGAGAGGAACTGCCGCCGATTGATAGCTACTTCATTTCGTCGGTGATCACCGCGGGTCTCCCGGCGGCGCTGCTATTTATGTGGATTCTTTTGCGAGCCACGTTCGTTAGTTTCCGTGCTTGCCGCCGCGCGGACGCCGGTTCTGCCGATCAAAAGATTTGGCGCGTGGTGACAGGAATTATGTCGGCACTGATTTTGAACAGTCTCTTCGGAAATACTTTTACGCTTTACTCCGTCGCTCCCATCGCATGGTTGCTGGTGGGATGGATCGGCGCGCGGGAAATGCAAACTGTCGGGGTGGCACTCCCAGGGCACCCCTCTTTTGAGGAAGCTGCCTAACGGAAGGGAGCGGCCGCGGAGTGCCGCCCTACAAACACGAATATGAATTCCATACTTGTCTATCACACGATTAGCGACCGGGTTGAGCCGCTGCCGGGCGACATAGATATTTCGCCGCAGCGTTTCGCGCAGCAACTGCGCTGGCTGTCGCGCCGGAATGATGTGGTGCGGCTTGAGCAAACACTGGCGCCCTCAAACCGGCGCCAGGTCGCGATCACTTTCGACGACGGTTTTCGCGACAACCTGACGGTGGCGTTGCCCCTGTTGGAAAAGTTTCAGTTGCCGATCACGCTTTTCGTCACTGCCGGATTCGTGGGACGTGATGAATATCTCTCGCGGGATGAACTGCAGGAGATTGCCCGGCACCCTTTGGTTACGATTGGCGCGCACGGTTTATGGCACCGGCATTTCACCCACTTATCAGTCGATGACGCGCGGTTTGAGCTGGTCGAATCACGTCGTCTGCTGGAAAGCATGACTGGGCGGGCGGTCAATCTTATGGCCTGGCCTTTCGGCGAGTGCAACCGCCAGTTGGAGAAGTTGAGCGAAGAATGTGGCTATCGCGCGTCGTGGTCGGTCTGGAAGGGAACTAATTCCAGGCACTCACTTTGGCGCGTGCCGTTGGGCCGTCACGACAACATGGCCCGGTTCATTGCCAAAGTTTCCGGTGCCTACTTTCCCATAAAGTTTCTGGAGAAAAACTGGGCCCGGCTGCGCAAACACGATGAGGCACTGGAGTGTGCCGACTTGCCGGCGCTCAACTGAATACTATTTGCAGGGGCGGCACCCGTGGCCGCCCACTATGGTAACAAGGGGGCGCCCACGGAGGGACGCCCCTACAAACAGATCAGAACCAGCGACGGACGCAGCAAGAAAAATCAGTTCATGAAAATCTTATTTTATAACCACACGGGGCAGGTCAGCGGAGCCGAACGTTTGCTGCTGATGACTCTGGCGCGTCTGGATCGCGGGAATTTCGATCCCATCGTGGTTTGTCCGGAAGAAGGCCCGTTGGCAAATATGGTGGGGCATCTTACTTTGCCCACGGAAATCGTGCCCGGGCTTGAAGCGCGCTTCACCTGGCGACTGGATCTCCTGGTACGCTATCTCAAATCCTTTTTCCAGGTCATGTTCAAACTGCGGCGTCAGATCAGCTCCGTCAAGCCTGATCTGGTCCATGCCAACAGTATTCGCGCTGGTCTGGTAGCGAGCGTCGCGACTCTCGGCCTGGCCACGCCCATCATCTGGCATCTTCACGATCTGTTGCCACGGCATCCACTCAGCAGCCTGATTCGCACCTTTGCTTTTCTTTCAACCCGTTCTCGCATGATCGCCGTTTCTCAGGCGGTGGCCGATAACTTTCGCGGCGCGATCGCGCCGCTGCAAAAGCGTGTGACGGTCATTCTCAATGCCATTGAGTTGGAAAGGTTTTGTCCGGATGAGCAGACCGGCCAGAAGATGCGTGCCGATCTGGGATTGGCAGGGGCCGAGCCATTGATCGGAATCGTGGGCCAACTAACGCCGCGCAAGGGCCAACTCGAATTAATCCAGGCGTTCGCTCAGACATTGGTGGAACTTCCACGCGCTGTTCTGCTGATCGTGGGAGCGCCGCTTTTCAATCGCGACGCCGAGTATGGCCGGCTACTGAAACAAACCGCCGCAGATGTCGGGATCGCCTCACAGGTTTTGATGCTCGGTGAACGCAGCGATGTTCCGGCAATTATGCAGGCCCTGGATCTGCTGGTCATAAACTCAACTGCCGAACCGTTTGGTTTGGTGGCATTGGAAGCTATGGCCTGCGGTACGCCAATAGTGGCCGCAGTCTCCGGCGGCATACCGGAGCTGATTGAACACAACCAAAACGGCTGGTTGGTGCCGCAGGGCGACACGCAAAGTCTGGCCAGCGCGATGGTAAATCTCGGTCGCCAACCGGAACTACGCACGCGGTTTGCAGAGCAGGGCAAGCAACATATCGTTGCGCGTTTCTCTGCTGAACGCTTCCTGCACGAGTTGGAAAACTTCTACCACTACCATAGCGGACAGAAGCCGAAAATCACTCATGAAGAGCGAGCCGGCGCAAAGTCTGCCAGTGAGATTCGTCTGGACGTGCAAGCGGGAGGTATCAGCTAAATGGAGTTGGCGTTCATCCTACAAGTGACGCGCGAGATTGGTCTGGACGGCGGCAGTGAATGTGTGGCCTTTGAACTGCACCGCGCGTGGTTGGCGATGGGCCTCGATGCCAGAACCGTAACCAGTCATGCGACTGAGCCGGAGGCGAAGGAAGGAATTACGCTGGCGGCATCATGGTTAAGGAGTTGGGGACTAAGCCCGCTCGCGCAACGAGTTGCTATTTTCTTTGCCGTTCCTTTGTTCACCTTGGTTGCGAGCTATCGTGTGTGGCGCAGTCGCGGCTCGAAGATCGTTTTGAGTCACGGCGATTCCCTTATCGGCGATGTTTGCATAGTCCATGCCGTCAACCGTGCCTCGCTGGCTGAGAAGCGACGCGTTGGCTATTACCGCTGGCTGTTGAATCCCAGTAACTTATGGGTCGCGTGGCGCGATTGGTGGATGCTGCGCGGCGGCCGTTATCGCAAAATAGTGGCCGTCTCCGAACGCGTCCGCCGGCAGTTGCGCGAGTATTATAACGTTCCCGATAAGCGGATTGTCACCATTCCGAACGGTGTCAACCTCGCTCGCTTTAATGTCAGCAATCGCCGCTCGCGCACGGCGATTCGTCTCAGTCTCGGCATACCACAGAATGTTCGGCTGTTACTTTTTGTTGGCAGTCAATATCGCCTGAAGGGACTCGAGTTTGCCATCCGCGCACTGGCTGAGATGGAGACTAAGGCTTACCTCCTGGTAGTTGGCGCTGACGCTACTGCGCCTTTCAAACGACTGGCGGAGCAACTGGGAGTCAGCAAACGAGTGGTCTTCGCCGGCGGGCGCAGTGACCTGCCGTTGATTTATCCCGCGGCCGACGCATTCGTCTTTCCCAGTCTCTACGAAACATTCGCGCTGGTTTGCCTGGAAGCGATGGCTTCCGGATTGCCCGTGCTGGCCGCGCCGGTGGGCGGCATTGAGGATTACCTGCAAGACGGTGTGAACGGATTTCACATTGAACGGGACCCGGCCGACATTGCCGCGAAACTCGATCGATTATTGGAAGACAGTGAACTTTACGCGCGCATACGAGAGCGCGGGTTGGCGACGGCGCAGGACTTCGCGTGGGAAAAAATAGCGCAACAGTACCTGCATCTCTTTGATGAGATCCTCCGCGAGCGGGCAATTATTTCTCCGCCGTTGGCCTTGGCGAACCAGAGAATTTCTGCTTCGGGTTGAAGTTGATGGGGCATTAGCCCGACCGTGAGGGAGGGCTCATTGATTGCGGAATTCGGATTGCAGATTGCGGATTCAAAGATTCATTACGGAGCACACTCTTCTGCGCTTCTCAATTCCGCAATCCGCATCCCGCAATCCGAAATCGCAAAGCCCTCGCTTACGGTCGGGCTACTGTCCGAAGTGCTTTTACAGATTGAACCATTGGAGAACGAACAAATGCGAGTATTGCGAATTGCTCATGCCAGCTTGACTCCGGCGCTGCGCCAGCGCGAACGGTCCATAGCCCGGCTCTATCCCGACGTGGAGTTGGAAGTGATCACGACGCGGCGTTGGCGTGAGGCGGAGATGGAAGTGGACGCCCTGCCCGATGACCTTTTCCCGGTCAGCATGGCGCGCACTTACATTTCAAAGCACATTCAGTTGTTCGCTTACGATCCCCGGCCGATCATCAAAGCCCTGCGCCGCCATCGGCCACACTTGATTGATATCAACCACGAGCCGTTCAGTGTCGCCTGCGCCGAGCTTCTGACTCTCTGTAATTGGTTTGCGCCCCAGGCTTCAATCGTGCTGCAGACCTGCCAGAATATTTTCAAGAACTATCCGCCGCCCTTCAACTTGTTCGAGCGGCGCGCCCTGAAACGAGTCGACGCCATTCATGTGTGCAGCGAGACGGTGCGGGAAATGTTACGCGCCAAAGGATTTGAAAAGCCGATCCACATCGTCCCCTTCGGAGTTAACACTGAAGCGTTCAACTTTCGCCCTTTCCCGGAACCTACCGGCGAGCCGCTGACGATTGGTTACGTGGGACGAATGCTGCCGGGCAAAGGGTTAAACATCCTGGTTGATGCCCTCAAAATGATTGCCGGAGAATCATGGAAACTCCTCGTAGTCGGCGATGGACCAGAGCGTCAGGATTTCGAACGGCGTCTGGCCGCAGCCTCGCTGTCAGAGCGGGCGAAGTTCACAGGCGCCATCAGTTTCGAAAAAGTTCCTGCCTACTTTCAGGATCTCGACGTGCTCGTGATTCCCACGGAAACCACTGACCGCATTCGTGAGCAGTTTGGCCGGGTGATTGTCGAAGCGATGGCTACGGGTGTTCCGGTAATTGGCTCAACCTGCGGCGCAATTCCGGAAGTGATTGCTGATGCCGGTCTCGTCTTTACGGAAAGAAACGCAAGCGAATTGGCCGACGCGTTGCGGCGGATGTTGACTGACCACGAACTGCGCCGCGGCTTCGCGCGCACAGGACGTCCGCACGTCGAGCAAAATTATTCGTATGAGCGCGTGGCGGAGAAAACTTACGAACTTTACCAATACGTTTTGCAGGGCAATGAAAAAGTGACGGTCAATCCCCGATTTGAATTGGCTGCCTGAAAGACTAAATGCTGAAACGAAATATCAAGCTGGTCTTTAGCACCAACGCGCTGATGCTGTGCTCGGGCGTGGTGACCAGCCTCATGGGCGCCTGGGCCCTGGGGCCGGCAGGGCGCGGCGATCTGATCGTCGTGCTGATGTGGCCGGGAATTTTTGTCTTACTGGCCCAATTCGGATTGCCGATGGCTTATCGCTTCTGGGCCGCAAAACAACCGGAAAGCATCTCGGCACTTTTTTCCAATGCTCTGATCATCGCGCTGTTCGTTGGCTTCACCGCCCTTGGCGCCGCATGGATCGTGATTCCGCATCTGATCGGACATCGCAGTCCCGAAGTGGTTCGGTTGGCGCAAATCTATGCGCTCATGATTCCCATGACCCTGCTAACCGATTTGATGCGCGGCTTGTTGGAAGGAGCGCGGCGCTTTCGCTGGGTTGCGGCATTGCGACTTATTTTCTTTGGGGCGCAATTGGTGACTTACATCTTCCTCTGGTTTGAAGGCGAACTCACGGTGGCTTCCGCCATGTACACGGTACTCGCCGCGGCCGTCTTTTCCTTGATCGTATCGTTCGTTGCCATTTGGCGCGAACTTAGGCCCAAATGGCAGCCGGGATTTGGCGAGTTACAAACAAGCTTACGTTACGGGTTGCGTGATTATCCCGGTGTGCTGACGGAATTTGTGAACTGGCGTCTTGACCTGATGATGCTGGTCGGTGTGGCCTCGAGTACTTCGGTGGGACTCTATTCGATCGCAGTGCGCCTGTCGGACATCACCACGGTGCTCGCTTCGTCGGTAGGCGATGCGCTGATGCCCGAGGTGGCCGCATCGAAAAAAGTCGGCGAAGCCACGCGTATCGTGACCCGCAGTTTGCGCCTGACTTTGTTTGCACACTTGTTGATTCTGGCCCCGCTGTGGATGGCGGCGCCTTACATTCTTCGCTTCGCGTACGGCGAGGGCTTCGTGCCGGTGACGAACGTCTTGCGTTTACTGATGGTTGCTTCAGTGATCTGGAGCGCCGGCGCAATCGTGATTAGCGGCTTGAACGGCCTGGGGCACCCCGGCTTGAGCACGATTTCGCGGATCGCTGCCGCGCTCATCATGGTGGTTACCCTGACGGTTTGGCTGCCGAAGTGGGGCATCGTCGGAGCCGCGCTGGCATCCATCTGCGGTTACAGTGTGATGTTTGCTGTGGCCTTGTTCTGGTTTCTGCGGCAGCAAAAAATCAGTCTGGGCGAATGCCTGCGACCACGCTGGGACGATGTACCCCCGAGCATGAAACCGGCCGCGTTACGCGAACAGTTGTCCGCTTTCATGAACCACACCAAACCGGCCAAGACCCAAGCGGCCGATGTCCTGATAACCAGTGCGGAATAGTTTAAGAATGTCGAACAGTAGTCGGAGTGAACGAACAATGGCCAGATGGGAACTGCTGAATGAGGAAGTAGCGCGGCGCACCTGGGACGAAGCGTTGCTGAAGTTTGATGACTACACGCCGTTTCAGACTTATGCCTGGGGCGAATATCGACGCGGGCTGGGCTGGCAGCCGCAACATTGGGCGGCGTTCAACGAGCGCGGTGAAATCGTCGCTATGCTGCTCGGCTCAGTACGCCGCTATCCCCTGGGCTTCGGACTGGTTTGGGCTGAAGGCGGTCCAGTCGGCGATCTTTCGCTCTGCGACGCCAGCCTGCAGGAAGCAATCAAACAAACGTCGGGATTGAAAAGAATCTATTGCCGCTTTCGCTGCGATCGCGAGCGGCACGTTGCCGACACTTTGCGATTGAGCGCGCAGGGTTGGAATAGATCCTGGTTCAACTTGACCCCAAATTATTCCATGACTCTGGATCTGAGTAAGGATGAAAAGAGTACCCTCGGCGCCTGCGATCAAAACTGGCGGCGCAATCTGCGGCGTGCGAACGAGGCTGATCTCACGCTTAGCCAATGGTTGAATCCCGATATTGATGAGGTGCTGGCAGTTTATGCTTCCATGCAATCACTCAAAGGTTTGGACGAACAACTTTCGCGTGCGGAAGTCGAGCACCTGTTAAAGAACTTCAAGGACCGGTTGATCCTTTATCGCTGCGATAACGCGGACGGCGAGCTAGTAAGCCTGCTGGGCTGGATCATGTTCGGCAAACGCGCCTGGGCCATCTTTTGGGCCACGAGTGAACTGGGACGAAAACTACACGCGTCATTCGCAATCTTCTGGGCCCTGGTCCAACATTGCCGCGGGCTGGAACTGCAAACCTGCGATCTCGCCGGCATCGATCCAGTACGCAATCAGGGCGTCTATCGCTTTAAGAAAGCGACCGGCGCAGTGCCTTTGGAATATTTGGGTGAGTGGGACTGGGCGACTTCTCCATGGCTTCGATGGGCGGGCAACTGGGCCATCAGTCGCCGGGAACGCTTGAAACGCGCGGAGTCTTCACTCAAGAACGATAAGGTTGTCGATCTGAAAGTGGTTCCCAAGCCATTGCCCGTGCCCGGAGTACAACCTGCCTCCGGTCAGGTGTCTGAAGGTCTGCAACTCTCGGCTTGATCTTCTATGGAGTGCGCCGGCAGAGCGAGGCGGCGCCGGCGCTACGGATATATTGCGCGGAGCGCGGCAGTAGCTCGACCGTAAGGGAGGCCCCCGGTTGAGTGCATGCTTGCGGAAGCCCTCCCTCACGGTCGGCTACTGCCCCGTTGATAGACAATCCAAAGCGGTGTCGCGCTACGCTTGCCACCGCACTCCAAATTAGTGAACGCCGATGAGGCAATTCTTTTGAGAGAGTTCATTAAGGGCTGAGGAAATGAAGCAATTTTCCATATGCCATTTCTCATTTGCCATTGATCGCGAAAGCTGCAAGGTTTGCCTACACTGGCAAATGAAAATGACAAATGCCATAGGGAAAATCTTTTTTCTCAGCCCATGACGCTTCGATCTTTTACCCTCGCGCTATTGATTATGGTCGCCTTGCCGGCATCCGGTTGTGCCCGGCAAAACGACTGCGGCTTCAAAGCTAATCCTGCCGTTCGTGCCCCGCTTATCCCGGACAGCCTTGGGGTCAATATTCACTTCACTGATGCACGCCCCGGAGAGCTTAAGATGTTAGCGGAAGCCGGTTTTCATTGGGTGCGCATGGATCTGAAATGGGACCTGACTGAAACAGCGAAGGGGGAGTATGACTTCGCGCCGTACGATCGTTTGATGACGGCGCTTGCCGAAAATCATCTGCAGGCGTTGTTTATTCTGGACTATACGAATCCGCTTTATGACGAAGGCGCGCCGCCGCGCACCGAGAATTCTCGCCGCGCGTTTGCGAGCTGGGCCGTGGCTGCGGCAAGACATTTCGCTGGGCGCAAAGTGATCTGGGAAACCTATAACGAGCCCAACATCGCCCAGTTCTGGCCCCCGCAGCCAAACGCGAAAGATTACGTGGCTCTCGCACTTGCCGTCGCACGGGCGTTTCGCGAGGCAGTGCCTGACGAACAACTCATCGGGCCGGCAACGGCAGGAATCGATTTCCCTTTTCTTGAAGCCTGCTTTAAGGCAGGTTTACTTGAATACTGGTCGGCCGTTTCAGTACATCCATATCGCCGTTCCGATCCGGAGACAGCGGCGACCGATTACTGTCGCCTGCGCGCGATGATCCAAAGTTACTCGCCAAACAAAACTATTCCGATCATTTCCGGTGAGTGGGGTTACTCGTCCGCCTGGCCCCTGATGAGCGAAGACAAGCAGGGACGCGTGCTCGCGCGCCAGTGGCTGACGAATGTAGCGAACGATATTTCACTTTCGATCTGGTACGACTGGCAGGACGATGGCGCTGACCCGAACGAGCCGGAACACCATTTTGGCGTAGTCGCAAACTCCTACTTCGAAAATCGCGCCAATCCGTTCGCGCCCAAGCCCGCTTACCTTGCGGCCAAAACTTTCACGACGTTCTTCAATGGTTACCAGTTTGAAAAACGAATCGCGGTCGCCAACCTGGATGACTACGTGCTTGTCTTTCGCAATCAAAACAACCACGTGCGAGTTGCTGCCTGGACCACCAATCGCCCGCATAACGTCCTGGTTCCACTCAACCCGGGCAATTACGAAACATTGGACCATATCGGTGGCAGCGCCGCGGTGGGCCATGCCGACGCCAAAGGTCTGAGCCTTACGCTCAGCACAGCGCCCGTCTACGTCCGTTAAGACGCGATTAACGTACAATGCCCTCCAGTCATGAAGGGCGCTGAAACATCCACCCAGATTCAATCGACTGCGTGTCTTAATCCACCGCAGTGGGAAGCGCCGCCCGCAAAAGTAATCGCAACCACCGACGAGGTCCATATTTGGCGAATTGCCTTGCAGGAAGAGCTGGCGCCCAAACTGCGATCAGTACTTTCGCCTGACGAGTGCGCGCGGGCTGACTGCTTTCATTTCTCGCGCGATCGCAATCGCTTTATCGTCGCTCGCGGATCACTAAGAACCATCCTGGGCATATATCTCAAGCAGAACCCCGACCGAGTGAGCTTCAGTTACTCGCAGTTTGGTAAGCCGTCGTTAGTCGATGACCCGGATGCACACGAACTGGGCTTTAATCTTTCGCACACCAACGAACTGGCATTGCTCGCAGTAACGCGTGGGCGAGCGCTTGGTGTCGATATCGAGTTTCTCAGGCCCGAGTTTGCCTCCGCGGAGATCGCGGAACGGTTCTTTTCACCGCATGAAGTTGCGGCGTTGCGAGCGTTGCCGTGGGAAACGCAACGAGCGGCATTCTTCAATTGCTGGACGCGGAAAGAAGCCTACATCAAAGCGATTGGCGAGGGATTATCGATGCCTCTGAATCAGTTTCATGTTTCACTCGCGCCAGGCTCTGCCGCGGCGTTATTGGGAAACCTGAGAGACGCGGCGGAAGTCTCGCGCTGGTCGTTACAGGAATTAGATCCCGGTGCCGGGTACGTCGCCGCCGTAGCGGTTGAGGGAAGCGGATGGAAACTGCGCTGTTGGGAGTGGGGACCGGCGGGTCCGTCTTTTCACGCCGAAGGCGTTGACCAACTCAGCCCAGGGTAAAGCGCAAAGCGCGACACCCTGGGTTAGAGATCGTCGGTTTTCCAACGCTGAAAGCGTTAGACAACGCGCGTGGTTCAACCCTTTCAGGGTTTGGAATCCTCAAGGTTTGTAATCCCAGGGTGTCGGGCTTCGCGCTCTACCCTGGGCTGAGTTGGTCAACGCCTTCGGCGTAACTGACTGAAATTGTGCTACTAGTTCAAAGAGATATGTAATGCTGTGCTACCGATTCTCATTCTAGTTTTCCTCTTCCGCCCCCGCTGTGATAAATAGACATCCATGAACTTCAAAAGATTCAACTGGCACGTCTGGGCCGGTTTTCTGCTGACCTTGATTGCGCTCGCCAGTTATCCGTTTATTTACCTCAACTGGCCCATTACAGGTAAGATCCCCTGGATCAACCTGGCGCTCTTCGCCATTGCCGCCGCACTTTTGTTTGTTGGAGTTCGGCGCGGGTTTGCTTCCGATCGAAATCACCCCACGCGTTCGAAAATCGGGACTTCGATCCTGACAACGCTGAGCGTGTTGCTGCTGGCAATCTTCGTCTTTTCATTTTTCATCGCCTCGCGATGGCTGCCGGCTTCTCACGGCGCTCCTCAGATTGGGCAGAAGGCGCCGGACTTTTCACTCCCCGACACGAATGGCAAGACGGTGATGCTTTCGGATTTGCGATCCGAACTTATTAACGGCAAAGCGCCGAAGGGTGTGCTGCTGATCTTCTACCGCGGCTACTGGTGACCATCCTGCAACTCCGAGTTGCGGAGTATTCAAAAGAATCTGGATAAGTTTAACGAGGCGGGAATTCGACCGGTTGCGATCAGCGTGGACAGTCCGGAAGCTTCGCGCGAGCTTTGTCAGAAGGCCGGGTACACTTTCACGTTTCTCTCTGACGCCAAAGCCGACGCGATTCGTCGCTATGATTTGCTGCATGCAGGTGCCGGAGAACACGGCGCGGACATCGCCCGGCCGGGAGAGTTTCTGGTGGATGCAACCGGAACCGTGCGCTGGGTGAACCTGACGGAGAATTACTGGATCCGCGCGCGCCCAGAACAGATTCTGGAAGCGGGCAAAGCGTTGAGGTAAGAAAAAAGGAACATCCGCAGAGTACGCAGATTCTAAAAGATGAGGTTAAGAACTCTCTAATCTGCTCCACTTGGTAACGTTGAGGGCGGCGCTTGAATCAAGCGTGCTCCTGATCTTCCTAACCCTTTCTGTGTAATCGTGTAAATCTGCGGACAGTCACTTCGTTCCGCTCGTTACCGCTTCCGGCTCGCTAGGCGTGGCCACGACTTCCGGCGGCGGCGCCGGCTTTACGTACTGGTCCAACCCGAAACCCAAAAAGATCGTAGCCATAATAAAAGCCGCCGAAAAAAAGTATGGCGAAGAGACGCCGAGCGAATCGAATGACCAGCCGAAGAACAACGGCGCAATGATGCGCGCTACGCCGCCGTAAGTCTGTTGCATCCCCATGTAGAGTCCGCGTTCCCGCGGCTTAATCACTCGCGACAACAGCGACGTAACACACGGGAAAGTGAACGCCGTGCCTAAGGGAATCAGCGCCACGGCCACCGCCAACATCCAAAGATTTTGTGACAAAGGCATCCCGACCACGCCGCCGGCAAGCAGCACCAGGCCCAATCGCGAAAGCTTCGCTTCTCCCAACCAATCCACCATGCGGCCCAGAAGCAGCACGCGCGCAAAGACCGAAATCGATCCCACGTACATGAAGAAGTAACCGATAGTCAGTTCGGTAACCTGGAAACGCGCGTTCAAAAACAAAGCGAGGACAGAAAAGCTTCCCTGGAAGGCGCCAATGCTAATCGCATAAATCCAGATCAAACGTGAAGCAGGTTCACTGGAATGCGAGATCACCCGCCAAATCGCCTGGCGAGGTGTGCGTCGTTCTTCTCCCGCCGGCGTCTGTTCCGCAAGGTCCCTCGATTCAGTCAGGTAGCGCGCGGCAAAAGCCATGTTTGCTAAACACAGTGCGGCGGCCAACAAGCCCGGCGTTGCCTGACCCAACTGAAATGTGCCGCCGCCAGGCATTAAGTCGCGCTTGCCAAGAACTATCGCAAACGATCCCAGTACCGGCCCCAACGCCACTCCGAGGTTGGTCGTCGCCGACAGCCAGCCGAGGGCGCGCGCGCGATCCTTGGGATCGGTCGAGTCTGCCACGTAAGCTTGTATGACCCCGACCGTTCCGCCGCCCGCGCCCTGCACAATCCGCGAGAGAAACAGCAACAGCAGCGAATGTGCAAAGCCGAAAATAAGGTAGGCAATTGCCGACGCTCCCAAGGCAATCAACAGCGTCGGACGTCGTCCGAAGCGATCGGAAAAGCGGCCCCACAGCGGCGCGCTTACCAGTTGTGCCACCGTAAAAGCGGCCACGATGAAGCCCATGATGAGGCCAATGCCAAAATGCATTCCCAGAAAGTTAATGCCTGCCCCGCCCAGCGTTTTCACGTAGAACGGTAACAGGGGAATGATCATCAGCAGTCCAACCATGTCCACGAACGCCGTGGCCATCAGGGCGAACAGTTTCGCGGGAATCTTGCGGACCTCTCGCCACAGCACGTACAGCAGGCCACACGCGATCACTGCGAGCGCTGCGATCACGATTGGTGAGTGGAAAGACTGGGCGATGTTCTGCTGTATTAGCATTGACGAGATTAGTAGGACAGGCATTCCTGCCTGTCCTTTCCGAAAAGTATCCCACGGACACGATGGGACAGACAGGAATGTCTGTCCTACTTCTTTAACAATTTGTTCTTATCCAGAAACGCAATCACTGCGGCGTTGAACTCTTTCGGCTTCTCCATCATCAGGAAATGTCCGACGCCATCCCACATCTGGAAGTCCAGGTTGGGAGCGGTGTCGCGATAGGTCTGTTCCATACCCGCGGGATACATTGGATTCTTCGCCATGATGGCCAGCACCGGCACATTTATCTTGTCCAGACCCCAGATGGAATTATCAAACATTCCTTCCATCGCACCCGTCATCACATACTGCGGCGTGTTCAGCATGGAGGCTTTGATTCGTTCGCGGTCGGCGGTTGAAAGATTTGGCCCCGACATCATGCTGAGCATTTGCTCTCCCACCTGTTTGTAGTTCGGACTACGAAATCCGGCCAGGAGTTGATCCGCGATTGCCTTATTGCCGAAAGGCCGAAGGGCGCCGTCGACGATCACCAGGGCGAGCGTCTTTTCCGGATACTTGCGATAGAACTGACGTATGACCGGCGTTCCCATGCTATGCCCGACCAGCACCGCGCGCTTCACTTTGGCATCCCGCAACACTGCGTCGACTGCGCGCGCGAACAAATCCATGTTGTAAGTGATCTCTGGTTTATCGCTGAGGCCGTGCCCCGGTAGATCAATTGCAATCAGACGATTCCGTTTGGCCAGCTCGCTCATCTGCGCGTTCCAGAATTCCAGGTTGCTGGTCCAACCATGGACCAGCACAAGCGCGGCGCCGCCCTTACCGTAATTCACGTAATGAATCCGTGCCCCATCGAGCGTGGTAAAGCGCGACTCTGCCACCGGATTGTCCTTCGCCGTCACCAGCGCCGCGGACGCCAGCATGCCAGCCAGCACGAGTGTCGAAAGAAACAACCACTTTATCTGACGGTGGGAATTGCATGTGATTTTCTGTCTCATGTCCTCTTCTCCCGAAAAACATTTCTTTAATGACTTTTTATCACATCTCTCGCGACTTTCATTAGTCTGCCGCCCTTCATCTCCCGAACCGCAAGCGGTATCATGGCTGAACATCAGGCATAAGGAGCAGCGTATGAAACTGATCGACTATTTACTGGCAGAGTTGGACCGCGAGGTGGAGCGTTCGCGCCGCGCGCTGGAACAGGTGCCCGAGGGCAAATACGATTGGAAGCCACACGAAAAATCCATGATCTTCGGATATCTGGCGAATATGGTGGCCACGATCCCGATGTGGATCACGATGCAAATCAATCAGCCCGAACTGGACGTTGCTCCGGCCGACGGCGGGAAGATGGAACAGAAACGCATGGATACGAGTGCGGAGTTCATTGCTGCGCTTGATAAGGCAGCGGAGGGCGCGCGTGCCGCTTTCAAGGAAACCAGCGACGAACACTTGATGACGAACTGGCGACTGCTGGCCCGTGGTAATGTCGTGATGGAAGCTCCGCGTTACGAAATGATCCAGGACACGATCAATCATTGGACACATCACCGTGGACAGATGACAGTCTACCTGCGCTTGATGGGTGCGAAGGTGCCGGCTATTTATGGACCATCAGCCGACGATAGTTCATTTCAGTAAGAAATAAATCCGCAGATTACGCGGATTACACAGAGAGAAAAGCATAGAAGACGTGCAGGCATTTGTCTCGCGTTTCCTTTGTCTGCGTAATCTGTGCAATCTGCGGATTTTATCTTGAACCGGCCACGATCTCCGTTAGATAACTATCCACTTCGTCCCATGCGCCTGCCGCGCAAATCAGAGCAATGTAGTTGTCGGGTCTCAGCAACACGCTAAACGGTTTGCTGCTACCGAATAGTTCTATCGTGCGGGCGTCCAGTCGAACCACTAGCTCATCAACAAAGTTCAGGTACCAATCATCAAGTTCTGCACTGACGCGGCTGTTGCTCGGCTCACTCTGATCAGCAACAAAAGTCAGCAGGTGAAACTTCGCGGCCTGCAACTTGTCGTAAACACTTTGACTGTCGATCAAGAAGTAAGGCAATCGGTCTCCGGCTTTGACTTCGAAATCGTCATCGCCCGCGTGGCGGCTAAGCGAGCTATCGCGGTAACTGATACCGATTTGCGAAATCAAAGGGAAAAACCGTTTCTTGACGGCGTCGATGCTCAGAATGAATTTTGCCAGCGGCGGGAAAATCGTGGTCCGAATCAAATTAACCAGCCAGTCAGTGCCCGCCGCCAGATTGAACATTCTGTCCGTCGTCTGCAACAGTCGCCTGGCGTTGGGCAATCGCTCTTCGTTGTATGTGGTAAGCAGATTGTCCGCGGCGGCGTGTTTGATGACGAGCGCAAGTTTCCACGCCAGGTTATACGCGTCCTGGATGCCCGTGTTCATTCCCTGGCCGCCGGCCGGCGTGTGTATGTGCGCCGCATCGCCGGCAACAAAACATCGGCCCGCGGAGAATTTTTCCACATGCCGGGTGTGGACTTTGTAAGTTGAGAACCAATCGACCCGGGTGATGTCGAGCTCTAATTCGGCTTCTTCCTTGATGCGGGCTTCAATCTCTTCGTAAAGAATTTCCCCTTCCTCTTTTTCATGACCCTCGGGGAACGCGCCTACGATGCGCCAGCGTTTTTCGCCGGGCATGGGGAAAAAAGCGACCACGCCGTTGTCAGCGATACAGACGTGCAGCGCGTCGTGACTGTACTGCCAATCGATGCGCACATCAGCGACGTAGAACATGCGCTCAAATGTGCTGCCTTCAAATGAAAGCCCCAGGGCGTGCCGCACGGGACTTCGTGGACCGTCACAGCCAACCAGATATTTCCCTTCGATGACGAATACCTCGCCATCGCTTTTCCTGACAGTAGCCGTAACCCCGCTGTCGTTTTGCGAAAAACTTTGCAGTTCGGTTTGCCAGAGCACGTCGCGCCCGTGTTCTTTCACATATCCATACAACAGGCGCTCGTTCTCGCTTTGTTCCAGCACCAGCATGAACGGATAGGCGCTCAAACCCTGACCAATGTTCGACAAGTTCACTTCGCCAACTACGTCGCCGCTCTCCAGCATGCGAACTTTGCCGGCGATGATGCCGCGCGCAACCGCTTCCCCTGCGAGATCCAGTTGTTCGTAAATCTCGAGCGTGCGCGCGTGTACGCCGAGAGCTTTGGAAAAAGGAGTAATACCTTCGTTTTTTTCAACGACGATGAAGTCGACGCCAAAGCGAATCAACTGGCAGGCGAGCGAAAGCCCCGTCGGACCAGCGCCCACGATGATCACATCCGTCTTCATGATTCATGTTTTACTCAAGTGTGAGCCGATCCCAACCCTCTGGTCTCCGAGTCCGACACCTGAGACCTGAAACCTGGGACCTGAGACCTTCCTCGCCACGTCTCCAACTCGGATCGCACCAGCCTGCACGACCTTCGCGTTAATTCCACGCAGGTGCAGTTCACGTCCCAAGGTGGAATTTACAAACTTCATTGCGTCGAGCCCGAAACGAGCTACGAATTTTTTGCAGCCGAGATGTGGTTGCGGCGTGACTTCAATTACAGCCGATCCAATTGCCAACTGAGTCCCGGCTGGAAGATTTGTCGCGCTAAGATCCATGTCAAGATAAAGCTGGTCCCCGGCCAGTTGCCAGCGATCCTTGTCCTGGGCCAACAGAGCGGTCACGCGCGCATTCATGATGTTGAGTTGCATCTCGGGATGCGCCGTGCCATCAGGCGTGCGCGAGCTGCCGCGCCGCTTCCAACTGTCTCCGATCAGTCCTTCAACAGGATCCAGTTCGGCTGCTTCCAGAACTTCGCGCTCCTCAACCTCCGGACGCCGCACAATCAGACACAAAGGCCCTTCGTCCCGGGGCGCGGCGCGGATTTGATCCAGCCCCGCCTCGAGCTCCGTCATGGTCAAATGTTTGATACTCATTTGGAACCAATCACTGTGAACTTGATGTCGCTGGAACTGTCGGCGAGTTTACGGTCATTGCCGTTGAACGCCGTGACCTTGACGCTGTACGACCCTGCCGCAAGTGGCTTATCCAAAACGAAGGATGTGCCATCGACCCTTTTGTTAATGTAATCGTATTCAGTTTTCGCGGTGGTGGCGCTGTCGGCATGAATGCTGAATTTGTAATACGCCGCGTCAGGATAACTCTCCCACTTAACTTCAATACCTTCCGCCGGAATCTTGGCAGCGGCTTTCGGACTGACCAGTTTGAGATCGCTTTTGAAGAGATGCGTGTCGGGGGCAAAGAAAGTTTCATCCGGATCCAGTTTGTATTTTGCCGATGACACGATGCCCGAAGTGGCGAACACGTAGTAAGGCGTGTCAAAGACTTTTGCCGTAAGGCCTTCGTAAACACCGGGCGGAATATTCTTGATCAGGTACTCGCCGCCGTCGTCCGTCTTGGCGGTGAAAGTTTGCCCGCCACAGCCGCCGAAGTACTGATTGAACTTCTCGCACAACTTCACCTCGATTCCGGCGGTGAGTTTGTCGTTGAAGAACACTTTGCCTTGAACGTTTGCTTTGCCGGACGCGGGTTTTTCCTTCTCGTCGCCGGTGCCTGAATGCACTATGCCATCGGCATCTGGTTTCGTCGGCGTTGAGGCGGCGTTCGCATTGCCAAGCTTACGGTTGTCGGTCTGGCGGGCGAGTTTGCATCCACCTGCGATAACGGCCAACAGCAACCAGCCAACGGCTAGTGTCTTGTACGCCACTTTGGTTTTCATTCTCTCGGGCCTCCTGTATCGGTAGGACAGGCATTCTTGCCTGTCCCTTTTACAAGTTAAGAAAACATAGCTACCGGTTACCGCGCGAGTGCTTGATAGCGAAAGATTGGACAGGCAGAAATGCCTGTCCTACCTCTGCGCCATTTGCCTCGGAACCGCAATCTAAACATAACACTTCCGCCTCGGCGGCGGGTGCTATATTGAAATCTCCAGCAAGGACAGTCTCTCCTTATCATAATTCAGCAGCGGCAGGCGTGGCGAGATACAATCGTAGCCGCGGTCTCAAAAACAAAACCTACGGAAGAAAGGACAAGGCGGTGAGTACTCACGCAATTGCGAGAACCGCTGAACGCCCCCAGCGAGTAGACCCTCCCAAAGATAATTGGCTTGGTTTTGTCGGCGATGTTTTGAAGTTTACCGGGAAAGTGCAATTCCGATCGATGTTGCGCATCGATGGAAACTTTTCCGGACAGGTAGATTCCGCAGACGGAACCTTAATCATTAGTGCCGGCGCTCAGGTCAGCAAGGCCGTAATCAATGTCGCGGTGGCAAAAATAAACGGCACTGTCGAAGGCGTCATCAACGCGAGCAAGGAACTGATCCTCGGTCCGACCGCAAACGTCCGCGGGAGAGTTTCCGCGACGACGTTGACCGTTGAGGATGGCGCGCTCTTTAACGGAAGTTTCCACAAAATCTGAGGTGCTTCGGATGCTGACGCTCATCTCTTATCTTGCACCACAGACAAGATGTTTCCGGCCGGGTCTTTGAACCAGGCGATGCTGGGGCCGGGCGGACCGCGATGAATTCCCTGCTCATCAGTCTTGATGTCGCCGTCATATTTCTCAAAGCTGACACCGCGGTCACTAAGACCACTGACTGCCTTTGAGATGTCGTCGACTTGAAAATTCAGAACGGTGAATGTCGCGGGCTCGTGATTGGGTTTGGGATAGATGAACACCGAACCGCCGCCGGCAAGTTTCAACTCCAAACCTTCGTCCGATTGAACAACGTCCAGACCAAGGGTTTGCCCGTAAAACTCTTTGGCTTTCTCCAAGTCGGTCGCTGAAAAACTGCTGAATGCTTTTGTGTCTTTGAACATGTTGGTCCTTTTCTGACTTGAAACTCGAATTATTTTGTCCCTGCCAGATCCCGCAGTGCTTTATCCCAAAGACGAAACACGGTCCAATCGTCCATCGGTACGGCGCCGAGCCGTTTGTAGAAACCGATCGCCGGTTCGTTCCAATCAAGCACCGCCCACTCCATGCGGCCGCAGTTACGCTCGATCGCGATTTGGGCGAGGTGCGCCAGCAACGCCCGGCCAAAACCCTGGCCGCGAACTGCGGGCCGAACAAACAAATCCTCGAGGTAAAGTCCCGGCCGGCCCATGAAGGTTGAGTAGTTGAAAAAGTAGATCGCAAAGCCGACGGGTTCGGTGGTCTCGTACGCCAGCAACACTTCCGCAGCCGGCCGCGGTCCGAACAAAGTTTCGCGCAAGAGTTCTTCGGTGGTGGTCACGCGATCAAGCAGTTTCTCGTACTCCGCCAGTTCACGTATGAATTGCAGGATGAGCGGCACATCGTGGACGGTGGCCTTTTCGATCCTTAATGAAGGGGTCGCTGTTTGCATGCTGGGTTTCCCTGGTTCACCTAATATAACACTGGGACTAAATTTGGAGTGCGGTGGCAGAGCGAAGCGACGACACCGCTTTGGATTTATTGTGATGGACTCTCAACTCCCACACCGCCCAAGCCAAACCATCCAAAGCGCCCTCGCCGCTTCGCTCTGCCGGCGCACTCCAAAAAAAGGGGCGGCTTGTCCTGCTGATTGAAAGGCATTCAATCAGCGGGAGCTGGCCGCCCTTGCTGACTACAGATAAATATAGAAGCTGGTCCTGGCTGGGAAGAGCCTCTCTGTTAAGTCTAGAAGATAAACTTCACCGCGATTTGCACGTTGCGACGCTCAATGTTGCCATTGGGTGTCACGCCGCGAACGGCTCCGACAAAGCCGCTGGTGACGTCCTGCGTGCCCGGCGCGATGTAAAGGTTCGCGTGGTTAAGGGCGTTAAAGAGCTCAGCTCGTAACTGCAAACTGTAACTCTCACTCAGTCTCAGATTCCGCGAAACGCCGGCGTCGAGATTCCATAGACCGGGACCACGAAACTGGTTGCGCCGCGTCATGTTGGCCGGATACGGACCAAAGTCGGAGCAGCCTCCGCATACGGCGTTGCCGAACGCTCCTACTGGCTGTCCCGTCAGATCAATGTAATTAAAGAAGTTTCCCTGACCGGTATCGGTGACGCGAATGTTCAATGGACCATTCGCCACCAATCGCGGACTTGAAAGATTGGCATTCGTCCCGTCAAAGATCGTGAACGGTGTGCCGGTACGGGCATTGAAGATTCCCGTTATCGACCAACCGTCCAGTAGAGCTTTGCCGATCCCGTCAAGGTTTTTCCCAAACGGTACCTGCCAGATTACGCTCGCGACAAACCGATGCCGGACATCGAAATCTGATGGTCCATAGTCGAAACTCGGATCGTATGGATTCGTCAGACCCAGGTTCGTATTAAAGGCCCCCTCGCTAAAGGTTGTGCTCAGGTTGTCCTGCGCTTTCGCGAACGTGTAATGGGCCGTGTACTGCATGCCCGTGTTGCGGAAGTTATTTCCGTCCAACCCCACGATCAGGGCTTGATAGCGGGAATAGCCTTCGTTGCCGCGCGTGTTGATATTCGAGTACTGGTTGTTCAGCCGCGAATTGGGATCTGCGTCTCCCAGGTAGAAAGCTCCTGACCCCTGTATGTTCAAGGGCGAGATCGAATACAGGTTCTGCCCCCGGGAGGCGGAATATTCGACCGACAACACGTTGCTGCGCATCAGTTCACGTTGCAGGCCGAAACTGAAGAAGTGCGCATATGCGTTGACGATGTCCTCGCGCACGTGACGCAGGCTGGTCGCCGGCAAGACTTTGGTTGGCGGTGTGTTGCCCGCCAGTGGCCCGGCGTTGTTCGTCGTGATCTGCAGGTTCGTCACGTCTACGCTATTGAAGAGTGACAGCACCGCATAGTTTGGCGGATTCTGGATCACGTTGAAGGTAACGTTGCCGAAGTTACGTTCGTACGCGAGACCGTAACCACCGCGCAGGCTGGTTTTGCCGTCGCCAAAAACGTCCCACGCGAAACCTATGCGCGGGGCGAAGTTGTTCTTGTCCGGCGCCCACAAACCACCCACCGGACTGCTGCCGGCGATTTGCACACTACCGTTCCGAATCCGTTCCTGAAGCGTATTGCCACTCCCAAAGTAGAAGTTGGAATCCAACTCCGGAAACTTGTTCTTCTGCACGCCATAGTATTCGTAACGCAAGCCGAGGTTCAGTACCAGGCTTGGCGTCACGTGGAAAGAATCATTCAGGTACGCAGCCCATTCGTGATAGCGATTGCTACGCGTGAAGTCCGGCTGAGTTACCGGCAGACTCACGCTCTGTCCCGGAAACTTGCCCTGCGGAAATACCGCTGCCTGAAACTGATTAATATTTCCGGTCACAAAGTTTCCAAAAGCCTGGGCGTAGTTTCCCTGAGTTCCCAGACTCTCAACCGCATTCTGGTACGCGCCAAAAAAGCGATTGTCCTGAATGTAAAAGTACTGCCCGCCGAACTTCAGTTGGTGCCGCCCGAGCGAGTAAGTCAGGTCTTCATAAGCCTGCTCGGAATTTTGCGGACCGCCGAATCCCGCCGGTGAAGCACCCGCGTTGTAAGGCCAGTAACCCGGCAACGCGATCGTATTGCCGCCGATCGTTCCGGTCAGACCGGGAAACATGTAAAGACCCGGGCCGACCGGATTGTCACCGTATGGCGCATCGCCGCCGAGCTTGTTGTAGGAAAGCTTTGTTTCCGAAACCAGCCGCGGCGAGAACGTGTGCGTCATCGAAATCAGGAAGTTGTTGCTGCGCACAGTCGCCGGCGTATCAAAGCCCGCATAAGGACTGAACGCGGTGGTGCCTTTGAAGAAATCCTTGTTCTCGCGCGCCCAGCGACCGTAGATCAGAGTCTTGTCACTCAGGTTGTAATCCATGCGCGCCACCATCGAGTAAGTGTTCTGCGGAAAGCCGCCCCCGAGATTGGTTGGTTCAGTAAAGCGCACCAGTTGGAATGCCTGGAGATTTGCCGGAAGTGCCGCAAAAGCATTTCCCGCGGGCAAATTGAAACTGTTTACGACATCGCCCACCGTGTACGACGTCCCTGTCGGCGTCGATTGCAATGTGTAACCCGCAAAGAAGTTGCGTGTGGACGCGGCGGAAGCATTGATGAGCGCTGCCGTCGGCACTACGGAAAGGACATCCCCATTGCTGCGAACGCGCGTGAATTCGGTGCTATTGAAGAAGAACAGTTTGTCCTTAATCAAACGCCCGCCCAGCGTGTAACCAAACTGGTTGCGCGTGAAGACGCCCTTGGCAATACCATTGGCGTTGTTATTGAACCCGTTCGAGGCCAGCTTCGAAATGCGATTGAATTCATAAGCTGAACCATGAAAGGTGTTGGAGCCGGCGCGAGTGGCGACGTTGATAATGCCGCCCGAGGCGCGTCCGTACTCCGCTGAAAAGTTGTTGGAGACGACGCGAAACTCATTTACGGAATCCAGCGGCACGTTTTGACCGAGCGCCGCCAGATAGTTGTTGTTGTTATCAACGCCATCCAGTAACACGTTGGTGCTGGCCGCGCGCAGGCCGTTGATGTTGTAACCGGCGCCGCGCCCGGAAATCCCCACCCCGGGCACCGGTGGTCCGGGATCGTCACTCGCTACGTTGTTGGCCAATCCGATTAGATCGTAAGGATTTCTGGTCAGCGTCGGCAGCTCGCGGATTTGTGTGCCACTCACGATGTTGGACACTTCCGGAGTTTGCGTGTTGACTTCCAATCCCTCACTTCCAATTACAGAAACAACTGCGCTGGTCAGGTCCGTCAGCGTCAGTTGCGTGTCCACGGAAACTTTCGATCCCACGGTTACCTGTACCCGCTGGTTGCTGGGCTTGAAGTTTCCGCCCTGAATCGTCACGTCATACAAACCGGGCTGCAGGGCTGCGACGGTGTAACCACCCTGATCGTCAGAGACGGCGGCGATCTCACGCGCGGTCTCAACCGACTTGATGGTGATGGTAGCGCCGGAAACAACAGCGCCGTTCGGGTCGGTTACCTTACCGACGATTTGGCCGGTGGCACTCTGAGCCAGTGCGATACCGGACAGCATCGCCAGAGCGAACACGACTGCGACGAAGCGCGCGGCCAACGTGGTCGCTCGCCTTAAATTGTTCTTACTCATGATCAATTCCTTTCTCGATGGCCCGAACGATCTTTGCCGCAAAAGAAATTGCGATATCGATCGCCGGGCGGCTGCTAAATCCAACTGCTTTTAGCCGGCCTGGCCCGTCCGGGGCATCGAGTCAAAGCGTACGAAACTTCGAACGCCCGGCTAATCAGCACGAAGCTGATGCCGTTCGGTGGAGTGCAACGCTTGTGCCCTTCACGTCGCATGGTCCAAAGGCCAGTTCGTCACCGGCGTGGGCCAACTCGCGGCGTAGACTTGCGAAACTTGTATTGCGGGATTTGGATTCGGCGGAAGAAACTACGATTAAGGTCGGCGAACGAGATGCGTTTACGTTTCAGACCGTATGAATTTTCGTGCAGTGGGAATGGGCCAACGAAAAATCGCAAAGAGGTAAGGGCAAAGAGGTAAAGGCAGAGAGCCAAGACCAAGCCCGACATTGCTCATCCCCCTTAGCGCTTGGCTCTTTGCCCTTTGCTCTTTGTCCTTTGCCCTTTGCGCCTTACGCGTGAGGGCGGGCTTCGACTTCTACTCTGGCAGCGATCGGGTAACCGGCGGTGAATTCGTCGACCTGAATGTCAAACAGTTTGATCTTTGAATTAAGAGTGCTCGGCTTCAGATTCAAAAGTCGCGCCGCGCGCTTCTGATGTCCGCCAGTTTGGATTAAGGCACGCTTAATAAGATCCACCTCGAAGCGTCGCACTTCCTCGTAGTAGTCGACTCCGCCCTCGAGGTTTTGCCGCTCAACATCGTTCACCAGCTGCAACTCGCGAAACAGTTGCAGCGTGAGTTGTTTCAACGCGTTAAGGCGGCCGCCGGCCTTCGGTTCACACTCTCCGGCACAATTCGCCTCGAGCGCTTCCTTTTGCCGTAGATCATTCAAGACTTCCAGATCTTCGTTTTCCCAGATTGTGGAATTCATATGTTCTCCCTTGGATAATGGGTTTTCGTGAACCCGTGCTTCAATGCAACTCAGAACTCCGGGGCACTGGCGCTCTGGGGTAACGTCAGCTCCTCTTCAGCTTTCACGCGCAGGGCCAGATCTCTGCCCGCCTGACTGCCACCGAGGCCATGAAGTTCGTCCGCACAAACGTTTTCAATGGTTATGGAATTGCGACGGCTGAGCCCTTCGTTGTCGCCATCGTTAGGCAACAGCCATTTGCCATTGGCGCCCTTAACCATGTGGCCCAGCTCGTGCAGAAATATCAACGCGCGCACTTCTCTCGTGTTTGGTTCAAAACTGCCCAGCCGGCGCGCGGGCTCGGACCTGGCAGAATGTCCCCGGTAAAATGGGCCATCCGCGTTCAAGACCACCTTCTCAAATAACCGGTATTCCTTCTTCGTCTGGACGTTGAGGAAGCTTTCCGTAGCACCCGACATTCCCATCCCAATCGTCGGAGCTACGTGATCCTTGCGAACGCGGCCGACCAACTTGCTAAAGGCATCGACCGCCGCCGCCGGTCCACCAAAAAACCGGCTACAGTCGTTGTTCGTGCTCAGAATTCCCATCGTGTCGAAGTAAGCCGAGGCCAGCACTTTGTCCGCCTCGATCAACGGCGACGGCAGGGGCGGGAGCGTCACGCTCACGTCAGCCGTTACCGCTACACTGTTATCAATCACAGCGTCAGTTCTCAGGTCGTCCTTCGGATCGTGCGTCCTGGCCGCTTGCGCTGTGGTCAAGGCCAAAACGATCAATACGATTCCACCCATGAATTCGCGTAGCCTCATAGGAACCTCCTATTGGAATCTTCAGTTGCTTAACTTGGCTGGCTGGGATTGCGGCGACCGGGTGGTACGCTGCAAACCTGCTTGCTGAAGATGGGCTAACGAGTTCAGCTTCGAATCGACCCTCTGCGGGTATGAACTCTTATACGCGCGAGATCCAAATTCGATCAAAAATTTGTGACGGAACGGCGGACGTTTGTGACTAGCGGGCTTGGAGTTGGATAAGGATCATCCGCAGAGCAGATTTCTCTGCGAAACTATTTGGCGAAGTTTGTTTGATGTATCACTTGCGTCTCAATATTGGGACGCGCTGTCTTCAATTGTCGACAATGCAAATCCCAATTTCGCGACCGTTCGGTGGAAGGTTTTTATGGAGTGCGGTGGTAGAGCGAAGCGGCGACATAGCTTTGGATATTTTGCCCAAAATCCAATGTCCAATGTCCGTTCACCGACCTTCAGTGTTTGACTCGAACCACGTTTTCATCAACATCTCCGTCTCCGGACATTGCACATCGGACTTTGGACTTTGGACTTTGGACTACTATGGAAGTTTTCCCAGCGCTTCCTGCAACTTGTCTCGCTGGTTACGCGAGAGCGTTAGTTGAGTACCGTCCTGCAGGATGATTCGATATTCACCATGGAACCACGGTTGGAGTTCCTTGATGCGATCCAGACGCACTATCGAAGAGCGATGGACGCGGACGAATTTCTTCGGATCCAGTTGCGCCTCCAAACTACTGATGGTTTCGCGCAGGAGGTGCGATTTTTTTCCACTGTGCACCGACACATAGTTACCTTCCGCCTCGATCCAATCGATTTCATTTGTCTCCAGAAAATAAATGCGTCCGGAGGCCTTGATGACCAGGCGCTCGAGATAGTTTCGGTCGGCTTTCAACTCTTCCAGCAAGGTCAGGATCCGCTGGTCCATGCCGCCGTCGCGGTCGCGCATTATTTGCGACCGCGCGCGTTGCCACGACAAGTCAAAGCGCTCCTGATCGAATGGTTTCAAAAGATAGTCGAGCGCGTGCACGTCAAAGGCGCGCACCGCATATTGATCGTAGGCAGTGACAAAGATAACGTGAGGAATCTCGGCCTTTTCCAGAGAAGCGAGCACTTCAAACCCGCCTACCTCCGGCATCTGTACATCAAGGAAAACTAAATCCGGCGAGTGCCTGCGAATTGCTTCCACGGCTTCGCGGCCGTTGCATGACTCGCCGACTATCTCGACGTGGGGATCGCTCTGCAACATTTCGCGCAGCATTTCGCGAGCCAGCGGTTCGTCGTCCACTAACAGTACTCGAATGAGGGGAGAGCTGGTCATAGTGTCCTTCTCGCGAGCCGTTGCAGGCCGCGTCGGCTCCTTAGAATGCGTCGGAGCGAAGCGGCGACGGCGTTTTGGATTGCTTCGCAGACGAGAATAGTTTGATTAAACCATCCAAAGCGGTGTCGCGCTGCGCACCGCACTCCAAAGAGAGGCGAATACTTGTGACGATCGGGGTTAGCCGAAAAGGCTGAAGATTAGATCTCGGTCGGAAGGAGCAGATCAGTCTGTATGGAAAGGTATTTCTAAAGTTACGATCAACCCACCGTCGGGATTATTGTTCAAGTCTAAGAGATGAGCCGCTCCGTATAGTCGTTCCAGCCGCGTCTTGGTATTCGCCAGCCCCAGACCTTTCCTGAACAGATTCTCAGATGTCCGATGAGTGGAAAGCCCCGGGCCGTTGTCTCGCACTTGAATACGTAAGCGGCCATTTTGATGTTTCGCTTCAATTTCGATGAGGCCAGGCGTGGAACGCGGCGCGATACCGTGACGGATGGCGTTCTCGACGATCGGCTGCAGAATCAGATTGGGAAGTTTTGCATCGAGGGTTTGGGGTGGGATGTCCATGCGGGTCACGAGGCGATTCTGAAAACGAATACGCTCAATCTCGAGGTAACAAACCAGGAACGCCATCTCCTGTTCCAGGGTGACTTCTTGTGAGCCGGAGTTTTCGAGGGTGAGACGTAAAAAATCACCCAGGCGGGTGATCATTTTGCGGGCGGCGTCTGCGTCCTTGTTGAGCAGGGCGGAGATTGAATGAAGCGTATTAAAGAGAAAGTGCGGGTGCAACTGCATCTTTAGCGCCTGCAGTTGGGCGAGGGAAAGTTGGGATTCGAGCTGCAGCGTTTTCAACTGGCCTTCGCGATATTGCCGGTAGTATCGCAAAGCATAACTGGTCAGCGCGATCAGCAGGTATATGCCTATGCCTTCACTGAAGTTGGCGACGACAAAGTTAGTGACACTTTCAAACGCCAGCGGCTTGCCTTCGCGATAGCCGAAGTTGAGCCAGATCAGCACCCGTCCGATCGCGGTTAATACACAGCTCAGTACCACGCTGATGGGCAGATGCAGCAGTGAACTACGAATCCAATTGTTTCTTTCGATGGGTAAACGCGCCGCGAACCACAACACCAAAGGCGTTGCCAGCGCCCAGAGGTAACTCCAGACCATTTGTACGTAGAGCGATTGCGTTAACGGGATGGGCCGCTCAGAACGAAAGGAACTGAAGTATCCCTGAAACGTAAAAACGATCCCGATGAAGGTCCAGATCCCCCAAATCAGCGCCAGCCGGCGCCAGCGGTTTCGGAGCGGCGAAGAAATCGACTGTTCAGTATCTGGCGGGACGTCTTGAGTCATCGAAATGTTTCCAAGCTATTGTAAGAGAAAGGGCTTTTACGATGTGCCTGAGATATTAGAACCGCAGCGCGCTACAAGCCGCAAGCGTTTCGTTAGTAGCGCCCAGTGGGCGAACAGTGTTTCTGATTCTCGATTCAGCTCGCGGCGGAAGTTCAGTTTTCTTTATTGCCAGGTCCTATTGTGACTCAGCTAAACATTGCAAAATTCAAGAGAGGCGCAGCTCAACGAAGCTAAGAATCCAACAAGCGCAAATCTGCGACAATTACTATGTGATGAAATGGCCGGACATCATGACGAGCAGGCCGGCACTGGAGCTCTTGATGCCTCAGCTTTGCGACTGAACCATGGAGAACTGATTGAAAACAGGCGTTCAATCAACCTATTGACATTCTCATTCAACCGCCTTATTGTCATGGCCGTTGGCGCACCAGATGCTCAGGAAACCACCGTCGAAGTCGTCTCACGTTGACTCGATTTACTGACGAGACTTCTAATCTCGCAGCTCATTTGCACATTGAAATCTGATCTCCTCGACGGGTTCGATTTCTTCGATCACGACACACAATAGGTATCGAAGCATCGTTATTGCCAGCTTCGCATGTCTGACTTTTCCTCTCTCATCCACATCGGGAAGAAGCAAATATGTCCGGCTCGCTCAGTGATGATAATTGGGACGTCCTGCTTAGCAGAATCAAGGTCGGCAAATGTACGCCTTTCCTGGGTGCGGGAGCCTCTGCCGGCGTGCTGCCTTTGGGAAGCGAAATCGCTGAGGCGTGGGCTAAAGAGTACGGCTACCCCATGCCTGATCGTTCCAACCTGATCTCGGTTTCACAGTACCTCGCAGTGAAGAGAGACGCGATGTTTCCCAAGTTCCGCATCGTCGAAGAATTTGGCGATGCGCCTTCGCCGAATTTCAACGATCCCTTAGAGCCGCATTGGGTGTTGGCGGGTTTGCCGCTACCGATCTATATCACGACGAACTATGACGATTTCATGACGCGGGCTTTAAGACAACAGCCGCTGGCCCGCGAGCCGCAACGAGTGCTTTGCCTCTGGAATAGGAAAGTCAAGAACCTTGTCAGAAATGATCCGGGTTTCACTCAACTAGCACCGGGCAGCAAGATCAATGTCGCTAATCCAGTCGTTTTCCACCTTCACGGATACGTACCTATTGCTGAATCTTTAGTGCTGACTGAAGACGACTATATGGATTTTTTGGTCAATGTGGCGAGTGATGACGACGTGATCCCACCGCAAATTGAAAGCGCTTTGACGGGAACGACCCTGCTTTTCCTGGGATATCGAATCGCAGACTGGAATTTCCGCGTGCTCTTGAGAAGCTTTGAAAGGTTCATGGAACGAGCGGTTTCATACCTCAACGTTGCCGTCATGAAGCCTCCGGACGCTGCAGAATCCACGCGCGAAGAAATCCTAAAGTATTTGACCGACTACTATAGAAATATAGACGTGCGCGTTTATTGGGGAGATGTGAGCGAGTTCATGAGGGATCTCAAAACACGCCTGGCTCTCAAAAGCCCTAAGCCCGATTGAAACGGTTTTTGCCGGAGAATCATATACAAAAAGGAGTGTAGGCCGCGCAAGTTCTGCGTATGGCGCAACGTCACAACCGATCACTTGCAGTTCCTGCTTAACCCAAGGGAGAAACATAATGTCTGCCCCCACAGAGATTTTGAGTGGCAATAGAGTCAGAACCATGACCGATGAGGACTGGATTACCCTCATCGGAAAAATCAAGCACCGGTCGTGTACTCCGTTTCTCGGCTCTGGAGTTTATTGGGATCGCTATTCCATCCGTTCGCAAATAGCGCTGAAGTGGGCGGACGAATATCAATACCCGCTAAGCGATAGCAGCGATTTGGCAAGCGTCGCGCAATTCCTCGCTGCGAAGTTCGATTCGGAACATGTCCAGAATCTGTTCATCTCGGAAATTAACGAGATTGAGACTCCAACCTTCACTGACCCGAGCGATCCTTACACGGTTCTGGCTTCCCTGCCGCTTCCCACATATATCACCACCAACTACGACGATTTCATGACCAGGGCGCTCAAGCAAAAAAATAGAGAACCGCGCACGGAAATGTGCCGGTGGAAAAAGTCGCTCGATGACGAAGTTTCCTTCCTCCTGGAAGGCCATACTCCCACTGTTCCCAACCCATCGGTGTTTCACCTCTACGGCAGTGTAGAGAATGCCACCTCATTAGTCCTCAGCGAAGACGATTATTTTCAGTTCTTGATAAATGTCTCCCGGGACCTGGCACGCATTCCGCATCAGATTCAGAAGGCCATGAGCAAGTCGCTTTTGATTCTGGGTTATAAGCTGATCGACTGGGATTTCCGCGTTCTCTTTCACCTGCTAGCCAGCTGCATCACGCTTGATCCCCGCATCGCGCACGTGGCGGTCCAAATTTCACCAGTGGGGGACGAAGCGGGTCAGGACGTAATCGATAAAGTTCAGGACTACCTCGACAGGTATTTCCGGTCCAGACAATTAAATGTCTGCATCTCCTCTTTAAAGACTCAGGACTTCGTCGCGGAATTGAAGACAAAGTGGGAGGCTTCTGGCAATGCAATCCGCTAAGCTCAAGGTCACTCCGGCCATCACGAAAACCGACGCGAACGAGACTGCCCCATACGTCGGACCACGTCCGTTCAAAGAAGAAGAAAACCAACTGTTCTTCGGAAGAATGCGCGAGACCGATGAACTGGTCTCTCTGATTACAGCTCATCCTGTGGTCCTGCTTTATGCACCGTCGGGTGCAGGCAAGAGTTCGCTGGTCAACGCTGGTCTGATTCCGAAACTGAAGGGTATTAAGCCGCCCAACTCAGAAGAGGATGAGGAGGATGAGGAGGATGGAGAGGAATTGGAGGTGTTCGACGTGCTCAAACCGATGCGCGTCCAGGGCCAGATTTCAGCGGATCTCGTTGATAGCAACACCAACATCTACATGCTCAACGCACTGACCAGTTGCGGATATGAGAATGGCGGAGTCGCGTTCGCGAAGTTCCTAAAAGAGCGTCCGCGAAAAATGAACGAATTCGGAGAGCCATTGCGACGGGTCGTGATCTTCGACCAATTCGAAGAACTCTTTACAGCCTACCCCGAGCGTTGGGAAGACCGGAGAAAATTCTTCGAACAGGTAAGCGAGGCCTTCGCCGGCAATCCCAGTAAAGGGATCGAAGGCGATCCGCTGTTGCGCGTGGTCTTCTCGATACGCGAAGACTACATCGGAGTGCTCGATCCTTACACTTCGCTATTACCGGAGTGCCTGCGGACTCGCTTTCGGCTGGAACAGATGAAGGAGAAGTCGGCCCTTGAAGCTATTGAAGAGCCTTTGAGTCAGCGAAACATCTCGTTTGAAGGGGGCGCCGCTAAGTCCCTGGTGAAGAACCTACTCAAGTTACCTCAGAAAAAGAAAGGCGAGGTGGCGAAGTATGGTCAGTACATCGAGCCAGTGCAGTTGCAAATAGTCTGTCAAAGTCTGTGGGAAGCTCTGGGTCCGAACGAAAAACTCATAACGCAGGACCACGTTAATAAGTATGGCGATCTAAGTCAGGTACTCTCGGATTTTTATGAGCGCGGGGTGAAGACGATCGCCAGGCAAATGGATATAGGACAAGCGCATCTGCGGGCGTGGTTCGAGAATACGTTGATAGTGGATGGCAGCCGCGCCCCGGTGACGCAGGGGGATAACCAGACCGGCGGTATGCCTAATGAGGTCGTCGAGTTACTCGAGAAGAAAAGCCTGCTGAAAAAGGAATTCAGAGGGGCTGAGACCTTTTGGTATGAACTGGCGCACGACAGATTCATTGAACCCATCCGCAAGTCGAACGAGAAGTGGCGGGCCCGCCAGGGAATTGCGGCGCAGACGATCCAGCACCTGGAAAGCAAAGCTTGGGAATGGCAACAGGGCCGCGGCTCGCTCCTGAAAAGGGAAGAACTGCTGGCGGCAGACATTTTTGTTCACGGTCCTCTCAAGACCAGCAAGCAACTCGATGGTTTTGTGAAAGCCAGCAAAGCGGTCGCTCAGCAAAAACGCTATAAGTTGTACAAATGGGGCGCAGCAGCGCTAGCCATTCTGCTGATCGTGATGACTGCCGCGATCATACGAGTCCGCGCAGATTACAAGAGAGCTGCCTCCAGCTATTCGGCGATGAAGGTAAGGGCTTACCTGGACGGAGATCCGGAGAGAGGCGTGTTGCTGGCCCAAAGAGCCTCTAGTGAATTCGGCAGGACGAACGATATCGAAGAGGTTCTACGCACCGGAATTGCATCGTTATCGACAGGCACGACCGTCTTGCGCGATCTCCACTATGGCCGGGTAAATTCCGTTGCTTTCAGCCCTGATGGCAAACGCGTCGTCACGGCAGGGGACAACAAGAAGGCTTATTTGTGGACCTGGGATACTGGGTCGCCCCCGATCGAGCTAACCCGAGAAAAACACACAATGGAGGTGATGAAAGCCTCCTTCAGTCCCGATGGTAAACGGATCGTCACCGCCAGTTTAGACGGTACTTCGTTGGTTTTTGACGGTTTCACCGGCGCCTTACTCCTTACGTTGAAGGGCCACCAGGAGGGAGTGATAGGCGCAGTCTGGAGTCCGAATAGCCAGTTTGTCGCGACCGGAAGCAACGACAGGACGGTCAAGATTTGGGACACGAATACCGGAGAGAATCTCGGCACTCTAAGTGACAACACTTTAGGGGTTCGTGATTTGGCGTGGAGTCGGGATGGGTCTCATATTGCGATTGAAACCTTTGATCACACCGGCAGAATCTGGAGACTTGGGACAGATAGGCCTGTCGCCAGCGGAAGGCCTATCAAACTTGATGGTATGACGGGAGCTGCGTCGGCCATAGCGTTCAGTCCGGACGGCAAAAGGCTGATTACTGAGAGCGGGGCGGGGCGGGCAACCGTCTGGGACGTTGAGACGGGAAGTGTAGTATTCGTGCTACCGCGCAATCGCGCTGACAACTCCAACCAGCAGCCGGATAACTCTAACCAGGACAGAGCAACCATTACCTCAGTCGATATCAGTCCCGATAATAAGTTGGCTGTCGTCGCGGATTCAGACGGGACCGCGCGCGTGTTTGATATACAAAACAAAACCTCCAGAGTGGTTTCCTCACTGCGCGGCCACACGAGCTCCATCTATGTCGCTGAATTTGATCCTGACAGCAAATTGGTCTTGACGGGAAGTTCAGATAACACGGCGCGGGTGTGGGATGCTGCGACCGGCCAGAGTCTGAAGATCTTAAGTGGGCACTCGGGCGGGGTTAAGAGCGCAGCTTTCAGTCCAACGAACCCAAATATTATTGTCACCGGAAGCGATGATGGTTCAGTGCGAGTCTGGGACACGGCGAAAAGTGAACAGGTCCTGGCGAAACCGCGTGGCCAATCATCGACTGTTAGCAGCGCCGCTTTCAGCCCTCATTTCGATCCTAACCCCGATGCGCAACACAATAGTTATGTAGTGCTGTCTGGTTATGATGGAATGTTGCGGATTTGGGACGCACACAACGGGGTGACCCTGACCCCGCAGTCATATGCTCACTATGCGAGAATCAGCTACGCGGCGTTCAGTCCGGATGGCAAGTCTATTGTCACCACCAGTGTGGATAAAACGGCTAAGGTGTGGAACCTGACAGAGACGGGACTGACTACCGAGCAGTCTCACTTTACGCACACTGACCGCGTGTACAAGGCGGCCTTTAGTCCTGACTCCAATTACGTTGTGACCGGCAGCAGGGATGGCACCGCCCGCGTCTGGAAGGCTAAGACTGGCGAGCAAGTAGCAATCCTCGATCAGCACAAGGCCGGCGAAACCGTCTACAGTGTGGATTATAGTCCGGATGGTAATTCAATTATCACGGCCGGCCACGACGGGGTGGTGCGCATCTGGGACGCGCATAATTTCGCCTTAAAATATGAACGACATACCGACCACCGTGATGACATTTATTGCGCCAGGTACAACCCAACCGGCGACCTGATCGTGACGGTCGGCGTGGATGGAATTGTGCGCATCTGGAAGGCTTCGACATTCACCAAGGTGGCTGATCTCAGAGAGCATTTTGATGAGATCAACAGCGCCATTTTCAGTCCCGACGGCCGTTTTCTGGTGACCGCCAGCGACGATCACAAGGCGATCGTTTGGGACACTAAAACCTGGGGCCTCATCAATGTCTTGCGTGGTCAGAAGGGCAAAGTCTTCACCGCCGCCTTTAGTCCTGATAGTAAATACATAGTGACGGCCAGCGATGACACGACAGTGCACGTTTATCCGCCCGAGATGTTCGCCATACCCATTGACGATCTCCTTAAGCTAATTCCACAACGGATTCCGCAGAGAGAATTGCTGCCGAAGGAATGGGAGGCTTTCAAGGAAAAGGCAATCGTCGGGCAGTAAGGATTTCAGGGGGATCATGTTTAAGTGGTCGAATCAACTTTCACCGCTGCTGCTTCGGCGCTCCGTAGAGGTAAATGATCAAAATTGATCAAGACGTCGGCAGGTACGTTCTCCCACGTGTACTCGGGTAACTGAGCGTCGATTTCGTTGCCCCTTCCCAAATGGGTCTACGATCCTTTGTTACCAACACCGCCTGGCAAAGACAAAAGGCCGCTGGAAGTAACTCCAGCGACCTTAATCCAATCTGGCTCCGCAGGTAAGATTCGAACTTACAACCCTCCGGTTAACAGCCGGATGCTCTGCCATTGAGCTACTGCGGAATATTCAGCCGGCGCATCATTGGGACCAGCGCGGGGACAGTTTTTATAACAAACGGCCCTGACCCGGTCAAGCGGCGGTGGCTGGCGATTCGAGGTCGCTTTCATATTCTCCGATTCTATCCACATCCAGCCGTCTTTCCGTGCTGATTCAGGAAACCGTTTAAACGGTCAATCAAATATGGCCTATTCGCAGCACCCCACTGAAGTGCGGTGCCAATAAGATTTTCAACCAAACTCCGCGTCACGTCCGCCTTGCGCTCGCCTCGGAAGTGCGAGAATATCTCTCACCGAAACACCGAAACCATGTAACGCAACACGGGTTTGCGAACTCGTCCGCGGCAGTTACCCGCGGAACATCTATCGCGCGCGAAGCGCCTAATTCTAAGCCGGAGACTGTCTCAATGGAGCGACGCACCACTTCCTGGTTCAGCCCGAACCTGAATATTGAAATGCCGCTGGTGGCTTACGGTCATGCGGGTCTGCCGCTGCTGATGCTGCCCACCGCGGCTGCGGATTACCTGGAATATGAACGCTTCCATCTGGTGGATGCAATCAGCCCCTTGATCGAACAAGGGCGCGTGCGCGCGTATTCAATCAACAGCGTCAATCGTTGGAGTTTGCTTAACGAGCAAATGCCCCCGCATCTGAAAGTGGAATTGCTGACGCGCTATGATCGTTACATCACGGACGAGGTGCTGCCGCTGATTCGCAAAGAAGCAGGTAGCGACGCGCGGCCCATTACCACCGGGGCCAGCCTCGGCGCTTTTCTTTCCGCCAACACATATTTCAAACATCCGGATTTGTTTCGCGGCGTGATCGCCATGAGTGGCAGCTATGACATTCGTTCCTATCTAAAAGGTCATTCGGATGACAACGTGTATTTCAACAATCCGGTGGACTATCTGGGGAACCTGGACGACGATCATTTTCTGCCGATGTTAAGAAAGGCGGACGCTATCTACATTCTGTCGGGACAGGGAAACTACGAGGCGCCCGAACGCAGCCGCAAGCTTTCTGAAATCCTAACTGGCAAAGGCATCCCGCACCACCTCGACCTCTGGGGTCAAGACGTGGACCACGACTGGCCCTGGTGGCGCAAAATGCTGCCCTATACTTTGGAAAAGATTCTCACGTAGGACAGGCATTCCTGCCTGTCCCTCACCTTCCCAGGAACACTTGCAACCGTCAGTCTTACTCATCCAGTTTTTTTGCAACGGAAGGGACCGGCAGGAATGCCTGTCCTACTTGAACGGGTTTCGATGTGGTGGTTCGTCGTGGTGAGAAATCGTATGCAGCAATCCCCGCACGAGCACGTTCAGCATGGGAACGCGATGACGGATCCATAGTCTCAGTGGATCGGGACGCGCGCCGAGTCGCGCCTTAGGTTCCAGCGCCGTACGTCCTAATGACAGGCGCCGGCAACCGAACTTGATCGCGTGGTGCACCACTTCCTGCAGCAGGCGAAAGTAGATTGGAGTTTCAGCATTCGCCTTGCGGTCGAAGCCCACATAGTAGCCCACCGCCGTCTCGCCATCGCGCAACGTCGTTACGAAGCCCAGAACTTCCTCGGCCTTCCTAACTACCGAAAAACGCATATCCGCGCCGAGTCGCTCCGCCAGCGTCGGAAGGAACGACACTGGCAGCGTCACCAGCCTGACCCGCGCATTGTGATGTGTTTGAAGGTAAAGTTGGTGCAGCGTTTCTGCCAACCGTGAAATCTCAGCTGGCTCTATTTCTTCGATGCGATAGCCTGCAGCCACTACTTCCTTTTCAATTTGCTTGGCTGCTTTTCGATATCTGGATGTCAGACTGGCGAGATAATCTTCATAAGTACGCCAGGCCGGCAAAATGTCGAGCACCATGTTCGGCTCAGTTTCCAGTGGCCGGTAGGAAAACCTGGATAGCGCCTCAGCGTCGGCAGCATGCGAGTCCGGAATGTCCTTAACCATGATTAGATCGGAGTTGCCAAAAAGCTTGTCGGCTCGCCGGATTCGATAAAGGGCTTCGGCAACCGCCGGCCACAGCGCTGCGTTGTCTTCATCTGCGGCGAAGGCAACACCATGCATTCCCCAGGAAAGCACATTGCCACACACCAGCATCTGTTCTTCAATTCGATCCAGCGGCGCGGCAATATTTTTGTGGGTAGACTTTTTCCGCACGCGGCCGAGGGAAACCGTAATCCGCTGCGCCGCCACTGCCGCTACCGCGTCGCGGCCACGAAAGATCAGCGCGTAACGTTGTCGCAAATTTTCGGGACCGGCTTCTTCAAGGACGCGCAGATATCGGCGCGAAAGAAAAAGAGATTGGTTGGCAGTGAGTTCATCCCAAAGGCGTGGGTCGAGATAGTCAACACTGTCGGCGAACGCAAATCCGAATCCGGTCGCACGATGGCGTTCTTTGTGACTGTCGCGAAGATCGCGAGCCTTGGTTACCAATTTCTTGAGAGGTTTGATGCCTGGCATAGGAGCATTCCCAGAACCGGATCAGACTTGAAAGCTTGGTAGCTTATTCCAACTGGTGAACGACCGGCAAAGAAATCAAGTCGGGTGGTGTCCTAATAGTAGGGCCACTCCATTAACAGAAACGCGCGGCATGGATGGCCGCGCGTCTCTTGGTCAGTTAGACTTTTGGTTAGCGTTTATGGACAGGCAGGAATGCCTGTCCTACTTAAGGCTCGTCGCCGCCTTTTTTCCCTTTCTTCTTTGGTGGGTCAACCTCTCGGGGCCGCGTGGTTGCGGGCGGTGGCTGTTCCGTGTGCGCCGGCGGGGTTTCTTTGCGGGGCGCGGTTTCAAAAGGCTTTGGCGGTTCGCCTAAATCATCGGCCCGGGGCGCGGGCGCCATTGTGGCGTCTTCCAACTTCGGCGTGGTGATGGCGCTGGGTGTAGTGGTTTCGTCTTCCCCGTCGGTCTTCGCGTCCGCCGCCATTTCGGCGCGCTCCGCTGCCAGTTCGCGTTGTCGCTGGCGATAAAGTTCCTTCATGTCCTCGGGCATCGTCGGCGCTTTATCGAAAGTCTCTTTCGGTTTGTCCTTCAGAAAATCCTTCATGAAGTCGATGAAGAACGGCAGCGCGCCGACGCCGCCAGTCATGTCATTGCCGAGTGGTTTTTTCTTTCCCGGATAACCCATCCAGACGCCGGTCACGTAGGTGGGTGTGTAGCCCACGAACCACACGTCAGTGTGATCGTTCACGGTGCCGGTTTTGCCGGCCAGTTGAACTCCCAGGGATCGCGCCGCCGTCGCCGTGCCGCCTTCGACGACACCGCGCATCATGGAAACCATCGTCAGCGCCACATACTCGTTCATCACTTTGTACGTCGTCTTCTCCCACTCTTCCAGGACGGCCCCATCGCGGTCGACTACTTTGCGAATCATGTGCGGGTCGACGCGGATGCCTTTGTTCGGAAAAGCGGAATAAGCGGACACCATCTGATCCAGAGGAACTTCGGTCGCGCCCAGTGCTGAAGAAAGATAAGGCGCCATCGGCACTTTGATTCCGAAGCGGCGCACCATCTGGGCGCCGGTCTGAATGCCGACCGTTTGCAACAGATGCACTGCGGGAATATTCATCGACTGGGCCAGCGCCGTCTTTAGCGGCAAATCGCCATTCCCCAGCGAGCCGTTGTAGTTATGCGGTTGCCATCCGGCAATGCTGATGGGCGCGCCGCTCACGGTTGTGTCCGGCGTCATGCCCCACTCCACCGCGGCGGTATAGATGAAAGGTTTAAAGGCCGAACCTGTCTGGCGATAAGCCTGGGTGGCGTTGTTGAATTTGTTCGTATAAAAATCGTAACCGCCCACCATCGCCACGACTTCGCCGGTTTTTGCGTTCAAGGTCATCATCGCGCCTTGCACCGCAGGAATCTGCGACAGTTCAACTTTCAGTTTGCGACTAGCTTTGTCGACTTCCTTGATTTCAAACTCCGCCAGGTAGCCCGGCTTAAACTCGTTGCGCGGCTGGCGCTGGCCCCAACCCATGTCGCCCGCGCCGACCGTGGCGTTGAAGTTTCCGAAGCGAACCTGCGCTTCGTCTTTCGCGCCATCGATCTTCAGGATCATGCCGATCAAGTGACGACCGGGAGTGTAGTCGTTGCCATACCAGTCGGGATGTTTGTAACTAACCAGTTCCTGTTGGGTCGGCGGCCCGGCGCCGTTATTGGCTGCGGAGGGAATGATGTTATAGGTCGAGCGCCAACCGCCGTGCGAACGGTCATAACGGCGCAATCCCGCGCGCACAACTTCGTAGGCTTTCTTCTGCGCGGCTACATTGATCGTCGTGTAAACCGCGAGGCCGCTCTGGGCAACGCGAGTTGTGTATTTATCTTCCAGCTCCTGCCTGATGTATTCGACGGGATAGTCGAATGGCGAAGACCTTTCCTGCGACTGGTAATACGCGGTATCGGCCAACTGGATCGGTTTTGCTTTTGCCGCGGCAACTTCGGATTCGGAAGCAAATCCATTTTTCGCCATCTGATCCAGAACCAGATCGCGACGCTCCTTGGCTCTGTCGGGATGCGTGGTCGGCGAATACTCGCCGGGCGCTTTGGGAATGCCTGCCAGCAGGGCGGCTTCTTCAAGCGAAAGGTCTTTTGCCTGTTTGCCAAAATATGTTTCCGCGCCCGCCTCAATTCCATAGGCATTCGCCCCCAGGAAGATGTGGTTCGCGTACAACTCCATGATTTGGTTCTTGGTGTAGTAGCGCTCGATCTCCAGGGCCAGGGCCCATTCGTTTATCTTGCGTCTTATGGTTTGTTCCTTGGAAAGAAAAAGATTCTTGGCGAGCTGTTGGGTCAGCGTGGAACCGCCTTCGACCTTTTCGGTCGTCAGATTTTTCCAGGTGGCACCCAGGATGCGGATCGGATCAATCCCGATATGATCGTAGAAGCGCGCGTCTTCGATCGCCAGAATAGCGTTGCTCATAACCGGAGGAATTTGTTCATACTTCAACGGGATGCGTTTCTCGAGGGCGAACTCTCCGATCACAGTTTGGCCGTCGTCGGCATAGACGCGGGTGACGACGCTGGGCCGATAAGTTGCCAGGGCCGCGACCTCGGTGGCGGCCGGCGAGTAGTTCAACTGGTAGGCGGCGATGATTCCGGTCAGCCCCCCGGCGGCCAGGGCCAGCAACAGAACTGCCGGCAACCACAATCGTCGCAGCAAGTGGCGGCGCTGCGCCGGCGGAGCGTTCAAAACCTTGCGTGGCGAATAAGCTTTAGGATTCATCGAAGCCATAGCATCCATCCTTTATAAGCAAAAGACCCAGTTTGTTACGAATATCCTAGCATATGAGCATGATCGGGTTAATGTGGGTAGCCTCATCCCGTTAGCCGTGAGAATCCCTGTTGCCGCATTTCTCTGACAACATGATGCGCACCTATAGATTGTAAGAAGATAAGTTAGCCGGCTTGCAGAGGGAATCCACCCGCATTTTGCGCGTATTAGCTGAGTGAACACGATGCATTTCGGTCTGAATGCCAAATGTGAAATTGACAGCGACTTAAGGCTGCTATATAACGCGCCGCATACCAGCGGCCGAAAGCGTTCAGCCAGGCAACACCTCGCATTCTACCGTTAGTCTTAAAACCTCGATCCCTGCCGCAAGGCCATGTCGCGGCAAAGGTCAACTCACTTCAGGAGGACAACATGTCGGAAACAATCAGCACAGTGGAGCCGGGTATGGGAACAGTGGAGCCGACCCCCGTAACGGTAGAGCCGACGAGCGTAACAGGGGGGTCGACCGAAGTAACCGACAAACTGTGGACCGGCGACGATGAAGAAATGCGCATCGAGCTTGGCTTCGCCAAAGAATCCGGAGAAGCCAGGTTCATGCACGGACAAAGAAGAATCAACGGCCGGCTCTTCCAGGCAGTGGAAACTATCCTCGAATGCCTGATTAATGAAGGCAATCTCAGCCCTACATCGGTCGCGACCCTACAGAAGGTACAGGCATCGATCGCGAAGATTCCCGGCGAGGATCCTCCCAAGTGCGTAGTCGACCCAAAAGCATAACTTTTGAGTTTCAGGCAGATTTCGGGCTGCGACAAAATGCTCAGGTGGCTGTTTCTTTGATGAGCAACAGTCCCGTCGCTACTTCGGGTTGCTGATCTTTATCACGTCGCGGACTTCAGTTCCGCGCGCGAATGCAAGTCGGGTGTGGTCTGGCGACCAGGCGTACGCGTAGATTTGATCAGAAGCAAAGCTGCTTAGTCTTTTGGCTGAGCCGCCATTCAGATCATAACTCCAAATGTTCGAGGGTCCGTCGTCCGCCCTGAGATAAGTAAGCGCCCGCCCGTCGACGCTCCACGTTAACTGTTGCCAGTCCGCGATCGGGATTGGCAACTTCTGTAGGGGCGGACCGCCGTCGAACGGTAAGATGGCGATACCCAGTTTGCCGGAGTCCAGGTAATACCGGCAGGCAATAAATTGGTTGTCGGGAGAGACCAACGGCATAGCGGCATATTCATTACTCAACTTAAACGGCGGCCCACCATCTATCGCTACTTTCCACAGCGTAAAACTACGTTCACTTTGATTATCATAGAGGACCCATTTTCCATCTGCTGAAATTGTTGGATGCGCATTCCCCTCAGTGGAGGTCAACGGCTGAGGTTCGCTACCGTCAACGTTCATCCGCCAGATGTTGAAACGTCCGGTCCGAGTTGAAACAAAGACAATCGAACGGCCATCAGGCGAAACGACGGGAGTGTAATTGTTCCCCTGATTAACTGTCAGTGGCGTTTGCTGTGAGGTGTCGGCGTTGATTGCGGAGATATTGAGGTTGCCGCCAGTCATCGACGAAAAAACCAGGCGCTTTTTATCTATCCAGTTAAGGCCATAGATCCGGCCCACTGTCGATTTGACGACGCGCATACTTCCCTCGTCTAAGTCAGATCCAACCCAGAGCTTGCCGTCTTGCCGGCTTTCGATCGACACGGTCACGTGACCGTCGCGCGATACGCTGACACCCTTGTACTCAGTGGTATCGGTCGTGATTCGCTCCGCCTCTCCTTGCGGATAAGGTACGCGCCACAATTGAAAAGGGCTTTCGGCTGCTTCTCTGGCGCTGATAATCAAGTCCCCTTTTCCGCCGCGCCAGGCGGCTTGCAGGATTGAATACCACGCTCTACCCCCGAGCGGTATTTCGCTACCGTCGGCGACGCCGAAGGCAACCGCATTTGTGTGGTAACCGTTTTTCCACGAAGCAGTGCCGCAGATAATAGTCTCGCCATCAGGAGACCAGGTGGGTCCAAACTTCGATAGGTTTTCTCGGCCGCGCCGCGTCGCTATGACGCGCTCTTGACCGCCCTCCGCATTGGCAATCATCAACCAGTACTCGCCGTTGGCTTCAGAAGCCCTCACGAAGGAAAACTGTTTACCGTCAGGGGAAAAAGCGACCGGACTATCCACGCCGGACTTTATTTCTCGCAACACTTTATCGCTCAGCTCCACGCGGTAAAGAATGCCTGATTCATGATTCTCTACCCTCGTGAGGTAAACGGAATTACCATCCGGAGAGAATGTGACTCCGCGGTATTCCACCGCCGCAGGCGGAACCAGCTGCAACACTGAGTGGTCGGCAATGGTGGTGAGTTGAACCTCCTGCCTCCCGCTAGCCTTCTCCACGTGTGCCACCTTCGTGCCATCCGGCGATACAGCGGCCCAAACGGACGTTCCTGAATTCGTCAGTCGTTCCATGTCAGCAGGTTGTGAAGATCCGGGGGATTGCTGAGGTGGACTGCTCACTTTTCTGGGACGGGTCACCAGTCGCGCGAAATAAGGGCTCACAGAAAGGATTACGAAGATGAGCCCGACCGCTGCAAACACTGCCGCCGGTTTGTGCGCTTTGATTTCCCTGCTGATGGATGCAGCCGTTACGGAAATCGGCGTGCGGCGCTTTGGCGGCATGGGCAACGTCCCGCGATCGGCGCCGGACTGCGATGACAGGACGTGCGCATTCATTTCACCTGGCGACGCTGCCGAGCCACTCGCAACAGCTTCAACGTGGCGGCGCGCTTTCCTTAAAGCGGCCGCCAGCTCGCTGACCTTCTGATATCGTTCGCTCCGTTTCTTACGTAAAGCCTTCGCAATTATTTCCCGCAGCTCGTCCGGAATATCAGCCGCAAAGGCGGACAGAATCAGAGGCTGCCGCTCCAGGATCGCGGCGATGGTTTCATCGGTAGTACGCTTTTTGAATGGTATCGAGCCGGTCACCATCTCATGAAGCACTACGCCCAAACCCCAAATGTCAGTGCGTTCATCTACCGGCCGCTCGCGCAGTTGTTCCGGCGACATATATCTGACGGTGCCCATTCTCGTCCCGGCTTCGGTGTGTACTTTCCCCGTAGTCGAGGCTTCATTCGGACCGAGGGGCGACGGGTTCTTTTCGTTGAGTTTCGCAATTCCAAAGTCCAAAACCTTCACGTAGCCATCATGGCGCAACATAATGTTTTCGGGCTTGACGTCACGGTGGACCACACCTGCGGCATGCGCAGCCTCCAGGGCCCACGCGACCTGCGCGCCGACATCGAGGGCTTCCGTTACCGTCATGCGTCGCCGCTCCATGCGCGCGCGAAGCGTGAGGCCATCGACATACTCCATGGCGATAAACTGGCGCCCATCCTCGGTCATGCCAATCTCGTAGATTACGCAGACGTTTGGATGGTTCAGCGCGGAAGCCGTCCGCGCTTCCTGTTCAAAGCGGCTCATGCGTTGCTGGTCGCGCGCCAGCTCGAACGGCAAAAGTTTCAGTGCCACGTTCCGTCCCAACCGCATATCGAGGGCCAAATACACCTCGCCCATACCGCCGCTGCCCAGTTGCTTGACGATTTTGTAGGGCCCGAGGTGATCGCCGGCGGCAGGTCCGTTATGAGAATCCGCCAGCAAGCCGGCGCCGATTTCGAAAGCCGGAACGGCGAGGAAACTCTCACCCCGCACATGCGCGGCGAGCAGGGACTCCACTTCATGGCGGACCGATTCATCGCCACCGCAAGCGCTCTCCAGAAAACCGGCGCGCTCTGCCGGCGGGAGCTCCACCGCGGCATTGAAGAATTGTTTGATTGTTTGCCAACGATGAGGTGTCATGATTGGTGGAAGTCTCTTTACTGCACACGACCTCTTATCGCGAGCTAGCTATTCTTAAGCCTCTTCTGATAAACGCGAGGATGCAGGTGGAAGTCCCTCAATTAATCGCCGGTTGGGTTCAGGATAATTCCCGGTGTAACCATGCCCGGGCCATGGTCCATTCACGTTCGATCGTCGCATGCGAGACTTTCATAACCTCAGCCGTCTCTTCGATAGTCAGGCCACCAAAAAACCGCAACTCGACCACCTGACTTTGCTGCGGATCGATCTCTGCCAGTCTTTCGAGGACTTCATGCAGCGCCACAATCTCCAGATCGGGATTTTTTCCGAACTGCTCGGCGCCACTTAAGGAAAACTTGTAACCGGGACCGCCGCGTTTTGCCGCGGAGTGTGCACGCGCATGATCCACCAGGATCCGTCTCATTATTTGCGCGGCGACGGCGAAGAATTGCGAGCGGTTCTGCCAGTGCGGCCCTCGCTGATCGATTAGCCGGAGGTAGGCTTCGTTGACCAGGGCCGTCGGTTGCAGAGTGTGATCGGGACGTTCGCGGCGAAGGTAATTACCGGCCAGCCGGCGCAGTTCCCGCTCAACCAGAGGCATTAACTCATCGAGTGCCGCCGCATCGCCCTGGCTCCATTTTTTCAGGAGTCCAGTTACATCTTCCGGCGCGTCCATCGCCATAAGATTTGTCTCTTACTTTCCGGAAACGGTTGCGAACAAAACTGAAAACAGGGTGGCAGCCCCGGGGTTCGTAGGTGCGCCAATTGTAACACTGCGAAAATTTCTTGTGGGAGTTCCGACCGGAACTGCGCGTTAGAGTGTGTGAGGTTTCCTAAATCGACCCGGGAAATCTAATGCGACGCTCACAGGGTCCACTACAAGTTGCGACAGGGTAGCGAATAAATCATAGCAACGAGGAGGCAAACCATGGCGGGATCAGAGCACAGTGGCGAGGAGATGCAAACCGGCCGAACAAATCGTGCGGAGGACCATACGCGCATCTGGGCGCAGCAAGAGCGAGGCCATGACTTCAACGGCGAGGCGATCCTCATTGTCGAGGCAGCACGCGACATCGAGGATGACGATTTCACTATCGCCTTTAATAAGCTTCACGGAATTGTGGGATACGGAGTAGGCCAAGGCGCCGGTGTCGTTGGTCTCGATGGTAGTACGACCGACGAGCCGATTCCCCACGCGTCAAACATTGGAGTTTTTGGTAGAGGCAAAACCGGAGTCCAGGGAGAAGGCTCTCAAGGCCCTGCAGTCGAAGGCATCGGCGTCGAAGGCATCGGTGGCAACCGGCCGTTCAAGAATAAATTTGGTATAGGCGTTGTCGGGCGAGGCGGCAGACAACCGGATGACGACAATAAGGACCGCAAGCCGCACGGAACCGGTGTAATTGGGATGGGCGGCGGCCGCTCTCAGGAAATCAAAAATGACAGCATCGCCGGGAGCGTCGGAGTCTTTGGCCAAGGTGCTGAGGCCGAGGCGCGCACGGTCGGAGGAACAGTCCACGGCCCCCAACTTCCGGGGGCGGGAGTCGTAGGTCGCGGGGGTTTATCCATTCCCAAAGGAGCGGCGGCTCCCGGTGTTGTCGGCTGGGCGGGAGGGGCTGACCAGGGGCTTCCAAGTTTAGCGCGTGAGGGTGACATAGGCGTCCTCGGCAGAGGAGCGGTGGGAGTCCAGGGTGAGGGTCTGGCCGGCCCAGGCGTTCGCGGCGTTGGCAGCAATGGCGACCAACTCGGTGGGCATCGTGGACTCATTGGACCGGGGGTTGTCGGCGAGGGCGGTAGCGCAATTGACCCGGCCGCTCCTAACGCGACGCTCCATGGAGTCGGAGTAATTGGCATTGCGGCCGACACTCCCCTTCCGTCCGTTGCCGAGAGCCTTGAAACCGGCGTGTATGGGGCGGGGCAGAATGGCGTCCAAGGCGCCGGGACCGAAGGACGCGGCGGCATATTTAGATCTGAGCGCGCAGCGCAGGTGCAGCTGATGCCGGCAAGTCGACCTCTTAAAGATGTGGAACCGGCATCCTTCATTCCCACGGCGATTACGATTTCTGATCTTCAGAATCCGGAACTGCCGAAGGATGGCCGTACGGGGGATCTGATGAGCATCCTCGATGACGATAAACTCTGCTCGCTTTGGTTCTGTATCCAGGATAACAGTGGTGCAGCACGTTGGGCGCAGGTGCTCCTCGGTCAGCCGTTTCGGGGCAAAGCGTGACCTCAAGTCCTCTACTTGAAAGGTACTCTTATGAATTTCAAAAGGACCTCACTAAGCTTCGCAATCGTTCTCGTCCTCACCCCACTCAACTCCCAACCATCACAAGCCGATGTGCTGCGTGTGCTGGGAGATTCCCGCCGAAAGCTCGGGAGCACGTACGCTGCTGATTGATGTCCGCTCTGCGGATGGCGGCCGGCCGATGCGACTCTATCGCAACGACTCAGCGATAGCCTTCAAGCCCAGGGTTGCCGTCACGGTTACCCTGGGTTTTGATTTCCAGTTGGATTAGGACGCCGCGCTGGTTAGATACATTTGGCCGGTGGGAACGCTGACGCCGTTCTTTGGTTCGAGGGTCACGGCGAACACAGCATGCTCGCGAGCTTCGGCGGGAATATCGTCGACCATCATCGCGGTTCCTGACGCGCCGATGTGAAAGACTTTGCCCGGCATCGGTTTTCCGCCGGCGATAAACCAGAGTTGATAGGCTTGGTCAGCCGGCGCCGCGGGCAGGCCGTCAACCATCAACATCGCATGACCGGTTTTGCGATCATAGGCCAGCATCGCGTGCGCTTGCTGGGCCATCGGGGTTCCCGCCAGTTCAAACTTCGCGGCATCCTTCGCCATTAACAGCGCGATCAACTCGCGACCCTGCGACAACGCTTGTTCTTGTTCGGCTGTGCGCTGGGAAAGTTGGGCCACTTCTTGTTGCAACGCTTTAGTGCGATTCCAGAGCACGAAAAGGGAAGCGAGCAAGCCGACCAATACCAGACCTGCAGCGATAGCGCCGGAGTTTGGTGCAAAGGTCCGCTCCCGCCGTTGCGGTCGGGCTAATGGAACCACGGTCGTGCGCGCGGTCTGTTGAGAAGCTGCCGGCGCATCTTGCGCAGTGACGCTTTGCAGAATGCGGGAACGCAGTTCCGCAGATGGTTCCAGTTGGTTTGCCGCGTAGGCCATCAAACTAGAAGCGTCGCGCAACTCGCGTAGTTCCTCCTGACACTCACTGCAACTCGCAAGGTGCGCATCCAGCACGCGCACGTCATCGCCTTCAAGCGCGTCGAGCGCTTGCAGTGCCAGCATCTCCTTGTAATCTTCGTGGACCATCTTCATGTAACGCAAACTGTTAGTTTGCTTCCTTACTTCGGAAAACCGTTGCAACGGTTAATCAAATATCGCCTATCTCGATCAGCGCCCTGAAGTGCGGTGCTAATAAATTTTCAAACTGACCGACTACGCGCTTTCTTTTCGCTCCTGCAACAGCTCTCGCAGTTTTGTCATGCCCGTTCGCATACGTGTCTTCACCGTTCCCAGCGGTGCGCCAAGTCGCGCAGCGATTTCAGATTGCGTCAGACCCTCGAAATATCCGAGGAACAGCGCCTGCCGTTGATCGACAGGAATCTGGGCCAGCGCGCGGCGAATAACTTCGGCTTGTTCCGATTGGAAAACGTCGGCCGCCGCGTCACCGATGTATTCGATGGGCGGCGCCGCTTCGGCCAGTCGCGCGCGCGCGCCGAGCGAGCGCAAACGATCGAGCGCCCGGCTGCGGGCCACCGTCACCAGCCAGGTAAAGGCACGGCCGCGCGCTTCGTCAAAATCCTTCGCACGTCGCCAAACCTGCAGGAACACTTCCTGCAGGACGTCCTCCGCTTCTTCGCGGCTGTGCAATATACGCACGATCAAACCGAATAGGATTAGGCGATAACGATCATAAACCTGGGCGAGCGCACCTTCATCGCCCCGCGCCACGGCGCGCAGGAGTTCATTGTCGGAAGTGGGAGCAGGTTCGGGTTGCAATCGTAAAGGCGGCTCCAAGTTTGAGCCGCCCGACATCATACAAGATACGTTTTGGGCGGGCTAATCGGATGTAGTAAGCACGCGACGGTCCCGTTTTGATCCATCCGTTTCTTGACGCTATTTGCTCACTCCCGGGACAGCCACCGCGTCGTTTCAGTGTGGGTTGCATAACGCCGGTGTTATACTCCGGCCCAATCATGGGACCTTTTTTGGGAGTGTTTCCATATGCGCAAGTCAAAGAATTTCCTTACCATCTCCGATCGTAATCTAAAAGCTTTTGAGCGCTTGGCTGAAACCATGAAGGACAGGCCGCTGGCTCTGGTAGGCGCCGGGGTGAGCGTCGGCGCCGGCTATCCCACTTGGGACGGCTTAATGGACGCGTTCAATAAAACTATCCAGGAACTGCCGGTGCCACCAGACGCACCGAAGTATCTTCGTCAACTTGCACGAGTAACCGATCCGTTGTGGAAAGCGGAGGAGTACCGGCGCTTGATGAAGAAGGTCGGTTACGAGGCCTTGATTTGGAGTACTTTCAGACCGAAGAATTCTTTGGTGACTGATGTAACAAGGGCCATCGTGGATTTGGACTTCAGCCACGTGCTCACGACTAACTATGACGTAGCCCTGGAAACGGCTTATCAAAGCATGAATAAGCCGATTGAAGTAATTAACTGGACTGAGCGGGACAAGGTAGGAACTTTCCTGCGCGATATTTCACGTCGAGGAGAGAAGCGCTATTTCGTATATCTGCACGGCAGATTTGATGAACCTGAGAACATCGTGCTCACGGAGCGCGACTATGTGAAGCGATATCTGGTAGGCGATGAAGCCAGCAAAAAGTTATTCGCCATTTTCATGGTCCGGCCGGTAGTTTTCTTGGGCTTCTCGCTCACCGACCCTGAACTTACTCACTTGATTCGTTCCACGCAAGGCTACGCGCAATCCGAAACTTCCACCCATTTTGTGATCTTACCTCTCAACCCCGATGAGGACGAGGGCGCCATTGCCGGCTGGCTGAGTGGCAAGTACGGAATTGAACCAGTCTTTTATGCGATGTCGCCGAAACATGAACAACTCCTGGAAGTCCTCGAGGAACTCATGCGCTTTCGGTCGAAGAAGGCTGAAGAGGAGTTGAAGGTCTTATCCAAGACGAATACCAGGAAACAAGAGAAAGACCCGGACGACCCACACAAGGGGCAATGGGGAGGACGAGCTGAACGAAATGGGCGCGTACTCTCGGCGAAGGTGAGCCAGGACGAAAAGAATTGGTTTTATGTGCAGCTGAAAGTTGCGAGCGCGAACCCGAGTAAGAAGCCGCTTACGGGACAAGTCACATTCCATTTACATCCAACATTTTCGCCGGACAAAGTCACCGTTGAAGTAATCAATGGCATAGCAGAGTATGATCTTTATTCCTATGGCGCCTTCACGGTAGGTGCAGTCGCGGAGAACGGTAAAACCAGGCTCGAACTCGATCTAGCCGCTTTGCCGGAAGCTCCCAAAAGATTTAAGGATCAATAGGGCGACGAGAGACGTACAGGGATTTCTGTCCTACTTTCCGCTTCAGCCCCCGCAGTCCACCAAGGTTTCGGCAACATGTTTTCTCCGAGAGTTGCCACCGCAATCTGCAAACCGCAATCCTCAATCGCCGGCCGGGATGATGCGCCAGTTGTTGTCCGTCGTCACCGGAATCTTTTTGTTGCGCTCGACCCAACTGATGATTAGTTCGCGTATCTCTTCACTCGATCGGTAAGCGATGGGCGCACCCTTGTACATCGTGTAATTGCCGCCGCCGTTGATGCGATAGTTGTTCGTCACCACTTTCAATTTCTGCGTCATGCTTAGCGGCTCGCCCTTAAACTTCAGATCGACAATGCGCTGGCCCAGCGGCTTGGAGATATCGATGACATACGTAACGCCCTGGGCCACGTCAAAGTCATAATCCGGAATCTTCCGGTCCACCAACTCGTGCAAGGACTTTCCCGGTTGATAAGGGAGGAAGTAACGCGCCGAATGTTCGAGCGCATCTTTTAACTGTTGGCCGGTCAACTCCAACGTGACGAGGGTGTTCTCGTAGACATAGAGTCCGGCAATGTCGCGTACCGTGATCGGGCCTTTGGCGATGCGCGCGTCGGAGTTGAAATTCGCGACCATCGAAACATCAGCCTTGCCGGCTTCCAACTGCACGCGCTGAATCAAATCCAGAATCGGCGTATCGTGAAAGCTGGCTTCCTTCGCGCTTAGCTCTACCGGAGCTGTGCCGATCACGCGTCCCAGCCAAGCCTGCGTTTCCTTGTCATAAGGCGCGGCCAGTTTCAGCACTTCCGCGTCGGGTTCCGTCTTGTCGGTCACGGGAATGGTGCTGGCTGACTTTGCTATCACGTGCCAGCGCCCGGCGTTTTGCTTTTCCAAATAGAGGTCAACACGACCGACGCGCTTGGCCCATTTCTCAGCCTGCGAAAACAACACGCCATTCAGATAAAGCGAAGGCACGTCGCGATGCGTGTGGCCCATTAAGATCACATCCACGCCCGGCACCTGGCGCGCAACTGCAAGTGCAGCATTCTCGTTGGGCACCTGCGCCGGATTCAGTTTGCCCGTGCGCAAGTCTTCTTCGAGACCCATGTGCATCGTGATGACGACGACATCAACCTTTTCGACGTCGCGCAGCACTGGCACCCACTTCTTCGCTTCGCTGACCGTCTCGTGAAACTCCAGGCCGGCATAGTTCTCGACGTTTTCCCAATTCGGAATGCCCGGAGTGGTCAGGCCCAGCACGCCCACGCGAATGCCGCCCATTTCCTTAACGATGTAAGGCGCGTGGTGCGTCTGATCGGTCCCGACGTTGTAGGTGTTTGCGGAAAGCCATGGGAACTTTGCTTCGCTGCGCGCCTTTTCATGCACTTGCAATCCGAAGTTGTAGTCGTGATTGCCGACCGCCATGGAGTCGTATTTCAGAGCGCTCATGACCAGCATCATCGGATCGGGCGGCGTATTGTTTTTCTTGTTGTGGTAGTAAACCAAGGGCGTACCCTGAATGGTATCGCCCGAATCCACCAGCAACATATTCGGATTGTCTTTGCGTACTTGCTTGATGATCGTCGCTGCCTTGGCCAACCCGCGTGCGTCAGGCTTATTCGTGTAGTAGTCGATCGGATAGATGTTGCCGTGCAGATCGGTCGTCTGCAGAATCACTACGTGGGCCCTGGTGGTCTCACTCTGCGCATAAGCGCTGGGGGAGAAGGTGATAGCAATCAGGGCGAATAAGAAAGTCAGCAACTTGGCTTGGCGATGCGGTGTGGTTTTCATACTGTTTCCGACGTGTGGATTGAAATCCGGGTCGTTCCTACGCGGCTTGGCCGCCGCACAGTGCGGAAAGCCTATGGCTTTCCGTGGTGTTGTCTTAATCAATAAGGAGGCTGCGCCTCCATTTCGAGGCGCAGCCTCGACTATTAGAAGCTACCTGCCGGAAAGGCGAAGCCTTTCCGCACTGTGCGGCGGCAAGCCGCTTTCAGTTCGCGACCTTCTTCGAGCACGGCGCTACCGTCGCAACGGCGCCGGTCGCGTACACCTCGGCTGCAGTCACGCCCTGTACACACACGACGTGGGTCAACCGGTAACTCGCTCGCACCGTCTTCATTTCTTCCTGGTTCTCAAAGTACGTGCGGCCATTCTGCAGAATTACGTAAGCTCCCTGCTCAGCGCCCGTGATCGTAAAGCCCGGATCCGAAAGCACGCGCGATTGTAAATCGGTGCGGTTGAATTTCTCCAGATAATAGCGCACCACGCCGGGCGTTTCATTCACGAGCAGCGCACCCTGCGGCGCCGTATCGCACACATACTTAATCGCCTCGCGCAATCCATCGTCGTAAAATTCGTCGTGCGGAAAATAATAACCGGCGCGATTTGCGGCGAACTCATTAGTGTACAGCGCATAGTGCGGGCCATTCGCTAATGCGATCCAAGCGGGCACTACCAAAAACACGGCAATCAAAACACCGGGCACTGCAAACCGCATCGCCCGTTTCGCCCCGCTCTTTTCCAGCCACGCGCTGGTCCGGTTGAAGAGCCAAACGATTCCCACCGCAGCGAGCAGGTAAACGAACGGCATCAAAGACAAAGTGTAGCGCAGCCACTTGGCGCCGATCAGCGAATAGGGAACGATCCAGAAGAACAACATGAAGAGCACGAAAGCATATCCCGCATGCCGCCACCGGCGCACTGACACTACCAGTCCGATAACGGACGCGGCCAGCACGCTGAGCGGGACCTTGATTGCCAGGAAGAGCGCGTAGAAATAAAGCGGCGTGCCCCAGAAGGGAGTAGCCGACATGTGGTTCTTGTAAAGATGCGTGCCCATCAGATAGCCCGTGTGCTTCAGCATCTGTTCGCTGGTGTAGGCATTGAAGTATTCCCAGGTTTGCGGCAACAGGGCAGCGGGATTCGCCAGCAGAAACGCGACCACCAGCGCGACGTAATACATCGGGTGGACGCCGCCCGGCGGCTCGCCCGGTTCGGACTTACGCACATGAACGTAATGATGATAGAGCGCGTTCAAACCAAAATAGTGCGGAAAATACTTCGACGCCATCATCAACCCGAATGACGCTCCGCTCCAGATATAGAAGCGTTTTTTTCGCTTCATCTCATGGCCGCTGGTTTGTTTAGCGCGCAGGTAGAAGAACAGCGCGAACAAAAGAAAAAACACGAGCAACGTGTCTTCTTTAGCGATGCGGTTATAGGTGATGGCGTTGATGCCGCAGGTCCACAAAGCCGCTGCGACTAAACCGGTGCGGCGATCAAAGAATGCTGCAGCCAGAAGAAAAAGTGGGATGGCCGTGAGCGCGCCGAAAATAACATTGGGGAGCCGGACGATGACTTCTTCGCTGATGGCCTCGCCGGTCACTGCTCGCCAGCCACGCGCCGCCTGGACCGACAGGAAGATCAAAGACTTCATTAACATCGGGTGTTCGGCGTTGGGCCGCAGATCACCGCGCGCGTACGCCCGCACCGCTTCTACCTTATTTACCTCGTCTTCAGACAGGCCCAGGCTGCTTAGACCCCGGAGGCGCAGGCCGAAGCCGATCACTACCATCGCCGCCAGTGCCAGCACCAGACTGCGTTCGATAGTGAGAGTGAGTTTGCGCGCATTCAGCCGCGGCACTGCCTCACCCTGAGCGGCCCCAATTTCGACGTGCTGTGACAAAGCAAATCCCCTTTGCTAGGTCCATCGCGTGCTGCATTGGGCAGCAAGGCGAAAATCAATCCAAAGCGCCGTCGCCGCTTCGCTCTGCCCGGCGCACTCCAAAGACCCTCGTCTTATTCTGCCCACTGCCCACTGCCCACTTCCTAACTACGCACCGGCGGCAGCGCGGCGGAATCGGCCTCGGCAGTGACGGCCGCTTCGGCCTCGCGGGCGGCGCCGCGCAATGATAATCCCCGATGCATGAGAAAAGCGACACCCACAGCGGTCCAGAACAGATCCCGCCCTTTACGGACAATCGCCAGAGTCACGCCAGTCGTCTCGGCGAATTTCAAGATTCCCGAAACCTTGCCGGTGCCAAATTCATCAACCCCCATCCGCATGGGCACAAACTTAAAGACAACATTGATAACGCGGTTGACCGACTCCAGTATGAACGCGGTGTAAAACGTCGGCGCGAAAGCAAAACTGATGAAGGAAAGGGTCACGTAAATTTCCAGCACGCCGGCCAGATGAAAACAAACCTCCAGCATCAGGATCATGAAAAAGCGCGAGCGGTTTCGCCCATAAAAACCGTAGATGCGATCCTCGAACGTGCTGACCCGCGCCCGGCCGCTTTCCAGCCAGCGCCGTGCGATGCCGCGCCCGTACAGGAATTCCAGCGCCCCGCTGAGAAACTTCATTTGCTTGCGAATCACAAGCGCCGCCCCGGAAATCAGTAGGAAGATGAAGACCAGGCCGCCGATGCTCACAAACCTCATCGCCTTCGGCAAATGAAAACTGAGCAAGAGCGCAGTCATGCCGGAGAAAATGAAAACGGCGACTGAGAGGCTGTAGAAAATATTTTCGATCGCGATGGCGGAGAGTCCGGCCATCAACGGCACCCGATCACGGATCAGCGCCGGCTTTGAGGGTTCGGACACAAACATGCTTGCAAGCGGCACGATGTTGCCGAGCGCGTCGCCCATCAACCGGGCCCTGAAGGCATCGCGGAAACGCAGCCGGTCCGGTGCTTCAAAACATCTGGTCCAGGCGAGGGAACGAACGATGTGGCGCACGGAAGAAATTGCGAGCACCAGCAGGAAACCGGCGCCCAGTCGCTTGATGTTCCCGAGGATTTCACCAACTCCAGCTCGCTTCACAAAGTAGGCAAACAGCAAAACGCCCGCCAGCGCGAAGATGATCCCGACGGGGGTAAAACGTTTCGACGATGATTTTCCGGGCGGTGGCTCAGTCATTTGGGCGATTCAGATGCTCTCGTTGATGATGCGACTGAAGATAAGGCATAAGAGTACCGATCTCAAATCGTAGCAACCCGCATACCTGTGTGATATTTGGGAAGAACCCTGCATTGCCGGGCTGGCGGCCACTGAATGAGCAATGTAAATGCGACACGTGATGGGTACAGGCGTATAGAGTTGAAGCTTTAGCTTGCGTATGCCCGCTCGTCTGGTTCAGAAAATCGGCAAACCGAAGTTTGTACTCATTCACCTGATGGGGGGTGGAGTCGGATCCGAACTCTACGCCACCCCAGGGTTTGGCTTTTACTTTTCCCTTGATTATGATGCTAGGTCGCAGAAACCAGAAAATATTCTAATCGTCAGGTCAGGCAATTATGGCTCAAAGTCAAATGGCAGTTTTAGACCAACCCGTGCGTCCCTTAACCATTCTTTCCGAAGATGAACAAATGTTTCGCGAGAGTGTTCGCGAGTTTGCGGAAGGCGAGTTGCGCCCGCGCGTGGAAGCGATGGATGAACAGGGCAAACTCGATCCGGCGCTCATCAAACAGTGTTTCGAGCTCGGCTTGATGGGCATTGAAACTCCTGAAGAATACGGCGGCGCCGGCGGATCTTTCTTCAACGCGATTACGGCCGTGGAAGAATTGTCGCGCGTCGACGCATCGGTGGGGGTGCTGGTCGATGTGCAAAATACTTTGGTGAACAACGCCCTGATCCGCTGGGGAAGTTCGGAGCAAAAGAAAAAGTATCTAACCCGGCTGGCCGGCGAAGCCGTCGGCGCCTACGCGCTCAGTGAGGCGGGATCGGGTTCGGACGCTTTCGCCATGCAGACGCGCGCGGTGGAACAGGGCGATCAATATCTGCTGAACGGCCGCAAACTTTGGATCACTAACGGCATCGAGGCTGAGATTTTCATCGTCTTTGCCAACGCCAATCCGGAAGCGGGTTATCGCGGCATCACGGCGTTCATCGTGGAGAAAGGCTTCTCCGGGTTCTCAGTTGGAAAGAAGGAAAACAAGCTCGGCATTCGCGCTTCCTCAACTACGGAATTGATCTTTGAAGACTGTCCGGTGCCGAAAGAAAACATGCTGGGCGAAATCGGCAAAGGCTATAAAGTTTCCATTGAGACCTTGAACGAAGGCCGCATCGGTATCGGCGCCCAGATGGTGGGCATCGCGCGCGGTGCCCTCGCGGCGGCGCTCGCTTACACGACTGAGCGGCAGCAATTCGGCAAATCGATCAACGAGTTTCAGGGTGTGCAATTTCAACTCGCCGAGATGGCGACCGATTTGGAAGCCGCCCGCCTGATGGTTTACAACGCCGCGCGTTTGAAGGACGCCCAACAGAACTTTGTCAAAGAAGCTGCCATGGCCAAACTCTATTCATCGCGGGCTGCGGAACGCATCGCTTCGAAGGCAATCGAGCTTTACGGCGGCTACGGCTTCGTCAAAGATTATCCGGTAGAGAAATACTGGCGCGACTCCAAGATCGGGGCCATCTATGAGGGAACTTCTAACATGCAATTGCAGACAATTGCGAAGTTGATAATCGGCGGCAAGTAAATAATGGCTGTTTCGCGTATCGAAATTTTCAAACAGATGTTGGAGAGCGATCCGGCCAATACCAGTGTGCTCTTTGGGCTGGCCAAAGAATATGAAAAGGATGGCAACGACGGCGAGATGATCGCCACGCTGCAGAGTTATCTTGAGCACGCTGATGATGAAGGGAACGCTTTTGGCATGTTGGCCCGTGCCTATGAGCGTACGAACCAGCGCGCCGAAGCGCGCGCAAGTTACGAGCGGGGCATGGCGGCCGCGAGCGCGCACGGGCATCCGGGTATGGTTGAAGAGTACCGCGCGATTTTGGAAGAAGATTATAAGTAGCGACAACACCTTGGAGTGCGGCGGCCTGGCGCCGCTTTCACCAACCATACGGTTTCTTGAAGTTAATCGAAGCAAGCGGGGGCCAAAGCGGCGTCAGGCCGCCGCACTCCAAGGAGTTGAGTTGCATTTATCATGAGTGACACGAAGGTCTTAAGGCTGGTAAAGAAAAGCGAAAGCCAGCAGCACGTCGCGCCGGCGCCTGATCCGATCGTAAAGGCTGCGGAGCTGCGGCCGAAACCTGCCATAAAACCAGCGCCGGCGGCTAAACCGCCGCGGCCCGCGCCGGCGACCGGCGTGGCTGATCGTCGCACGGATCGCCGGCCCGATCGCGCCCTGCAGCCGGAGCAGATGATCGCGCTCTATCGCACCATGTATTTGTCCCGGCGGTTGGATGACAAGGAAATCCAACTCAAGGGCCAAAACAAGATCTTCTTTCAAATCAGCGGGGCCGGACACGAAGCGATCCTGGTCGCGGCGGGCATGGCGTTGAAATCGGGCTATGACTGGTTCTATCCGTATTACCGCGACCGCGCGCTTTGCCTGCAGCTGGGCATGACGCCGTTGGAACAACTCCTCTCCGCCGTCGGCGCCGAGAGCGATCCCAACTCGCACGGCCGTCAGATGCCTTCGCATTGGGGCCACAAAAAACTAAACATCGTCTCGCAATCGTCCCCAACCGGCACGCAATTGCTACAGGCGGTTGGCTGCTCTGAAGCAAATTATCGTTTCAAACTGATCAAAGAACTGAAGGGCCGGATCAAACGGTTCCACGCGGACGAAGTCGTTTACGTTTCCCTGGGCGACGGCACTTCCAGCGAAGGCGAGTTTTGGGAAGCACTGAACACGGCCTGCAATTTGAAACTTCCCGTGGTCTTCCTGCTGGAAGATAACGGCTACGCCATCAGTGTTCCCGTCGAAGTGCAAACTGCGGGCGGGGATATCTCAAAACTGATTTCCGGGTTTCCGAATCTCTACATGCAGCGCTGCGACGGGACCGATGCACTCGAATCGCTCGCCACCATGCGCCGCGCGGTCGCTAACTGCCGCAAAGGCCGCGGGCCTTCGTTCGTCCACGCCAAAGTAATTCGGCCGTATTCGCACTCGCTTTCCGACGACGAAAAACTTTACCGGCCTGACGAAGAGCGCACTTCCGACGCGGAGCGCGATCCCGTCAAACGGTTTGGCGCAGTGCTCGTGCACGAAGGAATTCTCAATCAGGAAGATTTGCAGAAGCTAAAGGACGAAGTTGATCGCGAGGTCAACGAGGCCGCGGACCTGGCACTTGCCAGCCCGCAGCCCGCGCCCGAAACAGCCACCAAGTTCGTTTACTCGCCGCGCACCGATCCGACCGGGCCCGAATATGACAACGAAGCGGCCGTCGAATTGTCAGGCAATCCCGGGACGATGGTCGATTTGATTAATCGCTGCCTGCACACAGAGATGAAGCGAAACCCGCGCATCGTCGTGTTTGGCGAGGACGTGGCCGATGTTTCGCGCGAAGAGTATCTGGACAAAGTAAAAGGCAAAGGCGGGGTCTTCAAAGTTACCGCGAACCTGCAAAGAAACTTTGGCAGCGCGCGCGTTTTCAATTCCCCCCTCGCCGAAGCCAATATCGTGGGCCGCGCCATCGGTATGGCCACGCGCGGTTTGAAGCCGGTGGTCGAGATTCAGTTTTTTGATTACATCTGGCCTGCCTATCATCAGATTCGAAACGAGCTGGCGTTGATGCGCTGGCGCTCCGGCAATGATTTCTCGTCACCGGTTGTGATGCGCGTTCCGGTAGGTGGTTATTTGAAAGGCGGCGCCGTCTATCACTCACAATCCGGCGTTTCTTTGTTCACACATATTCCCGGGCTGCGGGTGGTTTATCCGGCAACCGCTCTCGACGCCAATGGCCTTTTGCGCACCGCCATTCGTTGTGACGATCCGGTTTTGTTTCTCGAACACAAGCATCTGTACCGGCAGACTTACAACAAGTCGCAGTATCCGTCTGATGACTTCATGATTCCCTTCGGCAAGGCAAAGACCGTGCGCGAAGGAAGCGCTCTTTCCATCATCACTTACGGCGCCCTCGTGCAACGTTCGATCGTGGCCGCGCGTGAAGCTGAGAAGCAGGGAATCACTGTCGAGATCGTTGACCTGCGGAGTTTGAATCCCTACGACTGGAATGCGATCACGCAGACGGTGAAGAAAACGTCGCGCGTGATTGTCGCCCACGAAGACACGCTCTCCTTCGGTTACGGCGCCGAGATCGCGGCCCGCATCTCCGACGAGTTGTTCGAATACCTCGACGCGCCGGTCCGGCGCGTCGCCGCGCTTGATACGTTCGTTGCCTACGCGCCGCAGTTGGAAGACGCCATTCTGCCGCAATCTGCCGATGTGCTACGCGCGATCACTGAGTTGCACTCGTATTAATTCCGACAACTGAGCGGCTATGTCAGAGCCGCCTGCGGTAGCGGGCGGGCCCCCCAATTGCTGCATTCAGATCTGGGATTTGGCCAAAAGACTCCACGCCAAACTTCCCTCAATCCGTAATCAACCCGGCCCGCCCGCTAGCGCCGGCGGTTCTGACAAATCGAAGCGCAGCGATACACACATGTATCGGAACGTTCCGGCAAATACTTGGATAATTCTCGATAAAATAGCGTTTTGCACTGTTTAGTGCCTCACCGGCGCTGGCATATCTATTGCCAATCAGGACTTGGCAAACCATTCCATTTAACTCCCCCTACAAACAGAATTGATCCTTAAGGAGGAGAAATACTAATGAGTAAGAAACTGATTTCACTTCTGGGAGCGGCAATCCTCGCGCTCTCAATGGCCGCCCTCGCAGCGGGGCAGGTAGTTACCACACAAACGGCCACCAAGGTCGTGCAGAACCCTGACGGAACGTGGACCGTCGTTGAGTATCCGGTTGGCAAAGAAGTCATCGTTGATCTGACTCCCACGGCAACACTCAAAGGCGCCACCGGCCGCGCTACGATTCTGCGGAGCCCGGATGGCACAACCGTAAGAGTAAACTTAACCGGCGTTCCCGCCGACATGGCCGCGTTGAATCTGTACGCAGTCGATCCAACCGGCACCACTACTTTGTTGGGACCATTGACGATTGAAAACGGCGTGGCTACTTTCGCTACGACGAATCCACTGCCGCTCGAGCGGTTCATGATCATCGCGTCGCCGTCTTCCGACCTGGCGACCTTCACACCTGAAGTTCCGGTGATATTCCGCAGTGCGGTGCCGACCGGTTTAGCGATTGTGCCGCTGGTTCGCAAAGACGACGACAAGATTGTCGCTGCCGGCGAAAGAGTCGCCGCTACGACATCTCCGTATGCGATTCCGATGATTGGTCTTCCCAGTCTTCCGGCTGGCAAGGAATCGGAAGTGCACGTCAATTTTGGCGACACCTATCATGCGAAACGGACCACCATATTCATCACGCCGAACTACAAACACGATGGTATGACCCGCGTGAAGGCGAAGTTCCATGAGCTTTCCGGTGTACCGGATGGCGCTTTCCTGACGCTGTGGGCGGTCGCATCGGACGGCACTTTCACGCGTCTTGGTTCGACAGCAAATAATGGCAAACCCAACGTTGCCGAAATCGATACCGACAAGAACAATACGAACCTGACGTTGTCAGACTTCGGTTTGTTTTTGACTACTGAGCCGTCGATGACAGTTGCGGCTCCGAGTGGTCCCGTGATTCTGCGAATCATCAAGTAACTGTGACCCGGACTTTTGTCCGTGACTTTGCAAGAGGCCGGCTGAAAATTCAGCCCGGCCTCTTTTCCATTGTGGATTGCAGAATGCGGACTGCGGACTAGAAGATAACTGCTCTCTTAAGTGGCGTTGCCGCTGGCACATGTTTCAATCCGCAATCCGCAATCCGCAATCGGCACGCGGTTCTGACAAAACCATTGCTTCTCCGGAACTTTCATGTAAACATGGCGGCCGGCTTGGATGGTTGGTAACGCTTCGTCGAATTCCGGGCCGACTCCCCGACAACTGGATTGCATCTTTCCTCTGGCAACCGGTCTATTTACTTCCGGCGACTGAGTGCGACGGGAATCATCAATCAGCGCTGCCTGCCATTGCCAACACCGCCCTGAACCGTATCGAACTCACAGAAAGAATTACGAGTTATGCGAAAACGCAATTACCCCCAATTGCTGCTGGCACTTTTCTTTGTAACCTCGAGCTGCACGCTGGCCGTCGCGCAGGAAAACCTTCCCGAGCTGGTCAGGCACGTCAAACCTTCGGTTGTCTCCGTCACTACCTACGACGCGAAGGGCGAATCGCTGATTAGCGGCAGCGGGTTCTTCATTCGTCCGGGACAGGTGATGACCAACCTGCACGTCGTTCGCGGCGCGCAACGGGCGGAGATCAAGACGCTCGACGGCAAGGGCCGCAGCTACGCCGTCGCTGGTCTACTGGCGGTTGATGAAGAGGCGGACCTCGCGCTGCTCAGCATCGATCTTCCCCTCGAACGTTCACGGGCGGCGCTCATGGGTACCGCCCTTCCGGAAGAAGGCGAAAAGGTTTTCGCGATTGGAAATCCCCTGCGCCTGGAAGGCTCAGTCAGCGATGGCATAGTTTCCGCCGTGCGCGATGTGCCAAACCTGGGCAAGATTATTCAAGTGACTGTGCCCATCTCGCATGGCAATAGCGGCAGTCCGCTTTTCAACATGAAGGGCCAGGTCGTCGGCATCGTCACCGTCAAAGTTACCAACGGGCAAAACATAAATCTCGCTCTCTCGTCGGCGCGGATTGTGACGTTATTGCCGGGTGAGCTTTCAACCTTTGCAGATCTCGCAAACAAGAATCGTTTGTCGCAACAATCGGATGCACTCGCAGAAGTGTGGTATCGCAACGGACTCGATTCGCTCTGGTTGGGAAACTACGAAAGCGCGCTTTCTTATTTTGAGAATGCCGTGAACAAGAATCCGCGCCGCGCCGAGGCGTGGGTGGAACTGGGATTTTGCAAGGTCAAGCAGGGCCGGCACCAGGAAGCGATTCGCGCGTATCAACGCGCGCTGCAACTCCGGCCGGGTTCAGCCGAAGCGCACAACCGTCTGGGTGATGCCTACTTTGACTCTTCCCGGTTTGAAGAGGCAGTCGCCTCGTACCGCGAAGCCCTGCGCCTTCGTCCCGATATGGCCGAAGCCTATTACAACCTCGGCATGACTTATCTGGAACTCGGCGACCGCGCTTCGGCACAGGCCCAAAGTGGAAAGCTTGCTTCGCTGGATGCTGATTGGAATAAGAAACTGCAGCGAGAATTGGCGAAGTAAAACAGAACTTCTTGATTAGCTCCCACTGCGATCCCGTGGGCTTTGATGCCTGAGACGCGTAACTCAGGAACAGTTCCGAGGGTCAGCAAGCCGTCTTTCTTCCTAAACTGCCAATCGAATAGTTAAGACCTGAGGAGTAGTGTCTTCAGGCGGCACCGGTGCGTCCACACCGTGCGACATTGTCGCTGGTAGTGGAAATGTTTTTCGCGTCTTTCGCATTACTCACAGAGGCTCAAATATCTAACCGAACCGAGGGTTCACTCTGGAGGCCCATGTGAAGAACGTACCATGCCGACTGCGCTTCAAATCCTTTCTCCCTTTGCTGCTGGTTCTGGTGACGCTGGTTGCGGTGGAAGCCCGCTTGCGTATAACCGTGCCGGAGTTCGCAAGCAAGCTATATACGCAAGCCACTGCCAACACCGGGACTCCGGCCAGTGTGCCCATCACGACGCCGGATCCCAACACGTTGGCGGCGGGCAACGTCCAGTTCAACGCTGCAAGCTACACCGCAAATGAAGGGGACGGCAGCGCCAAGATCTTCGTCAGCCGGACTGGCGACAGCTCCGAAGCGGCGAGTGTTGACTTCGCAACCAGTGACGGCACGGCGAAGCAACGCACCAGATACACTATTGCCAAGGGCACTCTTACATTCAATCCCGGTGTCACCAGCAAGTCGTTCAACGTGCTGCTGGTCGATTCGGCTTATGTCGATGGAAATCAGTCGCTAAACCTGACGCTGAGTAATCCTCAGGGCTGTACTCTGGGATCGCCGAATCCCGTGACGCTAACCATCATCGACAATGACACTGTCGCGCCGGTGAATAATCCGCTCGATAACCTCGATGCCAAGTTCTTCGTCACTCAGCACTATTACGATTTTCTCAGTCGCGTTCCGGACCCCGACGGATTTGCGTATTGGTCCAGCCAAATTACCCAATGCGGTGCGGACCAGACTTGCATTCGCAACAAACGCGTGGATGTCAGCAATGCTTTCTTTTTTGAAGCCGAATATCAGCAAACAGCGGCTTACGTGTTCCGCTTGTATCGTGCTGCTTACGGAAATAACCAGCCCTTCCCAAATCCGGACTCCGCCAACCCGGCTGAGGCAAAGAAGATTCCCAGTTACTCAGTGTTCTCGACCGACCGGGCACGATTGGTTGGCAGTTCGCATCTGGCCCAGGATCAGCTGGAGTTGGCGAATCTCTTTGCCGCCCGAACGGAGTTTACCAACCGGTATCCGGCCAGCCTGTCGCTCATTCAGTTTGTGGACGCCCTCTTGCTCGCGATCAAGAACGATAGCGGCGTGGACCTGACGTCCCAGCGTAATTCCTTGATCGGTCTTGGCAGCCGCGGGTCGGTGATTTATCGACTCGCAGACGACGCCGCCCAGACGAACCCGATAAACAACGGCGCTTTCATTGATGCCGAATATAACCGGGCGTTTGTGGCGTCTCAGTACTTCGGTTACCTGAGACGTGATGCGGACATTGGTGGTTTTTTGTTTTGGCTCGGACAGGTAAATGGTTGCGCCATTCGCAATACCGACGTCCAACACGACATGGTGTGTTCGTTCCTAACTTCCGCGGAGTATCAGCAGCGATTCAGCCCGTTCGTGACGCACTTCAATAGCGAGTGCACCCAGTCGGGAGCTTGTTTTGGATCGGTGACGTTGCGAACGTTTGAATTCTCTGACTCGGCCGCCGGCGGAAAAGGACCTGCGGCCGGGGGCGGCGCCGTGATCAGCCTTGATGGAAAGACCCTGGGGACGACGGGACCAGATGGGTCGGTAACTGTGATGGTGCCCGTCGGCTCGAAGACCATTGACGTCCTACGCTACCCTTCCAGTTCAGCCACCGTTAAGTTGAACGTGATAGGGGGAAGCGCGCAACAGGTGGATGTTGTATTGCAGGACGGTAAAGATTTGGCGTTTGACGCCGAGCTCAAAATCGATCAAATAGTGAACGGAGTTTTGAGTTCCAGCTTTTCGGCGCTGATGCTTCGATTTACCAATAGCCAGGGCGCAGTCTCTATCGCCAGCGTGGATCAAATCGAACTCCTGCGCGCCGATGGCAGCACTCCTAAATCTATAGCAACAATGTTCACCTTGTCAGGAAATGGAACGCTTTCCGCGACAGATATCACCGGTCTGAGGTCGGCACTGAATTTGGAGGGCGCCCCAATCCAATTACATGTCCACGGGGAGGATGCCCTGGGGCGTCCTTTGGATGGAGTAAACACGTTCTATCTGGGCCGATTCCAGATCACCGGTCGCCTCGCGCCTCCGCCTTCAAATGTTTCGTTGAATACGTCGGGGATATTGGTCACCGCCAAGGTTCTGAACACCCCTATCGTCTATTACGTCGTCTCAGATGCCAGCGGAAATTTTTCCATTGCGTCCGTACCGACCGGAAACATCGAATTCGCTTGTGAGACGCTGCAGAATGGAAAGTACTACTACGGAAAGGGAGTGGCGGTGCTCAGCAGCAATATCTCAATTACGCTCAACATGCTCAACAGTGTAGACCTGGCTAATGGGGTGCTCCAGTTCACCGTGTCGCAAACATCGGCACCGGCGGAAGAGTCGACCCTTGCGCGCAGTGAAACTCAAGACTACGCTCCGCCAGCGCTTCCCTTTCCCGAAACAGTTGATGGCTCCGTCTCGGTAGCGGTAACAGCCGGCGCCCAAAACGTGTCGGTGTCGAAAACAGCCACTCTGACAATTCCGAAAGGCACGGCAAGCATTACCTTGTCATACTCAGTCGCGACGGCTGAATACCCCCAATATGTTCTCGCGCACAGCATCTATGATGATGTTTGGACCTTATCGCTGGCGGCCGGCTCCGGAGGCCAACAACTCTATTCCATCTCGCGTCAGGTCAACAGTCAGTTGACCAGCGAGCCTCTCTGGCAGAGTAATGGCAGTACCGGAACGATCGTGAAGAAGGTTGATGTGAGCTCACTCACTGTCAACGCTGACACCACCGTGACAATGTCTGCCAGCGCCATGAACGTGGGTGATTCACAACTGGCAACGAGTGTAAATGCCACCGTGGGAACTGATGATGCGCAATTAAAAATCAATTCCATCACTCACGATAAGGTAGGCTTTCCCTTCGGGGTGGCGTCCGGTATCTCGACGAACGGTAATTCAACTTATTACAGCATCCCGCGTCCCGGGGCCACCAATCTCTACACGCGGACATTTCGCATCAATTTCACGAAACCGAAAGGCGCGACGATCACCAAGGTCACCGTGACACTGATGGCAGCAGCGGATCTGATGAAGGTTTTGGATGAAGGGATAGGCGCAGCGGTCCGTCAAGTTGACGATCAGAACATCGATGTTCAGGTGACAATGAATCCGACTGCGTCTACCGTCGTAGGCCAACCACCACCAACTCACAATATCAAGTATCGTTTCAAGTTGACGGCGAGTAATGCCGGCTCGACTATCCAGGATGAAAAAACGTCGGAAGAATTGCACGCTCTGTGGCGCATGCCTGACGGGTTAACAAGATACGGTGCCCGCGATCAGGGTGGTGATGACTGGTGCTCAAAGGGGACCTACAACTGGTTATCGACCAACACCAGCCTGGTGACGGCGATCGACGATATTTCGGGTGAGCATGCGAGGCACATTGGTCACGCCAGCCATTTCTATGGCACCGACATCGACATGTTTCACTTCTACCGCTTTCCGAACGCGGTTAGCGGGGGCGACAACTATTCGAAGCTACGCGCAGACACTCTGCTTTCAATTCAAACCGGAAGCGACGGAACTGCTGCGCGTCAACGGGTCATAAGTTGGGTTAACGCCACCAGAACCGGCCTTGACAAGCTGGCGGCCAAAGCGGAAGTGAGCCAGCTGCTCTATGCCAAAGGGGCGGCGACAACCGGGTTGTCAGCGGGATGGGCCAGAGATCTTTTACAGACCGGTAAGATTACGGTTAGCGGCCAGGCACTGAACCTGGGACTGGCGAGTTGGACCAATAGCAAGTACGTGCCTCGCTCCGACCACGATGACCATCTCCATGTGACGTTGAGCCGCTCGGTGCTCGGCGAATAGCAACTGTCCCGGACAAGCAGCGCACAGTAAAAGTCCGCAATTCTCTAAATGAATTGCGGCCTTTTCTTTGTGGTATCTGCTATACCTAGCCGGAGTCAGAGATTGCACTGCCGCAGAGGTTTGTTTCAAGTCCTAGCCCACCGGCCGGATAAACACGCTCTTATCAATCTTGGTCGGATCCCCCAGCACCACAAAGCGAATGTTGCGCATGTATTTCTGTGATACGCGTTGCACGTCCGCAGGCGTGACGGCGCGCAGCCGGTCGATGAAGATAGCCGAGTTGCGCCAACCGCCGCCGATCAACTCATACTGCGCCAACTCTCCGGCCTGGGCCGCGTTGGTCTGTTCGCCCATGTAGTACTTGGTGAGGAATTGCTGCACCGTACCTTTGATCTCGTCGGGATCAAGAAGATTGCGCTGCAACTTGGCGATTTCATTAAGCATGACCGACACGGCCTGATTCGCATCGACAGCGCTGACGTAAATTCCGCCGAGGTTTGCCGCCTGGCTTCCCAAAAAAGCGTCCGGCGCATAGGAAAGATTTCGCCGCGCCCGGACTTCTACAAACACGCGGCCCTGAAGCACTGATGAGGCCACGCGCATGGCGTAAATGTCGTCGGCGGTCATCGCAGGCGCGACAAAACTTCCCATCACGTAATTCGTCGGCAGCGCGCGCGAGGTTACTTCGACACTCGGTGCGTCGAACGAGAGGGCCGGCGCGGCTGAGTTGCGATAGTTTCCGCGCGGAAGTTTACCCAGTGAAGCCTCAACCAACGCTTTGATTTGCTGCGGATCGAGATCGCCGACGACGACCAGCAACAAACGCGACGTCTGCATAAACTGCTGGTGATAACGTTTCACATCTTCGAGCGTCAGGCTCTTGATTGATTCGACCGTGCCGCCCGGGTTGTTGAGGTAAGGGTGACCGGCATACGCGACGCGATTTTGCAGTACCTGCAGATACGAATCGGCCGTGTCCTGATCGTCGCCGCGCGCCACGATCAGCCGGTTCTTAACCCGCTCAAAATCGTCGGCCGCGAAACTGGGATGCAGGGCCACATCCGTGAACATTTGCCACGAGCGGTCAAAGTTCCGCCGCGTAGTTCCCATCACCAACGCCGAGTAGTCGTAGTTGACGCCGTAACTGATGCCGCTCCCCATGCGGGCGGTTTCGCTGCGCATGCGTTCACGCGGAAAGTTGGTGCTGGCTTCCGTCGACAAATCCAGCATCAGCGCTTCGATGCCCGCGTTCTTCTCGGTAATGTTGCTGGAGCCGCCGCGCATGAACAGTCCGACCACCGCCGTCTGGCTGCCGGCGCGTTGCTTGACCAGGACTTTGAGGCCGTTAACGTCAAACTCCGAGACCAGCTTGGTGGTGTCCACAACGCCCTGTTGAGCTGTTGCGGTTGCTGCGCTGCTCGGACCCGCCGCCGCGCTGGTAGCCTGCGCCGCGATTTGCGCCGAAGCAGACGCGATCAGCGTGATCGCCAGGCCCAGCGTCCAAACGATCTGGCGCCAGGCTCGCCCGACATTCTGGTTAATAATTCGCGAAGTCATTTGCCTTTCAGCGGCCGGCAGTAGTGTTTGCATTCTGTTTTTCATCACCAATTAAATCATTCCCGGTCAGACCTGAGATTTTTTCCGATTCTTCATTCATCAGCGCCAGGCCCACATGCGGTTTACCCAGCACGTACGCTGTCAAATAGCGGCTGATGTCGGCGCGTGAAGTAGCGCGCAGCCGCCCCAGGTAGCCGCGGTAATAATCCAGTCCCGTCGAAGCCCACCAGAAACTAATAACGTGTGTGTAGTCATCCAGTTTCTCGCGCGAGAAAAGGTCCTCGGCTTCGAGCAATCCCTTGGCGCTCTCCAGCTGTTCGTCGGTGAAGTAGTTAGGATCATTGAAATGCGCGACCTCGTTATAGATGGCCCGCGTGGCGGCCTTCGCTTTATCGGGCGTGGTCTGCGCGATCAGGTTAATTGGCCCGACGTTGCGTTGCGTGTAGTAGCCAAAGTTCACACTGGTCACGAGTCCCGAATCCACGAGGGCTCGCTGAAAACGTGAATTTGGCTGGCGCAAAATAAACGAGAAAACATCGGCGGCATAAGTGGCCGCGTCGTCCTTGCCGATCGATGGCCCCTGCCAACCCAGCTCAATGATTACATTCTGCACGGGCTGTTTGATGATCGCGCCTTCGCTCTTAAGCAGCGGCGGATGTTCCACCAGGGGAAACTCTTTGAAAGGTTCAATCGCGCGCCTCGGCCAGTCGCCGAACATCTCCTCTACCATATGAAAGGCTGCCGGCGCAGTGATGTCGCCGGTGACAACGATGGCCGAATTGTTTGGCACGTAGTAGCGGCCCTGAATCAGACGCATCTTTTCGGTAGTCGCCGTTCTTACCGTCTCTTTGTTACCGCCCGGATCTTTACGGCTGGGATATTTATAAAAGAGGCGGTTGTTCATCTCTAGAGCGAGGAAGCCGAAGGGATTCGACTCGTGGCGATCGAGTTCGCCAATGACCACTTCGCGCTCCTGGGCAAATTGCCGCTCATCGAATAATGGATAACGGACCGCGTCACGCATGAAGCGCATGGCGACCGGCAGATTCGGCGTCGTCGTTGTGAAGTAGTAGTTCACAATCTCTTCCTGCGTCTGACCGTTGTAGACGATGCCCAGCTGATCAATCGTCTTCAGATACTCTTCGTTGTTGGAGGTGGCGCGGTTCGCCTTGAAGAACATGTGCTCGTAGAGATGTGATAGGCCGTTCAGTTCGGGCGGTTCGGTGAAGGAACCGTTGCGCACCGCCAGCTCCACGGTCACTAGCGGAACGGAATGGTCCTCGAGCACTACCATCTCCAGGCCGTTGCTCAACGCCTTACTGACGAAGGGGACAGCCTCCGCAAGCGGAACTGATTTCGCGGGGGCCGTCGCCGTTGCGGCTTGTGCCGGACCCGGCTTGGGATTCGGGCGGCCCTGAGCTGCCAGCAGAGACGGGTTAACTACTAAACACCAGACGAGTAAGGCCAGAAATAAACTGCGTTTCACGGAGACTCCAGGAAGATCGGATTTTCAATCGGGGGGCTTAGTCTATATTCGCCGAGCCAATTCGATGTCACACCAGCAAAAATGGATGTCAGCCGGCGTAGGATTCGTCCTGCTCGATCTTTGATAATACCCAATCAAAGTCTCCTGAGGTTATCTTTCCACCGCAAAATTCACAAATGCCCGCAGCATTCACTTTCAACGAGGCGCCGCAATTAGGACAGTTCAAAGCCCCGCGCGCCTCGTGGGGTTTTGCTGTCCGGTTACGTATGAAAGTCCAATACTCGCTCCAGCGGCGGAGGTTGTTATTCGAGCCGCTGACAATTTTTCCGGCCTGGTTCACGGTGTAGTCGTAACCTTGCGCCCAGATTCTCAGGGTGATGGAATTGTAGAACGCATCCTCTTTAATCTTTACCGGTTGAATCGCATTGATCACACAGTTGTCCAGGGCGTTGCGCAATCCCTGCTTTTTATAAGCCTCGATCCAGTATTGATGCATCTGGAAAATGTTGTCGGTCTCATGCGGGCGCGCCCGTTCCCAGGCCAGCGTCGACCAGGCACTCTGCAGTTCGTCGAAAATTACCCGCGCCCGGGTTTGAAACTGGCCCCAGGAAAACTCGGGGTGGCTTTGCTCGAAAGCGATCCTGATGTTGTCAAAGTTTGGCTGGACCACCGAAGGATAATCCGTGCCAACTTCCGGCACGTTGGACGTCAGCAACGGCCCTTTTGCCTGGCTGTCCAGGAGTGTGATCGCGCGGACGTACCATTGAAACTCGCCGCTATCGATCTTCGTTCCGCAGAACCGGCAAGCACCTACGGTGTCCTGTTCCAGCGGCGCGCCGCAACGGGGACAATGCAACGCCGTCGCCTGTTCTGGTGTGGGCGAGAGCACATCGCGCTTACGCTCCAGGTCCCAACGCTCGCGCACGTAATAACTCACCTGAATGTTTTTGTCAGATCCATCTTTTCCCAGTGCGACTGTTTCCGTGTAGTTTGCTTCAAACTCCAAACTGATTCGCACCAAGGGCGTGGCCAGGCCGTCTACGTTTACAACCTCCATTGCTCCGACAATGATCCCAATGACGGATTGCAGGTTTGGCGGGTTGCGCTGAAGCAGCGCCTGGCGCGCCGCATCGCTGAGGTACGGCGACAGCAGGTTAAGCGCTGCTGGGTTCTGACCGCGCGCATGATGCGCCCGTCCATAAAGCGTGTAGCCGAAATCCGCAAATATGATCTCGGAAAAGTTGGGATCGAACCGGCGCAGTTGATCGAATTGCTGGGCCACTCTTCGTTGTCGCTCGTCCGATCCGAAACCGGCCGGCGCGGACCCGGTTACGCTTGAAGAGTAAACTTCGGTCCCTTTCTTTCGCGGCCGCGTCCAACGATAGATGAGCAGACTAATAACTAAGATATCGAGGGGAATCCCGATCGCCGGATACTTGATCGTCAGATAGAGCAGCAGTCTTACCAGCTCGCCGCCGCCACCGCCTCCTCCACTACTGCCACCGCCGCCGCGACTGCCGCCGCCGTACGAACCGCCGCCGCCTACCCGCGCCCACGCTTCCGGCGTAAAAATCACCGAAGCGAAAAAGGCCGCGCCGAGGAATGCCAGCAGCGCCAGCGTCCAACGCCGATAAGATCTGGGTGCGAAGGTCATTTCAGTTCGAAGCGAGGCAGATCGGGAAGTTCGTTTGGATTTTCGCCGGTAGCGGGAACGTGTTGGGCGAGCAACAAGCCCAGTTCGCACATGGCCTCGTTCAAAGTCTTCAATTCCGGACGCCGTCCTGCCTGCCGCAAATTGAAGAGCGCCTGGTTCCACTTCAAGGGTGGAACGGCTTGCAGAATCCCGCGGTCGGCGATTACTTCCAATCTGCGCTCCAGGAGCGAGAGATAAATCAGCACGCCCATCTCAGTATCTGTGTTGGCAATGCCGGCTTCATAAAACATGGCGGCCGCACCGTTACGCACGGCGGCGGCACGAAATTTTTTCGTCGTCAGCAGGCGCCTGACGGAATCAACCCGTGACGAAAAGTAAGCGCCGCCGGCAAACAACAGCGCCACGTCAACCGGGACCCAGTATTGATGGAAGTTCAAAGGCGAGAAGAGCACGAACAAGAGCCCGGCAAAACTCAGAATGCTGCCGCAAAGGTAATCAGCCTGGCGATAAGAGCCCGAACGCGCCCGCACCACGATAACGATTTCGGCGTCGGTATCTTTCTCGATTCCCTTAACGCACTGGGCCAGGGCGTCGCAAGCGGCTTGATCGAATTGTTTACGGCTCATGATTCGCGACACATCATAAGTGTGTCCTGACTAAATCGGAAGCGGTGTTAAGCTCCAGTGCAAACGTGTTAGTATTTCTCTCACACACGATCCAAAGTTCTTCTTAAAATCAGTTTTCCAGCCGGAGCCATAACCGCATGAGCGCTTCCACGCCGCAGATGAATGACCAGACCAAAATCCTGGACCAACTTTGCATCAACACCATTCGCACGCTTTCGCTTGATGCGGTGCAAAAGGCGGAGTCCGGACACCCGGGTTTGCCGTTGGGCGCCGCGCCGATGGCTTATGTTTTGTGGACGCAGTTTCTGCGGCACAATCCAAAAAATCCCAAGTGGGAAAACCGCGATCGCTTTTTGCTTTCCGCCGGCCACGGCTCGATGCTGCTTTACTCGCTGCTCCACCTGACCGGTTACGATTTGTCGCTGGAGGAACTAAAACGCTTTCGCCAATGGGAATCGAAAACTCCGGGTCATCCGGAGTATGGCCTGACACCGGGCGTGGAAATCACCACCGGGCCCCTCGGTCAGGGCTTCGCGAACGGCGTCGGCATGGCTATGGGCGCGGCGCATCTGGCGGCGAAGTTTAACCAAAAAGATTTTCCGGTAATCGATCATTACGTCTACGCCATCGTTTCGGACGGTGACTTAATGGAAGGTGTCGCGTCGGAAGCGGCGTCGCTTGCCGGCCATCTCAAACTGGGAAAACTGATCTACCTCTACGACGACAACAACGTAACCATCGAAGGCTTTACCGATCTCGCGTTCAGTGAAGATGTGCCGAAGCGATTCGCGGCGTATGGCTGGCACACGTCAACGGTCGAAGATGGCAACGACACGGAAGCAATTGCGGCCGCGATTCGGGAGGCACAGTCAGTAGGCACCATGCCGTCGCTGATTTCCGTGAAGACCACGATCGGCTTCGGCATGCCGTCGGCCGGAACGCGCAAAGCGCACAGCGACGCTCCCGGCGAGGAGGCGGTGCGCGAAACCAAACGTCATCTCGGCTGGCCCGAAGATAAACAATTCTATATTCCCGAGGAGGCGCTGCAGCATTTTCGCCAGAGCGGGGAACGCGGCGCACAACGGGAAAAGGATTGGCACGAACTACTCGATAAATATAAAGCGGAACACGCCGAGTTGAGCGGCTCGTGGCGAACGGTTATGAGCGGCGAACTTCCCGAGGATTGGGAAACGCATCTGCCTTCCTTCAGCGATGCGAAACCAGTCGCCACCAGAGTGGCGAGCGGACAGGTGATCAACGCCCTGGCTCCGCACCTGCCCATGCTGATTGGCGGTTCCGCCGATCTCGGAGTTTCTAATAATACCGACATCAAGGACGGGGGCGACTTTGAGGCCGGTAGTTACGACGGGCGCATTATTCACTTTGGCGTTCGCGAACATGCGATGGGTTCGACGCTGACGGGTATGAGCCTGAACGGCGGCTTGATTCCTTTCGGCGGAACTTTTCTGACTTTTTCCGATTACATGCGGCCGGCAATTCGCCTGGCAGCACTGTCCGAGGTACAGGTTATTTACGTGTTCACTCACGATTCAATCGGACTGGGTGAAGACGGGCCGACGCACCAATCAGTGGAACATGTCGCGGCCCTGCGAGCTATCCCGAACCTGTTTGTGATCAGGCCGGCCGATGTGCACGAAGTGCGCGAAGCTTGGCGGTTGGCCATCCTGCGACGCAAAGCTCCCACGGCGCTCGCGTTGACGAGACAGAAAGTGCCGTTGATCGATCGCAACGTCTTCGCGGCAGCCGATGGCTTGCGCCGCGGCGCATACATACTTGCCGAAGCCGACGGCCCAGCCGGCGGTGGCAGTAGCCCGACCGTCAGGGAAGGCTCCGTTTCAGCACCCGCTCCTCAAATGATTTTGCTCGCCACCGGTTCGGAGGTTTCGCTCGCCCTGGAAGCTCGAACACAATTACAAGCCGACGGCATCCCGACTCGCGTAGTCTCGATGCCTTGTTTGGAGTTGTTCGCCGAGCAACCGGTGGAATATCGCGACGAAGTTCTGCCGCCATCCATCACCGCGCGTCTAGCAATCGAAGCCGGAGTGCGTCTCGGTTGGGATCGCTGGGTGGGCTCAGCTGGAGATGTAGTTTGCCTGGATCGTTTCGGCGGCTCAGCCCCCGGCGACGTGGCGATGCGCGAGTTGGGTTTCAATGTTGAGAACGTTTTAGGGCGAGCTAAGGCGCTGCTCGGAGAAAAAACAGGGGAAGCAAAATGAAGGTCCTAGAAGAGCTCGCAGCCGACTTGTTAGCTCTTCCAAGTGATTCACGAGCGTTTTTGGCCCGGGCTTTAATAGAAAGTCTAGAAGAAACCTCAGATGAAAATGCTGAAGTTTTATGGGCTGACGAAATTCGCCGACGTGATGCAGATCTGCGCAGCGGGAAAGTAGCCACAAAGCCCTCCAGCAAGGTTCTTCAAGATGCGCATAAGCGATTGACTGGTTCCAAGGGATAAGGAAATGGGTCGAAGATCAGGTTTTGGAGGATTTATTGCTGCGGCAGCTCGGGACCAACGTCAGGCGGAGGCGGCTCATCGACGACAGATCCGGGAATACGAGCGTTCATTACGACAGGCAGAACGAAATCGAATCTTATCTGAAAAGGAGGCGCGGCAGAGATACGTAGAAGAAAGAATACAAGAGGTCGAAGATCGCAACGCCGAATTGGTCGATCAAATAGGGCAACTCCGTTCTATCCTGCCCCAGACTCTGACGCTTGACGACTCCATCTCTTTTGAGTCACTTCGAGTACAAGAAGAGTTCCCCGCCTTTACGCCACCGGTAACTCTTACGGGCACTATACCGCCCCCAACCGTTGAGCCATTTATCGCTGCAGTCAAATTTCCCAATTGGTTCCAGCGCTTGTTTCCAAGTACCGACGCCAAACATCAGCGGGCGTTGGCTGATGCGAAAGAAAAATATCAGGCGGCATTTGACCAGCACAACGCATTGGAAACGCAGCGTAAAGCACAACTCGAAGCGCTTCATCTCCGGTATGAGAAGGACAGAGAGGCTTTTTTATTAAAGGCTCGGCAAAGAAACTCAGAGGTGGAGCAATTCAAGCAACGATATTATGCAGCAGAGGTACAAGCAATCATTGCTTATAACACTATGGTTTTGGAGCGCTCGCAATATCCGGATGGCTTTCCTCAGATACTTCGAGTCGCCTATTCTTCGGAATCCAAAGAATTAGTAATAGAGTACGAGTTACCAACTCCGGACATTATTCCCAGTGTTCTTTCATGCAAGTATGTCAAAGCGAGAGACACCATTGAAGAGAAACCGCGAAAACAAACGGAAATCAAAGACCTTTATCAAGATATCGTAGCGGCCACGGCTTTACGTACTATTCATGAAGTATTTGAAGCCGATAAGGGTAAGCACCTAGGCGTTGTCACCCTCAATGAGTTTGTTAGGACCGTCGATCCTACCACTGGTCGAGATATCCGACCCTGCCTCGTTAGTGTTCGAGTAACGCGCGATCGGTTTGACGAATTGGACCTAAGCCGAATAGACAAGCGTTCGTGCTTGCGTAATCTTGGAGCGCAGGTTTCAGCTCGGCCCGATGAAAGAGTTGCTGTAAAACCCCTCATAGAATTCGACATGGTCGACAAGAGATTTGTTGACGGAAGTGACGTAATGGGCGAGCTGGAATCCCGCCCAAACTTGATGGATCTCACCCCAGTTGAATTTGAGAATCTGATCGGAAATCTTTTTTCAAAGATGGGATTAGAAACCAGGCAAACACAATTATCGCGAGATGGGGGTGTTGATGTTGTTGCTTTTGACAAGCGGGCTATTCTCGGAGGCAAGGTTGTCATTCAAGCCAAGCGTTATAGAAATACCGTTGGAGTATCGGCCGTCCGAGATCTATATGGAACAATGATGAATGAGGGTGCCAATAAGGGTATTCTCGTTTCAACCGCCGGTTATGGCGCTGCTGCCTTCAACTTCGCCACCGATAAACCCATCGAATTGATCGATGGGGGTGGCCTGCTTTATCTGCTAGAGCATCATGCAGGCCTACAAGCCCGCATAATCATGCCAGAAGATTGATCTATCAGAATAGATCGTTCTCGATGCCCCACGACGTTCAAATCAAACAGTTCGAGTTGTTAGATCAGGATGCAGTGCTCGCTTTCCTGCGCGTTGCCTATGCGAACGAGCCGCGCAAGTTTGATCCCGATTTTTGGAGATGGCACTACCTGGAAAACCCTTACACTTCCCTCGATGATATTCCACTGTGGATCGTCAAAGACGCTGACCGGGTCGTGGGCCAGGCGGCAACGATCCTGGTCGACCTCAAAGTCGGGGAAGAGACCAGGAGAGCGGTCTGGATTCTGGATTTCATTTTGCTCCCCGAATACCGGGGACAGAAACTGGGTAAGCGTTTGATGACGCTGACGCGGGAAACCTATCCGACAATGTTTGCCCTCGGCATCAACGACCAGTCCCGAAAAGTCTTCAGCAGCCTGGACTGGGCGGCATTGGGTTCCATCCACCGTTATCAGCGATTGCTTTATCCGGGTCACGCGTTGAAAGAAATCGCAAATGTTTCGCCTTTGCGAGAAATTGCGAATTTGAGTTACGCAGCATTTCGACCGCGTTCAGATCAAGCGGTAGCCAGCGATCGTTACACCGAGCGCGAGGTCGCGAACTTCGATAGTTCTTTCGATGAACTCTGGCAACGCGCTTCTCCCCAATGGCCCTGCGCCGTAATTCGCAGCTCGCGATTTTTACAGTGGCAATTCAGGCAACAGCCAGGTAAAGAGTTTGAGGTACTGGGCCTCTATGATAACGAACGGCTGGCAGGTTACGTCGTTTTGTTTTTTCGAAAGTCTGAAGAACAAGGCGGTGCGCCACCGAAGGCCGCGATTAGCGACATCTGCTACGATGGCGCCAATGAAGACATTGTTGATGAACTCTTGCAGGCCGCTCTGCGTCGCGCCGTCGCCAGACGCGCAGGCAGTTTGGTGATCGATGTTCTGGATGCGCGCGTGGAAGCGCGTCTGCTTCAACTCGGATTCAAGCGCATCAAGGCATCTCCGGAATTCACCGTCTATTCTCCCATCGGCCAAGAGCTGCTGTACGATCCGGCCAAGTGGTTTCTCAGTCGCGCCGATTCCGATGTCAGTATTTTTGAGGAGCCCAACCGGTAACGCTTCCATAATGGTTATCCCCGTCATCCAGTATCACAAGATCGACCGGCCGGCCCCTGACTCGCTGGTGCGCGGATGTTTCACTCCGCCCCGCCGATTCGCGCGGCAAATGGCATGGTTACAGAAGCAAGGCTTCGTCTTCCACACGGCTTCCGAGTTGATTGCGCATTTCAGGCAGCATGGTGCGTTTCCTGAAAAAGGGCGTCACGCTGACATTTGACGACGGATGGCAGGACAACTACACCAACGCATTTCCGGTACTGAAGCAATTGGGAATCAAAGCTACGATTTTTATCGTTCCCTCCGTTATCGGGACGCATTCCGTGAAGGCCCTGGCCGAAGGCGAAGGACCGCGAATGCATTTGTCACGCGAAGAGATCCTCGAAATGTCGCGTCATGGAATTGAATTTGGATCGCATTCCATGAACCACCGGTTGTTGCACGAACTTTCGCCGGTAGAGGTTAAGTTTGAAGTGGAGCAGGCTAAGCAGGAGATCGAAGAGTTAACGCAGAAACCGTGTCTCACCTTTGCCTATCCCGCGGGTTACTTCTCGGATAACGCTAAGACAATAATCAAAGCTGCTGGTCACACCGCCGCTTTTTCAACCACCTATGGTCCAACCGATGAACTCGATCTCTATGCCTTGAATCGCACTGAAATCCTGCGCCGCGATCGTTTTCTTTTTCAGTTCCGGAAAAAGGTCGAGTCGCTGCGGTCGAACCGCCGGCGGTAGCGGGCGGGCCTGACGATTGAGGAATGCGGATTTCGGATTGCGGATTATAAGGCGTCCACGGTCTTCTCATTCAATCTGCAGTCCTCGATCGACAAGCCACCATCGGCAGGCCCGCCCGCTACCGCCGGCGGTTCTGACTCCATCCTGCGAAGGGCTTCACCGTGCCGCAAGTAGGACCGCCATCCTTGCCCGTACCGCGCACGTGTGTTTGTAAAAATGAATCGTCAATCGCTAAGACTTTATCGATCATCTCTGAGGTGATACTGCTGAGCGGTATTTTCAGGCGGCGACTCCAAACGGTTTGCATCTGGCCTGCACAGGTGCCGATATCGATATAAACAAATCGCTGGCCCGAAGGACCATGCACGAACGGCCCAAGAAAATTCGGCGGCGAATCCTCGCCGTCGCTTTTAACCCGAACCGTAAACTCGAAAGACAAGTCTTTGCCGGATGATCGCTGGGTTTGAACTGTCTCGTAGTTAGCACCCTTGCCCTGTTGCAGACCAAAGTCCACGCCCGTAGTTGGCTTCTCGAGCACGATTCGCAACTTTAGTTCGCGTTCCATGTTTTGTCGGAAGCGCCTGCGGCAGCGGGCGGTTTATGTTTGGGCAGGAGCAAGTGGAACCGCGAGATCAATCGCCCGCTACCGCAGGCGGTTCGGACACCTCACGGTGACGAAAGCAGTTCGGATCGTGATCGTTCACCATTCCCACTGCCTGCATGAACGAATAACAGATCGTGGGCCCGACGAATTTGAAACCTCTTTGCAAGAGATCGCGACTCAACTTTTCTGAATCCACCGTACTGGCCGGCAGAGTGGAAACGCCGCCCTTTCTGCGCAACGGTTTCCCATCGACAAACTTCCAGACATACGCGTCAAAACTGCCGCACTCTTTTTGCACGGCCAGGAACTGACGTGCATTCTGGATTGCCGCAGCTACCTTCAGCCGGTTGCGGATGATACCGGGGTTGGCAAGCAACTGCGCTACTTTTTGCGAGTCATATTTCGCGACCTTGCGCGGATCGAAATTGGCGAAGGCTTGCCGGTAATTCTCGCGTTTCCGCAGGATCGTTTCCCAACTCAATCCGGCCTGCGCTCCTTCCAGAATCAGAAACTCAAACAACACCCGATCGTCATGCTGCGGCACGCCCCACTCCTGATCGTGGTAATCGATCGATAAATCGGTTTTGGCCCAACCGCAGCGATGCATCGGTTAATTCGTTCCGTCCGAAGTCACCAACTGCGCTACTGCGGCAATCAGTTCCGCAGCTTCGACTGGTTTCTTCATGTGAATATGATATCCGGCCGCCAAGGCCAACTCGCGGTCCTTGTCGGTCGCGTAGGCGGTCAACGCAATCGCGGGAATCTGTTTGAGAGCTGTTAGTGGCGACGCGCGCAGTTTGCGAATCAACTCGTATCCGTCCGCAACCGGCAAACCTATGTCGCTCAACAGCAAATGTGGTTGAAACTCCGACATTTGCGAAAGCGCTTCTTCAGCGGTCGCGGTCGCGATCACCTGGGCGCCCGCCCGCTGCAGCACCAACCCCAGCAGTGTTCTGGTATCAGGTTCGTCTTCCACCAGCAACACTCTCAGGCCCTGCAACGGCCCGTCGCCGGCCTCAATCACTTCACTCTGCAGGTCCGGCTCCCACAACCTGGCTTCGGCTGTTTGGGCGGCGGTCAATGGCAGGTTCAACGTGAATCTGGCGCCCTGGTTAACGCCGTCACTCTCAGCCGTCACCGTGCCACCATGCAACTCAATCAGATGACGAACGATTGCCAACCCGAGACCTAGTCCGCCGTGAGCTCGCGTGGCGGTGGAGTCGGCCTGGCGAAATCTTTCAAACACGTGCGGAAGAAATTCCGTCGCGATCCCAATGCCGCTGTCGCTGACGACAATCTGCGCCGACGATTCGCTTTGCCGCACCTGAACGTTTACCGATCCTTGTGGGGGCGTAAACTTCACCGCATTGGAAAGAAGGTTCCAGATCACTTGCTGCAGGCGATCGGGATCGCCCGTCACTGGACCAATGAAGGGGTCGGTGGTTATCTGAATCGAAATCTGTTTCGCATCGGCGGCCGGCCTCACGGCGTCAATCGCCGCGTGGACCACCGGCGTCAAATCCATCGGCCGGGAATCCAGTTTTAGTTTTCCCGATACGATGCGCGACACGTCGACGAGATCTTCGATCAGCTGGGCCTGCATTCTGGCGTTTCGTTCGATTGCTTCGAATGCATATGCGGACGTTGCCTCGTCCAGACTCTTGCTTCGCATCATGCCCAGCCATCCCAGCATGGCCGTCAAGGGAGTGCGCAGTTCGTGCGAAAGAGTGGCAAGAAACTCGTCCTTGATTCGATTAGCTTCTTCCGCTTCGTTGCGGGCAGCGTGCTCTAACTGCAAAACCCTTGCCCGCTCTTCGTCGACAAGTTTCTGCTGCGTGATATCCACCGTCACGCCGCGCATGCCCACCGGCGCTCCCTGATCATCGTGAACGGCGACAGACTGCGACTCGACCCACAGGACGCGTCCGTCTTTTGCAATCCAGCGAAACTGGTTAATCCCTTGTTTCCCGCTGATAAACGTGTCGGCGGCTTCGCGCACCGCCTCCTCCTTATCGTCGGGATGCACAATCGTTAACCAGAAGTTCGGCGTCGCCAACCACTCGGCGACGCTGTAGCCCAACATAGTCTCGACATAATCACTGACGAAGTTCATCCGTTGCACCGCAGAATCAGGTTGTCCCCACGCTTCCCAGACCACGCCGGGCACATTCGCCACGATGTTATTCAAACGCTGGCGTTCGTTTTCGACTAAGGAAGCGAGGTTTGTTTTCTCTTCCTCAATGCCCCGGCGTTCGCCGACGATTGCCGCCAGCACGAGGGCAGTCAGGGTCATAGTTCCTATGAACGCCTGTAATAAAACCAGCGACTCGTTTGGTGTCGGCCGTATGAAGGGGCCAAAGCTACGCAGCGTTCCCCAGACCGCAATCCCCGCAATTACGAAGACGGCGGTAGTCACACCGCGCTGGCGAAAGCGAAAAGCTGCCCAGATGAAAAATGGAAAGACCAGGTGGGCGAGGGGATAAGTCTTTACGTTCGCGGGAAACCAACCGCCAAAAATCACCATGGCTAATATCCCGAGCGTCAGAACCAGTAGCACGCCTTCCCACAACCTGCTGGAGTCCCACTTGGTTTGAACCTCGGAGCCCCAGGCCAAGAGCAGCGGCGTAACTACCAAAGCGCCCACGCCATCACCCAGCCACCAGGTCAGCCAAAGGGAACTGAAGTTGGCCCACGCAGCGGCGCCACTGACGCACAGGCTGGTGCTGCCTATCGTCGCGCTAACCATCGGACTCAGCATCGCGGCCAGACCGACAAATGTTATGACGTCCTGCGTCCGGTAAAGCGGCACACGCGTACCGGTATATCGCAACACCAGGTATCCGGCAGTAAGGGCTTCGGCGGTATTGCCAAGGGCGATCGCGGCAGCAGTTGGGGCCGTAACGCCGGTCATCAGGTTTGCGACCAGGGCCCCGAGGAGGATGCCGGGCGCAACCCGGTACCCCAGCAGCAGAATTGCCGCGATCGCGAGTCCGGTGGGCGGCCAAACCGGCGAGACATTGGTATGGACCGAGGCGAGGGACAGGCCACACTCCGCCGCGGCAAAATAAATGATCGCAATCGCCGCGCACAACAGAATCGAACGGAGCGTTTGGGATTTCATTGCGTGGTTACTTGATCGATTTGAAGGCGAAAGGGTTCGGCTCCGTCCGAAAAAGAGAGCGGCCGAATTGCAGGTTATAGAGTACAAGCTTCCGCTTGCGTGGTTTGGTACGAGCAACCTAAAGGTTGAACTCTAAACGCCTGAATGTCACGGCAACTCGGTTTACTCGACGCAACCGGCGGGCTCAAAGGAAGTTATTTCAGCTGGAAGCTCCGCGCAATAATGTCGGTCTGATTACGAATCCGCCCGAGCTTCGCGCGCGCGCCGGTGAAGCGCAACGCATACACTGTGTGACTGTCGGCCTGCAGGTAATAGGTGCGGCCTTCCATCGGCTTTCCCGCCTGGGTGTATTCGTAAGATATCGTCACGCCGTTCAGCCGACCGGCGAACCGCTCTTCCTTACCGTCAATGTAGCCTGGCAGGTAGTGGACCTTTTGCTCCTGATCGCGCCGGCCGAATTCGGAGATGGTCAATCCGGGCTCGATAGCTTCCTTGCGAATGCGCAAATAGCCGTCAGTGCGGTCACCGTAAATGAACTCAGTATGCTGGTGCGCGCCGTCGGGTTCGACCGACACCCGCCATGTGGGCGAGGGCAGCTCCAACGTGTAATCAACTTTGGGGTTGGTGTACGTTTGTGTTTGTCCCAGCGCGAGCATAGAGCCGGCGATGAGCAGCGCGATAATAACCGTTAGACGACGCATGTATTTCATAACTCCTGGGGCCTGATTGTCTTCACAGTAGGTTCCGAACGCGGTTTGTTGCAAATGATAACTCGGAGGTCAAGTGCGTGTTTGTAACGCAAACTGTTAGTTTGCGGCGACGTTGAACGCCTCCCACGATCGCAAACTAACAGTTTGCGTTACAGGATCAGGACCTTCTGGTATTCAGATGCCTTTCGAACGATCTGCCGTTGTCTTTTTCAGGCACTTGCTGAAGGTTGCGCCAGAGCCAGTCGCTGCAGCTGAATCAGCTTTTCGATTCCGGCGCCGCCCAGGGCCAACAACTGGTCCAACTCGGCTCGCGAAAACGGCGCTCCTTCAGCGGTGCCCTGCACTTCGATAAAGCGCCCGTCGCCGGTACAGACGAGGTTCATGTCGACTTCTGCCGCTGAGTCTTCATCGTATTTAAGATCCAGCAAAGGAGACTCGCCCACTATGCCCACGCTCACCGCCGCCAGTTCCGTAGTGATCGGGTTCTGGGAAATCCTTCCGCGAGTTAACAGCTGCCGGCAGGCGAGCGCCATTGCCACATAGGCCCCGGTAATCGCCGCGGTACGCGTTCCCCCGTCCGCCTGCAAAACATCGCAATCCAGTGTCACCGTGCGTTCACCCAACGCTTTCATGTTGATGATCGAACGCATGCTGCGGCCAATCAATCGCTGGATCTCGTGCGTCCGCCCGGACAAGCCACCGCGGCCCGTTTCGCGTGGCGTGCGTTGAGACGTGGCGCGCGGCAGCATGGCATATTCGGCGGTGACCCAGCCGCGGCCCCTTTGATTGCGCAAGTGCGGCGGCAGTTTTTCTTCAACCGTGGCCACGCACAGCACGCGCGTTTGGCCCACCTCAATCAACGCCGAACCTTCGGCGTGCGGTAGATAGTGCGGCGTTATTTTTACGGCGCGCAGTTCATTAGCCGCGCGTCCATCAGACCGTTCGTAACTCATCATGCCCCCAAACTTCCACAGCCTCCAGCACTGACGGCGGATGGCCCAGGAACCTTTCCGCCACGCGCGCAAACCGCTCGGCCGCATCAGTCACATAAAAGTGATCGAGATCATCGCACAGTCGCCGCTCAGGCGCACTGTTTTCCCGCGGCGGGTGCGCCAGTGCCGAATTTGCCAGCCAGCTTTCCACATTCTGCGCCGCCGCTTCGCCGGAATCTATTAGTTTAACTGCCTCGCCGACAGCTCCCTGAATCACACCGCGCAGGATGGGATAGTGAGTACAGCCGAGGACCAGCGTATCGACGCCACTCCGCTCCAAATCCCAAAGATATTCCGCAGCTACGGTGCGCGCCACATCCGTATCGGCCCAACCTTCTTCGGCCAGCGAAACAAACAACGGGCACGCACGTTCAACCACCACGGCCTGCGGGTCGAGCTTGCGGATGGCCGCAGCGTAGACGGCGCTCTTTACCGTTGATTCGGTAGCAATCACGCCAATTCTTTTTTCCGGTGCGGGGCTGGCAAGCGCTACCGCCGCGCGCGCTCCGGGTTCAATAACGCCGACCACTTTACATTTGACTGCCTCGCGAATTGCGGGCAGCGCCAGGGCCGATGCCGTGTTGCAGGCAACGACTAGTAACTTGATCCCGCGCGCTTCCAGGAACTTCGCATTCTCGACCGCGTAACGCTCGACCGTGCGCAGCGACTTCGTGCCGTAAGGCACGCGCGCCGTATCGCCCAGGTAAACGAAATGTTCGTCGGGCAAACGTTCGTGCAAGGCGCGATAGACGGTCAGACCGCCCACGCCGCTGTCGAAGATGCCGATCGGAAGATTCGAGATTGTGGATTGCTGATGACTGATTGCGGAATCCAATTTTTAGTACCTGCCTTCGGGTTTCAAATCCGAAATCCGAATTCCGAAATCCGCAATCGAGAAGTGGTGGAGGCGCCGAGAATTGAACTCGGATCCAAGAACCAACGCCGAAGGAATCTACATGCTTAGTCGTTTCTCTTGCCCGCCCCTGACCTGTTGCCAGGTCTGACGGAAATTCGCTCGTGCTGAGTAAGTGAAGCGACAAGACCTCAGCAAGAGCTAGTCCGGCTTTGTCTCGCCCATTCCCACGGACCGAAGGAATGGGCCAGCTCATCTAAGGTGACATCTCCATCCGCGCGCATGAGCAACTTGCGGCGGAGACGCTCGGTGCTTAATTAGGCAGCGAGAGCCAATTCATTGTTATTGGCAATTGTTTTTTCCCTACGCTTTTTAACGAGCTGCATAGAGTAGCCCGGCATGCATCACAATCCGCGCCAAAGCTCCTGTCGAAGCCTGTCGCCCCCATTTTGCGAAGCTCTTGAATTATAACAAAACAGCGCTTAATCCGCATTTGCGGCGATGTTTGTAGGGGCGGCACTCCGTGGCCGCCCCCTTCGTGTTTGCTTCTAACATGAGCATTATGAATGAAAGGGGGCGGCCACGGAGGGCCGTCCCTACAACATCATCGTTGGATAAAATAGTGGCTTACTTGCTAAACTGGCGATAGAACAGAATTACAGAACGAGGCGGGCAGATTTCATGAGCAAGCAAGAGAAACCGATAGACAACGTAATCTCGGATGAAACAGGGCAATTCGATCTGCGCTTTATTCTGTGGCGCCACTTCTGCGAAGAGAATAATCTTCCCGTGGAAACTTTCTCCAGCGATCTCAACGACGAGTTGAAGGGCAAGTGGGAAGAGTTAAAAGCCAGCAAGCTTGGTGGCCGCAAGTAGTATTGGCGAGCGCGATCAATGCGGCCTCATGATTGATCTTGTAGGGGTGGCACTCCGTGGCCACCCCTTCAGTTTTGGGGGCACGTCACGACAGGCGCTAAAGAAAGATTTTCCATATGTCATTTGTTATTTTTCGTTTTTGCCATTGAAAAGCGCCTGCGCACCTCCAACCATTCTTGCGCAGCTTGAACCATGATCTGAGAACAGTAAACCACGATGGAAAATGAGAAATGGCAAATGATATATGGAAAATTGCTTTCGCTTCGTCTTTTCAGAAGGCACGAAAAGGACGGCCACGGAGGGTCGCTCCTACAAGATCAAAACCGGCTACCTCGCTTCAGGTTGTACCCGCCGGTTAGAAATGGATTCGTGAGTCGCTCTTCTCCAATCGTAGTAAGCGGTCCATGACCGGAATAAACCTCAACTTCATCTCCCAGCGGCAACAACTTATTCATAATTGAATCGAGCAACTGCTCAGACGATCCTCCCGGCAAATCAGTGCGGCCGATAGAGCCGGCAAACAACACATCGCCTACGAAGACTTTCTTTTCGCGCTCGTTGAAGAGGACGACATGCCCCGGCGTGTGTCCCGGGCAATGAAGGATCTTGAATTCCAGTTCCCCGACTTCATAGGTTTCGCCGTCGGTCCAATACTTGTCTATTTTCGGCGGTGCCTCGTAGTCGAATCCGAGCATGGACCATTGCGCTCGCGGAATCCCGATCCATTCCGGCTGTTGCGCCAGTTGCTGATAAATGAACTCATCCGCCTGGTGCAGTCTGATTTGCGCTTCAGGCAGCAACTTCTTCAACGCCGCCACTCCGCCGACGTGGTCCATGTGCGCGTGCGTGCAGGCAATTGCCTGAAGTTGAAACCCATGTTTCGCAATCGCGGCCGCAATACTTTCCGAATCGTCGCCGGGATCGATACAGATGGCTTGCTTTGTCTTTTCACAACCCACGATGCGCGTGTGTTGTTGAAAGGCGGTGACGGTAAGTTCTTCGATGATCATGGTGGTAATAGTTTCTCCCGTTTAGCGTCGGGCTCCTAAACGTGAGGGAGAGTATAATTCCCGCAACAACTTTCTGCTATTGAACGAGGATTTTGGGTACCATGCCACTGAGCGCCAATGCAACTTCGCTGGCCGAGCGTCTGGACCGGTTAACTGCCGAGGGTGCGTCTGAACTAACCGAACTACTGCCGGATAAAGCGCTGAAATGTTTTGCCTGCGGCCATCGCTGCCTGATCAAAGAAGGCAAGCGCGGCATCTGCAAAGTGCGTTTCAACGAGGGCGGACATCTTCGCGTGCCCATGAATTACGTCGCGGCGCTGGCCTGCGATCCCACGGAAAAGAAACCGTTCTTTCATGTGTTGCCCGGCTCTGACACGTTGACGTTCGGAATGTTGGGTTGTGATCTGCACTGCGCCTATTGTCAGAACTGGTTGACGTCCCAGGCCCTGCGCGACGACACGGCCGGCACCGCTCCTAATGTGGTCAGCTCCGATCGGCTCGTCGCCATGGCTAAAGCGTATGGAGCTTCAATGGTAGGCACGAGTTATAACGAGCCGCTGATTACTGCGGAGTGGGCGGTCGAGGTTTTTCAAAAAGCTAAGCCGGCCGGTTTCAGGACCGCGTTCATTTCCAACGGCAACGCCACGCCGCAAGTTCTGGATTACATCCGTCCCTGGACTGACTGTTACAAGATCGATCTAAAGTCGATGAGCGATAAGAACTACCGGCAGCTCGGCGGTGTGGTCGACAACATTCTGGACACGGTGCAGATGGTCCACGATCGCGGCTTCTGGGAAGAAATCGTGACGCTGGTTATTCCCGGTTTCAATGATTCGCCCGACGAGCTGAGGAGGGCTGCCGATTTCATCGCTTCCGTATCGCCTGATATTCCCTGGCATGTGACTGCTTTTCATCAAGACTATCACATGCAGGAGAATGCCAACACGACTGCCGAGCAACTAATCGCAGCTTGCGAGATCGGACGTGAAGCGGGTTTGCGTTACGTCTATGCCGGTAATTTGCCGGGAAGAGTGGGACGTTGGGAGAACACCTACTGCCCAGCCTGCGACGAGCTATTGGTTGAACGATACGGCTACATCATTCGACAGATGAAGGTGACGAGGGAAGGACGATGTTCGGCGTGCACCGCGATGATTCCGGGGATCTGGACCAGCTAAGAGACTAGAGGCTGGAGACTAGAGGCCAGAGACTAGGGGCTGGAAGCTAGGGTTCTCGATCGTTCCTAGCCTTCAGTCTCTAGCCTCTAGCCTCTCTTAGTTACGGTGTCGTCTTGGGGGCCGGCGGTGGCGGCACTGCTTTAGTTGCCGGTGATGGCTTCGCAGCGGCAGGTGTCGCTTTAGTCGCAGGAGTTGCAGCTGCTGCTGCCGGCGATGCTTTAGGAGTCGGTGATGCGGCCGGGCTTGGATTCATCACCCTGACGGCAGCCGACGCTACAAGTTTCCACTCGCCGTTGCGGCGCGCGAATGTATCTACAAAACGGTATTCGCCGCTGATGTCCATGGACTTTCCATCGGGCATTTTATACTTCGCGCCCTTCAGGATGGTCCGACCGTTAGCGACGGCGGCGTCATTGTCGAGGATCGTGACTTTGATGTCGGCCACCTCGGCAGTTTCAGCCGTCATGTTGCCGGCGGTGGCGTCCTTTATATCCAGCTCCTTATTGCTCACCGTGCCGTCAGGAACCACGCCGAAGTAATCATCCGCTTCGACTTTTCTGATCGCCTCGACGTCTTTCTCTTTGATTACGCGCGGCCAATCGTTTTCGATGCGCATGATCTCTGCGCTGATCCCGGCCACGTCGGGTGGTGTTTCCCTGACTACGGGCGGCGCAGTATTCGTTGGCTCGGCCGCCGGCTGGCAGCCCGTCAGAGTAAGACCGAGCAGGGCCACTGCAAATGACAGGGCCAGGGAGAGTGGAATTCGTTTCATGTCAAAACTCCTTATCGCTGGAAATATTGGTGAAAATCGGTTTTCAGTTCAGGGAAAAGATAGAAAGCTTCTATGCCAATTTTGGCGGCTAGTCAATACTTATCAGCTATTGACATGCCCGCGCGCTTGGAATATCTTGCGGCCGTAATAAATGCCTTCGAAGGGTCCGGTACCCGGGCTGTAAAGCCTCGCTGATCCGGACCTAAGCGAAATCCCTACCGCCGTGATAGTCCAAAACTGAGACATCTTCGAGAAGGAGTACCCCCTAATGTTTCGTAGCGCAGGAGTCCCACTTCAGCTAAAGCCGATCTTTGTCATCCTGGCCACAGTGGCCGTTATGCTGTTATTGCCTAACAGTTCCACCGCCCAGAAACTACGGGACGCCGGTGCACCCACTGAGGTCGTATCCGCGTTCAATGAGTTCAAAGGGGTCCGGCTGGGCATGTCCGCCGACGAGGCGCGCAAGAAGCTCGGCAGCCCGGCAAACAAGTCCGATGAACAGGATTTGTTTACGTTTGGCGATAAAGTCACTGCCCAGGTTTTGTATAGGACCAGCAAAGTGGTCACTATCTCGATCGATTTCATGACCCCCAATGATGCTCCCAAAGCGGTGGATGTCGTGGGCTCAGAGATCGAGACGAAGCCGGATGGTTCCATGCATAAGATGGTGCGTTACCCCAAAGCCGGTTACTGGGTTTCGTATAGCCGGACCGCCGGCGATTCGCCCATGGTCTCAGTCACGCTGCAAAAAATAGACGAACAACAGTGAGTGTCTGACAGCACTATCTGAGCCTGAGGGGGTAGCGTACGTTAGTCGAAAGGCGCCGGAAGGTCGTCTATACGAAATAGTGCCGGCCCTGCACCATCTGGCATAACTCCTGGCGGCGATTCAACTCCCGACCTGGTTTCCGCTCAACAAATCTTCACCCTGGCGGGTTCCTCAAACTGGTGACCTGACCTCCAGCGGTCAGACAAGGATTGGCCTGAACTGAAAGACGGAACACCACCCGACCTTCGCCATTGCCTCTGATTATCTCAGAGCGGAAGGAAACAGGGCCATGAGCGTTAACGCTTAAAAAGGCGCGCCCTTTAACCAACCTCGCTCCACGCTTTCCAATTAAGCCTTCGTCTCTCCCGACCAGCTCCTATAACCGGCAAAATATCTTCCCGTGGTCCAACTCTGGGGCACACCCCTTGCTCTTGTGTTCAACAATTCGACTCCTCGCTTTTCAGGCGGCGTCCCCCTGATTTCTGTTCGCCGCGCTTCGAAGAGATTGCATAGTTTCTGTCTGGCAAAGTCTCGGTTCCAAACAAAGGAGCGGTCCCTATGCGTTTCAAAAGAATTCCAGTCACACTTCTCTCGCTGCTGATAGCGCTCGTCGCCTTTAACACAAATGTGCGCGCCGATGATGACACCGAACCCGAGTATGACGTGACCGCGCGCGTGGTCCGCATCAGCCTGCTGAAGGGCAACGTCACCGTTAAACGACAAGGTAGTACGGAATGGGAAACTGCAAAACTGAATCTGCCCCTCGTCGAAGGTGACACGCTAACGACGGGCAACGATGGCCGTTTTGAACTTCAGATCGACGCTCGCAACTTTGCGCGCGTCGGCTCAGATTCCGTACTGAAGATCGTCACGCTGCGCAATGACGGCATTGCCCTCAGTCTTTCCCAGGGCACGGCGACTATTCGGCTGGCGCGTTTCGATCACGATCGCGAGTTCTTTGAAGTTGATGCTCCGAAGACAACCATCGCAGCCGAAAAGACAGGTCTGTATCGCCTGGATGTGGATCCGAACGGCCGTGTCCAAATCACCGTGCGCGACGACGGGCGCGCGCGCATTTACTCTGAGACCTCCGGATTTCTGGTGCGCGACGGGCGCAGCGCCACGCTGCTGCAACAAGGCAGCGAGGCCGGTGATTGGCAATTTTCGTCCGCACCAGTGCGCGATGGTTGGGACGATTGGGTAGTAACTCGCGAAGCATACCTGGCCACGACCCTGCGATACGACGACCGGGTGCGCTATTACGATTCCGATGTTTGGGGAGCTGAGGAACTGGACGCGTATGGTGACTGGGCCTACGTCAACGATTACGGTTGGCTGTGGCGGCCGCATGTCACGGTCGTTAACAACTACAACAACTGGGCGCCGTATCGCTATGGTGATTGGGTTTGGTGTCCGCCGTACGGTTGGACGTGGGTAGGAATCGAGCCGTGGGGCTGGGCGCCTTACCATTACGGCCGCTGGGTTTACTACGACAACGGCTGGGCCTGGTGCCCGCGTCCTTTCAACCAACGTCGCAGTTGGTGGCGGCCGGCCCTCGTCGCTTTCGTAACTCTCGATTTCGATTTCGGTTCGCACTATTGCTGGTACCCGCTGTCGTACCATCAACGCGATCCACGTTCACGACATTATGGACGCGATCACGATCGCGACCACTTGCGGTCCATGCGGCCCGATGAGCTGGCCCGCTTGCGGCGCGCTGATCCGAATTACTATCGCGCTGTGACAGGGCGATCGGTCGGGGACTTTGGTTCGCACAATGGACGAAGCCTGCCGGTCTCCGGCGAGATCGCCCGCCGGGCGATTAATCTCGATCCCCTGGCAGGGGACCTTCCGATTAGACCAGTTCCGGATCGCAGCAATGGTGGAACAGGAGAGCGACAGGCGCGAAGCGGTCAGCTTCGATCTCCGTCCGCAACTGTTTTTGAACGTGCGACGGGCGCAGCGGCTCGCCGTCCAGGTGTGCCTTTAGATGATCAACTACGGCGGGACCGGGTTTGGAACGGCCGCGAACCAGTCAATCCGAACCCCGTCAACAGTGGCGGCGGCGGTGGCATGAACGGTGTCACCGGTGCGGTCATGCGGCCGGCACGCCCGGCTCGCGAGCCCGGTAATATCGATCGCGGAAATGATGGAAATCCCATCGACGTTACGCCGGGGGACCGTCCGGCGCGTCCAGCCCGCGAGCGTGGCTTGGGCAGGGGTAACGATCAAAACAATGGCGACACAACACCGGTGGACCGTCCCGTGCGCGGAGTTCGCGAAGCGCCGGCTAACCGCGAAGCGCCGATTGATCGAGTCGAAGGTAGAACACCTGTAGCAATGCCACGCCCGGAGAAATCCGAGGCGCCCGCGCGACGCGAACCTGTGGAGCCGCCAACGCCCCGGACGGAATCGCCGGCACCGCGTTATGAACCACCTGTTCGTAACGATCCGCCACCGCGCAACGATCCGCCGCCGCAGCGTTACGAGCCGCCGGCGCCGCGCTATGAACCACCCGCGCGTCACGATCCGCCACCGCGGAATGATCCGCCGCCGCGCAACGATCCGCCGCCGCGCAATGATCCGCCGCCGCGGAATGATCCGCCGCCGCGCAATGATCCGCCACCACGGAGCGATCCAGCGCCGCGCAACGATCCGCCGCCGCAGCGTTCTGAGCCTGCGCCAGAACGGCCATCGAACGCGGAAAGTAAAGCAGAGAGCAAACGCGGTGATCGCTGAGCTCCAGCACTAGTTCGCTGATCGCCGTGGCTGAGTTGACGCTCTGCCACGGCGACTTTCTCTCCCGGATACTCGCAAGAGATCGAGGAGTTGTCATGCAGGTTAAATTTAGGTTTCGCGGTTTCTGGTTCTTCGGGCTGGTTGTTGCTGCTACTTGTTTCAACGCGCCGGGCTCAGGCGCTCAGACCGCGGACAATGCGACTGTGAAAGTCGATGTGCGGCGCGCGTTGGATGCGCCCGCGGCAACTCGGGGCTCAGAACGCAAGCTGGCCCATCAACCGTTTCGCCGCCAAACTACAACCCAAACACGGCCTCGCAACGTCGTCGCCAATTCTTCGCGCCGCATCCCGTCGGCCCAGGATTTTTCCGTTAAGGCCCTCTCCACTGCGCAAAGTGCTGAGGCCTTGCCGCAGATAGCCGCCGGCACGCCGTTAAGTCGGGTGTTGCATACGGGTCAACTAACATCCACTTCCGGTACCGACGAACAATACGTCGATCGCAACGGCGACCTGGTGGCCGATGAACGGACCACTTTCGACAGCGCCGGTGGTTTTTTCGACGTGGCGGTGGGGCAATCCGGCGCACGCTATGGCGTCTTCTCCGGCACCATCAATGGAGCGCCCGTCGGCGCCCTCGTCGTCGCCATTGATACCAACGCGAATTACGTCGCGGACGCCTCCGCTACTTACAATTTGAAGCAGTACTTCGATCTGCTGTCCGCCGCGTCGGTCGTGACCGGCGTTTCCAATTCGGGTCGCGAGTTTGTGATCGTCTGCTCCAGCGGTTATTACAATTCCGCCAATCCGAATGATCCCTTCAACGAACCGTCGCCCGGAGTCGTGTTGCTGGTGCGGGATTCTTCCGCCACCGGTTTTGATGATTCTCGTTCGCGAAAACTCGTCATTGCCGGCGACAACAAACTGTACAACGCAAATGCAATGGCCCTGCTGCCAAATCACGATTTGCTGATAGCGGACTTTCACTCCGACGAGTTGCGCATTATTCGCGACACTGACGCCGACGGCATGCCGGATACACTTGATAGCCAGCCGTACTACTCATACAAGTTTTCCGACGACACGCCGTTGGATATCGCAGTTAACTCGCGCGGCGTCGTCTTCTCTCATTCAATCGGTGAAGACGCGGTGATGCTGGCAATCTTTGATGACAATCACGACGGTTACGCAGACCGCGATGAAGTTGTGATCGAAGGCCTGTCTCTGGACAACAACCTTTTCCTGCACGGGCTGGAGGTTGACCGCACCGGAAACATTTACGTAATCGAAGATGCCATGGGCGCGGGCGATAGTTTCGGCGACGGGGGCAATGGTGGGACACCGCGCATAGACGCTTTTCCCGATCAGAACCTTTCCGGCTTTCCCAACGATGGGGTTATCTTCACGCGCGCCGACGACTCTACTTTACAAGCTTTAACTGGAGTGGCGTTCGGTCCGGTGCCTCCCAATCCAATCAATGACGCGCGAATCTTCGTGCGCCGTCACTATCTGGATTTTCTCAGTCGCGAGCCGGACGATGGCGGCTGGGACTACTGGACGCATGAGATTACGCAATGTGGCAGCGATCCCGCTTGCGTTAACTCGCGCCGCATCGGAGTTTCTGGATCCTTCTTCGTCGAACAGGAGTTTCAAGACACAGGCTTTTTCGTATATCGCTTTTTCCGGGCGTCACATGGGCGCCGGCCAACGTTTGCGGAGTTTGTCGCCGACCGCGCGACCGTTATTGGTGGTTCGGACCTTGAGGCCAAAAAGCAAACTTTCGCCAACAATTGGGTCGGACGCGCGGCTTTCCAACAGGTTTACCCACTGACGCTGACGGTACAACAGTTTGTCGACAAGTTGTTTGACACCGCGGGTCTGACGCCATACACCACCCAACGGCAGCAACTCACCGCTGACATGCAGGGCGGCAAATCGCGCGCGCAAGCATTACGCGAAGTGATTGAGATCGTGGAGTTCAAAACCCGCGAATACAATCCGTCGTTTGTAACCATGCAATACTTCGGTTACCTGCGTCGGGATCCCGAACCGGACGGGTATGCTTTCTGGCTGGACGTGGTGAACAATCGCGAGCCTAACAACTATCGCGGAATGATTTGTTCGTTTCTTACTTCGCGTGAATACCAGGAGAGATTTGGATTGAGCCTGGCGCGCAGCAATGCCGATTGCGGGCAATAGTCAGAGATCAATTACCATGCGCGGCAGGGTGCGCGGTTGGCCTTCGATCTCGGCATCGATCTCACCAATTCGCCGCGCGCCCATGCGTTTGTAGAATCCTTCGGCGTTGGGGTCCGCCGAAATCTCCAAAGCCGCGGCACTGAGAAATGCTGCAGTTTCCATTGCATGCATCAATAGCTCTTTACCGGTACCGCTTCCGATTTTTTCCGGCCGCACCCATAAATGTTCCAGCTCCGCTTTCTCGCCATTGATGGTGATCGCATAAAAACCATCAACTGTATGGGGCGCTTCCTTATCCAGGGCGTTTTCGTCCGAACCTGGATGCGCTTCAGCCACATAGACTTCATTCAGCGAAATAAATTCCGCGGTTAAAGTCAGATCGTCTTTCCAAAACTCGAGCCAGCTTTCGGGATAGCCCCAATAACTCTTTGCGTCATGCGCGATCTGCGTCAGGGCTTCCGCTTCGTCTGGATTGGCTTTCCGAATCTGCGTCATAGAGTTATGGCCTTTGGTTTGTTCTCAAGCGAAAGTATTGAAGTGTGCGAATGATGCTACCGCAACCTAGTGGAAGGCAAGTTTTGGAGGAATGCTAGTGCGGGGCAATGAGGTCCGGACCACGCTTAGGTGGCTAACCAATGGGGACAGGCAGGAATGCCTGTCCTACCGTGCTAATCTCTTTCATTCATGGAACGAATCGTCTTCTTAGAGCGCAATACTTTTCGGGCCGACTTTCGCCGGCCAGACTTCGCACATGAATGGATCGATTATGGCGAGACACTGCCTGAGGAAACGGTTGCCAGGCTGCGCGATGCCACTATCGCTGTCTGCAACAAACTGCCTTTGCGGGAAGCGGAGCTTTCCCAATTGCCGGGTCTCAAATTGATCGCCGTCGCTGCGACGGGTGTAGACAACGTTGATCTCGATTTCTGCCGTAAGCGCCAAATCGCTGTCTGTAACACTCGCGGCTACGCGGTGCATTCCCTACCGGAACATGTGTTAACTCTGCTGTTAGCACTCAGACGCAACCTCCTCAGTTACCGGCAGGACGTTCAGGAAGGTCGATGGCAAACTGCGAAACAGTTTTGCCTCCTGGACCATCCGATTCACGATCTCGCCGGCAGTACGCTGGGGATAATCGGCTATGGCGTGCTGGGGCAGGCGGTGGAAAAACTCGCGCGGGCGATCGGCATGCGCGTGCTGATTTCGGAGCGCAAGCATGCGCCAACAACCCGCCCCGGACGCACCGCCTTTCCCGACGTCCTGAACCAGAGCGACGCGATTACGCTTCACTGTCCTTTGAATAATGAGACGCGGGATTCGATTGCCTTGCCAGAGCTCAAACAGATGAAATCGACCGCGCTGCTCATCAACACGGCACGTGGTGGGTTGGTAAACGAACGTGACTTGATTGAAGCGTTGCGAGCAGGATTGATAGCGGGCGCCGGCTTTGATGTCTTAAGCAATGAACCGCCGCACACGGGCAATCCGCTGCTCGACCTGCGACTGCCCAACTTTATTTTGACGCCGCATGTCGCATGGTCCAGCGGCGAAGCAATGCAGACGCTGGCGGATCAGCTGATCGATAACCTGGAGGCGTTTATGCGCGGCGAGCCCCAAAACCTGATGACTTAAACTGTAGCGGCACTCCGTGGCCGCCCCTTTTGGATTTGTCAGAACCGCCTGCGGTAGCGGGCGGTTGATCGTTCGACGCAAAGCCAACTCCGATTAATTTCAACCGCCCGCTACCGCAGGCGGTTCTGACAAGAAAAGGCTGCGCCCTGAAGCGCAGCCTTTTAGAATTTGTGCGACGGTTAGCGAATTACGAAGACGCTGCTTCGCTCGCTGCCTCCGAAGCCGGTTCGTCGTGGTGTTCGGTAGTGTAGAGACTGAGAATATCCAGGCCTTGCCGTGATCGCGGATCGATGGTCCGTAGATGTTTGCGGCCCTGCATCTCCCAAATGGCCGTTACCTGGCCATCCTTTTCCACAGCGTGATAGGTAATCTCTTCAGTGCTCGCGGGCGGTGTCGGTGTATCACCTAATTGATCGGGCGCCGGCTCAATCGGCGCGGTATCGTTGTCAGACATTTAATACTGGGAACTCCTCTCAAACTATTCGCTTGTCATTTGGTTTTTCGGATTGTGTCACACGAGCCGTAACAGTGTCTAGCGGTGGCACGGGCCGGTGTTGGGGCATTAGATTGTTGCCAGAGTGAGAAAAAGGCGCTCCCGCCCCTCGCGTCCAACGATCTGTTGGGTTGATTTAGCATGTTAAGACGTTCTTAGTTTTTGTGCACGCGACGCCGCAATTATGCCAAGCGTTAACACAGCAACGATCAAAACAACGAAATAGAAAACCATAAACGAAGGGTAACGGTCGAAGACACGGCCGAAATATTCATCACGCGACGACATCCACACGGCGCTTCCAAAATGCACAAGCACCACCGCAGTCACAGCCAGTAGCCGGAGTATCCGCGCGCTGATCTCAGGGACTGCGAGAAAGTAACCCGCCCAGAGCCAAGGGGTTCCAAACAGAGCCGCCGCAACACCGATTTCGGGAATGATGGCGAGCATTGGAGCATTCGCGGTTATCGGTGTGTAAGTTCCATGACCAGCGCCGGCCAATCCGAACGCGCACACCGCCAGCACTGAACCCATCACGAAACCAATTGCGAAGCGATATGAGGCACGCATAGTTGGAGTGTCAATCAATCAACCCAACATCGGAGTGACGGCGCCGCGCATTAAAGCACCCTCCGCCGCGCCCAAGCTAGGCGGCCCCCAACACCCACAGGTCTCACTCTACGGATTCTGGGCCACTCAGAACAATGTCAGCGCCAACTCAACTGCCCGCCGTGGCGAGACCACGCCCCAACCCTGGCGGTCTACCTCGATTCCGGGAACCCTTTCCGACGTGTCGATTAGAATTCGCTTGACCTGCTGCGGTGTCAGGCGCGGGTTCGCCTCCAACATACAAGCCACGACCGAGGCAACTATCGGCGAAGAAAAGGAAGTGCCGTCCACATACTTGTAATTTGGATCGATGACGTTTCCTTCGTGGAGTTTGATGGTTATCAATTGCCGCAGCAAGGGCACCGGCAGGTCGCGTGCGTCGTCCAGATCCTTGTCAATGCCCGGGTGAAAAGTAAGAATCTCGCCCAACTCTGAATCGGCCGCGTTCTCAAGTTTTGAATACAGCGCGGCTTCGTCGGCTGTAGGAGTATGCGGCAGGATTGGCGCGGCTACCCAAATTCCCGGGGCGATCACTTCCGGCTTTTGCAGACCGTCAATCGTTGGTCCATATGAAGAACGGTACATGCCGCGACGCGCGCGATCCCGCGAGTTCTGGTCGTCTAATCCGCCCACGGAAATCGCCGACGGTGCGCTGGCCGGCGCCAACACTCGATGACCCGGCGCCATGCCCGCGTTCCCCACTGCGCAGACAACAACCAAGCCTTCTTTTACACACCGCTCCACTGTTTGCGCCAGCGAGTTAGTTAGGTAACTTTCTTCGAAGTCGCCGCCGGCCGAAATGTTCACCACGCGGATTTGATACTTCTCGCGCAGCGCCAGCACCCATTCGAGTCCGTTCTGAATTTGTTCTTCACTGATGCGCCCGCTTTTCCCGATTTTCACCAGCACCACGTTGGCTTCGGAAGCAATGCCACGATAGAAGCCATCGGACAGCGATCCGTTTCCAGCCGCCACTACGGAGGTCATCATCCCGTGCCAGCTGGCAACATCGATGGTCTCGAGTGACGTCTGATCTTCGGCCGCGTTGAAAATACTGTGATAGGCCTGAATGCGATTGTCGGGTGTCGTTAGATCCGGATGCGCGTAGAAGCCCGAATCCAGAAAGGCGATGGCGACGCCTTTGCCGGTAAAGCGTTCGTCCGCGTCCAGGCGCAGTGGAGTTGGCAACACAAAACTGTTCTGTTCAAACACCGCCGCATGCGCCTGCAGTTGGTGCTGGGCGCGCGTGAACAAGGCCACGCACCGGGAACAAACGCTGGCCTGATCGCCGCGGGCCGCCGCGTTAGCCGTCACAATGGAACCAAGTTTTTCAGGAAGATCCTGGACCATCAGCGCGCCGGTGCCAGCCTCGCTGCCACACGCATCGCAGACATCGCTCGCTATCGCCGTCGCTGAAAGTAATTCAGTTAAAGGACTTGCTTCTGACATCCAAACGCCCTGCTGCTCTCGTTAAGAGTTCATTAATAAACTGCCACCAAACTTATCATAGTGATTCCAAACTGGGCGAGCGCTGACACATACCGCTAAGCCGTTTCCTTTTGGGTGAGGCAGGTTGTGATTACCGCCTGACGCGTGTAAGTTATCCTCGTTCCACAACCAAAGGAGATCTCTCGTGACTATTGCAGAAAACGCGCCCTCGGTGGCGGACCTCTTTCGGCGCGCGCAAAAAATCAGGAGCGAATCGCCGGAAATTTCTTATAAAGAGATTCACGCGCAACTGGCGCGCGAGTTTTCCGGCGGCCCGTTTCCGCCCGTTTACAACCTGACCATTCCCGAGCAGGACGCGCGCGCGCCGGAAGAAGATTGGTCGGCCGGATTGCCGGTAGTGTTGCGCGGCATCCAACAAAAGGACTGGAATGACATCGCCAGCGGCATCGTGCTGTCGCTCGAACAAACGGAAAATTACGAACGGGAACGCGGGCCCGAAGGCAGCCGCGATAAATGGCACGATCGCTCTGCGGGCATCGAAGAGGCAACCACAAAAAGCGTCGGCAAGTGGATGCCGGAAGAGCTGATGAATCTGGCGGAACGAAATTCGAAAAAGTAACGAGGGGGTAAACACTTTCCGTCCATTCGGAATCAAAGACATCATGCGAAGTAGCAGCAAGTTTTATTTGATGGTCTTGTCCTTCGTTCTGTCATCGTCGGTGGTTTGCGGACAGCGCGAGAAAAAGGTTGCGTACGGAATCCTCATAGATAACACCGGTTCGCTGCGGTCGCAGTTTGAAGACGTGCTGACCTTGGGGAAAGCCGTCGCCAGGCAGGCGACACAAACGGGTCCTGTTTCCGTATTCAACTTCACCAGTCCCGCCGATCCCGGAAGCAGGTTGGCGGTGATCAGCGGCGGCAGTGATTGGAGGTTGAACGCTGACTCACTATCACGCTTCATTGACGACATCTATGTGCTGGGCGGTCAGACGACTTTGCTCGACGCCATCGATTCAATGAGCCGCACCGTCAACCAAAAGGTGACTCAGGAGCAGGACGTTTTCTCGCATGGGGTAGTGGTCCTGATTACCGACGGCGAAAATCGCGAAAGCCGCATCAAGGAAAGCGATCTCATAAAACAGTTGCAGAAGGACGGCACCACGGTTTTTGCGATCGGTCTGGTCAAAGAGTTAGGCTCCGGCCCATTTGGCAGCAAGGGCAAGCGAGAGAAAGCGGAAAATCTGCTCAAGAAGTTAACCAAAGAAACCGGCGGCCGCGTTATTTTTCCTGATTCCAAAAACATGGATGCCGAAAAATTGGTGAGTGATCTTTTCGCTCCTGCAGTTCCTTAGTCAGAACCGCCTGCGGTAGCGGGCGGGCCCTTCGATTGCGGATTTCGGATTGCAGATTGCGGATTGCGGATACTGATCAACTCGCCTTTGCCGCATCTGAAATCCAAAATCCGCATTCAGCAATCGGCAGCTCGCCCGCTACCGCAGGCGGTTCTTACAAACGTGGCAATCGCTAAAGGCAAATCAAACGCCGGACAGGGTGGCAAGCTCGGCCACTCCAACCAGGACCATTGGATGTACACCGAAGAGATTAAGGAAGCCGCCCGCAAGCAGCGGCGCCTCGACGCCAAGCTTGAAATCAAATCCGGCCTGGCGGAAGCGACCGAACCCGAACCACCTGACGCAGACATACACAATGAGTTTTCTGAATAACATCATCAAAGATCCGAAGTACCAATCCGGCGATCCGCCTAAGCCGGAAGAGGTCGCGGACGCTGACGTGATCATTAGCCCGAACACGCGGCTACCGAATCGCATTCCCCCGGGTCAGACGCGTACAAAAAAGTGGCCGGTGCTGGACGCGCACGGGACGCCCACCGTGGATCTGGCTACCTGGGAATTTGCGGTGGACGGCGCGGTAACTAACCCACAGAAATGGTCGCTGGACGAGTTCATGCAGTTGCCGGCCGTAAAAGTTTTTGCCGACTTTCACTGCGTCACACGTTGGTCGCGTTTGGGAAATGTTTGGGGCGGCGTACCGGCGCGTGAGATTGCAAGGATCGCCGGCGCTAAACCTGAAGCAAAATTTGTGCTGGCTTTTGGTTATGATTCCGGCTGGACCACCAACATCCCGATCCAGTTTTTCCTGAACGAAGATTCGCTCTTCGCCTGGTCTCATGACGGCGAACCGATTCCGCCGGACCATGGCGGGCCGGTGCGTCTGATCGTGCCGCAGCTTTTCGCGTGGAAGTCTGCGAAGTGGATCAAGGGCGTGAGGTTTATGGAACAGGATGAGCCGGGATACTGGGAAGAAGGCGGCTATCACATGCGCGGCGATCCCTGGACCGGCGGCGATGGTGAACGATTTCGCTGGTCGTGACAATCCGTAGATTACACAGAGAGGACTGAATTGGTTAAGCAACCAGTGATCTGTTCCATGAGGCTATTGCAAATACACCGGCGACTCATTTCGTCTTAACTGACTTCGCCGTCTTATCTGTGAAATCTGCGTAATCTGCGGATGTGAAATAATGACCGAATCAAGCCCTAAAGACGCAGCCGCTGTCATCCTCTTACGACAACCAACCGATCCCAATGACCCGGAAGTCTTCTGGGTGAGACGCCACGAGAAACTCAGTTTTCTGGGCGGGTTTCACGCTTTCCCCGGCGGCAAGATGGATCCCCCCGACACGGAAGTCACAGTTGCTAACTGCCACGACGCTGAAACTGCCGCCGCGATCAGTTGCGCCGCTCGTGAGTTGTTTGAAGAAGTTGGCGTGCTGCTAGCGCGCGGTGTCGAGACTTTGACCAAAGGCCAGCGCGCGTCGGTGCTTGATGATCTGGAATCGGGCCGCATGACCTGGCCGGCGCTTTTGCTTCATTACGCTCTTTATCTCGATGCTGACGATTTCACTTTCGTAGGCCGCTGGGTGACGCCGCCGTTCAGCGCCAAACGTTTTGACACCTGGTTTTTCCTCGCGCACTGTCCGCAAAAACAAGAGCCGTCGGTAACAACTGATGGGGAGCTGGAATCAGGCGAATGGATTTCGGCGCGCGCAGCTTACGCGCGTTGGCAGCGTTCGGAAGTTCTGGCCGTGCCTCCGGTGTTGCATGCGCTGCAGACGCTCAGCGCCGGCCTCACCGGCGATTTGGTGTCGCGTTTCTTAGCAACGCCAAATGCGCATCGTGAGCCCACGCGCCGCATTGAGTTTCGCCCAAACTACATTTGCTTTCCGGTGCGCACGCCCACCAGGCCGCCGGCGACACATACAAACTGTTATCTGATCTACACCTCGAGCGAGATACTCATCCTCGATCCCGGTTCACCATATGAGGAGGAGCAGCAAGCTCTCGCCGACTGTGTATCCGATTTGAGGGCTGAAGACCGAAGTGTGAACGGAATTGTATTAACGCATTTACACCCGGACCACGTCCGTGGTGTAAATGCCTTAAGAGATTACTTGGGTGGCAATATTGAAGTTACGGCGCACCCCAAAACTGTGGAAGCGATAAGTGATATCCCTGGCATTCAACCGATCATAGATGAGGACAGGGTTATGCTGGACGGCGAGCCACCGATCGAGTTTCTGGTTCTACATACGCCGGGCCATGCGCGTGGCCATATTTGTTTGTATGAGGAACGCACAGGCACGCTAATTTCAGGCGACAACGTTTTGGGACTGGGTTCGGTTTTGATCGACCCCCCGCAGGGAAATATGCGCGAATACCTACAATCATTGCATCGGATGAGGTCCCTACCAAACCTTTCTGTCATCTTTCCGGGTCATGGCCCAGCGATCGCTAATCCCTACGCGAAGATTGATGAATATATCGCTCACCGGCTCGATCGTGAGGCGAAGATCCTTACTGCCGTAAGAGGAGGCGCGGAAGAACCTTCTCAGATCGTCACGCTGGTTTACACAGATGTCTCTCCAAAATTGCACGGCATGGCCCAGCGAGCCGTCATTGCTCATCTGGACAAGTTGGAGACGGATGGGCGCGTAAGGCGCAGTCTCAAAGGAAACTACACACCGGCGTAGCCATTCGGGTCACTGGTGTAAATTTGAGGGGCGCTGTGAAAGCGGCTAACCACTGTCTGGAATTCACTTGCTCTTTAGTCACCGCACTGAACTGCGGTGCTAATGAGAACTTCAACTTTGTTACCATCACCTGCGTTCGTGCTTTCCGCTCTTTACGGTTAGAATCCTTTCAACCCCCTGAATTGAAAGCCGAATAAAAAACCATGGAACCAGCAAGGACTCTAGCTGAACTCAAGGCGAGCGGTTACCGCAGTGTCGCGGTTAAAGACGAGCTGCGCGCGAACCTGATTCGCAAATTGCAGGCGCGCGAAAAACTCTTTCCCGGAATCGTCGGTTACGACGATACGGTGATTCCGCAACTCATAAACGCGATCCTGGCGCGGCACAACCTGATCCTGTTGGGCCTGCGCGGACAGGCAAAGAGCCGCATCATTCGCCAGCTCACCAGCCTGCTCGACGAGCGCATTCCGGTGATTGCCGGGTCGGAAGTGAACGACGATCCGTTTCATCCGATATCGGCTTACGGACGTCACATGATCGAACTCAACGGCGACGCCCTTGCAATCGAATGGATCAATCGCGATGCCCGCTTCGTTGAAAAGTTGGCCACTCCCGACGTTACGATTGCGGACATCATCGGCGACGTCGATCCGATCAAAGCCGCGAAGGGCGGTCACCTGCTCAGCGACGAGTTGACGATTCATTACGGGCTTTTGCCGCGCGCTAATCGCGGCATCTTCGCGATCAATGAATTGCCCGACCTGGCCGGCAAAATTCAGGTTGGCCTCTTCAACATCATGCAGGAAGGCGACGTGCAGATTAAGGGGTATCCCGTGCGTTTGCCGCTCGACGTGATGCTCGTCTTTTCCGCTAACCCGGAGGATTACACCGCGCGCGGAAAGATCATCAGTCCGTTGAAAGATCGCATCGGCGCCGAAATCACCACGCACTACCCGGCGGACGTTTCGCTGGGAGTGGAAATCACGCGACAGGAAGCCTGGCTAAAACGTGGCGGCTTCGGCGACGGAGCAAACGATCGACTGCACGTTCCCGACTTCATCCGCGAGACCGTGGAACAAATTGCGTTCGAAGCGCGCGACGACCAGCGCATCGATAAACACTCCGGCGTATCGCAGCGTTTGCCGATTACCGTGATCGAATCAGTCGTATCAAATTCCGAACGGCGCGCCCTGGTCACCGGCGAAGAAGCGATCGTCCCGCGAATTTCCGATGTCTACGCGGCCCTGCCGGCAATGACAGGCAAAATGGAACTTGAGTATGAAGGCGAACAGATTGGCGCCCATCGCATTGCGAGGGATTTAATTAAGCGAGCGGCCGGCGAAATCTTCGAAGGCTATTTCGTCGGTATCGATTTCGCCAACACCATTCGCTGGTTTGACGAAGGAAACAACTTACGCCTGGCCGACACCGCCGCCGCCGAAGAATGCATGACGTTGCTGGACTCGGTTCCGGAGTTGATCGAAACGGCGCTGATTCCATTCGACTTCAAACGGAAAGACAACGCCCAAACCGTCTCAGCGTGCGAGTTCGTGCTGGAGGGTCTTTACGCCCAGAACAAGATCAGCCGCAATGAAGAGGGCGGTTACACCGCGGTGACCAAGGCCAGGAAAGATCGCCGGGGGATGATTTACGACGACCTCACGGAAACCGGGAAATATAGTTAGGAGCATGCCATGCCAATAACTTTGACCGCTGTCTACCGAAAAGTGCCTGAAGGTTACATAGGCTTTGTTGAAGAACTGCCGGGCGCTAATACGCAGGGAGCCACAATTGAAGAAACCCGTGAGCATCTCAAGGAGGCGATCGATCTTGTGATTGAGGCCAACCGCTCAATGGCTAAGGATTGGGCGGAGGGCGAAGACACAATTCGCGAAAGAATCGCCTGAGAGATTTTTTGAATCGCCTGACCACCGAGCCAGCTCGCCTATGAAGCGGATTGATTTAATTCGGCATTTGGAAGCACACGGTTGCGAGTTTTTTCGTGAGGGAGGCAGTCATACCGTGTATGTCAATCGTGCCAAGGGTACCTCCTCAACCATTCCGCTGGCATTGTGAAGTTAACGAGTACTTGACCAGGAAGATCTGTCGAGATTTGCAAATTTCTGATCCAGGCAGAAGTAGTACATGAAGTTCACCCGCTACTCAAAATTCAAAGGCTTCGACGTTTCCGGTATCAACCTCGGCGACTTGATGGATTCTCTGTCAGATTCCCTCCTGCAGTCGGGCTATGACGACGATTACTACTGGACGCGACAGCGGACGCAGCAGGACACCTCGCTCGACGCGTTGCGCCGCGCGTTGCTGGAAGCGCTTATGGACCAGGGGCTGCTGGATCAGCATCAGGTCAAGCAAATGCTTGCCGATAATGATGGCCAATTCAAAGGATCGCTGCTGGAAGAATTACTCAACCAGCTAATCGAACGCCTGGTCGACGAAGGTTACCTGACGCTGCATGAAGAGCCGCAGTCGCAGCAACGGCAACAGCAGCAGGGCGGCGAGGGTGAAATGTCAGAACCGTTGCCGCGCAACGTAAAGTTCGAGGTTACTGAAAAAGGCCTCGACTTTCTGGGTTACAAAACCTTGCGCAACCTGCTGGGAAGTCTCGGAAAGAGTTCCGTAGGACGGCACGACACGGCGCACCTGGCGACCGGAGTGGAAGCGGCCGCGGCCAGCAAACCATACGAGTTCGGCGACACGATCAACCTGGATGTAAATGCCACTTTGCTCTCGGCCATTCAGCGCGAAGGTTTGCAGGTGCCGCTGAATCTTGAATACCAGGATCTGCACGTGCACCAGTGTGACTATCAATCGTCATGCGCCACCGTGGTAATGCTTGATTGCTCTCATTCGATGATTCTTTACGGCGAAGATCGTTTTACGCCCGCGAAGAAAGTCGCGCTGGCCCTCGCCCACTTAATCAGGACCCAATATCCTGGTGACTCTTTGAAGATCGTGCTGTTTCACGATAGCGCGGAAGAGCTGGCCCTCGCGAAACTGGCGACCACGCAGGTGGGGCCGTATCACACGAACACGGCGGAAGGATTGCGCCTGGCACGCCGCATTCTGCAATCGCAAAGAAAAGAAATGAAGCAGATCGTTATGGTGACTGACGGCAAGCCGACCGCCTGCTTCGTCGAAGGTGCGGGGGCGATGTCCGCGTCGGGCAGGCGAAGTTCTCCCGGTTCAGGTTCGCGAACTGCCGCCGGTGGTTCAGACCGGCGGCTTTACAAGAATTCCATGGGCGGCGATCCGTTCGTCATGGAGCAAACTTTCAAGGAAGTGCAAGGCTGCCGCAAGGCCGGCATCATGATTAATACCTTCATGCTGGCCAGCGACTACTACCTGGTGGAATTTGTGAAAGAGATGTCGGCGATGACGAACGGCAAAGCATACTTTGCGAACCCGGAAAATCTCTCGCAGTTCGTCCTGATAGATTTCATGCGGCGCCGCAAAAGCAAAGTTAGGTAATTACTGCACCCTCAGATAGTATGTGCCCACACCTTCCGCTTGTCCCTCGGTAATCCGCATTAGTTTGATCTGATAGTCGCCCGCAACCAAATACCGGACTGGAATCTCAAAAGCGACCGCAGCGCTGCTAGTGTCCGCACTAATCAATGACTCCCTGAAAACTGTCGAACCCGAAGTGGTTGAGATTTCGAGATCGTATAACCCCGCCCGCTTTCTTTCCACAGCCAGGCGCACGTGCAACACATTCACCTCACTCTGAAGCAAATTAACTTGTGTGATGCGGTCACTATCGTAGCCAGTTTCGGGAACCAGAATAATGTTCGCAACTACCATCGCACCGGGCGCTGGAGGCGGAGGATTCTCATCGCCAGAGGATTGCGGCTTAATGGCGTGGTGGGTCACTTCGCGGTCTGAACCCGGCCTCGCCGGAGGAATAGAACGGCGGCGCGGAATGAATCTCTGACTTTGCGTAATTATTTCTTGCCGGAGTTGAGGACGGCGCAGCAACAGCGCGATGGTCCCGGCAAGCAAAACCAGCGTCACCAGCGCAGCCGCGGATTTCCATGAAACCTGATTCCAACTGAGCAACCGCTGAAGCCGGTCGCCGATTGTCGCCTTAGCGGCGACTGGAAGCGAAATTGCGAAGTGTTCGCGTAGCGCGTGTGAAACCTTTAACTTCTGTTGTCGTGCGGTGCTGACCAGAAATTTCTGCTCGAATAAGTCGCGCTCCGTTGCGCTCAAACGCTCATAAGCGTAGTCATCGGCCAGTTCATGCTCCGCCAGTCGCACACGGGTTTCGAACTGTTCGTCGGCAAACAGGCGCTCCTCAAATTTGACCTGCCGGGCAGCAGGCAATCTGCCAAATAGAAAAAGACGCACTACTTCGTCCGAGTACTCATCATGCAAATCTTGCTCGTCAAATTGTGAAGTATCGTCAGCCATTGGCTTGGGTCAAACTACTAATTTGGAGTGCGGCGGCAAGCGGAGCGCGACGCCGCTTGGGATTAGTCACGTGGCAGAAACCTAAGAAATCCAAAGCGCCGCCGCTGTCGGCGCACTCCAAATATGTTGATTTAGTTTTCAAGTTGAGTTTTTCAGCCGCCTGCTAAGTCTGCAAACATTGCTCGATGCAGGTCTGCAATTTCTCTCGAATGCGTAGTGCGCGCAGCCTGAGGGTGTTGATACTTATGCCGAGTTCGAGGGCAATCCTTTCCCGTAAATCAATCTTCTCTCGTTTCTCCCCAGCGTAATAACGTTCTATCAGTTGTCTCGAATGTTCCGTCAGCTTCGCCAGGCATTTTTCCAGACAGGCGTGCACCTGTTCTTTCCCCTCATCCGCGTCATTCAGCAAAAAAGCCCCGGCCGGTTCCGGCCGTTTCAAGTATTCATGATGGACGTTGTTCATGACGCCGAGGAAGTAGTTGGCCTGGTCACCGGTGTACGTATCCCGAAACTCAATGACGCGGCGGGCGACGCGATCGATGGTCTCATCGGCGAGATCTTCGGGCATGCGGCATCCGCGAGCAGCGAGGATCGTAATCAGTCGCCAGCGAATCTTTTCGTAAATGGTCCCGGCTCGTTCGCCATCTGGATCCAGCCAGTGCAATAGCCGATCGAAATCTTCCTGTTGCAGTGCGTGGTGTTTTTTCGCGGGCGGCATGTCAACCTTAGTCCCGAAAGACGGAATGCTTCCGACCTTATCGAACATTTTGGCGAGAGGGCAACTCGTTCGAGCGCCCCTCCGCCAGCCGGCCTGCGAACATTACTGCCTTACAATATCCGCGAACGCGACTTTCTTTTCCTTGGTATCGCCCTGAACTTTGACTGTAGCCTCGCCGACTTTTTCGTCTACGGCGACGATCGTGGCGTCAGTTGCTGTTCCGTTGATTGTTACCTTCACCTTGTCACCCGCTTTGAGTGGCGCCGCTGCCGGAGTTGTTTGGGGCGACGGACTGCTCACCGGAGCCGGCGATACATTTGCGTTCGCCGCGTGGTTCGCATTTGAATTGGTATCGGTCACAGGCGGATCGCACGCCGCAATGGTGACACACAAGAACAGGAGTGCGAAAAATGTTTTGCTCATACTCAATCTCCTCTTTGAAAGTTGAACGACTTCGGGCCTTCCCGCAACTCTTTGGTTCCTTCGCAGCCCTTCCGGGCTTTGATTCGTTGGTGAATGGGATAAACTGGCAAAACATTTCAAAGCCAAAGAGTTTTTTTTTCGGGCGGCAAGTCAGAACCGCTTAGCGGGCAGGCCCAAACGTTGATGCTTAATCGCATGAGAAGAAACAACCCTAACGACATCGAGACTACTTGTGAGGACGAAGGCTACGGCCCAGCCGTGGTGCTGCTGCATGGCTATCCTTTCAATCGCACGATGTGGCGCGACCAGATCGCGGTCCTAAAAGATCAGTATCGAGTGGTTGCTCCCGATTTGCGTGGGCTCGGTGAATCCATTGCCGCAGACACAGTCGCCGGCATGGACCAGATGGCCCGGGAGGTAGCAACGCTGATGGACCAACTCCAAATTGATCAGGCCGTCATCGCCGGGCTGTCGATGGGAGGTTATGTCGCTTTCGAGTTCCAACATTTCTTCCCGGATCGCGTGAAGGCTCTGGTGCTGGCAGGCACGCGGGCGCCGGCCGATAACGACCAGGAGAGACAAACTCGCGAGCGCCAGGCGGCGCGAATGTTGGCCCACGGGATGGCGGGGATCGCCGCAGAAACGCTGCCAAAATTATTGGCGCAGGAAACATTGGCCCGCAATCCCGCGGCGGTGGATCGGATTCGCGAGATGATCGACAGCACTTCGCCGCACGGTGCTGCCGCGGCCCAGCTTGGCATGGCCGCGCGGCGGGATTACTCTGAGGATCTGGAAAATATTAATGTTCCCACGTTGATCATCGTCGGCACGGAGGACAGCATTCGCCCCGTGAGCGATGCGGAGTTTATGCATAGCAGGATTGCTGACTCGCAATTGAAGATTATGGAAAACGCTGCGCACGTTTCGAACTTCGATCAACCGGAAGTCTTCAACGCAACGCTGCGTGAGTTTCTAACGGCCGTGGCATGACTTCCTGCCAGTATCACCCTGACCAAATGAACGAATCCTGGAAATTCCGTATCGAAGATCGCGTCCGTTGGGGTGACGTGGACGCCGCGCGAATTATTTTCTACGGCGCCTATATTCGTTTCTTTGAAATTGCGGAGACGGAATTGTTTCGCACCGTCGGCTTGCCCTATGGCGTGGCTTTTGACCAACTCGACATTTGGTTGCCGCGCGTGCACCTGGAGTGCGACTTTCGCCGCGCCGCCCGCCTTGATGATCTGCTGGTCGTCAGTGTGTTTGTGGCACGGTTCGGCCACAAATCTTTTCGGCTGAACTTTGAAGTGAAACGAAAGGATGAAGACGACCTGGTCGCCGACGCGCACTTCATACTGGCTTCGGTGCGCCGCGATAGTTTCGAGACCGTGCCGGTGCCGGAGGAACTAAAGCGCCGGCTAGCGCCTTACACACAACCGGCTGAAGCAACCGCATCTGATTCCTAAAGATAAGGTCACCTAAGCATGAGTGAGATTCGTGAACGAATAATCGAGGACCAGTTGGATGAACAACGCGTCGATCCGGATCCGGTCAGTCAGTTTCAGAGATGGTTTGATGATGCGGTCGCTGACGGTTTGAAGTTGCCGGAAGCGATGACCCTGGCTACCGCTAACAGCGCCGGCAAGCCTTCGGCGCGCATAGTTTTATTGAAGCAGGTGGACCAGCGGGGCTTTGTTTTTTACACCAACTATCTCAGCAAGAAAGCGGGAGAGTTGGATGCCAACCCAAACGCCGCCCTGGTTTTCTATTGGCCCCAACACGATCGCCAGGTCCGCGTCGAGGGAACAGTGACCAGGGTTTCGGCGGCAGAGTCTGACGACTATTTTCAAACGCGGCCCCGTGACAGCCAGATCGGGGCGCTGGCATCGCCCCAGAGCCAGACGATCGCAGAGCGAAAAGTTTTGGAGGAACGAACGCGCGAACTTGAAGAGAGATACCGCGATCAAACGGTGCCGCGGCCGGCGCACTGGGGCGGTTATCTGTTGCAGCCGGAGCGAATTGAGTTTTGGAAAGCACGAGCCAGTCGATTGCACGACCGGCTTGTCTATGAACTGCAAAGCGATAACACTTGGCGCATCAGCCGCCTGGCACCGTAAAAACCGCCGTCCAAACGAACCCAGTTTGCACTAGGGCGCGACAAATCCGGTCAAAGGATTGCCGTAGAACGCATCCGTTTTCCAGGCGTTCGCGTCCCACGTTCCGTCGCCGGTCCCCAAAACCTTTACCGGCAAAACCATCGCCAGTCCGCCGAGATTGTTCTTTTGCGTGATGCCGTTGTCGACCAGGCGTCCGTCAGGACCGACGGTGAACTTTGCGCTGCGCGCCAGGTCGCCTTCGCGCAAAACTTTCACTTCATACTCCCCGGGGTTCGCATTCAGGAAAAATAGTTGCGACGTGTTGTTGGCGCTGCTGGTGTCGGTATTCCAGCCGCGCACCTGGCCCCAACTAAATTTCCAACGCTCCCAACGCGTGCCTTCGTTGCTGTTGGCGAAAATCGCCGAGTCATAGCCGGAGCTCCCCGTTTGCTCCTTAGTGCTCGCGATTTGCTTGCCGTTGTAAAAGAGATAGGCCGCGAGTTTTGAACTATCGAGTTCGCCGCGAAACCACATTGAGACCACCAGCGGCGGCATGTTTTGATCGGACGGCGTGTTGAAGTACAAATAACCGATCGGCAAATTCCAATCCTGATCTACTACATATTCAAACTGGTTCTTGAAAGCGGGCAGGTTGTTGCCGATGTGAAACTTGGAAACTTTGTATTTCCCGGTAAACACTTTGTCATTCGCGCCGCTGAGTTCATTCTTCATTCGAATCGTAAATCCGAACGTGCCGGTTGCGAGCGTGGTTCGCTTGTCGATGTGCGTAGTGATTGGCGGCGTCACTATCGTTTGCCAGCGCGTCGCATCGATCGTCGGCGTTTCACACTCCACGGTGTACCATGGCGCGCCGGCTTCGTTTGTGAAGTCGATGAAGAAGGCGCTGCCGGTATTGATTGGGCCGACCACGGTAAAACTCATCTGCGGCATCCAACTCCAATAGTTGTCCTGGTCTGCGGCTTTCCAGTAACGCACCAAACGATTCGCGCGAACGATAATCGAAGCCTTGAGAAGCGTCGGGCCGGCCTGTGCAGGGCTGGCTGAACTTAGTGAGCCGCTGCCTATTGAGGCCGTGAGTAGCGTGCAGACAATGAGGATCGACGTTACGCGCAAAGAGAAATCTTTCATTATTCCTCCTGTGTTTAAGAAGCCGGAACGGAACCATTCAAACAGGTTGATGGGAACCGCGGCTTTGCCGCAGAGCGTCAAAATCAAAGTCACGCTAAGGCGCGGTGAAACCCGGAAGTCCATTACCGTAAAATGTGTCCGTCTTCCACGACAGTGGGTCGTACTTGACGTCCTGATCGCCGACGATTTTCACCGGCAGCACCATACGGATTCCGCCCAGCTTGTTCTGTTTGGCAATTCCGTTATCTACAATTCGTCTGTCGGCGCCCACGGTGAACGAGGCTGCCCGCGCCAGTTTTTGTTGTCGCAGCACTTTGATTTCGTAATCGCCCGGGTTCTTGTCGAGAAAGAAAGTTTCCGGATAAGTGCTGGCGCTGGTGCTTTGGTTGTAACCGCGGACTTTCGCAAACTGGAAGGTCCACAAACCCCAACGTCCCTGCGGGTCACCAACGCCGGTTGAGATCTCTTCTTCATTGTTGCCGAGCGTCGTGCCGACCTGTTGACCCTTATAGAACAAAACGCCTTCCAACTTTTCGCCGTCGTGCGTTCCACGAAACCACATTTGCACGCTCAGCGCGGGAACATTTTCATCGAGCGTAGGGTCGTACCAGATATAGCCGATCGGCAAACGCCAATCCTGCACGACATAAAATTCCTGCTTGCCTTTGTACTCCGGAATCGCCTGGTCCGGCGCGTAGGTTGCGACCTTAAACTTTCCCGCAAAGATGGGTTCGTTGGTGCCGGCCAGCGCGTTCTTTAACATGATCCGAAACGGAAACACGCCGGTTTGTATGATCGCTTTCTTTTCCAACTCGCCTTCATCCAGATCAGGTCCTTTGATTTTCATAAGCTCATCATCGCCGGCTTCCGGTGTTTGCAGTTTGAAACTGGTCCACGGTTTGCCATCCGGCGTGTTCACTTCAAAGACCAGTTGGCTTCCGCCCGCTACCGGTCCAAGCATTTGAAAACTCACCGCCGGCGTCCACGAATACGTGTTGTAGCGTGGTTCAGCCGCACCCGGGTTCGGCCAGTAACGCAGGAAACGCTTCGTGCTGATCGCAACGGTCCGCCTCAACAACGTCGGCCCGGATTGTGTTGTGCGTGAGTGGGGCGTGGCGGTCGCCGCGGCTACTAACAGTGACAGGAAAAAGAGGCGAAAGACTTTTGGCATAGTCGCCCTTTCTATTGGGGAGGTTCTGAACCTGCTTGATCTGTCGCGGCCGGCGACTAAGAACTGAAAAGCGTTTCGATGAAGGCGGCGGAAATACTAATGATTGATCTGGGGAGAGTCAACGAGAAACGGAGCCTGGGTCTCACAGCGGCCAAAGGGCCTGGCGTGCCAACTTACGCTTCAGGTTCACATAGCCTTGATCGCCGGCGACGAGTTCGCCCAGCACCTTGCGTATGCCACGATGGCCCCGCGCAAACTCGATCATACGTTCGGTGAACGGAGCGCCCCAGAAGTTTCCGTAAAACCGTCGCCGCATTTCCGCGGCTCGCTGCAGTTCTCGGCCAAAGTCCTCACGCCAAAGGCTCTCATAATCAGCCGGTGTGCCGTTCAGATAGGCATTGGCAAACAGCTCCGCGGAGCGCAACGCGTAATAGATACCCTCTCCCGTCACCGGATCGGCAAAGCCGGCCGCGTCACCAAGCAGGGTCCAACGCTCGCCACCCGCGCGCCGCGTGTCCCAGGTTCGCGGCAGCAATCCGGGAATCCGCGCCGCATATCGATCGGCATTTTTTTCGAGATCTTTTCTGATGCGATCTTCGGTCTTCGTCTCTTCCGTATCGTCGCGTTTTGTCAGGGACGGACGATTAGCCGCAGCTCTGCGCCACAGTCGGACCTTCTTGTTGCGGTTGGGAAATCCCTTCTGAGCTTTTTCGCGCTCGCGATAGTACGCAACCATGAAATCCCATAAGAGCGCATCGAGCGCCTCATGATCGAAGGCATCCTGTGAAGTCGCGATGCCAAAAGAAATGTGATCAGGCCGCGGAAAAGCCCAGGCATAACCCACCCATCCCGGTAAAAAAGCAACCACGGTCGGCGCCGGGCTGTTCGCGGGCATGGGCGCGCGATAACCGAATGCTACTTCCATTTCCGCAGGCGGCAGCGGTCCGGCTAGTTTTTTCGCTATCGCGCTGTTGGCGCCATCCGCGGCCGCTAGCCAGTTACCGTTGAACTCGTTCCCATCAGCGAGACGTATGGTCCAACCGGTGTCGCTTTGCGTAATGTTCCGCAAGGAAATCTTTTCCCCCAGCACATGTGCACCGGCGCTGCGTGCCCGCTCCCGTAGAAAGGTGTCGAAGGTGTTTCGCGAATAAATCGCGAATGGCTCGTCGAGTTTCAAAGGGAGGCGCTTGCCACCGGGCGAATACATTTCCAGATCTGTCACCGTGCGGCCCACGGCTTCGAGCAGATGTGGCCAAGCCTTCAAGGCCTTCGACGTGACGCCGCCGCCGCAGGCTTTGGGAAACCCATCGGGTCGCCCATCAAACAGCGCCACGCGCCGGCCACCCAGGGCCAAACGCTCCGCGGCAAAGGAACCGGCGGGACCAGCCCCAACTATGAGCACATCAAACTCTGCCATTGATAACCAGGTATCCTGATCGCACTTCCGAAAAAGCTAACCGCTCGGAAGAGCGACCATGATAGTGACCTTGCCGTGGCTTAGCAATCGACTTCGGGGCGGGCCGTCGCGGTGTTAAAATAGTGACCTTCCCCAAGTTTCAATCTGCAGCAAACTGCGTCATGAACGGTGCCAGTACATTAGTGTTTGCCGGGATCGCTCCACATCCGCCGATCATGGTACCGGAAGTGGGCCAGCAGGCCATTGCTGAAGTGCGCGGCTCAATCGACGCTATGGCAGAGCTGACCGCCCGGGTGATAGCCAGCGGCGCGGAAACAGTTATCCTGATATCGCCGCACGCACCGCTCGAGTCGCGGGCCTTTGTTGCTTACGAAGGGCCTCAGCTTCATGGAGACTTTGCCAACTTCCGGGCTCCCGACGCTGCGGTTTCAGCAGATCTGGATGAAGAGCTGCTTTCCGCCATCAGCGACCTCGCAGCGAGGGAAAACTACCGGGTTACCCGCATCAAGAAGGGTGCGTTAGACCACGGAACCGCCGTCCCGCTTTACTTTCTACAACGGAACGGCTGGAACGGGCGTGTGGTAGCGCTGGGTTATACGTTTCTCTCTGACCAAGATCATGTCCGGTTCGGCGGAATCGTGCGAAGTGCGGTCGATTCGCTCGGCCGCCGCGCTGCATTCATTGCCAGCGGAGATCTCAGCCACCGGCTGAAACCAGGAGCTCCCGCCGGTTACAACGAAGACGCGCACCGTTTTGACGAAGAAGTCATGGCGGCGTTGCAATCCCGAGAGCCTGAACGATTACTCGAGATTGACCAGGATTTGCGACGGTTGGCCGGCGAATGTGGTTACCGCTCCATGCTGGTCGCCATCGGAGCCACCGCCGGACTGGATGCGGCGCCAGAAGTTTTGCACTACGAAGCACCTTTCGGCGTGGGATACCTCGTGGCACAGTTGGTCGCCGCCCAACCTTTTACCTCAGGCACGGTCAAAACCAACTCCAGTGAAGTGCATGAGACCGATTTCGCCCTCGCCAGCGAACTTACAGCGCTGGCAAGGGAAACGGTCGAGACCTTCGTAAAAGAGCACCAGGTTATTGATGTTCCAAAACTTTCCGCAGCTCTTAAACAACGCGCCGCCTGCTTCGTTTCAATCAAGACCCGGGACGGTGATTTGCGCGGCTGTATTGGCACGACCGAGCCCACGAAAGACAGTCTGGCGGAAGAATTGATTGCCAACGCAATCGGCGCAGCGACGCGCGATCCGCGATTCCCTCCCGTCGCAGAACAGGAGTTGGCGAGTCTCAAATATTCGGTCGACGTATTGTCCGAACCGGAACCCGCAACGATTAAGGATCTGGATCCGTTGATTTATGGCGTGATTGTTGAAGAGGAGAATAGCAGTCGTCGGGGCCTGCTGTTGCCGAACCTTGCGAGCGTCGATACTGCTGAGGCGCAGGTAGGAATTGCGGCCCGGAAGGCGGGAATTAGAGACGGAGCCAAACTGAACCTATGGCGCTTTCGCGCCACCAGATTCAAAGAGCGCAGCGTTAAGACAGGCCGAGGCTAAACATCAAGGTTCCTGACATCGAGCGCGTTGTCTTCGATGAACTTGCGGCGAGGTTCGACCGCATCGCCCATCAACACTGTGAACATGAGGTCGGTTTCAACTGCATCTTCGACGCCGACTTGCAAGAGGGTCCGCTTCTCCGGGTTCATCGTCGTTTCCCAGAGCTGCTCCGGATTCATCTCACCCAATCCTTTGTAACGCTGAATTGAAAGGTCCTTCTTCGCCGCCGCCAGCACTCGTTCGAGCAGCGCTTCGCGCGTGGGAATTTCTTCGCTGGTGCCATTCTCGCCGGCGACGAACGGAGCCGCCAACTCGTCTTCCAAACTAATGAAGAGTTCGATGGCTTTTTGAAACTCGACGTGGCTGGCGAAATCCCAGTCAACGATCACATTGATACCGGTATTGGTAACCGTCTGAATTTCCCACAGCCCGTGCTCTTCGTCCGGCGTAAGCTCCGTTTTGAACCCTGCTTTGTCCAGGATCGATTCGACGCTGCCCATCAGGTCGCCATCCTGGAAGATTCCGCGCAGGGTTGCGCCCTGTTTGCGCAGCACGCCTTTCTTTCCGCCGAAGGCTTTCAGCAATACATCCAGCAGGGTGATGTCGCCGCCGAGCCGCCGGGCGGTCTTCTCGCAATAGCGCTTGAAGTCCACCATTTTTTCCAGCGCCCGCGCCAGATCCTGACCTTCCGTCACGGTCTGGTTACCGGCTGCCTGCACCTTCATGTCATTGGTCGCCTGGCGCATCAGGTACTTGATCATCGCGGTGTCGTCTTTGATGTACTCTTCCTTCTTACCTCGCTTAACTTTGAAGAGCGGCGGCTGCGCGATGTAGACATAGCCGTTCTCGACCAATTCCCGCATCTGCCGGTAGAAAAAAGTAAGTAGCAGTGTGCGGATATGAGAACCGTCGACGTCGGCGTCGGTCATCAAAATGATCTTGTGATAACGCAATTTGCTTAGGTCAAAATCCTCTTTGCCGATCCCGGTGCCCAACGCCATGATCAAAGACTTGATCTCGCTGTGACCCAGCATCTTGTCAAAGCGGGCTTTTTCCACGTTCAGAATCTTGCCCTTCAACGGCAGTATCGCCTGGTTCTTTCGGTCGCGACCCTGTTTGGCAGAGCCACCGGCGGAATCGCCCTCGACGATATAAATCTCAGATTTTGCGGGGTCAGTTTCCTGGCAGTCCGCCAGTTTGCCCGGCAGCATGGTTGATCCGAAGGCCCCCTTGCGCACAATCTCGCGGGCCTTCCGCGCAGCTTCGCGCGCGCGGGCCGCATCCAGGCCCTTGCCCACAACCTTCCGGGCCACCGTCGGATTCTGCTCCAGGTATTCAGTCAAGCGATCGTTCAAAAACGACTCGACGGCGCCCTTAACATCGGAGTTGAGCTTGCCCTTTGTCTGGCCCTCAAACTGCGGCTGGGGGAGCTTCACTGAGATAACGGCGACCAGTCCTTCACGAACGTCGTCGCCGGTAAGTGAACCTTTGAAGTTTTTCGCCAGGCCGGACGATTGCGCGTAGGCGTTGATCGTGCGCGTAAATGCCGAGCGAAAACCGGAAAGGTGCGTTCCGCCATCGACCGTGTTGATATTGTTGGCGAAGGAATAGACTTTTTCGTCGTACCCGTCGTTGTACTGAATGGCAACCTCGATTGCCAGCACGTCACTCTCCCGTTCGAAATACATCGGTTTGTCATGCAGCACGCTTTTGTTTTTATTGAGGTGCTTAACAAACTCCGCGATCCCGCCGCGATAATAAAACTCGTGAGACTTTTCTGGTTCCTCACGCTCATCCCGAATACTGATCCGGATTCCCTTATTGAGAAAAGCTTTTTCCCGCAAACGCTCGGATAGTTTGTCGAAACTGAACTCGGTGTGGTCGAAGATCTCGGTGTCAGGCTTAAAAGTGATCTTGGTTCCGCGCCGGCGAGTTTTGCCGCTGGGCTTGTTGCCGTCAAGCTTCGTAACGGGAATGCCGCGCTCATACTCCTGTTCGTAGGTCTTGCCGTCGCGCCAGATTTCCAGGTGCAGTGTCTCGGAAAGGAAGTTAACGCACGACACGCCGACTCCATGCAGGCCTCCGGAAACCTTGTAAGCGTTGGAATCGAACTTGCCGCCCGCGTGCAACTTAGTCATCACCACTTCCGCGGCCGACTTCTTTTCCTTCTTCATCAGGTCAACGGGAATGCCACGTCCGTTGTCGATTACGGTGATCGAATTATCAAGGTGAATCATCACTTCGATCGTGTCACAGTAGCCGACGAGCGCTTCGTCAATTGAGTTGTCGACAACTTCGTAAACCAGATGATGCAAACCCAGTTCGCCGGTCGATCCGATGTACATTGCAGGCCGCTTACGGACCGCCTCGCGTCCCTCCAGCACGGCTATGGAAGACGAATCGTATGCGTCAGCTCTTCTCTTAACTCCGGTTGTTGCTGTAGCCAAAACTACTCTCCTATTCAAAACTCGCTATCGAAAATTCTTGTTCTCGGATTTCTTAATTAATCGGATAAAGGCTAAATCTTAGATGCCGTTCAATACCGCCACAGATGGCATAGCCGCCGCGTCCCGGCTCCGGTTATGCGTCACACTTCCGGTCTCGACCAGGTATGTATTTGCGCGCGGCAAAAACTGCTGAAGATGACTTTTCTTCGAAGTCGTGACGAAGGTTTGAGTGCGTCCGTCAAGGTATTCCAGCAGGTAGTTTATCCGCCTCTCATCCAGTTCTGCGTCCACATCGTCGATGAGGAAAACGGGATAATCTTTATGCTCTGAATGGTATACCGAAATCGCCGCTAAGTCAAGTGTTATCAATGCGCTACGCTGTTGGCCGGCACTTCCAAAAGCACGTAAATCCCGCCCGTCAAAAAGGATCTCCAGGTCATCGCGGTGGGGACCAATGAGGGACGTCCCGGCCGCCATCTCCGTGGGCAGCCGAAACTGCAAACGCTCGACGATCAGGGTCTCGTATTCCCCGACGTCGCCATGCTCCTCAAGCGAGGACCGGTAACGGATTGCAACATTGTCACCGAACAAAGTGTGGTCGAGCGCTTCGTTCAGTTTGTTCACGTACGCGGAACGTGAACGATGCACTTGAACGCTGAGTTGGGCGAGTTGATCATTCCATGGTCGCAACACGTCCAGCGCCTCGGTCTGTCTCAGTCGGCCGTCGAGTATGTCCTGCAGCAGGCGGTTCTTCTGCCGGATTACGCGATTGTAGTCGGCCAGCGTTTGTGCGTAACCAGGATGAAGCGACACAACCCCTCGATCGAGGAAGCGCCGGCGCGCGTCCGGTACGCCACGGACGACATCAAGTTCATCGCTGGTGAAGGCGACTGTGTGCAACTGGCCCGCGTAGCGCGAAATTGGCTCTCGTTTTCCGTTAACAGAAATGGTTTTACTTTTGCCCTGAATGCTGACCTGCAATTCGCGGGAGATGTGTTCAGTCTGAGCGACTTCGGCTCGTAGATAGGCCGCGTCAGAGCCAAACTGAATTGATTCCTGAAGCTTCGAGGTGCGAAAGGACTTCGTGTGGGCGAGAACGTAGATCGCTTCCAACCAATTGGTTTTTCCCTGACCGTTGTTGCCGTAAAGAATATTGAGGCCATCTCCCCAAAGATTCTTGCCGGCTAGATTGCGAAAATTCTGTGCCTCAACGGACCTGAGGATCATTCATGAATTTTAACATATCGTCTTTCATTTCGTTGTGAACCGGCAAACCAAAAGGAGCACCAACTTTGGCGCTCCTTCAGGATTTGTTGATCAGTGACAAGTAAGTCCCGTACTTCAGTGCGTGTAAGTTTTGAATCTACAAGGTAGCAAGAAATGCCATTTCACATCTAAGTTCCAAACTTCAGTCTTCGTCTCGCACGTTCATCGATCTTCAGCGACAAGTTGCCGTACCCCGCGACCCGATATTTAGCGGCGCCACCATACAAGCCTGCTGTTACCGCCCACACTCGCCATTGTTATGACCTCTTGTCAGAACCACCTGCGATCGCGGGTGGGATGCATTATCGGCTCCCGACTTGCACAGAGTGTTAGATCACCCGCTACCGCAGGCGGTTCTGACCTATCGACCGCACTCGCCGTTGTTGTGACTGACCACCGCACTAAACCGGTTCTGATACTCCGCCGAGGTAATAAAGGAGCAGACCATGCCGCGGAAGTTGCCGGCCTCGCGGTTGTTCAGTACGTTCAACCAGAAGTCGTAGCCGTCCGGCTCCGGGTTGCGGCGCAGGTAAGCGAAGTATTCGGTTAAGACAAACGCCGGATTGTAAGTGCCCTGCCGGAGCCAGGGATCGGACACCAGTTGCCGGAGCACCAGGGCGCGGCTCTGGTTCATATCGGCTCCGGTTTGATAGAGACCCAGCAACACGCCCCGCTGTGCCCCCAGATCCACATTCGCAGACTTCCATACTTCCTGCAGCAGGGCATCGACGAAGGATTCACCCGTAGTGTTTCCCTGATACTGCTGCAGGAACTCTGCCCGTTTGACGAAGCTTGCCGCAAAGGCCGCCTTCTCCGTCTCCAGTTCCGGCCCACCTATCACCAGCTTGCGGTCCGCCGTGTATTCCGGGTATCCCGGTGGGCGGCCGAGCGAGCTCTGATAGACGTTGTAGATAAACGCGCCCGTCTGCTGGAACTCCTGCTCAATGAAGAAGGCGGCGGCAATATCGCTCCGTCTTGTGTTTACGCAAGCAGCATCGTTACCGCACTTCAGGAGCT
>JAXDFZ010000013.1:0-31032 GCA_034665305.1 Blastocatellia bacterium | reverse complement strand
AAGTATTCCGCAGTGTCCAGCGGATTCGCACTGTCTCCGGTGCTTGAACCGGTGAAGCCTGCATCCGTGTGACTGCCTAAAGCACTAAACGAGCGGCTGGCCGGGCTGAACGTGTAATTAGCCCGCGACGCCGACACATTGTAGAAGCCACTAGTCTCCACGTTGTCGAATTGGTAAAAGCCCTTCGCGTTCGTGATCGTCTTGCGATTCTCGGTTCCGCTAAGACTTACCACTGCGCCTTCGACAGCGTGGCCTTCGCCGTCCGTGATGAGGCCACTCACACTGCCGTTCGCGGCTGCCGGACCGGATGCGTTGAAGACCGCAATCTGACCCTTCCATGTTTCGATGTTGGCCTGCGACCAGGTTGTCGAAGCACCGACGGTTCCGGTAGTGACCGGAACCTTATACCCACCTACCAACGTAACTCGCGGCGTACCACCGGCTCCCGCCTTCTGATCGGCCTGTTGAATCCAGGCCTGCGTGTTAGTGCCGGTGTTCGTAAATGCAGTGAAGTTGCCGGCGTTCGATGAAGTATTAATTCCAAAGGTCGCGACTGCCAAATAAGGAGTGCGATTCGGAAGAATATCATCAGTCAGCAACGGATTCGCTGCACCGAAATTCGAATTGAAGTTGTAGAGCGGATTCGCGGTATCAACTCCCGAGAATTCATAAATCTGCATCGCGATCAATGTTGCGGTCGGCACCACGGTGACCGTGACGTTGGTCGTCTCCACCGCTCCCGTGACCCGGTAAAAAATCCCGTGCCCCGGTGCGAGACCAGCGAAGTCACTGCCGCCCACCTCTGTCCACGCAGGATTGGTTGCGCCCGGCGAGGACAGGGTGACGGTCGTCTCGGTGCTACGCGTTGCCACCACTGCAACCAGCACATGACCGTTCACCGGCGTTCCCGCATAGTTAGCCGTTAACGTTAGCTGCGCGCTGGTAGTAACCGCGCCGGTCGTTTGCACGAGCGCCTGAGCGCTGGCAGTTCCGGGCAAGGCACAGAGGCAACCCAACACAAGCGTGAACAGTAACCCGCGAAAGACATGTGCGTGTTTTCCCGGCGCTGCAATGAGCCGGATTATCCCAAACAAAGTCGGGTTATTTTGTTTGCTATGCGTTCTCATGACTTCCTTTCCCTTTAGGTTCCCGAGGCTTTCCCCCGGGTGGACGACGGACGCACATTGTCTACACTTGAAACCTTATGCGCGCCGTGGGCGGTTCTACAAAATTTTCGTTTGGCGGCTGGCCTCTTGAGTCGGAAAGCTGATCGACCTTTGGGGCGCAAAGCGCACAACTCACTCAATTGATCGCCGATGCTGCCGTACGTAGTATTTAACGCCGGAGCAAATGCCTTGAGACCTCTGGCTTTGGAGCGCGAAGATATGCTAATCGGCTTCGTAAGTCAATATGATTCAGCAAATTTGGATGCCTTCGATTAGGGTTTTTCCAAAGCAAACCCATCCAACCAGACGCTGCCAAACACCGGACATGGCTCGCTGCTACAAGCCTTGCGGCGCACCGCAACCCGCACAGCTTTAGTTTGCTCGCTGGTAGTGAAATCGATCGTCGACTCCCGCCATGGCATGGTGCCACTGCCGAGCGCAGGCGATTCGACCAACACTGTATTAGGACCGACAGCGTCGGTGGCGACGACCACGGGCAAGCCTCCGCTCACGACCTCCTGCAAGCGGGTGGCGAAGTGCAAACGATAATGTGTCCGCGGAGCAACGACTATCAGTTGTGAAATCGCGTCGGCCCCGGGTTGGGATAGCCCGCGATAGTCAATTCGTAAGCTCTTCCCGCCGGCAAAAGGGTTGTTAGGATCCAATGACGGCACAATGGTCGGCACGTTCGTCGCGACATGCCAACCGAAACCAGGATCGTCAACCTCAAGAATGTTTTCAAACCCTCCGTCGTACACAGGCAAACCCGTTTCGCTGCGGTTCGGATTTCCCGATTTGTAATCATGAATCCAAATTTCGCGGGCCTCACTAAACGCCCCCTTTGCGATCAACTCTTTGATCAGGCTGTGCGTGTGATCCTGAACCGTTTCTCCGGCCAAACGGGACTCAGTTACAGCCTCTGCGCTAGCGCCGTGTTTCGCGAAGGATCGGGCCAGCAGCACATGTTCAAATGGTGTTTGTGGTTGTAGCGTCTCTCTGACTGCCAACGGATTCGGATTAACTCCCCAGGCAAGCTCGATTACGGCTGGAAAAAAGCTTGAATCACTGCTTGCTGCCCGACGCAGTTCGCGAAACGCCTCATCATAGCGGTGGAGCCGTAACAGAACGTTGCCGAGTTGCCAAGCGGGTTGGCCATAGTGAGGCGCCAATCGCGCCGACTCACGTAACGCCCGTTCGGCGCCGGCAGCATCACCCGCCGCATCACGGGCCATTCCCAATTCCAACCACGGATAATAATCACCAGGCCGAAGCTGCGACGCACGTTCGAGTTGGACGACAGCGCCAGCAGCATCGCCTTGTCTGCCGAGCAGCATTCCCAACAACGTGTGGGCATCGGGATCCTGCGGCGCCAATTGCACCGCCTGAGTCGCCGTCCTTACGTCGCCAAAGGCCGAAGCATACTGCGAAAACAGACGCGCCCCGCCGGTACGAGCGGAGAGCCACATCGCCCCCGCACAACCGGCGAACAAAAGTATCGCCAGAACCAGACGCGCGGCTCGATGAAGGCCACTATGAGTTGAAGGAATTGGCATGCTGGAAAGCGCGGTTAGCGGGCGGAAGACTGCAGCTCAAATCAAAAGGCGAGCCCCGTTAAGAGCTCGCCTTCGATGCATTACTGACTTGGAGTTTGGTGTTTGTTTATGGAGCACCGGGGCTGGGATTGCCGCCGCGCAGGCCCCATGCCAGGCCGCCCACGGCGCCGGCGATGCTCAGGCCTACTGCCCACCACAACGCGTTGCTGGCTCCGCCACCACCTGCAGCTGCTCCGGTCGCCGCCGTCTGAAGGGGACCCAATTGCCCATTCATGAAGCAGTAGCCAAGGCCCTTGCGGTTAGTATTGGTTTTCTCGGAAGCACCTTCGGCAGTGTAAATCTCGCCTTCTCCCGCGCCACGCTTATTAACCTTGGCGCAGCCGTTTACCAGTTTCACTCGTACCGTGCCGTCATCGTTGAATGCAAGTTCAATCTTTGAGTTCGGCTCAAGTTCCACGACGCCGAGCGGGCCCAGATCAATCGACGCACCTACGCCATCGGGCGTTTCAATTGTCGCTCCCGTCAAAATGCTCGCACCGCTCGCTGAGCTGGCGCCATTCACGGTAATCGGGCGGTTGCCGGTGGTTGTCAGCCGAGCTATTAATTGCTGAGCCATACCAATTTGAACGTAAAGTTGTGACAGGGATACGGCCATAAGAATCGCAAGGATCTTGATGGCTCCCCGAGTTTTTCGACTAGTCATAATGCAGTCTCCTATTGGTTTTCCGGTCCACGTCGATTCGGTAGGTTTGAAAGCGGCGCCAGTCTACTGTGGTTCCAGAGCCACGTCAACGGCTTTTTAACGGTTTTCCAGTAAAACTTCCAGGGGCGTCCGGAATCTCACCTATCCGGAACCCGCTTCCTTAGTTCTGCAGCCAACGCTTTATCCAGCTTGAACACCGCGTTGTACTCTTCCAGGTAACCCTTCTTGTCTCCCAGGGTGGCATAGACGATAGCCAAACCAAAATGCGCCGCTGGATAATCCGGCCGAATATTTAAAGCCAGCTTATAAGCGGAGGCCGCTTCGGGGAAGCGTTTGGACTGAAAATAGACATTGCCCAGATTGTTCTGGAGTTCCGCATTGGCCGGGTCGCCCTTTGCGATTTTTTCAAAAATGGTAGCCGCCTCGGGAAATTTTTTGCCCAGATAGTAGGCGCGCCCCAGATTCGCCAGCGCTTCTCCGCTCTGCGGCATTAACTCGAGAGCCTTCAGGCCGGCTGTGATCGCTTCCGGAAACTGGCCGGCTTTTTGGTAGGCCGCGCTGAGGTTGTTGTAAGCCGGACCAAAGTCCGGCTTCAATTGAATGGCCCGCTGAAAGGATTGAATGGCCTCAGCGAATTTTCCCGATCCGAAATTCGCCCTTCCCAGATTGTAATGCGCGTAAACATAATCAGGCTTGGCCGCCACCGCTCTGGTCAGCAAACCGATGGCATCAGCAAATCGTGCCTGCTTCTCGTAGATGTAGCCCAGACCGTTTAGCGCCTTCGCATAGTCGGGCTGTAGCCGAATCGATTCGGTGTAGGCGGCCGTCGCTTCGTTCACCTGGCCCAATTTCTCGTAAGCGAAAGCGAGATTGTTCTTGATCGCGGCGTCATTAGGTTTGAGCCGGTTTGCCTCCGTGAGTGGTCCCACTGCATCCTGATAACGTTCCAGGCTCGAGTATGCGATTCCCAGATTGTTCCGCGCGTCTGCCAGATCAGGTTTCAAGCGGGTCGTTTCCGTGTACGCGGTGGCTGCTTCGCTGAATTTGCCGCTCATTAAATAAGCGTTGCCGAGATTGTAATGGGCCTCAGCGAAATCCGCCTGTGCCTGGACAGCGCCCTTGAAGGCCTTGATCGCTTCGCCATAATTCGTGAGTGCAAATTGCGCAGCGCCGAGGTTGTTTTGAATCTCGGCGTCACCGGGCTTCAACTGCAGGGCGCGCGTGAATGCTTCGATCGCTTCCTTATACTTCCCTGCCTTGTACGACGCGGCGCCCAGATTGTTGTAAGCAAAAACGTCATCCGGCTTGATTGCGATCGCCTTCCTAAGAACTTCGATCGAATCGCCGTAACGCGTCAACTTGTCAAAGGCAAATGCCAGATTATTAAGCGCCGCGATGTTATCCGGCTGCAAACGGACTGCGGCCTGATAAGCCGTCACCGCGTCCTCGTAGCGGGCAGCGTTCAGATAAGTATCACCCAACGCGTTTTGCGCTTCGCCCCAGTCGGGCTTCAGCTTCAACGCCTGCTTTAAAGCCTGAATTGATTCGTCGTATTTGTCCGCAGCGTTCAGCGCTACGCCGAGATTGAAGTAGGCGTCAGCATCGTCCGGCTTGGCTTTAATTGCTTGCTGAAAAGCCGCGGCTGCCTCGGCCTTATTACCGAGACTGAATTCCGCAGCCCCAAGGTTGTTAAAACTCAGCGCATCATTCGGCTTGAAGCCGAGGGCCTTTTTGTAAGCTTCCGCGGCCTCTGCAAACTTGCCTACGTCGTAGAAGGTATTCCCCTGCGTGTTGAAGGCGTTTGCCTTGTCAGCGTTGGAAGCCTGGGCAGGATCGACATTCGGCGCCACCGGAGGCGCCACCCGGCGCTTCATCATCATCGCCGCATTCTGTTGGCGCGGCCGCGGTCGCCGAAAGACAACCGCGGCGCCGCCCATGATGTCCTGGCCCAACAACGAGCTGGCGCCCCCGGCGATGTCCTGCGGCAAGAAGGCCACTATGCTCTGGCTGATAAAAAGAATTAGCAGCGTTATGGCCAGGCCGGCGGTTGTCCTTGATCGAAGTTGGAGCTGAGTCATCTTATGACGCATTGATATTTATAAATCGAACGAACCGTTACGCAAAACTTGCAACGCTTAGAACTCCCGATGCGTGCGGTCAGCATATTGTTGCGTAGCCCCAATCAGAGCCAACAAAGAACAGAAGACGAGCGCATTGATCGTTATGTGCAATCCAAAGTCGAACAAACTGTGCACCGCCACGCCAACAATGGCGATAGCTGCTCCCCACGCCGCCCCGCGAAATAGCGGATCTTCTGCGCGCACGGCGGCGCGCAACTTCCTTACCAGCACAATCAGGAACCAGAGCCCGATTGCGAATCCGATAACTCCGCTGCTGGCGAGCAGTTCCAGGTAATCGTTGTGCGCCTGTTGCGGCGTTATCTGTCCGGACCCATCGTGGTATCGCGGCACGGCGGCCCAGTAACCGCCGAGGCCCGCACCGGCAACAGGATTCGCTTTGAACATTTGCCACGTCGCGTTCCAAATATCCCGGCGCCGGCCCCCGACATGCTGATCGCTCTGCGTCGCCTGCAGCTCGACCGAAACTGTTTCCACTCCGGTGACGAGGGGATCGCCACTAATCCAAATGATCCCGACGATGACGACGACAAGCAATCCAATAATCAAGACCAGCTGGACCAGGAGCGAACGCGCAAAGTTCCAAACCGATCCCCTTTTCGATTTGGATGCGTCGTCTCCGTTTTCCGTTCGACCACGAAGAAAAACTAAAAGCACGAAAACGAACTGACCGGTCATAGCCAGCAAGCCGCCGCGCGAAGCCGACAGTACGAGTGCGGTCCAGATTGCAAGTAGGCCGGCAACCCACGCCAGTATCCGGTCCTTCCCTACGAAGCGAGAACAAATCAAACCGATCCCCAGCCCGAGCGCCATCTCCATCAGAAAAGCGAAATGGTTCTTGTTAATAAACTGCGCATAGCCTAAATCCATCATCAGCGCGGGAAGCACAAAACCTTTCGGCTGGTGCTGCAGACTTTGCCGCAGAATGCCAAAGACTGCGCTGGCCAGGCCCACTGTCATTAGGACGCTGATGAGCACGAACAGCCGCCGCCTCGTCCGCAGATAACGCAGCATCAGGGCGCCCGCCAGGATCAAGGCGAATACTTTTAAGGCAAAGGCTCGGGACTCGTAGGGATCCGCGCTAAGGGCCAGCCAGATTTTGCCGCTGCTTGCGGCCGGTTGGCTGGTCAGCCAAAACGGAATGCTTTGAACTAAAGCAAACATCGCCAGCGCGACGAGGGGGAAAAAGATCGAGGCGCCGCCGATGCGCCACGAACCACTCAGATAGCCCTCCACGACGAACAACAAACCAAAGGCGAAAACTGCGCATTGAAAGAGCGTGACCGACCACGGCTCGACGGTCCCGTACGGAATCGCGGTCAACACCAACACGAGCAACAAGCCATAAAAAACCACGCGCCCGATAAGGCGCGTGGCGTTGGTTTCCGATTCGCGATCGGCCGTCCGTTCGGGGACAGCTCGCGTGCTTCGGCGCAAGGTGCTATCCACTCGCTTTTCCTGCAGTCACGGTCGCCGGCACGCCGCCGCTTAGTCCCTGCTCCTTGCAGGCTTCGAACACACGCTCCGCAGCGCCGCTTAACTCTCGCTGGAAAAACCGGCAGAGGTAGTTAATGTCGAGATGCAAGTCAGCGCTATCAAACGCGCGATAGAGATTAATGTAGCCGAGCACTTTTCGATCAGTGGCGAGCGGCAGGCGTATGGTCCAGAAGCGACTCGAGCCCATCTCCCCTTCGTCAGCGTCGTTGCGTTTCCAGGTCCACTGAATGCGCCCGCCTTTCAATTCGGCGCCGCGCGTCGAACGGCTCTTGGCCGATTGATGCAACGCGCGCTCATTGATCTCAGCCCAGTCGTCCGTGCCGAGTTGCACCGTCGCATAAGTGAACTCTCCGAACTCGAGCATCTCCAGCACGCCGTCAAAAAGTTCGCCGAGGGTCCGCGCATTCGAAAGCGTCCGGCACGCATGGCGGACGCCGATGTTGTTCGCGGCACGCACCCGGCGATCGCCCAGGTTGCGTTTCATGCTGGCCTTGATTTCATCAACCTCGTGATAGCGCAGATGGCCCACGCCCATAACGAGGGCTGCACTGACGACGAAGAGGATCAAGCCGCTGGCCTGTCGCACGTTGCTGACGAAGACCAAAGCCAACAGCCCGAACGCGGCGCACACCGCATACAACACGAGCGTTACCTGTCGTTGCGACCAGCCGCGCGCCAGCAGCATGTGATGTATGTGTTCGCGGTCACCGCGAAAGATTGGTTTGCCGCTGATGAAGCGGCGGGCCATCGTGATCGACGTGTCTACCACCGGCAATCCGAAAGCCATGACCGGTATCGCCACCGCCACCGCCGTGGAGGCTTTCTCCGATCCGGTAACGGATAGCGCGGCCAGGGTGAACCCGACAAACAACGATCCCGAATCACCCAGAAAGATGGAGGCCGGATTGAAGTTGTAACGAAGGAAACCAACCAACGCTCCCGTCAACGCGAGCGAGACCACCGTCACAATCGGTTGGCCGAACAGAAGCGAAACGACGAAGATTACGACCGAAGCAAACAGCGCTGCGCCGGCCGCCAATCCATCGACGCCGTCGATGAGGTTGAAGGCGTTGCTGATGGCCACCGTCCAGAACACAGTAATCACAAAAGCCACAAACGGCTTCAGCGTAACCAGGCCGACGAACGGAATCGAAATCGCACTAATGCGTCCACCCATCGCGTAGAGCAGCGCACCGGCGAGCGCCAGCCCCGCAAACTTCACGATCGCATTGGCGCCGCGGACGTCATCGTAAACCCCGAGCAGCAAGACGAGGGTCGCCGGAACGAGCGTAATAAACAGCCGCTGGATTTCCGGTCGAATCGCCTGTGTCAGCAAATTATCGAGAAACGCCAGGCCCGCGAGTCCGAGTACCACGGCCAGGAAGATCGCGATCCCACCCAGCCGCGGCATCGGGCGCACGTGCAGCCTGCGATCATCACGCGGATGGTCGAGGATTCCGTAGCGCTGGCACAGACGGCGCAACAGCGGCGTCAGCACGAGCGACGAAAAAGTCGCGATCACAAATATGCCAATGTAAGTTCTCAAAAGGCGATTACCGAATCTTTGGAGTGCAGTGACCTGTCACCGCTTTGGCCTCCGGCGACCTGTCGCCGGATTTCCTTTTACGACATTTCAACAGTAGTCTGCGACAGGTCGCAGACGGGAAAAGCGCCGACAGGTCGGCGCACTCCAAATTTCTAAGCCTGCGCTCGCTTCGCCGGTGGAACGCTCGCAGCGGCAACTGATTCAGGAATATTGCCCGCCAACCCTTCCACAATCCCTACCAACCGCGGCAACAAAACATCTTTCGCAAACTCGCCTGCCAAATCGCTGCGTTGCGGATTGCGGCTAATACCGGGCTTATCGGCGCATTCAGTGATCGCCTTCACCACAGAATCTACATCGCCATGTTGCGCCATGTAGTTGTAATCCGGTTCGCCTGTTCTGGAAAGGAGGTCAGCGACGTGACTTTCGTTCGGGCCAATGTATAGAAATGGAGTTCCGATGGCAAGAATATTGTAGATCTTGCACGGGTGCAAAATACCCGGAAACGCATTTCCCATAACTACGACCTGCAAATCGCCCGCCGACAACGACGCCGAAAGTTCGTTCAGCGGTTGATAAGGCAAACAGGAGATGTTTTCCAAATTCTGCTCCGCCGCAAACGCCCGCACCTTGTGCTGCTCGCTCCCGCCGCCGACAAAACAGAACGCGATGTCGGTCCGCCCGCGCAGTTTTGCAGCCGCCTGCAGCAGCGTATCGAGCGGATGACAGGGACTATGATTGCCCGAGTACATTACGACAAACTTGCCTTCCAGACCGTGTCGTTTGCGAAACGCTTCCCTCGCTTCGACGTCGTAGCTGACGGCTTCGTCATGCGACCAGGGCGGCAAGACCGCGATCTTCTCTTCGGGAACTCCCTTTCGCTGAATCCGATCTTTGGCAAAGCGATCCAGCGCTACGATCTTTGCCGAGTGGCGCATGCTGCTGCGGAGAAACCGCTCCAGTACGCGCGCGGCGGCGGAATCTTTTTTGAGCCAGCCGGCGGCAATCGCTTCATCAGGATTCAAATCCATCACCCAGAAAACGAGCCGCCCGCCCTTCAAACGAACAAACGTCGCGCCCAGCCACGAAATCAACGGCGGCGAAGTTAAAGCGATCACGACATCAAAGCGCGGCAGTCGCAACAAGCGCAGTGCGCCTGAAAAAAAGAAACTGGCGAAGTTCAAGGCGCGCCGGGCACGGCCCTTCTTCCCGAGAGCAAAAGTTGCGAGTCGATGGATCTGAATGCCGCGCCACGTTTCGCGCCGGGGAAACACCAGCGACGGATCGTCGTAACCGTTGCGGCTGGCGATAACTGTGACATCGTGCCCGCGCTCAGACAACGCCACCGCCAGTTCCGTCAAGTATTGCCCCGTCGCCGCCACGTCGGGATAAAAACACTGATTCAACAACAGGACGCGCATTAGTCGGTTCGGAAGGAGTTATCGATAAAATTCATCAAGAAATACCCGCAGTTAGGAAGGGGCGGCTTGCCCCCGCCGATTGAACGCCATCCACACAGCCGGGGCAAGTCACCCTTCCTGACTGCAGGTAGTCAGCGTTGAGTCATGGAGCGGCAACATGGACACCGCCTGCGACTTGCTCATCCTTGAGCCGTCTTGCGAAATCATCTACCGTCAACCGCAGCCCATCCTTTAGCTTGATCGTCGGAGACCAACCCAGCAGCGTCTCCGCGCGGGTGATGTCCGGCTTGCGCTGTTGCGGATCGTCCTGCGGCAACGGCAGGTATTTCACTCCGCCCTTTGACCCGCACATCTCGCTTACCTGATCCGCCAGTTCCTTGATCGTAAACGTATCAGGATTCCCCAGGTTCACCGGGTCATGGACGTCCTCAACATTCATCAGCCGGACCAGGCCCTCGATCAGATCGTCGACGTAACAGAACGAGCGCGTCTGGTCGCCGCTGCCATAAACGGTGACCGCCTCGCCGCGCAGCGCCTGCACGATGAAGTTGGAAACTACGCGGCCATCGTTCTCAGCCATTCGTGGTCCATAGGTGTTGAAGATGCGCGCGATCCGCGTGTCCACCTTGTTCTGCCGGTGATAGTCCATCATTAAGGTTTCCGCAATCCGCTTCCCTTCGTCGTAACAACTGCGGATGCCGACGGGATTAACGTTGCCCCAGTAGCTTTCGACCTGCGGATGCACGTACGGGTCGCCATAAACTTCAGAGGTCGACGCCTGCAGGATGCGCGCGCGCACCCGCTTCGCCAGCCCGAGCATATTGATCATGCCCATGACGTTGGTCTTGACCGTCTTCACCGGGTTGTACTGGTAATGGACCGGCGACGCGGGACAAGCGAGGTTGTAAACCTGATCGACCTCGAGCAGCAGCGGCTCAATCACATCGTGGCGCAGCAGTTCGAAGTGATGGTCATCGAGCAGGTGCAGAATGTTCTCGCGCCGCCCCGTAAAAAAATTATCGACGCAGATGACTTCATGCCCATCGCGCAACAGCCGCTCGCAAAGATGCGAACCGATAAAACCGGCACCGCCTGTTATAAGAATTCTCATGGTTAAACTCTCAAACTAATGAATCCGCAGATTGCACAGATTACGCAGAAAGGCTAACAAAAACCCTTCTGAATTGCGTCCCTATTCCTTTGACTTTTATCTGTGTAATCTGCGTAATCTGTGGACTAAGAAACCGCTTTGCGGCGAACGCACTGGTTGCCGAGATACAAAACATCCATCCGAGTTTTAAGGAAGCAGTCAATCGCGTGTCTCGGCGTACAAACCACCGGCTCGTTCTCATTAAACGACGTGTTCAGGATAACCGGCACGCCGGTGATGTCGTGGAAGTCGGAAATCAACTGATAGTAGCGCTCGTTCACACTCGGGGAAACGGTTTGCAAACGGCCGGAACCATCCACGTGCGTTACCGCCGGAATTTCCGCGCGCCGCTCCGGCCGCACCTGATAGACCATCAGCATCGTCGGCGCCGGGTGCGTCTGTTCAAAGTAATCGCCCACCCGCTCTTCCAGAATCGAAGGCGCAAACGGACGGAACGGTTCGCGCTTCTTGATGCGCTCGTTCAGCACGTCCTTCATCTCCGCCCGCCGCGGATCGACAACGATCGAGCGGTTGCCGAGGGCGCGCGGCCCAAACTCCATTCGCCCCTGAAACCATCCGACCACTAAACCATCGGCAATGTCCTGCGCCGCGCGCTTCGTGACTTCCGCGTCGCTGTACTTCTCAAACTCCAATCCACTCGCGTTAAGCTCAACGACGATCTCTTCATTACTGAATTCCGGTCCCGTATAAGCGCCCTCCATCACGTAACGCGAAGGGTCGGCTCGCGTGCCTGGCTCGCCACCGTAACGCAAACTGTTAGTTTGCGCGCTTTCTTTTCGCTCACCATCTAGCAAACTAACAGTTTGGTTTACAGCAGCTCGACCCGTCAGGCGATGATGAATGTCGTAGCACACGCCGAGGGCAGTTCCGCTATCACCCGCGGCCGCCTGCACAAAGATTCGCTCAAACGGCGTGTGCAACAGAATCTTTCCATTCATCACCGAGTTGTAAGCGACGCCGCCCGCCAACCCCAGGTCCGTCAGCCCCGTCTGCTGATGCAGATGATGCAAAACGTGAAAAGCAACCTCTTCCAGACGCTGTTGCAGGCTGGCCGCAATGTCGTGTTCGCGCTCAGTCAACGCCGCGCCCGCAACGCGCGGCGCCCCAAACAAGCGCGCGTACTCATCGGAAAAGATTCGCCCAATCACGGGGGAGCCGTTGTCCCAGGACATATCCACGCCCTCGGCATGATGGCGAAAGTAATCAAGGTTGAGTTGGAAACGTCCGCCGTCGACAGTGCGAATGAGTTCGCGAAACTCTGTCATGAAACGCGGCTTGCCGTAAGGCGCCAAGCCCATCACTTTGCCTTCATCGCCGTAGTGCGGGAATCCGAGAAACTGCGTCGTGGCCGTGTACATGATGCCGGTGGAGTGCGGATACTCGACCTGGCCCAGCACCTCAATCGAATTCCCTTCTCCCTTGCCCCACATCGTCGAAATGAAATCGCCGAAGCCATCAATCGACAACAACGCGGCGCGCTCAAACGGTGATACATAGAAAGCGCTCGCGAGATGCGCCCGATGATGTTCGACGTTATGAAACTGCGCGCGCAAAGTTTTAGCGGGCACGCCCAACTCCTGGGCCAGCACATCTTTCAAGTCGCGCACCTTCGCCGCGTTCGCGAGACGATCTTTGATCTGCGCGAACAAGCCCCCGCCCGATTGCGGATTGCGGACTGCGGATTGCGGATTTGCCGGGGCGCTTAGCCTTGCACCAGTCGCCGCTCCTTCTGTTTCAAATTCCGCATTCTGCAATCTGAATTCCGCAATCGGCTGCTCCGCATTCTGCAATCCGAAATCCGAAATCGGCTGCTCTTGGCCGTTCCCGCTTTGCTCTTTGCCCTTTGCGCTTGGCCCTTTGCCGCGCATCGCGCGGCCCGCCGCAAACAAAATCTTCTTGTGCAAGTGCGCCGAAGGATCGCGCGAGATGCCGATGTGGTGAACGTCCGCGATCGTCACGCCGGTGGTCGCCAGACAGTAACGCACGGACTCAGTCGGAAAGCCGGCGCAATGCTTCTGTCGATTGAAGCGTTCCTCTTCCACCGCCGCGATCAGTTGCCCATCGACGACGATCGCCGCCGCCGCATCCCCGTGATATGCATTAATTCCCAGTATGATCATTTGGTTTCGAGTTTAAGAAGGCAAAGCGGAAAGAGCAAAGCGCTAAGAGCGAAGAAGTTTGAAGTTAGAGTGAGCTGACCTCTTGTTTTGAAATCCGCAGAGCGGGTGTAAGCGTAGAGCCTGGGGTGAAGCAAAGCGAACCCCAGGAACTGCACGGATAAGAAAAACAAAAGCGCGCGTAGCGTGCGACGGCCGAAACACAGGGAGCTATTTTGAGAGGAACTGTCGGCCGCTTCGCGGGCTCTGGTCCAACTTATATGAATCCGGCCCTGGGGTTCGCTTTGCTTCACCCCAGGCTTTACGCTATCGCCGCGCTTCGCCGGCTAAGCAAATCTTCCGTTTACCTTTTCGAATAAAGCCTTCGATCAAATCACCGGGTTTGAACCCCCAGAGCCGGTGTTCCGGGGACTGCCCGACCGTAAGGGAGGACTCCACTGCCAAGCCCTCGATCGATCCAACTGGATCTTTTCGTGTTCCGACGCGATCTTTTCGTGTTCCGACTCGATCTTTTCGTGTTCCGGCGTGATCTTTTCCTGTTCCGGTGCCATCTTTAACGCGAAACTGTCGATCTTCAGTGGCCTAATTGGCAAAAACACCAGCAAAACCGCCATTTACCGCGAAACCCGGCCGGCTTGTGTGAAGAGCGGTCCGTAGAAGTGGGCCTTGCCCCAAAGTCCTCCACGCCTCAGGCCCTTTTCAGCCACGCTTCGCCGTTAGCTCCTTTATTGCCGCCGCCACTAACTCCGGCAACCGGGAGGAAGGCTTCGACTGTCCCTGTTTGCTCCCCACCCGAGCTTGCTCCAAACCTGGCAGCAGATCCTCTGGCTCATAAACCGGAATCAGCCGCCCATCTTTTGCCAGCGCCTGAACGAGTTCAAACTGATGATCGTCTATGTGCTCGGCATACTTCTGACGGCGCGGCATTACCAGCGGGACCTTTCCGGCCTGCAGCACATGAATAAGCGTGCCCGATCCTCCGTGGCAAATTATCGCGCTGGCATCGTGGATGAGCTTTTCAAACCGCTCCATCTCGATGAAAGCTTCCTGCTCACAATGCATCGACCGAAAACTAGTGTTGTTTCCGGTTTGAAGAATTACCTTATCCTCGCCGAAGGCACCCGCCCCCGCAGCCTGGTCGACGGTCTGCAACAGACGCGTGAAGCTTTGCGTCGCGTTACCTACTGTGACGAAAACCAATGAATGCTCCGGCGTTAGACAAGCGATCCGCCATAAGTGCCTCTAGGAAAAAATTCCTTCAGTCCGGGCCATTGATAAAAGAAACGATCGGCCAGGCGATACATAATTCGGCCAGTGAGAGACGGCTGGTTCACCCGCGTCAAAGTTTCGATGAAGATGTTCGGTATGCTCAGGAGCTTACCCGCAATCGCAAAAGGAACTGCCGGACCGGCGCCGGTGCTCAAAATCAGATCCGGCTTTTCAGTTCTCAAAATTCGCCAGGCCTCCCAGAGGTTGGAAAGAAAAAGCCAGTCACGCTCGGAGTGGCGAATGAAATGGGTTCGGCCCTCCATGTCTTTCGGCAAAATCGCCTTGTCATTCAGCACATAGAAATGCTCGGAGTTTGCATAGACGTCCCTTAGCGATCTCACTTCGGTTAGGTGCCCACCGCAAGAGGAAACAATGCACAGTTTCATCTCTCCGCCACCATGATCATCGATTTCCACAAGCCAGGAATCCGGCCGACACCAGACATGCGAATATTCTTGAATCCGGCATTAGCGGCCATCAACTGAATTGTTTTTGGGGAGAAGAATTTGATATGTCCTCCGTCCCAATGCACGCCGAAGTGCGCGTCCCATCCGTTGACGATTGAAAGAGCGAGGTTCTTCAAGTAACCATGATAGGGCGTCGTCAAAATCAATCGCCCGCCCGGCTTAATTATCTGAAAACTTTTTTCGAACAAAACTTTCGGATGGAACAAATGCTCGACAACTTCAAGCGATACCACGCAGTCAAAATATCCTTCTGTTATTCGCGCCGGTGCGATTTCGTAAATCGAACCCCGTCTGAAGTCGACATCGGGATAACTAGCTTGCGCGATCTTGATTCCATCACTGGCCGCGTCGATGCCCGTCACTGAGTGACCGAGTTGTGCGAGCTGCGAGGCGATAAAGCCATTGCCACAGCCCAGATCGAGTATGCGAACTCGCTTATCACCAAAAAGATCCTTAACGCATCGACAAATAGCCGGCAGCAGATAATTGTGCGCGTCCGTTGGATCTGAGCTTACCCAGCCGAATTCAGCCTGCTCAACTGTCATGCTGTATCAACAACCCCGTGCACTGCTCAACTCCTTGGCGTGCCGCGGCAGCCTGAGGGGCTGCAATAGAGTAGCCGGTGGTCGCAGACCACCGTAACGTGATCCAATAATCGTCAGCATTCTGAAAGGGTGCAAGAAGGTTCGCTCGCCTGGCACAAAATCTGGCATCCCCTTCAGGGTGCGTTCCGATCTACTCGTTACCGGAGGGTTGCCATTTCACCACTCAACTCCTTGGAGTGCGGCGGCCTGACGCCGCTTTGGTCTCGTTCTTTTTCCTGTGAATCCTCTTCGATTAGTGCGGTGGCCAAAGCGGCGTCAGGCCGCCGCACTCCTTGGAGTTGACGCTTTAGGTATTTTGGATTTTGCTTTCCAGGCTGTGAGCCGGCTGACGTCGAGCTGATAATGTGGCGTAGACAGTTGCGATTTGCTCGGCCACTTCATTCCAGGAAAACTTTCGCGCCATCCATTCCCGACCTCGCTGTCCCATTTCGGCAAGTGGCGCATCGCGCAAATCATCAATCGCCTTCGCCAGACTCTCATACGAGTTCTCAACCCAAAGACCGCACCCAACACTATTCAACTCTGCCCAGGGAGTATTGGTACTCGCAATCACTGGCACCCCGGCCGCCAGGGCTTCAGCGACGACAATGCCAAAGTTCTCACTGAATGAAGGCACCACACAGAGATCAGCGTTCATAAACTGCTTCTGTTTATCTTCATTTCCCACGTGGCCGTAAAAACGGACTCGACAGTTTAATCCAAGTTCACGAGATAGCTTTTCAAGCTTGTTACGATATTTAAGTTCCCCATCACCGCAAATTGAAAGAGTGATACCGCGATGTAGCAGCATCATCGCTTGCAACAGATTTTCAATCCCCTTGATCGGGTGCAAGCGGCCCAGGTAAAGCACTCGCAAGTCATTTCCAGTCTGATAAGAGCGGTCGATATTAGCAGTAGGAGCATCGATGCCATTCGGGGCGACGATGGCGCTCGCGGTTTTGATTAACTCGCTGCTGTCCTGCTTTTCAGCTTCACTGGTAACGTGCAGGACAACCCGGTCGGGCTCACAGAGACCCGCGCAAATCGACTCAAACATTTGTTTAGTCCTGGGCTTGGTGGTGCCGGCCCAACGTTGTAGTGCACCTCGCAGTGACCAAACCACCGGCTTACCCAGCAGTTTACAAAGCGCCAGAGTGGGAATGGTGGGAGGCGAATAGACCGCAGTGAGATGAACTACGTCGGCGCGCCGGATCATTGACCACAGCCGCCAGAACAAACCCGGCGCGATGTCTTTCCCAAACCAACGGCGGCAGTAATAAACGTCGTAGCCACCCGGCAGGCGCGTCGGAAACGCTCCAACCTCAAATCGATCGCCGTTCGGCCCGTTGCTATCCGTCGTCAGCACGCTCAGGTCGATCCCGCAATGCTCAACGAGCGCGTTGCAAAGCGAATAACCCGAATAGACCGGGCCACCGTACCCGGTCGCCGGATAGAACGACGGTGTGACGTGTAGGACTTTCAATGGATGATCTTCACGACAGCCTGCGAAGCAATGAGGTCAGTACCACCACGCGGTAGCGGGTGGGTCGATCGAGTGCGGAATGCAGATCCCGGATTGCGGACTCAAGACCATGCGCCGATCACTCTCAATCTGCAATCCACAATCCGCATTCGGAAATCGAGCGACCCACCCGCTACCGCGTGGTGGTCCTGACCTCATTCCCTGGCTTAACTTTTATTCAACTCCTGTAGGCGTGGCTGCTGGCGGCGCGCTGATAACCGCCTTCGGCTGCGCCGCCTCACTTCCCTGCGGCAATTCGCGATTAAGAATTTCAGTCAGTCTCTCTTTGAACTGCGAGAACGTAAAGTTGTCCTGCAGCCTTTGATAACCCGCCTGACCTAATCGCTTTCGCTTCTCCGCATCCAGGCACAAATCGATCAGAGCATTGCTTATCTGTTCGATGTTGCCATACTCGACCAGCACACCAGTCGCGTCGTCGATCACGACTTCGGGCACAGCCGCGCTGCGGGCAGCAATCACAGGCTTTTCATATTGCATCGCCTCGAGAAAGACGATACCGAATCCTTCGCCGGCACTGGGCATTATGAAGACGTCCGAATTACGGTAGGCGTCACGGAGTTTTTCCGGCTCAACCGTGCCCGGAAAATGAACTCGTTCGGCGACACCGTGCTCAAGGGCCAATTGTTTGTGCCTGGCAACGTCGTCACCGCGAGCGATAACCACGTATTCCAACTCCGGAACGCGCTTAATCACTTCGGGCAACGCCGCGATCACGTGATCCACGCCCTTATAACCATCGCTCGCCTCAAGGCGGCCTACCGAAAGCAAAGTAATTTTTGTTGCCGGCTTGAGACCTGAGACCTGAGCCTTGAGACTATCGCCGGCCCATTCGATGGTATTGGGAAGAACGTAAACGCGTTGCGGATCCACTCCATTCACTTCTACGATTTGCTGCTTTGTGTACTCGCTTACCGAAGTGATGAAGTCGGCTTGTTGCAGCGCCATTCGTTTCAGTTGCGGCAGCCGCGACCACACCTCGACGCCGTGGACCATCACTCCGTACCTGAATCCGGGCTTGATCTTCCGCAACCCCAAACCAATCGGCGCGTAGTTGATGTGGCCAATCAAAGTCAGATCGGTTTCCTGTTTAAGGCCAACCCTGACAGCCCTCGTTGCAAATGCTGCACGGCGGCCCGCGAAACCTGCGAAGGCTAAATGGCCAAGGTTCGCCGCGTGCGGCTGAATATCTTCAGCACGGTCGCTGGCTATAAGTACCGGTTGTCCAAAAGGCATCAGTTCGTTAAGAACGCGACAGACACAACGGTTGTAGGTCGGGATACCGCCATAAGCTCCAAAGGTTGTGCTTTGTAGTGTGAGAATCAAGTTTAAATAGACCGCGCTCCCGATCGGTCATGCGTCGAAGAATGTGCCACGTGCCAGGCGACGAGTTCGGCCATTCTGTTATCGTAAGAATACGCCGGCACACACCGCTTGTGGCCAGCGGCCGCGATGGCCTTCCGCTCTTCCTCATGGGCGAGATAGTAATCAATCTTCTGCGCCAGTTCGTCGACCGAGTTAAAACAAGCGATCTCTTTATCCTCCTTGAACAACTCCAAAACTTCTGAAGTTCGCTCGTGGAGCATGAAGCCACGGCAAGCCGGTATCTCATAAGTGCGAGTAGTTGTCTCATCGCCCTGGGAGGCCCCGGAAACCAAGCCAGACATAATGCCCAGATTGATCCGAAATCCCCCTAACGCCTTCGCATAGCTTGTCCCATTTAAGGGCGCGCCTTTGATCAGCTTCTTTAGACCTTCGGCTTGGCAATTCTCGGCCCACTGGTTTCCCCAAATGTGAAGATCGATGTCAGGCTTGCTGCGAACCAGTTTCATCAGCAATTGTTCTTTCTGGGAAGTATAGGTGCCGACAAATCCCACATCATGCCCGTACTGCTCCCTGTCTCGCTCATCCAGTTCATGCGGTTTGTGCAATTCGGGATCGTATCCATGCGGGAGAAATACTGATTGGCGGAGAGGAATACGAGCCCGGACGTCTTTGTCGAGAAACTTCTTGGTAAAGAAAACGCAGTCGTATTCGGGCAACGCCTCGGGCAACAATGAGCCGTGAGCGAAGACTGATGTGTCGGGGTAATAGTTATAGAGTGCAATTCCCTGTTTTCGCAGTGAGCTAAGGGTGGCAGCTCTCAGGTGGGGAGCTTTGAACGCTATCAGGATGTCAGGGGAAAACGTCGATGCCAGATCCAGCACCAGCTCGTTATATTCAGCGGTCAAGCGACTGTCCAGGATCCGGCGAAGTGCACGCGAGCTACGCTTGCGAAGCTGGGGAAAGATAGTTTGCGAATCGATATCAGAAACATCATGGCCCAGTCGCCTCAGTCCGGAGCAGCACGCGCGGGCACAACTGCCGTACCAATTCTCACCCAGAAAAAGAATGCGCAAAGTCAGTTTTGCGGTACGCGCAACCGCACCAGCATGTCCATGGAGTAGATACCATCTTTAGTTGAGCCCAGCTCAATAAGGAACCAGGCCGCTATCGCGCACCGAATCCCCTGCCAAAGGAGATACCGGACTCCGCTAACCAGACCATGCACCCGTGGGCCACACTCGCGGAAATCGACATCAGGATCAAACCCAACTAACGCCGCCAGCTGGCGGAAGTTGTTCGTGGTGAAAGCCCACTCATGAGTGATGTCCCAGTGTCTGGTTAGCGACCCGAAGGGGGAGACTGCATTGGGCACCATCGCAATAAGAGTGCCGCCGGGCTTTAGCACGCGGCGGCATTCAGTGAGTAAAGCCAACAACATATCTTTTGAAAGATGCTCCAAGAGGTTTAGGGCGCTAACGAGATCAAGCGATTCGGGTTGGCAGGATTTCAGGTGATCCAGTACATCGGCATGGTGGAGTGCACCCTGAATGTGGTTCCTCGCCTGATCAAGCTCTTCCTTACACAGATCCACGCCTGCCGTATTCGTGAAGCCAACGCTCTCGAGCAGGTAAAGAAACTCTCCACAACCGCAAGCCAGATCGAGGCAGCGAGCCTCTTTGTTCGCGGGCAGCCACGGGCGCAGTTTCAGCCCCAACCCCAGCGAGCCCATCTCATAGTGCTCAGCTGAAGAATTATGGCCTCGCTCAGCAGTGGTCTTGTAATACTGCTGCGCGATCTGCTCAGTAAGGTGTGTTCCCGACTTTTCGATAACGGACGCCAATAATGTTGAGCTCTCTGTCGAGCAGAAAAGGAATCTTGTTTCTATTGACCTAAGGGATAAGGTCGTAATACCCGCGGCATACGCCCCTTCCGGCGGTTCATTAGATCAAAAACCAGGAAAGCCGCTTTGAACGTAAAGAACGACAGGATCAAAGCCACAAAGACAGTCACCGCTTCCGGCATGTCCGGCATCGCGAGCATGAGCGAAACATACAGGAGCATGTGGAGAGGTTTACCTCTCGGGTCAGCACCGGCCATGCGCCACAGCAAGCCCTGCAAACATCCAATGAGGAGCATTCCAATCAGGACTCCCCATGTTCCAAAGTTCCAATAGAGTTCGCCCACTGCACTCATTCCCATCGAGGTCGTTGCCTCGGCTTCATTTTCGTAGAGGCCCAGGTAGGCGCTGAACCAACCGCCGCGAGTGACGCTGGGCTTATCGGGCCACAGTATTCGCGGGACAAACGCATAGCTGGCGTACTTCATGGTCTCGCCATATAGCAACCCGGAGTTCTTAACTTCGCCGACGATAAAGCCCACCGGGACCGGATCAAATTGCCGATTCACAAATTGATCCAATTGGTCCGCAAAGAAGGACTGATCCAGTTCGGAGGGTCGGTCCTTCAGCCAGGTGTCAAAGCTTTCCACCATGTGAGCCCGCGGATCCGAACCCTCTTCCATGGGTTTCGCTCGAGACGTGTAGACGACTGGCGCAACGACGGCTAAATAAAAAGCCCCCAGGCAAATTGCTAATGCCGGAGCCCAGGCGCGCAGTCGTCGTTTCAAAATAAATAGCCACGTGATAGGAAGGAACGAAAACATTATGTAAGCCTTCGAACCCGAAGCGAGGTTTCCAAAAAACAGACCTGCCGTACCAACCATCAAAAGAACTGGGAAGGCAACGTTGGAGAGGCCGAGTCTCTGTCGCGGAGTAACTGCGAAAGCGCAGACCGAGCCCACTACCGCAACCGCAAGTATTTTTACCATCCCTCCCAAAAAGCTGAAGGACGACGGACTCAGCTGGAAGATGAGCCCTACTGTCCAGATCAGCCCCAACCAGGCAAGGAGCCCAGAGATGGGCTGAGACTCAGATGTTGGGTCTACCTTAGGACGAAATATCTGCATTCCCAGATGCAAAGCGAAGGACCCAAGGAGAAACATAACGTAGCCGCTGGCCAAATCTTCCAGGGACACCATTGACGATTCACTGGCAAATCTAACGGAATCCTTAGCGTCGGTAACAAGCCCTACATAAATAGGCGAGATTCCCATCCCGATCGTGTACCAGAGAAAATAAAATGATAGAGGACTCAGCTTCAACGGAGCTCTGCGCGCCTCGCGCACGCCGAGGTATGCATAGGCGAAGAGACAAATAATCCCTCCGAAAACGAGCGTCGTTCGCGGCGCGCCCCAAAACAATGACGAAGCAACGGCGATGGTAACGCCGGCATGAATTTTCACTTCATGCCACCGACCGGCAAGCCACCCTTTGCTAAGTGAGAGTTTCCGCATTGATGTTAGAAGCTATCCGGCTGGGACGTAATTCGCGGAAGAATGAACTCGCGTTGGGAGCTAAATGAAGCTAATGGGGCCACCGTTTTGTCCGGCATGAAACGACGGCATAAACGTGATGGTACATGCCAGAGCAGCATTGGTATTCCAAATAGAAAATTGCCTCGTTGCATTAACAATCGTTGCAAGCTTTTGGCGTATAAGCGCTCGCCTCTAAGTCTTTGTAGAAACGTGTTCACCAGATAGCGAGCCGTTAGCCGGCCAGTAATCCTTTGATAACGGCGCCATTCACGATCACCGAGCCGCTGGTATTTAAAGACTTTCTTTGGAATTTCGAACCAGTCCATAACATCAAAGAGCTTTTGCGGATTAACTGTAGAACTGGATTCCGGTTGGTTGCGCGCATACAACAGGGGTGTATCGACATGTAGATAGTCGCCTATCCGGCAAAGCCGTGCCCCCAGGTCATAATCGGCGGCATAGAGTAGCGAGTCGTCATAACCACCGATTTCTCGATAGGCGGAAGACCTTATTAGGAAGCTCGAATGGCCGCCGAACCCTTCGCCCCGCGCCATTCGGTCCAGCATGGCTTCACCAGGGATTAGCGTGACCGGAGTTCCGAATAAAAACTGAAGATGAGTTGGCTCGCCAGCGGCGTCACAAGAAATTTCCGCCGGAGTTGAAACAACAACCTGGGGGTTCGCTTCCATTAACTGCGAAAGTATTTCCAGAGCCCGCGGTTCCAGCCAGTCGTCAGAACAAAGCATTTTCAAATACTTGCCCCGTCCCAGTTCGGCCACGCGCTTCACGTTTCCGTTCATGCCCAGTCGCCGCTCATTAACGTGAAACGTAATTCGCGCATCCGCCTTGGCGTACTCTTCCAGAATCTTCACCGTGTCATCCGTCGAGCAATCGTCACAGACGATCAACTCCCAGTCCGTTAGCGTTTGCGCCTTAACACTTTCGACGCAATCGCGCAGAAAGCGCCCGTAGTTGTAAGTCGGCACGCACACCGAAACTAATGGGGTCCGACTCATGCTATGTCCGCGCCGTCCTTCCCTCGAGCTGACGCTGTCGAAAATGTTTGTAGAGCGGCTTTATCCCTGGGACCTTCGCCATACCGATCCGGGCGATGTGTAACACCTCTCGCGCGGGTGGCATGAAGCCGTCCCAAAACAAGCGACTCGCTTGATAGGACAATCCGGGAGGTTTCAGATCCGAACTTTGATCTCGACGTTGATAAGTATAAACCTGGACACCGTTCCACCATGTGGGAAATTCATTTCCCGGTGTCTGGATATCGCTAAGCAGTTGAAACCCGGAGACGCTTGAGAAGAATTGCCGGTTGGCAGCTCTTACTTGTCCCGCATTTGTATCATCGATGATCACGAGCGCCTCATCCGCCAACCAGGGCAATACCTGCTCCAATGCCTGATACTGCTGTTCGAAAGTATGACCCCCATCGTAAAAATAAACGCCTATGGGCGCCGGCTGCCATGGAGCAGAACCAAGAAATGACAGGAAGTCGCCATCGTAGAACTGAACCTGTCCCGGCAATGTGTATCGCTCAAGGGTTTCGGCTAACTTAGCGGCATCCCCCTGGAACTGAGAAAAATCGTCACAAGCATAAATGCGAGCTGCTGAATTGAAAGCCGCGCCAGCCAGGCTTAGTCCGCGCCAGCAACCGATTTCCACGTACACCTCGTCAAGCGCTAGGTTGCGAACGGCGAGGTTAAGCAGCATGAGCTTATTCTCAGTCGCCATACCCTGAATTTCTTTAGGTAGGGCGGAAAGAGTTCTCTCTCGCGGATGGTCGTAACGTGCCAGGGTTCCTGACTCGTCAAAGTCAGGCCATTGCTCACGGCAGTCTTTCAAGAACTCTTGAACATTCATGCGCTAAGCTTGTAGATGTCCGTTTGTGGAGTTCGCCGGCTCACAGATGCCGGTTCCGCACCAATGGCCAAAAGAGGTCAAGTCCAGCTTCGGCCAATTGAGTTCCCTCCAGATGGAGAGCATGTTCCACAACCTTATGTCGTCGAAAACAAAAATCGGTTTGGAGTCGAAGCGCAGTGTCTGAAAGTTGGCGATCAACTTGTGCTCCAAGACGCCGTCCTTCGCTGCGTCAATGAAAATCAGATCAGCGTTTTTCAGGACGTCCCGGTAGCCGTTAAAAGTTTCCCCATCGCCCAGGTCAGCAATAGTTTGCGTGAGTTGTCCGCCCTCGAAGTCTTCCGCGGTCAGGCAAGTTCTCGGATATTCACTCCAGGGAACAATATCAAACGTTATCAGGCGACTCGACGGTGACAAGTATTTCCGCATGCAAAGAGCTGACAGTCCTTCTGCGGTTCCAATCTCCACTACCAAACCGGGATTGAGAACCTTGATCAGACTGGCGAGCAACTTGTAATGCTCTCCCGGCCAAAGGTCGAGTGTGCTATCTGCAAAACTAAATCGGCCACCCATGCGTTTGGCGATCTCATCAAACGAGACGTCACGGGCGTTCGAAATTGCGTCGATTGCGAGATCCAGCAAGCGCGAGCTTGGCCTGGAGATCGCATCATCCTCGGAATACAACATCGAGTATTCCATGTGCCGCGCGTTAACGGGACTCGGCGCTATCCTGGTGTGTAACGCGCGAAGCAATCGGTCAATTACCACTTAAATACCTTGCGTGTGTTTTTGTCAGACGGTTTGACTTGCTTATTCGTCATAGGCTGCTCTGGCCCAAAGGTCGGGGTCGTACCATGCCGGCTGCCATTTTTCACTTCCAAACAGTGTTCCGACACCTTTCAGAAGGGGCTCGCCTGAATCACGCCAAATCGCTAGTCCTTCTCGCACGCGGTCCCATTTGCCATGCTTTACCAACGTAAGCATGGCTCGCAAAAGCATCTTTCGAAATGTCGGGACGGGGTCATCAGGAGTATTGGCCAATTCTGCTGGGTATATTTTTTTATAAGTCTCGATGTGTCGCTTGTATATGGCGAACTGCCAAAAGAGATGCTGCCAGGAGTAATGAGCGAATGGGTGGTCTAACTCTCGGGGAGTCACGCTAATTAGTGGTTTAGCAACATAGGCCACATGCCGGCCCTTCGCTAACCTCAGCCACATGTCAACATCACTAATGAATCCAAACGATGGATCAAAAAGACCGTGTTCCTCATATGCCGTGGAGCGAGCCATGACCGTGCCCCAAATACAAGAGGCGAGCGTGCGAAAGTAGTTTGAGGCTATGTAAAGAGCGGGCACGCGAGATTCGAAGGGCTCTTTGTACAATTTGTGTGTGCCATCACCAATAACGGCGTCATAAGCATTAAAAACAAAAAGAGCTTCGCTGTCTAAGTCCAGCGCTTCTTTCCAGCTGGAGATTAGATCCTCACGATAGATGTCACCGTCATGTAGATTCGCAATATACTTACCGCTGGAACGTTGTATTGCGGCATTCAGGTTTCCCGGCATCTTAAGATTCTTTGAGTTTCGAAAGTATTTGACTCGCTTATCTCTAGATTCGTAGTCGCGACAAATCTGCTCAGTGTTATCGTTCGAGCCATCGTCACTGATGATCAGCTCAAAGTCACCAAACGTTTGCCTCAAGATGCTGTCAATCGTTGTCGGCAACACCAAAGCGCGATTGTAAGTGGTCAGGCAGATGCTTACGGGAATCATTCGTCTAGGATGCAAACCGCGTTTTGACTAATCCGAGCAAGTGTGACCGCTCATACGATGCTAGTTGGTTCCACATAAGAGCGAGTGCAAGGCATGAAATTGCCGGCACCAAAACAGTGAGCCGTAGCACTTCAGAACTAATCAACTGCCAGCCCACCAATCCAAGGGCGATGGGAATCAGCAGGCCTTTGATTAATGCCATAGTCGTCTCGCCCATGAATACTGCGTAACTGCCGTTCGTTTCGCGCGAGGCGAGCCACGGAATCAGCCACGCCGATATTGAAAGATCCCCGATCAATTGAGCCAAAGCAGCGCCTGACATTCCCAATCTCGGAATCAGCCAGATAGAGAGGATGCTCGTGATCGCCGCCGAGACCAACAGCACTACGGCTAGCGGCTTTTGTTTATTGATCGCGCACAACATTGTCATGCTAGCGCTCCAGACACCCCAGATCAGCATTCGAGTAATTAGAAACGCCAGGGTCCAACGATCTATGCTCAATCTTCCCGCAGTCCATGACGGATAAACCAGCGGAATAAAGGGCAGCATGCCAAACGCGATAGCCCCGACCAGCCACATGTTCATGCGCGCCAGGCTGCGGTGAGTTTTACCGAGCAAGTCGCTCTCGGATCGAGCATGAAGCGCCGTTAACTCCGGCCATACAGCGGTTGTCAACAAGCCGCTGGCCATCATCGCCAGATTCACTACGGTGCGGTGAGTCGAGAGCCGACTTACCTCACCTCCTGTTTGCGAATGTTGCAGCACGAGCAACGTGAACTGAGTGGAAAGATAATCCGCCAGGGGTATCAATATAAAAAACAGCCCGGGTCCGATCATCCGAGCGCCCTCGCGCCAGTCACCGGCTTTGGGCCAAAGCTGTAACCACGGATATAGGCGATGAAGGTCCGTGAGAATCCAGACCGTCATACCTAAGGCGACGATCACACGAATACCGGCCAGTGCCACAAAGCCGGCCCCCCACGCGATCAACGCAAGTGTTCCGACCATTACGACCAACTGCTGGCTCGCACCGAGTACACCGCCCCTGGCTAATTTACCTGTTGCGCGGTAGATGCCGGCAATGACTCCCATTGGAACTCCAATAAGCAAATCAACCACAAGCAGCATCGCTACGACTCTTAACGTAGAAACTGTAACCGTCTGGAGGGCAAACATCCGCTGGACAGGAAGCGTGAACAGAAGCACAGCACACAAAGAGGCGACCGTTAGAACCAACGGTATCTGAACGCGAAGGGCACAGTGGAGTTCCCGCTGCATTTTCTCGCGATCACCGCGGGCATAGCTGGCGCACAACCGGTTGACGACGAAGGTTTGCAGACCTAAATCCGTCAGGCGCAGAAGAGTCACCAATCCGGTCAACAGAATCCATTCACCATATCTAACTTTGCCCCATGCATAGAGCGCCACTGGAACGATGCTAACTTGACCAGCAATTTGTATGACTGCCGTTAGCGATAACGCTCCTAACCCCTTAGCAATGCGACCAACCATCGACTCTCTGGTGGCGACCGGTGGTTCGCTGAATTGAATTTTTGCTGGGGCGTCCATTGAGATCTGCGAGAGAACCAGAGTCAGAGCGGGGAGCTTATGCGGCTTGTTCTTCAGGTAGGCGTTCGCAGGATGAGGCCATGTGAGCTAAGGCATTCTTGATCCCCCCCACGCAAGCTTCGTAATCCCACTGCTTAATTATCCGCAACGACTCACTACCCATTCGGACTCGCAAGTCAGGATCATCAACTAGCTGGGAAAGGTAATCGGACATTGCGGCGACATTACCAGCTTGAAACGCAAAGCCGTTTTTCCCGTGTTGCACCAAATCCGCAACCGCACCTATTTCTTCTGAAGCGATGAGCGGTAATGCCGCGCACATTGCCTCGTTTAGCGCCAACCCCCATGACTCATTAGACGAAGGAAGGACGAAGATGTCGGCGGCAGCATAAAACCGCGAGAGTTCTCCCTGATTGCGGAAGCCAAAGAAATGCACATCGGGAATACCGCTCATGCCAACAACATCCTTCAGCGACTGCTCCTCAGGTCCCGAGCCTACAAACACAAGCGCTGCATCGCGGCCCCGCTTGCGCAATTGCTGATAAGCAAGCAGCAAGTCATGAGGTCTCTTCTGTTTCGTAATTTTTGCTGCGAACAGTATTACCGGCTTCGCAACGGGTAATCCAAGCTCAGCCCTCAATCTCTTCTTGTCATAGTTTTGAGCCGCTCGCATAAAAGCAACATTGTCGACTGCGTACGGCACGGGAAAGATTTTTTCATTGGCCACGCCGTGAAACTCATAGAACTCGCGGTTCCGCGTTCCGATTGCCAGACAAGCATCGGAAACATGCTTGTAGAAGAAACTCATCAGCGATTTTCTGATCGCGCGTTTTACTGTAGAACGCTGCAAGTGCAGGTGCGTCTCGCAGCGCATGAAAACGGGTAACCGAAAAAGCTTGGCTGCCAGCATGGCGATGACGTAAGTCGCGTGGTTGTGACCGTTCACCAGCAGAGCGTCATAGCCATTCTGTCGTAGCTCGCGAATGATGCTCGGATTGATCAGGCTAAGGAAGCCGGTTACTTGATCGCGGCGGCGCAGGTTCGGCAAAAACTTGTGGCGGTAACCTTCCAGTAGCGACGTGTCCCACTTGAAGCGCGCTCCAAAGCCTTCGTCAAGATATTCATCAAGACCCTGACGGCTACAGAAATAGACGGTGAGATCGAGATCCGGCTCCTGCGCCAGCCGGCGATACAGCGGCGCGAAGTACTGAATCGGATGGGTGTTTAGAACCGCGAGTTTGGGCATCAGGCCACTAGCAAAGACAAAGCGGTAGGAGCAAAGGGCACAGAGCTAAGCGGTAAGAGCGATTTTCCATATGTCATTTCTCATTTCTCATTTTTCATCGGAGGGATGACGCGGGTTATGACACGTGGCCCGAGTTCTAATGACCGGATGACAAATGAAAAATGGAAAATGTCTTTCTCCTTCAATGATCCCTTACGGGCCAACCTACTTCCATTGCTCCTAGCAAAGGGGCTAAGTGGTAAGAGCTAAGAGCCATTTGCCATATGTCATTTCTCAATGTCATTTTCCATTGAAGGATGACTCAGATTTTGAGATTGACGGGAATTCCAATGACCGGCTGACAAATGAAAAATGATATATGGAAAATCGCTTTTTTCTTGAGCCATTCTTTGCGAGCTAATCTACTGCCACTGCTCAAGCACCATCAGGGCCCAGGGGCGGGACCAGTGAACGCTGCCCTGTTGAAAGCCGTGGCGGATTTTTTCGGCTTCGGTTTTGTTGATTATTGAATTAGCGCTGTCGGGCTGGAATTCGGCCATCTGGTTTCGCAGCCAGGGAGCGAAGGGAAACGTGAAACCCATTTTGGGGCGGTCCCAGACTTCGCGGGGAAAATCTTCGCCCAGCGCTTTCAGCAACAGCGGTTTCGTCATCGCCCCGTCAAACTTGAAACGCTCGGGCGCGCCAAAAACATACTGGACCAGTTCGTGGTCCAGGAAAGGCACGCGCGTCTCAATCGAGTGGGCCATGCTCATGCAGTCCGTGTCCTTCAACAACTGGTCCTGCAAGTAGTGCTGGAACTCATTCACTACGAAAGAATTTACGAGCGATGATTCGCCCGCGCCGTTAACGGTAGCGGGGTGCGTCCCGTAGCGCTTCATTTCGGCAGCACTAAGACCCAACAACTTCTGAATCTGATCGAGCGTAAACAACCCGCGGAACATTAAATAGAGGTTAGCGGCGGACGCGTCCTGCAGGTAACTCAGTTTTTCGCTCCCGCTGCGTCCGGCAAACTTGCCGCCCTGTTGCGCTACGCTAACTACGCTGCGGCGCACGCCGTTGGGGAGTTTTTGCCACCAGCGCATAGGTGAACTCAGTGAGCGGGCTTTCTTAAAATGGTTGTAGCCAAGAAACAATTCGTCGCCGCCGAGACCGGAGAGCACGACTTTCAGACCTGCCTGTTTTGCCGCCCGAGAAATGAAATAACTGTTCACACCGTCGACCGTGGGCTGGTCCATCGCCGCAAAGACGTTCGGAAGTTCGGCCAGCAGTTCGTCGCTGGTCAGACGCGTCTCGCGGTGGTCGGTGTGATAACGGTTTGCGACCAGGCTTGAGTAGCGCGACTCGCTGTATTCCGCTTCAGCAAAAACCATCGAGAGCGTGGTGAGCGGTTGCGAGCGAAACTTCTGCGCGACCGCGACCAGGGCTGACGAATCGATGCCACCGCTGAGGAAGATGCCGAGCGGGACGTCGCTTAGCAGGTGCTGGCTCACTGATTCGTTGAAAAGCTCGGCGGTGCGCGCGACTACTTGCTCCTCGCTGTCGTAGCTCGATGACGAAGGCGCTGACAGACTCCAGTAACGATTGATGCTGACGCCGCGATTGTCAGCCGCGAGTGTGTGGCCGGCGGGTAGTGCGAAAACGTTTTTGATAGTTGTGAGCGGCGCCGGGACGGAGCCAAGTTGCAGGAAGCGCACGGCGGCTTCGGGTTCAGGTACGTTCGGAACCAGCCCAGAACTCACAAGGGCGCGAACTTCAGACGCGAACACGAGTGTTCCTGCACCCACATCTTTCCAATTGTAGTAGAGCGGCTTAATGCCGAAGCGATCGCGGGCCAGAAGCAACCGGGATTTGGTATTGTCGAAAACCGCGAGGGCAAACATGCCGCGCAGCCGGTGCAGCGCGTCATCGCCCCAGCGCTCGTATCCTTTAATAATGACTTCGGTATCACCGGTGGATTGGAAATCGGCTTCCTTCAGCTCATCGCGCAGTTCGCCGCAGTTATAGATTTCGCCGTTGTGAGTAACCCAGGTGCGTCCGCCACCCATGGGCATGTGGCCATGCGGTGAAAGATCCAGGATCGACAGACGCGTGCTGCCGAGGATAACTGCGGCAGAACCAGGTTCATTGCGATACGAACCGACCTGATCCGTACCCCGCGGTTCGAGCAGGCGCTGTACTTCGTCGTGACGAAGCAATGAATCCGGAACCAGAATGCCCCAATCGTCAGGGCCGCGATGCTCCTGTGCGTCGATCATGCGCAGCACGGCTGCTACGTCGTCGGGCGAGAACGCTCCATCGGATTTAAAAATGCCGGCTATGCCACACATCTCGATTTCGGATTGCGGATTTCAGAATGCAGATTTTCCAGAATTATGCGAATTGACGGCGCGAGCTTTGGGTTTCAGCTCAATCAATTTGGAGTGTGGTGGCAAGCGCCGCGCGACACGCTTTGGATTGGCTACTATTACTAGCTGGTCCCGAAACAATATCCAAAGCGCCGTCGCCGCTTCGCGCTGCCGCCGCACTCCAAATTTTCAAGTCTCAGGTCTCGAGTTAGGAGTATCTGGGTCTCAGCTTTCAGGTTTCAGGTTTCGAATGCATTGACCGGGGCAGTAGCCCGACCGTCAGGGAGGGCTCCCTCTAGAATGCACTCAACCTGAGCCCTCCCTGACGGTCGGGCTACTGCCCCGCTTCGCGCTCTCGC